>NZ_JBNHGC010000003.1:0-685820 GCF_059090885.1 Arthrobacter sp. Y3223065 | reverse complement strand
CAATTATCGGTGCGATTCGGCCGGTACGAGGCCCGGCCACTGTAGAGTGCGTCATCCTTGACTATCCTTGCTTAGGCCCAGCAGTCGCTGGGGTCTTGTTGACCATGTGTGGCACCTGCGCCCCTCGCGATTCGGACCGGAGGGAGCCATGCGCCATGCGGAGCGGCAGCTCATATCCCTCATCCGTACTTGGACGATCGCTGCCGCCGGCGTGTGGGCCGGCTTCTCTGCCAGCCGATGCCACGTCAACGCTACGAGCGAGCGCTCTGGGGCGAGATGAGAATCCACGCCAAGAGGTTGGGAGACTGCGCCAAATGAGCCTCATAACTTCATAGAGACCGTGAACGAGTTTTGTTGGGTACCCTTCCACCGCTGCACTAAGTGGTGCTCAAGGTAGAAACCGGGGACCTGCACATTGGTCTTTTCGGACACTGCCCGAGCGCTTTGGCCGCCGGGATAAGCTCCACCTTCGACCTTCTACAAATGCCCTTTTGTCCCAGACCCCCCTCCGCCGCTGCGGTTTATTCAGGGAAGTTCCATACCGGAAGCTTGCGATGATAAGGCGTTTGCCGGGCGGAAAAGGAACGTTTCCGGGCACTCAGGTTTAGGTGGGATATGGGTTTAGCTGACGCCTGGCATAGGATTTGGCGACCGAGCCGTCGGCATCGTCCGATGCGGCTTCACCTGCCTCTGAAATCTCTGAGACTACCTGGTCGGGGGTGCAGGTGCAGGACGTCTGCAGCCCACAGGTGCGCCGGGCTTGGGGGCTGGGTCATAACCCCTTCGCCCTATCCACGTTGCTGTCACCCTTAGGCTCGCCGTTGCCGCTGTTCGCGGGCGGCCGGGGCCGTCAGCAGCGAGGCGACCATCACCGCGGCGACGGCCAGCAGGGCGTTGCGGAGGCCTACCTGTTCGCCCAGGAACCCGAGGAAAGGCGGTCCGGCCAGGAACGCCACATAGCCAAGGGTCGAGACCACCGATACCCGTCCCGCGGCCCGGGCCGGATCGTCCGCGGCCGCCGACATGCCCATCGGGAAGCCCAGCGCGGCGCCGGCTCCCCAGAGCACGGCCCCGGCAAAGGCCAGCGGCAGGTTCGGCGCCAGCACAAAGAGCAGCAGGCCGGCTAGTGCTGTGCCCAGGCTGACCCGCAGCACGGCGACGCGTCCCCAGCGGTCGATGAACCGCCCGCCGGCCAGGCGCAGCACCGTCATGGTGGCCACGAAGACCCCGAACATGACGGCGCCGGTCGCTTCGGTGGCGCCGAGCCCGACGACGGTCGCCTGGGCGATCCAGTCGTTGGCGGCGCCCTCGGTCAGGGCGGCCCCGAGGACGACGACGCCGATCAGCACCGTGCGCCGTTCCCGCCAGGCGGCGAAGCGGCCGGGGCGGGCACCGCCGTCGTCGTCATGCTGGGGGCGGTGGGGCAGGAAGGCCCGCGGCACCACCCAGGTGGCGACCGCGACCACCACGGACAGCACCGCCAGATGGGTGGCCAGCGAAACCCCGAGCACGGAGAGCCAGGCGCCGATCATGGCGCCTGCGAACGCGCCCAGGCTGAAGGCGGCGTGGAACTTCGGCATGATGGTGCGCAGCAGTTTCCGCTCCACGTCGGCGCCTTCGATGTTCTGCGCCACGTCCCACCAGGCCACGCCCACGCCGTATATGAACAGCGCCGCGGCGGCGGCGGGAAAGGAGCCGGCCGCCAACGCGGCGGCGAGGCCGGCCGCGCTGACCGCTGCGATCAGCCCGCCGGCCCGGACGCTGTTGGCCGTGCCGATCCTGGCGGCAAGGGGGCCGGCCAGGGGCAGCGAGATGACCGAGCCGAGGCCGAGGGCCAGCAACAGCGCGCCGATGCTGCCGGCGCTGATGTCCAGCGTTGCCGCGGCGGCCGGGATGCGGGCCGCCCAGCTGGCGAAGACGAGCCCGTTGAGCCCGAAGATGGCGAAGGTCGCGTAGGTGGCGGCCCGGACCGGGCGCGGCGGTTCGCCGGGCCGGCGCTTCGCGGCCCTGCTCCCCTCGACGTTCCCCTCGACGCCGGGCGGTTCAGCGCTCCCGGACAACACGGTCCTCATCCCACACCGGGGTATCGCTCTCGTAGACCCGGCCGTCGGAGCCGAACACCAGGAAGCGGTCGAAGCTGCGCGCGAACCAGCGGTCGTGGGTGACGGCCAGCACCGTGCCCTCGAACGCGTCGATGGCCTTCTCCAGCGCCTCCGCGGAATGCAGGTCCAGGTTGTCCGTCGGCTCGTCGAGCAGCAGCAGGGTGGCACCGGAAAGTTCCAGCAGCAGGATCTGCAGCCGCGCCTGCTGTCCGCCGGAGAGCGAGTCGTACAGCTGTTCCGCCTGCCGGGCCAGGCCGTAGCGGTCCAGGACGGCGGCCGCGGCTTCGCGCCCCAAGCCGGAGCGGTGGTCGTCGCCGCGGTGCAGGATGTCCACCAGGGACTTGCCCAGCAGGTCCGGGCGGATGTGGGTCTGCGCAAAGAAGCCGGGGCGGATCCTGGCCCCGAGCTTCACGGTGCCGGTGTGCGGCACGTGGGCGATCCGGACTTCCGAGACGGGCAGGTGCTCTTTCTCCGGGTCGGTGCCGCCGCTGGCCAGCAGGCGCAGGAAGTGGGACTTGCCGGAACCGTTGGATCCCAGCACCCCCACACGGTCGCCGAACCAGATCTCGGTGCTGAAGGGCTTCATCAGGCCGGTCAGCTCCAGCTTGGTGGCCACCACGGCCCGCTTGGCCGTGCGCCCGCCCTTCAGCCGCATCTGCACGTTCTGTTCGATCGGCACGGCCTCCGGCGGACCGGCCTCGAGGAACTTTTGCAGCCGGGTCGTGGCGGCGTGGTACCGATTGGCCATGTCGGAGCGGAACGCGGCCTTGTTCTTGTACATGTTCACCAGCTCTTTGAGCTTGGCGTGCTCCTCGTCCCACCGCTTGCGCAGTTCTTCGAAGCGGGCGTTGCGGTCGTCCCGGGCCTGCAGGTAGCTCTCGAAGCCACCGCCGTGGACCCAGGCGGTGGCCCCGAGGGCGCCGGGTTCGAGGGTGACGATCCGAGTGGCCGCATTGGCCAGCAGTTCACGGTCGTGGCTGACGAACAGCACCGATTTCCGGGATTCCCGCAGCTTTTCTTCCAGCCAGCGCTTGCCGGGCACGTCCAGATAGTTGTCCGGTTCGTCCAGCAGCAGCAGTTCGTCCGGGCCGGCGAAGAGCGCTTCCAGCACCAGGCGCTTCTGTTCGCCGCCGGACAGGGTCGATGCGGTGCGGTGCTGCGCGCGGTCGAAGGGCACGCCCAGGGCGGCCGTGGTGACCTCGTCCCAGACGGTCTCCTGCTCGTAGCCGCCGGCGTCGCCCCAGTCCGCGAGCGCCTGCGCATACCGCATCTGGGTGGGCTCGTCGTCGCGCTCCATCATGGCCAGCTCGGCTTCGTCCACGGCCCGTGCCGCGGCGGCGAGGGCCGGCGGGGCGGCGCCGACCAGGAGGTCGCGGACCGTGGTTCCGTCCCGGACCTGGCCGACGAACTGCCGCATGATGCCCATGGCGCCGGAGCGCGCCACGGCGCCTTCGTCCGGGCCAATGTCGCCGGCGATGATCCGCAGCAGGGTGGTCTTGCCGGTGCCGTTGGGTCCGATCAGCGCGGTTTTGGCGCCGTCGCCGACCTTGAAGCCAACGCCGTTGAGCAACTGGCGGCCGTCGGAGAGGAAATAGGTGATGTTGGAGACGTCGAGATGGGCCACGGACCCAGTCTGTCATGGTCGCGGGCATACGAAATGGCTCAAAGTCAGGCCTCCCCATTAGCCAACTCACTTCGAGCCATTTCGTGTGCGGCATCGGATCCACCGCCCTAAAGCGCGTCCCCCCAACTGGGATCCGGATGCCGCCGCCTCCGGTGTGGTCTCCCGTTCCGGTTGCTGACACCTTCAATCATGATCCCGGCGGCTTCGGTATGCCAGATCAATCCACCCTAGTTAGGAAACCCTAGGGTGCTGCGGGGCTAGCACCGGCGCGTCTCAGTCCTGCCGGTCCAGCACGGCCGCAAGGTCCTTGCGGGAGGCGATCCCGAGCTTGGCGAACGACCGGGACAGGTGCCATTCCACCGCCTTGATGGTGATGAACAGCTCCGCCGCAATTTTCCGGTTCGTGAGTCCCTTGGCCGCCAGGGAGCAGACCCGGTACTCGGCGGGCGTCAGCCGGTCGGCCTTGTTCTCCGCGATCAGCGGCAGGTGATGATCCTGCTGCGCCAGCAGGTGGGTCATGCGCCGTGCCACCGCGGCGGCCCCTATCCGGTTCCCCAGGACCAGCGCCTTGCGCGCCGCCGCCAGCGCTTCGGTCCGGAACGCCAGCAGCGCGTCGCCCTGCGCCGGTTGCAGGCAGATCTCGGCCAGGTCGGCCAGGGCCAGCGCCAGCTGGTAGCGGCCTTCATGGGCTTCAAGCAGGGCGATGGCTTCGCGCAGCATGACGACGGCGCTCGGCCCCGGCTGGGCCAGCGCGGCGGCCCGCAGCACGGTGCCGGTCAGGCGCGGGGCGCCGAAGGAGCGGACCTCCTGGAGCAGCTCGGCGGCAACCGCGGAGGCGTATTCGGTCTGCCCGGCGCGGGCGGCGGATTCAATGGCGCTGCGCGTCCACAGGTTCAGCGTCGGGCCCAGGCCGGCGCCGAGGTCCATGGCGGTGGCGAAGTACTCGAGCGCCAGCTGGTGGTCCCCGTGTCCGGCGGCCACCACTCCGTGCAGCTGCAGCGCCATGGCCTGCACCAGAGGCACGCGTTCTTCCGCCAGCGGGACCCGTTTCAGCAGGCCGTCGGCGGCGGCAAGATCGTCACGGGCCAGGTAGACCTCGGCCAGCGTCACGCAGGCTACCTCCAGATACGTCCGCCAGCCGGTGTCTGCCGCCTGCATGCTCATTTCCAGATCCATTTGGGCCAGCCGCAGCCGCCCCCGGTTAAGATGAATGGCCCCGCGGCAGTAGGTCAGGGTGGCGTTCGCCATGGGCGAGGAGTTGGCCCGTGCCTCGGCTATGGCGGCGTCCAGCAGCTCAAGGGCCGCGGCGTCCTGTTCGGAGCCGTTGAGCGCACCCGTCGCGTAGTTGATGATGTTGGACTCCGCGCCGACTTCCGCCAGCAGTTTTCCGCCGGCGCACGCCCGCAGCGCCAGTTCGCCGCTGCGCTTGGCATCCGTTCCGGTCACGGTCAGCCGCAGCGCCTCCTGCACCAGCAACAGCCGGTCGCTCGGGCCGTCCTGGGCCGGGTCCTGCGCCAGGATGCTCGCCAGCTCCTGGCCGTACTGCGTGGCGAACTGCAGTTGCTGGAACCCTGCCCCTGTCGCCAGCGCAACGACCCGGCGCCTGAGCTCGGTGTGCGGGTCGTCGTCGTTTTCCAATTCGCTCAGTGCCTGGCCGTAGTAACGCGAACTTTCCTCCACCCGGTTGATCGAATACCGGGCCTCGGCGAAATCCAGCAGCAGCTCCACGCCCGCCCGAGTGCCGTCCGTCATGGCCAGCGCCCGTCGTCCTAAAACCTCCGCCTGCTTGATGTGCCCGGCCGCCTGATGGGCCAGCGACGCTTCAATCAGGATCCGCCGCTGCAGATCCGGTGCCAGCCCGTTCTCCGCCATGGCCCGCTCGATGAGCCGGACGGCAAGCTCCGCCGCGCCGATGCGCCGGGCCCCGCCGGCGGCATCGAGCAGGATTTCGGCCGAGGCGGGGTCGGTGCCGGGCCTGGTCGCCAGGAGATGGCCCGCTACTACTGCGCTCTCGCTGCCCTGCGCCATCAGGGCGGCCGCAGCCTGGCCGTGCAGTTCGGCCTGCCGGTCGGGCTCCAACGTGGCGAGCACCGCTTCGGCCACCAGGGCGTGCTGGATCCGCGGCCGGGGACGCAGGGAGCTCAGGAACCGCGCGGCGACAAGGCGCTTCAGCACCGGGGTCATTCCGGCCACCGGCAGCCCCGTCATGCGCGCCAGGAGCTGGTGGCCGGCGTCCTCCCCCAGGACGACGACGGCGTCCAGCACCGCGCGCTCGGTCGCCGAGAGCCGGTCGAGGCGGTCTTCGAGCACCGCTGCTTCCGCCCTGGCCTTATTGACGCCCGCGCCGTCGAGCCCTGCCCCGGCGCCGTCCTCCAGGAGTTCGTGGACGTAGAACGGCAGTCCTCCCGCCGCCGCATGGATGCGCGCCGCCACGGCATGGTCCGCAGCGGGCCTCCGGTTGGCTGTCCACTCGGCCACGGCCTGGCGGTCCAGCGGTTCCAGCGGCCAGTGCACGCGCCCATCGGCACGGGAGGTACCGCCGCGGGCACCGCGGTCGTCGGCACCCAGCAGCAGGGAGTCCGCCCGGATACCGTCGCCGCGCTCCGCACCCTGGCCGGTACGCACCCCGCGCAGGAGCAGCAGCGGGGCGTCGATCAGCAGGCCCGCCATGTCGGACAGCGACTGGAGCGAGAGTTCATCGAGCCACTGGGCGTCGTCCACCACGGCGGCCACCGGTCCCTCCTGGGCCAGCGAGCGCAGTACCCAGGAGGCGGAATAGGTCAGGGCGTCCTTGTGCAGCGGGCCGCCCGCGTGCGTCAGGAAGGTATGCAGCACCCGGCCCTGCCCGTCGAACGGCGGGCCCTGCTCCGGCACCTGCTGGGCCAGCGGCGCGAACCACTGCCAGAACATGGACCCGGGCAACGAGCGGCTGGCGGCGCCGGCGGCGCGCAGCAGTTTCCAGCCGCGCGCGGAGGCATCGGCGCACACCGTCTCCAGCAGGGATGTCTTGCCGATTCCGGACGGGCCGCTGACGGTCAGTTCGATGCTGCGGCCGGATTCCACAGCAGTGGCGAGGTCGCGCCACTGCGCCACCTCCCGGTCACGCCCAAACAGCCGTGTTTGTGCCACTCCTTGATCCTAGGACGCCGGCGGGAGAAATTCGACGTTTCAGCGCCGTTCCTCGGCCACGCAGCGGTTGTGCAGCTCGCCGATTCCCTCGATCCGGGTCACCAGGTGCGCTCCGGCGGGAATCCATTCCCGCGGTTTCCGGGCCAGTCCCACGCCGGCCGGGGTGCCGGTGGCCAGCAGGTCGCCGGGTTCCAGGGTCATGAATTGGCTGACGTAGGACACGAGCTGCGCGCAGGAGAAGATCAGGTCCGAGGTGTTGCCCGACTGCTTGACCACGCCGTCCAGCTCGCATTCCACCGCCAGCCCCGCTTCCGGATCCAGCTCGTCTGCCGTGACGACGACGGGGCCCACCGGCGTCATCCGGTCCCAGTTTTTACCCTGGAACCATTCCGAGGTGCGGCCCTGCCAGTCCCGGACCGAGACGTCGTTCATCACCGTGTAGCCGGCGATCGCGTCCCGGGCTGCGGCCTCATCGGCGTGCCGGACGCGGGAGCCGATCACCACGGTCAGCTCGGCCTCCCAGTCGATCTTCGAGCTGGCCGCCGGCAGCACCACGTCGTCCGTGGGGCCGACCAGCGCGTTCGCGTACTTGGTGAAGATCGTGGGGTACTTCGGGACCTCCTGGCCCACTTCTTCGGCGTGGGCGTAATAGTTCAGGCCGGCGCAGAGGATCTTGCCCGGGTGCAGGATCGGCAGCTGAAGCTCCGACGCCGCGGGCGCCGGGCCCGGCTCCCCGGAGAGCGTGCGCCAGTCCCCGCGCTGCAGCAGCTCTCCGACGTCCCTGGCCGGCAGGTATTCGGTGGCGTCGCCGTCCTGCCGGAACGCCTGCGTGGTCCCGTTCCGCCGTACTGTCCCCAGACGCATCTGTACCTCCTTGCGGCAGCCGTGCACCGCCGTCGTTATGTTGTTGGGCTCCGATGGCAGCCCTCTTTGCACGATATACGGTGGCGAGCGGCGCACGGGAAGGCTGCGTCGGGACGGTCAGCCGGCATCCTGCACCAGCGGGCTACCTGCCCGCCCGGGTCCACTCGAGCAGGCGCTCCACCGGCCAGGTGGTGATGATCCGTTCGGCCGGGACGCCGTTTGCGGCCGCCCGTTCGGCGCCGTAGTGGAGGAAGTCGAGCTGACCGGGCGCGTGGGCGTCGCTGTCGATGCTGAACAGGCAGCCGGCGTCGAGGGCCAGCTGGATGAGCTCGTCCGGAGGGTCCTGCCGCTCGGGCCGGGAGTTGATTTCGACCGCAACGTTGTTCTCCGCGCAGGCGTCGAACACGCGCCCCGCGTCGAACTCCGACTGCGGCCGCGTTCCCCGTGATCCCTTGACCAGCCGCCCGGTGCAGTGGCCCAGCACGTTGGTGCGCGGGTTCTCGATGGCGCCGAGCATCCTGCGGGTCATGGTGGCCCGGTCCGACCTCAGCTTGGAATGCACGCTGGCGACCACCACGTCCAGCGGGTCGAGCATCTCCGGTGCTTGGTCCAGTTCGCCGCTCTCCAGGATGTCGGCTTCGATCCCGGTCAGCACCCGGAAGCCGTCCGCTCCGGCGTTGAGCTCCTCGACCAGCTCAAGCTGCCTGGCCAGCCGCTCCGCGCTCAGGCCATTGGCAACCGTAAGGTTCGGGGAGTGGTCGGTCAGGGCGAGGTAGTCGCGGCCGAGCCAGCGGGCGGCATCGGCCATGGCTTCAGGCGGCGAGCCGCCGTCGGACCAGTCGCTGTGGCTGTGCAGATCGCCGCGCAGGGCTTGGTGCAGCTCGCGGCCGCCCTCGGCCAGGGGTGCCGCGGCGCGCTCCCGCACCTTCGCCAGATAGTCCGGGACCTCGCCGTCGACCGCTTGCTGGATTACCACGAAGGTGCTGGAACCGATCCCTTTCATGCTCTTCAGCCGGCCGCTGCGTGCCCGCTCGGCGAGTTCGCCGGGATCCAGCCCGCCGGCGACGGCGGCTGCCCTCCGGAAAGCCTGCACTTTGTACGTGGGGGCGAGTTCGCGCTCCAGCCAGAAGGCGATTTCGTTCAAGGCGGCGACAGGATCCATGGGACCATCTTCCACTGGCACCGCCCGCTGAGCCATGGCTTACGGACTCAGGGACGGGACAGCCAGTCCGAATTGCTCCCGCAGGGCCAGCTCGGCGGCGCGGTAGCCGGCCATGCCGTGCACTCCGGGGCCGGGCGGTGTCCCGGCCGAGCACAAATAGACGCCGTGCAGCGGGGTCCGCCAGGGCTTCCGGCTCAGCACCGGACGCGCCGCGAGCTGCGGCAGGCTGACGGCCCCGGTCCCGAAGTCGCCGCCGACGTAGTTGGGATTGTAGGCCTCGTAGTCGGCCGCGGACATGCTGGCCGAATCCACCACGAGGTCGGTAAACCCGGGGGCGGCGCGCTCCAGCGCAGCGGTGATGACCGGCTCCATGTCCCGGGTGGAACCGCCCGGAACGTGGCAATAGGTCCAGAGCACGTGGCGCCCCGCGGGTGCCCGGGACGGATCGACCACGGCGGGCTGCGCCGTCAGGATCACCGGGTCCTCCGAGTGCCGGCCCCGGGCAATCTCCCGCTCGGAGGCTGCCATCTGTTCCCGTGTCCCGCCCAGATGCACGGTGCCGGCCCGGCGCAGGTCCGGATGGGTCCACGGAACCGGCCCGGACAGGATGTAGTCCACCTTGGCCGCCCCGGGTCCGTAGCGGAAGCGCCGCAGGGCGCGCGCATAGCGGGACGGGAGCCGGCCGCCGGCCAGCCGCAGCAGCTCGGTGGGTGAGGTATCCAGCATCACTGCCTCGGCGCCGGTCAGCTCGGCGAGCGACGCGACCCGGTGCCCGGTCTCCAGCCGGCCGCCGTGGGCCCGCAGGTCCTCGACCATGGCGTCGATGATGGCCTGTGATCCCCGGGCGGGCAGGGGGAAGCCCACGGCATGGGCGAGCGCGCCCAGCATCAGCCCCGCACCAGCGGACGAGAGGCGGCGCACCCCGCCGGTCGTGTGTGCGGCGACGCCGGTCAGCAGCGCCGGTGCGAACTGTTCCTTGAAGCGCAGGTTCCAGGCGGGTGAGCCCTGCTCCAGGGCGCGGAGCCCGTACCGGAAGGCCGTGACCGGGCTCGCGGGCACCTGGAGGAGCTGGTCCATGGTGAACTCGAGCAGCGCGTCGGTCCGGGCGACGAGCGGCTCCATCAGCTGCCGGTACGCGCCGCCGTCGGCCCCCAGCCCGTCCACGGTCCGGTTAAGGTCGCGATGGGCCACCGCCGCGGCTGCCCCGTCGATCACTTGGCCGTAGGAGACGTCCGGCACCAGCAGTTCGATCCGCTGGTCCAGCCCGAAGTCCCGGAAAAACGGCGAAGCCGCGGCCATCGGATGTACCGCGGAGCAGACGTCGTGCCAGTGGCCCGGCTCCATCAGTTCCAGCGTGCGCGAGCCGCCGCCGGGCGTGGCTGCCGCTTCGAAGACCGTGACTCCGAGGCCCGCGCGCGCCATGATGACGGCCGCCGCCAACCCGTTCGGCCCGGCGCCGACTACCGCTACGTCCGTCACGTTGGATCTCCTTCACGCTGTGGCTTCCACCTTGTGGCCTGCGCGGCCTCACCGGCAATGCCAGGCCAGATCGAAGGCCGCCGCCACGCTTTTATGCCTGGCGGCGCATATTCGCCCTGCCCGCTCGTCTTGGCGGCCGGCGGACCGGCACCGCGGCCTCTTGTACCGCCCGGCAGCGGCAGCGTGAACCTGTCCAGCGCCCCGTTGTAACCCCCGCCCTGCGGGTCGTCGGTGCCCACGCGGCGGACCGGATCATGCTCCGGCGACCAGATGGCCCGCACCACCTTCCCCGCTATGTATGCCGTTGCTGCAATATGAGCGATGACGGCCAGCACGTAGTACGGGGCGTCCAGGTTGCGCGCCGCTTCGCCGCCGCTCGTCACCTGGCCCAGATGCATCCAGACGGCCCACCAGTGCATGGCCTCGAAGAACTGCCAGATCAGGAAGTCGCGCCACCGGGGATGCGCGAGTACGGCCAGCGGGACCAGCCACACCACGAATTGCGGCGAGTAGACCTTGTTGGTGAGCACGAAGGCGGCCACCACCAGGAAAACCAGGGACGCCACCCGGGGGCGCCTCGGCGCCGCCAAGGCCAGGAGCGCGATGCCCGCGCAGGCGGCCGCAAACAGGAGGAGGGAGGCGGTGTTGATGAATTCGGGGCTGAGGACGGGCAGTTGCTGCCGTTGCGCCGTCAGGTTGTAGGCGTACCAGATCGACGAATGACCGGCTTCGCGTTGCCGGCTGTAGTCGAGGAAGTGGAACCAGCCGCCGAAGTCCCGCAGCATGAACGGAAGATTGACCGCCAGCCAGGTCGCGGCCGCCGCCAGGGCGGACCGGGCCAGGGGGCGGTACCTGCCGGTCCGCACCGCCAGCAGCAGGATGGGTCCGAAGATCAGCACCGGATACAACTTGAGCGCGGCGCCGAGGGCGATGAACACCCCGGCCAGGACCGGGCGGCGCCGCGCGAAGGCGAGCATCGCCAGGGCGGCCAGCATTGCGGCCCAGAGGTCCCAGTTGATCGTCCCGGCGAGCACAATGCCCGGTGCCAGCGCCACCATCGCCGCGTCCCAGGGCCGCCGGTGGCTCATCCGCGCCGTCGCGATGACGGTGACCAGCCAGACCACGGCCACCAAGGTGGCGTTGATATCGAAATAGGCCAGGGCCCGTTCCGGGGACGCGCCCTCGCCGGGAACCAGCCACGCCGTCGCCCCGGCCACCAGCCCCAGCAACACGGGGTATTCGAAGGAACTTCCCGCCGTGACGAACGGCATCACACCTTCGGCGAGGCCGCGGGACTCGAACAGCACCGGCCAGTCCGAATAGCAGCCCATGTAGAAATAGTCCGGCAACTCCCACCCGGCCACCCGGCACGGCGTTTTGACCAGGACGGAAAGCAGCGCGGCGAGCGTGGTCAAGATGATCAGCACCCGCTCCACGGTGAAAAATCCGGGCGAGACCAGGCCCGGGGCGCTGTGCCGGCCCAACGGTCCGCCCACCATTTCGGTGAATTGCCTCAGGAGCGGGTCGTTACGGCTGGGCACCACTATGCGCAGCGGCATGCGGCGCGAAGAGCGGGACCCGGGCATGGTCCAAGACTACTGTCGGCGGCACCATCGGCCACAGATCCGGGTCCGTGCGGCAGGTTACCCTTTCGTCCGCTGTTGCACGCCTTCCCGTAACCTGGTCCACCCCCGGCCGTTACCGGTGCTTCCTACCGTGACTCCAATGAGTTACAACGATCCGCAGGAAGTCCTGGTCGTCATCCCGGCCCGCGGCGGTTCCAAAGGGATCCCGTTCAAGAACCTGATGCCCGTGGCAGGGCGAAGCCTCGTGGCCCGCGCCATCGACAGTGCGTTGGCGGCCCCGTCGGTGACCGACGTCGTCGTCAGCACCGAACATCCGGACATCGCGGCCGAAGCCGAACGCTGCGGCGCCCGCGTCGTCATCCGCCCCGCGGAGCTTTCCGGAGACACCGCCACCAGCGAATCCGCCGTACTCCATGTGCTCGCTACGCTGCCCCGGCCGCCGGCGGTCACCGTCCTGCTGCAGTGCACTTCGCCGTTCATCGAGCCGGAGCACGTGGACCGGGCCGTCCTGGACGTGCTGGAGGACCGCGCCGACGTCGCCTTCTCCGTCACCGAGAGCCACGCGTTCCATTGGTCGCTTGACGACGACGGTGCCGTCACCGCCGTCGGGCACAGCGCCGACGTGCGGCCCCGCCGCCAGGACCGCCGGCCGCAGTACCGCGAAACAGGGGCGTTCTACGCCATGCGCACCGAGGGTTTCCTCGAACGCGGGCACCGCTTCTTCGGCCGGCTGAAGCTGCAGGAAGTGCCCGCCGGGCAGGCCGTCGAAATCGACTCGTTGGAAGACCTCGACGTGGTCCGGGCACTGGCCGGCCGGGCGGGCGCCCCGGTGGCCGGCGCGGTCGACGTGGACGCCCTGGTCATGGACTTCGACGGCGTCCACACCGACGACCACGCCTTCGTGAATGCCGAAGGCGAAGAGTTTGTCCGCGTCAGCCGCGAGGACGGCATGGGAATTTCCCGGCTGCGCAGCACCGGCATTCCGCAACTGATTTTGTCCACCGAACGCAACAAGGTGGTCAGCGCCCGGGCCGGAAAGCTCGGCATCGACGTCCTCCAGGACGTCTCTGACAAGGCCGGAGCGGTCCGCCAGTGGATGGCCGCCAACCGGCTGGATCCCGACCGGGTTGCCTACGTGGGCAACGACGTCAACGACCTGCCCGCCATGGGCGTCGTTGGTTGGCCCGTGGCTGTGGGCGACGCCCGCGCCGAGGTCAAGGCTGCGGCACGGACCGTGCTGCAGCATCACGGCGGCGAAGGTGCGGTCCGCGAAATCTGCGAACTCATCCTCGCCGCCCACAGCGGTGCCGCCGACGAGCGCCGCCGGCAACAAGCCACCACAGCAGCAACAACAGAGAGAGTGCACTGATGACTACCGAAGCTACCGTTTCCGCCAATGTTCCCGCCGGTTCCCCGGCGCCCGTCGCGATCGGCGACGTGCAGGTCGGTGCCGGACAGCCGGTTTACGTGATCGGCGAGATCGGCATCAACCACAACGGTGACATCGAGATCGCCAAGCAGCTGATCGACGTCGCCGCCGAGGCCGGCGCGAACGCGGTGAAGTTCCAGAAGCGCACCCCGGAAATCTCCACCCCCGCGGACATGCGGGACAAGATGCGCTCCACCCCGTGGGGCGAGATGACCTACCTGGACTACCGGTACCGGGTCGAGTTCGACATGCCGATCTACCAGAAGCTGATCTCCCACGCCGCCGACCGGGGCCTGCACTGCTTCGCCTCGCCGTGGGACGTGCCCTCCGTCGCGTTCATGGAGGAAGCCGGCGCGCTGACCCACAAGGTCGCTTCCGCCTCCGTGACCGACCTTGAACTGCTCACCGCGCTGCGCGAGACCGGCAAGCCGGTGATCCTGTCCACCGGCATGTCCACGATCGAGCAGATCGACAAGGCCGTGGAGGTTCTGGGCACGGACAAGCTGATCCTGATGCACGCCACCTCCACCTACCCGCTGCCGCCGGAAGAGGCGAACCTGCGGATGATCACCACGCTGCAGGAGCGTTACCAGGTGCCGGTCGGCTACTCCGGGCACGAACGCGGCCTGCAGATCTCGCTGGCCGCCGTGGCCCTGGGCGCGGTGACGGTGGAACGGCACATCACCCTGGACCGGACCATGTGGGGATCGGACCAGGCGTCCTCGCTGGAGCCCAAGGGCTTCGAGGCGCTGATCCGCGACATCCGGATCCTGGAAGAAGCCATGGGCGACGGCGTCAAGCGCGTCTTCCCGGGCGAACTGGCACCGCTGTCCCGCCTGCGCCGGGTGGACGGCTAACCACACGTCATGAACCAGCCATTACTGAGCGTCATCATCCCGGCGAAAGACCAGGCCCCTTTCATCCGCGACGCGATGACCAGCCTGACCCGCCAGTTCGATGATCCCTCGGTCATGGAAATCATCGTCGTCGATGACGGTTCCACCGACGGGACCGGGGAGCTGGCCGCCGCCTTCACCGGCCGGCTCCCCGGCCTGCGCATCCTCCGCAACGACGCCGCAACCGGCCTGGCCGCGGCCCGCAACAAGGGGCTGGACGCCGCCACCGGACGCTACATCGCCTTCTTCGACCCGGATGACTGGTACGCGCCCGGCCACCTGTCGCGCATCACCGCCGAGATCAGGGAGCTGGGGGTGGACTTCCTGCGCGTGGACCACATCCGGCACGCCAATGGAATCCGGACCATTCATCGTGCGCCGCAGGCTGTGCGCGGCGTTGCCCTCGATCCCCGCCAGGATATTGGTCCCATCGACGCCTCGAGCATGGTGGACTATCCGTTCGCGCCCTTCGGCATCTTCGACGGCGCGCTCAAGGAGGCCGGGCTGCTGCACTTTGTGGACGGCCTGCATACCGCCGAGGACCGTCCCTGGATCTGGCGCCTGCATCTGCAGGCAACCTCCTACGCGGTTTCGGACCAGTTGGGTGCTTTCTACCGCCGGGGCGTCGCCACGTCCTTGAGCCAGATATTCGACCGCAGGCAGTTGGATTTCCTGCGCAGCTACGCCGAGGTCTTCCGGCTGGTGGCCGCAGACCGCGAGGCAGACCGTTTTCGGCCGAAAGCGATCCGGCAATTCCTGGCCATCGCCTGCCATCATCTCGACCGGTCGGACTCGATGTCCAAAGCTGTCCGCCGGGAACTGACGTCCGGGATCCGCGCTGCCGTGGCCAGCCTTCCGGCTCCCGCCGTCAGCGCCTGTCTGGCGGCCCTGGACAAGAACCGGCGTCAGAAGCTGGCAACAGCGATCGGAACAGTGAAGTGAAAGAACTCTTCGTCGTATCAACCCTCTACCAGGTCGTCTCGCTGGCCGCGGCCGTGGACGACGGGACCGTGCCCGAGACCGGCGCCGAACGCATCCTCGTGTTGACCAACAACGCCATGATTCCGGAGATCACTGTCCCGTTCCACGAGTCGCCGGGCTTCACCGAAGCCGCCCGCAGGTTCGACCGCATGGTGGACCTCAGCAAGCTGCTCTGGCCCCGGCGGCCGGGGCAGTTCAATCCCCGCGAGCAAGACCTGGATCTATGGCAAAAGCTGCTGCGCTCGGAATGGGAACTGGGCGACGATCCGGTCCACCTTTATGTCGAGTCCATCCAGGTCAACCCTGCGGTTGCCCTGGCCCGGACCTTCGCCCGGGCCGCCGTCTCAGTACATTCGGACGGCCTGATGAGCTACGGCCCCACGCGCAACCCCGTCCCGCTGGCCGTGGCCCAGCGGCTCGATTCCCTGCTGTATGTGGACCTTGTTCCGGGGCTGCGCCCGCAGTTGTTGCGGGAGCACGATCCCAAGCTGCTGCCGGTGGATCCGGCCTCCCTGCGCCGCGCCATGGAGGAGTTGAACCGGTCGGTGCCGCCCATGGTGCTTCCGGTGTCCCAACCGGAGGCCGCCGGAAGCGCGCTGCTGCTGGGCCAGTACCTGTCCGAGCTCGGAATCCTGTCGGCCGAGGAAGAAGTGGCGCTGCACCGCCGGATGATCGAAAAGGCCATGGAGCGGGGGCTGCGGCACTGCATCTTCAAACCCCATCCCAGCGCCGGCCCGGGAGCCGTGCGCTCTGTCCAGTCGGCGGCCGGGGACCTCGGTGTACAGCTGGATATCCTGGAGTCCTCCGTTCCCGCGGAAGTAGTCATGCAGCGTCTGCAGCCGCAGTTGGTGGTCAGCTGTTTCTCCACCGCCCTCATGACCGCCAAGTACCTGTTCAACATCGATGCGGCGGCCGTAGGAACCGAGCTGCTGCTGGAGCGGCTGACTCCGTACGAAAACAGCAACCGCGTGCCGGTCACCATCATCGACGCGATCCTGGAACAAAACGTCCAAGCCCCGGACCAGGAGGCGGCAGACACTCCCCCGGCCGGCCGCCTGCAGCAACTGGTCGAGGCCGTCTCCTACTGCATGCAGGCCGATACGCTGGCAGCAGGCCGCCGGAGTGCGGAGACTTATCTGCACCACATCCAGGACGGACCCCATATGCGCTACTTCAAGCGGCGGCGGCTGACCAAGCTTCAGCTGCCGGGCGGATTGCCGCCGGCCGTGGCCGCCCACCCGCTGGCCAAAGTCGGGCGGCTGGGCCGGCGTGTGGTCCGCAAACTCCGGCCACGGGACGCCCCGTGAGGCTGGCGCCATGACCGAAACAGCGATCACCGCGGCGTTCCTTCCCCAGCTCGCGCCGGCGGCGGACGGCCGTCCAACCCGTCCGCCCGCCAGGTCCAAGACGCAGCGGGGGCGCCGGAGCGAACTGGTGCGCCCGCGCTTCGGTCGGGCTGCCGTCTGGGCCGAGTCCCCCTTGCAGTTGCTCAGCGCCGTCGAGGCACACGGTGCCGGCCTGCTGGGCCAGGAAACGCTCATCTACCCCCGCAGCGATGCCGTAGGCATGGACAGCACACTGCAATCGTTGATGGAACAGGTGCCGAGCGGCGTCCGGTTCGCGCCGCCGTCGGCCGCCCTCCCCGCCGTGCGCAACAAAAAGCTCGACCGCTGGGTCACCGGCGACGCCTACTCCGGCAAGGTCCAGGCGGAACTGTTGCGCGGCGTCGGCGCGGACGAACTGGTCATCGTGGACGACGGCCTGGCGACGCTGAGCCTGCTGCACATGCTGGTCAGCGCGCGACCCGTCCCGCTGATCCGGCCGCGGGCCGTGCCGACCACCCGCCGCAAGGCGCTGGGCCTGGCCACCTGGTGGACCCTGCGCCGGATGGCCAGCCAGGGCCGGCTGCTGGTGTTCACGGCCTTGGCCGTGCAGCCGGCAGTGGAGAAGAAGTTCCGGGCCCTCGGCGGGCACTTGGAACGGCACCGTTTCGAGTGGCTGGGCACCCAGCCTGTCACCGAGAACATCAGCGAACCGACCATCGTGGTCGGTTCGGCCATGCCCGCCGACGGACTGATCCGGGCGGAGCCATACCTGGACTGGGTACGGTCACTGACCGACGACGGCCCGGTTGCGTATTTCCCGCACCGCCGGGAACAACCGGAACTGCTCAGCGTCCTGGCGGAGCATCCGCTGATCCACGTCAAGCAACACACGATCCCGGTGGAAATGCGCCTGCGCGGCCTGCGGCCCGGGCAGGCAGTCCGCGCCCTGCCCTCTACGGTACTGGCCTCGCTGCGCCTGATCCTTGCCCCTTCCGGCGTACCGCTGAAGGGGCAGCCGGTACCGCACGACTGGTGGCTGCCCGAGACAACGGAGGAACTGCGCCGGCACCTGAGCAGCTCCCTGTGTGACGGAGGCAAGCGATGACCGCGGATCCTCGGCAAGCCGCCGTACCCGCGGCCGACGGGCACCACCCGGTCCAGCCGTTCCGTCTGCTGGCAATTGCCGACAGCGACTCCTACCTGAAGTTCGCCTGCGCCACGCTGGAGACCGTCGGTGCCGGGTGGGAGCGAGAGGTGCTGCTGGTGCGCTCCCCCATCCTTCCGACACTGGAGCAGACCCAGGCTGCTACGGCCGGGACGTTCCTGGCCGGCAAGGCGCCGCGGGTGATCCCCGCCTCCGGCTTGCGGGCCGCGCTGGCCGGCGCCGACGTCGTGCTGGCAGCAGCCACCGGACCCATCGTGGAAGAAATCTTCACCCAGGCGTCCCGGATGCCGCAGCGGCCGGCACTGGTGTCCGCGCTGCCCGGCGTCGCCTTCCCCGCGACCCGCAAGGCGCTGAACTACCGGGCGCTCGGCGACGCGTTCATCACCCACAGCCACGCCGAATGCCGGGCGTTCAGCGACTTGGCCGACGCCATGGGGCTGTCCCAACGGATCCTGGTTTCACGGCTGCCGTTCCTGGCCTCGCCCGGCCGTCCGGAGCCGCAGCAGAAGCCGCTGGACTCGGTGGTGTTCGCGCCCCAGGCCAAAGTCCCGGTGGAGCGCGAGCAGCGCGTCGCCATCCTGCAGGCCCTCGCGGCGTTGGCCAGGCGGCGGCCGGAGCTGTCCGTGCGGGTGAAGCTGCGGGCCTGGGCGGGCGAGCCGCAGACGCACACGGAGCAGTACCCGTTCGACCAGTTGTGGGCGGACCTGGTCGCGGCGCGGGCGGTGGGCGGGCACGAACTGCAGTTCTGCACCGGCCCCATGTCGGAACAGCTCACCCCGGGAGCGGCCATGGTGACCGTCAGCTCCACCGCCGCCCTGGAAGCGCTCGACGCCGGCCTGCCGGTGCTCATCCTGGACGACTTCGGACTCTCCGAGCAGATGTTGAACAAGGTGTTCGACGGTTCCGGGCTGGTCGGCAACCTGCAGGACCTGGTGGCCGGCCGGTTCGGGCACCCCGACCCGCGCTGGCTGCGGGACAACTACTTCCACGCCCAGTCGGTGCGGCTGGATGAATTGCTGGCCAGCTTCGCGGCGCGCGCCCGGGCCGGAAAGCTGGCGACCGATCCGGAGCGCCTGGCCGCGGTGCAACGCCGCAAGCTGCGCGCCAGGCTGCGCACCGTCCTGCCCGCGCCGGCACTGAGGCTGGTGCGCCGGCTGCGCAACGCCCGGCGGCAGCCCGCCTGAGCGCCCAAACCACTCCGCGCACCTGCCCGGGAATGGACAAACCCGCTGATGTGTTGAAACACGGCGTAGACTGGATAGGCTGCCCGCCATCGGCGCGGCGGCCATACAGAAGTGTTTCGAAGGAGAACCGTGGCAGAGAACCCCATCCGGGTAGCGATCGTCGGTGTTGGAAACTGTGCGGCCTCGCTGGTCCAGGGCGTCCACTACTATCGTGGCGCCGACCCGAGCGCAACGATCCCCGGCCTGATGCACGTCAAGTTCGGCGCCTACCACGTCGACGACGTGGAGTTCGTCGCCGCATTCGACGTCGACGGCAAGAAAGTGGGCCTGGATCTGGCTGACGCGATCGGCGCCAGCGAGAACAACACCATCAAGATCGCCGATGTTCCGGCCACGGGCGTCAAGGTCCAGCGCGGCCACACCCTGGACGGCCTGGGCAAGTACTACCGCGAGACCATCGTGGAGTCCGACTACGAGCCCGTGGACGTGGTCGCTGCTTTGCGCAAGGCCAAGGTAGACGTCATGGTCTGCTACCTGCCGGTCGGCTCCGAGAAGGCCGCCAAGTTCTACGCACAGTGCGCCATCGACTCCGGCGTCGCCTTCGTTAACGCCCTTCCGGTCTTCATCGCCGGCACCCAGGAATGGGCCGACAAATTCACCGCGGCCGGGGTTCCCATCGTCGGCGACGACATCAAGAGCCAGATCGGTGCCACCATCACCCACCGCGTGATGGCCAAGCTGTTCGAAGACCGCGGCGTGGTGCTGGACCGGACCTACCAGCTGAACGTCGGCGGCAACATGGACTTCAAGAACATGCTCGAGCGCGAGCGCCTGGAGTCCAAGAAGATCTCCAAGACCCAGGCCGTCACCTCCAACACTTCGGCCGTGCTCGGCGACGACGACGTGCACATCGGCCCCTCGGACTACGTGTCCTGGCTGGATGACCGCAAGTGGGCGTTCGTCCGCCTCGAAGGCCGCAACTTCGGGGACGCCCCGGTCTCGCTTGAATACAAGCTCGAGGTCTGGGACTCCCCCAACTCGGCCGGCGTGATCATCGACGCCATCCGTGCCGCCAAGATCGCCCTGGACCGCGGCGTCGGCGGGCCGATCCTCTCGGCTTCCAGCTACTTCATGAAATCCCCGCCGGAACAGTACGACGACGACACCGCCCGCGCGAAGGTCGAAGCCTTCATCCGCGGCGACTCCGACCGCTAAGACACCGTAAGAACCGGGGCCGGCCTGAGGCCGGCCCCGGTTCTTCTTTTTGCCAGCCGGCGGCGGCTTCCGGGTAGATTGGGCTCATGGCCGTCCCCTCCCTGTCCCCCGCCGGGAAGCTCGGAGGACCGACCCCCCTCCCCCGCCGCAACTACGCGCTGGACATCCTGCGCATTGTCAGCATCGTCGGCGTGGTGGCCATTCACTCGTTCGGTGAACTGGCCGGCGACGATGACCGCCGCCATCAACCGGACTGGGTCTGGGCGGCGATCATCGACATTGCCTTCATCTGGGTGGTGCCGGTCTTCGTCGTCATCTCCGGCGCGCTGGTGCTGGCGCCGCGGACGCACGCGGAAGGCGCCATGGCGTTCTACCGCAAACGCGCCCTGCGGCTGCTGCCCGCCCTCGTGGCCTGGCACCTGGCCTACATCTTCCTCGGCAGCCACCTGATGCTCGGGCGCGAACTCGAACCGGTCGCCGTGCTGGTGTCCGTCTTCGACACCCACGTGTACCCGCACCTGTACTTCCTGTGGCTGATCCTGGGCCTGTACCTGGTGGCACCGCCGCTTGCCCGCTACCTGCAGCGGGTGACGTTACGACGGGCGGCCGCCGCGACCGGCGGCGTGCTGGTCCTGACGCTGGCGCTGTTCAGCCTCCAGGCCGCCAGCATCCAGTACGAGTGGGGCTGGCAGTACCCCTGGAACATCCTGACCCAGTGGTTTCCCTACCTGGGATACTTCATGGCCGGCTGGGTGCTCACCCAGGTGCGCCTCCCGCGCGGTGCGGTCGCAGCGGCGGGGGGCGCCGCCGTCGTGCTGTCCGTTTTCAACATCTGGCACTGGATCAACCAGGATTCCACGCCGCTGCTCAACATCATCACGCCGTCCAGCTACGTGGGGCTCGGTGTCACCGCGGCAGCGTTGTGCATCTTTGCCTCGGTATACCACCTGCTGGCCGGGTGGCAGCCGCCGGGCTGGCTGGGCCGGATGCTCGTCCAGCTGTCCAACGCCTCCTTCGGCGTGTTCCTGTGCCACTACCTGTTCCTGACGTGGCTGAGCTTCCACGTCTTCCCGGACCGCGAGCCGACGCTGCCGCTCTTGTTCCTGAAGTTCTCCGTGGCCACGGCCTGCTCCTTCGCCCTGACCCTGGTTGCGTTGCGGACGCCCGTGCTGCGGCGGTTGTTCTAGGCCGATGCGGCGGTAGCAAGCCGAGGCGGCCGTTCCAGGCCGAGGTGCAGTGCCCGGCCGAAGCCGCGCAGGGGCTAGAAGAGTCCGGTGATGACGCCGTCGTCGTCCACGTCCATCCGGCCGGCCGCCGGTTCCTTCGGCAGGCCCGGCATGGTCATGACGTCGCCGGTCAGCGCCACGATGAAACCCGCCCCGGTCTTTGGGATCAGGTCCCGCACGGTGATGCTGAAGCCGCTCGGCGCCCCCAGGACCGAGGGGTTGTCGGTGAAGGAATACTGCGTCTTGGCCATGCACACCGGAAGCTTGCCCCACCCGTTCGCCTCGATTTCGGCCAGCCGCTTGCGGGCCGGGCTGGTGAACTCCACGTGGTCCGCCCCGTAGATTTGCTGGGCGATCGTCTCGATCTTTTTCTCCACGGTCAGGTCCAGGTCGTACAACGGGGAGAACGACTGCGGCTGCTGCAGGACGTGGGCCACCTTCGCGGCCAGCGCATCGCCGCCGGGGCCGCCGCCGCCCTGGCCCCAGACATCGGCAATAGCTGCTTCAACGCCCTTCTGCCGGCACCAGCCCAGCACCCAGTCGAGTTCTTCCGGGCTGTCGGTGGTGAACTTGTTGATGCCCACCACGGGCGTGAGTCCGAATTTGAGCGCGTTGTCCACGTGGCGCTCAAGATTGGCGATGCCGGCCTGCACGGCGTCCAGGTTCGGTTCCTTCAGCTGCTCCTTGGGGATGCCGCCGTGCATTTTCAGCGCCCGGATGGTGGCCAGCACCACGATGGCGGACGGCGCGAAACCGCCGGCGCGCGCCTTGATGTCCATGAACTTCTCGGCGCCAAGATCGGACCCGAACCCGGCTTCGGTCACCACGACGTCGGCGAGCCGGCGGGCGGTCTGCGTGGCCAGCAGCGAGTTGCAGCCGTGGGCGATGTTGGCGAACGGGCCGCCGTGCACGAAGGCGGGCGTGCCGGCGATGGTCTGGACCAGGTTCGGCTTGATCGCGTCTTTGAGCAGCATGGCAAGCGCGCCCTGCACACCCAGGTCTGCCACGGTGACGGGCTTGCGGTCGTAGGTGTAGCCGACGGTGATCCGTGACAGCCGGGCCTTCAGGTCGGCGAGGTCGGACGAGAGGCAAAAGACCGCCATGACCTCGGAGGCGACAGTGATATCGAAGCCCGCTTCCCGGGGCACCCCCTGCGTCGGCCCGCCCAGTCCGATCACTACCTGGCGCAGCGCGCGGTCGTTCATGTCCAGCACCCGCCGGAACGTCAGCCGGCGGGGGTCGATGCCCAGCGCGTTGCCCTGGTAGATATGGTTGTCCACCAGCGCCATCAACGCGTTGTTCGCCGAGGTGATGGCGTGGAAGTCTCCGGTGAAGTGCAGGTTGATGTCATCCATCGGGAGCACCTGCGAATAGCCGCCGCCGGTTGCCCCGCCCTTCATGCCCAGGATCGGGCCGAGGGAAGGTTCACGGATGGCCACCATGGTCTTGTGCCCGGCCCTGGCCAGGGCGTCCGCCAGGCCCACCGTGAGCGTGGATTTGCCTTCACCGGCCGGGGTGGGCGACATAGCGGTCACCAGGACCACCTGGCCGCGCGGTTCCTTGTGGCCCTCCCCCAGTTTGGCGGGATCAACCTTCGCCTTGTAGCTGCCGTAGAACTCGAGAGCGTCCGCCGGGATGCCCGCGGCGTCGGCTATGTCGGTAATGGGCCGCAAGGTGGCGCGCCGGGCAATCTCCAGGTCGGTCAGCGGAGCCGGTTCAGACATCGTCGTCCTTCTTCCTTCGCATAAGCCAAACAGGCGGCAGCGCCGCCACAGCCAACGTATCAGCCAAGAAGGCCGTCGTCACCGGTCTCGTCGGGGGAGAAGCGAAGCCGCAGAACGAAGCCTGGTGAGCTGGCAGGAAGCAATGATGCGAATCGCCGCACCTTGGATCTTCCAACTCTTCGGTCGCCAACAAAAATGGCCTGCCGCGCGATGATCGCGCGGCAGGCCATTTCCGTTTTTATTTGCAGCCGTTAGCGGCGGACAGCCCGACGACCGGACAGGCTTTCTGCTACACCGATCAGAAGTACCGCAGCAATGACGGCGACGATGAATCCAATCACGTTCAGTTCGAAGATGTCGCCGGTGCCCAGCAGGTTCGCGATGACACCACCAATGATTGCTCCGACTATGCCAAGCAGCAGCGTGGCCAGGAGCCCTAGGTTCTGCTTTCCGGGCTTGATAAGGCGGGCAAGTGCGCCGATTACCAGCCCTGCAATGATGAAACCGATCATGTTGCCTCCTCAGGTTGCGATGAAACCACAATAAGCATACTTAGTGATCGGTTGCAAAACGTTTCATCTGATCGGCATCGGTCAGGCGTCGCTCAGATGGCGCTGCCGCGCTGCCTCCGGGACGGTGGTCATCAATGAAACACCGCTGCACTGAGTCGTCGACAAATGCTTAGGGCGGAGGTGATTAAAGGCCGAGGCCCGCGCCTGGGAGCAACCCGGGCGCGGGCCTGAAGCTACATCGGGTCCAATGCGACTCATCGGATCCTCCTCGCGGATGTGTCCCCTTCAGGACGGTGTATTTTATTTTGCACGTGCCGGCCGGAACTCAGCGGATGAGCTGCCGGTGCGACAGCAATTCGTCGCGCACCTGTTCCAAGCGCTGTTCGTCAACACACACGTTCTGTATTCGTTTCCACAGCGAGACGCTCTGGCGGAGCTTGCGGATCATGGCATTCACCTCTTGTCTGGCCAAGTAGTTCGGCATGCCCGCTTCTTCTGCGGAGCGCTTCCGGCTGTCCTGCGCCGGCCCGGCCGAACCCGGGCTCCCGGCATCGGCACCGGCATCGCCGGGACTGTCGCCGCGGGTGTCCAGGTCGCCCAGGCTTCCGGCGGTGATCACCTCGCCGTGGCCGCGCTGCTCCCCTTCCCGGGCCTGCGTTGGCTCGGGTGGGCGGATGGATCGTTCCGGTGCAGGCAATACGGCTGCATCCAGCGGTTTCATGAGGGGTTCCTCTCTGGGATCGGCGGAATTTTCTTCGGATTGGGTTGGATTTCGGGCAGGACGCATGGCGGTATCCGTCGGGATTTCCGTTGCCGGCGCGGGGCCCATGGCCGTGCTCGAAGCGGCAGCGGGGGTCGCCACAGGGGCAGCGGGTAATGCGGTAAGAGTGCTATAGCGAAGTCCTCAAGGCAGAAGGTGAGGCCTCCGCGCGGGAGAGCTAGAGAAGAGCGGTGATCGACATTCGGCAGCGGTTCAAAACGTGAACCGGCCCAATCAGCGAAGTTCTAATGCGCAGAAATGGCGGAGGCGGGTCGTCGGAGCGCGGCGAAGGAGTTATACACTCCGCCCGGCGTCTTGGTTATATTCACGATTCCCACCTCCCTTTCCTCATAGCGCCAATAGATGTGTCCGAGTTGAAGCCCCTGATTGAGAAAGTTCAATCGGACTCGTCTAACGTACCCGATTGCTGCTGCTTCTGCCTAGCCACGCCAGGGAACTTATTGCGCTTTTCCCGCTGCACCGGCGTGTCGCCCGCAACACGCCGTACAACGACGGCGGCGCCCCCCCTTTGAGACGGTGGGCTGCCCCTGTCAACGACCCACTGGTTCTCGCCTTGGCCGGCTGCGCCCCCGGATTATCGCCCGTTCCGGAAGCCGGGCAGGGTTCCTAGACTGGACCCGGATGCGAGCACCCACCCCCGACGGGACAACGGCATGGAAAATGGAGTTCCGCCAGGACCTGTTAACGGACCTGCAGCCCCAAAGGCCCCGGCCCGCATCAACGAACTTGATGCCCTGCGGGCCTTCGCGCTGCTGGGCATCCTGTGCGTGAACATCTGGTACTTCGCCGACCCGTACGCCGTCACGGGCGGCTCGAGCCCGGAGTTCCAATCCGCTGCGGACACCGCGGTGCGCTTTGCGGTCAGCCTCCTGTTCGAGGCCAAGTTCTACATCCTGTTCTCCTTCCTGTTCGGCTACAGCTTCGTCCTGCAGTGGGCTTCCGCCGTGGCGGACGGCCAGTCGGTTGTCACCAGGACCGTGCGCCGGGCAGCCGGCCTCGTGGTGCTCGGGCTGCTACACGGCCTGCTCCTGTTCCACGGGGACATCCTGCTCGCCTATGGCCTGCTGGGCCTGGTGCTGCTCTGTACCCGGACGCTTCCCGCGCCGGCCGCAGCCGCGGCCGGCGCGACAGTCATCGGCTGCATGGGAGTGTTCATCGTGCTGCTGGGACTGGTCTCGGCAGCCGCGGGCCCATCCGGCGGCAGTGCCGCGGCGGGGGCCGCCCCGGCGTTCGGGCTGGCCGGCTCTCCCGCCGACGTTCTGGCCCAGAACGCGTCGCTGTACCCGCTGTCGCAGCCCACTGCCGTGCTCCTCCAGGGCCCGATTGCCCTCGGCGCGTTCTACCTCGGCATGTCGTGTGCCAAAGCACGGCTCTTTGAGCACGGCATCGCAGAACGCACACTCCGCCGCATGGCTTTGGTGGCGTTGCCGGCCGGGCTGGCGGCTTCTGCGTTGCAGGCGTGGCTACAGCATTATGTCGGCGGTGCTGCCATGACCGTGGTGGCCTTCGGCATTTCCACGCTGACGGCGCCGCTGCTAACGGCCGGTTACGTCGGTGCGCTGCTGCTGTCCTTCCGCACTGCGGCCGGACGTGCCCTGTGCACCGTGCTGGCCCCCGCCGGCCGCCTGGCGCTGACCAACTATGTGGGACAGTCCGTGCTGATGGGCCTGGTCTTCACGGGCTTCGGGCTGGCATTGACCGGCCGGTTGGCACCGCCCGCGGTGCTCGGCGTGGCGGCGCTCTTCTTCATGGCCCAACTGCTGGCCAGTGCCTGGTGGGTCAAGAGGTTTCGGTACGGGCCGCTGGAGTGGCTGCTGCGCTGCCTCACCTACTGGCGGCGTCCGGCCATGCTCCGTTAGAGGTTCCAGCCTGCGATCGCGGGCGTCTTCTTGTCCCAGCCCAACCGGCAGACGGCAGCGGTTTCCAGGACAAAGTGCCGGCCCGCGACGGGTTCCAGGCCAAGCCAGCGGGCGGCAAGCACACGGAGGAAATGTCCGTGTGCCACCAGCAAGACCTGCCGGGGCCCTGGCGGTTCGGACGAAGGGGTGGGAAGCGGAGCGGCGGGAGCGGTGCCGCCCCCCGGAGTCTGGCCGTCGAAGGGAGACCCGGCCGTGCTGTCCAGCACCTTGGCGATCACATGGTCGGCGCGGTCTGCCACCTCTTGCAGGGACTCGCCGCCGCGGACGCCGTGGGTCCAGATCAGGTACGAGGGATCCTTGGCCCGGATGGCGGCGCTCTGAAGACCTTCATAGTCTCCGTAATCCCATTCATGCGCCTCGGCCACCACCTCCGCATCCGGGTAGCCGGCAAGTTCGGCCGTCCGGCGGGCACGCACCAAGGGGGAGGTCAAAACGGTGTGGAAACGGACTCCCGCCAGCTTCGCCGCGGCGTCGCGGGCCTGCTGGACCCCGGCCGGAGTCAGCTCCAGGTCGGCCAACCCGGTGTACCGGTGGTCGCGCGACCACTCGGTTTCGCCGTGGCGCATCAGCCACAACACCGGAAAATCGTGCGGACCATCCACAGTCATGGCTAAGCCTGCTCCGTGTATTCCGGCTGCCCGCGCCACCAGGCCAGCAGTTTTGCTTCTGCCTCTTCCTGCGCCGCCGGACCGTTCTCCAGCCGCTCTTCCAGCAGGAACTTGTAGGCGCGGCCGACCAGCGGGCCGGGCTTGATCCCGAGCAGCGCCATGATCTGGGCTCCGTCCAGGTCGGGACGAACGGATTCCAGTTCCTCCTGCTCCTTCAGCGTGGCAATCCGCTGCTCCAGGTCGTCATAGGCAAAGGCGAGCCGCTCCGCCTTGCGCTTGTTCCGCGTGGTCACGTCCGAGCGGGTCAGCCGGTGCAGCCGTTCCAGCAGTGGTCCGGCGTCGTTGACGTAGCGGCGGACGGCCGAATCCGTCCACCCCGCCTCCCCGTAGCCGTAGAAACGCATGTGCAGTTCGACCAGCCGGGACACCGCCTTGATGGTCTCGTTGTCGAAGCGCAGCTTCTTCATCCGCTTGGCGGTGAGTTTGGAGCCCACGACATCGTGGTGGCGGAAGCTGACCGCACCGGAGGGTTCGAACCGGCGGGTAGCCGGCTTACCGACGTCGTGCATCAGGGCGGCGAACCGCAGGACGAAGTCCGGACCCGGCACCGCGCCGTCGTCGTCCGTCTCCAAGGTGCAGGCCTGCTCCAACACGGTGAGCGAATGCTGGTAGACGTCCTTGTGCCGGTGGTGTTCATCGATCTCCAGCCGCAGCGCCGCGACCTCCGGCAGCACGTAATCCGCCAGGCCGGTGTCCACCAGCAGGTCCACACCGGTGCGCGGGTCCTTGCCGTTGATCAGCTTGGTCAGTTCGTCGCGGACGCGTTCGGCGGAGATGATCTCGATCCGCCCGGCCATGTCCGTCATCGCGGCCGCCACCTCGGGTGCCACGGTGACGTTGAGCTGGGCGGCAAACCGTGCCGCACGCATCATCCGGAGGGGATCATCGGAGAACGACGCCGACGGCGCGCCCGGGGTGCGCAGCAGGCCAGCGTGGAGGTCCTTGACGCCGCCATACGGATCCACCAGTTCCAGCGACGGCAGCCGCAGGGCCATGGCATTCATCGTGAAGTCGCGGCGGAACAGGTCGTCCTCCAGGGACGTTCCGAACGCCACCACGGGCTTGCGGGAATCCGGGTCGTAGGCCTCGGCCCGGTAGGTGGTCACTTCGATCATGTGCTGGCCCTTGCGCAGGCCGATGGTTCCGAAGTCGCGGCCGATCTCCCAGAACTTGTCCGCCCACTTCTTGACGACGGCGATGGTGGCATCGGGATCGGCGTCGGTCGTGAAGTCGAGGTCCGGGGAGATCCGGCCCAGGAACAGGTCGCGCACCGGGCCGCCGACCAGCGAGAGTTCGTGGCCCGCTGCTGCGAACAGTTCTCCCAGTTCGATCACAACGTCCGGCAACGGCAGGGACGGGACGCTGGAACCGGGTGCTGATGCGAATTGCGAACCAAAAAGGTGAACCATAGTGACTTAAGCGTGCCAGATGCCGGGCGCGATGTTTAACAAAGTCCCGGCGGCTCGGCCCCGGCATCATCGGGCCGTTACAAAAATCGTTAGAGTGGACTGCATGGCACACCCGGTTCCGAGCGCCCCGAAGCGCACCCCGCTGACAGCGTCAGTGGGCAGCGCCGCGCCCGGACACCATTCGCTGCCCACCGTGGAGGAGATATCGGCCGGCGGCGTGGTGGTCGATACGTCGACCCCGGACCTGAACGTGGCGATCATCGCCCGCTTCAACCGCGGCGGCCGGCTTGAGTGGTGCCTCCCGAAGGGCCACCCCGAGGGCCGGGAGACCAACGAAGAGGCCGCAGTGCGGGAAGTCGAGGAAGAAACAGGGATCAAGGGGCGCGTGCTGGCCACACTGGGCAGCATCGACTACTGGTTCACCGTCAGCGGCCACCGGGTCCACAAGACCGTGCACCACTTCCTGCTCGAGGCCACCGGCGGCCTGCTGACCATCGAGAATGATCCGGACCATGAGGCCGTAGACGTGGCATGGGTTCCACTGGCGGAGCTGGGCCGAAAGCTGTCCTTCCCCAACGAGCGGCGGATCGTGGACCTGGCCCGGGAAGTCCTGCCCGGGCACCTGTAAGCCCGTGCGCCGGGTCCGGCGATCCGCCCGGTTTCAGGTGAGAACATAGAGGACGATGTCCGAGACCCAGACCCCCTCCCCCAGCGCGCCCGCGCAGCACAGCACAGCCAAGTCCAGTGCCATCATGGCGGCCGGGACCATGGTGTCCCGCGTCCTGGGATTCGTCCGCACCGCCCTGCTGGCGGTCGCGATCGGCGCCAACACGACGATGGGCGACATCTTCGAGAAGGCCAACACCATCCCGAACATCATCTACCTGCTGCTGGCGGGCGGGGTGTTCAACGTGGTGCTGGTGCCGCAGATCATCAAGGCCAGCCAGAAGAGCGACGGCGGCGCGGACTTCGTCAGCCGCCTGCTGAGCCTGACGCTGCTGGTGCTGGCCGGGATCGCGCTGCTGGCGACGCTGCTGGCCGCGCCGATCATCACCGCCCTGACCCGGGGCTGGACCCCGGTGATGCTGGAACTGGGCACCGTCTTCGCCATCTGGTGCCTGCCGCAGATCTTCTTCTACGGGCTGTACGCCGTGGTGGGCCAGGTGCTCAACGCCCACGGCCGGTTCGGCTGGTACATGTGGGCCCCTGCCCTGAACAACGTCGTCGCCATCGGCACGCTGGGGCTGTACATAGCCCTGTACGGCCGCTACCTGCCCGCCAAGGACGACCCGGAGCTTTGGACCAGTGACCAGACGATGGTGCTGGCCGGCGGCACCACGCTGGGCATCGTGCTGCAGGCACTCATCCTGTTGTGGCCACTAGGACGGCTGGGGCTGGGCCTGAAGCTCAAGCTTGGCTGGCGCGGCATGGGCTTCGCAGCCACCGGAAAGGTCGCGCTGTGGAGCCTGGCCACCATGGTCATCGCCAACTCCGCGTACCTCTTCTACGGGTCGATCGCCTCCGGCGCCACGGCCGCGCGCGTCGAGCTGGCCGGGCCCGGCGCCTCGGTCCCCGGCGAGTACGCCCTGAATACCGCCCAGCTGATCGCCATGCTGCCGCATTCGGTCTTCGTCCTCTCGGTGGCCACGGTGCTGTTCAACCAGTTGTCCCGCCAGCAATCCATCGGTGCGGTGGACGACGTCCGGCACACCGTGAACTCGGGGCTGCGCACCATCGGTGTCGCCAGCGTCTTCGGGTCTGCCGCTGTGGTTGTGCTGGCCGGGCCGCTGGCCCGGCTGTTTGCCGGATCGGGCCCGACAGCGGCGGCCTCCGCGGCGTCGATGGGTCAAGTCCTCGCCATCCTGGCGGCGGGCATGCCCTTCATGAGCATCTATTTCTTCCTGGGCCGCGTGTTCTATGCGGAGGAAGACGCCAGGACGCCGTTGATCATGCAGGCGATCTGCTCCGGCGCGTCGGTGGTGCTGGCCGTGCTGATCGCCTGGTTGATTGATCCCACCTGGGTGGTCTACGCGCTGGCGCTGCTGTTCACGGTGTTCCACGTGGTCTCGGCGGTCCTTGCCCACTACTTCGCCCGCCGCCGGCTGGGCGACTACGGCGCCGGCCGCGTCGTGGATACCTACATCCGCCTCGGTTATGCCGGACTGGGCTCCGGTTTAGCGGGTGCAGCAGTGCTGTGGCTGTTCGGCGGTTACGCTACCGGCGGATTCGCGTGGCAGTCCATCGTCGCCGCCATGGTGACCATCGCCGTCGTCGGAATGGTCATGGCCGCGGTTTACCTGCTGCTCCTGCGCGCGCTTCGGGTCGACGAGCTGCAGGAGTTCCTGCGGCCGATACTTAAACGGTTGCCCGGACGCGCCTGACAGAAGCGGGTATCGACTCCGGCACCGGCTAGCATGGAAACCAAATTATCTAGTCACGGGCACCTGCCCAGGACATTCGCCGGGAGGAACTAGTGCCGCAGCCAGTTGATGTGGGCATGCTGCTTGGTGGCCGTTACAAGGTCACTGCCCAAGTGCTTGCCTCCGCAGAAAACGATTTGGTCCTCGACGGCGTGGACCAGGTGCTCAACCGGCCCGTCAGCATCCTGGTGGCAGCACCGGAGAATGCCAGCCAGGTCGCCATGAGCGCCCGCGAAATCGCCACCGGCGAGCGGTTGGGTAACGTCCAGGTGCTGGACCTCGGCAATGCCGACGGGTTCACCTACCTGGTGACCAACGAGGCCCAGGCCGCCGACCTGCTGGACTTGGTCATTCAGCAGGACGCACCGTATGTGGAGCCTTTCTTCACCGACACACTCGGTTCCGAGATCTTCGGCCAGGCGCGCTCCACCGAGCCGGAGCCGTACGAGGACGAATATGAGGACTACGACGACGAGCCGCGGCAAAGCCTGCGCGAGAGGCTGAATAAGCTCGACCTGCCCAAGTTGGGCAGGAACGGGGCCGAAGGGATCAAGACCCGGTTCGGCGCCCGTCCCGAAGCAGCGGCCCCCGGCGCCGGGTCCGCTGCCGGAGCTGCGGCCGCCGCGGCAGCTGCCGGCGCCAACGTGCCGCCGCCTCCCTCGGCGCCCCCGGCCCCACGGGTCGCGAGCCCCTCCACGGCTCCGGTCTCGCGGCAGGCTCCGGCGGCTAGCCGGCCGGCTGCCGCCCCGGCTCCGGCAGACAAGCCCAAAGTCAGCTTGTGGCCGGGGGACGACGACGAGACCGGTGTGCGGTCAGCCGGCATGTTCCCGTCTGCTGCCCGCACCGGCAGCGAACCTGCGGCGGACGACTACGAGTACGACGAATATGACGACGAGGAACGCAACAGCCCGCGGTCGTCCCGGTTGTTGGTGGGCGGATTGCTCGCCGTCTTGTTGGTGATCGCGATCGTGGTGGCGGTGAGCCAGCTGAATCTGTTCCGCGGCGGCCCGGTCGCCGGCGGCTCGCAGGCCGGAAACGAAACCGCGGCCGCGTCCGGCCCGGCTGAGACCGGCGCGGCAGAAGAAACTGCGGCTCCGGCCGCCGAAGCCGTCGAGCCGGTCATCGCTGGACTCACGCGCCAAGTACCGGACCTGCCGGAACTGGACGTGGAGAACGACGGAAAGCTGCCCGAAGCCATCGACGGCAACCCCGCCACTTACTGGGCAAGTTACCAGTACGCGTCAGACCAGTTCGGCGGTTACGCCGGAAACATGGCGCTGGTTGTCGAGTTGGAAGAGTCCTCAAACATCAGTTCGGTGGTGTTGACGCAACTGAGCGGCACCGGAGGAAACTTCTCAGTGCTCCTGAACGATGAACCGACGTTGGATGGGGCCGACCAGGTCGCGCAGGGAAGCTTCACGGCACAGAAGACCACGATTCCGGTCCCTGAACAGGATGGCGCTGCCCCCAAGGCGCAGTACGTCCTGATCAACTTTACGCAGTTGCCGAGGCTGTCCAACCCCATGGGCGGCATGCCGTTCGGCATCCGCATGGCGGAGATCGAGGTCTCCTAGCCCGTCCGGGAGGCGGCTGCGCCGCCAGCGTGCGGAATAAGCCGGGGGCACGCGCCGTTGACACAAGTGCCGGGCTAACCGCCCCCTGGGGTGGCCGGCCCTTAGGTTTACATCAACATCAGAGGAAGAGGTTCGCAGGCAGTGAGCACAGATACCACACCGTCCGTCCGCGACGTCATCATCGTTGGGTCCGGTCCGGCCGGCTACACGGCAGCTGTTTACACCGCGCGTGCCAACCTCAAGCCGCTGCTCATCGCCAGCTCCGTGGAGGCAGGCGGCGAGCTGATGAACACCACCGACGTGGAAAACTATCCCGGGTTTCCTGGCGGCATTTTGGGTCCGGAGCTGATGGAGAACTTCCAAAAGCAGGCCGAGCGCTTCGGCACCGAGATCCTGTTTGAAGACGTCACAAGCCTTGAACTCGAAGGTCCGGTGAAGAAGGTCACCATCGGTACGGGCGAAACCTTTCTGGCACGGTCGGTGATTATCTCCACCGGTTCCGCGTACCGTGAGCTAGGACTACCGGACGAAAAGCGCCTCGCCGGCCACGGTGTCAGCTGGTGCGCAACCTGCGACGGTTTCTTTTTCAAGGGCCAGAACATCGCGGTGATCGGCGGTGGCGACTCGGCCATGGAAGAGGCCCTCTTCCTGACCAAATTCGCCGAGTCCGTCACGGTGGTGCACCGGCGGGACACCCTGCGTGCCTCTAAGATCATGCAGGACCGTGCCCTGGCACACGAAAAGATCAAGTTCGTATGGAACTCGGAAGTCGTAGGCCTCGAAGGCGACACGAAGGTCACCGCCCTGAACCTTAAGAACACCGTCGACGGCTCCGAGTCAGTGCTGCCTGTAACCGGGGTCTTCGTCGCCATCGGCAACGATCCCCGGGTTTCCCTGGTCAAGGATCAGCTGGAATTGACCCCCGAGGGAACCATCGCCGTCGAGGGCCGGTCGTCCCGGACCTCCCTGCCGGGCGTCTTCGCCGCCGGCGACGTTATTGACCCCACCTACCGCCAGGCCATTACCGCCTCGGGCAGCGGCTGCGCCGCTGCCATCGATGTGGAACACTATCTGGCCGAGCGCGCAGACACCTTGGCCGGCGTCGCCGAACCCGCAACAGTCTGATTTTGTTGGAGAAGGAGAAAACAGCATGAGCAACGCAAAAGATGTCACTGACGCTACTTTCGACGCGGATGTCTTGCAGTCCGCCAAGCCCGTGATCGTCGATTTCTGGGCAGAGTGGTGCGGCCCGTGCCGCATGCTCTCGCCGATCCTCGATGACATTGCTGCTGAGCATTCCGACAAGGTAGAGGTCGTCAAGCTCAACGTGGATGACAACCCCGCCACGGCAGCCCAGTACGGCATCACGTCCATCCCTGCTGTCTATGTCTTCAAGGACGGCGCGGTGGCCGCGACCTCCATCGGAGCCAAGCCGAAGCAGGTCATCGAGCAGGAATTCGCTGAGTTCCTTAACTAGCCAGATGGAAAACGACGCTGCGGACCAGAGCCTGCGCCGTTCAGACATAAGTCGACGCGTAGTAGCCCTTCGTGAAGGGCTACTACGCGCTGGCGTTTCCATGGCCTATTTGGCTCCGGATCAAGTAAACAACCCAACGGTCTTTGACGACCATGTGGATGCGGCCGTACGCACTTTCCAGCAACACCGGGGGCTGATGGTCGACGGGGTGGTCGGCCAGGAAACCGAGCGAGCCCTGGCGGAGGCTCAGTTCAAGCTCGGGGATCGTCCGCTGACGTTCACGTTGGATGCATCGCCTCTTCGGGGCGATGATGTCACCGAGCTGCAGCGCCAGTTGTCTTTCCTCGGCTTTTACTATGGTCACATTGATGGCGAGTACGGGGAACGGACCTACCACGCCGTCCGCGAACTGCAACTGAATCTGGGGCTCGAACCTTCCGGCGTCGCCGACCAACAACTGGCTGCCTCGATGGACCGAATTAATCGGACGATCAGTCCAAGCCAGGCGTTTTCACTCCGCGATTACGAACGACTCAACCAGGCCTCTGCGGCGCTGCGCGGCCGGACTATTACGATCGCTCCCGGCTCTGGCGTGGAGCACTGGGCTGACATCCCCGACGTTGCCTCGGGCCGCCGCCTGACGGAGAAACTCGTAGCCAGCGACATCGCCGGCCGCGTGAAGAAGATCCTGACCGAACTCGGCGCCAGTGTTGAAATTGTTGAAAAACAAGCACAAGACGGCGTAGACCGCACAGACCTCATCAAGAGGGCTTCCCCGAGCTTGAGCATTGCCATCCACTGTGACTGGTTGCCGCAAGAGGCAGCCAACGGCGTCAGTGCGTTCTTTTGGGGCCGTCCCGAATCAGGTGAAGTCCGGTCCCCCATTGGGCACCGTGCCGGTGAACTGATCCTGAAGGAGATCGTGGCTCGCACGGGGTCTACGAATCTGGGCATTCACGGTCGAAGCTGGGATATCCTGCGCCTCCCCAGCACACCGTCCGTTCAGCTCGATCTTGGTTACTTAAGCAGCCCTTTCGACTCCCCTCGCCTGGCTGATCCTATCTATCGGCAAGTCTTGGCCGACTCCATCGTCATTGCGATTCAGAGGCTCTATCTGCTGGAAGAGGACGACGAGCCGACGGGCACCCTGGCGCTCGATGACGTCCTGCGGTTTAACCCGGGCACCTGACACCCGGTCGGCTGCGTTGCCCTGTTTCACGTGGAACAAGGTCGGGTTTCATGTGGAACACGGGCGGGCGCTGTCTCCCTCTCGGCCACGTTTCACGTGAAACAACAGCATTGCTACAAGCCGCGGCATCGTCTTAACTCGCGCCCACCTGCCGCCGCATGTGTTCCCAAAGTTTTGGGCTCGCGTGGGGCCGCGCCAGCTACCATCAATCAGGGACGCCTATTCGGCATATCCGGATACTTGGAGCAGCCGACCGGCCCGATTGGGGCTTGATCCTGGCCCACATGAGTCTCGACTTCTCCATGGAACTACGTCATCTTCCTTGACCGAAGTCAGGGCGCCGGATCCGGTCACTGAGCGTGGCTCACCCGCTCCCCAGAGCTGGGCGGTCCTAGTGGATACTGGCGCACGCGGTCATGCCGCCGCTAATCCTCACTTCGTCTAAGAAGGGCGCTGCCCCTTCACCGATCCGGTTACGCATCTACAGGCGAAAACCAGAACCACACACCGATGCGTCACACTGTTCCGCGTGAAATTGTCACTAAGTGCGCCGGTGGTGGTATACCCAAAGTCGCAGCATCTCAATCACTCACATGGTGGCACCGGTCGATTGATGTCGAAGCTGCAGCCGGGGCCTGGGCTCGCAGTTTAGCTCGGTGCAGCACGCGAACGTTTGCTTGTGGCTCGATCCTGCGCGCAGGCGTTCAAGATGAGTCAACAGGAGGGCCGACACCATGGAGTCTGCGACATCGCCCACGCGTCCAGCCACGCGTTAGTGAGCCTTAGCCTCACCGGATTGATGATAAGCCAAGCCGAACGGCGACAGATGGTGGCAAGTTTCACGTGAAACGCTTGGCCCAGTCATGTGTGCGGCTGCGAGGCCGTTCCCCGAAGAGGTGCAGAGCAGTGGCTCCGCCTTTCGGAAAGTCCTCCCCCGAGAGAACCTGGCGCTCCCGAAGCCCGGCCTTCCCCAACCACCTATGTACGATCCGACGCCAGCTGGAAGGCCGGTGTGTCCCACCAGTCCCCTTCTGTTTGGGCCCCGGCGAGCACCCCCTTCGTCCGCCACCCGCCGCGCTGCTGTGAAAGGCTTCCGGCCGCTGCACAATCCCTCCGCCGATACGACATGTGCATGACCTGTGAGGGTGCGGCCTGATACAACCGCGCCCGGATCGTAATCGACCTGCCGCCGGCGCGCGATCCAGCTAGATCCTGTGGCGAGTCGCTTGTTACACGTGAAACTATCCACCAAACAGCCGCTGGGCGCCGTCGCAGCCACCTTGATACAGATACATCTCTGCCCAGTGGTGGTTTCACGGGAAACATCCCTCTTTCATACGACAGCACGACGGATGACTTGTACCTCATCGCCAGGCCGCAGCAGCTGAATCCGAGAACGTCCTTTGTGCTGGAAGAGTCCCTTGGTCCTTTGGTCCGGCGGTCCGAGTCATTTGCCTGAGGCTTGGAGGAGATCACCGATCAATCTCGAGACCAGGATCCCCAGTTTCACGTGAAACATTGGCCATGCGCAGCGGTTGGGTGTTGTGGGACGCGTTTACACTACTTCGACCACGCAACATGTGCTCGCACGTGCTGCCATGCCGCGATGATCTCGGTCTGGGGCAGGACAGGAGCGCGCATCTTTCTACCGGCTACGGCACAAAACCGCGAGTGTGAGGTACCTGCGCCCCACTGTCCCCAGTTGGTTGGAAGGTCCGAACCCTCTGACCGCTCCTTTTGGTCGAAATGGATGGGCACGATCCAGGCTCTCTCCGATGACATCCCGAGTCTTGGGTACTGCAAGCGCACCTCCTGTAGCGACACCTCCGACGCGGTCTGGAGAGCTACCGGTTCCGGTGCGTGACAGCATCGACACTCGCGGCGGCGGTAGACATGGAGGATTGTAGCCCGTTGCCAGAACGACTCAGCTAGCAAGGGGCGGCGCCGCGCCGTTCTGGGAGCAGGTAAGCAGGTCCCACCTTCCCCTCCCGCTGGCGTCCATAGTCGAAGGCCGGCCACCTCTGTAAAGCTTCCCGTGAAACCCACCGTCCCCTTGCACTTAGTCGACACGAAAGCAGGAAACGAATAGCGCTGGCACAAGGTCACTGGGTGCCCCGCCCCGCATCCTAGGGAAGGGTGCCTCACGGACGGCAGGTGCTGGCGCTTCCATTGCCAAGCGTTGGTGCCCTACGGGCAGTGCAGTGCCGCTGCTCCCCCGGCGGACGGCTCGGCAGGTATACTTCCGGCACGCCTCAGGCAGACCGAACGCTAGACAAAGCGGCGATCATCCGTGCGCTTGCTAAGCCTCGAGACTGCAGAGGATGCACTCCACGCAGGTGCCGGCAGTTTCACGTGAAACACGTCGAACCGTGTTCACTGACTGGCCGCGCGGATTCGCGTGCTCAAACGAAAGCCAGCAAGGGGTATCTCGTCGCATCCCGTCCGAAGAGGTGTTCGATGTGGTCGCGCGGCTGCCGCAAGCAAAAACGCGTAGTCCTGGCGATAGCCGTACGGACACGGGTGGGCCCCTTGTCCATAGCCACCTTCCACGCGGTCGGCGTGCCCGGGCCCGCGTCCCCCGTGCCCAAGCCACCAGCGAACCAAAACCGAAGGGTGGCCATGCCCCACAAGTTTCACGTGAAACACACTATCCATCTGCGCTTTATCCCCCCGGCAAGTAGAACAGGATTAGCGCCGGCACTAAGTCACTCGAAGCGCATCCGTCTCTACGAAGGATTTCTCACCGACGGCCGGTGCTAGCGGTTCCACTTGCTGCGCGTTTGGGCCCTACAGGTGTGCAGTGCCGCTGCTCCCCCGGCGAACGGCTCAGCACGTGAACTCGCGCGCGCCGTGTGGCTGGACGCTGGGCACAGTACCGATCTCCCGTGCGCTTGCTAAGCCTCGAGTCTGCAGAGGATCCTCGCCAAGTAGGGCGAGCGGTTTCACGTGGAACACGTTCTCTACGTTCTCTGACTGGACCCGAGCTAAGTCATGTGCTGGAACGAAAGCTTCATAAGGGGTTCATCGTCGGATCTCGTCCGAAGAAGTGTTTGACGCGGTCGAGCGGCTTACCCCGTAGAGAGTCAAGGCCCTGGCGATAGTCGGACGGACAGGGTCGTCCCCTGTTCCCTAGCCACGTTCCACGCGGTCGGCGCGCGCGAACCCGTGGACGATACCGACTCTCCTCTGAACGGGGGTTAGCCGCGGTGGGTTTGGGAGGGAGCCCCCACCCTCGTCCAAATCCAACGCTCCCCTACAGTTCCTATGCCTTGCGGTCGCTAAGAGCGATAGAAATGGGCCCCGTCCTGCGGAACGGAGCCCATTGTTTCACGTGGAACACAGGCTATGACGCCGTGGGGTTCAGTACGTCCATGATGCGGTTCAGGTCGTCGACGCTGGCGAACTCGATGCTGACACGTCCCTTCTTGGCGCCCAAGGTGATCTTTACGCTGGTATCCAAGCGGTCGGACAGGGAGGTAGCAAGGTAATCGAGCCGCTCGTGCCGAGCTCCCTCGCGCGGCTTGCTTTCCCGTTTGGGCCGGCGTACGCCGTCACTCAGGGAAACAATTTCCTCGGTCGCGCGAACGGAAAGGCCCTCGGCGACAATGCGCTGAGCCAGCTTTTCCATTTCTCCGGGATCGACGAGTCCCAGGAGGGCACGGGCATGGCCAGCGCTCAATACGCCGGCGGCAACTCGCCGCTGGACGAGCGGAGGAAGCTTCATCAACCGCAAAGTGTTGGAGACCTGCGGTCTCGAGCGACCGATGCGGTCCGCTAGTTCATCATGCGTACAACCGAAGTCATCAAGGAGTTGCTGATAGGCCGCGGCCTCTTCGAGCGGATTCAGCTGGCTCCGATGGAGGTTCTCGAGCAGCGCGTCCCGCAACAGGTCATCGTCGGAGGTGGACCTGATGATCGCAGGAATCGTTTCCAGGCCGGCGGCTTTGGTGGCGCGCCAACGGCGTTCACCCATCACCAGCTCGTACTGTGCGCCACCATCATCGGAGGGACGCACGACGATCGGCTGGAGGACGCCGATCTCGCGTATGGAGTGCACCAGCTCCGCCATGTCTTCCTCGTCGAAGACGGTGCGAGGCTGTTTACGGTTCGGCTGAATGGCGGAAACAAGGACTTCGGCAAAGGTAGCACCCGGAACCTCGACGAGGTCGACTGCTCCGGCCGTTTCACGTGAAACGGACACGACGTCCGAGCCTGAGTCAGACTCGAGTGCTTGCCTATCCTCCGACTCTGTCACATTCTTAGCCTTTGCGGACGTGTCCGGGTGCCCGGCAGCGCCGTTGCCGCCCGTCCGCAGAGATGCGCCTTCCGAATCGCCCTTTATGGTTTTCTTCGCCGCCGGCTTCTTGGCGGTGGTTGTCCCGACCTTGCGAGGGGCCCGCAGCACTTCGGCTACCTGTGCGGCGCTCGATCCTGTCACCGTCTCGGAGTCGGTCGTCGTGAGGACTGCGGTGTCCCCCTCTTCCCTCCTGCTGGAAGCGGGAAAGAAAACGTCTACGGGGCGCTGGGTCCGGCGCTTCGCGGAAGCGGCCTGCCCCTCCGTTGGCTCGGTCTCCTCACTTGCCGGAGCGCTGGGAATCAACGCGCCCAGGCCTCTGCCCAAGCCTCGACGTTTCTCACTCATCTGGACCCTCTTCCGTCATGCGCCGAGCTGGCATGCGCCAGCTCGCTTAAGGCGTAATTCTACCGTTGCGGTGCGGCTTCACAGTTACTTGCCGCGCTCGGCGATTTCGGCTGCTGCCTCTTGATATGACAGGGCCCCGCTGGACGACGGATCATAGGTGATCACCGTCTGCTGGTAACTCGGAGCCTCCGAGATGCGAACCGATCGCGGAACGACTGCACTCAAAACTTCGTTCGGGAAGTGCTCGCGCACCTCGGCTGCAACCTGGGCTGCAAGGTTTGTGCGTCCGTCGTACATCGTCAGCAAGATGGTCGAAACTACCAATCCAGCGTTTAGGTGCTTTTGGATCATCTCGATGTTCTTGAGGAGCTGGCTCAGCCCTTCCAAGGCGTAGTACTCGCATTGGATGGGAATCAGTACCTCTTGGGCTGCAACGAAAGCATTAACGGTCAGTAGGCCCAGACTGGGCGGGCAATCGATAAACACATAATCCAGCCTGGGCAGTCCGGCGGCCTCCCGTTCCTGCGCGTAGACCTCGATGGCGCGGCGCAGGCGTTGTTCACGGGCCACCAACGAGACCAATTCGATCTCTGCCCCGGCCAAGTGAATCGTGGCGGGTGCGACGATAAGGTGGGCGATATCGGGGCATTGCGCGATAACGTCCCCCAGCGGCATATCGTTGATCAGCACGTCGTAAATACTGTCGACTTCAGCGTGATGCTCGACCCCGAGGGCCGTTGAAGCGTTGCCCTGCGGGTCGATATCGATGACCAGTACGTTGAGACCGGCCGTAGCCAGGGCCGCTGCGATGTTGACCGTCGTCGTGGTCTTGCCAACCCCACCCTTTTGATTGCTGACAGTCAAAACCCTGGTATGAGCGGGCCGGGGAAGCTCCTTGGCCTTCAGCCTCTCGCGCCTGCGGTTTTCGCTCGCCAGTTCCTGCGCGAGAGGTGTGCTTTCGTCGATCGAATCCATAACGTTTGGAACCGTAGCCTCTATCTTCATGTTGGAGTTGGCTATTTCAGCCTCGTTCCCAGGGGAGGTTTCACGTGAAACAGGACCGCTATGGGGGTCAAGCGCAACCGGGTTCGGTTGTTTGGTTACTTCGTGATGCGACGATTCTTCGGCTTCGGTCCCCGTGAAACCCGACACCGTGTTGTTGATCGCCACTTGGATTCCGCCCGCTTTCTCTGTCCGCCACCGGCCACTCTTAGCCTATCGTTGCGCGGCCGGATTCACGGGTGTTCCGTGGGTGTGTGGAGCAATAGGTCAAGCAGCAACCCGGATGCGCACCACCGTCGTCGGCTCTTCCAAGAGATCGTCTCCTACGGTCAGGACCTCTGTTTCACGGCCGCCGAGCTTCCTGATGACCTTTTCAGCCTTCTGGACTTCATCAGCCGCGCTGCGGCCCTTGATGGCCAGCATCTCGCCGGTGCCATGCAGCAGTGGAATGGAAAGGCGGGCGAGCTTGTCGAGAGCCGACACTGCTCGAGAAGTCACGACATCCGCTGCGACTTCGTCCCCCGCAAGTTCGGCTCGCGTCCGCAGCACTGCGACATTGTCGAGTGCGAGATCCTCAATGACTTCATTAAGCCAGACGACCCTGCGCTCCAACGGTTCGATCAGCGTCAACCGCAGGTCAGGCCGCGCCAAGGCGAACGTCAGTCCTGGCAGGCCGGCCCCGCTTCCTACATCCGCAACCGCGGCGTCGCGCCCGATCAAGTTTGCGACGACGGCGCAGTTCAGGACGTGCCGGTTCCACAACCTCGGGACCTCCCGGGGGCCCAGCAAGCCTCGTTCGATGCCGGAAGTGGCCAAATGCGCAACGTATCGCTCCGCCAGGCCCAGGCGTTCACCAAAAACGGCGTGAGCCGCTCTAGACTCCGCCACGCTCATTTCAACTACGGACATACCTCTGCCTATCAGACCGATCCGCCGGACAAGGTCAGGACTCCACCGACACCACGATGTGCCGGTTGGACCCCTCGCCCTCGGATTCACTGATCAGCCCGAGTTCAGCAACGGCGTCATGGACAATCTTGCGCTCGTACGCACTCATCGGCTCGAGCGCCACGTCACGGCCTGTCTCCTTGGCTTCGGCGACGGCGTCTTCGGCGATCTTAAGCAGTTCTTCGCTACGGCCTTCGCGGTAGCCGGTGATGTCCAGGACCAGGCGGGAACGGTTGCCGGTGCTGGTTAGAACAGACAACCTGGCCAGCTCCTGCAGTGCTTCGAGGACCTCGCCGTCAGGGCCCACCAGAGCCTTGAGCGCGTCGTTGTCTTCCTCTTCGGAGACGATCGAGATGTAGGTGCGGCCGTTACGGACCTCAATGTCGATGTCCCCGTCGATATCCGCGATGTCGAGGAGTTCTTCAAGGTAGTCCGCAGCTACATCTCCTTCTTCCTCCAAGCGCTTGGCGGAATTCGATACAGCGTCCTCCTGCTGTTCGTCCGCCGCAGCCGCGTCGTCGGAAAGTTCTTCGGTCACTTCGGATACGCTTTCGCTGCTCATTTTTTCTTCCTGTTCTTACGCTGTGGCTGCTGGCGCTGGCCTTTCACCTCTGCTGGGGAATCGGCCGCGGGCGCCTCGGTCTTCCGCTCGCCCAGCAGCGGTACCATCGGCAGGCCCTTCTTCGCACGGCGTTCGGCAAGTTCGCGGGCAGCCTGCGAACCCGGGGTGGGCATGCGCCGGATCACGAAGAACTGCTGCGCCATGGTCCATACGTTGGTGGTTGTCCAGTAGATCAGCACACCGATGGGGAAGTTGATGCCGCCGATGCCGAACACGAGAGGCAGGATGTAGAGCATCATCTGCTGCTGCTTCATGAACGGGGACTGCATTGCTTCGGCGGACATGTTCTTGGCCATGATCTGCTTCTGCGTGATGAACTGCGACGCAGTCATCGCCAGAATCATGATGATCGACAGGATGACCACAGAGACTTGCTGGGCGCCCCCTCCACCGTGCAGGAGGGACGCGGAAAGCGGCGCACCGAAAATGGACGAATCGTCGAACTGACGAATGAGGTCAGGTGATAGGGCGCCAATCCCCTCGCCGTTCTCGCTGGCGCGCGAAGCGTTGTTCAGCACGCTGAACAGCGCAAAGAAGAACGGCATCTGTACCAGCATCGGCAGGCAGGCCGAGAACGGGTTGGTGCCGTGCTTCTTGTACAGCGCCATTTGCTCCTGCGTCATGGCCTGACGCGAGAGCTGGTCGGTTTTTCCCTTGTACTTCTGCTGCAGCTTCCGGAGATCAGGCTGCAGTGCCTGCATCCCGCGCTGGGCCTTGATCTGCTTGACGAAGACCGGAATGAGGGCTGCGCGGATTACCAGCACCAACCCGATGATCGAGAACGTCCACGTCCAGCCGTTGGCCGGATCCATCCCAAGCCAGGAGAAGCCGGCGTGGAATGCCCACAGGATCCCGGAGACGACCCACGTGAACGGGGTCAGGATGGTGTTTAAGAAGTCCATTACTGATTTGCTCCTCGGGCCGCGCCGCGGCCTTCATCGTCGGCCGGAATGAGTGGGTGGTTAAGCTCCACGATCCGGGGGATTCTGGAAGGGTTCTCCTGCAGCCACAGGTTGAAGGATGCAGACGCCGGAACATGGTCTACGCCGCCCGGGTTCCAAGGATGGCACCGGAGCAGGCGGCGGACGGCCAGCCAACTGCCCTTGGCGGCGCCATGGACCGTCACGGCTTCCAATGCGTACGCGGAACAGGACGGGAAAAAGCGGCAGACCTGGCCGTACAGGGGCGAAACGAGTTTGCGGTACACCCGCAGCAGACCGATCAACGCATACTGCGCAGGACTCATGGTCCTCCTGGGCACGGAAGAATGAGCGGGAACAGGTACGTCATGGGCGCAGGCACTCATTCGGCTCTTCCCTTCTCTCCGTGCGCAGCTTCTGCTGTGGCGGTGCGCGTTAAGGTCAACTTGCCGAGGGCGGCCTTGAGAGCCTTCCGGTAATCCAGTTCCAAAGCCGTGAAGTCTGCGTTGGCAGCTGCCGGAAGGGCCCGCACAACCACGGTGATCCCTCGGGAATACTCATTCTCCCTTAACCCGGCTGCTGCCAGTTCCCGCAGTCTTCTTTTAACGCGGTTGCGGATGACGGCGTTCCCCACGGCCTTCGAGACGATGAAGCCAAAAGATGCCGGGCGGGCCGGGTCTGCTGCCGCCGCATATAACACTAAGTTCCGGCGCCCTGAGCGGGCGCCGGAACGTACAGTTGTTGAGAAGTCCGCCGATGCGCGCATCCGGTGCTGGCTGGGAAGCATGCGCTACCCAGCCGGCCGAAAAACACCGCTGCGGGAACTGAACCTCACAGCCGGGTCGACAAACTGGCTATTTAGGCCGACAGTTCGGTGCGGCCCTTGCTGCGGCGTGCGGCCAGAATGGCGCGGCCGGCGCGAGTGCGCATGCGAAGGCGGAAGCCGTGCTTCTTGGCACGACGGCGGTTATTCGGCTGAAAAGTCCGCTTGCTCACGGTGGTTACTCCAAGACGATCGACAGATGCGGTTGGACCCATTGCAACAAGGGGGAAGAACAGGTCGGCGCTCTATATGGGGTCTATTCCATTGCCAGGGCGTTGGACGCACAAGGACAACAAAGTAGACATGAAGGACTAGTCAACGTTAGGCGATGGCGGTGAGTACCGTCAAACCGGCTGTCTCGGCGCCCGGGCGTTTCCGTGGATAACGCCTGTGGACAACTCTACGCCCAGGGTGCTTTGAGTGGTCCTGGCGCCTCCCTGAAGTGGCGTCCACAGGGCCCTGCATCCCAACTGTCGTCCAGCAGATTCATGCTCTACTCTTGGCAGGAGCCCCTTATCCACTGTCTGTGAATAAGTCTGTGGATTTCGGGCGGGCTGTCGGCAAATGCCGAAGCATGCTGAGCATTTCTGAGGGGTACTACGTGGACACGGACCAGATAAATGACGTCGGAAGTTCTTGGCGCAAAGTGGTCCGGACGCTGGAACAAGACGACCGTGTCTCACCCCGGCAGCGCGGCTTCATCGTCTTGGCGCAGGCCAAAGGCCTGATCGGCACAACGCTGCTGGTGGCGGTCCCCAACGAACTGACCCGCGAAGTCTTCCAGTCGCAACAGCTCAAAGACCCGCTCCACGATGCACTGTTCGAAGTCTTCAAGGACGACATCCTCTGCGCTTTCAGCGTCGACACGGATATGGCTCCGCAGGCGGAACCGGAATCCGAACAAGAGCCCCGTCCGGCCCCGGCGGTCGTGCGGAGCGAGTCGCTGCCCCAGCCGGCGGCGCAGGCCGCTTCCCCGGAACTGGGCAGGCTCAACCCGAAGTACATTTTCGACACCTTCGTCATCGGTTCATCCAACCGCTTTGCCCATGCCGCGGCCGTCGCGGTGGCCGAAGCACCGGCCAAGGCGTACAATCCCCTCTTCATATATGGCGACTCGGGCCTCGGGAAAACCCACCTGCTGCACGCCATCGGGCACTATGCGCGCCATCTCTACAACAGCATCCGCGTCCGGTACGTGAACTCGGAAGAGTTCACGAATGACTTCATCAACTCCATCCGCGACGATGAGGGCGCCAGCTTCAAGCAGCTCTACCGCAACGTCGACATCCTGCTGATCGACGACATCCAGTTCCTGGCCAACAAGGATGCGACGCAGGAAGAGTTCTTCCATACGTTCAACGCCCTCCACAACCACAGCAAGCAAGTAGTCATTACTTCCGACCTGCCGCCGAAACAGCTCTCCGGTTTCGAGGAGCGCATGCGGTCCCGGTTTGAGTGGGGGCTGCTGACGGATATCCAGCCGCCGGAACTGGAGACCCGCATTGCGATTCTGCGCAAGAAGGCCATCAGCGAGGGGCTGTCCGTCCCCGACGAGGTCCTCGAGTACATCGCCTCGAAGATTTCCACCAACATCCGCGAGCTCGAGGGCGCCCTGATCCGCGTCACCGCGTTCGCCAGCCTGAACCAACAGGCAGTCGACATGGGTCTCGCCGAGATAGTCCTCAAAGACCTGATCACCGACGAAGGTGCCCAGGAGATCACGTCGGCCACGATCCTTGGACAGACCGCCGCGTATTTCAAGCTCAGCATGGAGGAGCTGACCAGCAAGTCCCGGACCCGGACGCTGGTGACGGCCCGCCAGATCGCCATGTACCTGTGCCGGGAACTGACCGACATGTCCCTGCCGAAGATCGGCCAGGAACTCGGCGGCCGCGACCACACGACCGTCATCCACGCCGACCGGAAGATCCGCGAGTTGATGGCGGAGCGTCGGGCGATTTACAACCAGGTCACGGAACTGACCAACCGCATCAAGCAGCAACAGCGCGAAAGCTAGCCTCTCTGGGCCCGGCGGCCTCCTGCCGTGAACTACACCGGTGAAATTAACAGGTGTGGATAAGGCTGTGGATTCTTAAGTGGAGAACCGGTGGTCTTAAGAGGAAAACCACCATGCACCCTGTGGACGCCCGAAATTCGAAGGATCTTCGTCCACAGGCACCCGGTGCCGGTTACGGACGCCCTGCACATGTTGTGAACAGCCAACTTCCGCCAAGGGGAAGGGCCAACCGGGGTTTTCCACAGTATCCACAGCAGTTATTAACACTACGAATCCCATTTCTTGAAGTTCTTCCAAATAACATTTGACCCTGTCCCGGTTCCCACGCATCGTGCCGAATCGGCTCTCCCGGACGTCGTCGCACTCTCGGTGCGCAATGACGGTTGCTGCGGCTAAGCTTGCACAAAGAATCGTTGCCATCTGCTTCAACCCGGTGCTCGCAGTCCCACGCACTGCACCCGGCCAGACGCAGGCGGTCTTCCCCGGCATGTTCGTTGTGAAAGGTGGCTTACTTCAGTGAAGTTCAGAGTTGATCGGGATGTTCTGGCGGAAGCCGTGACATGGACAGCCCGTTCCCTGTCACCACGTCCGCCTGTCCCCGTTCTGTCGGGCCTGCTCATCCGGGCCGAAGGCGGCATGGTGAGTCTTGCCAGCTTCGACTACGAGATTTCCGCCCGGCTTCAGATTCCGGCGGACGTCACTGACGAAGGCACCATCCTGGTCTCCGGACGCCTTTTGGCCGACATCTGCCGAAGCTTGCCGTCGGCACCTGTCGATATCGAAACCGACGGATCAAAGGTCGCTCTCTCCTGCCGCAACAGCCGGTTCAACCTCGCCACCATGCCCGAAGGCGATTATCCGGAACTCCCTGCCCTGCCCGATGTCAGCGGCGTTGTGGACGGAGAGGCGTTCGCCCAGGCTGTCAGCCAGGTCATCATTGCGGCGAGCCGTGACGACACCCTGCCCATCTTGACCGGTGTCCGGATGGAAATCGAAGACGATTTGATTACTCTGCTGTCCACCGACCGCTACCGCCTGGCCCTCCGGGAGCTGTCCTGGCGCCCGACGACGCCGGGCATTTCCACCAGCGCGCTGGTCAAAGCCAAGACCCTGAGCGAAGTAGCCAAAACGTTGGGTGGTTCGGGCGACCTGAACATCGCGCTTTCGGACAATAGCGAACTCATCGGCTTCGAAAGCGGCGGACGCCGCACCACGTCGCTGCTGGTCGATGGTGACTACCCCAAGATCCGTTCGTTGTTCCCGGACAACACCCCGATCCATGCGACAGTCGAAACCACGACGCTGATCGAAGCCGTCCGCCGTGTTTCGCTGGTGGCCGAGCGCAACACTCCGGTCCGCCTGGCCTTCACCGATGGTCTCTTGACCTTGGACGCGGGAACCGGCGAAGACGCCCAGGCGTCGGAGGCGATCGAAGCGTCGCTCTCCGGCGACGAAATCACCGTCGCCTTCAACCCGCACTACCTGTCCGAAGGCTTGAGCGCCTTTGACAGCAAGTACGTCCGGTTTTCCTTCACCACGCCCCCGAAGCCTGCGGTCATATCGGCCCAGGACGACCTCGAGGGCGAAGACAAGGAAGACTACCGGTACCTGCTCATGCCAGTGAGGTTGCCCAACCAGTAATTTGATCCCACCGACCCATGGACGAGAGGAAAGAGTGACTGGGATGCACATCGGACTGATCGGCTTGGGCCGGATGGGTTTCAACATGCGGCAGCGGCTCCGGGACGGCGGCATCGAGGTGACCGGCTATGACCGGAACCCGGAGGTCAGTGACACAGCGACCGTTGATGAAATGGTCCGGGCGCTGCCCGGTCCGCGCACCGTGTGGGTCATGGTGCCCGCCGGCGAGGTCACCGACACGGTCATCACGGAGCTGGCCGGTAAGCTCTCCGCCGGAGACCTGGTGATCGACGGCGGCAACTCGAAGTTCACCGAAGACCAGAAGCACGAAGCCCTCCTGGCCGAAAGCCGGATAGGTTTTATCGATGTCGGCGTGTCCGGCGGGGTCTGGGGCCTGGCGAACGGTTATGGCCTGATGGCGGGCGGAGCCAGCGAGCTCGTGCAGGCAGCGATGCCGGTCTTCGACGCACTGCGGCCGGAGGGCCCGCGGGAGGAAAGTTTCGCCCACGTGGGTGACGTCGGCGCCGGCCACTACGCCAAGATGGTGCACAACGGGATTGAATACGGGCTGATGCAGGCGTACGCCGAAGGGTACGAACTGCTGGAAGCCAAGGACATCATCAAGGATGTTCCGGGCACTTTCCGGGCCTGGCAGAAGGGGACGGTGGTCCGCTCCTGGCTGCTGGACCTGATGGTGAAGGCGCTCGAAGAGGACCCGGGGTTGAGCCAGGTCAGCGGTTACGTCGAGGATTCCGGCGAAGGCAGGTGGACCGTCGAGGAAGCCATCGAGCACGCCGTCCCGGCCCCGGCCATTACCGCTGCGCTGTTCGCACGGTTCGCGTCGCGCCAAGATGATGCGCCCGCGATGAAGATGGTGGCCGCCCTCCGGAATCAATTTGGCGGACACGCAGTCAGAAAGCCCGCACAAGACCAGTCCGGCCCCTGCAACGAGTCGAAGTAGCTGTAACGCATTGTTTGTTGAATACCTGTCCCTCACCGATTTCCGCACCTACCCGCAGCTGGACATCGCCCTGAAGCCCGGCATTACGGTGTTTGTCGGAGCCAACGGAGTCGGCAAGACCAACATCGTCGAGGCCATCGGCTATCTTGCGTCGCTCTCATCACACCGGGTCAGCAATGACGCACCGCTCATCCGGTTCGACAGCCAGCGTTCGCTGGTGCGGGCGCGGGTGGACCGCGGCGGGCGCAGCACCTCGCTGGAGCTGGAAATCACCGCGGGCAAGGCCAACAGGGCGCGGATTAACCGTGCCAACCCAGTGCGCGCCCGGGAGATCCTCGGGCACCTGCGCACGGTGCTCTTCGCCCCCGAAGACCTCGCGCTGGTCAAAGGCGACCCGTCCAGCCGGCGCCGCTTCCTGGACGAGCTGCTGGCCAGCCTGGTTCCGCACCACGCGGCCACCCGCAGCGATTTTGAACGCGTCCTCAAACAGCGCAATGCCCTGCTCAAATCGGCCCGCGCCAGCGGACGGTTCACCGCCGCCCACGAAGCTACCTTGGAGGTCTGGGACCAGCACATGGCACAGGCCGGGGCCGCCCTGCTGAAAGCACGGCTGGAACTGGTGGACCTGCTGCAGCCACACCTGGACGCCGCGTATGCCGCCCTCACCGATGGATCCAAGCATGCGGCCGCCGTCTACCGATCCACCATCCACAGCCAGCTATCGGATGACGGCGAGGTGGAGAACGACGGCGGGGCGGGGCTTCCGCCGTTGGCAAGCCTGGGTACGGCCGAACTGGCGGACCTCTACCTTGCCGCCTTCAAACAGCAGCGCAAACGGGAAACGGAGCGGGGCGTCTCGCTGGTGGGACCACACCGGGATGAGTTGGAACTGTTGCTGGGACCGGCGCCGGCCAAGGGCTACGCCTCGCACGGCGAAACCTGGTCGCTGGCGTTGGCCCTCCGGCTGGCTTCGTACTACGTTTTCTGCGACGACGATGCGACTCCGGGCGCGACTCCTGTCCTGATCCTGGACGATGTCTTCGCCGAACTGGACAACCAGCGGCGGACCAAGCTCGCGGGCATCGTGGCCGGCGCCGAACAGGTGATCGTCACGGCTGCGGTGGCCGAAGACATCCCCGAGGCCTTGGCGGGAGAACAGTTCATGGTAGTGCCGGGAGGCGTGGCCAATGGCCAGGAAACCGCCTGACCGGGCCCAGCCGCAGGAGCCGGCAGAGCCGGTGGGACGTCGGCCGGACCTGCCCGATCCGGCGGTGCCTCCCCTGCCCGCGGGCCGGGCCGGAGCTGAGGCGTCACAGGACGAAGGCGCTGTGGAAGACCTGGACGCCGCGAAAGCCGTCCTGAACCGGGTGCGCCTCGCGGCAGCGGCCCGCGGCGACGTGCGCACCCGGGCCAACAGCCGCCGTCGCCCGTCCAAGGGGGCACGGCCTGCCGGGGGGTCGCAGGATTTCGGCCGCGACCCCCAGGGGGTGGGGCGCGTGTTCGACCGGTTCGTCGCAGAACGCGGTTGGAACTCCCCGGTGGCGGTCGGGTCGGTCATTTCGCGGTGGGATGAATTGGTCGGCGCGGACATCGCCGCCCATTGCCGCCCGGAAAGCTTTGAGGAAACCACGGTGCAGGTCCGCTGCGACTCAACGGCCTGGGCCACGCAGCTGCGTTTGCTCAGCAGCGCCCTGCTGAAGCGCTTCGATGAAAAGCTGGGCCCCGGCGTCGTCACCAAAATCCAGGTCCTGGCGCCGGCAGCGCCCAATTGGCGCAAGGGCAAGAGGTCCGTCGGCGGCCGCGGACCGCGGGACACCTACGGCTGATTTCGCCCCTCACAGGATGCCCGCGGGAAGCAGCGGGCCCGCGCTTGCTTAGACGGCGTGTAGGGCGCTGGAGACGTCCGCGGACATACACCGTCCCATCGGGCACCCGGCGGCGGCGTCAAAACCCGGTTTCCGTGCCGCATAGAGCCATGTTCGTGCAGGATTCACCGCCCCGACACGGTAGAATTGACTAGGCGGCGCCCGTCCTCTTACCGGAAGGGCGCCGACACACGAGTCCCCCGGACGGAACACAAGGAGTCAACGGCAACTGTGGCAGAGGACAATGAGCTGGAAAACACCGGCGCAGAACCCCAAATGACAGAGGGCAACGACGGCAAGCACTACGACGCCAGCGACATCACCGTCCTTGAAGGCCTGGAAGCCGTCCGCAAGCGCCCGGGCATGTACATCGGTTCCACCGGTCCGCGCGGGCTGCACCACCTCGTTTATGAGGTCGTGGACAACTCCGTCGACGAAGCGCTGGCCGGCTACTGCGACACGATCAACGTGACGCTGCTGGCCGATGGCGGCGTCCGGGTGGTGGACAACGGCCGCGGCATTCCCGTGGACATGCACCCGACCGAGGGCAAGCCGACCGTACAGGTCGTCATGACCATCCTGCACGCAGGCGGCAAGTTCGGCGGCGGCGGCTACGCGGTCTCCGGCGGCCTGCACGGCGTGGGCATCTCGGTGGTCAACGCGTTGTCGGCCCGCGTGGAGACCGAGATTCGCCGGCAGGGCTATGTCTGGCACCAGTCGTTCGCCAACGGCGGCCTGCCCGTGGGCGACCTGCGCCGCGGCGAGGAGACCACCGAGACCGGGACCTCGCAGACCTTCTGGGCAGACCCGGAGATCTTCGAATCCACGGAATTCGACTTCGAAACACTGCGCGCCCGGTTCCAGCAGATGGCCTTCCTGAACAAGGGCCTCAAGATCGTCCTGACCGATGAGCGCCACCCGGAAATCCACGCACCGGACGCCGAGGACGTGGACCTGGACACGACACCGGGCACCGAGGTCGAGACCACGGCGGAACACCGCCAGGTCGTCTACAAGTACGATCACGGCCTGCTGGACTACGTCACCCACTTGAACTCCTCCAAGAAGGTGGAAGTCATCCACCCCGAGGTGATCGCGTTCGAGACCGAGGACACGGACCGCAAACTCTCGGTGGAAGTTGCGATGCAGTGGACCACCTCCTACTCGGAGAGCGTCCACACCTACGCGAACACCATCAACACCCACGAAGGCGGCACGCACGAAGAAGGCTTCCGCGCCGCGATGACCTCGTTGATCAACCGCTATGCACGCGAGAAGAACCTGATCAAGGAGAAGGAAGAAAACCTCACCGGCGACGACATCCGCGAAGGCCTCACCGCCGTCATCTCCATGAAGCTGGGCGAACCCCAGTTCGAGGGCCAGACCAAGACCAAGCTGGGCAACTCCGAGGCCAAGGGCTTTGTGCAGCGCGTGGTCACGGACGAACTCGGCGACTGGCTGGAGCGCAATCCCGGACCGGCCCGCGACGTGATCCGCAAGTCGATCCAGGCCTCGCAGGCCCGGCTGGCCGCTCGGAAAGCGCGCGAATCCACCCGGCGCAAGGGGTTGCTCGAATCCGGCGGCATGCCCGGCAAGCTCAAGGACTGCTCGTCCCGCGATCCATCCAAGTCGGAAATCTACATCGTGGAGGGCGACTCCGCAGGCGGCTCAGCCGTCCGCGGCCGGAACCCGGAGACCCAGGCCATCCTGCCGTTGCGGGGCAAGATCCTGAATGTGGAGCGGGCCCGGCTGGACCGCGCGCTGGGCAACGCCGAGGTCCAGGCCATGATCACCGCGTTCGGCGCCGGCATCGGCGAGGACTTCGACGTGGAGAAGGCCCGGTACCACAAGATCGTGCTGATGGCCGACGCCGATGTGGACGGCCAGCACATCACCACCCTGCTGCTGACCCTGCTGTTCCGTTACATGCGCCCGTTGATCGAGAGCGGTTACGTCTACCTGGCGCAGCCGCCGCTCTACCGGATCAAGTGGTCCAACCACCCCCACGACTATGTCTTCAGCGACCGTGAGCGGGACGAAACCGTCCGCCGCGGCCTGGCGAACAACCAGCGGCTGCCCAAGGAGAACGGCATCCAGCGGTACAAGGGGCTCGGCGAAATGGACTACACGGAGCTGTGGGACACCACCATGGACCCGGAGCACCGGACACTGCTGCAGGTGACGATGGAGGATGCCGCCGCCGCGGACCAAACCTTCTCGATCCTGATGGGCGAAGACGTCGAATCCCGGCGCACCTTCATCCAGCAGAACGCCAAGGATGTCCGCTTCCTCGACATTTAGCCCCCGCCGCAGCCGGCCGGTGAACGGCGGCACGCGGCGGCCGACCGGGCCGCACCAAGGTTTTGACGCAAAGGAAACTTAAACGATGAGCGACGAAGAGACGCCCGACCTGCCCGAAGGCATCGGCGATGAGCCGATCGAGGGTGAAATCCTGACCGACCGGGTGGAGCAGGTCGACCTGCAGACCGAAATGCAACGGTCCTACCTGGACTATGCCATGGCGGTCATCGTCGGGCGCGCCCTGCCGGACGTCCGCGACGGCCTCAAGCCGGTGCACCGTCGGGTGCTGTACGCGATGTTCGACGGCGGCTACCGCCCCGAGCGTTCCTTTAACAAGTGCGCCCGTGTGGTGGGCGAGGTCATGGGCCAGTACCACCCGCACGGCGACATGGCCATCTACGATGCCCTGGTCCGCCTGATCCAGGACTGGACCATGCGTTACCCGCTGGCGCTGGGGCAGGGCAACTTCGGCTCGCCCGGCAACGACGGTGCAGCCGCCCCCCGGTACACGGAAACCAAGATGGCGCCGCTGGCGCTGGAAATGGTCCGCGACATCGACGAGGACACCGTCGATTTCCAGGACAACTACGACGGCAAGAACCAGGAACCGACCGTCCTGCCCGCCCGCTTCCCGAACCTGCTGGTCAACGGTTCCTCGGGCATCGCCGTCGGCATGGCCACCAATATTCCCCCGCACAACCTGCGTGAAGTCGCCGACGGCGTCCAGTGGTACCTGAACAATCCCACTGCCAGTCGTGAAGAACTCCTCGAAGCGCTGATCCAGCGGATCAAGGGTCCCGACTTCCCCACCGGCGCGCAGATCCTGGGCCATAAGGGCATAGAGGACGCCTACCGCACCGGCCGGGGCTCGATCACCATGCGCGCCGTGGTCAACGTGGAGGAAATCCAGGGCCGCACCTGCCTGGTGGTCACGGAACTTCCGTACCAGGCGAACCCGGACAACCTGGCCATGAAGATCGCCGAGCTGGCCAAGGAGGGCAGGGTCGCCGGCATCGCCGACCTGCGCGATGAGACCTCTGGCCGTACGGGCCAGCGCCTGGTGATTGTGCTCAAGCGCGACGCCGTGGCCAAGGTGGTGCTGAACAACCTCTACAAGCACACCTCGCTGCAGGAGAACTTCGCGGCCAACATGCTCGCGATCGTCGACGGGGTGCCCCGCACCCTGACCCTCGACGCGTTTATCCGCCACTGGGTCACGCACCAGTTGGAAGTCATCGTCCGGCGCACCCGCTTCAGGCTGCGCAAGGCCGAGGAGGAAGCGCATATCCTGCGCGGCCTGCTCAAGGCCCTGGATGCACTCGACGAAGTCATCGCCCTGATCCGCGCCTCGTCCACGACGGAAGAAGCCCGCGACGGCCTGATGCAGTTGCTGGACATCGACACCGACCAGGCCTCGGCCATCCTGAACATGCAGTTGCGCCGGCTGGCCGCGTTGGAACGGCAAAAGATCCAGGACCGCCACGCCGAACTCGAGCGGATGATCCAGGAGTTCAACCGCATCCTCGCCTCCGAAGAAGCCCAGCGCAACATCGTCAGCGAGGAACTCGCCGAGATCACCGGCAAGTACGGTGACGACCGCCGGACCCAGATCATGATGGGCTACGGCGGGGACATGAGCATGGAAGACCTCATCCCCGAAGAGGAAATGGTCGTCACCATCACCCGCGGCGGGTACGTCAAGCGCACCCGCAGCGACAATTACCGCTCCCAGCAGCGTGGCGGCAAGGGTGTACGCGGCGCCCAGCTCCGGGGCGACGACGTCGTCGAGCACTTCTTTGTCACCACGACGCACCACTGGCTGCTGTTCTTCACCAACCTGGGCCGGGTGTACCGGGCCAAGACGTACGAACTGGCCGAAGGCAGCCGCGACGCCAAGGGCCAGCACGTGGCGAACCTGCTGGCCTTCCAGCCGGACGAGCACATTGCCCAGGTTATGGACCTGAAGGATTACCAGCAGGCACCCTACCTGGTGCTGGCCACCAAACGCGGCCTGATCAAGAAAACCCGGCTGGAGGACTACGACACGAACCGTTCCGCCGGCGTCATCGCGATCAACCTGCGCGACGGCGACGAGCTCGTCTCGGCGCGGCTGGTCGCCGAGACCGACGACATGATGCTGGTTTCCCGGCGCGGCCAGTCCCTGCGGTTCACCGCGACGGACGAGGCGCTCCGGCCGATGGGGCGGGCCACGTCCGGCGTGACCGGCATGAAGTTCCGCGAGGACGACGAACTGCTGGTGGCCGGCGTGCTGCGCGAGGACTCCTACGTCTTCATCGTGACCGCGGGCGGTTACGCCAAGCGGACCAAGGCCGACGAATACCGGGTGCAGGGCCGCGGCGGCTTGGGCATCAAGGTGGGCAAGTACCAGGAAGAACGCGGGCATCTGGTCGGTGCACTGATTGTGCAGGAGGAAGACGAGGTGCTGGTGGTGATGGAAAGCGGCAAGGTGGTCCGCTCCTCCGTCGCCGGTGTCCCCGTCCGGGGCCGCGACACCATGGGCGTCATCTTCGCCAAGCCGGATAAGAAGGACCGCATCATTGCCGTGGCCAGGAACTCCGAACGCGGCCTGGGCGGCGACGAGGAAGACACCGAGGCGTCGGACACGCCCCAGGGTCCCGAAACCGGCGCCACAACAGACGCCGAATCTGCGCAGCAGGCAAACGATGAAGTACCGTTGGACGCAGACATGACGCAGTCCGCAGCCGAATCGCCGGCGCCGGAAAACGGAGGTAACGAGTGAGTACACCTAAAACGCCACGGCCGGGTACGCGCCCGCAGCCGGCCAACGCGCCTCGGGCTACCACTCGCAACGGCGGCACGCCGGCCCGCCCGGCCCAACGGCCGGCGGGCAGCGGGCAGCGGCCGGCCAACGGCGGGCAGCGCCCGGCCGGCCAGGCCGCCCGCCCGGGACTCGTGCGACCAGCCCCGAAGGCCAAGGTCCGCCGTGCCCGCCTGCTGGTCAGCAAGGTCGACCCGTGGTCGGTGCTGAAGATGGCCTTCCTGCTCTCCGTTGCCCTGGGCATCGTCACCGTGGTGGCCTCCATCGTCCTCTGGACTACGCTGGACATCACCGGCATCTTTGACCGGGTCAACGGGCTCCTGACGGAAGTAGCGGGCACCGAGGGCGGCGGATTCGATCTGCGGTCCTATGCTTCGCTGGGACAGGTCGCCTCCTTCGCCACCATCATCGCCGTCGTCAACGTGGTCTTGTTGACCGCGCTGGCGATGCTGTCCGCGGTGCTCTACAACATCTCGGCGACGTTGGTCGGCGGCATCGGGGTCACGCTGACGGACGACTGAGCCGATTTGAAGTTCCGGCCCGGCGTACTGTAAAGTCGTATCTCGGCCCGCAAGGGCAGGGGGCGTATAGCTCAGGCGGTTAGAGCGCTTCGCTGATAACGAAGAGGTCCCAGGTTCAAGTCCTGGTACGCCCACGGATTGACTGATCCCACCGATGTCGGGAGGACACCGTGAAGAAGTTGCTGCTGATGGCAGCCGCGGCCGCGGGTGTCTTCGTGTACAAGAAGTGGCAGGAATCCGAAGCGGAGAAAACCGCATGGAGCCGCGCGACCGATAAGGTCGAGTGACTCAAACATCGGCCGGGCTGACCGGCCGGACCCTCCGGGGGCATGGCGCAATTGGTAGCGCACCTGCTTTGCAAGCAGGGGGTTAGGGGTTCGAGTCCCCTTGCCTCCACCGGAAATACGAGGCCCCGATCTGCGGATCGGGGCCTCGCTGCGTTCGCTCCCGCACCGCCTCCGCGACGGGGTGGGGATTTAACCGGCTTCGCCCCTACGCTGAAGGTGTGATCATCTTCCTGGCCACGCTGGCTGTGCTCGGCATCTCCGCGTCCGGTCCCATCATGGCTGCCACTGCCGCCCCCGCCCTGGCCATCGCGTTCTGGCGGAACATCATCGGCGCCGTGGTGATGGGAGTACCGTCAGCCATTGGCCGCCGCCATGAGTTCAGGAACCTGACGACGTCGGACATCGGCTATAGCGCGGTGGCGGCCGTCGCGCTGGCACTCCACTTCGCCTGCTTCATCACCGCCTTGCAACTGACCTCGGTGGCGGCGGCGACTGCGTTGGTCTGCCTGCAGTCGGCGTGGATCGTCCTGTTCAACCGGCTGCGGGGCATTAAGGCGTCCCGGCTGATCCTGTGGGGTGTTGGCCTCGCGTTCGCCGGCGTACTGGTGATCTCCGGGTTCGACCTGCGGCTCTCCAGCGAGGCGCTGTTGGGCGACTTGCTCGGCCTGGTCGGCGGGGCCATGGCCGGGATTTACACGATGGCTGGCAGCCGGGTGCGGCGCCGGCTCTCGACCGGGCCGTACACCACCATCTGCTACGGGTTGTGCGCACTCATCCTGCTGGCCATGGCGCTGGCCTTCGGGCAGCCGCTCGCGGGGTTCCCGCCGGAGGCGTGGGCCGGGATCCTGGGCGTGACCGTGGTTGCCCAGTTGCTGGGACACTCGGTGTTGAACCATTTGCTGGCTGTCTTGAGCCCGCTGGTGGTTTCGATGATCATCCTGTTGGAAATTCCCGGAGCTGCGGCGCTGGCGGCCGTGTTCCTCGGCGAGTCCCTCCCGTGGGGCACCTACGCGGGGCTCGCACTGATCCTGGCGGGCCTGGCCGCCGTCGTGCTCTCCCAGAACCGGGCGAGGGTGCAAGAAGGCATCCCGGCGCCGGAAGCCAGCAGACCCGGGAGGGAATAACGGCTACAGGCCGCCGCGCGCCACGCGGACCTGCGTCCGGGCCTGGTGGACCCGGCGCAGGAGCTTTGCAGGGTAGTAAACGCTCATGAAAATCAGCATGGGCACGCGCGCCATGCGGCGGTCGATCTTGTGGACGTTGTACGTCCGGTCGAAGCGCGTGACGTAGTACCGGTAGTCCTTGGGCGAGTCTTCCAGCCGCCGGGCAGACATTCCGCTGATCATTTCCGGCACGTACTGGATCCTGAGCGCGTGGTCGGCCAGATGCACGGAGATATCGATGTCCTCGTGCATCTCGTCTGCTTCGTCGCGGCAGACCTCGTTGCGGATAATGTCCCAGGCCCCGCGACGGATCGCCATGTTGGAACCGAAGAGGAAGTGGTACTGCTTCTTGGCCAGTTTCAGGACGAAGCGGCGCAGGCGGTCGTCGGCCTGGAGGCCGAAGCGCCGCATCGGCATGTCGTAGTACAGCACCGGACCGGTGCACGCCATCACTTCCGGGTCGGCGAAAGCCGCCTGCACACGCTCAACCCAGTCAGGTTCCAGGACGGAATCCGCGTCAATCCGGCCAAGGATTTCCCCGGTGGCATGGTCCAGCCCGAAGTTGCGGGTGGGGATCAGGCCTTGCTCCGCATCCTGCTCAAGCAGGATCAGCGAAACCTCCGGGTATTCGTCCTGCATCGCGCGGACCAGGTCGGCCGTCCCGTCCGTCGATTTATTGTCCACGACTATGATTTCCCACGGTGCCACTGACTGGCACACCGCGGCGTAGATGCATTGGCGGATGACCGACTCTTCATTGAAGGCCGGGATGACAATCGACACGCTGGGCGCAGCACTTCTCACGGCATGAAATCTATCAGCCCGCCCACCGGGAGGCAGGGAAGCCGCGTCATGAGGGGATCGGCCAGGAAAAACGAATGGGAGCTCCCCCACCGGGGAGCTCCCATTACTGAGTGTGCAGAAGGAAAACTACTTCTTGGTGTCCTTCTCGGCGGCAGCGTCGGCAGCTTCGGCTGCCTTCTGGCCGGCCGCGCGCGCGGAGCGGGTTGGAGCGCTGCCGGTCGCCTTGGCCGTGGCAGCTGCGGCTTCGGAACCCTTATCGGCGGCAGGCGTTCCCGCTGCGGTATCCGAGGCGGCGGGGGCTGCAGCGTGCTTGGCTGTTGCGGTGTCGGCAGCCGAGGCGGTACCCGGCGTGGTTGAGGCCGAGGCCGAGGTCGACGGAGCGGTGGTCGTGGAGGTTTGACCCGGCGCCGGAGTCGAAGCCGTCGGCTGGACCGGCGTCTTCCACGGATCCTCGACCGGCCGGGCAGCGCGCCATGCCGCCACACCTGCCGTCGCCGCCGCGGCCAGAATGCCCACGATCAGCCACCCTTTGCCGCCACCCGACTTCTGCTGCCTCTTCAACTCCTTGGCCGCCTTCCTGGCGTGCCCGGCTGCTGCCTTCTGGGCTTTCTTGAGGCCCCGCTTGGATCCGCCTGCCTTGATGACGGCGGCCTGGACCGATACGGGCAGCGCGGTCTTATCCAGCGTCTTGGCGACCTGGTCCGCGGTCGCGCCGAGCCGGGCGGAGACGGACGGAATGTACTCGCCGACCACTTTGTCCCGGGCGTGCGTGATGGCGGGGGCGGCCCGATCCAAGGTTTCCTGTATGCGCGGCGTCGCCTCATCCACAACGTGGGAAATCTTCGGCGCGAGGCTGTCCAATCCACCCTGGATCCTCGGCGTGACAGTGACTACTGAGTGGGAAAGATCCTTGGCGGCCTTCTGCAATCCCCCCTGGATGCGCGGTGAAGTGGTCTCAATCCCCTTTTCGATCCGCGGGATAACCCAGTTCCGCGCGGCTGCCATCTTGGGAGAGGCCCAGTCCTTGGCTGTTCCCACGAGGACAAAAACATTGCCTTCTGCGTCGTGGGCTATTCGTTTGGTCTTCTTCACTACTACCTCCCGGAAATGGTGACGGTCGTTCATCAGCCTACTTCCTGCACTTGCAGACGGCTATGCCGTTGGTGAAACGCGCGGGATTTTCACTCATCGCGGAACCGGCCGCTGGCGGGAACCGACGGGAATCGCCGTGGAAGAATGGTGCCATGACTGCTATCGCTACAGCTAAAGCCACTATCCACACCAACCACGGCGACATCGTGGTGAACCTGTTCGGCAACCACGCCCCGAAAACCGTCAAGAATTTCGTCGGGCTGGCCACCGGCGAGATCACCTGGAAGCACCCGCAGACCGGCGAAGAGACGAACGCCCCGCTCTACGACGGCGTCATCTTCCATCGCATCATCAAGGACTTCATGCTCCAGGGCGGCGACCCGCTGGGCCAGGGCATCGGCGGCCCGGGCTACCAGTTCGACGACGAGATTAACCCTGAACTGAACTTCAACGAGCCCTACAAGCTGGCCATGGCCAACGCCGGCATCCAGGGGGGCCGCGGCACCAACGGATCGCAGTTCTTCATTACGACCGTTCCCACCACTTGGCTGCAGGGCAAGCACACGATCTTCGGCGACGTCACCGACGAAGCCTCGCGTGCCGTCGTCGACTCCCTCAACGCGGTGGCTACAGACCAGCGGGACAAGCCGCTGGAAGACGTGGTCATCAAGAACATCACTGTCGAGCAGCTCTAAGTTGCCTATTGTCCCCGCCCGGAACCCGGGCGGGGACCTTTTTCCCAGCAGGAGCGCCTTAATGTCCTACGGAATGCCGGCCGAACCGCCGCAGACCGATGTCCCCGTCTGTCCGCGGCATCCGGACCGCGTCTCCTATGTGCGCTGCCAGCGCTGCGGTCGCCCGGCGTGTCCGGAATGCCAGCGCACGGCGTCGGTCGGCGTCCAATGCGTTGACTGCGTCAACGAAGCGGCGCGCAGCCTGCCGACTGTCCGTACCGTCTATGGCGGAGCCGCGGCGGTCGGCCGGCCCATGGTCACGCTGACCCTGATCGGCATCTGCGCCGCTGCCTATTTGCTGCAGTGGGTTGTTCCCGGCTTTACCGAAGAGTTCCTATACGCGCCGGTCTACACCCTTCCGACCCCGATCTACGCGCCGGAACCGTGGCGGATGATCACCTCGGCTTTCCTGCACTCGCCGAACTTCCTCCTGCACATTGCCTTTAACCTCTACGCATTGTGGATCTTGGGCCGGCACCTGGAGCCCTTGCTGGGGCGGCTGAGGTTCCTGGCGCTGTACCTGCTTTCCGGCTTCGGCGGTTCGGTCGGCGTGCTCCTGCTTTCCGCCCCCAACATCCCCGTGGTTGGCGCCTCCGGGGCGATCTTCGGTCTGTTCGGCGCACTGTTCATCGTGCAACGCCAACGCGGCGGCGAGGTCAAATCGCTGTTGGTGCTGATCGGCATCAACGCGGTGCTCGGCTTCGTTGTCTCCGGCATCGCCTGGCAGGCGCACTTGGGTGGACTGCTGGTCGGCGCCTTGTCCGCCGTGGTGCTGGCCTACGCGCCGAGGGGGAAGAAGCGGAGCATGGTCCAGTTCACGGGGCTCGGCGCCATCTTGCTGGTGCTGGTCGCGGTCACCGCCCTGAGGGCGCTGACGTAACCCAGGAAGGCTTCCGCCAAGGGCGGGCAGGAACAGCGTCCTACGTGGACGCAGTACCTGCCCGCCCTTCCTCTTGTCCCCCTGTACGGATTCAACCGCACGCTGTCCCCATCCTGTGGGCGAACTGTGGAAAGATCTGATTCCACATCCCGGGTGAAACGATGTTATCCACAACAGTTATGCACAGTGAGGATAAGTTACACACATGTAATTCCACAGGTGTGGATAACGCGATGACAGTCGACAAATGGCTGAGGAGGGAGTAATCCCCAAAGTTATGCACGTCTGTGGATAACTTCGGTCTACAACTGTGAAAACGTGGACAACTAAGGCTGCAGCCCCTGCAGGCAGGCAAGCACTACAGTGGAAATGCGAAACAATCGGCCGACCGAAGACATATGCAGACCCTGCGGCCCGACCGTCAGGTAGCCTAAAAATCGGTCCCCTCGCTCGACCAGCCACGGGGCCCGCGCGGCCGTCCCGGAACCCAGGCGATAGTCGGAACGAATGCGCCGCGCCCGATGGCCTCGAGAACGGCCGGCCGCGGCCTCTCGGAGGACCTGCTTCCTGTCGGGCCTGTCCCAGGCCGGGCCACTCATGCGCCCTCCCGTGAAGGGAAGGAACAACAGAAGGAAACTACGTGACTACCGAAACTGGCAACTCCGCACGAATCGACCTCACCCGCGAGGAGATCTTCAGCGCCCACGAGGGCGGCAAGCTGCAGATCGGCCTCACCGCCCCGCTGGAGACCAAGCGCGACCTTTCCATCGCCTATACACCGGGGGTGGCCCAGGTCAGCCGTGCCATCAACGCGGATCCGGAAATGGCCGGGAAATACACGTGGGCCTCGCGCTTGGTGGCAGTGGTCTCCGATGGCACCGCGGTGCTGGGATTGGGTAACATCGGCGCGGCTGCCTCGCTCCCGGTGATGGAGGGGAAGGCTGCCCTCTTCAAGCAGTTTGCCGGCCTGGACTCCATTCCGCTGGTACTCGAGACCACCGACGTCGACGAGATCATCGAGACCCTGGTGCGGCTGCGCTCGAGCTTCGGCGCCGTCAACCTCGAAGATATTTCGGCGCCGCGCTGCTTTGAGCTCGAAGCCCGTCTCATCGAAGCCCTGGACATGCCGGTCATGCACGATGACCAGCACGGCACCGCCGTCGTAGCCCTTGCTGCGCTGACAAATGCCGCCCAGGTGGTCAACCGCGAGCTGGCGTCGCTGAAGGTGGTTATCTCCGGGGCGGGGGCGGCGGGCATCGCCGTCGCCGAAATCCTGCTGGCCGCCGGGGTTGCCGACGTGACGCTGCTGGATTCGCGCGGCATCATCCACAGCGATCGCGGCGATTTGACCGGGGTCAAGGCCGCCTATGCCGCCCGCACCAACCCGCGCGGAGTGACCGGCGGCAGCGCGCAGGCGCTCGACGGGGCAGACGTGTTGATCGGGGTTTCCTCCGGCACGATCCCGGAAGAGACCTTGGAGAAGATGTCCGACGACGCCATCATTTTCGCGCTGTCCAACCCGGATCCGGAAGTACATCCGGATACGGCCGCGAAGTTCGCGAAGGTCGTGGCCACCGGCCGCAGCGATTTCCCCAACCAGATCAACAATGTCCTGGCTTTCCCGGGAATCTTCCGTGGCGCACTGGACGCCGGTGCCCGCCGCATCACCTCCGCCATGAAGGTCGCGGCGGCGGAGGCAATCGCCGGTATCGTCGGGGAAGACCTCGCGGCCGACTACATCATTCCCAGCCCGCTGGACCCCCGGGTCGCCCCGGCCGTTACCGCTGCCGTGATGGCCGCGGCAGACGCCGGCTGACCGTCCGGCGGCCGCCGTCCTGCCAGGAGCCCGTTCCCGTGTCCAGGGGGCGGGCTCCTGCCCCATCTGCCCCGTCGGGCAGGCTTCAGAGCCACCTGTTGCGCCGGAAGAACCAGTAAAGCCCGAGGGCGGTCAGGAACATCAGGACCAGCGACATCGGGTAGCCCAGCGGCCAGTCAAGCTCCGGCATCACGGTGAAGTTCATCCCGTAGACCGAGGCCACCAAAGTGGGGGCGAAAAGTATGGCGGCCCACGACGAGATGCGCTTGACCTGTTCGTTCTGTGCAACGCTGGTTTCGGTAAGTTTCTGCGCCTGAAGGGTGGAGCTGAGGCTCAGGGCGTTCTGCAGGACGGCCCGGAAGGCGTCGACGCGCTCGTTCAGCCGGATCACATGGTCCTCGACGTCACGCAGGCCGCGGGCCACCTCAAGGTCCAGGGCAGGATCGTCGGTGCCTCGTTCGAGGACGGTGATCATGCCCTGCAGCGGCTGCAGGGCACGCTGGAACTCGATGACCTCGCGCAACAGTTCGTAGATCCGTCGTGAAACGTCTGGATCGCCGCCGAAGAGCTGGTTTTCGATCTCGTCGATGTCGTTCTCCAGGCCGTACACCACCGGTTCGTACTCATCGACGACCTGGTCCAGGACCGCGTAGAGCGCCGCCTGCGGTCCGGTTGCCAGCAAATCGGGCACGGCCTCCATCCGTTGCCGGACGTGCGCCAAATCCGGCGACTCCGCGTGCCGGACGGTGATCAGGAAGTCCCGCCCCATGAAGACGTGCAGTTCGCCGAACTCCACTTTCTCCGTCTCGTCGATGTAGCGCGCGGGACGGAGTACGGTGAAGAGCGTGCGGCCGTATTGTTCCAGCTTGGCGCGCTGGTGGCCCCGCAAGGCGTCCTCCACCGCCAAGTGGTGCAGGTCGAACTCCGCTGCCACAGCGGCCAGCTCCGGCTCGCTCGGCCGGTAGAGGCCAATCCAGGCCATGCCCGCGTACCGGTGCAGTTCGCTGAACGTCTGCTCCAGGGTTTTGGGCGTGGCGGCACGGACGCCGTCGACGTAGATGCCGTTATCGACCAGCATGACTGCCTACGAGCGCCACCTGGTCGTCATCAGGAAGCCGGCGATGGCGATACCGAAACCGATCATGATGTTCCACGACCCTGCTGCCGGCAGCGGCCATGCCCCCTGCGTGATGTAGAAAACGATGATCCACAACAGGCCAATAATCATGAGGCCGAACATGACCGGTTTGAACCAGACGGCGTTGGGCTTATTGCCCTTGGCGGTCAATTCCTCGGGACGCCGTTCGGTCCTCTTGCGGCGCTTCGACTCGGGCACAGATCCTCCGGGGCATCAAGGGGTGGTTGGCACTGCCTGACCGGGGCCGCAATCTCCATGCGAGTCCGCCGCCGCCGGCCGTCTAGCTGTTTAGTCTAGCCAATGTATGTGACGTTCGCCGCCGCGCATTTGCCGGGATCACCGCGCGGGACCGATCATGGAGTGAGTGCTGCTGAATTGCCGCTTGGCTCCTGGTCCCCTGACGGGGCGCCGGCCGGCTCCCGCAGCCTCCTGTCCCGGAACAACTCCACGATTGGCACGACCGTCACATGAGCAAGAATCCGCGCATCCTCGTCGTCGACAACTATGACAGCTTCGTCTACACCCTGGTCGGTTACCTCCAGGAACTCGGCGCGGAAACGACTGTGGTCCGCAACGACGACGTCACCCTCGAGGAGGCGGTGGAACTGGCCGCAGCCCGCGACGGCGTGTTGGTCTCCCCCGGCCCGGGAACGCCGGCTGAGGCGGGCATCTGCATCGAGCTGATCCGTTGGTGCGGCCGGGAAGCGAAGCCCATGTTCGGCGTGTGCCTGGGCCACCAGGCGCTGGCCGAGGCCTATGGTGCCACCGTCACCCACGCTCCGGAATTGATGCACGGGAAGACCTCCCACGTGACGCACGGCGACCAGAACGCCTTCGTGGGTGTGCCGAACCCGTTCACGGCCACCCGCTACCACTCGTTGGCAGCCGTGCGCAGCACCATCCCTGCCGAGCTGGAGATTACCGCGGAGACCGACAGCGGAGTCGTGATGGGGCTGGCGCACCGGAGCGCGCCCCTATGGGGCGTGCAGTTCCATCCCGAATCGGTGCTGACCGAAGGCGGCTACCTGATGCTCGGCAACTGGCTGGAGTCCCTCGGTGCGGAGGGCACGGCCGAACGCGCTGCCACGCTCAGCCCACTCATCACCCACTGAGCCCTCCGGGACGGGACCGCCCCGGAGGGCCGGTCCCCTCTACCGGTTGGGCTCAGTCGTTGCCGTTGCCGTTGCCGTTCCCATTGCCGCGGCCGTTCCCGCTGCCGTTGCCCGAGTTGTTCCCGCTGCCGGAGCCATTTCCTTTGTTGGAATTCTCCGGGTCGGACGTCGCGGTCTCCGAGGGCTCAGGTGCAGGCGGTTCAACGGTGACCGTCAGGACAATCTCGGTACCCTGTTCGACATCCGTTCCCGCTTTAACGCTCTGGCCGACGACGGTGCCGGGCGCGACCACCTCGTTGTCGACCTCTTGCACCCGGTAGGGCAGGGCGACGGCCGCGTCTTCCAGCATCGTGCCGGCTTCTTCGAGAGTCTTGTTCATCAGGTCGGGAACGCGCACCATGCCGTTCGAGATGACCAGGTCCACCGTGGAGCCGGTCTTGACCTTCTCGCCGGGAGCGGGCTTGGTGGTCACCACATTCCCGCGCGGCAGGGTGGCGCTGTTCGCCGGAACGTTTTCCCCCGGCTCCAGACCCAGGTTCCGGAGCTTGTCCCGTACCTCGGCTTCGGTGCGGCCGGCCAGGTCCTTGGGAATAGTGGCGAATTCGCTGCCTTGGGAGATGTAGACCACGACTTGGCTGCCCGGTTCCAGCTGTTCTCCGACGTCCGGATCGGTTCGGGTTGCCATGCCCGCTTCGACGTCGTCGCTGAACTCCTGTTCAACCCGTGGCTGGAGGTCCGCTGCCCAGACGGCGTTGGTAGCGGCGTTCTGGTCCATCCCCGCCACGGCTGGAACGGCAACCGTATCCGGGACGGCGTTCTGCACCAGCATGTTGTAGACGTAGTAGCCCCCGCCCACCAGCACCAGCAGCAGGGCAATGATCAGCGTGACAATCCAGGCCCGGCGCTTGGCCCGGCGTTCGGGTTCGATGTCCTCTTCGGTGCCCACGGCCAAGGCTGTGGGAAGATGCCCGCGGTCATAGGAGGCGGTGTCCGGTCCGGCGTCGTCGTCGGGTGGGTAGGCGGTGCGGGATAGTTCCGGGGATTCGTCAGACACGGCCTGGGCCTGCTGCGTGATCAGTTCCGTGGCGGGAGCCAGTGCGGGAAACGCTTCCGTTGCCGTCCCGACCGCCTGGTGCGAAGTCCCGGCCAGGGCCGCACGCAGCGCGTCCGAGAATGCCGCGGCCGTCTGGAACCGGTCGGCTTTGTCCTTTTGGAGCGCATGTTCCAGCACGGAATCCAGCGCAGGAGTGACGTCCGGGTTGAAGCGGCTGGCCGGTTCGGGGAGTTCGCGGACATGCTGGTAGGCCACGGAGACCGGGCTGTCACCGATGAAGGGCGGACGGCCGGCAAGCATTTCGTAGAGCAGGCAGGCGGCCGAGTACAGGTCGCTGCGCGCATCCACGGCTTCGCCCCGGGCCTGCTCGGGGGAAAGGTACTGCGCGGTCCCCAGGACGGCCTGGGTCTGCGTCATCGTCGCTGCCGAATCGGCCAGCGCCCGTGCGATGCCGAAGTCCATCACCTTCACGCTGCCGTCCGGCGTGACCATGACGTTGGCCGGCTTTATGTCGCGGTGCACGATGCCCGAGCGGTGGCTGTATTCGAGCGCGGCCAGGACGCCGAGGGCATAGCGGACCGAATCCTCGATGCTCAGCTCGCGGGCCTTGATGAATTCACGCAGCGTCCGGCCCCGGACGTACTCCATCACGATGAACGGGACCTTGACGTCGTGCGCCGCACCCCCGGGTAGATCCATGTCCCCGGTGTCGTAGACGGCAACGATTGCCGGGTGGTTCAGCCCGGCCACCGCTTGGGCTTCGCGCCGGAACCGGGACTGCAGCATCGGGTCGCGGGCGAGGTCGGCGCGCAGCTGCTTGACCGCCACCGAGCGGCCCAGGCGGATGTCGCGGCCCAGCAGCACATCGGCCATCCCGCCGCGTCCGATGAGTTCACCCACCTCGTAGCGGCCAGCCAGAATGTGCGGCGAGTCCACTGGTTGTCGTCCTTCCATCAAACCGGCCATGATCCGGTCACGGTTTACCGCCGCGCGTGTCGGGAGCGGAGGTCGGCAGGCCCTTGGCATCGGGGGAGCCCGTCTCCGTCGGCGCCGGGGTTTCTTCTTCCGGACCGCTGGAGACCACGTAGCTGACCGCGGACCCGGGCGGGACGTCGCCGCCGGAGGGCGAGAGGCTGAGCACGGTGCCGGCCTCTTCATCGCTCGGCTGTTCGCCGGACTTCTGCGGAACCAAGCCCACGTCGCTCAAGGCTTTTTGTACCTGCTGCTCGGATTGGCCCACCAATCCGTTGGGAATGGTGACCGTTCCAGGGCCTGTGGAATATACGACGGTGATCCTTTCGCCCTCGGGAACGGTGCCGGTCGGGGCGATATCGATGACCGTGTTTTCCGCTGCTTCGTTCTCGACTGGTTGCGGAACCACTTGGTAGCCCATGTTTTCGAGCTCGGACCGGACCTCGCTAAACGGCCGGCCCAGGAATGCATTGGCTGACAGCTGGTGGCTTTCCACCGTCGGCGTTTGGGTCGGTGGTTCCTCGGTCTCGTCTTCGGTTGGCGCGGCGGAGGTGGTCTTCGGCGCCGACCGTGTTGTCGAGCTGGAGGCTGCCGGCGACGACTCCGTGCCGCCGGTGGGGGTCAGCATGGGCAGCAGGATCGCGCCGGCCACGGCGAACAGAATCAGCAGGATCAAGCCGACCAACGGCCAGGTCCAGGGACTCCGTTTCTTCTGCTGGCGGCGCGGTGTTTCGTCGGGCTCGTCGCTGTCCAGATCCTGGTCGGTCCAGTTCCGTTCGGCGCCAAGGCTCGCTGCTTCTGCGTCGTCGACGGCAGGCAGCTGGGATGTCCCGGCGCTGACGGCGCGGGTCGGAGCCGTTCCGGCGGCGGGGACCGGAGCAGTCATCAAACCGGTGCTGTCGTCGCCTCCGAACAGCAGCATGCCCGGGACAGCTGCTTCGGCGGCCCGGATGTTGCCGGCACGGATGGCGTCGGCCGCCTCCGCAAGCTTTTCCGCGTTGGCCGGCCGGTCGGCCGGGTCCTTGGCCAGCATGGACATCAGCAGTGCGCGGACCGGCCGCGGCAGGGACTCGGGCAACGGCGGGGGAGTGTCGTTGACCTGGGCCAAGGCAATGGCGATCTGCGACTCACCGGAGAACGGCCGGGAACCGGAGAGGCATTCGTAGCCGATCACGCCGAGCGAATAGATGTCGCTCTGTCCGGTGGCAGTCTGTCCCGTCGCCTGCTCCGGCGCCAGATACTGGGCGGTGCCCATGACCTGGCCGGTTGCGGTCAGCGGAACCTGGTCGGCCAGCCGCGCAATGCCGAAGTCGGTGATCTTGACCCGGCCCTCAGGCGTGATCAGCAGGTTTCCGGGCTTGACGTCGCGGTGTACCAGGCCCTGGGCGTGGGCGACGGCAAGCGCCTTGGCCGTCTGGGTGATGATGGACAGCGTCCGGTCGGGTGAGAGCACGCGCTCGCGCTCGATGATGGCCGAGAGCGGATGGCCGGGCACGAGCTCCATCACCAGATAGGCGGATCCGGCCTCTTCGCCATAATCAAAGACATTGGCAATACCGGTGTGGTTCAGCAGCGCGGTGTGCCGGGCCTCGGCTCGGAAGCGGTTGAGGAAGCCCGGGTCGCCCGTGTACTCCTCCTTGAGGACCTTGATGGCGACGATGCGGCCCAGGACCTGGTCCTGCGCCTTCCAGACCTCACCCATGCCGCCGATAGCGATACGTTCAGTGAGCTGGTACCTGCCGCCTAAGGTGATACCCGAGGTAGGTCTCACTTATTTAACACCGCCTCTAGGAGTTGCCGAGCACTTGGACTTGATAGTGAAGAACCGGTAGTCACATCGACGTCCTCGAAGACGACTGATACGACGGCCTGGGGGTCATCCGCCGGCGCAAATCCGGTGAACCACGAGTTGTTTCCTTCTTCGCCGGCCAGCAGTTCTGCCGTCCCGGTCTTGCCGGCCACCTCGACGCCCGGAATTGCGGCCCCGCCGCCGATGCCCCGGCTGACCACATTGACCATCCAGTCCTGGATCAGCTGCGCGTTGTCTGCGGAAAGCGAACGCTGCAGTTCTTGGGGCTCGGGGCTGTCCATGACGCGCAGGTCCGGCGCGCGCACCGTGCGCACGAGGTTCGGCTTCATCAGCACGCCGTCGTTGGCGATGGCACTGGTCGTCATGGCCACCTGCAGGGGGGTCACGCGGACGTCGTACTGGCCGATGGCCGACTGGGCGAGCAGGTCATCGCTCATGCCGGTCGGGAACTGGCTCGCGGTGACATGGGTCGGGATCTGGTAGGACTCGCCGTATCCGAACTTGGCGGCCTGCTCTGCGATGGCGTCTTCGCCCAAATCCATGGCGATCTGCGCGAAGGGCGTATTGCAGGATTGCTCCAGGGCGAAGGAAAAGTCGGCGGTGGTCCGGGCTGCACAGCCGCCATTGAGGTAGTTGGGCAGCTCAACGTTAGTGCCGGGAAGCGGCAGGGACGGGGGGTTGTCGAGCTTGCTGTCGGCGTCGTACTGGCCCGACTCCAAGGCGGCAGCGGCTACGACCAGCTTGAACACGGAGCCCGGCGCCAGCAGGCTCTCGGTCGCCGGGTTGGTGAACGGAGACAGGCCCGGCACCTTCTCCAACTCAGCCATGTTCTGCGTGACCTCTTCGGTGTTGTGCCCCGCCAGCGCGTTCGGATCGAAGCTGGGCTTGGAGACCATCGCAAGGATGTTGCCGGTGTCCGGCTCCATCACCACGATCGAGCCCTTCACGCCGTCGGGAATCAGGTCCCAGGCCAGCTGCTGCAGCTCGGGGTCCAAGGTCAGCTCCACGGAGGCGCCCTCGACCTGGCCGCCGGAGAACATCTGCACGATCTGTTCATAGAAGAACTCGTCGCCGGAACCGGAGAGCTGATCGTTCATCGCCGACTCCATCTGCGTGGAGCCGTACACCAGCGAGTAGAAACCGGTGATCGGCGCATAGAGCGCGGGTTCGTTGTAGACGCGCTGGTAGGCGAACTCATCGTCCGAGGGAACCGACTCGGCGATCGGATCGCCGCCCACGAGGATGGCGCCCCGGTTTTTGTCGAAGTCCTTGTAAATGGTCCGGCTGTTCCAGGGGTTGGCATTAAGGTTTTCGGCCTCGAAGAACTGCACGACCGTGAGCGAGCCAAACAGCAGCGCGAACATCGCGATCGCGACGATCCAAGTATTGCGGATGGCTTGGTTCATGGCTGGATCACCTCCGTGGATCCGGTGTTCCGTCCTTCGGTCTGGTTGCGGCGCGCCGGCCGGACCCCACCCGGAGGACGTCGGCCGGCGGCCGGTCCAGTCAGGGCAGGGCGGCGTGCCGCGTCGGAAATCAGCAGCAGCAGGGCGACGATCAGCCAGTTGGCCAGCAGCGAAGAGCCGCCGGCGGCCAGGAACGGTGTGGTCAGGCCGGTCAGCGGGATCAGGCGGGTGACGCCCCCGATCACCACGAAGCACTGCAGCGCCAAGGTGAACGAGAGCCCCGTCGCCAGGAGCTTGCCGAAGGCATCCCGGCTTCCCAGCGCCGCACGGATGCCACGGCTGACCAAGAGGATGTAGAGCATCACGATGGCGCTGAGCCCGATGAGCCCCAACTCCTCGCCGAGTGCGGCAATGATCATGTCGCTGTTCGCATAGGTCACCAGGTCAGGCCGGCCTTGCCCGAGTCCCGTGCCGGTGAGCGCGCCGCTGGCCAGCCCGAACAGCCCCTGGACGATCTGGTGGCTGCCGCCGATCCGGTTGTAGACCTCGGGGTCGAACGCGTTGATCCAGCCGTCAATACGTGCGGTGACGTGCGGGAACAGCTGGAAGGCCACGACACCGCCCACCGCAATCATGAGCAGGCCGATCAGGACCCAGCTGACGCGGCTGGTGGCCACATAGATCATGGCCATGAACAGGCCAAAGAACAGGATCGAGGAGCCCAAATCCCGCTGGAAGACCAGGACGCCAATGCTGACCAGCCAGGCCACCAGCATGGGGCCCATGTCCTGCCAGCGGGGCAGCTGCAGCGGGCCGATCTTCTTGCCCGCGAGGAGGATGAGGTCGCGGTTCGTGGATAAATACCCAGCGAAGAATATAGCGAGGGTGATTTTCGCGATTTCGCCCGGCTGGAAGGTGGCGAACCCCAGGTTCACCCAGATCCGGGCACCGTTGATTTCCATCCCGACGAACGGCAGCAGCGGCAGGACGAGCAGGATGGCGCTGGTGATCAGCGATATATAGGTGAAGCGACGCAGGACGCGGTGGTCGCGCAGCAGCCAGATAACGGCGACCACGACGGCGATGGCGACGCCGGTCCACAGGAGCTGGCGTCCCGCGGCGGTGTCGTTGTTGGCGATGTCCAGGCGGTGGATCATCGCCAGCCCTAAGCCATTCAGGGCGGTCACGATTGGAAGTATTACCGGATCGGCATATTTGGCGCGCAAGCGCAGGACCACGTGCACCACGAGGACCAGCACCACCAAGGTGCCGCCCTGGGTGAAGAAGTCGCTGTCGAAGGCCCGGTCCTGGTCGAGCCCTACCAGCATGTTGGCTCCGATGCCGACAATCAAAGCCAGCACGAGCAGGAGCAGTTCGGTGTTGCGCCGGGAACGGGGCACTGTCTGGATGTTACTCATGGCTTATCCATCTACACATTCCGGTGGCACGGTCGGTTGGGGACTGGCCAGCGGTCCCGGAGTCGCCCCCGGCGAACCGCTGGGCCGGTCGGTCGGCACCGCACTGTGGCTGGGTTCGGGTGTCGGGCAGTTCCGCTGGCTGCTGATCCGCAACTGTTCCACGATCTCCTCGGCGTGCCCCAGGTCCCGTGCTGAGATGCTCGAATCCAGCCGCTGCTGTTGGTAGGCGGGCAGGCTGTCCAGCGGGATGTTGTAAACCGTGTCCACATGTGAAAGCGCTATCGGCCCGAAGTTCTGTGAGACGCCGTTGAAGATGGCCACCCGTCCGTCGGCCGAGGCAACGAAATACTGCGTCTGCGTCCACAGGTAGCCGAACCACATGACCGCTACCAGCAGCAACGACATGACGGTCAGGAATGCCGGGATCAGCCAGGGCTTGCGGGCCGGCACGGGGGTCTCTGCGTCGGGCGTTTCCGGTTCCTCCGGAGCCTTGTGGGTCAGCATTGCGGCCGCACGGCGCTTGTTGGAGTGGGCCGTGACGATTGGAATCTGTCCGGTTTCGGTGGCCAGTGCCGCGGCACCCACCAACACATGCGGACGGGTCTCCAGCTCCCGGCGGATGGCGTCGGCGCGGATTGCCTCGTGCGGTTGCAGCTGTTCGTCGGCGGCGGCCGTCCCCGCTGCGGCCCCCTCGGGAGAGGCTCCGGCGGCGGGTGTCGGCACCGGGACAGGGGAGGCGACGCCGTCGTGCTTCAGGGCTGATGCCTTCGGCCGTTCCGCGGCGAGGCCAAAGGAGGCGGTATCGGTTTCCTCGGGGGCCGCTTCGGCGACTTCGACCATCACGATGGTCACGTTGTCCGGGGAACCGCCGTCAAGCGTGAGGTCCACCAGTTCATTGACGGCGTCCTGCAGGGTGGGCGCGTTACGCACCACCGACTCCACCACACTGTCCGGCACTACGGCGTTGAGTCCATCGGAGCAGAGCAGCCACTTCTCCCCCGGCTCGGCCTGATGGCTGGCCAGGTCGAGTTCGGGACTGGCATCGACGTCGCCCAACACGCGCATCAGCACGTTGCGGTGCGGGTGGATCTCGGCCTCCGCGGGAAGGAGCCGGCCTTCGTCGATGAGCCGCTGGACGAAAGTGTGGTCGACGCTGACCTGCTCGAAGGTGCCGTTTTTCAGCCGGTAGGCACGGGAATCGCCGATATGGGCGAATTCGAGCTTGTCGTCATGCAGCAGCAGGGCCGTGACGGTCGTGCCCATGCCCGCCAACTTGGGACTGGTCTGCACCAGTTCCGAAAGAATGGAATTGGCGGTCTGGATTTCGTCCGCCAGCACATTGGCCGGATCCTGATGGCCCGGGCGGTCCAGATGGACCAGGTCCAGCACCGTGGACGCCGACGCCACGTCACCGCCGGCATGGCCGCCCATGCCGTCGGCCACGACGGCGAGATAGCGCCCGGCGTAGGCGGAATCGTCGTTTTTGGACCGCGCCTTACCCACGTCAGACCGCGCTGCATAGCGCAGAACCAGAGCCACCGTCAGGGCCTCAACTCAATGACCGTCTTGCCGATCCGAATGGGAACGCCGGGGTCAACGGGCAGCGCCCGCGTCAGCTGGTTCTCGGCCAGGTAGGTGCCGTTGGTGGAGCCGAGGTCTTCGATGAACCAGCGGCTGCCCTGCGGAAAGAGCCGGGCGTGCCGGCCGGAGGCATAATCGTCCTCCAGCACCAGCGTGGCTTCCTGGGCCCGGCCCAACAGGATGGGACTCGCGGCCAGTTCCAATGACTGCCCTGCCAGCGGCCCTTCGGTGACCACCAGGCGGCGCGGAGCCACCCTGGGAGCCGGAGCGTCCGCCAGTTCGGGATTCTTGCGGACTTCGCGCGCGGTGGGGGAGCCGGTGCGGCTGCGCTTGCCGATCTGCAGGTCCCGCCGCAGGGCGGAGACGATGCTGATGATCATGATCCAGAGCAGGATCAGGAAACCGAACCGCAGCGCGGTGACGACAAGCTCGCCCATTAGGCCCCGCCGCCCCGTGTCGGCAGCAGGCGGAAGGTAATGCGGGTGCGGCCCATCGTGATGACGGAGCCGTCGGTGAGGTCAATCTGGCCGTTGATCTTTTGGCCGTTGACATAGCTGCCGTTGGTGGAGCCGAGATCCACGGCCACAGCCGAGCCGCCTTCGGTGCGGATCTCCAGATGGCGCCGCGAGACTCCGGTGTCGTCCACCATGATGTCGGCTTCAGAGGAGCGTCCGAGCACGATGGAAGGCGCGTTGAGCGAGTAGCGCTGCCCGTTGATTTCCAGCACGGGCGTCAGCAGGGTGGGCTGGCGCGACGGCGCCGCGGGGGCGCTGCGTTGCGCGGGCTGCTGGTGGTGGCTGTCGGATTTCACCACGGTGGCGTGGACTTCGAAATCGCCGCCCTTTAGTTCGCCGTCCTTGGTGAAGGAAACGCGGACCGGACCCTGCAGCGTGTACTTCTGGCTGTTGACGTGGCGGATGACCACGTCGCACAGTTCTTCGGCCAGGGTGGCGCCCCATTGTTCTGCCATGGCGTAGTCGGAATCGCCCAGCCTGACGTCGAAGACGTTGGGAGCCAGCGTGCGGCCCTGGGCCAAGGTGATGGAACCGTTGTCCAGTTCGCGGCGCAGTCGGCTTGCAATCTCCACCGGCTGCACCTGGCCTTTGCCGCCGACGGAGAAGGCGCCGCGGACCATCTTCTCGATGCCGCGCTCCATACTGTCCAGAATGCCCATCGGGCCGCCTCCTCCCAGAGTTGTGGTCAGGTGTGCCCCGCTGCGACAGCGGACAGGGCACACCTGTCTGGCGATTCTTCCCTTCGATACTACTTGGGCGTGTCCCAAAAGGCCCTATTCAGCAACGATGGCCGCGGGCGCGGCGGCGCCACCGTGTGGTGAACCTCACCGCCATGAAAGCACGACGGCGGCGCGTGGCGCCCGCTGCGCAGGCCCTCCGATCCCCGTCAACGTGCGGTAACTCGGGTGCCGACGCCCCGATTGGGAATTTGGGACTGTTTCACGCTACTATTGATCTCGCTGTTCTTGAGGAAAGCGAACCGGGAAATCGGTTGGCTGACCACGAGGGCAGGCGAACTGCGCGCGAGTGGCGGAACGGCAGACGCGCTGGCTTCAGGTGCCAGTGTCCGAAAGGGCGTGGGGGTTCAAATCCCCCCTCGCGCACGCAGAGCAAGAGCCCCGGTCTTCGGATCGGGGCTCTTGCCGTTAACGCGTAAGCCCCGGCCCTTCATCGAAGGCGGGCGCTACTTCAAAGGCGGGACGACGGCCGGTTGACGTCCCGCCGGCCGGTAGGCGCTGCCCGGACCGGCAGTGGCCAGCGCCGGCGGATCAGCCTTGTTTGCCGGCTGCCTTCACGCGCTGCTCTTCGGCGCGCACGGCGGCAAACGAGGCGCGTTCTGCCACCAGCCATTCCGGCGGATCCTGCAGCAGGGCGGTGATCTCCGCCGTCGTCAGCGGTTCGGTGATGCCGCCGCGGGCCAGGCCGGAGATGGAGACGTTGAGTTTACGGGCTACCTCCGGCCGCGGATGCGGACCGTTGCGGCGCAGGTCGGCAAGCCATTCCGGCGGATCCGACTGCAGCTGGTTAAACTCCTCGCGCGAGATCAGGCTGTCCTGGAACTCCTGCGGGGCCGCGGGCAGGTAGATGCCCAGTTTCTTGGCGGCCGTGGCCGGTTTCATGGATTGTGCCGATTTCGCGCTCATAAGCCCAGCCTAGCCGCCCTGCGCTACGGTGATGAAGTGCAGGATGCAGACCAGGAGCCGACGACCACGGCCCAATTGGCCGGACTGAAGGTCGGCTACGTCCCGGGCGTGACACCGGGGAAGTGGACCCGCCGGTGGGCGGAGCGGCTGCCCGACGTCCCGCTGACCGCCTTCCAGTGCGGCGAGGAGGAGCAGACAGCCATCCTGCGCGACGGCCGGGCCGACCTGAGCTTCGTGCGGCTGCCGGTGGACCGGGAGGGGCTGAGCGTGATCCCGCTCTACACGGAACTGCCCGTGGTGGTCGCGCCGAAGGAACACGATGTTGCCCTCTACGACGACGAAGTCCCTTACCAAGAGATCGCGCACGAGAACTTCCTGGACCCCGGACAGACGGGCGGCGCCAAGACCGGTATCGAGGTCGTGGCGTCCGGGGCGGGGCTGATGATCCTGCCGATGTCCGTGGCCCGGCTCTACAACCGCAAGGATGTGGTGTACCGAACGGTCACCGACCACCCCGAAACGCAGATCGGCCTCGCATGGCTCACCGACCGGACCGAGGCCGCCATCGAGGAATTCATTGGGATTGTCCGTGGCCGCACGGCGCGCAGTTCGCGCCAGCCCTCGGTGCAGGAACAACAGGGCAAGGGCAAGGGCCGCAAGAACCCGGCCAAGAACGACGGCGGAGCCTCCGGCGCGGGGAAGGGCACCGCTGCGGGAAAGGGCTCCGGATCGGGGCGGGCTCCGGGAACCGGCAAGGGCGCGGGCAAACCGTCCGGCCAGGGTAAAGGCAGGCCAGGCGGCGGCCGCACACCCAAGGGCCGCGGGCCGCGGCGCGGCCGCCGGTAGCAACTGCACCTGCATGCCGTGTTCCCTGCGGCGTTGGCTAGGCTTCAGATATGACCGTGAGCAGCCCTGACCACCTGGACGATACCGAACTCGCGGCCTGGCTGGTGCGCGCCGCAGGAACGCTGGCCAACGGAATGCGGTCGGGGGTGACCACGTTCGAGGAGAAGACCAGCATCTCCGACGTCGTCACCGCTGCAGACCACGCCGCGGAGAAACTGGTCGTGGACACGCTGCGGCAGCTGCGGCCGGAGGACGCGATCCTGGGCGAGGAAGGCTCCAGCCACGAGGGAACCTCCGGCCGGACCTGGGTCATCGATCCGGTGGACGGCACTTACAACTTCTTCACCGGCGGGCACTACTGGTGCTCCGCGCTGGCGCTGACGGATGACGCCGGAGCCCGGCTGGGGGCGGTCTACCACCCCGCCGAGGACGTCCTGTGGATCGGCGGACGGGACCTGCCCACGACCCGGAACGGCCTGCGCGTGGGCGAAATCGCCAGCGCTCCCTTGGCGGCCAGCTGCGCCGCGGCGTACCTGCACCACACGTACTTGCGCGATGAAGCCGCGGGCGAGCCGTACTTGCGCACTCTGCTGGGTTCGGCCACGTACCGTACCTGGGGATCGGCGTCGTGTGAGCTGGCGGCAACCTCCGCCGGAATTTTCGGCGTCTGGTACCAGCAAGGGCTGCCGGACTGGGACTGGCTTCCGGGCAAGACCCTGGTCGAAGCGGCAGGCGGTTCCACCGCTGTCCTGGAGGTCGGTGGCTACCGCTGGTCGGTGGCCGGGGGACACCAGCAGGTGGCGGACGTGGTCGCCCTGCTGAGGGGATGACCACGTCCCGTTCTGCGCGTGCCCTTCCGTGGCATAGTGGGGCTGTGGAAAAGACCTATGAAACGATCCAGCTCGAATGCCTCGGCGAATTGGCCACCGTCGTCATCAACCGCCCCGAGTCGCTCAACTCATTGAACACGCAGGTAGTGGCGGACCTGGCACAGTTCGTCGCGGACATCCGCTCGCCGGAGGGCGGGGAAGTTCGCAGCGTCCTGATCACCGGTGCCGGCGGTAAGGCCTTCGCCGCCGGCGCAGACATCCGCGAACTGGCCTCCATGGGACCGGCGGAAGCAGAAGCACACAGTGCAGCCATGCAGGACCTGACGCGGCTGCTGGAGACCCTGGACCTTCCCGTCATCGCCTGCGTCAACGGGTTTGCGCTGGGCGGAGGCCTGGAACTGGCGCTGGCCTGCGACTTCATCTATGCCACGGCCAACGCGAAGTTCGGCCTGCCGGAAGTCGGACTGGGCCTCATTCCTGGCTTCGGCGGGACAGTCCGGCTGCCGCAGCGGGTTGGCCCCGGAATGGCCAGGGAACTGATTTTCACGGGCCGCAGCATCGGCGCCGAGGAAGCCCTGCGGCTCGGACTGGTCAACGCCGTCTTCCCCAGCAAGGACGACATGCTCGACGCCGCCGCCGCCACCTGCCGGGAGATCGCCGCGAAGTCTCCCGCCGCCGTCGCGAATGCGAAGCGTACGGTCGATGCGGCCCTGGGCCGTCCCACCGCTGACGGGTTGCAGGTGGAGCGCAGGGCTTTCGGGCAAGCCTTCACGACTGTTGACTCGCGGATCGGCCGGGATGCCTTCCTGGCCAAGGAGGCGCCCGCCTTCACCGGGCACTGAAGGCGGGCGCGGGCAGGGGTTGATCAGCGACGGCGGCGCCATGCCGGATCGTACTGGGTGGCCAGCCGCGCCAAGGTCAGTCCCGCCAGCAGCAGGCCGACGTCACGGCGCGCCACGTGGTAGAACCCTGACAGCGTCAGCAGGTTGACGATGATGCCCGCCAGCCAGAGGGAAACAATGTAGGCGCCGTAGCGGGGCTTGAGCCAGACGATCATGCCGGCGGCTATTTCCACCACGCCAACGATCAGCATGGCGGTGTGGGCGCTGAAGGGCAGCAGGTTAACGATCCAGGGCGCTCCCGGTGCTGCTTGAAAGTCAATGGCCTTGCTGTTGCTGCTCCGGATCCCAAGGTTCTGTCTGGGTCAATCTCTTGGCCAGGGCAGGGCCGCCAACGCCGGCGATGACCGACCGTTCGCCGACGATGACCAGCAGGCTGCGCGCGCGGGAGAACCCGGAATAGAGCATCTCGCGCGCCCGCTCCGGATCGCCGAAGCCGTTGACTGCCAGTACCACCACCGAGCGTTCGAGTCCCTTGAAGCCAAGCACGTTGCCGTAGAACACGTCGTCGTCGTCAAAAAAGGCGTCCCAGTATCCGTGCCAGCCCAGTGCATCCACCGCCTGCTGATGGGCCGGATGCTTGCGCTTTGTGGTCAGCAGCGCAACCTGCTGCGGGGCCCAGCCTTCACGCTCGAGCAGCTGGGCAACCGCATCGTCGGCCCGCGGGATGACGGTTCCGGCCGTCGCCTCCACCAGCCGGATGCGTGGGCCGGAGAGGCCCCGCGGAATCGCCAGTTCGGTGGACAGCGCGCCGCAGAGTGCCGCGATCTGTTTGGTATTCCGAAGGTTTTCATTCAGTACGAGGGGAGGCGCTTCAATCGGCGGCCGGCCGTCGCGGCCGAAAAGGCGCTGGTCTTCGTCCATGAACACATACAGGCCCCCGGCGGCAGGTTCCTTCAGGCACTCCCGGACGGCCTCCCACCACAACGCACCAAAATCTTGGCCCTCGTCCACGACGATCGCGTCGAAGAGTTCGTGGACCGGCTGGTTCTTGGCCAGCCGTTTGAGCGTCCGGGGGAGGTAGTGCTCGTAGTACTGGTTGGTGAGCAACCGGGGGTCCAGCGGATGGTGCGCGGCCCAGCGGACCGGCAGGTCATAGAACATGCCCACGTGTGCCGGGCGTTCGGCCGGCTTCCACCCGGCGGTCTCGTTTTCGAAGTACCGGGCCAGGCCGCGGCTGGAGCACAGCAGCGCCACCCGCTTTCCGTCGCGGGCCAACCGCCGGGCTTGTTCCAACGCAAGCCAGGTCTTGCCGGTGCCTGCGCCGCCGATCACGCGTGCCCGCGGCTGGTCCTTCAGGACATCAAGGATCGCCGATTGGTCCCGGGTCATCTGCTCGGCGCGGCTTTCGTGCTCGGCCGCCGCGGAGAGGGCACCATCGTCCGGCCGGGGGCGCGTCAGCCATGCCAGGATGCGGTCGGCGATGTCCGGCGCGGTGTCGCCGTCCCCGTCGCCGCAAAAGTTGATGGCTTCCCGGACGGTGTCGTCCGGATACTTCAGGTCCTGGCTGCCGATCACCATGGAACGCCTGAGGCCGGGGATGTCCCAGTGCCGCGGCAGCCAGGTATCCGGAAAGGCCAGCAGATGGGCGAAGCGGACCTTCCGGCTAAGCCCTAAGTGTGAGCCGAGGTAGCGCTGGAGCATGTGCCGGGCGTCCTGGACGTGGACCAAGGGGTCTTTGATGCGGCGCTGCCGGCCGTTCCCGGACTGGAACCACTGGCCCGCGTCGTAGCTGATCTGCCCCCCTTTGACCTCGATGGCCGCGATGCCGACGCCGGGCCAGACAACCAGCAGGTCGATCCGACGGGCGGTGCCGTTTTCGACGATGTTGACCGAATGCAGCAGGGCGGCGGACGGCGGCAGCGTACGCTTCAGCGCCTCCCAAACCTGCCGTTCGGCAGGCTGGTCCCGGCCGAACTCAGGCTGTTCCGGAAAACAGCGCGGCATACCGCCCCCTCAACATCAACGCAGTGGTTTACCACACAGACTACCCAATGCGGGTCATCGGCCCTTTCGCCCCGGAACGCCGGGGCCGTTGCAGCACTCCCTCGCGTGCCGTGTCGGTGTGGCCATTCATTGCCGCGCCACGGGCCGTTCTGTAGCGTTAATGCCAAGTGGCAACCCTGAACGCGGGGGCCTGCGCCGCCGTTCCCCGGGTGGAATGAGGATGATCATGGCAACCATAGAAGAAACGGTCGAGATCGCCCTGCCCGCTCAAAAGGTTTATGACGAGTGGCTGCGCTTCGAATACTTTCCCTCCTTCATGCACGGCGTGAAGTCCGTAATCCGGACGTCCGACACGACGCACCATTGGGTCACGAAAGTCGGCGGCGTGCAGCGCGAATTCGATACGGCCGTGACCGAGGATGAGCCCGGACAGCGGATCGTGTGGAGGAGCGAAGGCGGTGTCAGGCACAGCGGCACCGTGACGTTTGGAAGAATCGACGCCGACACAACGTCAATGCACGTTCACATCGATTGGGAGCCAAGTTCCCTGCTGGAGAAGGCCGGTTCCGGGCTGGGATCGGACCACCGGGAGGTGCGCAACGAGTTGTGGCGCTTCAAGACCTTCGTCGAGTCCGGAGGATCGGAAGTGCACGAGCCGGGCAACCAGCAGTTTTACGGCGGAACCTTTGCCGGCGGATTTCCTCCGGAAGCCTCGGCCCAGCCGGACATACCGCGCAACGAGGATGCCAACGCCTACAACCGGGAACCGGACGTCCAGGAGCCGGAGGACCGGGCGGGTTCGGGCAGCTAGTCGGCCGCGTGGCGTGGCGCCGCTCCGGCTTGCGGCCGCCGTCAGGAACGGGCGCTGATCCGCTCCACGGAATCAACGGCGCGCCCTGACAGCTCCTCGGACAGCGGCGCGCTCTTGGCGGAGTCCGCCGCGTCGTTCTGGCCTTCGGGGCTCAGGACATACTGCGCAAACGCCTTGACCAGGTCAACCTTCTCCTGGTCCTCGTACGTGGTGCAGTAGATGTGGTAGGAGACCAACATCAGCGGATAGGCGCCGGGGGCAGTAGTCGTCCGGTCCAATTCCAGGGCCAGATCGTACTCCGGCCGCCCCTCGACGGGTTTTGCTTCGTCCAGCGCCTTGGCTGCCGCTTCTGCGCTCACCGGAACATAGTCCTCGCCGACCTTGAGGTTGACCTTGCCCAGGGGAGCCCCGACGGCGGAATCGTCTGCATAGGTCACGGCGCCTTCCGTGCCGGCCACCATGCTCACAACGCCCGTAGTGCCCTGCGCGTTCTCGCCGGCGTATTCTCCGGGCCAGGTGTCGCTGGGCTCGGGCGTCCAGACATCGGGGACCACGGCGTGCAGGTACTCGGTGAAGGTCTCCGTGGTGCCGGAGTCCTCCGAGCGGTTGACGGGAGTGATCGCAAGATCGGGCAGCTCGATGTCAGGATTGTGCTCCGCGATGGCGGGGTCATCCCACGACTGGATCTCGCCTTGGAAAATTTTGGCAATGGTTTCGGCGTCCAGATTCAGTTCGGTGATGCCCGGAAGATTGAACGCCACGGTGATGGGCGAGATGTAGGCCGGGACGTTGAAGCCGCCGTCCGGGCCGCAGACCTTGCGCGACCGTTCCACTTCTTCGTCGTCCAAGTACGCGTCCGAGCCGGCGAACTCAACGGCACCGGCCAGGAAAGCGGTGCGGCCCGCGCCGGAGCCGTCCGGCGAGTACTGGACCTGCGCGTCGGAGTGGAGCAAGCCGAAGCCAGCCACCCAGGCGTCCATCGCCGCGTTCTGGGACGATGCTCCGGCACCTGTCAGGGTGCCGGACAGGGAGGAGCCCTGCCGGGCGGCGGCTTCCTGGGCCGGACCCAGCGGGTAGTCGGATCCGCAGGCGGCCAGGGACAGGGACATCAGGGCGGCGGTACCAAGGGCGGCCGCGCGGCGTTTCAACTCAGGCATCCGCACTAGCCTACCCGTGCGGCGGCGTCAGTCCCAAGGGGCTACCTCCCGTCGAGGTCCTTGACGGCGGGGCCTTCCAGTACCTTTCCGTCCGCGCTGAAGCGGGACCCGTGCAACGGGCAGTCCCAGCTGCCTTCGGCGTCGTTCCAGGACAGCACGCCGTCCAGATGCGTGCATACCGCGCTGACCCGGTGCGTGGCGGAGTTCATGGTACAAATGCCCACCGGTCGCGAATTTTCCCGCACCACCGTGCCCTGGCCCTCCGGCGGTGCGGCGTGGGTGGTGCGGGTCAGCCCGCCCAGCCATCCGGACAGCAATTCCAAACCGACGGACAAATTGGTGCCGGCGGTGCTGGCGGCGTCCCGGCCGGAGATGCGTGACTTATAGAGATCCTTGGCCCAATGATTGTCGCCGCCCAGGATGGAGGCCGACAGCGCCAGTGCCGCCGCCACGCCGTTGGTCATACCCCACTTGTTGAATCCGGTGGCCACCATGATGCGCTTTTCCCCGGGCAGGATCGGACCCACATAGGGCACCGCACCGGCCGGTTCATAGTCCTGCGCCGACCAGGTATGCGTAGGCTGGGCACCCGGAAAGTGCTGTTGGGCCCAGCGGAGCAGGTCATCGACCAGGCCCCGGGTATGGCTGTGGCGGCCGACGACGTGGCCATTGCCGCCGGCCAGCAAGACCTCCCGGTCGCCGTGGCGGGCGGTCCGCAGCGAGCGGGTCGGCGCGTCAATGGACAGGTACATCCCGGACGGGATCCGCCCGGGGACGGTGAAGGCGGCGGCGTAGGAGCGCATGGGCTTGAGCACGCTGAAATGTCCACCCCGGTTAAGCATGGGCGTGCCGGTGGCCAGCACGAGAATTCCGGTCTGAACGTCGCCCAGCCCCGTGCGCACGGTGATGTTTCGCGGCCCCGCCCCGGCACCGCCGTCTTCCGCGCGGCCGACGCCCGTGACCCGCATGCCCTCAAAGACCAGGCCTCCGCGGCTGCGCAGTTCTGCGACCAGCGCGGCCAGCAGGTGCATCGGATGGATCTGGGCCTGATCGGCCAGCCGCAGCATCCCGGTGACCTCGAACGGCAGCTCGCCGGCGCCGGAGACGGTTTCGACCGGCAGGCCGGCGGATTCGCTGGCGCGCTGCTCCGCCGCGAGATCCTCGGCGCCCTGGGCGGTGGTGGCGTAGGTGAACGCATCACGCCGGTCGTATTCCACCCGGTGTTCGTCGCAGTACCGCAGGATCCACGCCTGGGATTCCTGCTGGGCGGCAACATAGGCGGCGGCTGTGCCGGAATCGTGATGGTTCGCGATGCGCGACAGTTGGCTGCCCTGCAGCAGGGATACCTTGGCGGTCGTATTGCCGGTGGTGGCGGCCCCGACGGACCGGGCCTCCAGCACGGCAACCCGGTGTCCGGCCCTCGCGAGCAGCACTGCAGTGGTTAGACCGGTGAGCCCGGCTCCGGCCACCACCGAGTCGAACCCGGTTTGGCCGGAGTACGCGTCAACGGGAACTTTTTGAGCGGTATCGAGCCAGAGTGAATGCATGATGCTGTCCTTTCGGCCGGTGGTAGTACACACCACACCCTGCCCCTGCTGGCGCGTCAAGACCCAAAGTGCGGGTGCACCTGACAGGATGGAAGCAACGACGACCGGCGGAAGGCGGAGGGCATGAAAACTGCGGTGCTGATGATCGACTTGCAGAACGCGTACTTCGAGGACCCTGCCTTGGCCAAGCGGCAGGAAGCCGTGGTGGAGTCAGCCAATCTGTTGATCAGGACCGCGACGGCGGCGCAGGTGCCGGTGCTGCTTGTTTACACCCAACACCGCAGGGACCGCTCAACCTGGACCCTCAGCATGCTCGACGATGACCAGGGATTTCTGTTCGAAGGGACCGAGCAGGCCGAATTCCTGCCCGGGCTGCAGACCGAGGGCCTGGAGCGCATTCTCAAGACACGCGACAGCGCGTTTTTTGGTACGGACCTGGCCCAGCGGCTGCGGGACGCCGGGGTGGAACGCCTGGTCCTCGCCGGCGTGGCGACCCACAACTGCGTGGCGCAGACGGCAGCAGATGCTTTCGCCCACAACTTCCGCGTGGTCTTCGCCAAGGACATGATCGCCTCGACCAATGAGGACTATGCCGGCTCCATGCTGCAGATCCTCAGCGATGAGTACCGCCAGCCCGTGCTGGGCCGCGGGGCGCTGGCCGAATTGCTGGCGGGCGCGCGCCAAGGCTGAACCTGCTGCAGGCTCACCCTTCCGAAAGCAGGTGGCACCAGGAATCCGTCAATGTTTCCAGGCACACGTCGCGATCCATGATCCAGCCCGTGCGGATCCACCGCTGCGAGAGGTATTCCAGCTGGCCGAAGGCGAGGACGCAGCGGACCTGCCGGCTGGCCGGGTCGAACCGCCCCGACCGATCCAGCCCGGACGTCATGTCCGCGGCCACATCACGGAACCAGTCCTCCATCACCTTCGCGACCTCAGGCTCGACCGGGGCCGCCTGATAGACGGCATGCAGGTAGGGGCGCGTTGCTTCCCACTGGTCGAATTTCCGACTGATCCAGGTGCGGACCAAGTCCCGGGTACCCAGTTCCACCACGGTCGATAGGGCCGGGTCGTCCACGCTGGTGAGGATGGAGTCGACGGTCTTCACCACGTCGCCCATCAGCTGTGCCTTCGACGCGAAGTGCAGGTAGAAGGTGGTCCTCGTGGTGCCGGCCCGGGCGGCAATGTCGTCGATAGTGGTGGCCGCGTAGCCCTTGGCTTCAAAGAGCTCCAGGCCGGTGTCCAAGAGAAGTTGCCTGGTCTGCTGTTTCTGAGCCTCGCGGAGTGTTGCCATGCCACACAGAATAGCCGGTGGCCGTGCCCCCTTCGGACCACGCCGAGCTGCCCTGCGGATTTCCGCCGCACCGCTGCCCTCATCCGGAGCCGTTTTGCGGATTTTGCACACAGGCCGCTGAGACGACACAACAGGTTGTCACTTGACACTGTGTATTCCGAATCAATACTGTTAGCCCCATCACGGTAATCCTGTCGCGTGCGTCACAGCGGGACGCGAATAGGCGGGGACTCTGCGGCAGGGCTTCGTCGAACAACCTTCTGCTACCAGTGCGGACGGATGCGACTGCCACGACGAGGCCCTGGACCGCCAAGCACCACCCGTTCACCACATCGCTCACACCATGACAAGGAAGTTTCATATGAGCCAGAACCAGGGGACCCACACGCCATCGCCGCAGGCCTATCCACCGCCCCAGGCACCGCCAGTGGAAGTCGCGCCCGCGCGTACCAAGGGCACTATGGTCGCTGCCTCGTTGGCTGTCATGGTGGCGCAGATCGCCAATGCGCTGCCCGGCGCGCTTAACGGCGAATTCCAGCTCACCTTTAACACGTTCGGTTCCCAGCTCACCTGGATCACCGCCGCGTTCATGATTCCGGTGGTGGTTTTCGAGCTGACCTTCGGCGTGCTCGGCGACAAGTACGGCCACCGCAAGCTCGTCGTGGGCGGCGCAGTGCTGGTCATGATCGGTTCGTTGATCTGTGCCATTTCCCCAACGGTCCAGGCCATGTGGATAGGCTCGGCCATTAACGGGTTGGGTGCGGGTGCGATTTTCCCCGCATCGCTGGCGTTGGTCGCGTCGGTGGCGCGCTCCATGCAGGAGCGGGTGCGGGGCATCGCCATCTGGGCGGGCTTCCTCTCCGCAGGTTCCGCCCTGTCGCCACTACTGGGCGGCGTGTTTGCCGGCTTCGGCTGGTGGCGCGGCGCCTACGCGGTGGTGGTGTTGGCGGCCCTCGCCGCGCTGCTGCTGACCGCTCTGCGCTCCGCCGAGGCCAAGGTGGCCCGGGAGCGCAGGCTGGATATCTGGGGCCAGATCACCTTCGCACTTGGCCTGATCCTGGTTCTCTTTGGGCTGGTGCAGGGTCCCGAGGACGGCTGGACCAGCACCCATGTGATGGCCGCCCTCGCCTCCGGGGCAGTGCTGCTGGCGATCTTTGTGGTCATCGAACTGCGCGTCGATTCCCCGCTGCTTGAGCTGAGGCTGTTCCTGAACCGCCAGTTCGCCATCGCGTCGATCGTAGCCGTGGTCGGCATGTTCGCTTTCCTCGGCGCCTGCTTCTCCACGAGCATGTGGCTGGGTCCGGTCCAGCACCAGAACCCGCTGTACCTCGGCCTGCTGTTCCTGCTGCTGCAGGGGCCGGCATTCGTGTTGATCCCCGTGCTGTCACGGCTGCAGAACCGCGTCTCGTCCCGCTGGCTGATGACCTTCGGATTCCTGGCCATGGCTGCCGGCGCAATGATCAACTCCAACGCCGATGTCACCAGTCGCGACGTGACCACTTTCATCCTGCCGTCCCTGCTGGTCGGACTTGGTTTCGCCTTCACGCTGAGCCCGATGACCGCCATTGCCGTGAACTCGGTGCCGCGTGAGATGACCGGCATGGCCAGCGCCACCACCAACCTGCTGCGCGACCTCGGCTTCGCGCTCGGACCGGTTCTGGTGGGTGCCATTGCCCTCTCCACCGCCGGCGGAAAGCTCATGACCTCCCTGCAAACGTCCGGTTTGGCTCCCGACCAGCTGGGTCCGGCGATGGGCATTGCGGAAGCGGGCGGTCCGATCGCGCTCAACAGCATCCCCGAGGGCGTTCCCGGATCGGGCGGTAGCCAGTTCGCCCTCGAGGCCTTGGGCAGTGGATTCACGCAGGCCTTCCTCGTGGTTGCCATCGCGGCCCTGGCAGCGGCGTTGCTCAGCTTTTTCGGGTTGCACGGCGTCAAGGAAACCGAACCGGACGCAGGGGCCCCGGAAACGGCCTCCTAGCACCGCCGACGCGGAGTACGACCGAAACGCAGGAAGCCGGCCATCCCGTGCGGGATGACCGGCTTCCTCTATGGTGCAGGCGGGAGCAACCGGACCTTAGTGGTCGGCGTTCTCCGGCAGCCGCCGAACGAACGGAGCGCACACGACGGCCACGAGGCCGAGGATGCCGCCGACCGTGAAGGCGACCCGGACGCCGTCGACCAAGGCTACGTTCTCGGCGATGCCGCTGGCTGCCGCCGCCGCCGTACCGATGGTCATGGCGGCAACGAGAACCGCGGTACCCGCTGCGCCGGCCAACTGCTGCAGGGTATTCATGATGGCGCTGCCATGGCCGTACTGCTCACGAGGCAGGGCGCCCAGGGCGACGGTCATCAGCGGGGTCATCAGCATGGCCATGCCGATGCAGAACACCGTGTGAAAAACGACGATCGTCGTCACCGGGGTATCAACATGGACGCTGCCCAACAACCACTGGCCGCCGGCCAGCAGGAAGGCGCCGGGAATGACGATCGGCCGGGGGCCTACCTTGTCGTAAATACGGCCGACGATCGGGGAAACGATGCCTTGGATCAGGCCGCCGGGCAGGAGGGCCAGGCCGATGGTCAGCGTGCTCAGGCCCATGCCGTTCTGCATGAAAATCGGCATGACCATCACTGTGCCCAGCATCGTGGCCATGGCGATCATGACGATGATGACCGAGATGCGGAAGTTGTGCACCTTGAACGGACGGAGGTCCAGAAGGTCCGACTCGGTCTTGCGCAGGGCACGCTGGCGCCGAATGAAAAGCACCAGGGCGACGGCACCGACAACCAGCGCGACGACCGGGGCCCAGGCGCCTTCCATCAGGTCGGCGATGGAGGAAAGCGCATAGACGATGCCGCCGAAGGCGAAGGCGGAGAGGATGACCGAAAGGACATCCAGCGGAGCCTTGCGCGTCTCCTTGCCAGTCTTGATGGCAATGACGCCGAAGAGGAAGACGATGATGGCCACCGGGACCATCAGGCCGAAGACCCAGCGCCACGTCAAGGAGTTAATGACGGCGCCCGAGAGGGTGGGGCCGATGGCCGGAGCCACGGAGATGACCACGGAGTTAAGGCCCATGACGGTGCCGCGGTGCCGGACCGGCACGGAGGTGAGCGTGGTGGTCATCAGCAGCGGCAGGATGATGGCCGTGCCGGCCGCTTGGACGATGCGCGCAATGAGCAGGACCGCGAACGTTGGGGCGACGGTTGCCAGCGCCGTGCCGACGATGAAGAGCAGCATCGCACTGACGAAGAGGCTCTTCGTGGTAAAACGCTGAAGCATGAAACCGGTGGTCGGAATGACGACGGCCATCGTGAGCATGAAGCCGGTGGTCAGCCACTGCGCGGTGGTGGCCTGGACGCCCAGGTCCGCCATCAGGTTGGGCAGGGCGACGGTCAGCACAGTCTCGTTGAGGATCATGATCAGCGCTGACAGCACGAGTGCGGTGATCACGGCGGCAACGCGCTTGGGCGAGATCCTCTCGGGCTCCACGGCCTCTGCCGCCTCCACCTCTCCGGGCGGAATTTTCTCCTCTAGGACGTCTTTCATGGACACCTTTTCTGGTCGTTTGAGTTGCAGGCAGACATGGGCCAGCTAATACTTACAAAACTATAAGTATAGCGGCAAAAGAAAGCGTGAGCGACGGTGCTGGGCTAGTCCGGCTCGTTGATCAGTGCCGCAAGGCGCTGGAGGGCGGGCAGGCTGGCAGCAACCTGCTCCTGTTCGTGGGGGTGCAGCCTGGCTGCCGCCGCCCCGAGTGTTTCCGCCCACGCGGTTTCCAGCAGGATCCTGATCCGCTGGGACTCGTCAGTGGGGTGCAGGGTCACATAGCGCTTGTCCGCCTCGTCGCGTATCCGCGTCACCAGCCCGCGCGCTACCAGTTCGCGCAGTTGCGTACTGACGTTGCTGAACTGGCGGTCAAGCCTGGCAGCAACCTCGGCCACTGTTATTCCGGGGTGCGCTTCGATGACCCGCATGATGTCCACCATGCCGTTGGGCAGCAGCGGGACGCCGGAATTTTCGTGGGACTTTCGGCGGACATCGGAGGAGATGTCGATCAAGGCCACCGCCAGATCGCGGTTGTCCTCGACGGCTTTCCGCGCCTTGCCGTGCTCCGTTGTTTCCATTCCACAAGCATAAGAGGCGCGGTAAGCACCTCCGGCCGTGATGTTCAGGGGCCTGTTCATCACGGCCGGAGGATGTCTTACGCTCCGGGTGAGGGAGGGGCCAGCCAGCAGCGGGCGCCGCTGGGGCGTCAGTTCGCCTGGTCTCCCGCCGTGCAGGCGGTGAACGGCAGGACCAGTCGCGACCGGTGGGCGGCGTCGCGGTAAATCTTGTGCGTTACCGGGCGTCCCACCGGGAGGTGGAAGGCGTCCGGCGGCAGCAGTGCGTTGTGCTCGTCGGCCAGCGGCTCGCCGTTGGAAAGTTCGGCGACCAGCCGGTGTCCCGGCTTGAAGGTGTTGGCGAACGGGTAGAGGCGCAGGACATACTCCTCGATCTTCCCCGGCTCCACCGGCACGGCACGGGTGTGCGGGTGGATCGGGCTGCCCTCGCTGGTGCGCTCCTCATCGAGCTCGCGGTGCGAGGCCTTGAGGTAGCCGGTGGTGATCAGCTGGCGCTTGCCGTTCGGGGCGTAGTCCCACAGGCGCAGGATGAAGTTCGAGTCCGGCTGGTCGATCTCGGCGAAGATGTGCGCCGCACCGGTGCCGATCATCTCCGTGTCCTCCTCGAACGGCCCCGTGCTCCAGCTGAGGATCTCCACCTTGTCGGTCACCGTCAGCGGCGCCTGGTAGAAGCCGTCCGGGGCCGCGTACTCCACGCCCATCAGCTCCGGCTCGGCCGACAGCTTGTGGCGCGGGCGCAGGTACAGGGACTTGTACTCGATCTCCTTCGGCGGCCACTGGTCCGCCTCGACGGTCTCGCGGGAACCTTCCACGAAGACGCTCACGGCCGGCTCGTCCATCACGCCGTTGTCGATGCCCTTGATCCAGTAGTCGTACCAGCGGAACATCTTGTCGTGCTCCTCGATGAAGGGGCGCGACTGCATGGGCGGGTAGGGGCCGATGGTCAGCTTCTTGGGGCCCTTGAGCGAGTTGTACAGCTCGATGGTGCCGTCCATGGTCCAGCCGCGGCCCTGGTCGATCTGCAGCCAGACCGGAATGTCGATGTTCGGAGCGAGCGTGATCGGGTTGCGCTCCTCGTACCATTCGCCGTCCAGCTCATTCATGACAATGTCGAACCAGGCTTCGTGGTTCTTGGGGTAATGCAGCACGTGGACCAGGTTCGGCCAGGCGGCGACGTCCGGGTCCTCGAGGCGCTTGGCGACCAGCTTCTTGAGCTCCTCGGGGGGGTATTTTTCGATCATGCGGGACTTGACGTTGTCCGTGAAGGCCCAGCCCGAGTCTCCGCCGCGGCCTTCGCGGGCGGCACGGGGCATGAACCACATGATGCCGCCGTGGTAGGTGGTTTCGTAGAAGTCGTAGTGGCCGCCGCTGACGAAAATCGCCTTCAGGTGGGGCGGGCGCTCGGCCGCAGCCAACACCTGCATGGAGCCGAAGTAGGAGATGCCGACCATGCCGACGTTGCCGTCGCACCACGGCTGTTCGGCGACCCATTCGATGAAGTCGTACGCGTCCTGGCCCAGCGATACGCCACCTGCGTTGTAGTTGCCGATGTGTTCGCCGCCGGAGTCACCGGAGCCGCGCAGGTCGCCGATGACGTGGACGTAGTCCTCCTTGACGATGCCGGCGATGTCGCCGGCCTCGATGCAGCCGTCCCACATCGGACTCGGACGCCGCTGCGGGGGAGTGGTCAGCGCCAGCGCCTGCAGCTCCTTGCCGTACGGGCTCAGGGCCACCAGTGCCGGCCGGGGCTTGTCCTCAAGACCCTGGTAGGTATCCGCGGCGAGCTCGACGCCGTCGCGCATCGGGATCCGCAGGTCCTTGCGGATCTTGATCGTCTCCCCACCGGCATTCCACGTCGTGAAATCAGTCATGAGTGTGCACTTCCTTGTCAACGTTCGAGTGCCAGGCATCCCGCTGGCAGACTCGCTCATCAGAGCGTGGCTCGATTATATTATTATAATAAAGTTCGGAGCAAGACGATGATGTCGAAACCGGTCCCGGCCTTCGGCACTGAAAGGCCGGCGGGGCAGAGGTCCCGCGCCGCCGGCGCCGTACCATCAGGACCGTGAACCGGTCCCGGAGCTGAGGAGAGAACAATGACGCAAGAAGTGACAATCCATCCGCTGGTGTCGCCCTGGGGCCGCTTTGGTCTCTACAGCTTCTTCATCGACGCGCCCGAGCCGGCCATCGTCGACACGGGCATCACCACGTCACCGGTCGAGGGCATGGTGCCGGAGCTGGAGAAGCTGGGCCGGCGCATCGAGGACGTCAAGTGGATCCTGCTGACCCACGGCCACATCGACCACCTCGGGGGTGCCCACGCCCTCTGGGAGCTCACCGGCCGGAAGGCGAAGGTTGTCATCCACCAAGCGGACGCCCCGTTGCTGCGCTCCCGGCAGGCGCACGTGCAGAACTACGTCGACGTCCGCCAGCAGTACCTGGACAACCCGAACGCCATCGAGGAGCAGGCGAGGGCAGCCGGTCATGCCATCTCGGGCGAGATGGAGCCGGACATGCTCCTGGAGGGCGGCGAAACCCTCAGCCTGGGCGGAGATGTCACGGTCTCCGTGCATCACATCCCCGGTCACACCGCCGGCTCCGTGGCCTACGTGGTGGACGGGCAGAACGCGGTGTTCGTCGGCGACTCCGTCCAGGTGCACGGTGCCGCCAACCACTTCCCGGGTTATGAGGATCCGGACGCCTACCGGGCCAGCCTCCGGTACCTGCGCGACGAGGTCCGTCCCGAGCGCCTGTACCTTGGCCACCCCTACCGCAACACCCAGGGTGTGCCCTTCGACATAGGGATGGACGGCACCACGGCCCGGCAGGCCCTGCAGGAGAGCCTGGACATCGAGGCCCGGGTCCGCGATGCCGCCCGCCGGTCGTTGGAGGGCGGCCTGCAGGAGACCGGCTCGCCCTATTCCCCGTTCGCCTCGGTGGCCGAGGAACTCGGCTATACCGGGGACCCGACCCTGGAGCCCTCGCCGTTCTTCACGACGCTGCACGGCTACCGCAAGCTGTACGGCAGGAACGCCTGACGGGCTCCACCACACCAAAACAACGACGGCGGCGCGCACCTTGGGGTGCGCGCCGCCGATGCGTGTGGGGCGGGTGGGGTCAGCCCCGGTTCAGGAACTCGCCCGCCTCCTGGTAGGCCCGGTACATTTCCGGGATCCAGAAAAAGTTCTGGACGAACCCGTGGTTGGCGCCCGCGTAGCGGCTGACGGTGGTCTCCACGCCGGCGTCCTTCAGGCGCTGGCCGTAGAGCTCGCCCTCGTCACGCAGCGGATCGTACTCCGCGGTGATGATCAGTGCCTTCGGCAGGCCGGCGAGGTTTTCGCGCTTGATGGGGGAGACCAGCGGATCTGCCGGGTCCGCGCCGCTCTCAAGGTAGAAGGAGTTCCACGGCTTCAGGGCCGGGGTCTCCAGGCCATAACCGGTGGCGTTCTCCCGCAGCGAGCCGTAGCGGTCCTCGTCGAAGTCCAGGTCCAGCGAGGGGTAGAACAGGATCTGGTGCGTGATCCGATCGAAGCTTTCGTCGTGGGCCATCGCCGTCACCGCGGCCACGAAGTTGGCCCCGGAGCTGTCGCCGGCCAACGCCAGGTTCTTTCCGTCCCAGGCCAGGCTCCCGCCCTGCTCGGCGGCCCATCGGACCACCCCGTAGCATTCCTGCAGGCTGGTCGGGAAGGCGGCCTCCGGTGCCAGCTGATAACCGACGGAGATGACTTTGTGGCCGCTCTCCTTCGCCAGCGCCCGCGCGACGTGGTCGTGCGTCTCGAGGCTGCCGGAGAAGAACGCGCCGCCGTGGAAGTACACCAGCAGCCCGTAGGACGCGGCCTCGGCCGGGGTATAGATCCGCACCGGGACCTCGCCCGCCGCAGTGGCTGCAACGGTGTCCTCGACGGCGGTCAGCGGCAGCCGCTCCTCCAGCGGCGCGACGAACTGCAGGTCGCCCGCGCGCTTGGCCTCGGGGTCCGGCCGCGTGCCGTGGTCGAACGGCGGCAGCGTGGCGAGGAGTTTGCCGATCTCGGGGTGGATGGTCACTCGACACCCGCCCCCTTCTCGAAGGACGTGGTCTCCGGGAAGGAGTCACCGATGTCGAACGGCTTGCGGGAGATGTCCTGCAGCACGTCGGTGATGGGCTTGCGCTTGGCCTGGTAGGTGCGCAGGGCCTCCTGCAGGTCGGAGCCGTCCTTGATGGCGTCGGCCAGCCAGGCGGCATCCTGCATGGCGGAGTTCGCACCCTGGCCCTGGTGGTGCAGCATGGCGTGCGCGGCATCGCCAACCAGGGCGACGCTGTCGGTGTGCCAGTTGGGCTGCTTGTCGATGTCGTAGACGCCGCGGTTGGTCATCGAGGCGATGTCCAGTTCCTGGCCGATCTTCTGCAGGCGTTCGTCGAAGCCCTCCAGCAGCGCTCCGATGTACTCGTGCGTGACCTCCGGTGCCCAGGCGGTGTCGTCGCTCGGTGCGGTGATGTCGAAGGACACCTGGTTGCGGTGGCGCAGCGGCAGGAAGTACACGGTAGTGCCGTTCTGGCCGACGTAGACGCGGAAGTTGTCGTTCTCCACCAGGCCGTAGGCAGCGTCGGCGGAGATGACGGCGCGCATGGCAATGGTGTGGGAGAACACCGGCTGGACTTCACCGAAGATCTGGTTGCGGACGCTGGACCGGATGCCGTCGGCGCCCACCACCAGATCGGCGGTGACCTCGACGCCGTTCTCGAACTTCACGGTGGCGGAGTTGCCGTGATCGGCGATGCTGATCATCTTGTGGCCGATGTGCACGCGCTCGGACGGCAGGAGGCGCAGGAGGGTCTCGATGACGTCCCCGCGGTGGACCATGCGGCAGTGGTTGACCTGGGCGTACTCGTTGATGCCCGGCCACGGGTCGCGGGCGATGAGCTCGCCGTTGGCCTGGTAGACCTCGATGGCCTCGGAGGGGGCGGAGACCTTCTCGAACTCTTCGAACACGCCCCACTTGCGCAGTACCTCGACGGTCGGCGGGCGCAGGCCGATGCCGGCTCCTACTTCACCAAGCTCGGGGGCCTGCTCGTAGACGTGCACGTCGGCGCCGAGCTGCAGCAGTGCCAGGGCAGCGGAAGCGCCGGCGTAGCCGCCGCCCACAACGGCAACCTTCAGGTTCTGGATGTCGGAAGTCTGCATTGTTCTGTGTTCCTTCACTGGACGCCGGTGCAGGCGTCCTCGGGGTGAATGGGTTGGGTTGGGATCCGCCGCCGTCGTCGTAGGCGGCAGCGGAGCCGGCGCGTGGCGCCGGATGGAGGGATGCGGGTCAGGCCTTGATGGAGAGGAAATCGGCCGGGTTGTCCTCGAGGAGGAGCTTGATGGTGGCGTCGTCGATGCCGGCGGCGCGCATGTCCGGGATCATGTCGTCGAAGATGTAGTTGATGGTGTGGCCCTTCACGCCCGGCCAGCCCAGCGGGCTGCAGTTGGCGTCGGCAGAGACGAGCAGCTTGTCCGCGTAGCCCTTGTTCACGAGCTTGACGAAGTGCTCCATGCGCTCGGCGCGTTTGCGGCCCCAGAACGGCGGGTCGGGCAATTCGAGGTCGTAGCCGAAGGTGTCGAAGCCAATGCGGCCGCCCTGCTCGTAAATCCAGTCGTGTGGGGTGATCGGGGCGTTCAAGCCGTCGTCGGCGTGGCCGAAGAGGACGCGATCCAACGGAAGGCCCTCTTCGTTGAAGATGTTCACGGCGGGCTCGGGATCGATGGCCAGATGCGTCAGGATCGGCACGCCGGTGATGACGGCGGCGCGGGCTGCGGCGCGGTAGATCCGCTTGTCGAGTTCGGTCATCTTGCCGCCGCGGCTCACACCGACCTTGATGACGCCGGCCTTTGCGCCCGTGTTGCCGATCCCCACGGTGATCTCGTGGATGAACACCTTCGCCAAGTAGTCCACCGACGCCCGCGCGAAGTGCGGCAGGGCGGTGTCCCCGCCGACGAAGCCGGTGCAGGCCACGATGTGCACGCCGGTCTTGGCGGAGAGGGACTTGTAGTAGTCGACGTCGCGGCCGTTGCAGATGCCGGTGGCGTCCACGAAGGTGCCGCCGCCGTTCTCGCGGAACTGGCGCAGCTTCGGCACGGTTTCCTCGTAGGCCTGCTCCGGCGACTTCCACCATCTCGTGTCGAGTTCGGAGCCGGGCATGCCGTAGCCGATGTGTTCGTGGACTGCCACGATTTCCAGTTCTTCAGCCGGGATGGTTCCCAGCACGGTGTTGACCTTGGTCATTCCTTCACCTCAGGAGTTTCGAAAGCTTGTTGATGGCGGGCCGCGGTGCTCAGCGCACAGTCAGCAGGTTGCGCGGATTGTCCACCAGGATGCGGCGGGCGTCGTCGTCGCCCAGGCCCAGTGTTTTCAGGAAGGGGACGAAGGTGGCCAGGACGTGGCTGAAGGGCAGGTCGTAGTCCGGCTGTCCCTTCGCCACGCCGATCGCGTTGGACGAGAGGATGACCTTGTCCGTGTGGCCGGCCTTGACCAGCTCGAGCACCAGTTCGGCCCGCTCGCGGTCGGTGAGGTAGTCGCCGTCGTCGTCCAGGCCCACGTGGTCCAGGCCCACGAACGCGCCGCGGCGGGCCACCTCAAGGGCGGCACCGGCGGCCGCGGCGTCCCGGCGGTCCAGGCCGCCGAGGAGTACCCGCCCGGCGGGCAGTTTCTCGTCCAGGACGACGTCGAGGTCGTGCAGGGCGTCGGCGCCGTAGCGGATGGAGACCGGGACGCCGGTGGCCAGGGCGGTCCGGGCCGCCCCGCGGAACAGGCTCTCGTCGGTGGGGGTCATGCCCTCGCGGGTGGCGGTGGTGGTGACCAGCCCGGCGGCTCCGCGGCGCTCGACCCGCGGGACCACCATGCCCTCGCTGACTTCCTTGGAGAAGAGGTCGGCAAACTTTTCGGCCGGCCACGGGGTGGGCGGGTTGGTCTGCGGGGTGAGGAAGTAGCCGCCGAGCATTTCCTCCGGACCCATGCCCGTGGACGCGATGATGTGCACGCCGGTCGAGCGCGAGAGCGCCTCGAACAGCTTCACGTCGCGGCCGTGGAACATGCCGGTGCTGTCCACGATGGTCGTGCCGCCGTGCTCGCGGAAGTCGGTGAGCTTGGCGGCCAGGACCTCGAAGATCTCCGCCCGGTCCATGCTGATGTCCGGGGCGTACTGGGCTCCCGGGACCACCGAGAGCAGGGCCTCGTGGACCGCGACCACACCCAATTCATGGGCGGGAAAGGGGCCAAGAACAGTATTGGCCGTCTGGTGGGGGGTTGTCGTTGTATCCGTCATTGGCACAACCTTTCGTCTGACGCCACGCCATGGCCGACGTCACGCGGGGAAGGATCATGCACCGCGACCTCTGGATTCATTCCTCGCCGAAACCGGTGCAGGCGGTAGTAAACGAAGGAGGCAGTCCATCGAGAGGCCTGACGTCCGCTAAGGGCCGCGGCCTCACGCTTTTGTGACCTTGATTACCTGTCAACTAGGTTTACACGATGTCATGCCAAAGTCAAGGCAAACAACCTTGAAAACATCCCTGGTTGGGGGCGGGAAGCGGGTGGATTTCCCGCACGGCCGCCGCTACTGGCTGGTGCTGAACCGGTACTTAAATTTTTCTGCCTGATGCACTGCGGAGCGCCATCCGGCGGGCAGGTCACCCGTGGTGAAGAAGATGGTCTCGATGACGAGCAACGGGCTCCCCAGGCCCACCCCGAAGGTCGCCGCCTGTTCGGCAGTGGCCGCAGTTGCCCAGGCTTCGTGCTCGGCGCGCACGTGCGCGATGCCGAACCCTTTCTTGAGAAGTTCGAAGGCGGAGCCTTCGTCTTCCAGTTCCGCGGCCGTGGGGCTGAAGTCCTCGGGCGCCCGAATATAGACGTCGGCTTCGACGAGAGGCTCACCCTCGACCGAGATCAGGCGCGTGAAATGCAGGAGCCGTTCGTGCGCTTCGAGCCCCAGGAGGTCCCGAATCCGGCCCGGCGGTTCCACCCGCTCGATGCCGGCGACTTTCCCCGTCGGATGCAGCCCGCTCTCGGAGAGGTATTGGTACAGGGCCCCCGACCGCACGTCGGCCGGCCGCTGGACCCTGGTGCCGACGACCGGGAACGTCCCCTTGCCTTGTTTCCTGTAGATGTACCCCTCGCTGGCAAGCTCCTGGAGTGCCTGCCGGATGGGCGCCCGGCTGACCTCAAATCGGCTGAGCAGCTGCGCCTCGGTCATGGGCTTCCGGGGATCCGCGATCCCCTCGGCTATTTCCCGGCGCAGGATTTCCCGAATCTGCCGATACAGGGGTATCCCGGACGAGGTGTCGAGCTCGCCATATGCCATGAGTCTTCTGTTCCTCCACGTAACTGGTCACCGGGTTTGCCCTGCAGGAAGTCAACCACAGAACACAATTCATTGAGGAGACGGCAGCCCTAGCCCGCGGGTAGCGTGCGAAGTAGCCTGAGGTGACTACCGCCAGGAGGGACGTGCCATGGACCAGGACATCCAGCAGTACATCAGCGCGTTGGTCGAGAAGGAACAACAACTGCGCGACTCCGCGCCGGAGGAGCCGGACAAGGCCGCCGCCCGCGCCGCCGAGCTGCGCCGCCTGGAGGAGCAATTGGACCAGTGCTGGGATTTGCTGCGCCAGCGCCGGGCCAAGCGCAAGGCGGGCGAGGACCCGGGCGAAGCAGAGACCCGGCCGGTCGGGGAAGTGGAAAACTACCGTCAGTAGCCGCACGGAACGCCGGGGGAGCGGCCGCGCCCCGACGTCGTGCCGCACTGATGGCGCGTCAGGCGCCCTTCGACGCCTCGGACTTGGAGCCGGACTTCTTCTTGGACGAGGAGCCGGCCGAAGACTTGGCCTCCCGGTTCTTCTCGACGCTGCGGCGCAGTGCCTCCATCAGGTCCAGGACCTTGCCGCCTTCTTCCTCTTCGTCCGTGCCGAAGGTCTTTTCCGTGTCCAGCGCCTCGCCCTGCTCCAACTTCGCCTCGATCAGGGTCCGCAGCTGTTCCTGGTATTCGTCGGTGTAGTCGCCGGGCGTGAAGTCGGAGGAGAACGACTCCACCAGGGCGGCGGACATCTCCTTCTCTTTCGCAGAGATCCGCACCGTTTCTTCCAGCGACGGGAAACTGGCCTCCCGCACCTCGTCCTCCCACAGCAGGGTCTGCAGCATCAGCACCTTGCCGCGGACACGCAGTGCCGCCAGCCGGGTCTTCTGCCGCAGCGCGAACTGCACGATGGCCGTCCGGTCCGTTTCTTCCAGGGTCCGCCGGAGCAGGACGTAGGCCTTGGTGGACTTCGAATCCGGCTCCAGATAGTAGCTGCGGTCGAACATGATCGGATCGATCTGGTCGCTCGGGACGAACTCGACCACTTCGATCTCGCGGCTCTTTTCGACCGGCAGGGACTTGAAATCCTCGTCGGTGAGCACCACGGTGTGCTCACCGTCGTCGTAGGCTTTGTCGATGTTCTGGTAGTCGATGGTCTTGCCGCACACCTCGCACCGGCGCTGGTAGCGGATGCGCCCGCCATCCTTGTCATGGACCTGGTGCAGGCTCACGTCGTGGTCTTCGGTGGCGCTGTAGAGCTTGACGGGAACGTTGACCAGCCCGAACGCCACCGCGCCTTTCCAGATGGCTCTCATCCCACTAGTGAACACCCGCGGGCGGTACAAAGCCAGAGGCGGGGCCCTAGCCAAGCGGCCACCCGGCGGACAGACTGGCGGTATGGCCAGCCAGAAATCCAGCCAGAAGGAGACCGTAGCCGTTGACGGACACCGGCTCAGGCTGACGAATTTGGACAAGGTGCTGTACCCGGAAACCGGGACCACCAAGGCGGACGTTATCGCCTACTATTCCGAGATCGCCGAATACCTCGTTCCGCATGCGGCGGACCGGCCGGTCACGCGCAAACGCTGGGTCCACGGCGTCGGCACGGCGCAGGAACCGGGCGAGGTGTTTTTCCAGAAGAACCTGGACAAGTCCGCGCCGGATTGGGTCATGCGGCACACCATCGAGCACAAGAGCAACACCAATGTGTACCCGCTGGCGAATGACCGGGCCACCCTGACCTGGCTGGCGCAGATTGCGGCCTTGGAAATCCACGTTCCGCAGTGGAAGTTCGGCCCGCGCGGCAAGATCAACAATCCGGACCGGATGGTGCTGGATCTGGACCCGGGGGAAGGGGCCGGGCTGGCGGAGTGTGTCGAAGTGGCCTTTTTGATCAAAGACATCCTGGAGGGGATGGGGCTCGACCCGCGGCCGGTAACCTCCGGTTCCAAGGGCATCCACCTTTACGCCGGGCTGGACGGCAAGCAGACCTCGGAGGACGTTAGCCAGGTGGCGCACGAGCTGGCCCGCCTGCTGGAGGCCGACCACCCGGACCTCGTGGTCAGCGACATGAAGAAGGCGCTGCGCACGGGCAAGGTGCTTGTCGACTGGAGCCAGAACAACTGGGCCAAGACCACGATTGCCCCGTACTCGCTGCGCGGCCGGCCGCACCCGACCGTGGCGGTACCTCGAACCTGGGCCGAGCTGAAAGACCCCAACCTGGCGCACCTTGATTTCCGCGAGGTGCTGGAGCGCGTCAAGGAGATGGGCGACCCGCTGGCCGGCATGGCGGGAGGCACCGCGGACGAGCAGTCGTTGCAGGAAGCCGCGGAGCCGGAGTCGGACCGGCTCAGCGTGTACCGTTCCATGCGCGACCCGGACCGGACGCCCGAGCCGGTGCCCGCGGGGATCGAGCCGCGGGAGTCGGACGATGAACCGGTTTTCGTCATCCAGGAACACCACGCACGCCGACTGCACTACGACGTCCGGCTGGAGCACGACGGGGTGATGGTCTCCTGGGCCGTGCCCAAGGGACCGCCGGTCTCGACCGGCAAGAACCACCTGGCCGTGCACACCGAGGACCACCCCATGGAATACGCCACCTTCGAGGGCACCATCCCCAAGGGCGAATACGGCGCCGGGGAGATGACCATCTGGGACAGCGGCACCTACCAAGTGGAGAAGTGGCGCGAGGGCAAGGAAGTCATCATCGTGCTGCACGGGCGCGCCGACGGCGGCCTGGCGAACGACGGCGGACCCTCCGGTCCGCGTCGGTACGCCTTGATCCGCACCGGCGGCGGGGACGGCAAGGACAATTGGCTGATGCACCTGATGAAGGACCAGCCGCGTCCTGCCGCCGGGACAGCACAGGACGGCGGGTCCGGGCGCCAGGCCAAGCGGGCCGCCGGCACCACGGTGCAGCCGGAGGACGCCGGCACCGCGGGCCGGGAGGCCGGGCCGCCGCAACCGGTGAAACCGATGCTGGCCGTCCAGGGCACCGAAGCCTCCATCGACGAGGACGAGGGCTGGGCCTACGAAATGAAGTGGGACGGAATCCGGGCCGTCGCCGTCGTTGCCGACGGGGACGTGCAACTTGTCAGCCGCAACGGCAACGACCTGACCAAGACCTACCCGGAACTGGCGGACCTGCCCGACCATGTCCTGGCCCAAACCGCGGTGCTGGACGGCGAGATCGTCGCCCTCGATGCCAAAGGGCGGCCGGATTTCGGCCGCCTGCAGAACCGCATGAACCTCACCAGGAAAGCAGACATCGAGCGCGCGGCCGCGAAATACCCGGTGGAGTACTTCCTCTTCGATTTGCTGGAACTGGACGGAACATCGACACTTGGGCTGGAATACACCCAACGGCGGGAAATCCTCAAGGAAGCGGTGGAAACGCCGGACGACGGACACATCCAGGTGCCGCCGGAGCTGGACGCCAGCGTGGCGGAAGCGGTCGCAGCCAGCCGGGAGGTCGGCCTGGAAGGCATCATCGCCAAACGCACGGACAGCAACTACGCGCCGGGCCTACGGACGAGGAGTTGGATCAAGATCAAGAACCAGCTGACGCAGGAAGTGGTCATTGTGGGCTGGCGGCCGGGCAAAGGCTCGCGCGCCCGCAAGGTCGGCTCGCTGCTGGTGGCCGTGCCCGACGGCGTGGAGCTGAGCTACCTCGGCCGCGTCGGTTCCGGCCTGACGGAGCGCGAACTGGCCGAGATCGGTTCGCGGCTGAAGAAGATGTCACGCAAGACCCCGCCGCTGGAGGGCGTGCCGTCGGCCGACGCCTCCGACGCGCACTGGGTGCGGCCCGCGCTCGTCGGCGAGGTCCAGTTCAGCGAACGCACCGGATCCGGGAAGCTTCGCCACCCGGTCTGGCGGGGCTTCCGGCCGGACAAGAAGCCGTCGGATGTCGTGGTCGAAATCCCGCAACTTGAGGCCTGACGCGCGGAGCTGCCGCTCAAAAATTTTTACCCTACCCCTATCATTCTGCCGATGAATCGTTAGTCTTTACCAAGGGGAACTTCTGGGGGGAAGTTTCGGGGGATGTTTCTTGGGGAAGAAGGCAGAACCGCATCATGGGGAGTTCATTTAAGCCGACTATTCGCGACGTTGCCGAGCGGGCCGGAGTCTCGCTGGCAACCGTCTCATACGTCTTGTCCGGCCGGCACGGGGGTTCAACGAGGATCAGCGAACCGACCAAAGCCCGGGTGATCGAGGCGGCCAAGTCGCTGGGGTATGTGCCCAACCACGCCGCCCGGGGCATGCGCCGCGGGCGGACGGACACCGTGGCCGTCGTGGTGGAAAACCTGGATTCGGCCTGGGACCGGCAGCTGGCGGAGGTTGCAAACCGCGTGCTGCCGGAGCACGGGTACCGGGTGGTGGTCCTGCTGGGCCAGGAGGCGTGGCGGAACTTCATGCTTTCCGGCGGCGCGGACGGGGCCATCTTGGGTTTCAGCACGGAAACGCCCGAGGAAGACCACACCCTGCGCGATCTCGCCGACCGGGGCGTGGCGCAGGTGGTCGTGTCGCAGTTCCTGCAGCCTGACGGCTTCGACGTGCTGTCAGTGGACGCAGAGGTCGGCATCGCCGAGGCGGCAGCGTATCTTGCCGCCAGGCACCGCCGCATCGCTGTGTTGCACCGGGGCGGGCCCGCTCCGGGCCCCCGGGGTACCCGGCTGGGATTGTTCCGGCAGGCGATGGCCGACCTCGGTGCGGAGCTGGACGAGAACCTGATACGGGCAACGCATGGGTCCTGGCGTGAATCCTACGAGGAGACCGGCGCGCTGCTGAAGTTGGCCGATCCGCCCACCGCGTTCTTCACGACGGCGGACCTGGAGGCCCTGTGCGTCTCCGGTTCCGCTACCGCGGCCGGACTCCGGATCCCGGAGGAGATGGAGATCATCGGCGTCGACACTTCGGATCTGGGACACCACTCCGACCCGCCGCTGAGCTCGGTGGGTCCCGAGCCGCTGGTGGGCACCGTGGTGGACCTGCTGATCGACCGGCTGGAGGGGCGCGCCTCCGCCGGCGGGCGCCTGGTGCCGGCGCCGTGGAAGCTGAACCACCGCGGGACCACCGTGGCGGGGATGCCCGGTGAAGGCAACGCGGAAGGCTCGGACGAGGTGGAAGACAGCGTCTCCAACGGGGCGCCTTAGCAGCGGGCTAAAGTGCAGGGATGGAGTGTACCCGGCACAGCTACGGCCCGGATCCCAGCCAGTATGCGGAACTGTACCTGCCCGCCCGGCGCCGGCACGCCGCCGTTGTCGTCATCATCCACGGCGGGTACTGGCGCGCCGCCTATGGTGCCGAGCTCGGACGCCCGCTGGCCCGGGACCTCGCCGGCCGCGGCTGGGTCTGTTGGAATGTCGAATACCGGCGCGTAGGCAACGGCGGCGGCTGGCCGGAGACGTTCGACGACGTCGCCTCCGGCATCGACCGGCTCGCCGATGCGGCGCAAGAGTCGGGATTCGCGCTCGAGCGCGTGGTGGGGCTGGGCCATTCGGCCGGCGGCCAACTGGCGGTGTGGGCCGCCGGACGGGGCCGGTTGCCGTCGGAGGCCTCCGGCCTGCGGGTGCCCGGCGCGGCTCCGCGGGTGGAGTTCGACGCGGTGCTCAGCCAGTCCGGGGTCCTGGATGTGGCGCGCGCCCACGAGCTGCGCGTGAGCGACGGCGCGGTCGAAAACCTGCTCGGGCGGCCGGAGGGCGCGGACGCAGATGGGGCGGATCCCTACCGGCTCGCCGATCCCATGCGGAACGTGCCGCTGCCGGTCCCCGTCTACGCCTTCCACGCTGACCAGGACGCCGACGTGCCGAGGGAGCTGTCCGAGAACTATGTCGCCGCCGCCCGCTCTGCCGGCGGGACGGCCGAACTGGTGCCCGTTCCCGGGGACCACTATGCGCTCATCGATCCTGCTTCTGCTGCGTTTGCACGCATCCGCGGGGTGCTGGCCCGGCTGGGCTGAGCCGTGCCGCAACCGACGGCGCTCTGCTACGTTGGCACTGTGCTCACGGTCATAGGCGAAGCGCTGGTGGACGTAGTCCGCTCCGACACCAGGCCGCCGCGCATGCACGTCGGCGGCAGCCCGATGAACGTGGCGGTGGGCCTGGCCCGGCTGGGCCACCCGGTCCAGTTCGTCGGCCGGTACGGCAAGGACCAGTTCGGGGACCTGGTACACGGCCACCTGCGCCGCAACTCCGTGCTGGTGCCGCTGGATCCGGATGCGTCGCCGACCAGCACCGCCACCGCCACCCTGGACCCCACCGGTGCGGCCCATTACTCTTTCGACCTGCTCTGGGAACTGCCGGATCTCGACAAGACCCGGCCCCGGCTGCTCGACGAGACGGTCTGGCTGCACACCGGCTCCGTCGCCACCATGCTGGAGCCGGGCGCCCACACGGTGTTCAGGACCGTCCAGCGGGCCCATCCCCGGGCGCTGGTCAGCTACGACCCGAACTGCCGGCCCACGCTGATCACCGACCGGGACTTCGCCCGGCGGCAGGCCGAGAAGTTCGTGGTGCTGGCCGACGTGGTCAAAGCCTCCGATGAAGACCTTCGGTGGCTGTACCCGGACCGCGCCGTCGAGGACACGGCCCGCGCGTGGTTGAAGCAGGGGCCGGCCGCAGTGGTGGTCACGCACGGGGCGAAGGGCAGCTGGGGAGTGGTCCGCGCCGGGACGGCCGAGGTCGCGGCACGCGCGGCCGTGGTCGTTGACAGCGTGGGCGCCGGCGACGCGTACATGTCGGGGCTGCTCGATGCGCTGCTGAACGCAGGGTTCTCCGGCTCCGCCCGGCGCGAGAAGCTGCGGGACATGGCACCCTCCACCCTCGAAGACGTGATGGCGCACGCTGCCCGGGCGGCAGCCGTCACGGTATCCCGGGCAGGGGCGAATCCGCCCCGCCGCGACGAACTGGGCTAGCGCCGCCTCCGCCGCCGGCCAGACTCCTAGACTGGTGCAATGCGCCTTATCGCCAGCGACCTCGACGGGACCATCATCGGCCGGGACGGCAAAATCAGCCCCCGCACCGTCCGGGCGTTCCGCAGCGCCGCGGCCGCGGGAGTTGAGATCGTGTTCGTGACCGGTAGGCCTCCGCGCTGGCTGACTCCGCTGGCCGAACAGATCGGCCACCGTGGCCGGGTGATCTGCTCCAATGGCGCCGTGGTCTACGACCTGGTGTCCGAGCGCGTGCTCTCGGCGCAGACGCTGCCCTACGCGAATATCCTCGAGGTGCGCCGGATCATCCTCGGCCTGCATCCGGCGGTGACGTTCGCGGCGGAAACCACCGAGGGTTTCCTGCTGGAACCGAACTTCCTGCAGCCCGGCTCGGTGGAACTTCTGGAGGGCAGTTCGCCGGAACTGCTGCCGGAAAGCTTGCGCGGCACCGACGCGGTCGTGAAGCTGCTGGCCCGCGGCACGGACATCGACCCCGACGACTTCTTGGCCGAGGTGGCCCCGGCGGTGGGGCATCTGGCTGCGGTGACGCATTCCGCCCCCGGCAACCCGCTGCTGGAAATGGCGCGGCCGGGACTCAACAAGGCGGTGACCCTGGCCGAGTACGCCGGTTCCCTGGGCATTGGTCCGCAGGACGTGGTGGCCTTCGGCGACATGCCGAACGACATCGAGATGCTGCGGTGGGCAGGGGCCGGCTACGCCATGGCATCGGGCCACCGCACCGCCCTGGAAGCAGCTCCGTTCCGCGCCCCGGCGTTCGCCGAGGACGGCGTCGCCCAGGTGATCGAGGAGCGGCTGGCGGGCCGGCGGCAGGCACCGCAAGGGGCCTGACCGCTGTCTGGGTCGCGGCTCAGGAGCCTCGCTCCGCTCCGGCAGGCGCCGCTCGGCGCCGGGTTTGCGGACGCTCGGCCAGATACCGGCGGGCAAACCAGCTGGGCCCCACGCTCCGGTCCCGCCGGGGCGGATCCACGTCCGCAACGATCAGTTCTTCATACTGGCCGGCCTCGGCCGCAACTCCCGTGTCCGGCGCTGCGATGAAGCTGCCGCCGGGGCCGCTCCAGGCCACCGCCGGTGCGGATGCCCCCCGGCGGGCCAGTGCACGGAACCAGCAGTCCCGCCCGCTACTGCCGCCGGGCACCAAGAGCAGTTGTGCGCCGTCGTCGGAGACCGCTCGGCGGGACCTGCCGCCGGCGCGCGGGGCGATGGCGGCGGCGTCGTCCTCCCTGGCCAGGCCGATGAGCAGCCCGTCCAGCGGCACGACCGCGGCAGCGTTGGTGCAGGCTTGGAGGCCGCCGGTCGCGTCGAACAGCCAGAGTTCGGCGCTGTTGCCCTCGCCAAGGGCGCCGGCCGCCACTGCGACCCGATGCCGCGCCGCGAGCCTGCCCAGCTCGCGGCGGAAATCCGGGCGGAACCCCGCGGGCAGCACCAGCAGCTGCGCGCCCAGCCCGGCGGCCTGTTCCAGCCACCGCCGGCATCGCACCCGCGCCCCAACGCCGTGCAGCCCGGCAGCCTGCACCAAGGCAAGACGCATCGGTTCCTCCTCATCGGCGGTCGTGGCGGGGCCGGTAGAGTACCGACTGTGAGCAGTGCCAGCCCGTACCTCAATCCTACGTTTCCCGGTTCCGGGCAGGACCGGCCCCTGGCCATGTCCCACCGGGGATTTTCCTTGGACGGGCGGGAGAACTCGATGGCGGCGTTCCGCGCGGCAGTCGGTCTCGGCTACGCCTACCTGGAGACCGACGTCCGGTCCACCCGCGATGGCGTGCTGGTGGCCTTCCACGACCCGACGCTGGAGCGTACGACCGACGGCCGCGGGGAGCTGGCGGCGCACACGGCCGGCCAGCTGGCGCAGGTGCGGATTTCCGGCGAGCCGATCCCCACGTTCGAGGACTTGCTGGCCGCCTGGCCCGACGTGAACCTCAACGTGGATGTGAAAGACATGGCGGCCGCCGACGAATTGGCCCGGTTGATCGAAACCTACGACGCGCACGACCGGGTGCTGGTGGCATCCTTTTCCGACCGGCGCCGCTTCCGCGTGCTGCGTGGGCTAAGCCGCCCCGTCGCCGGCTCCGGCGGCGTATATGCAACGTTGGCAATATACCTGCTGGGGTATCTGGGGCTGGCCGGCTGGCTGGCCCGGCTGGTCCGTGTGCACGCGGTGCAGGTGCCCGCGAAGTACGGTCCGTTTGCAGTGGTCACGCCCGGGTTCGTGCGGCGCTGCCATCGCGCCGGACTGCAGGTGCACGTGTGGACCATCAATGATCGCGCGGAGATGGAACGGTTGCTCGCACTGGGAGTTGATGGAATAGTCTCCGACCGCGCGGATATTCTGGCCGAGGTGATGGCCGAACGCGGCAGTTGGCCGCAGAGGGAGTCTGCATGAAGGTCTTGATTGCACCGGACAAGTTCAAGGGAACCTTGTCGGCTGCCGAGGCGGCTGCGGCAATGGCCGAAGGCGTGCTGCGGGTCTACCCGGACGCCCACGTGCAGCTGCTCCCGGTGGCCGACGGCGGAGAGGGCACCTTGGAGGCGGCCCTCGCCGCCGGTGCCACCGAGCACACCGAGCGGGTAGTTGGTCCGCTGGAGCGTGAGGTCACCGCATCCTGGGCCCTGCTGGAGCGGCCGGACGGCAAGACTGCCGTCATCGAAACCGCGCGGGCGTCCGGGTTGTTGCTCACCGAGCCCAGCGTGCAGTCGGCGCTCACGGCCCATTCCTACGGGTGCGGCCAGCTGATAGAAGCGGCGCTGAATGCCGGCGCCACCGAGATTGTGTTGGGGGTTGGCGGCTCCGCCATGACCGACGGTGGGTCCGGCGCCCTCCGCGCACTCGGCCTGAAGATCCTCACCGGCGGCGGCGCCGAAGTCCTGCTCGGCGGCGCCGCCTTGGCGACCGCTGACCACCTGGACACCTCCGGCCTGGACCCGCGTTTGGCGGAGACCGTGATCCGGGTAGCAGCCGACGTATCGAATCCGCTGTACGGCCCCGACGGGGCGGCGCACGCTTTCGGTGAACAGAAGGGCGCCGACGCGGTCTCGCGGCGGTTGCTCGACGAAGCGCTGCAGCGGTGGGCCCAGCTGCTGCTGCAGGCAACCGGCCGCGACGTCAACGTGGCGGGCGCCGGCGCGGCAGGCGGCTTCCCGTCCGGTTTCATGGCGCTGGCCGGTGTGCGGCTGGAGCGGGGTTTCGACGTCGTCGCCGATCTGGTGGGGCTTGAGGCTGCCTTGGCGGATGCAGACCTGGTGCTGACCGGCGAGGGGACGCTGGATCGGCAGTCTGAATTCGGAAAAGCGCCGCTCGGCGTCGCCGGGCGTGCCCAGGCGCGGGGCATCCCCGCCGTCGTCGTTGCCGGGCAGATCGATCTGACGCCGGACCAGTTGGCCGAACACGGCGTGCACGCGGCCGCCAGCGTGGTCGAGGCGGCAGGCAGCCAGGAACAGGCGATGGCCCAGGCCGCGCGCTATGTCACGTTGGCCACGCAGCAGGCGCTCGAAGGGGCTTGAGCCCGAGGACCCCGCCTATCATGAGGGCATGAGCAGTACCGTCGTCCCGCCGCCCTCGGCCGTCCGCCAAGGCCTTCTCCGCACCCTCGTCCTGTGGCTCGCTCTTCCGATGGCGGTGCTGGTGCCGCTTTGGGTGGTGGCCGGACGGGTGCTGTTTGGCATCGGCGGCCACATGGTGCTCTGGCTGGGCATCAGCCTGGGCCCAGTGCTGCTGGTCCTGCTGTTGCTGACCGGCGTGAAGCTGATCGAGACCGCGCGCCGGGGCGTGCTGCTCCCGGTGCGGGCCGCCGTGGTGCCGGCGCTGGCCTGGCTGCTGGCGCTCGCCTTCGGTTTCACCGTCCCGGACTTCGGCGGCGGCGCCGGAGAGGGCGCGTCCATCATGTCGCTGCTGGCCGGCCCGTCCGCCCTGGGAATGTCCACCGCGCTGTGCAACCCGTGCGGGATCATCGCCGTCGGGCTGGCCATAGCCGCCACGGTCCTTGCCTACCGCGCCGCGGGCAATGCCCGGCGCGGCAGCAGTGGCGACGGCGCCTGACGGCCAGCCCAAGCCGGCGCACGGCTGGCCCGGTTGGTCCCGCGACTATGGATGCGGCGGTGGCGCTGCCGCGGCCATGCTATTCGGTCGGGGCGGAGGGGGGAACGAATCCGTCCTGTCCGGGTTCGTTCTCGTACTCCGGGTCCTCGCTTTGGCGGTATTCGCCGTCCGGGCTCAGGCCGGGTACCTGCTGCCCTGCATTGAGCAGGCTGGAGGTGTAGTGCTCACCGTCGAACTTCGCGGCAGAGTCGTTCTCCGTCTCCGGGACGCCGATGTCGTCGCGCAGATGCTCGTCGTCGGGCAATTTGTCTTCATCACGTTGCTGGCTCATGGGTCAAGCACACCACCGCATCCACCCCGGCACAATGGGGGAGGGCAGCCCCGCGGCGACGGGCGGGCCCGTCCACCGTGCCCCGCCGGATTCATGTCTCGCCCGCTTGTCCGCCGGACGCCTGGCGGCAGCCCGCACTCGGTGGTCAGCTTTCGTGGCGGAAACCGAGCTTGATGGTCACCTGCCAGTCGGCGACCTTGCCTTCGTTGAGGTGGCCACGCACGGACTTCACTTCGAACCAGTCGAGGTTGCGCAGCGTCTTGGAGGCTTCGGCGATGGCGTTGGTCACCGCGGCATCGATCCCGTCGGGCGACGTACCCACAATTTCCGTGACGTTGTAGACGTGGTTGGCCATGCTTTCCTCCTCGTGACATCCCCCGGACCGGACGCCGCGGGAGCGATGCCTGCAACGCTAGCCCCACGGTCCCTCACGGTCTAGGGCGCGGCGGTCCTAGGCCCCGGGCGCGCACACAGGTGGCTGCCGTGCGGGTTGATCAGCCGAGCTTGGACGGCCTGACGCCCTGGTCTTCCACGGAATCCACGGGCTCGGTGTGGCGCCAGCGGGCCACCGCACTCATGCCGTGGAAAATGAGCAGTGCCGCTGCCGACCCCAGCGCGATGCCTTCGAACTGCAGCTCGCCTACCGTCCATGTGAAGTTGGCGATGCCGATCACCAGGGCAACCCCGGCCACGGAGAGGTTGATGGGGTTGGCGAAGTTCACGCGGTTCTGGACCCAGATCCGCACCCCGAGGATGCCGATCATGCCGTAGAGGACGACGCCGGCACCGCCCAGGACGCCCACCGGAACGGTGGCGATGGCGGCTCCAAACTTCGGGAACAAGCTCAACAGGACGGCGACAATGCCAGCCACCCAGTATGCGGCGGTGGAGTAGACCTTGGAGGCGGCCATCACGCCGATGTTCTCGGCGTAGGTGGTGGTGCCGGAGCCGCCGCCGCTGCCGGCCAGCACGGTGGCCAGGCCGTCTGCCATCAGTGCGCGGCCGGTCACGGGGTCAAGATCCTGCCCGGTCATCGCGGACACGGACTTCACGTGGCCGATGTTCTCTGCGACCAGGACCAACACCACGGGGAGGAACAGCCCGATCAAGGAGAGGTGGAATTCGGGCGCGTGGAATTCGGGCAGACCGATCCAGGCCGCGTCATTGATCGCGGAAAAATCCACCTCGCCCCGGAGGATGGCCACCACGTAGCCGACCAGCACGCCAATCAGGATGGACAACCGGCCCAGCAGCCCGCGGAACAACACCGTGACGAGCAGGATCGCGGCGACGGTGACCAGCGCCGTCACGGGCCCTTTCTCGAAGTTCTGCTTGGCGGCCGGTGCCAGGTTGAGCCCGATCAGCGCCACGATGGCTCCGGTGACCACCGGCGGCATCACCACGTTGATCCAGCGCGTGCCGGCTTTGTGCACCACAACGCCGATCAGGAAGAGCAGGGCACCGGCCATGATGAGGCCGCCGAGCGCTCCGCCCATTCCGTGCTGGTTCATGGCGGCCCCGATCGGTGCGATGAACGCGAAGCTGGAGCCCAGGTAACTGGGCACCCTGCCCGCCGTGATGATCAGGAACAGGATGGTGCCCACGCCGGAGAACAGCAGCGTAGTGGACGGCGGGAATCCGGTCAGCAGCGGGACCAGGAAAGTGGCGCCGAACATGGCGACCACGTGCTGGGCCCCGATGCCCATGGTGCGCGGCCAGGTGAGCCGCTCCTGAGGTCCTACAACCGTGCCCGGTGAAATGTTCTTGCCGTCGCCATGCACGGTCCAACGGAACGGGGAAGACTTTGCAGGCGTGCTCATGGTGGGCCTCTTCGTGGGGGAGTCAGCGGAAAAATGTCCGGGGGACATCCTACCGCCGGAACACCGGTGCCGGGTCGTGCCGACCGTTCGCACGCGCGGCCGGGGGCCGCCCCTGGCACGATGTCAGGCGATGACGGCGTCCACGATCGCCTTGGCCTCCGCCTGCACCTGCACCAGATGGTCTTGGCCGCGGAAGGATTCGGCGTAGATCTTGTAGACGTCTTCCGTGCCCGATGGCCGGGCCGCGAACCACGCGTTGTCGGTGGTGACCTTGAGCCCGCCGATCGGTGCGCCGTTGCCCGGCGCTTCGGTCAGCTTGGCGGTAATCGCCTCGCCGGCCAGTTGCGTGGCGGTCACGTCGGCGGCGGAGAGTTTCGCCAGCGCTGCTTTCTGCTCCCGGGTCGCCGCTGCGTCGATCCGGGCGTACGACGGCGCCCCGAACTTCTCGGTCAGCCCTGCATAGAGTTCGGAAGGCGAGTTTCCGGTCACGGCCATGATTTCGGAGGCCAGCAGCGCCAGCAGGATGCCGTCCTTGTCCGTGGACCACGGCTTGCCGTCGAACCGCACGAAGGAGGCACCGGCCGACTCCTCGCCGCCGAAAACGCCTTCGCCGGAGAGCAGTCCGGGCACGAACCACTTGAAGCCCACGGGAACTTCCACCAGCTGCCGGCCCAGGCCGGCCGCCACCCGGTCGATCATCGAGGAGGACACCAGCGTCTTGCCCACGGACGCACCGGCCGGCCAGTCCGGCCGGTGCCTGTAGAGGTAGTCGATGGCCACGGCAAGGTAGTGGTTGGGGTTCATCAGCCCGGCATCAGGGGTGACAATTCCATGGCGGTCTGCATCGGCGTCGTTGCCGGTGGCAATGTCGAAGTCGGCGCCGCCGCCGCGCACGGCGTTGATCAGCGAGGCCATCGCCGACGGCGACGAGCAATCCATCCGGATTTTCTCGTCCCAGTCCAGGGTCATGAACCCCCATTGCGGGTCCACCGCCGGGTTGACCACGGTCAGGTCCAGGCGGTGCCGCTCGGCGATGGCGGCCCAGTAGTCCACCGAGGCCCCGCCCATCGGGTCGGCGCCAATCCGAACGCCGGCGGAACGGATGGCGTCCAGGTCCAGTACCCGCGGCAGGTCGTCCACATACGTGCCCAGGAAGTCGTACGTCCCGATGGCCCCTGAGAACCGGGCTTGCCCCAGTGTCATCCGCTTGACCCCGCGCAGGCCGGCCTCCAACAGTTCGTTGGCGCGGGCGGCAATCCAACCGGTGGCATCCGAATCCGCGGGGCCGCCGTGCGGCGGGTTGTACTTGAAGCCGCCGTCGCCGGGCGGGTTGTGCGAGGGGGTGATCACGATCCCGTCGGCCTGGGCATCCGGATGGGCTGCGTTGTGGGTCAGGATCGCGTGGCTGATCGCCGGCGTCGGGGTCCACCCGGTGCGGGAATCGACCAGCGCCGAGACGCCGTTTCCGGCCAGTACCTCGAGGGCGGTGTCCTGGGCCGGGTCCGAGAGGGAATGCGTGTCCTTGCCGACGAACAGCGGTCCGGCGATGCCCTGCCCCGCGCGATACTCCACGATCGCCTGCGTGATGGCGGCAATGTGGTCCTCGTTGAAGGACGCCTTCAGGCTGGAGCCGCGGTGCCCGGAGGTACCGAAAACCACGCGCTGGGACGGGTCGGCCGGATCGGGCTTGACGTCGAAGTACGCGTCGCGCAAGGCGGTCAGGTCAACAAGGTCGCTGGGAAGGGCCACTGTGCCCGCACGGTTTGCCATGCCTCCAGCATGCCAAAAAACCACGGATCCGTGGCGGTTGCGTGACGGATCCGGCCCGATGGGCCCCGATCTTCCCGCGCGCCTAGACTGGAAGCAGCACCGCAGCTGCGCAGCAGCGAATCAATCGCAGGGGGAATCAACATTATGTCCGGCACGGAGAACAGGCCGCCCTTCAACGACCCGAAGCACCCGGGTTGGTACACGGATCCCAACGCAGGCCAGGCCTTGCCCCAGCCGCCGTCGCTGCCCGAAGCGGCGAACCCGTACTCGTACCAGCCCGGCCCCGGCGCGCAGCCGTACACCGGCCAGCAGGCGTACGGCGGACCGGACTACAACCAGCCGATGTACTACACGCCGCAGGCCGAGCCGAAGGGCCTGAGCATCGCGGCGCTGGTGCTGGGCATCGTCTCCGTGGTGACGTTCGGCTTCATGCTGGTCCCGCAGGTCCTGGCCATCGTGTTCGGCCACATCGCGCTGGGCAAGGAGCGTGCCGGCCGTACCCTCGCGCTGGCCGGCCTGATCATGGGCTACGCGGTCACCGGCATCTGGTGCCTGCTGATCTTCATCGGCGTTCTCAGCGGACTGTAGATCCGTCCGCAACCACCCATAACGACGACGATGCCCGGGCCGGATTAAATCCCCGCCCGGGCATCGCCGTCGTTGTTGAGGCCGGACCTAGCGGATGCCGCCCATCATCTTCTTCAGCGACGGCACGGCCGCGGCCAGGCCGACGCCGAGGATGATCGCCGTCACACCGATGAAGCCGAAGTACGGGGCTTCATTGGCCGGGTCGTAGTAGCCGGCCAGGATGCCCGCCAGGGTGGTGCCCAGCGAGATGGAGAGCAGGAACAGCGCCACCATCTGGGTCTGGAAGGCCTTCGGCGCCAGCTTGGTGGAGACCGAGGAACCGGTCGGGGAGAGGAACAGTTCCGCCATGGTGAACAGGAACAGGATGCCGACCATGGCCAGCAGCGGGGTGGAGTTGGCGCCCCCGCCGGTGAGCGGGATGAACGCCAGGAACGCCAAGCCCATCACGACCAGGCCCAGGGCGAACTTCAGCGGCGAGCTGGGCTGCTTGGGGCCGAGCTTGGTCCACAGGGCAGCGAAGATGCCGGCGAAGATGATGATGAATACCGGGTTGATGGACTGCACCCAGCTGGCCGGCATTTCCCAGCCGCCCAGCGTGCGGTCCAGCTGCTTGTCCGCGTACAGGGCCACCACGGTGAACTGCTGCTGGAACAGCGCCCAGAACGCGGCGGAGGCGATGAACAGCGGGATGAAGGCGTAGACGCGCTTGCGCTCCACGGCGTCGACCTGCTTGCTGGAGAGGATCACCACGAAGTACACCACGGCGGCGATGATCGCCAGCCAGGCCATGATCGGGGCCAGGTTTGAGGCGGTCACCAAGCCGAAGGCCACCAGCAGCACCATGACGACGACGGCGGCCACGGCCGCGGCGGCGACCTTGCCGTAGTTGCCCCGCGGCAGCGGGTTGGCCACATGGTGCGCGGCCTCGGGCAGGTTCTTGCGGGTCAGGGCGTACTGGGTGAGGCCGATGGCCATTCCCAGCGCGGCCAGGCCGAAGCCGTAGTGGAAACCGAGCTCCACCTGGGCCAGGCCGGTGAGCAGCGGGCCGAAGAGGCCGCCGATGTTCACGCCCATGTAGAAGATGGAGAAGCCGGCGTCGCGGCGGTCGTCCTTCAGGCTGTAGAGCGAGCCGACCAGCGAGCTGGCGGTGGCCTTGAGGCCGCCGGAGCCGATGGCCACCAGGATCAGGCCGATGGCCAGCCCCACGCCGCCCGGGATCAGGGCCAGCGCGATGTGGCCCAGCATGACCATGATGCCGGTGTAGAAGAGGACCTTCTCGGACCCCAGGATGCGGTCGGCCACCCATGCGCCAAGGATCGAGGAGAGGTACACGCCGCCGCCGTAGGCGCCCACCAGGCCGGTGGCAATTCCTTCGTCGATCCCGAGGCCGCCCTCGGCGACCGAGTAGTACATGTAGTAGAGCAGGATGCCCTGCATGCCGTAGAAGGAGAAACGCTCCCAGAGTTCTACGGAGAAAAGATTCGCCAGCATCCGTGGATGCCCGAAGAAGGTTTTGCCGGTTTGAGTGGACTGTTTTGTTGTTTCCGGCTGCGGGTTCCCGGACTGCACGGTATTGCTCACGGTGTTCTATTGTGACAGTCCGCTACATGTATTGTCATATTCTGCGCCCGGGACGGCGCCGCGTGTTAATGCATATCCGCAGGTCAGGCCGGGGTTCAAGGATTCATCGGGCGCTCTCCAGTTGCGCAGCGGCGGCCAGCAGCACCGCCTCCGAGCCGGGCTTGCCGATCAGCTGGACGCCCATGGACAGGCCCTCCTCGGTGGTGCTGACGGGAACCGCGACGGCGGGCAGCCCGCACACGTTGACCAGCGAGGTGTACGGCGAATATTGGCACTGGCGCATGTAGTCGACGTCCGCGCTGTTGGAGGTGTACCAGCCCACCGGCCGGGGGGTCTGGGCCAGCGCCGGCGTCAGAACCAGGTCGTACCGGCCGAACTGTGCCCGGGTGTCGTCCTGGAAACGCGCCAGCGCGGCCAAGGCTTCCGGCAACGCGTCGGTGCGCTTCAGGGCCCGGCGCCGGAAGGAACGCGTGAGCGGCATGAGCTGCGGTTCGCGGCCGGCCGGCAGCTCCAGCCGGTTCAGTCCGGAGGTCCACACCGTGGCAAACGCCTCCGGGTAGCGGTTGTCATAGCGGATCTCCGCTTCCTCGAGCGCGTGGCCCAGCCCCAGCAGCAGCTCCACCGCCGTGTCCAACGCCTCGCGTGCCTCCGGCTCCAGCGACAGCGGATAGGCGGACTCGAACGGAGAGTCGATGCTGACGCCGATCCGGAAACGTCCTTCGGCGCGTAGCGCGGCAGCCAGGAAGCCGGGTTCCCCCGGGAAGGCCGCGCGGGCCTGCGGTTCGTCCGCCATGGCGTCCATCAGCAGTCCGGCATCCGCCGCCGTGCGGGCCAGGGGCCCGGCGACCACCAGCCGGCCGGCGTCGTCTCCGGTGGTGCCGGCCGGGAGCCGGCCGCGGCCGGGTTTCAGCCCCACCAGCCCGGTCGCGGCCGCCGGGATCCGGACCGAGCCGCCGCCGTCGGAGCCGGGGGCGAAGGGCAGCATGCCGGCGGCCACGGCAGCGGCGCTTCCGCCGGAGGAGCCGCCCGGACTCAGCGCGGGATCCAGCGGGTTGCGGGCCGGCGGCGCCACACGGTTCTCGCTGTAGGAGGTCAGGCCGAATTCGGGGACCTGGGTCTTGCCCAGGCTGATGCTCCCGGCGGATTCGAGTACGTCCACCAAGGGGTGGTTGGCCAATGCCGGCCGGTGCTCCAGAGCCGCGCTGCCGTGCGTGGTCGGAACACCGGCCACATCCGTGAGGTCCTTGTAAGCCACCGGCAGGCCGTGCAGCCGGCCCAGGGTCCCGCCGCGCGCCTGATGGTCGTCCGCGGTGCGTGCCTGTTTGAGCGCCTGGTCGGCCGTGACGGTGATGAAGGCGCCGAGCCTTGGATTCAGGGCGTCGATGCGTTGGAGGTAATGCTCCGTCAGTTCGCGGGCGGACAGTTCGCCGCGGGCCACGGCGTCGCGCTGGGCGACGGCCGACAAGTCATGCAAAGCAGTCATCGCCCGTAAGCGTAGCCCTGCCCGGCGGTGCGGGCTAATCCCCGCAAGCCACCGGCGCGCCGGCGCGGCGCCCCGGCCCGTGTCCGCGGTGCCTGCCGCCCGCCGTTCAGCCGAGGAACCTGGCCTCGATCGGTTCCTCCACCGCGACGGCTTCGGGCCCGTCGCCGGCCTGGGCTGTCACCCGGTAGGCCAGTTTCCCGTTGGTCTCGCTGACCGCCTCAGCCAGTTCTGTGCCGCGGTAGACCAGCCCGACGCCGTCGTCGGTGCAATGCGTTTCGCCCAGGATCCCATCCGCCACGAGCCGGTGCACCAGCGGCCGGCGCTGCGGTTCCGAGTCGTAATGGACGCCGTTGTCGTAGGGCAGCAGTGCCAGCCCGTTCGTGACCGGCCGCAGCTCGGGGCCGAAGGAGTCGGTGGTGCCGCCGCGGAACCAGCAGATGGAGCCGGCGGAGACCCCGGCCAGAACCACGCCGGCCTGCCAGACCCGTCTGAAAATATCCTCCAGCCCGTGGACCCGCCACACGGCCAGCAGGTTTGCCACCGAACCGCCGCCCACCCACACCACGTCCTGGCCCAGCAGGTGCTCCTCGATGTCCGGGACATTGGGCATGGTGAACAAGTTCAGATGGCTCAGGCCGTAGCCGGCACCCCTGGCCGCCTCGTCCAGCTCGGCTTGGAACCAGCGCTGGTCGCCCCCGGCGGTGCCCAGGTGGACCAGCTTCGGTGCCCGCCCGGCGGGACCCGTCAGTTCGACGGCGTAGTGCACCAGGTGGTGGAACGCGATCCGGCTGCGAACGCCGGCCTTGATTCCGCCGGACGTAGCGAGGATGGTCGGCTGGTCTGCGGCCATGGGTGCCCCTGTCTCATAAGGTGCGGCGGACGATCCCACTATAGGCTTGGAAAGGGGGCAAATCGCGGGTACGCCCGGAGCAGGAATTAACCAGCGGCGGCAGGCCTGCCGCGGATAACGGAGGTTGCCATGAGCGATGTCGAGAACGTGGATGTCAACAGCGTCGGCGGCGACGCCGCCATTTTGGACGTGCGCGAAGACTACGAATGGGAAGCCGGACATATAGCAGGCGCCGTGCACATCCCGCTTAACGAGCTGCCCCTGCGCCTGGAGGAGCTGGACCCCGACGTGGACCTGCACGTGGTGTGCCGCAGCGGCGGGCGGTCCTTCCGGACCGCCGAATGGCTGATCGGCAACGGATACTCCGCAGTGAACGTCGACGGCGGGATGGGTGCCTGGCTGGACGCCGGCAAGCCGATCGTCTCGGAGAACGGGCAGGAGCCCCGGGTCCAGTAATGGCAGGCATCTATACCTTCCTGGGGCCGGAGGGAACGTTCACCGAAGCTGCCCTCCTCCAGGTTCCAGGGGCGGCTGACGCGCGCCGGATTCCGGCCGCGAGTGTCGAGGCCGCCGTGGACGCCGTTCGTGCGGGCGAAGCCGGCGCGGCCATGGTTCCGATCGAGAACTCGGTCGAGGGCGGCGTCAGCGCCACGCTGGATGCCATCGCGGGAGGCGAGCCGCTGCGGATCATCGGGGAGGAACTGGTGCCCATCCGGTTTGTGCTGGCCGTCCGGGCCGGCATCGAGCGGGGAGACGTCGCGGTGGTGTCCACCCATCCGCATGCCTGGGCGCAATGCCGCGCCTGGTCCGCAGCGAACATTCCCCAGGCGGAATACGTTCCCGCCTCCTCGACGGCCGCGGCAGCGATGGGACTGCTGGAGCCTGCGGCCGGCTACGATGCGGCGATCTGCTCGCCGCTCGTGGCCCGGCAGCGCGGCCTGCAGGTGCTTGCCGAGGACATCGGCGACATTCCGGACGCCGTCACCCGGTTCGTTCTGGTGAGCCGGCCCGGTGCCCTGCCCGCGCCGACCGGCGCCGACAAGACCACGCTGGTGGTCCCGCTGCCGCAGGATCATCCGGGGGCACTGGGGGCCATCCTGGAACAGTTCTCCAGCCGGGGCGTGAACCTGAGCCGGATTGAGTCCCGCCCCACCGGCCAGTTTTTGGGAGATTATTTCTTCAGCCTCGATGCCGAAGGCCACCTGGCCGAGGAGCGGGTCGCCGACGCCGTCCGCGGGCTGCACCGGCTCAGCCCGGGCATCCGGTTTTTGGGCTCCTACCCGCGCGCCGACCGACGCGGACTGACGGTTCCGCGCCGCAACCAGGACGAGGCGTTCCGGCAGGCCGACCTATGGGTGCAGGACCTGCTGTTGGCCGGTTGACGGTTCCGCCGGGCTGTCGGCCCGCGGTTATGGTCAGTATGCTGAGGAAAATCGCACCTGCGACCAAAGATCGGAGCACCATGACGCAGCAGAACGACAGGGACCAGTACCAGGACGGGGAGCCGACGCCGGTGGAGGCGCTCAACCAGACCCCGAGCGAAAACCGCGCGGGCGACCTCGGGGACCAGGGCAATGACCTGCGCTTCGCCGAGGAGCAGCAGCTGATCGACCAGCAGGCGGCCGGCGAGTTCCCGATCCCCCGGGACGAAGACCTGCAGCAGCCGGATGCAGATGTTCCGGCGCTCGAAGCAGACGAACAGCCCATCGACGTTCCGGGCGAGGAACTGCACAACACGGACCGGGCCGATGCCAGCGACGACCCGCTCAACACCGGGGGCGACGACACGTAAACGCCGACGATGCCTGAACGCCGCAGCGCCCCGGGCGGACGCCGGCCCTAGGCCGCCGCCCGGCCGCTGCCGGCGGAGGGGACCGACTCGGTGCGCACCGCCAGCGACCGCGGCCGAACTTGAACGGTCAGCGACGTGACCGGCCCGGACGGATCGCCGTCGAGCTGGCTTCCCATCGGCTGGTGCGCGGTGATGCGGACCTTCCGCCCGCGGTGGTACTCGATCACCGGAATCGGGGCGCTGTGCCGCACCAGCGTCTTGGCGGCGATCCACAACCAGCCGATCGCGCTGCGCGGAGTGAGTACCACGATGTCCAGTTCGCCGTCGTCGATTTCCGCGGTGGGGATGAAATCGATGCCCGCCGGCAACTTCCCGCAGTTGGCCAGCAGGATGCTGCGGACCCGACGGGGTTGGGCCGGCCCGTCGTCGATGCTGACCATGACGCGCTTCCGCTGGCCGGCAAGGTGGCGGACGCCGGCTTCCGAATAGGCCATCCAGCCGAACCGGCGTTTCAGGTCGTCACGGGTGTCGGCCAGGACGTCGGCATCCACGCCGATGCCGGCGATCACCAGGAAACTTTCCTGCGACCGTTCGCCGGTCGCCTCGTTCTCCAAGGTGATGTCAGCGGTGTCGATCTTGCGGATGACCCCGTGCAGGGCCACGTGGATGTTGGCCCGCAGGGCGCTCGGCTCGAGACCCAGGTTGCGGGCCAGCAGGTTTCCGGTGCCCAGCGGCAGCACGCCCATCGGCACCTGGGTGCCGGACAACTCCGAAGCAACCACCCGGATCGTGCCGTCTCCGCCGCCGGCGATCACCACGTCGGCACGCTCTGCGATGGCCCGCTTGGCTTGTCCGTGCCCCGGGTCCCCGGGCGTGGTTTCCAACACCAGGGGCGGGCTCCAACCGGCCGCTGCGCAGGCTGCTTCCACCTCCCGGCGGGCCTCGGCGGCCCCGTTCTTGACCGGGTTCAGGATGAATACCACGCGCTGGTCTGGCAGGCCCGGGGACGGCACAGGAGCGGCCGGCACCGCTTTCCGGCGGCGCCCGAACATGCGGCGGAGGCCCGGCCATCCCACCACCAAGGCGGCCACCGCCGAAACGATGATGAGGGCGGGCGTCCATTCGGCAGTCATGTTGGTCATAGACTATCCAGCCCCGCCGCTTTGGCACATTGGAGGCCCCGATCGGCGGCGGGGGCCGCGGATCGAGGCCGGAAAGCCTTTTTCGGTACCCTTAGCAGGTGATCGATGTAAACGAACTCCGCGCCAATCCTGAGATTTTCCGTGCCTCCCAGCGTGCCCGGGGCACCGACGAGTCGGTGGTCGATGCCGTGATCGCCGCCGACACCGCCCGCCGGGAAGCAATCAACCACTACGAGGGACTGCGCGCCGAACAGAATCTCTTCGGCAAGAAGGTGGCCCAGGCCAAGGGCGAGGAGAAGGCAGCGCTCCTGGCGCAGGTCAAGGAGCTGGCAGCATCGGTCAAGGAAGCCCAGGCCGCATCCGATGCCGCCCGGAACCAGCAGGAAGCGCTGCTCCGCAGCATACCCAACCGGATCGAAGACGGTGTTCCGGCCGGCGGCGAGGACGACTTCACCGTGGTCAAGACAGTCGGCGAGCCCCGGGACTTCGCCCGGGACGGGTTCGAGCCGAAGGACCACCTGGCCATCGGAGAGCTGATCGGCGCCATCGACATGGAACGCGGGGCAAAGGTCTCGGGCTCCCGCTTCTACTTCCTCAGGGGCGTGGGTGCCCGGCTGGAGATTGCCCTGATGAACATGGCGCTGGACCAGGCCATATCCAACGGCTTCATCCCCATGATCACCCCCACCCTGGTCCGCCCCGAAACCATGCAGGGGACCGGCTTCGATGTGGAGCACGACGACGAGATCTACCGTTTGGAGCGGGACAACCTGTACCTGACGGGCACCTCGGAGGTGGCACTCGCGGGGTACCACGCCGACGAAATCCTGGACCTGTCCAGCGGACCGACGCGGTACGCCGGCTGGAGCTCCTGCTACCGGCGCGAGGCCGGTGCCGCCGGCAAGGACACCCGGGGCATCATCCGCGTGCACCAGTTCAACAAGCTGGAAATGTTCATCTACTGCCAGATTGAGGAGGCTGCCGACGAGCACGCCCGCCTGCTCGCCTGGGAAGAAGAAATGCTGGCCAAGGTGGAACTGCCCTACCGGGTGATCGACACCGCCGCGGGAGACCTGGGCATGAGCGCGGCCCGCAAGTTTGACTGCGAGGCCTGGGTGCCCACCCAGCAGGCCTACCGGGAGTTGACGTCCACTTCCAACTGCACGACCTTCCAGGCCCGCCGGTTGAACATCCGCGAACGCCAGGCGTCCGCGGACGGCGAAAAGAAGGGCACCAGGGCAGTGGCCACCCTGAACGGAACCCTGGCCACCACGCGCTGGATCGTTGCCATCCTCGAGCACCACCAGAACGCCGACGGCTCCGTGAACGTGCCTGCCGCACTGCGGCCCTACCTGGGCGGCATGGAGGTCCTGCCGGTGCTCTCCTAGCGCGCCGTTCCGCGCCGCGGCCGGCAGGTGGGTGCCGTTGCGGCCGGATGGCGTTCACCGGCACTTCATTCGCCCGTAGAAAATTTCCTACCCGTGCGTATGCCGCCCATGTTTGACTAGGGACATGACAACTACAGCTGATAAGGCTAACGCTGGCACCGACGACCAGCGGATTGCTACAGAAGATATGACAAACGAGAAGAAGAACGCGGCCCGGCGCCACAACTTCGTGGAAAACGGGTCCCGCAAGCTGGTGGCGCTGGACGTGGACGGCACCTTGGTCAACCACGACGGCCACATGAGCGATGCCGTGCGCGAAGCGGCGCGCGCCGTCGTCGACGCCGGCCACGAGGTGGTCGTCTCCACCGGGCGGTCCCTGAATGCAACGCTGCCGATCATCGAGCTGATCGGCGTCACCAAGGGGTATGCCGTCTGCTCCAACGGCGGTGTCACCCTCCGGATCGACACCTCGCTGGAGGACGGCTACGAGGTGATCGACCGGGTGACGTTCAACCCCGGACCGGCCTTGCGGGTGATGCGGTCCAAGCTGCCGACTGCCAAGTTTGCGCTCGAGGACGAAGAGGGCAATTTCCTGGCCACGGAGCGCTTCCAGGACGCCAGCTTTGGGATCGAGGCCATGGGCGTCGACTTCGAGACGCTGCTGGACTCCACGGCCGTGCGCGTGGTGGTTTCCAGCGCCGAAAACACTCCCGAGGAGTTCAAGGAGGCCATCGACACCGCAGGGCTCAAGGGAGTGACCTACTCGGTGGGCTGGACCGCGTGGCTGGACATCGCGGCCAACGGCGTGACCAAGGCCAGCGCGCTGGAATCCCTGCGCCGGAAGCTGGACGTCGAGCCGACGCATACTGTCGCCATGGGCGACGGCCGCAACGACATCGAAATGCTGGACTGGGCCGCCCGCGGCGTCGCCATGGGACAGGCACCCGAGGAGGTCGTGGCCGCCGCCCGCGAGGTCACGGGAACCGTGGAGGAAGACGGGGCGGCAGCCGTGCTGCGCAGCCTGCTGGACTGAGGAGATGGAGATGCCCGGGTGGAACCACCCGGGCACACCGGTTCCCGCCGGCCGCCTGGCGGTCCGGTGCCGCTCCTCAGGCTCCGCTGATGCCGAAGAGGCCGATGACCAGTGCCATGACCAGGAAGGTCACGAGTTCGTGCACGATGTTCAGTACGGTCAGCCCAACCGGCCGGCCTTCGAAGGCATCGTGCGTTGCGAAGCGGGCGGCGGTGAAGCCGGCCCAGAGGATGATGGCGGTCAGCACCGTGTTCCACAGGAAGTTGCCGCCGTAGAAATCCTGCGCAATGGCCGCCGAACCCGCCAGCACCCACGCGCTGATCAGGCTGACGACCACCGTGATGATGATCGGGCGTACGGCGTCTTTGCCCTCCCCGGGGCTGACGTTGGCGACCCTCATCCAGTAGTTGCCGAAGACCTTCGGCATGTACCAGACAGATCCGACGATCAGGGTCGAAAGGGTGGCCACGATGACCGCCCAGATGTTGATCTCCGGAACCATATGAATACTCCTTTGTCGTTGTACCACTGACGGAGGCGGGCGCCGTCTCCCTCGGAGTCTAGACGCCGCGGCCGTTGTTACCGTAACGAACGGGGCGAGTCAGCCGGGCGGCGCGACGGCGGGCAGGGCGGCGGGTCCGTGGACAAGGTCCAGCAGCCGGGCGGCTGCCGGGCGGCAGGCCCACTCCTCCACCCAGTGCGAGCGGACCACCGCCTTGCTCACGGCCTGGCTGGTGATGCCCAGTTCTTCGGCGATGTACTTCTGCTGGCCGCGCGCTCCCGGCGTCATCAGGTCCAGCACCTTCCACTCCGCGTCGGTGCGGGTGGCGACAATCCGGCCGATGAGCCGCAGCACGGCTTCTGCTTCCGCCGCGGCCTCCGCATCGGGGCCGGACACGGCCAGCGGAACGCGCTCGCCGGTTTTCTGTGCACGGTTCACCGCGCGGCGTGCGTAGACCAGGCCGAGCCCATCGGCGTCCTTGACGTCCCGCGGAAGCGGCGGCCGCAGTTCCCCCACGCCGATTCCCACATGCCAGCGCCGGCTGCGCAGCGCGATCAGGGCCGCGTCGATGGCCGTGGACGGCTGCTCGACGGCGCCGATCGCTTCGTCGCCGACGGACCGCTGGAAGGGGATCGCCGCGGGCAGGTGGCGCAGCGACCTGATCAATTCGGGCACCAGGTCGCCCACCTCGCGGGAATCCCGCTGGTTGATGGTGAGCACGTACATGGCACCAGTATTGCGCCCGTCCGGGCAGGAACAACCGATTCCGGTTGGCTGGTGTGTCCTGCCGCCAGCAGCTCCGGCGCATGCAACAGCGGCCCGGACCTGGGAGGGTCCGGGCCGCAGCCGTTGATCCCGCCGGTTTCCGGCGAGGTTCAGTTCAGGCCCGGCGTGCCCGCCCTGCGGTACGCCGCGCCGGAACCTTAGCCCTGGTCTGCGAAGCGCCGGATGGAGGCTTCCAGTTCCGCCTCGGCGGCGGCGCGGTCGGCCCAGCCCTCGGCCTTGACCCACTTGCCCGGCTCCAGGTCCTTGTAGCGGGTGAAGAAGTGCTCGATTTCCTTGACCAGGAACTCCGGCACGTCGGAAAGCTCCTGGATGTGGTCGAAGCGCTTGTCGGCCGGAACGCACAGCACCTTGGCGTCGCCGCCGCCGTCGTCGGTCATGTTGAAGACGGCAATCGGGCGGGATTCGACCACGACACCCGGCAGCAGGTCATAGTCCTGCAGCATGACCATCGCGTCCAGCGGATCGCCGTCTTCGCCCAGCGTTTCCTCGAAAAAGCCGTAGTGGGTGGGGTACTGCATGGAAGTGAACAGCACCCGGTCCAGGCGGAGGCGGTGGGTTTCATGATCGATCTCGTACTTGACCCGCGAACCCTTGGGGATCTCGATGGTGACGTCATGCTGCATGGCTTCGCTCCTTGGAGGCGTTCAGAATTTTTTGCTGCGGCGCCGCCGATGCACAACCGTGGCCCGGCGCCAGACTACGCTTAACGATATAGGTCATGCCCTTCCGCGCTGGCATCGGGGTGGGAGCTGGGCGTTCGCAACACTTCAAGATCCGCGGGAGGGGCAGCATGGGGCGTGGCTTCCGCGTGCTCACCTCCGGGCTGCTGGCAGTGGTATTCGCCGTGCTGGCTGTCCCCGCCGCATTCAACCTCGCCCAGGCCATCGAATGGCCGGAGCCGGAGCCGGTCATCCGCACCCCGGCCGCGCAGCTGCCGCCCACCGAACTGGCGGACCCGCCGGCGGCCGAACCGGCCGGCGAGGCACCGGTGCCGGATCCGGCCGTGCTGGGTCCCGCCCTGGACAGGGCATTGGCGTTCGACGGCGCCGGCGGCTTCACCGGGATCGTCACCGATGCGGCCACCGGCGACGTGCTGTACGACCAGGCCGCCGCCGAGCCGCTGGTTCCGGCGTCCAACCTGAAGCTGCTCACCGCCGTCGCCGCACTCGATACCATCGGTGCCGACCGCCGGTTCACCACTTCGGTCAAGCGCGGCGGCGAACCGGGCGTGGTGTACCTGGTCGGCGGCGGCGATGCCTTGCTGGGCGCCGGGGAATCCAACCCAGGCGCGGTCTGGGGGGAAGCCGGGCTGGCAACGCTGGCAGCCGAAACCGCCGAACAACTCGCCGCCGACGGGTACACCGGTGAACTCTCGGTGGCGGTGGACGACTCCCTCTACTCCGGGGCCGCCATCAGCGCCGCCTGGGACCCGGGCGACGTGAAGAACGGCGAAATCTCCGCCGTGTACCCGCTCGCCCTGTACGCCGGGCGGGAACAGGCCGACGGCGGCGGCGACCTGGTGCCCGATGCCGCCGCGCTGGCGGGGGCAGCGTTCCGCGACGCGCTGGCCGAAGCCGTGGCCGGGCAGGAACTCACCGTGAGCGGCGCGGTGGCACGCGAAGCGGCGCCGGCGGACGGGGCCGTGCTGGCCGAGGCGAAATCCGCCCCGGTGGCCGACCAGGTGGCCTACATGGTGCGGCACTCGGACAACTATGTGGCCGAGGTGCTGGCGCGCAATACCGCCGTGGCGGCCGGGAAGCCCGGCTCCTTCGGCGGCGGAACCGAGGCCGTCCGCGAGGCGGTGCAGCGGCTGGGCATTCCGGTGGAGGGCATGGTGCTCGCCGATGCCAGCGGACTGTCGATGGAGAACCGGGTCAGTCCTGCGCAGTTGGCCGCGGCGGTCAGGCTGATGGCCTCCTCCGAGGATGCGGACCTGCGGGCCGGCATCGGTTCCCTGCCGGTCGCCGGCCTGACCGGCACCTTGTCCGGGCGCTACCTGGAAAACAACCCCGCGGGCGCCGGACTGGTCCGGGCCAAGACCGGCACGTTGAACACCGTGACGTCGCTCAGCGGCTATGTGGCCAGCGCCGACGGACGCCTGCTGGTTTTCGCTTTCGTGGCCAACGGCCTGAAAGGTTCGACCGACGCCGCCCGCGTGGCCGCCGACCGGGCGGCGACCGTGCTGGCCGGCTGCGGCTGTCGCTAAGCCGCAGCGGGCAAACCGGGCGCTGCTGAGCTGCTGCCGCGCAGCCCCGGCCGCAGGGCCGCAGCCGCGGGGATGCCTCCAATCGATGCCCGCCGGTAGTGACCGGCTCGCCGCTGATGTGATCTGATGGGACGCATGGACAGTAGCGCACCGACCCCCAGTGAATCCGGCGCCACCCCAGGGCCCGTCCCTCGGCTGGTCAACTGGGAACTGGCCGCGTCCACGGCAGCCACGCTGACGCCGGCCGGCCCCCGGATGAAGGCCGCTGAAATGCGCGCCGCGGTCGCGGAAATGCGCCGGCTGGCCGAAGAATCGGTGGACCACGTGCACCGCATCACCGGGTTGGAGGCGGCCCGCGACCTGCACGACTCCGACGTGCTGATCATCGACCGCGCCGCCTGGTCCAAGGCAAACGCCCGCAGTTTCGAAGTCATGCTGGCCCCGGCCATCACCGCGCTCGCCGAGAAGCGCCCGGATCAGCTCAAGAACGCCACCACGGCCGTGGGCAGCGTGCTCACCGGCACCCAGATGGGCGCCATCCTCTCCTTCCTCTCCAGCAAGGTGTTGGGCCAGTACGACCCGTTCTGCTCCCTGCTGCCCGGCGGCCCGGCAGCCGGGCGGCTGATGCTGGTGGCGCCCAACATCGTCACCGTGGAGCGGGAACTGAATGTGGTGCCCTCCGACTTCCGCCTGTGGGTGTGCCTGCACGAGCAGACCCACCGGGTTCAGTTCGCCGCGGCTCCCTGGCTGCGCGACCACATGATGGAGCAGATCGGCGGGCTCTCGTCCTCACTGGTGGAAAAAGCGGACACGCTGGGCGAGCGGCTGCAGCAGACCGTCAAGGCCGCCGTCGCCGCGGCCAAGGACAGCGGAAAGGACGACGGCGGAGGGCCGGGTTCATCGCTGAAGGGCTCCCTCCTCGACCTGGTCCAGGGGCCGGAAGAGAAGGCCGTTTTCTCCCACCTGACCGCCGTGATGAGCCTGCTGGAGGGCCACGCCAACGTGGTGATGGACGCGGTGGACTCCTCGCTTGTCCCGACGGTGAAGACCATCCGCCAGCGTTTCAACGCGCGCGGCAAGAGCCGCGGGGCGCTGGAGAACTGGGTCCGCAAACTCATGGGGCTCGATGCCAAGGCCCGCCAGTACTCCGACGGCGCCAAGTTCGTCCGCGCAGTGACCCGGCAGATCGGCATGGAGGGTTTCAACACCGTGTGGGAGCGTCCCGAAAACCTGCCCACCGAAGAGGAGATCCACCACCCCGATCTGTGGATCAGCCGGATGGACCTCAGCCGCCCATGAGCGGTGTCGCCGCGGACCGGCGCAAGCCCCGGTTGCACCCGCGTGTGGCGGACGCCCGGCACCAGTTGCGGCAGGCGCTGGAACAATTCGGGCCGCCGGCAGCGACGGCGGAGACCGCCGAACCGCAGCTGTTGTTGGTGGCCTGCAGCGGGGGACCGGACTCGCTGGCCCTGGCCGTCGCGGCGGAATTCTTCAACCGGCCGGCGCGCAACGGCGTCCGTCCTTACCGGGTGGGGGCCGTCGTCGTCGACCATGGCCTGCAACAGGGCAGCGCGGAAGTGGCCGACGGAGCCCGGCTGCAGCTCGAATCGCTGGGACTTGCCCCGGTCCAGGTCCGCCGGGTAGCCGTGGAATCGGCCGGCATCGGGCCGGAGGCAGCCGCCCGGACGGCACGCTACGCGGCGCTGGATGCCGCCGCGGCGGAACTCGGGGCAGCTGCAGTGCTGCTGGGGCACACACTGGACGACCAGGCCGAGCAGGTGCTGCTGGGCCTGGGCCGCGGTTCGGGCACCCGGTCGTTGGCCGGCATGCCGGTGAAGCGGGGCCGGTATCTGCGCCCGTTCCTGTCGCTGCGCCGGGAAGACACCGAGGAGGTCTGTGCGGTCGCCGGCCTGCAGCCCTGGCACGACCCCGCCAACAGCGATCCACACTACATGCGTTCGCGCATCCGGACCCGGGTGATGCCGTTCCTGGAGGACGAAATGGGCCCCGGCGTCGCCGAGGCGCTGTGGCGGTCGGCACAGATCCTGGCCGCCGACGCCGACTACCTGCAGGCGCAGGCAGCCGAGGAATACCGCCGGCTGCGCGTGGCGACGCCGGACGGGCTGGAGCTGCCGCGGGAAGGCATGGAACAACTCCCGGCCGCCATGAAGCACCGCGTGATCGCCCTGGCCGCCGCGGAACTGGGCGGTGAAAACCCCAGCTACGAACGGCTGCTGGCGGCCGAATCGCTGCTGCGGCGCCAAGGTTCGGCCGGCCCGGTGCAGTTGGCCGGATTCGTCAGTGTCTACCGCCGGACTGCTGCCAATGCGGTTCACCAAGATGGCACCGGCTATGGCAATCTTGTGTTGAGAACAACTGGCCGCAGCCCCGGCCAGACAGACCGCTAGACCCGGGAGCATGTGGTGGATTCCAACGACGTCCAGGCAGACCTCAAGCACGTCCTCTACACCAAGGAGCAGATCCAGCAGCGCGTCGCCGAGCTGGCTGCCCAAATCGACAAGGACTATGAAGGGCGCGACCTGTTGATCGTCGGCGTCCTCAAGGGCGCGGTGATGGTCATGGCCGACCTGGCCCGGGCACTGCACAGCCACGTCAAGATGGACTGGATGGCCGTCTCCTCCTACGGCTCCGGCACCCAGTCCTCCGGCGTCGTGCGGATCCTGAAGGACCTCGAGACGGATTTGATGGGCAAGCACGTGCTCATCGTGGAGGACATCATCGACTCGGGCCTCACCCTGTCCTGGCTGAAGACCAACTTGATTTCACGCGGTCCCGCCAGCGTGGAAATCTGCACCCTGCTGCGCAAGCCCGATGCCGCCAAGGTGGAAATCGACGTCAAGTACGTCGGCTACGAGATCCCGAACGAATTCGTGGTGGGCTACGGGCTGGACTACGCCGAGCGCTACCGCAACCTGGACTTCATCGGCACCCTGGCACCGCACATCTACGAATAACCGCCGCACCGCCCGCCGCGGGTTAGGCTACGCCGAGAGGGAACTTATGCCCTCCGTTGAGCGTGAAGGAAGACGGACGGTGTATAGCTGTAGTAGCCCACGGGCTGCCATCACGCGCGGACAAGCAGGAGGGACGGGCGCAAGCCCCCAAGTCGCATGAAATTGAAGAACCTTTTCAAGGGACCGATCATCTGGATTGTCCTGGTCCTGGTCATCCTCCTGATCGCCGTGCCCAATTTGGCCGGTCCGCAGTCTTCACGGGTCGACACCAGTGTGGGACTTGAACTGCTGCAGGACAACAAGGCGGAACAAGCCCGGATGAACGACGGCGCCCAAAGCGTCGACCTCACCTTGCGCGAAGATCTCGTCATCGACGACGCCAACAAGGGCAAGTCGATCACCTTCTTCTACAGCCGCGACCGTGGCCCGGACATCGTGGACGCGATCAACGCCTCCGACGTGGACACCTTCACCGACCAGCCGGTGGAGAACAACTGGTTCATGAGCTTCATCAGCCTGATCCTGCCCATCCTGATCATCGGCCTGATCTTCTGGTTCCTGCTCACGCGAATGCAGGGCGGCGGCTCCAAGGTCATGCAGTTCGGCAAGTCCAAGGCGAAGATGATCACCAAGGACATGCCCCAGGTGACCTTCGCCGACGTCGCGGGCGTGGACGAGGCCGTGGAGGAACTGCACGAGATCAAGGAATTCCTCTCCGAGCCGGCCAAATTCCAGGCCGTCGGGGCCAAAATTCCCAAGGGCGTGCTGCTCTACGGTCCGCCCGGCACCGGCAAGACCCTGCTGGCCCGCGCCGTGGCCGGCGAAGCCGGCGTGCCGTTCTTCTCGATCTCCGGCTCCGACTTCGTGGAAATGTTCGTCGGCGTCGGCGCCTCCCGCGTCCGGGACCTGTTCGAACAGGCCAAGACCAATGCGCCGGCCATCATCTTCGTGGACGAAATCGACGCGGTCGGCCGTCACCGCGGCGCCGGCGTGGGCGGCGGCAACGACGAGCGCGAACAGACGCTGAACCAGCTGCTGGTCGAGATGGACGGATTCGACGTCAAGACCAACGTCATTCTGATCGCCGCCACCAACCGCCCCGACGTGCTGGACCCGGCGTTGCTGCGCCCGGGCCGCTTCGACCGGCAGATTGCCGTCGAGGCCCCCGACCTGGAGGGCCGCCACCAGATCCTGCAGGTGCACGCCGCCGGCAAGCCCATGGCGCCGGGCGTGGACCTGCGTTCCCTGGCCAAGCGTGCGCCCGGATTCACCGGTGCCGACCTGGCCAACGTGCTCAACGAAGCCGCACTGCTGACCGCGCGGTCCAACGCCCAGCTGATCGACGACCGGGCGCTGGACGAAGCCATCGACCGCGTGATGGCCGGGCCGCAAAAGCGCTCCCGCGTGATGAAGGAGCACGAGCGCAAGATCACCGCCTACCACGAAGGCGGACACGCCTTGGTCGCGGCCGCGCTGCGCTACTCCGCGCCGGTCACCAAGGTCACCATCCTGCCCCGCGGCCGCGCGCTGGGCTACACCATGGTGGTGCCGGAGGACGACAAGTACTCGGTGACCCGCAACGAACTGCTGGACCAGCTCGCGTACGCCATGGGCGGCCGGGTGGCCGAGGAGATCGTCTTCCACGATCCGTCCACCGGCGCGTCCAATGACATCGAGAAGGCCACCGGAACCGCCCGGCAGATGGTCACCCAGTACGGCATGAGCGAACGCGTGGGTGCCGTGAAGCTGGGCCAGGGCGGCGGCGAGCCGTTCCTGGGCCGCGACATGTCGCATGAACGCAACTACTCCGACCACGTCGCCTTCGTGGTGGACGAGGAAGTGCGCCGGCTGATCGACGACGCCCATGACGAGGCCTACGCCATCCTGACCGAGAACCGTGACGTGCTGGACCGGCTGGCCCTGGCCCTGTTGGAACGCGAGACGCTGAACCAGCGTGAGATCGCCGAGATCTTCCATGACCTGCGCCGCCGCGAGCTGCGCGACGTGTGGTTGTCCAAGGAGACCCGTCCGGTCCACAACATCCCGCCGGTGGTGTCGCGGCGCGAGCGGGAAGCTGCCGCCAACGGCCAGCAGCAGGAAGGAAGCCATGCGGCCGTGATCGTGGACCCGAACCCGGCCGGCGGGGACCTGCCCGGGGATGACGGCCGAAGCGGCGTACCCGGCGCCAGCAGCTAGGATCACATACGTGACCGAATACGATGACGTTGTCGCCGAGCTGGATTTTGACCCGCTGATCGACCTGCCCAGGATCGAGAAGGCGGTGCGCGAGATCCTGATCGCCGTCGGGGAAGATCCTGACCGCGAAGGCCTGCGGGACACCCCGCAGCGGGTCGCCCGTTCGTACGCGGAGGTGTTTGCCGGACTGCATCAGGACCCGGCGGACATCCTCGGCACCACCTTCGACATCAACCATGAGGAAATGGTGCTGGTCAAGGACATCCCGTTCTATTCGACCTGCGAGCACCATCTGGTCCCGTTCCACGGCACCGCCCACATTGGCTACATCCCGTCCCATGACGGTAAGGTGACTGGGTTGAGCAAGCTCGCCCGCCTGGTGGAGATCTACGCCCGGCGCCCGCAGGTGCAGGAACGCCTCACCACGCAGATCGTCGAGGCCATGGTCAAGTACCTGGAGCCCAAGGGCGCGATCGTCGTCGTCGAATGCGAACACATGTGCATGTCGATGCGCGGTGTCCGCAAGCCGGGGGCGAAGACAGTGACCTCGGCCGTGCGCGGCCAGTTGCGCGAGCAGGCCACCCGAGCCGAGGCCATGAGCCTGATCCTCGGACGTTAGCGAAAAGAAGAGACGGTACACCTAGATGGATTCACTCGCCGCAGTCCCCGGAACCGGCCCCGCCACGTCGCCACTGCCCGTGCTGCGCAAGGCGCGTGAGCCGAAGAAGTTTGCGGACCTGCCCACCGACCGCGCCGTCGTCATGGCCATCCTGAACGTCACCCCGGATTCGTTCAGCGACGGCGGCGACCACGCCAACAAGGAAGCGGCGATTGCCTACGGGCTGAAGCTGCTGTACGGCGGCGCCGACATCATCGACGTCGGCGGTGAGTCCACCCGCCCCAACGCCGATTCGATCACCCCCGAAGAAGAGCAGAAGCGCATCCTGCCGGTCATCGAGGCACTGGTCAAGGCCGGCGCACTGATCAGCGTGGACACCATGCACGTGGACACGGCGGCCAAGGCGCTGGACGCCGGGGCGGCCATTGTCAACGACGTCTCCGGCATGACCCATGACCCGGACATGCCCTCCCTGGTGGCCGAGCGGAAGGTCCCCTACATCCTGATGCACCGGCGCGGGGATGCCCGGGACGTCGATCCCAAGGCGGACTACCAGGACGTGGTGTCAGAGGTCCTCGCGGAGCTGACCGAACTGCGCGACAAATTCGTCGCCGCCGGCGTAGCGCCGGAGCAGATCATCCTGGACCCGGGACTGGGCTTCTCAAAGAACGCCGAACACAACTGGGAGCTGCTGCGCGCCACGGACCGGATCGCGCAACTGGGGCACAAGGTGCTGGTCGGCGCATCCCGCAAGCGGTTCCTCGGTTCCCTGCTGACCACCGCCGGCAAGGCCGCCGCACCCAAGGAACGCGATGAGGCCACGCTGGCGGTCTCCGCGCTGGCCGCTGCCAACGGCGCGTGGGGCGTGCGCGTGCACGACGCCGGCGCCTCGCTGGACGCGGTCAAAGTCGCCGCCGCCTGGACCAAGTAGGGCGCGACGTGACGCCAGCACCTCCGGCACGGCCGGACCTCATCAAGGTTTCCGGCATCAAGGCCGTGGGCTACCACGGCGTGCTGGAGCACGAGCGCCGCGACGGCCAGCCGTTCATCGCCGACGTAGTCCTGCACACCGATATTCGGCCCGCTGCGGCCGACGACGACCTGGCGAAGACCGCAAACTACGCCGAGCTCGCCGACCAGGTGGAAGCCATCATCACCGGTGAGGCGCTGCAGCTGATCGAAACACTGGCCGAACGGATAGCGGACCACGTGCTGCGCACGTTCGCCGTGGCGGCGGTCGAGGTCACGCTGCACAAGCCACAGGCACCCATCCAGGTGGAATTTTCCGATGTCACGGTCAGCATCTACCGGGAGCAGCCATGAGTGTCCGCGCCGTACTGGCGCTGGGCAGCAACCTCGGCGCACGCAGTGACACCCTCTCGCACGCGGTGGCGGACCTGGTGGACACCCCCCACGTGCGGCTGCGCGAAGTTTCGGCAGTGGTGCAGACCAAGGCGGTGGGCGGTCCCGAGGACCAGCCGGATTACCTGAACATGGTGCTTGAGGTGGAGACCGACCTGGATCCGCACCAGCTGCTGGCCCACTGCCAGGCCGTGGAAAACAAGCACCACCGCACCCGCGAAGTGCGGTGGGGGCCGCGGACGCTGGACGTGGACATCATCACCTACGGCGACCTGACGCTCAACGACGAGGACCTGATCATCCCGCACCCGCGGGCGCATGAACGCGCCTTCGTGCTGGCCCCCTGGGCCTGGATGGACTCGAGCGCCACGCTCAACGGCGTCCCGGTCGGCGAACTGGCGAAGGCGGCCGGTGACCTGGACGGCGTGGAACCCTACGAATCCGAGCCGTTCGAAGCCGGTCAATAGTGTCCGGCGGGGTGGGGGCTTCGTGAGGACCATCAGATACCGCTGGCTGGCGACCATCGCCGTCGTCACCGCCGTGCTGGGATGGCTGGGGAACCTGGTCGCCGCGCGCGGCGGGCTGCCGGTGCCCGTCCTGCATCTCTCCTCGCTGGTGACGATGGCCGCCATCGCCGTTTTCACCCTGGTGCTCGGCCTTAAGGTGCGCCGCTGGCGCAACGGCAAACGGGACAAGGAGCTGAATCCGGTACTCGCGGCCCGCACGCTCGTGTTGGCGCAGGCCTGCGCCTATGCCGGGTCGCTGATCTTCGGATGGCACACCGGCATCATGGTGGACCAGCTCATGCTGCTGCTGTACCGGCCGGGCCTCGGGGCGCTCCCGGCCGTGCTGGCTATGATGGGCGGTGGCTTGGCCATGGTGGTGATCGGGCTGGCGGTGGAGCGTTTCTGCAAGCTTCCGCCCGAGGACACCGAAGCGGCCAAGGACAACGGTACCGAGGCCCAAGGCGAGGGGGAGTATGCCTAGCGAAGCGATCGATCCGGCCGGCATCAGCTGGATCCGGGTCTCGCCCAAGTACGTCACCGTGAGGCTGGTCAGCTGGGCCGTTTTCACGCTAGTTGTCGTTGCCCTTCTTTCCACCCCGCTCGTCCTGGTGCTGACCGGCTTCTGGCCCGGATTCCCGGCGTGGCTCGGCTGGCTGCTGAGCCTGGGCACGCTCGCGCTCTGCGTCTGGGCCGGGCTCTTGATTCCCCGCCAGGTCAGGGCCATCGGATATGCCGAACGCGATGAGGACCTGCTGATCAGGCGCGGACTGTTTTTCCAGCGCGTCATGGTGGTTCCCTACGGCCGGATGCAGTACGTGGATGTTGGCGTGGGACCGCTCGAGCGGGCCTTCGGCCTGTGCTCGGTGAAGCTGCACACTGCCAGCCCGCAGACCAACGCCGGCATTCCGGGAGTACCGGCGGCTGAAGGAGCCCGGCTGCGCGAACAACTTTCCGACCGCGGGCAGGCAAGGCTGGCCGGGCTATGACCGTCCCCGGCAGCAACGGGCAGGCCCCGCTGCCCGGGCAGGGGCCGGATGCGCCCGGCGAAGTGGTGCCGGCCTCCCAAGGGGTGCCCCTGACACCGGACGCCGCCGGCACCTGGCACCGGGTGCACCCCATCTCGCCGCTGGTCCGCGGCTGGATAGCGCTGGCGGCGATCGCCTACTTCTTCGGCCGGGACTGGTTCGAGGCCATGTTCCGCGGGGACGAGTTCTGGGGACTGAGCGGGGGCCGCGCCGTCTGGACCGTGCTGATCATGGTTGTGATCGCCGTGCTGCTGGTGGGTGGGTTCTTCCTGTCTTGGTGGTTCACCCGGTACCAGGTCACCGATGACCATGTCCGCGTAAACTCCGGCGTCCTGTTCCGCCAGCACCGTCAGGCGCGGCTGGACCGGGTGCAGGCGATCGACGTCATCCAACCGCTGCTGGCACGGATTTTCGGCTTGGCCGAATTGAAGTTCGAAGTGGCCGACGCCGGCGAATCGGCCGTGCGCCTGGCCTACCTGCCGCTGGCGTCGGCGCAGCAGCTGCGCGCCACCATCCTGGCCCGGGCCGCCGGCTTGCGCAGCGATCCCGGCCACCCGCAGGAAGCCGTGGCCGAAGCCCCCGAACAGCAGATCCTGGCCATCCCGGGCGGCCGCATCCTCGGCGCCGCGCTGCTTTCCGGAACCACGGTGTTCCTGCTCATCATGCTCATCGCGGCCGGGCTCTCGACCTTTGTATTCGACGCCGCGTTCGGCCCGGCCTTCCTGGTCCCCGCGGCGTTCGGCGTGGTGGCCGGCTACTGGTCCACCTTCAGCACCGGCTACAACTTCCGCGCAGCCATCTCCCCGGACGGCATCCGGCTCCGCTACGGCCTGCTGGAGACCCGGGCGCAGACCGTCCCGCCCGGCCGCGTGCAGGCAGTGGAAATCATGCAGTCCCCGCTGTGGCGCTTCAAGGGCTGGTACCGGATGCGCGTGAACGTGGCCGGCTACGGCCTCAGCGCTGAGAACGCGGGCGCCCGCACCACTTTGCTGCCGGTGGGCACGCAGCAGGAAGTCATGCAAATGCTGGCCCTGGTGCTCCCCGACCCGGGCACCGAGGACCCGTTCACCGTCTTCGGGGCGGGCCTGGACGGGATCGCGGCCAGGGACCCGGACGACGCCGGTGCCTCCGACGGTGGATTCGTCACCTCGCCGCGGCGGGTGCGTTGGCTGTCCTGGCTGACCTGGCGGCGCAACGGCTTCGCCGTCACCGGGACCGCCTTGCTGGCCCGCAGCGGCCGGCTCTGGCGCAGCCTCTCGGTGGTGCCGCACGAGCGGACCCAGTCCATCGCGCTGCACCAGGGCCCGCTGGCCCGCCGCCTGCGCGTGGCGGACCTGCGCCTGCACACGACCGCCGGGCCGGTCACGCCGGTGATTTACCAGGTCGACGCCGACACCGCCCGCCGGCTCTTCGACGAGCAGTCGGTCCGGGCCGCCGCGGCCAGGCGCCGCAGTGTGCCGGAGCGCTGGCTGGAAGCCCGGGGAGCCGGGCCAGGTCAGGTACCGGAGGCGGCCGAAGGGCGCCAGGACGGCGACCGCGGGCCGGCGCGGCAGGACGAACCACAGCGGGAGAGGGAGGGCCGAGATGGCGGGCAGGAGTAGGCCCGGGCGGTTGGGCATCGGCGTGATCGGCGCCGGCAAGGTCGGTGCCGTCCTCGGTGCCGCGCTGCGCGGAGTGGGGCACGCCGTGGTCGGGGTGTCCGCGGTGTCCGAGGACAGCCGGGAACGGGCCGAGAACCTGCTGCCCGGCGTTCCGGTGCTGCAGATTCCGGAAATCGTGGAACGGGCCGAACTGGTGCTGCTGGCGGTACCGGACGATGCGCTGCCGGAGCTGGTGGACGGCTTGGCCGCGGCCGGGGTTTGGCAGCCGGGCCAGCTTGTGGTGCACACCTCCGGACGCTACGGCACCGCCGTGCTTGCGCCGGCACGGGCGAAGGGCGCCATCCCGCTGGCCATCCACCCGGCCATGACGTTCACGGGCATGAGCCTGGACCTCGCCCGGCTCAATGACTGCAGCTTCGGGGTGACTGCCGAGGCCACGGTGCTGCCGATCGCCCAGGCGCTGGTCGTGGAGATGGGCGGCGAACCGGTGGTCATCGCCGAGAAGGACCGTACGCTCTACCACGCCGCCCTGGCGCACGCCTCGAACCACCTGGTGACCATCGCAGCCCAGTCGGCGCAACTGCTGGCGGAAGCCGGCGTGGAGCAACCCGACCGCGTGCTCAGTGCGCTGATGCGGGCTTCCCTGGAGAACGCGCTGGCCTCCGGGGAAGCGGCCCTGACCGGACCGGTGGCCCGCGGCGACGCCGGCACCGTCCGCAGCCACCACGAAGCCTTGCTGCGCCGCGAAGTGGATTCGGGCGGCACCGACATCCGGCTGGCCTACGAGGAACTGGCCCGCGCAACGGCCCAGCGCGCCCTCCGGCGGGGCCTGCTGAAAGAGGCCCGCGCAACCGAGATTTTGGACATCCTGGCCCAGTCCCGTTCGGAGGAGAACCCGTGACCACCCGCCCCCGCCTCGTGAAGACCCACGCCGAACTGGAGGACGCCACGGCCGGCCTGCTGGCGGGAGCCGGGGCCGCCGGGCGGCCCTCGCTGGGACTGGTACCGACCATGGGAGCGCTGCACGCCGGCCACGCCGCGCTGGTGCGCGCCGCGCGGCAGGCGTGCGACGTCGTCGTGGTTTCCGTGTTCGTGAATCCGCTGCAATTCGGCGAGCAGGAGGACCTGGACCGCTACCCGCGCACGCTGGAGGCCGACCTGGACCTGCTGGCGGCGTGCGGGGCAGACGTGGTGTTTGCGCCCGCCCTGGAAGAGGTCTACCCGGACGGCGAGCCGCTGGTCAGGATCTCCGCCGGCGCGCTCGGTGCGAAGTTCGAGGGCGCCTCCCGCCCGGGCCACTTCGACGGCGCCCTCACCGTGGTGGCCAAGCTGCTCCACTACGGGCTGCCCGCGGCGGCCGGTGCAGCCGACTACCGCGCCTACTTCGGCCAGAAGGACGCGCAGCAGCTCGTGTTGGTCAAGCGCATGGTGGCCGACCTGAACTTCCCGGTGGACATTGTGGGTGTGCCCACGGTGCGCGACGACGACGGGCTGGCACTCTCCAGCCGCAACCGTTTCCTGAACGAGGCCGAGCGGGAAGCGGCGCTGGTGCTTTCCCGCAGCCTGGCCTACCTGCGCGGACAGGCCGACCGGCACGAGCCGCTGGACGTGGACGGCGCGTTGGCCATGATCGGGTCGGTCCCGCTCATCCAGCTGGACTATCTGGAAGTGGTGGATCCCCGGACGCTCGAGCCGCTGGCCTTTAACTGCAGGGAAACCCCCTTCACCGGCGAGGCCCTGGTGCTGGTGGCCGCGAAGGTCGGTCCGGTGCGGCTGATCGACAACGCGCAGCTCGGCTACTGAAAGCCCCGGGACGAAGCCCCGGGACGTTTGGCTGGCCCGGCCCCGGTACCGGTACCCTTAACTACCGTGACCCGCGATAATTCCCCCACCCCACATCCCGCAGCCGAGGCTGCCGACGCCTCCGAGCAGATGCATGTGCGCATGGCCAAGCGCGCCAAACTCCTGGAGCGCGGCGTCGAGGCCTACCCGGTGGGCGTGGACCGGACGCATACGCTGGCCGACGTGCGTGAAAAGTACGGCCACATCGAGGCAGACGAGACCACCGGCGACATCGTCGGAGTGTCCGGGCGCGTGGTCTTCATCCGCAACACCGGCAAGCTCTGCTTCGCGACCCTGCAGGAAGGCAACGGGGTGCGCCTGCAGGCGATGTTGAGCCTGGCGAACATCGGCGAGGAAGCGCTCGCGGACTGGAAGGCGCTGGTGGACCTGGGCGACCACGTGTTCATCCGCGGCGAAGTCATCAGCTCCAAGCGCGGCGAACTGTCCGTGATGGCCGATACCTGGCAGATGGCCTCCAAGGCGTTGCGACCGCTGCCCGTGCTGCATGCCGGCCTCAATGAGGAGACCCGAGTGCGCCAGCGCTACGTGGACCTCATGGTGCGCGAGGAAGCACGCCGGATGGTTTACACCCGTGCTGCCGTCATCCGCTCCATCCGGGAGACCCTGCACTCCCACGGCTACGTGGAAGTGGAGACCCCCATGCTGCAACTGGTCCACGGAGGCGCGACGGCCCGTCCCTTCGAGACACACCTGAATGCCTTCGACCAGGACATGACCCTGCGTATTGCCACGGAGCTTTACCTCAAGCGCGCGGTGGTCGGCGGCATTGACCGGGTCTTCGAGATCGGCCGGATTTTCCGCAATGAAGGCGTTGACTCCACCCACAGTCCCGAATTCACCACGCTGGAAAGCTACGAGGCGTATGCCGACCAGTTCGTCATGGGGGAGCGCATGAAGGAAATGATCCTGAATGTGGCCGACACCATAGGCACGCGGGTGATTGAAACCCCGCAGGGCACCATCGACCTGAATGGGGAATGGCGCTGGCTGGGCGTCTATCCCGGTTTGTCCGAAGCGGTGGGCCGGGAAATCACCCCGCAGACCGGCGGCGAGGTGCTGCGCGAAATTGCCGAACAGCACGGCGTGAAGATCGACCCGAAGTGGGACACCCAGAAGGTAGTCGTGGAACTGTTCGGCGAAATCGTCGAGCCGACGCTGCTGCAGCCGACCTTCGTTTACGATTACCCGCCGGCAGCGCAGCCGCTCGCGCGCAACCACCGGGACAATCCGGAGCTGATTGAGGCCTGGGACCTGATCATCGGCGGAATGGAACGCGGGACCGCGTTCTCGGAGCTGATTGATCCGGTGATTCAGCGCGAACGCCTGACCGAGCAGTCGCGAATGGCGGCGGCAGGAGACGAGGAAGCAATGCAGCTGGACGAAGACTTCCTGCGTGCCCTCGAATACGGGGCGCCGCCGATGGGCGGAATCGGACTGGGCATCGACCGATTGGTGATGCTTTTCACCCAGGTGGGAATCCGCGAAACGATTCTGTTCCCGCTGCTGAAGCCGGAGCTGGGCTGAGCATGGAATATCTGTGGGTACTTGCGCCGTCGCTGGGTGTCGGGCTTTTGTTCTATTTCGTGATGAAAGCCATATTCAACGCGGACCGGAAAGAACGCGAAGCGCTGGCCGAGGCCGAGCGCGAAGCCGAAAGGCGCGCGGCCGAAGGCCGCGAGGAATAGGGGCAGGCCCCGGGCAAGCATCAATTGTCCGGGGTTTTTCCTTTAATCACATTCGCCCGCGGCATACCGGCATTTCCCTCATAGTCAAACCCGATATGCTTCATGCCGGATTGCAGGCTGACCGAATCCGGCTGTATTGCCTTGAAATGGAGTGTGGGACATAATAAGTATGGTTCGGATTATTCCGGACATATTGAAACACCCACCCAAAGGAGCCTTCTGTGGCGCAAGAAGTAAAAATCATTCTGGTTGATGATCTGGATGGTGGCTCGGCCGATGAAACGGTCCGGTTCAGCCTGGATTCCAGCAGCTACGAAATTGATCTTTCTTCATCGCATGCCGAGGCGCTTCGCGACGCGCTCAAGCCGTACATTTCTTCCGGCCGGAAGATTCCTGCTCGGGGCTCCAAGGCCGCCAAGCCGGCCGGCGGCACACGCAACCAGGACGCCTCGGCGATCCGCGCGTGGGCACGGGAGAACGGTTACAACGTTAGCGATCGCGGACGTGTGCAATCCGAAATCATCGAGGCCTACAAGGCCGCCCACGGGGGATAACGGGCGGCCCGTTCCACACGGGCAGATCGATCGGCGGGGCGGACAGGCAACTGTCCGCCCCGTTTGCCGTCCTGTGGGGGGCATTACCCCTAGGGCGAACAGGCCGCACAACGGCCATCCGGCCACGTAGCATCAAAGTACGCAGTAGCTAGGAGTGTGCGAGATGTTTGAGAGATTTACCGACCGTGCCCGTCGCGTTGTCGTGCTGGCTCAAGAAGAAGCCCGCATGCTCAACCACAACTACATCGGCACCGAACACATCCTCCTCGGATTGATCCACGAGGGTGAGGGCGTTGCCGCCAAAGCACTGGAGTTCCTCGGCGTCTCGCTGAATGGCGTTCGTGAGCAGGTCCAGGAGATCATCGGCCAGGGCCAGCAGGCTCCGAGCGGCCACATTCCGTTCACGCCGCGCGCCAAGAAGGTGTTGGAGCTGTCGCTGCGCGAGGCACTTCAGCTTGGCCACAACTACATCGGTACCGAGCACATCCTGCTGGGCCTGATCCGCGAAGGCGAAGGCGTGGCCACCCAGGTGCTGGTCAAGCTGGGCGCCGACCTCAACCGCGTGCGCCAGCAGGTCATCCAGCTGCTCTCCGGTTACCAGGGCAAGGAGCCGGTCACCGCCGGCCAGCAGCAGGAGGGCACTCCTGCCGGATCGGTGGTACTGGACCAGTTCGGCCGGAACCTCACACAGGCTGCGCGTGAATCCAAGCTCGACCCGGTGATCGGGCGCGAGCACGAGATGGAACGCGTCATGCAGGTGCTCTCCCGCCGCACCAAGAACAACCCCGTGTTGATCGGCGAGCCCGGCGTCGGCAAAACCGCCGTCGTGGAGGGCCTGGCCCAGGCAATTGTCCGTGGCGACGTGCCGGAGACCATCAAGGACAAGCAGCTCTACACGCTGGACCTGGGATCCCTGGTGGCCGGTTCCCGCTACCGCGGCGACTTCGAGGAGCGGCTGAAGAAGGTCCTGAAGGAAATCCGGACCCGTGGCGACATCATCCTGTTCATCGATGAGATCCACACCCTGGTGGGTGCGGGTGCCGCCGAGGGCGCGATCGACGCAGCCTCCATCCTGAAGCCGATGCTGGCACGTGGCGAACTCCAGACCATCGGTGCCACCACCCTGGACGAGTACCGCAAGCACATCGAGAAGGACGCCGCGCTGGAGCGCCGGTTCCAGCCGATCCAGGTGGAAGAGCCGTCCGTGGAGCACGCCGTGCTGATCCTCAAGGGACTGCGGGACCGCTACGAGGCGCACCACCGTGTGTCCATCACCGACGGTGCCCTCGATGCCGCCGCGCACCTGGCCCACCGGTACATCTCCGACCGCTTCCTGCCGGACAAGGCAATCGACCTGATCGACGAGGCCGGGGCACGGCTGCGCATCCGCCGGATGACCGCACCGCCGGAGCTCAAGGACATCGACGAGCGCATTGCCGAGCTGAAGAAGCAGAAGGAATCGGCCATCGATGCCCAGGACTTCGAAGGCGCTGCCACGCTGCGGGACAAGGAAGGCAGGCTGCAGGACGAGCGGGCCGAGAAGGAACGCGCCTGGAAGTCCGGCGACCTGGACGAGATCGCCGAAGTGGACGAAGACCTGGTCGCAGAAGTGCTGGCCAACTCCACCGGCATTCCCGTGTTCAAGCTGACCGAGGAAGAGTCCAGCCGCCTGATGCACATGGAGGCCGAGCTGCACAAGCGCGTGATCGGCCAGGACGAGGCGATCAAGGCCATCTCGCAGGCGATCCGCCGTACCCGTGCCGGCCTGAAGGACCCCAACCGTCCCTCCGGCTCGTTCATCTTCGCCGGCCCCACCGGCGTCGGCAAGACCGAGCTCGCCAAGGCCCTGGCGGAATTCCTCTTCGGCGAGGAAGACGCGCTGATCACCTTGGACATGTCCGAGTACTCGGAGAAGCACACGGTCTCGCGGCTGTTCGGTGCCCCTCCGGGCTACGTGGGCTACGAGGAAGGCGGTCAGCTGACCGAGAAGGTCCGCCGCCGCCCGTTCTCCGTGGTGCTCTTCGACGAGGTGGAGAAGGCACACGCGGACCTGTTCAACTCGTTGCTGCAGATCCTCGAGGACGGCCGCCTGACGGACAGCCAGGGACGCGTGGTGGACTTCAAGAACACCGTGATCATCATGACCACCAACCTTGGCACCCGCGACATCTCCAAGGGCGTCATGACCGGTTTCCAGTCCGGCACGGACACCAAGACCGGGTACGAGCGGATGCGGGCCCGGGTCCAGGATGAGCTCAAGCAGCACTTCCGGCCCGAGTTCCTCAACCGCGTTGACGACACGGTGGTCTTCCCGCAGCTGAGCGAGGAAGAGATCGTCCAGATCGTGGATCTGTTCGTCGAGCGCCTGCGGAAGCGGCTCGCGGAGAAGAACCTCAAGATCGACCTGACCGACGCGGCCAAGGTGCTGCTGGCCACCCGCGGCTACGATCCCACGATGGGTGCCCGGCCGCTGCGCCGGACCATCCAGCGGGAGATCGAGGACCAGCTCTCCGAGAAGATCCTCTTCGGCGAGTTCCACCCGGGCGAGACCATCCACGTGGACGTCGAGGGCGAAGACGACGCGGCGACGTTCGTCTTCAGCAGCACCGGAGCACCCAAGGCAATCGAGGGAGTCCCGGACACCCCGGCACTGTCCCAGTAGCCTGCACTGCACTGCGCAGGGAGAACCCCGGCTTCGGCCGGGGTTCTCCCGTTTAACCGGACGGGCCGCATCGCGTAGCAAAGCCGCGAATTGCCCCCGCCTTCTGTGATCGGGAACACAAGTAGTGTTTACTGAATCCATGCGTTCTGAAGCAGTTACTTCCGAAATGCGGCCCGAGCTGCCCACCCAGCAGGCCGCCGCCACCCCGTTCCACGACCTCGACCGCTTCATCGCGATGCCGCGGCTGGGGTCCCTGGCCCTCAGCCCGGACGGCAACCGGCTGGTCACCTGCGTCAGCGTGCTGAACCCTGCCTCCACCGAATACGTTTCCGCCCTCTGGGAGGTCGATCCGGGCGGTGAGCGCCCGGCACGCCGGATCACCCGCAGCTCCAAGGGCGAGTCCGGGGCGGCTTTTGCCCGCAACGGCGACCTCTACTTCACGTCCGCCCGGCCCGATCCCGAGGAGTCGGCTGAGGAACCGGTCCCGGCCCTGTGGCGCCTGCCGGCCGCCGGAGGCGAAGGCCGCATGGTTCTGTCCCGCCCCGGCGGAGTCGCCGCGGTGCGCTGCGCGCGGGACGCTGACACCGTGGTGGTCGACGCCCAGGTCCTGGGCGGGGCCGCCGACGAAGAGGACGACGCGAACCGCCGCGCCGCGCGGAAAGACAAGAAAGTCTCGGCGATCCTGCATTCCGGGTACCCGGTGCGCTTCTGGGACCACGACCTGGGTCCGGGGCAAAAGCGGCACTTCGTGCTCGAGGGCAACGCGGAGGAGGCAGCCCGAACCTTCACGGTGGACGACGAGCTTAAAGGCCGGCTGCGCAACATCACCGGCTGGGCGGGAACCGCCTTGCTGGAAACCGCCGCCGAGCTGAGCCCGGACGGCGCCACCCTGGTGGTCAATGTCCGCCGGCCGCAGGCGCGGGGCGACGCCCGGAGCGTGCTCGCCGCCGTCGACACAGCCACCGGCGTCCAGCGGATCCTGCTGGAGAGCCCGGACACCGACTACGCGCCGGGCCCGGTCAGCCCCGACAACCGCACCGTGGTGGTGGCCTGCGAGTCCGTCTCCGGGCCCGAGACCATTCCTTCCGTCACCCTGGGACTGCTCCCGCTGGCCGGCGGTGAGTTGCGTCCGCTGGCCGCCGACTGGGACCGCTGGCCCAGCCCCGCGGCCTGGCTGCCCGACGGTTCGGCCCTGCTGGTCACCGCCGATGACGGCGGCCGCACGCCGGTGTTCCGCATCGACGTCGCGACGGGCGCCGTGCGCAAGGTGACGCACGACGACGCGGCCTACACCGACGTCGTGGTCAGCCCGGACGGGCAGTTCGCCTACGCGCTGCGCAGCTCCTACCTGTTTCCGCCCGAGCCGGTGCGCATCGACCTGTCCTCCGGCGAGGCCACGGTCCTGCCGTCGCCCGCGCCCCGCCCGGAGCTGGGCGGGAGGCTGGAAGAGATTACGACGACGGTGGGCGCCGGGGGCGCAGACATCGCGGTGCGTGCCTGGCTGGCCCTGCCCGCCGATGCATCCGCGCAGAAGCCGGCGCCGCTGGTGCTGTGGGTGCACGGCGGCCCGCTCGGCTCGTGGAACGCGTGGAGCTGGCGCTGGTGCCCCTGGCTGCTGGTGGCGCAGGGTTACGCGGTCCTGCTGCCGGACCCGGCCCTGTCCACCGGCTACGGCGACGACTTCATCCGGCGGGGCTGGGGGCAGTGGGGGCAGGCACCCTTTGAGGACCTGATGGCCATCACCGACGCCGCCGTGCAGCGGGAGGACATCGACGGGACGCGGACGGCCGCGATGGGCGGTTCCTTCGGCGGCTACATGGCCAACTGGATCGCCGGGCACACCGACCGTTTCCGGGCCATCGTGACGCACGCCAGCCTCTGGGCGCTGGACCAGTTCGGGCCGACGACGGATGTTTCCCCGTACTGGCAGCGGGAGATGACGCCGGAGATGGCCCTTGAAAACTCCCCGCACCTGCACGTGCAGAACATCAACACCCCCATGCTGGTGGTGCACGGCGACAAGGACTACCGGGTGCCGATCGGAGAGGGGCTGCGGCTCTGGTACGAACTGTTGTCGCGCTCGCAGCGGGCCGCCGGAGCGGACGGGAAGACCCCGCACCGGTTCCTGTACTTCCCGGACGAGAACCACTGGGTGCTCTCGCCGCAGCATGCTCGGATCTGGTATTCGGTGGTCTGCAACTTCCTCGCCCGGCACGTGCTGGACCAGGAGAGCGAACTGCCGGCCGAACTGGGGCTTTAGACTGACTGGGTGACCGACGCCTTCAGTATCCGCCCCGCCCGCACCTCCGATGTCGTCCAGATCCGCCGGCTGGTCAAGCCGTTGGCCGACAAACGGGTGCTGCTGGAGAAGGAGGCGGTGGCGTACTTCGAAGGCATCCAGGAGTTCCGGGTCGCGGAGACGCCGGCGGGTGAAATCGTGGGCTGCGGCGCCGTGCACGTCATGTGGGAGGACATCGCCGAGGTGCGCACGCTGGCCACTGCAGCGCACTGGCGCGGCAGGGGAGTGGGCCGGGCCCTGCTCGACGAGCTGATCGCCGCTGCCAAAGACCTGGGCGTCAGCCGCGTGTTCTGCCTCACCTTCGAGGTCGACTTCTTCACCCGGCACGGTTTCGAGGTGATGGCCGACCAGTCGGTGGTGGACCCGGAGGTGTATTCCGAATTGCTGCGTTCCACGGACGAAGGCGTGGCAGAGTTCCTCGACCTGGCCCGGGTCAAGCCCAATACCTTGGGCAACACCCGGATGATCCGCAGGCTTTGATCGGCAGTCCGTCGACACGTTCCGCTCCGGCCGCCTAGGGTGGAGGCGTTGGGGAGGGAACAGCCGGCCCCCCGCGCCGGCGCGACGGTAAGGATGACCATGGGTGTGGGAGATATCCTCGGCGGCGACAACGCAGAGCAGCAGGACGGCTCCGCCAAACTGCAGGGAGACAAGCTGGACGGCCTCAAGGACAAGGCCGGCGACGTCGTCGACGACCATCAGGAGCAGCACAGCGACGGCGACGACCAGTAGGCGGGGACTAGCAGCCGCCGCGCGGCTGCACTGGCGCCCGAGGGGCGGGCCGGAATCGTTTTCTATCCGGGGAGGGCGATGCCGCTGCCCGAGGTGACGGCCAAACCGTCCGCGATCAGCCCGTCCAAGGCACGGCCCAACTGTTCGTCGCCGGCAGGCAGCGCGCGCAGTGCCGCGAGCGGCGTCCGATAGGCCGCAGGCAGTTCGGCCAGCTCGACGCCGCCGAGCAGGACCTCGCGCGGGACCGGGGCCTCGGCCTCGCGCAACACGGCCATCATGGCGCCGCGCACCTGCCGGTCGGTGCCCGCCCACGCCTGGCCCTTGGGCACGTAGTGGGCTTCGGGCCGGCCGGCCTTGACCCAGGCGCAGCGGTCCAGCACCGGGCAGGCATCGCACTGCGGCGATCTGGCCGTACAGATGAGCGCGCCGAGTTCCATGACGCCGGCATTCCACTCCTTGACGCCGTGGACCGGCATCAGCTGCTGCGCCGTTCGCATTTCGGCGGCATTCAGCGACGGTGCGGGCAGGGCGGCTCCGGTGACCAGCCGGGCATGCACGCGGCGGATATTGGTGTCCACCACCGTCTCCGGCAGCCCGAACGCGAAGGAAGCCACGGCGGCTGCGGTGTAGGTTCCGACGCCGGGGAGCTGCAGCAGGCTGGCATGGTCATCCGGCACGTGGCCGCCGTGCCGGTCAACGATGGCAGCAGCTGCGGCATGCAGGCGCAGCGCACGGCGCGGATATCCCAGCCTGCCCCAGGCCCGGACCGCTTCTCCGGCCGGATCGGCGGCGAGGTCGGCCGGGCGCGGCCAGCGGCGCATCCACTGCTCCCAGACAGGCAGCACCCGGACCACGGGGGTCTGCTGCAGCATGAATTCGCTGACGAGGATGCCCCAGGGGCTGCAGTCCGGGCGGCGCCAGGGCAGGTCCCGCGCGCTGGCCGCGAACCAGGTCCGGATACGCGAATGCAGCAGTTCGGCGTCAGCCGGTTCGGTGGACGGTGCCGGTGCGGCGGCGGGGCGGGGCATGGAACTCCTACGATGTGACCAACCAATACTGTACTGCCCGGCGTGGTGGTGACGGCGCGGGCCGGTGCTGTCCTTAGCCTTAAGGCATGGCAGGAAACGGCACATCCGGCACCCGCGGGCGGGCTCCCGTCCGGCGGCCCAGCCCTGCCGTTTACCGCCGCCGCCGTTTGGTGGTGCTGGCCCTGGCCGTGATCGTGCTGGCGGCCCTGGTGGCGGCCGGATTGTGGGTGGGCGGCCTGCTGGGCCGGGGAGAGCCGGAAGCAGCGGCAGAGGCACCGGGACCGGCAGCCGCCAGCCCCGCACCCGCCAGCCCCGCCTCCCCGGGCACGGCAGGCTGCGAGGACGCGGACGTCGTCGTCCGGGCCGAAACGGACGCCCCGGCCTACGGGAGCGGGGAGAACCCCACCCTGATCATGGAGGTGGCCAACGAGGGCAAGGTGCCGTGCGAAGTCAACGTCGGCACTGACGCCATGGAATTCCTGGTCACCAGCGGGGAGGACCGGATCTTTTCCTCGAAAGACTGCCAGGTGGACCCCGAGCCGCTGATGATGACCCTTGAGCCGGGCAAGGCCGAGCAGGCACGTTTCGTCTGGGAACGGAACCGCACAGCCCCGGGATGCACCCCGATGGAAGCCAACCCGCAGCCGGGCACCTACGTCCTGGTCACGAAGCTGGACAAAAAATCCAGCGACAAGACCGTGTTCGAGCTGCGCTAGCGGACGCCGGGGGAATCAGAGGAACCGGTCCAGGAGGCTGGTTTCGGCGATGCGGGAGAGGCCTTCACGGATCACGCGTGCCCGCTGTTCGCCGATGCCGTCCACGGCCATCAGGTCGTCGATATTGGCCGCCATCAGCGACTGCAGGCCGCCGAAGTGGTCGACCAACCGGTCCGCCACCGCCCGCGGCACCGACTTGACTGCGGCCAGCAGCCGGTAACCGCGCGGCTGGACCACGGCGTCGAGGGAATCCTGCCCTACCTGGATACCGATCACGCTGGCGACGCGGCCCAAGTCGATCAGATCGTTCGCGGTGAAACCGCGCAGCGTCTGAAGGGCGGCGTCGACGTCGATGCCGCCCTTGATGTCGGCGTAGTCGCGCAGGATCATCTCGCTGTCCGGACCGAGCCCCGAGGTCAGTTCATCCAGCTGGAGCGAGAGCAGGCGCCCGTCGACGCCGAGTTCCAGTACGTACTGGGAGATCTCGTCGGAGATGCGGCGGACCATTTCCTGCCGCTGCAGGGTCACCGCCACGTCCCGCACGGTGACCATGGCTTCGATTTCCAGCGCGGACAAGGAGCTGGTGACCTGGTCCAGCCGGGCGCGGTATCGCTCCAACGTGGCCAGCGCCTGGTTGGCGCGGGCGAGCACCGGTTCGGAGCCCTCGAGCACGTGCCGGATGCCTTCCACATACAAGGCGATGATCTGCATCGACTGGCTGACCGAAATGACCGGCAGTCCGGTCTGGATGGCGACCCGTTCGGCGGTGCGGTGGCGGGTGCCGGACTCCTGTGTGGGAATCGACGGGTCCGGGACCAGCTGCACGGCAGCCTTGACGATGTTCGCGGCGTCCTTGTCGCAGACGATGGCACCGTCCATCTTCGCCAGTTCGCGCAGCCGGGTGGGGGAGAAGTCGATCCCGATATCGAAGCCGCCGCTGCTGATCTTTTCCACCTGCTGGTCGTGTCCGAGCACGATGAGGGCACCGGTGCGCCCGCGGAGAATCCGTTCCAACCCGTCGCGCAGCTGGGTTCCCGGAGCTACACGGGCCAGGGTCGCCTTAAGGGCGTCCTCGGGGCTCTTGACCATGGGGGAGTTTCCTTAGGGCCGGCGGGCATGGGGGACGAGGCCGTCGTCCGGACGGCCTCAGGCTCCATGATAAGGCCGGACCCCGGCTATTCCCCTCCCGGCGCTTAGCGGAACAGCGTGGACAGCGCTTCGGAGACGGTATGTACTTCCTTGACGGTGAAGCCAGCCGGCACCTGGCCTGCGCCGTCGGGAGAAGCCGGCACGATCGCGTGCGTGAACCCGAGCCGTTCGGCCTCCTGGATCCGCCGCCCGATTCCCGGCACCGGCCGCACTTCGCCGGCCAGGCCCACTTCACCGAAGGCGATCAACTGCGCGGGGAGCGGCTGATTGGTCTTCGCCGAGGCGATGGCCAGCACGGTGGCCAGGTCCGTGGCGGGTTCGCTAAGCCGGACCCCGCCCACCGTCGCCACGTAGCTGTCGTCCTTGTGCAGCGACATCGAGGCGCGGCGCTGCAGCACGGCCATCATCATGGCCACACGCGAAGAATCCAGCCCGCTCGTGGCACGTCGCGGCTGCGCGTTGGAGGTCTCGGCCAGCAACGCCTGCACCTCGGCCACCAGCGGCCGCCGGCCCTCCAGCGTCACGGTGATGCAGGTGCCGGAGACCGGGTCCTTGGTCCGGGACACGAACAGGCCGCTCGGGTCGGTCAGTCCTTCGATGCCGCCCTCGGTCAGGTCGAAGCATCCCACCTCGTCGGTCGGACCGTAACGATTCTTGACCGCACGCACCAGCCGCAGGCGCGAATGCCGGTCGCCGTCGAACTGGCAGACCACGTCCACGAGATGCTCCAGCAGGCGCGGCCCGGCGATCGAGCCGTCCTTGGTCACATGCCCCACCAGGATGGTGGTCATGCCCTTGCGCTTGGCGGCGTTGATCAGCGAGGCCGCGACCTCACGCACCTGCGTCACCCCGCCGGCGGCGCCCTCCACCGCGCTGCTGCTGAGCGTCTGTACCGAGTCGACGATCAGCAGCGCCGGCTCCAGCTGCTCCACATGCCCCAGCGCGATGCCGAGGTCTGTCTCGGCGGTCAGGTAAAGGTTGTCAGCCACCGCGGAAATACGTTCGGCCCGCAACTTCACCTGGGCCGCCGACTCTTCGCCGGTGACGTACAGCACGTCCCGGTCCAGCCGGGCCACCCGCGCGGCAACATCCAGCAGCAAGGTGGACTTGCCGATGCCCGGTTCGCCGGCCAGCAGGATGACCGCACCCGGGACCAGCCCGCCGCCGAGCACCCGGTCGAGTTCGCCCACACCGGTGGCCCGGAAGGCCGCGGTGGTGGCATCGACGTCGGCGATTCGTTCCGCGGGCCGGGAGACGGCGGCTGCGGCCGTGGTGCGGGCCACCACCTGGGTGGCCTCTTCAACCGTTCCCCACGCCTGGCACTCGCCGCACCGGCCCACCCACTTGGCCGTGCTCCAGCCGCACTCGGCGCAGCGGTAGGCAGGGGCCTTGGACCGGGTCTTGGTGCTCATGCACCCACAGTAACCGGGGCGGCGGACAATCAGAGTCTGGGCAGGTAGGACGTGGCGTCGTCCCCGTTGAGCCCGGCGGCCTTGAGCAGGTCAACCATGAGCGGCCGGAAGACCAGGATCAGGCCCTCGCCCTCCATGGTGGCAACGCCGAGGGTCTTGGGGTGCAGGCGGGTGGCAATCTCGGCCAAATCGTTCCGGGCTCCGGAGAGCCGGCGTTCGCGGGCGCCCGGGTCCCGGTCGGAGAGCCCGGAAGCGAGGATCTCGACGGCGTCGGCGGTCTCCTGAAGCACTTCGGACAAGCACGCGATCGCCTCGTCGGACATGGCTGCATGGTTGATCACGGACGTCAGGCGCCGGGAGAAGACCCGGCTGTTGCGCATGGCCAAATCCGCCATCTCAGCAGCATCCTGCAGGTCCCCCACTTCGTCCCGGTGGCGGCGGTAGGCCGGTGAAATGCGGGCGACTTCCCGAGCCGAGCCGAAGCTGCCGCGGACGTCGTCGATCAGGTTTTGGCTGGCCCGCGCCCGGACCAGGGCGTGCCAGGCCTTGGTGGAGTCGCTGTGGGCGAGGGCAACGGAACACTCGCGCAGTACCGAGGCGAGCTCATCCAGCAGCGTCTGCAGCTTGGAACGCGGTTCGGAGCGCGGATCGCCCGGGATCAACATGGTCACGATCATCGCGAAGGCGCCGCCGATGACGGCGTCGAGGCTGCGGGTGAACGGCCCCCCGTCCGGGGCGGGCAGCAGCACCACCAGCACGGACTGCAGCGCCATCTGGGTGGTGAAGATGGTGCCGCTGTCCAGGAACCGGGCCAAAAGGATGGATACCAGCAGCACCAGGGCCGCCTGCCAAATGCCCGGCCCGAGGAAGTGCAGCAGCAGATCGCCCACCGCGATGCCCAGCGTGCAGCCGATGGCGACTTCGAGCACTTTGCGCACCCGGGGTCCCTTGGAGAAACCGAGCGCAATGATGGACGAGGTGGCGGCGAACAGCGGGCCTTCGTGGCCCAGGACCTGCTCGGCCACTACATAAGCGGCTACGGCGCAGAAGGTGATCCGCACCGCCGGCATGACCGAGGACTTGCTGCGGCTGAAGCCGGCCCGCCCGCGTTTGCGCAGGAACGACCGGGCCTGTGCCAACCGGGTGCCTGCGCTCATGCTCCCAGTCTAGGCGGGGCCTGACGGGCCCCCTGCACGGCCGCGGACCCCTGCGCGGCAGCGGCCCTTAGTATGAGTGCGCTCACAAAGGCAAGACCCGCACGCGGTCGGTTAGCAAACTGTCCGGTCTTGTTCACCTTGCGTTCACTTTCACCGTGCACATTCTTTACGTGGCGCCCATAGCCTCGAAGGAGCACGACGTCAGGGCGGATTTACGTCCGGTCGTCCTGATCCGTTCTCACCCTGAAAGGGACCATACACGTGAAGGCATTTCGCATCGGCCGCGCGGCCGCCGTCCTCTCCGTTGCAGCGCTGGCGCTGACCGCCTGCGGCTCCGACAACGCCACCGGCAGCCAGGCCGCTGCCGGCAGCACCGAGACGGCAGCAACCGTTTCGGGCACGCTCTCCGGCGCAGGCGCTTCCTCGCAGGATTCCGCCATGCAGGCCTGGATTGCCGGCTTCGGCGCGCAGAACCCGGAGGCCAGCGTGCAGTACTCGCCGGACGGCTCGGGTGCCGGCCGCGACGCCTTCCTGGCCGGCGGCGTTCAGTTCGCCGGCTCGGACGCCTACATGGACGAGGAAGAATGGGAGCAGGCCAAGGAGGTCTGCGGCCCCGACGGCGCCATGCACATCCCCGGCTACGTCTCCCCGATCGCCGTGGCGTTCAACCTCGAAGGCGTGGACTCCATCAACATGGACGCCGAGACCATCGCCAAGGTCTTCCGCGGCGAAATCGCCAAGTGGAACGACGAAGCCATCGCTTCGCAGAACGAGGGCGTGGAGCTGCCCGACACCCCCATCACGGTGGTCCACCGCTCCGACGAGTCCGGCACCACCGAGAACTTCGTGGAGTACCTGGCTGCCGCAGCCGGCGACGTCTGGACCGATGAAGTCTCCGGCGAGTGGCCCGCCAAGCTCCAGGCCGAGAACGCACAGGGCACCTCCGGTGTGGTTTCCGCCACCACCGCGACCAACGGGGCCATCACCTACGCCGACGCTTCGGCCGTCGGCGACCTGGGCACCGTGAAGGTCAAGGTCGGCGAGGAATACGTCGAATTGAGCCCCGAGGCCGCTTCCAAGGCCGTGGAGGCAGCCACCCCGGTTGAGGGCCGCGGCGACGTGGACATGTCCCTGGACCTCGATCGCGACACCACCGAGTCCGGCGCCTACCCCATCGTGCTGGTTTCCTACCACATCTACTGCTCGACATATGCTGATCAGAACACCGTGGACCTGGTGAAGGCCTTCGGCAACTACGTGATCAGCGAAGAAGGACAGCAGGCCGCGCAGGACTCGGCCGGCAATGCGCCGATCTCCGAGACCCTGCGCGAGCAGGCCAAGACGGCTATCGACTCCATCTCGGTGAAGTCGTAGCCCTCACGAAGTCCGGTTGGCCCCGCGCCGTCGCAGTTTGACGCGCGGGGCGCAGCCGTGTTCCGGCCGGGGCGAAATTGCCCGGACGGAACGAAGCCGCAAGACTGGCAGAACAGCTAGACGAAGTACAGAACCCGAAGGGTTGTGAAGTGTCCCAAACATTGACCGAGACCGGCCAGGGCCGCGCCGGCGACAAGGTCTTTTCCGGCCTCGCGCTTGCCGCGGGGTGCCTGATCCTCTTCGTGCTGTTCTGCGTGGCGGCATTCCTGCTGTGGCAGGCCCTGCCGACGTTCGGGGCAGACCCCGCCGATATTTCCGGCGGAAACGGCTTCTGGGGCTACATCTGGCCCATCGTCATCGGTACGTTGATCGCCGCGGCGATCGCCCTGCTGCTGGCGACCCCGGTGGGCGTGGGGGTCGCGCTTTTCATCTCCCATTACGCACCGCGGCGGCTCTCCCAGGGCCTCGGCTATGTGGTGGACCTCCTGGCCGCCATCCCCTCGGTGGTCTACGGAGCCTGGGGCATGACCGTGCTGGCCCCCGCGCTCGTCGGTCCCTACACCTGGCTGGCGGAAAACGCCGGCTGGATCCCGATCTTCGAAGGACCCGCCAGCCAGACCGGCAAGACCATGCTGACGGCCGGAATCGTGCTGTCCGTGATGATCCTGCCGATCATCACCTCGCTCAGCCGCGAGATCTTCCTGCAGGCGCCCAAACTCCATGAGGAAGCGGCCCTGGCCATGGGGGCCACCCGGTGGGAAATGATCAAGATGGCCGTCTTCCCGTTCGCCCGGCCAGGCATTGTCAGCGCGGTGATGCTGGGCCTGGGACGCGCGCTCGGTGAGACGATGGCGGTGGCCATGGTGCTCTCCGGCGGCGGGCTCATCGCCAGCCTGATCAAGTCTGGCAACCAGACGATCGCCGCCGAGATTGCGCTGAACTTCCCTGAAGCGTACGGGCTGCGGTTGTCCGAACTGATCGCCGCCGGCCTGGTGCTGTTCGTCATTACCCTGGCCGTGAACATGGTCGCCCGCTGGATCATCAGCCGGCACAAGGAATTCTCGGGAGCCAACTGATGTCCAAACTGCTCACTGACACCCCCGCCCCGACCAAGCGCAATACGCTCACCAAGAACCAGATGCCCGGCTGGGCCATCTGGGCCGTTGCTGCCGGCTCGCTCATCCTGGGCGCCGCACTCTCGTCGCTGATCGGTTTCGGCCTGGTCTCCTGGGCGTTGTTCTCAGCGGTGATCTTCGTGATTGCCGGCTACGTGGTGACGCTCTCGGTGGAGGGGTCGCGCAAAGCCAAGGACCGCTTCGCCACCAACCTGGTCTTCGCGGCGTTCATCATCGCGGTCGTGCCGCTGATCTCCGTGATCTGGACCGTGCTGCAGAACGGCGTCGCCGGGCTGAACTACAACCTGGTCTTCACGTCGATGAACGGCATGACCGGCATGATCGACAACGAGACGACCGCCAACGGCACCGACGTGCTCGGCGGCGCCTACCACGGCATCGTCGGCACCCTGCTGATCACCCTCTGGGCCACCATCATTTCGGTGCCGATCGGCCTGCTCACGGCGGTCTATCTGGTCGAATACAGCAAGGGCGGCCCGCTCTCGCGCGGCATCACCTTCTTCGTGGACGTCATGACCGGCATCCCGTCGATCGTGGCGGGCCTGTTCGCTGCCGCGCTGTTCGGGCTGATTTTCGGCCCGAGCACCCGCACCGGCTTCGTGGCCGCCGTCGCCCTCTCCGTGCTGATGATCCCGGTGGTGGTCCGCTCCACCGAGGAAATGCTCAAGATCGTCCCGAACGAGCTCCGCGAAGCGTCCTACGCGCTGGGCGTGCGCAAGTGGCGCACCATCCTGAAGGTTGTGGTGCCGACGGCGATTTCCGGCATCGCCTCCGGCGTCACCCTGGCCATCGCCCGCATCATCGGCGAGACAGCCCCGCTCTTGGTCACCGCGGGCTTCGTGAACAGCATCAACTGGAACGTGTTCGGCGGCTGGATGACCACCCTGCCCACGTTTATCTACCGGCAGCTGATGAACCCGACCTCGCCCACCAACGTGGACCCCAGCGTGCAGCGTGCCTGGGCCGCTGCGCTGATCCTGATCGTCTTCGTGATGCTGCTGAACCTGATTGCCCGGCTGATCGCCCGCATCTTCGCCCCCAAGACCGGCCGCTGAGCCAGAACCAAAGAGAAGGAAACCCCCATGTCCAAACGCATCGACGTCAAGGACCTGAACGTCTACTACGGCAACTTCCGGGCGGTGGAAGGCGTCAACATCAACATCGACGCCAAGTCCGTGACAGCTTTCATCGGCCCCTCCGGCTGCGGCAAGTCCACCTTCCTGCGCACGCTCAACCGGATGCACGAAGTGCTTCCCGGCGCCCGGGTGGAGGGCGAAGTCCTGCTCGACGGGGACAACCTCTACGGCCAGGGCGTGGACCCGGTGACCGTGCGCAGCCAGATCGGCATGGTCTTCCAGCGCCCCAACCCGTTCCCCACCATGTCCATCCGCGACAACGTGCTGGCCGGGGTCAAGCTGAACGACAAGCGGATTTCCAAGTCGGACGCGGACGCGCTGGTGGAGAAGTCGCTGACCGGCGCCAACCTGTGGAACGAGGTCAAGGACCGGCTGAACAAGCCCGGCTCCGGCCTCTCCGGCGGCCAGCAGCAGCGTCTGTGCATCGCCCGCGCCATCGCGGTGTCCCCGCAGGTGATCCTGATGGACGAGCCCTGCTCGGCGCTGGACCCCATCTCCACGCTGGCCATCGAGGACCTGATCGAGGAACTCAAGACGGAATACACCGTGGTCATCGTCACCCACAACATGCAGCAGGCGGCGCGCGTGTCGGACAAGACGGCGTTCTTCAACATCGCCGGCACCGGCAAGCCCGGCAAGCTGATCGAATACGGCGATACCCCGTCGATCTTCAGCAACCCCACGCAGAAGGCCACGGAAGACTACGTCTCCGGCCGCTTCGGGTAAACCCGTCCCACAACCAGGACGACGGCGGTGCCACCCCCCTTGCGGGCGGGAGGCGCCGCCGTCGGTGTTTAAGAACGTCCCCGCCGGAGGGCTAGAGAATCGGATCCAAGGCCAGCAGCAAGATGGCTCCGACGAGCGAGGTTGCCAGCAGGGTCAGCACCCAGGTGGCCAGCACGCGGCTGGCCACCCGCCAGCGCACCGCGTGCATCCGCTGCGTGGACCCTGCGCCCAGAATGGCCGCCGTCATGGTGTGCGTGCTGGAGAGCGGCATGTGCAGCCCGATGGCACCGACGAACAACATTGCGGAGCTCACTCCCTGCGCGGTGGCGCCGTGCAGGGGATCAATCCGCACCAGCCGCGACCCGAGCGTGTGCGAGATCCGCCAGCCCCCGAAGAGCGCGCCCACGGCCAGCAGTACCGCCGCGAACAACTGCACCCACAGGGGCATCTGGTCGTCGGAGGCATAGCCGGCCGCGGCCAGTCCCAGCAGCACCACGGCCATGGTGCGCTGCCCGTCCTGCAGGCCGTGGCCCAGCGAGAAGGTGCCGGCAAAGACCGCCTGGGCCAGCCTGGTGGTCCGGCCGACCTCGCGCGGCGTCCGGTACCGGGCCAGCCACGTCAGCGGGACGATCGCCAGGTAGGAGAGCACGAACGCCACCAACGGCGACAACAGCAGCGGCAGGATCAGCTGGCCCCAGATCGGGTTTTCCGTGGCACTGATGTTTTCGCCGCCCAACAGGGTGGACGCCGCCCCCGCCCCAATCAGGCCGCCGAGCAGCGCATGCGTGGACGACGACGGCATCCGCTGCCACCACGTGAATACTCCCCAGGCGCAGGCGCTCAGCAGCCCGGCCAACAGGATGCCCAGCCCGGACCGGCCTTCGGGCAGGCCGATCCATCCGGTACTGATCACCAGGGCCAGGGTGCTGGAGATCAGGGCACCGGCAAGGTTGCAGACGGACGCGAGCACGACGGCGACACTCGGGGTGAGCGCGCGGGTGCGCACCGAGGTGGCCACGGCGTTGGAGACATCATGGAAGCCGTTGATGAAGGCAAAGCAGCCGGCGAAAGCAACCACCAGCACCAGGAGGAACAGCTCCACCTACGATTCCTTGACCAGGATCTGGCCTACGTGGTGGGAAGCCTGGCGCAGTGTCTTGGTGGCGGCTATCAGCTGGTCGGCCACGTCGCGGTGCCGGGCCAACGTGGCGCCCTTGTGCTCGGACAAAAGCTCCGAGACCCACACCCGGTGGGTGCGTTCGGCCCGTTTGGCGAGCCGGACCATCTCGATGCAGTACTCGTCGAGGTCCTCCAGGGAGTTCAGCCGCGGCATGGCGTCGCGGGTCATCTCCGACATCCGCGCGATGACCTCCAGTTGCTCCGAGGCCCGGGTAGACAGGCGCTTGACCCGGTTGAGTGCGATCAGTTCCGCGGCGCCGTCAAGGTGTTCAAAGGTGTGCACCAGATGCAGCGAGAGCTGGAACATGTCCTCGCGGGGGAGCGGATTGACGAAGCTGGTACGCAGCGTGGTCAGCAGTGCAAAGCGCAGCCGGGAGACGTTGGCGTCGCGGTCGTGCAGCTCTTCGGAGAGCTTGTCGTAGTCGTCTGCAGGCGCCCCGAGGATCTCCGAGAGGGTCTTGACTCCCGCCATCAGCTCGGATGCTGTCTGGGCGAGCAATTCGAGGCTCTTGGTGTCCTGGGGGAAGAGGCTTAGCTTCATGTCACCGGCGGTTTTCTCACTGGTCCGTACGGCGGAAGGGAAGCATCCGCCGTGCCTAGATTAGCGCCTCTTCGCGAACAAAAATTAATGGTGCCGAACTGGGAGCGCCTCTCGGCGGAAGGCCGCTCGAGGCGGCTAAGAGTTGGAGCCCGGGGCTGCCACAGTTCGACACCACCTTCAGTTTTCTACGCCTCACAGCGGATGTCAACAGCCCCGAAAAACCGTGGAAAAACGTGTCAGCACAAGATATCTGTGGTACACGCGCGCGTCGTTCCGGGCGGGTCTTCTCCGGACGGGCCTGCCGTATCCGGGGCACCGCTGCGGGCGCCAGGGCGACTGCGGAAGGCTCGTTGGCGGTAAGCCCCGAGATGCCGCACCGGCAACCAGCCGAGCCCGCCGCGCAGCCAAGGCGACGGCGGTCAGCCGAGAGGTGCCTGGGGCAGCTAGCCGAGAGGTACCTGGGGCAGCTAGTCCAGTTCGCTCGCGCCCCAGGTGAAGGCGTGGGGCCGTGAGGCGTGGCAGGCAGCTAGTCGAGCTCGCCGCGCCGCCAGGCGACCGCGGCCGCTTCCAGATCCTCGGCGGTCTTCACGAGCCGGTGCGAATTAAGCGTCAGTTTGGTGGCATGGTTCTCGTTGGCAGACTCGGCAGAGTCGGCGTGGTGGGTCTGGCCCAGCGCGACGATCCGGCAAAAGGCCGCCGACCGGTCAAGGGCCACGTCGAAATCACCGTCGAAGGCGCCGGAGAGAATCGTGTCGGCCATGACGCGGACCTCGTCGGCGCCGGGCGGTTCAGCCACGCCGGCGATGACCTTTGACACTTCTGCCGATGCCGTCCCGGCCTTGAAGTAAGCTGCCAGCTTGTCCGGGTGGGCCTGGGCCGCGGCGCGCAGGGCGTAGAGCCGCCAGAGTGCGCCGGGCAGGGAGCGGGCAGGGCTTTCGGACCACATTTCAGCAATGGCCTCGAGCCCCTGTTGGTCTGCCAGCTTGACCAGCCTCTCGGTCACCTCGGGATCATCGGAGCCGCGCCCGCGGTGCACCAAGGCCTGGGCCGCGAGGTGGGCGGCCTCGGAGACACGTGCCGGGTCGGCGCCCCCGGCGAAGTCCTCAAAATCCAACGGGGCAAAAGGCTTTGGCTTATGCGGCCGGGGGACATCGTTTCCGTTGTTCGGGCTCATGTCTAGACCTTACTCCCGCCCCAGACGCCGGTACAGAGAGGGGTTGCTGCCCGGCCCTGGGACGTTCCGGGGCAGCCAGCAAGGCGGGCACCTGAGCGGATTCGGGTGCGCGGTGGTGGGTGCGATAAACTGGGAACTGGCCAAATCCGACCTCGCCAGGGTTTTAACCTGGGGCAGAGCGGGCTGGCTGGCGGGCCTTTAGCTCAGTTGGTAGAGCATCGGACTTTTAATCCGCGGGTCGCGGGTTCGATCCCCGCAGGGCCCACCGCGAAAGCGGCTTCGACTGGTTGGTTGCCGGTCGGAGCCGCTTTTTTCATGGCGTCCCGGCTTACAGGCTGAGTCAGCCTCCCACGTCACGCAAAATTGTCCACGTTCAGGCCAAACTGTCCACGTCTTGGCTATCCACAGGCGCGTGACCTGCGCTTATATCTACAGGCGCTCCAAAACATGGACAACGGCACGACGGCGCTTCTTCCCCGGCGCCCCAAATGGCTGCCTGCTCGACTGACCGGATCGGGGGGGCCTCCAGTCGGCGCGCAGGGTAACGGCCTCCGGGCTTCCCGTACGGCGTGGAGAAGCCCGGCCGCAGGCTCGTGCCGGTGCGCCGGCTTAACGGCCTCCGGGGCTTCCCGTACGGCGTGGAGAAGCCCGGCCGCGGGCTCGTGCCGAGGCGTGGATAACGGCCATTCGGGCGCTCCTTGCACGCCTGGTGCCACAGTTTTGGCTGGCCGTCACATAGCAAATGTCACGAAACGGTAACGATGAGAACGCGCCCGGGCACCGCCGTCGTTGTTCCGCCGAAGCGCAACTGGCGCAAGGGATCCGGCGGAATCGGGCCGGGACGGCACAGCCCGCGAAAGCGTCCCAATCCTTGTCAAGTCGGGGAATGTCAGGTTGATAACCTCTCTGATCTCGTTACGTTTGAAGGGATGGTTGAAGAACTAGCAGAAACCCAGACCAGACCGAGGATCGAAGCAAGCTTCCGTAAACCAACCCTGAACGACGGGCAGTCCCTGTGGCGCATGGCCAGGGATTCCCAGGTCTTGGACCTGAACTCGTCCTACTCCTACCTGCTGTGGACCCGCGACTTCGCCGAGACGTCGATTATCGCCACAGTGGACGGCGAGCCGGCCGGTTTCATCACCGGCTACATGCGCCCCGGCGAACCAGGCACGTTGATGGTGTGGCAGGTGGCCGTGGACCGGCGATTCCGCGGCCGCAGGCTCGCGGCGGACATGCTGGACCGCCTGGCCGGACAAGTCCTGGCCGAGCGGGTGGAAACCACCATCACAGCGGACAATGAGGCCTCCGTCCGGCTGTTCGCCGGCTTCGCGTCGCGCCGCGAGGCGCCAATGGAACGCGAACCGCTCTTCACCGAAGAGCTCTACCCGGACGGGCACGACACCGAGTACCTGTTCCGGATCGGGCCGCTCAATTAATCCCGCCGGCATCCGACGCCGGCCAAGCACCACCTCCACCAACGCACATCCGCATGAAACGACCTGCGGCCGCTGCGGCGCTGCCCCCTACCCGGGCCGCCCGCTGCCGCACTGAGGAAGGAAGCGTATTCCATGACTGACATTTTCGAGACCCTTGAGTCCGAGGTCCGCGGTTACTGCCGCAGTTGGCCCGCCGTGTTCACCCGCGGCGAGGGCAGCACCCTGACCGCCGAGGACGGAACCACCTACCTGGATTTCTTCTCCGGCGCCGGTGCGCTCAACTACGGCCACAACAACCCGAAGCTGCTGCAGCCGCTGCTGGAGTACCTGGCCAGCGGCGCGGTCGTGCACTCGCTGGACATGAAGACCCCCGCCAAGCGCACGTTCCTGGAAACCTTCCAAGAGGTCATCCTTGAGCCGCGAAACCTCGACTACAAGGTGATGTTTCCCGGCCCCACCGGCACCAACACCGTGGAGGCCGCCCTGAAGCTGGCCCGCAAGGTGACGGGCCGCCAGCACATCCTCTCCTTCACCAACGCGTTCCACGGCATGACGCTGGGTTCGCTGTCGGTGACCGGAAACTCGATGAAGCGCCGGGGCGCGGGCATCCCGCTGACCAATAGCTCCAAGATCCCCTACGACGACTACTTCTCCGGCGAAACCACCGATTTCCTGTGGCTGGAGCGGGTGCTGGAAGACAGCGGCTCGGGCGTGGACAAGCCCGCGGCCATCATCGTGGAGACGGTCCAGGGCGAAGGTGGCCTCAATGCCGCCCGGGCCGGCTGGTTGCGCGGCCTGGCCGACCTGTGCAAGAAGCACGGGATCCTGCTGATCGTCGACGATGTGCAGGCCGGCTGCGGCCGCACCGGGACGTTCTTCAGCTTCGAGGAAGCCGGCATCACCCCGGACATCGTCTGCCTGTCCAAGTCCATCTCCGGCTACGGCCTGCCGATGGCGCTGACGCTGTTCCGTCCCGAGCTGGACGTCTGGGGCGCCGGCGAGCACAACGGCACCTTCCGCGGGCACAACCCGGCATTCGTGACGGCCACGGCGGCGCTGGAGACCTACTGGCGGACCGGCGAGTTCCAGAAACAAATCCAGGCCCGGGCCGTGCAGCTGCACGAGGGCCTGGAGCGGATCGCGGGCCTGGTGGAGGGCGCCAGCGTGCGCGGCCGCGGCCTGCTGGCCGGGGTCAAATTCCCGGATGACGAGACCGCCGGGAAGATCGCCGCGGTGGCCTACGAAAACGGCCTGCTGGTGGAAACATCCGGCCCGGAGGGCGAAGTGGTGAAGCTGATGCCGGCCCTGACCATCAGCGCAGCCGAACTGGACCGCGGCCTGGATCTCCTGGTCGACGCGACCCGCGCGGTGACCGCTGTGCCGGAGCTGGTCGGAGCCCTCTAGGGCCCGCCGGCCGCACGCTGGCGCGCGCCGGCCGCACCCTGGCGCCCGCCGCGCCGTGTGGCCAAGCCGCCCCTGCACAACTTAACGAAACTTCCTGACCCCACCTGAGGAGTACCGATGCTTGTTACCAACCTGAACGACCTGAATGACACCGACCGCGACGTAAAGTCCGAGACCTGGCGCAGCCGCCGCATGGTGCTGGCCGGGGAGGGCGTGGGCTTTTCGTTCCACGACACGGTGATCTACGCCGGCACCACCTCCACGTTCCACTACGCCAACCACATCGAGGCCGTCTACTGCGTCCAGGGCGAGGGCACGCTGACCAACGAGGACACCGGCGAAGTCCACGACCTGCGGGACGGAACCATGTACCTGCTGGACGGGCACGAGAAGCACACGGTCCGCGCCACCACCGAGCTGCGCATGGCCTGCGTGTTCAACCCGCCCGTCACCGGCCGCGAAGTCCACGACGAGAACGGCGTCTACCCGCTCATCGAGGCCGAGCCGGCCAACTGACTCCGGTCCCGCGCCCGGACATCATCGGCGTCCGGGAATTTACTCCGGCCGGCCAGTAGTAACGAATGCCGTCACTGAACTGACGGCAGACAACGACGGCGGTGGCCCGCCTTCCGCACCAACCCTGCGGACGGCGGGCCACCGCTTTTGCATGCCCGAGGTGTTGCCGGGAAAGCCTGGTGCTAGCCCGCCAGTTGCGGGAGATCGTCAGGGAGGTCGCCGTGGCGGGCGTGGCGGAAGTCGGACGCCGCCAGTCCTGCCGCCACCAACACAAAGCAGGCAGCCGCCACCCAGATGATCGGCGAGTAGCCCCACGCATCGGCGGCCAAACCGCCTAGCGGCGCCCCAATAACGATCATCGCGCGGTTCATGGACCGTGTGGTGGTGTTCATGCGCGCTTGGAGCCGGTCCGGTGTGAGGGCCTGCCGGTAGCCCATCTCGTTGGCGTTCTCGGCACCCATGGCGAGGCCGCACAGCAACTGCCCGACGGCGACGATGAAGATTGCCTGGCCCGGTCCGTCCATGAATGAGGCCATCGCGATGATCGCCCAGGAGACACCCATCGAAGCCCGGCAGACGATCACCACGCGGCCGGCTCCCCAGGACAGGCCCCACCGGCTGGAGAATGACGCACCAATCAGGGCGCCTACTCCGGCGCAGGCCAGCACCGCACCGAATTCGAAGGGGCCGAGGCCCAGGCCTAGCAGCGCATAGGGAACGAAGACGGTCACTAGCACGCTGTTGGCAAGGAACCAGCCGTGTGTTGAAAGAGTCAGCGGCCCGAGCATCCGATGCCGGTAGGTAAAGCGCAGCCCTTCGGCGATGTCGGCCCGCAGGCTCTGCCTGCCAGTGGTGGCGGGTGGGGCCGGTTCCGGAGTCTTCAACAGACCAACCACAACTGCCGAGTAAAGATAAGTCATCGAGTTCACCAAAACCGCCAGCGGCGGTCCCAGCAGACCGACCAGTCCGCCGGCCACGGCCGGTCCCGATGCCTGGGCCACGGACGCGCTCTGGTCCAGCCGCGCATTGGCCGGGAGCAGTGCATGTTGCGGAACCAACCGCGGCAGGAACGATTGCGATGCAGAATCATTGAGCAGCGACAGTACGCCGAAGCCGGCCACGAAGGCGATCAGGACCGGCAGCTCCAGACGGTCCAGCAACCAGAGCAGCGGAATGAGGCCCAGCAGCAGCCCGCGGCCCAGATCCGTGCCGATGAGTACCGGGCGACGTCGGCCCCGTTCCATCAGCGCCCCGACCAGCAGGCCCAGCACGGCGTACGGCAGCCAGCGCGCGGCGTTAACCAGGCCCACTTCCACCGCCGTCCCGCCGAGCGTCAAAACCACCAGTACCTGCAGGGCCACGGTGGTGAAATACGCGCCGAACTCGGAGACGGTCTCGGCGGTCCACCACGCGAAGAAGTCGGGGAGCCGGAAGACGTCCTTGCCGCGGCCTTCGGGGGTCATCCGAACAGTCTGCCAGCGCCGCCGCCGGGCTCGGCAAGGACCCGCCGATCTCAGCTTCCGGCAGCCGCGCCGAACTTCATCGGCGCTCGGGAATTCACCCCGGCCGGCCAGTAGTAACGAAATGCCGTCACTGAACCGACGGCAGACGACGACGGCGGTGGCCCGCCTTCCGCAGCAATCCTGCGGACGGCGGGCCACCGTCACGACTTATCGCTGCCGGGGTCGAGCGTGCTCTCGCGCAGGATCAGCCGGGCGGCAAGCTTCGCCGGAACGGCGCCGGACTCCCCGAGCATCTTCCGGGACAGATGGCTGACCGCGGCCGCGGCGATAAGCTCCGGCTCGAGATCAATTGCGCTGATCGCGGGGCTGCTGTTGCGCGACTGTTCTGAATCGGACCCGGTGATCAGCTGGACCTGCCCGGGCACGGCAATGCCCCGGGCCGCCAGTTCCTCCAAGGCGCCGCGCGCATGGCGTCCGGTCAGGCAGTAGACCGCGTCCGGCACTCCCTCGCCTGCGTCCAGCAGTTCCCGCATGGCGGCCCTGCCGCCGTCGACGCCGTCGGACTCGGGCCGGCTGGCTATGCGTGGCTTCATTCGGTGACGGGCCGCCCAGCTGCGGTAGGCCGCCGCAGAGTCGAGGTTCCAGGCATTGCGGTCCATGCCGGTGATGAGGCAAATGGACCGTGCTCCGGATCGGTGGAACCTGGACAGCACTGCCTCGGTTTCTTTCGAGTCGTGGGAACCGACCCAATCGAGAAAGTCGGGCCGTGCGGGATCGCGGCCGATGGTGACGAAAGGAGCGCCCAGCCCGATTAGCAGGTCGATGACGGGATCTTCCTCGAGCGGATCGTCAATGATGTAACCATCCAACGACAGGGCGAGCGGGGAGCGCGGCAGCCGCGTCAAGTCGCGGACGAGCATGACGCTCAGGCCGCGCTCAAGGCACTCCACGGCGACGGCACCCGAGAGCCTGGTGAAGTAGTCCACGCCGTGCGGACGATAGGTTCCGAGGGAATCCAGGGGCCGGAGCATGAGTCCAATCACGCCGATGGGGCTGTTGCGCAGCCCCCGGGCCATCGGATCGGGCTGGTACCCAAGCCTGTCCGCCGTCTGCCGCACCCGCTCACGGGTTTCGGCCGACAGCGTGCCCTTGTTGTTAAGGCTGTGCGAGACAGCGGTGATGGACACCCCGGCTTCCCGGGCCACATCGTGGATGGTGACTCGCCGCCGCATCATCGGCCCCTTCGTGATTCAGGTCATAACGGTTGTATAACAGAACACCTAAAACGTTATATAAAAGGTTTTGCCCCCGTAGCTTACTGGAATACGCAGACCAAGCGTCCCATCGGAACCACAGACTGTGAAGCAAAGGGGATTGCAGGATGAAGAAAGTCACGCTGGCCACTTCGGTGGCACTGGCAATGCTGCTGACCGCGTGCAGCAACGGCGGCGGCGATGCGGCCGCGCCGGATGCGGAAGCAGGCAGCGGCCTGGGGGAACTGCTCACCACCACCAAACCGGCGGCCGGCGAATTGGATACTGTCACCTGGAACCTGCCCTTCGGCGAGCCGGCGTCACTGGACCCGATCAAGGCCTTCAACTACCCGGAAAACACCGTCGTGGCCAACCTGTGCGAAGGCCTGATGGTGATGGAACCGGACTACACGATTGCACCCAACCTTGCCGAATCGTTCGAGAACGTCGACGGCAAGACCTACATCTACCAGCTGCGTGATGACGTGACCTTCTGGGACGGCACGCCGATGACCGCCCAAGACGTTGTCTTCAGTTTGAACCGGCACTTGGACCCTGATGAGGGCAGCTACTGGGCCAGTGACGCGGTCAGCGGCAACATCGAATCGATCAAGGCCACAGGCGAGCACGAAGTGACCGTGAGCCTGAGCTCTCCGGACGTTACGTTCAACTCCTACATGGCCACTCCGCTGGGCGTGGTCGTGCAGGAGGCACAGCGCAAAGAGGCAGGCGAAGCGTATGGCACCCCGCAGGAGGGCGTCATGTGTACGGGGCCCTTCTCGGTCGACCAGTGGGACAGCGGCCAGAGCATCTCCCTGGCCAAGAACGATGGTTACTGGAACAGCAACCGCACGCCCAAGGTGCAGAACCTCGACATCCAGTTCATCGTGGACCCTGCGGCAATCACCAACGCGCTCGCATCCGGAGCAGTGGACGGGTCCTACGACGTACCGCTCAGCGCGGTGCCACAGCTGCAGTCAGCGACCAACGGCGAGCTGATTCTTGGCAAGTCCCTGCAGCTCTCGGCCATCATCGCCACCGGAGACGGCCCGCTGGGCGATCCCGCCGTGCGCAAGGCACTGTGGACCGCCGCGAACAAGTCGGCGCTGGCGGAGACGGTGTACGAGGGCACGGCGATGCCTGCCCGGTCCCTGGTCCCCGACGGCGGCTGGTCCTACGGCGACGACGTCTTCAGTGCAGCGCGCGAGGAACTGCCGCCGGTTGAAGCGAACGTCGAGGAAGCCAAGAAAATCCTGGCCGAAGCGGAAGCTGATCTCAGCAAGCCGATCACAATTGTCTACCCGAGCGAACGGTCCTTTTACGCGGACATTATTTCCGAACTGGCGCGCGCCGGCCAGGAAATCGGGCTAACGGTCAAGCCTGAGGGCGTGCCGAGTGCACAATTCGGCGCCTTCTTCTCCGATCCGGAGGCCCGGGCAGGGCATGGCGCCTTTGTCACCACCAATTACATGGACGTTCCTGATCCTCTGGTGTTCCTGCGGACCATTGTGAAGGAAGGCGGGTCGCAGAACTTCTCCGACTACAGCAACCCGAAGATTGAAAAACTCATCGCTGAGGCGGAGGTGCTGACCGACGATGCTGAACGAGCCGGGAAAGTAGCCGAAATCGAGGCATTGGCCATGGCCGACCTGCCTTGGCTGCCCATCGTCGACCCGGCAGGCCGGCTCTTCCTGAACGAGCGGGTGACCGGCGTACCGGCGTCCTTTGTCTACCTCTACTACCCATGGGGTGCGGACCTGGGCGCCGCCGAGTAACAGAAAGCCGTCATGATCTATATCATCAAAAGGCTCTTGGCCCTGGGAATGATCCTGTTGGCCTCCAGCTTCGCGGTCTTTGGCGGGCTGTACCTTGCACCAGGAAGCCCCGAGCAGTTTCTGGTGCAAGGCCGGACCGTGACGCCGGAAGTGCTTGCCTCCATCAGGGCGCAATACTCCTTGGACGATCCGTTTCTGGTTCGCTACTTCAACTGGCTCGGGGGCGTCCTCCAGGGAGACTTTGGCCAGTCGCTGGCTAATCGTCAGGAAGTCGCCGACCTCATTGCAGGTCGGCTGCCCACAACGCTGTCCGTGACCCTCTACGCCGCGCTGATCATCGTGATCGGCGGCATCGGCCTCGGCTGCCTTGCCGGGCTTCGGCCGGGCTGGCTGGAGAACGTGGTGCTTTTCGGGTCGAATCTCGGATTTGCCGTACCGACATTCTTCGCGGCCCTGCTGTTGATGAGTGTCTTCGGAGTCATGCTCGGCTGGTTTCCGGTCTTCGGCTCAGGCGAGGGTTGGGCAGGGAGGCTTTATCACCTGACCCTGCCTGCGTTGGCGTTGGCGCTGCCCTCGTTGGCGGTGGTAGCGCGCATTACCCGTACCGCGGTTAAGGAAGAGCGCGAGTCCGAGCACGCCCAGACAGCGCGATCCCGCGGAGTACTGGAAAGGATCGTCATACGCCGCCATGTCCTGCGTAATTCAATGCTTCCCGTCACCACGGTTTCCGGCGTCCACATCGCGGCTTTGCTGGCCGGAGCCTTCGTGGTCGAGTACGCGTTTACACTCGACGGCATCGGTGCGCTGCTGGTGGCCGCGGTTCAGCAGAAGGACTTCGCGGTGGTGCAGGCGGTGTCACTGATCATGGTCGTTGCCTTCGGCCTCATCAACCTGGCCGTCGACTTGCTCTATGTCGTGATCGATCCAAGGGTGCGTTTGGGGGCGGCGTCATGAGCACGCTTGAAGAAACCGGACGCTCCGGGACCCTGCAAAGGAGCCCGTCCCGGAAGACCCGATCGAAGCCCGATGTCCTGACGGCCATCTGCTTGGGCTGGGTAATGCTGATTGGACTCTTCGCCTTGTTCGGGCCAGCCATCACACCTTACGACCCGACGTCCGGCAACGTCGTGGAGCGCTATCTTCCCCCCGGAGCCGAGCATTGGCTCGGAACCGACCAGGCCGGACGGGATCTGTTCTCCCGGCTGGCCACGGGTGCCCGCTCCAGCATTCTTGCCGCCCTCGCTGTCGCCGTGCTCACCGCCATGATGGGCGGAACCCTTGCCCTGGTCGCCGTCTGGTTCGGCGGTTGGGTGGACAACCTGATCAGCAGAGTCTTGGATTTCCTGTTCGCGTTTCCGAACCTGCTGTTGGCCGTGCTGGCGGTGGCGGTGTTCGGCACGAGAATAGAGACCGCCGTGATAGCCCTCGCCATCGGCTTCACCCCGTATACCGCCCGGGTAATCCGCAGCGTCGCCCTGCGCGAGCGGAATCTCCCGTATGTGAAATCGGCCGAGTTGCAGGGTATTTCCGGGTTGTCCATCACCGTGCGGCATCTGCTGCCGAACGTGAAACAGCAGATCATGACGGGAATGAGCATCAACTTCGGCTACGGCATGATCGACCTCGCCGCGCTGTCATACCTCGGATTTGGTGTGCAACCGCCCGACGCGGACTGGGGGCTCATGGTTTCCTCGGGCCAGTCCTCGCTGCTGGCCGGCTACCCGCAAGAGAGTCTCTATGCGGGCGTGCTCATTGTGCTGACCGTTGCCGCGCTCGGGTTCCTGGGCGAGAAGCTCGGCGGGCGCCGGGCAGCAGGGAGGATCTAATGCTTGAACTGTCGAAGGTGACCGTGAAGATCGGGCCGGAGCACCGCCAGGCCACGCTGCTGTCGGATATCAACATCATCGTGGAGAAAGGCGAGTCCGTCGGCCTGGTAGGGGAGTCCGGATCCGGAAAATCCATGACCATGCGGACGATCCTCCAGACCCTGCCGCCAAGGGCGAACGTTACCGGCAGGGTCCTCTACAAAGGCGAGGACACACTGGCGTATTCGGGCGCGCGGCTCCGCGCCTTCCGCGCCGGTGCTGTCTCGATGATCTCCCAGAATCCGCAGGCTGCCCTGAATCCGGTGCTACCGGTCAGCAAATTCCTCGTTGAAGGCATCCAAGCCGCCAGGCCTGCGGTGACCGCCCACGAGGCTCTGCGGCTTTCCGGGGAAGTGCTCGAGCAGGTGGGCATCCACAACGTCGCCCGCTGCCTGCGTTCCTACCCCCACCAGCTCTCCGGCGGCATGCTCCAGCGGGTGGTTATTGCCGGCTCGGTGGCCAGGGGCACCGAACTGCTGCTGGCGGACGAACCGACCACGGCGCTGGATGTCACGACGCAGTCCGACGTCATGGCCATCTTGGACGAGGCGCGGACCCAGGCCGGCATGGCGATGCTCTTCGTGACCCACGACTTGGACCTGGCCGCAGCGGCATGCGACCGGATCGCCGTTATGTCGGGTGGCCTGATCGTCGAATCCGGCCCTGCGGACCGGGTGCTAAACCGGCCTGAACACGAATACACCAAGATGCTGGTCGCGGCCAAGCCCAGCTTGGATCACCGAATCGAGTCCGGGCCAGGCTCCGGCCCCCAGCCCAGTGCCGGACACCGCTCCGATACACGCGTTCCCGGTCCACAAAGCAGCGAGACATCCCGAGAGGTGAAGCGATGACCGGCGTGCAGACGCAGTCCACAGCCCCCGCCGTCGTCATTACCGGCCTGAACAAGAAGTTCACTGTGGGATCCGGCCGCAACCGCACCGAGATCCACGCCGTCAAGGACGCATCACTGGCCATTGACCGTGGACACTGCCTGGCCGTGGTGGGGGAATCGGGATCCGGGAAAAGCACTTTAGCCAGGATGCTCGTGGGACTGGAGACCCCGGACAGCGGGTCCGTCTTGCTGAACGGCAAACCGGTCAACCCGCGGACCAGCCGCCGAACCCGGCGGGAACGGTCGAAGGACGTCCAGATGGTCTTCCAAGACCCGCAGGGGTCGTTGAACCGCCGGCTACCGGTCTCCGAAGCCGTTGCCGAAGTGTTGAAGGCCCATACGTCCTTGGACTCGGCTGCCCGACGCAGGCGCTGCCGCGAGTTGTTCTTGGAAGTCGGACTGACCGAAACCCACATGGGCGCGCTGCCCGACGAGCTCTCCGGCGGGCAGAAACAGCGCGTAGCGATTGCCCGGGCGCTGGCGGCTTCGCCGGGGGTCATAGTGCTCGATGAAGCCGTGTCCGCGCTGGATGTCACCGTCCAAGCGCAAATCCTGCGGATGCTCGAACAGTTGCGGATGGAAAAACAGCTGACCTATCTCTTCATCACGCATGATCTGGCCGTCGCCCGCCAAATAGCCCACTCCATCGTAGTAATGCGCCGCGGTGTCATCGTCGAAGCCGGCACCGCTGACCAGATCCTCGACCGCCCGGCACACCCGTATACCCGACGGTTGATCGACAGCGCGCCGCGGCCCGGCTGGAAGCCGCGACGCCGCGACAGTGAAACATCGGATGAGGAGCACGAAATTGACTGACCCCGCAGGCATGATCCCGCAGGTGCTGACACTCCAGGGTCAGGACTCCCGCCAGTTGGGCCTGCAGCGCGGCGCCGAAGGACGCGGCGGTATCGTCGACTGCTGGAACGTCTACCGGCAGTTGTTCCAGGCCCATGGCATCAGTGAAGCCGTCATGGAACGGGAGGCCATCAACAGTCTGGCCGCCATTGATGCTTGGGCGCCGCACCTGGCGGCGGAAATCCGCGGCACCGCAGAGGGGGCAGGCCTGTCCGTCTGGAAGGTCAGCGCCCTCAATGCCCGGACCGAAATCCTCTCGCTCTCAGAAGGGGCCCGGCCGGGGGAGTGCTCTACTGTTGTCAGCGCCGGTGCCAGGCCCTTTTCCATGCAGACGTGGGACTGGCACGAAGAACTTTCCGCAGCCTGGCACCTGCAGTCGGTTGAAACCAGCCAGGGACGGTTCGTGGGCCTGACGGAGTACGGAATTCTCGCCAAGATCGGGCTGAACGACGCCGGCGTTGGTGTGCACCTGAACGTGTTGGGTCACAGGCGGGACACTCCGGGAGCCGTGCCCGTCCATATCGCAGCAACCCAGGTACTGCACCGGGCAGCTTCGCTGGACGAGGCCGTGGACATACTCCTTGACGCACCGGTCCAGACCTCCAGCGCCATCTCCGTGGTCACCAGGGCCGGCGCAAGGATGGTGGAGCTCAGTCCCGACGGGGCCGAAGTTATCAAACCGACTGGCAGCCATCTGCTGCACACCAACCATTTCCTGACGCCAAGGCTGGCCAAAGGGGAAAAAACGGAGCTCTACCAGCCGGACTCCCAGCAGCGGATCGACTTGCTGGAGAGGCGGGTAAGCGCCGCCTTCCAGCCCGCTACGCCGCAGGATCTTGTGCCCTACCTGTGCTCCGTTCCCGGTGACGGGGCCGAACTATGCTGCGTGCCTGCCCCGAATGCAGGCCTGGGATCCCGCTGGGCGACTCTGGCCACGGTGGGCATCGACCCCGCGACCAACACGCTGCTGGCGTCACCGGGCGCACCCACCGACGTGACGGCGAATAGTTGGTTCCGCTTGAGTCCCCACGGCGGCGGCAGCAATAGCCTAGACAACCTAAAGGGAGCATGATGCGGATTCTCTGTATTGGAGCAGGCGGAGTGGGTGGCGCCGCTGCAGGCATTGCCGCCCGGCGGGAATTCTTTGATGCCTTCGTACTGGCGGACTACGACCCGGCACGCGCCCACACCGTCGTTGAGGCGCTGCCGCCGTGCGGGCGCGGACGGTTCAGTGCTATTTCCCTGGATGCGTCAAGCAAGGACGCCGTTGCCGCTGCCGTCAGGGAACACGGTATTACCCACGTGCTCAACGCCGTTGACCCCCGTTTCGTCATGCCGATTTTCGAAGGTGCCGCGGATGCCGGAGCCACCTATCTGGACATGGCCATGTCACTGTCCACGCCGCACCCGGAACGACCCTATGAGCTCACCGGCATCAAGCTGGGCGACGAGCAGTTCGACCGGGGCGCGGAGTGGGAGGACGCCGGGCGATTGGCCTTGGTCGGGATCGGCGTGGAACCCGGACTCTCTGACGTTTTGGCCCGGTACGCCCAGGACCACCTGTTCTCCGTTATCGACGAAATCGGTGTCCGCGACGGTGCCAACCTGAAGGTCGAGGGATACGATTTCGCCCCGTCCTTCTCTATCTGGACCACCATCGAGGAATGCCTCAACCCGCCGGTGATTTATTCTGCCGAGAACGGTTGGAGCACCACAGAGCCCTTCAGCGACCCTGAAATTTTCGATTTTCCCGAAGGCATCGGCCCCGTAGAGTGCGTCAACGTTGAACACGAGGAAGTCCTGATGATGCCCCGGTGGCTGGATGCCGGGAAGATCAATTTCAAGTACGGGCTGGGCGATGAATTCATCGAGGTGCTCAAGGTCCTGCACAAGCTGGGCCTCGATTCCACCACGCCGGTCAACGTCAAGGGAACGTCGGTCAGTCCCCGCGACGTTGTTGCCGCCTGTTTGCCGGATCCGGCCACGCTAGGACCCCGGATCACCGGCAAAACGTGCGCAGGAGTCTTGGTGACAGGCAAGGACAAGGAAGGCGCCCCGCGGCGGACCTACCTGTATCACGTGGCCGACAACGCCGTGTCCATGGCCGAATACGGCAGCCAGTGCGTGGTGTGGCAGACAGCCCTGAACCCGATCATTGCCCTTGAACTCCTGGCCTCGGGCGTCTGGAGCGGAGCCGGCGTCCTGGGCCCGGAGGCCTTCGACGCCAAACCGTTTCTGGACCTGATGTCGGCACCCGCACCCGAGGGCTACGGTTCCCCGTGGGGGATGCGGGAGGAATCCGTTTAGGAGCCCTGGAAGTACCGCAGGGATATCCGTTTGTGACGGTGGGATGCCGGCCGCTGTCCTGCCACCCCTGGTGAACGAAGCTCGTTGTTACGGAAACCCCTCGCGATTTCGCTACTCACCGGCATTCAGCTCGATGGCAGTGGCAGAATGCATTAACTGCTACCGATCGAAGGGGACCGAGTGGCCATCAAGGACAAGCTGGCAGGCGCACGGCGCAAGCTGAAAAGGGTCGCGGCGCGGGCCGGGCAGTTTCGCGTGCGCGAGAGTGACTCCGGGCCGACGGCCAGTGCGCAGACCGCGCGGGTGGCTGTGGTGATCCCGGTGTTTAACGCGCTGCCCTACCTGAGGGAACTGCTGGAGTCGCTGGCTTCACAGGACATGGACCCGGCGCTCTTCGAGGTCATCGCCGTGGACGACGGCTCCACCGACGGCGGAGGCAATCTGCTGGACGAGTACGCCGCGCGGCATCCGAACTGGCGGGTCATCCACCAGCAGAACAGCGGCTGGCCGGGAAAGCCCCGCAATGTGGGGATCGCCGCCAGCAGTTCCGACTACGTTTTCTTCTGCGATGCGGACGACAAGCTGGGGCCCGAAGCGCTGCGCCGGATGGTCGAGTTTGCCGACAAGCACCAGGTCGATGTGCTGGCCCCGCGCATGGTCGGAATCGGTGGCCGGCGCGTACAGTCCTCGCTCTTCACCGAGACCGTGCCGGACGTTTCGGTGCGCAGAATCCTCGGCACGCTCTCACCGCAAAAGCTGATCCGGCGTGAGCTGCTGGATACCCACGGCATCCGCTTCCCGGAAGGCAAAATCCGGCTGGAAGACGGCATGATGCTCACCCGCTGCTATCTGGCCTCCCGGAGGAACGCGATCGCGGCCGACTACGACTATTACTTCATCCGCACCCGCGACGATGGAACCAACATCAGCTCCGAGCGCGCCATCCCGGAGGGGTACACCGGATCCGTCGCGGAAATCGCGCGGATCATCAAGGAGAACCATCCGGACCCCGAGCATGCCGAGCTTCTGGTGCTGGACCTGTACCGGCGGAAACTCCTCCGCTTCTACGTGCCCGCCAGGTACCGGTCCATGTCCCCGGGCACGCGGCAGCGGTGGGTGGCGGCCCATGCTGCCTTCGCGGACCAACACATTCCGGAACGACTGGAAGAACAGCTGACATTTCCCTACCGGCAGCGCTCGCAGCTCATCCGGGCGCGGGATGCAGAAGGCCTGTTGAAGCTGGCGGCCACCGAGGAAGCACTGAAAACGATTCCGCGGGCCCTGCTGCCGCAGCTTGACGGGGAGTCGGTGTCATTGGGGCTGGTATTTGAGGCGGCCGAAGAGTACGAATCGGTCAGGCTGGTGGCACGCGCCCGCGGGACCGATGCCGAGGTCGGCTTTGACGTCAGGCGCGACCGCGGCGGCTACCGTGCCGTACTGCCTCGGAATGAGCTGGCCGGCCTGGGCCCGGTGCTGGTGGATCTGTTCGTGCAGCTCCGGTTGGACGGCATAGACGGTCCGGCCCGCAGGATCCTGGCACCGGAGCAGGGGCTGCCGCTCATTTCCGGCGGCCTGCGCGCCTACGCCACAGTGCATGGAAACCTCAGCTTGGACCAGCGCCGCTAGCTCGCCGCGCAGGGGGAGGCCTCGGGGCCCGGACCTCAGGCCGCAATCTCCCGGGCCGTTGCCTCAAGGACTTCCCGGAACGCCAGGATGGCCGGCCGGTTGGCAGAGCCGCGGCGGACTGACGTGAAGACCGTGCGCCGCGGAAGGCCCGGCAGGTCCAGCAGCTTGCACGTGGTGTCCCGGCCGGTCCACACCAGGTCCGGCATGAACGCCACCGCATTGCCGGACTCTATCAGCCGGATCTGCGCCTGCAGGTCGGCCGTTTCAAACCGCACATCCGGCTCAAATCCGGCCTGGCGGCACGCCTGCTCCGCCCAATGCCGGGAAGCTGCGCCGTGCGGCTCCATCACCCACGGCAGCCTCCGGGCGTCGTCGACGGAGGCGACGGTGGTTCCGGCCAAGGCGGAGGGCGGTACCGCGAGTCGGATGGCGTCGCTGGTCAGTTTCTGGCGGTCCAGTTCCGGATGGTGCGGTGCCGCGTGGCCGGGGTATTGCTCGGCCACGACCAGGTCGAAGTCGCGCGCCCACGTTTCGTACAGCGCCGTCTCCGGTTCGCGCTGGACCATCTCGATCCGCACATCCGGGTGCCGCTGCCGCATGGCGGTGAGGGCCTCCGGCAACAGGGCCAGTGCCGCGGATTGAAACACCGCCAGCCGGACGGTTCCGGTCACCGTGGTCAGCGACGCCGCCAAGTCCGTTTCGGCCCGCTCGAGGGTGGACAGCAGCGACTCGGTGTGTCCGACGAGGATCTCGGCCTGCGGCGTGAGCTGCACGCGGCGTCCGGCTTTTCGCAGCAGCGCCACCCCGGCTTCCTTTTCCAGCAAGGCCAGCTGCTGGGAAACGGATGACGGGCTCAGGTTCAGCGCGGCGGCCACCTCGGCCAATGTTCCGCGGACTTTGACCTCGCGCAGCAGCCGCAGTCTCCGGACATCCAGCACGGCAACTCCATCCATCAGGAAAACCAATGATTATCAGTCGGAAAAGATCGCTTTTACTTCACGAAGTCTAGTCCCATACTGGTCCTGACTGAGCATTGCAATTACGTTGAAGGGACAGATGCTGCCGTGACCGATTCCCTGAAGGAGGCTCCGGTGCAGACCACTCACCTGGCCGAAGAGCAGATGGCAGACCTCGCCGCCGACTCCATCAAACTGGTCCGCCACTGGCTGACCGAGGCCGAGAAGGTCCCCGCCGACGCCTCCGCCCGACAGCTGGCCGGCGTCCTGAATGACCCGAACGGGTTGGATTTCACCGTGGGATTCGTCGACGGCGTGATCCGGCCCGAGGACCTGAGTGTTGCCGCCCGGAATTTGGCCGCGCTGGCACCGAAGGTTCCGTCCTTCCTGCCCTGGTACATGCGGGCTGCCGTGCGCGTGGGAGGCACCGTGGCCCCGGTCCTCCCGCACGTGGTGATTCCGGTGGCCCGCCGGGTGCTGCGCGAAATGGTGGGCCACCTGATCGTGGACGCGACCGACGCCAAGCTCGGCCCGGCCATCGCGAAGATCCGCCGGGAAGACGTCCGGTTGAACATCAACCTGCTGGGCGAGGCCGTCCTGGGAAGCCGGGAGGCGGAGCGCCGGCTCGAAGGCACCAATCGGCTGCTGGCCCGCGACGACGTCGACTACGTGTCCATCAAGGTTTCCTCCACCGTGGCACCGCATTCGCACTGGGCCTTCGACGAGGCGGTGGAGCACGTCGTCGAAAGCCTGACGCCGCTGTACCGGCAGGCCGCCGGGTCCCCGAAGCCCAAGTTCATCAACCTGGACATGGAGGAGTACAAGGACCTGGAGATGACCATGGCGGTCTTCACCAGGATTTTGGACAAGCCGGAGTTCGAGCAGCTGGAGGCCGGCATTGTGCTGCAGGCCTACCTGCCGGACGCGCTGAAGGCCATGATCCGCTTGCAGGAATGGGCCGCCGCCCGCCGTGCCCGCGGCGGCGCCGCGATCAAGGTGCGCGTGGTCAAGGGCGCCAACCTGCCCATGGAGCACGTGGAAGCGTCGCTGCACGGCTGGCCGCTGGCCACCTGGGGAACCAAGCAGGACTCGGACACCAACTACAAGCGCGTGATCAACTACGCCCTGCATCCGGACCGGATCGGCAACGTGCGGATCGGCGTCGCCGGGCACAACCTGTTCGACGTCGCGTTCGCCTGGCTGCTGGCCAAGCAGCGCGGCATCGGACACCTCGCGGGGGCCATCGACTTCGAGATGCTGCTGGGCATGGCCCAGGGCCAGGCCGAAGCGGTGAAGAAGGACGTCGGGTCGCTGCTGCTCTACACCCCGGTGGTCCACCCCGGCGAGTTCGACGTGGCCATCGCCTACCTGATCCGCCGGCTCGAAGAAGGCGCCAGCAACGAGAACTTCATGTCCGCGGTCTTCGAGCTCAGCAAGAACGAGCACCTCTTCGAGCGCGAGAAGCAGCGCTTCCTCGCCTCGCTCGAGAACCTCGACGACGACGTCCCGGAACCGAACCGGCAGCAAGACCGCACCAAGCCCGAACCCGCCCGCCCCTTCAATTCCTTCGACAACATCCCGGACACCGATCCGTCCCTGCCCGCCAACCTGGCCTGGGGCAGGGAGATCCTGTCCCGCGTACCCGGCTCAAAGCTTGGCATCGACACCGTCGCCGCCGCCGAGGTCAAGGACGAGGCGCAGCTGGAGCAGGTGATCGCCACGGCCGTCGAGCAGTCCAAGAGCTGGGGCGCGATGAGCGGCGCCGAACGTGCCGAGGTGCTGCACAAGGCCGGCGACAAACTGAATGCCAACCGCGCCCGGCTGTTGGAGGTCATGGCCGCCGAGGCCGGCAAGACCCTGGACCAGGGAGACCCGGAGGTGTCCGAGGCCGCCGACTTCGCGCACTTCTACGCCGAGCTGGCGCGCATGCTGGACACGGTAGACGGCGCCGAATTCGTTCCGTCCAGGCTGACCGTGGTCACCCCGCCGTGGAACTTCCCGACGGCGATCCCCGCCGGAGGCGCACTGGCGGCGCTGGCCGCCGGCTCCGCCGTCGTGATCAAGCCTGCCAAGCAGGCGGCCCGCACCGGGGCCGTGATGGTGGAAGCGCTGTGGGAGGCGTTGGACGAAGCCGGGGTGCCGCGCGATGTCCTCCAACTGGTCCAGTTGGGCGAGCGCGAACTGGGCCGGCAGCTGATCTCGCACCCGGACGTGGACCGCGTGATCCTCACCGGCGCCTACGAGACCGCCGAGATGTTCCGCTCCTTCCGCCCGGACCTGCCGCTGCTGGCCGAGACCTCCGGCAAGAACGCCATCATCGTCACGCCCAGCGCCGACTTCGACCTGGCCGCCAGGGACGTTGCCTACTCCGCGTTCGGCCATGCCGGGCAGAAGTGCTCCGCGGCCTCGCTGGTGATCCTGGTGGGATCCGCCGCCACCTCGCCGCGCTTCCGCAACCAGTTGGTAGACGCTGTCACCTCCATGAAGGTGGGTTATCCCCAGGATCCGGCCACCCAGATGGGCCCGGTCATCGCCCCGGCCGACGGCAAGCTGCTGGACGGGCTGACCACGCTGGGAGCCGGCGAGAGCTGGCTGATCCGGCCGGAACAGCTGGACGGGACCGGCAAGCTCTGGAGCCCGGGCGTGCGCACCGGGGTGAAGCGCGGCTCGCGCTACCACCTGACCGAGTTCTTCGGCCCGATCCTCGGGGTGATGACCGCCGAAACGCTGGAAGAGGCGGTCGCCATTACCAACGACATCGAATACGGCCTGACCTCGGGCCTGCATTCGCTGGACCGGGACGAGCTGGACTACTGGCTGCAGAACATCCAGGCCGGCAACCTCTACGTGAACCGCGGCATCACCGGCGCCATTGTGCGGCGCCAGCCCTTCGGCGGCTGGAAGAAGTCCTCGGTGGGGGCCGGAACCAAGGCCGGCGGTCCGAACTACCTGATCGGACTCGGCGACTGGGAGACCGCGCCGTCAACGGCCACCGCCGACATTGAAGGCGCGGCGGCGAAGCTATTGGAGGCGGGCCGGCGTGCGGGCAAGGCGCTGTCCGCGGACGAGCTCGCCGTGCTGGAGCGCTCGCTGCGTTCCGATGCGGCGGCCTGGGCCGCCGAATTCGGCGTGGCCAAGGACGTGTCCGGCCTGACCGCCGAGCGCAACGTGTTCCGCTACCTGCCCGTGCCGGTCACGGTCCGGCTCTCCGACGGCGAGCCGCTGGCCAAGCTGGTCCGCGTGCTGGCCGCCGGCGTGCGGGCGGGATCCGAGGTAACGGTGTCCACCGCCGTCGAGCTTCCCGCGGCGTTGCAGGCAGTGGCCACGGAGTTGGATCTTGCCGTGGCGGTGGAGGACGACGACGCCTGGCTGGCCCGGGTGCCGCGGCTAGGCGCCGGGCGGATCCGGTTGATTGGCGGGGATCCCAAGGCGCTCGCCGTCGCCACCGGCGGGCGGCCGGACGCGGCGGTCTATGCCCACGACGTCACCGAAGCCGGCCGGGTGGAGATGTTGCCGTTCCTGCACGAGCAGGCCGTCAGCATCACCGCGCACCGCTTCGGAACGCCAAACCACCTGGCCGACGGTCTGATCTAGCCGGTGGCAGCCCACCCGGGCGGCGGTGTATTTGCACCGCCGCCCGCGTGTGTCAGGCTCGGGCTATGGCTGACAACCTCTCTTTCCAGCTGAACGAGGATCTCAGGCGCTACGAGGTGCTGGCCGCCGGGTCCCTGGCCGGGTACACCGAGATTCAGGCACACGGCGGAACCGTGGCGTTCACCCATACGCGGGTGTTCGATGAGTTTGCCGGCCGGGGCCTCGCCGGCAAGCTGGCACGCCATGCGCTGGACGACGTGGTCGCCGACGGGAGGAAGATCGTGCCGTACTGCGAGTACATTGCGGATTGGCTGCACAAGCATCCGGAGTACGAGCCGCACGTCGAGTGGCCCGAAAGCCCCGAATAGGATCCGGCAGACGCAATATGCCGGGTTCCCGCCGCCTGGCGGGTGCGGTCAGGGGTGCCGGCGCATCCAGCTGACGGCGTGCAAGGTCAAGGTGCCGGCGACCGTGAGCAGCCCGGCGATCAGGACCATGGGGGCGATGGAGGTCAGGACGAAAATCCACGGCGGCCCGTAGATGCCGGTGGGGCCGAGCATGGCGTCCATCTCGATGAAGTGCGGTGCGATCGAACCCCAGACTCCGAACCCGGCCAGCCCCAGGCCCAGCACCCACATCGCCGCCAGGAACGGATTGACCTTCCAGCGGTTCGGCGCCGCTGCCGTCCCCGCCGTCACGACGGCGTCGGGCGGAATGACTTCGGCAATCCCGGTCGCCTGGGCTGCGCCGTCGGCGCTCAGGTCCGTCGCAACGGTCGAATTCGTTGCGGCCGTGGAGGATGCGGGGTTCAACCGGACCTCCGGAGTGGTGACGGGCTGGGGAAGCCGGGCCGCGGCCGGCCGGGCCGCCGTCCGCGGAGTGCCGGCCGCTTCACCGCCGCGCTGGTAGATCGCGTCGTACCGCTGGTCGAACTGTGATGCGGACATGGTCCCCCTTCTCGCCGGCCTTTGCTTGAATCTACCGGACGCCGGGCGGCGCTGTTAGGCTGTGCGCCATGGGAATTCTGATTTTCGAGTAACCAGGTCTTGGACCGGTCAAGCCGACAACCAAACAAGGCTTGCTGAGGCTGTACCTCGCGAGTGGTTCCCTGATCCCACCCCCGCTCTCACCCGGATGATGCTCCGGGTATTGTGGCGTCTCCAGTCTCTACGACTGGTGCGGCGGACCAGTTTCCAGCAGGCTCCTGAAATATCGAAGGAGAGCCATGACTGACATCGATCCGCGGGCGCATAAGCCCGCCGAATCCCGTGAACTAAACATCCACCTCGCTCCGGCCGCCGCGGCCAAACTGACCGAGGAGCAACAGGCGAGGCTGGCCTCCCGCCGTGCGGCGAATGCCGGCGACCTGGCTGGCTGGCACAGCATCGGCAACAGCCACAAGCCGAAGCACGCCAGCGGCCGGCAGGGACCGCCCGAGAAAAAGGTCCGCTGGTAACACCTGCCGGCAGAGCGCCGACCAGTGCCCCGGTGGAAGATTCCGCCGGGGCACTGCCCTGTTTCAAGGTGCGCCGCCTGTTCCAAGGTGCGCCGCCGTGTTGAAGGCAAGCCGGTCCTGCGGATGGCGCCCGGGGAACCGGGTGCCCTGTGCCTTATATAGGGTGGCAGGAGGGCGCCCGAGCGGGCGGAGCTAGGGGAGGAATACGCTATGAGGCCCGACGTGCGGCGGATGTTGCTGATCCAGGCCGGCAACGTCCTGCAGTTCGCCATCGCCGCGGGCGTCGTCGTCGTGGCCATCGACACCATGACAGCCTTCTCACTGGGCTTGCGGCAGGCCCCGGAGGGCGGCGGCACCTTGGCTGGCTTCGCCCTGGCCGGCGCCATCGCCGTCGTCGTCCTCGCGGTTTTTGCCTACCGCTGGACGGCCCGCGGCGAGCGGTATGCGCCGTTGTTCGCGGTGCTCGGCTGGGCCGTGCTCTGGCTGCCGCTCAGCCTGACGCTGGGCATGGGCGGCGAGGACGGTGTGGGCCTGGCCTACCTGGCCACGCTGGTGTGCGGGGCGGGCATTGTCCTGTCCCTCGTGGCGCTGGGCAGCAAGAAACCCCGTTGATCGCCGACGGCGGGCCTGCCCGCGGGCCGTGGGGCGCGGGCAGGCCGTGCCTCAGCCGGAATGCTTAGAGGCCGCGGGTTTCGTCCCGCCGGACGGTCTCGCCCGTGTTCGGATCCTCGACGCGGCGGCTTTCCGTCACGCGGTGCTCGCGGCGTGGAATGGCCATGATGATGGAGATGATCAGGCCGAGCACGCCGACACCCATCAGGATCCAGCCGATCAGCGTCAGGTCGATGAAATCCACGACGTCAGCAACGGCGAAGGCCAGGATTGCGCCGATAGCAATCAAGGCAATTGATGATCCGATTCTCATAGCCAGCAACTCCTTTGGGTTGGGCGGCCGGCGCAGCAGGCGCTGCCTCCGGCCGTCGTACAGGAAGTACGCGGTGCTTTGTCAGCATACTTGGTGTTGGGAGGAACGTCCCGCAACCGGTGACTTACGCTTAAGGCCGGAACACCATCACGGTGCTGATTGCTCCAGGAGGGTTTGTGGCCAGAGGACGGAAGATCAATCCAGCCATGCGCGTCGCCGCCGATGCGGCATTCGACAAGCACGGCAACCCAAAGCCCGGCGTAACGACCGGCATCATGAAGGCGCTCGACGTCCAGCGGCCGCTGGTACTGGCCCACTTGGACCGGCTGCGGCGCAAGAACCCGGACGCAACGCCGGCCGAGCTGGCCGCGAAGTTGGAAAAGAAATACCTGGCCGCGGTGACCACTGGCGGTGCCGCGGTTGGGGCATCCGCCGTCGTACCGGGCGTCGGCACGGTGGCGGCACTGGGCCTTTCCGCGGCGGCAACTGTGGGCTTCCTGGAAGCCACTGCCCTGTTCGCCCAGTCGATCGCCGAACTGCATGGCATCGATACGGAGAACCCGGAGCGCTCCCAGGCCATGGTGATGGCCATCTTGATGGGCGACGAGGGCAGCTCCCTGATCAAGGAGTTCGCCGGGCAGGCCGGCGGCCGCGGCGGAAATCCGTCGCGGGCCTGGGGAAACGCGGTGGGCAGCAGCATGCCCTCCGGCATGGTCAGCTCGCTGGTGGACAGCATGAAGAAGCGTTTCCTGACCAAACTGCTGGCCAAGCAGGGGACGGCGATGCTCGGCCGGGCGGTTCCCTTCGGCATCGGCGCTGCGGTCGGGGGTGCCGGCAACCACGTGATGGGCCGGCGCGTCATCGACGCCACCCGGACCGCCTTCGGGGAGCCCCCGTTGGTGCTGCCGATGTCCCTGGTGGAGGATCTAACCGACAACCGGTACCGGCTGGGCGAGCTGCCGGCGGTGCCCGGCCGGGTCGCCGCCGGCATGCTGGAGAGGCTGCCCGGCCGCAGGCGGAAGGCGCCGGCGGCCCTCGAGGCGTCCGCTGACCAGGACGGCGCCGCCCGCGGCCGCTCCGCCGGCGGACCCGTCGAGGAGGGAACCGGGCCGTGACAGCATCCGGCAGCCGACCTGCCGGCGGCGGCGATGCGGTACGCGGAGCCGAATCGGGGGGCCGGCCGGGCATCGACCTGAACAGCGATCTCGGGGAATCGGTCGACGGGCGGCTGATGGGCGACGACGCCGCGATGTTTCCGCTGATCACCAGCGCGAACATCGCCTGCGGCTACCATGCCGGCGATGACGAGACGATGCTGGCCAGCTGCCGCCGCGCCCTGGAACACGGGGTGGCGGTGGGCGCACACGTTTCCTACCGGGACCGGGCCGGATTCGGCCGCCGGACCCTGGACGTCGCGGCGGCCGATCTGACCGCCGACGTGGCTGCCCAACTCGCCGCCCTCGACCGGATTGCCCGGAGCGCGGGAACACGCGTGGCTTACGTGAAGCCGCACGGCGCGCTCTATAACCGGATAGTCCACGACCGTAACCAGGCCGCGGCGGTGGTGGAAGCCATCGGCGCCTTCGACCCCCGGCTTCCCCTCTTGGGGCTGCCCGGATCCGCGGTGCTTGAGCTGGCGGCCGCCGCCGGACTCCCGGTGTTCCGGGAGGCGTTCGTGGATCGCGGCTACCGGGCGGACGGAACGCTGATTCCGCGCGGCGAGCCCGGCGCCCTGCTGGAAGACCTGGAGCAGATTGCCGACCGTGTCGTGGACTTCGCCCGCAGCGGCGCCGCGGATTCGCTCTGCGTTCACGGCGATACCCCGGGCGCGGTGGCGATGGCGCGGTTGGTCCGGGAACGGCTGGCCGCGGCCGGGATCCCGCTGCGTCCCTTCGCGGGTGCGGCCCGCTACGGGGCCGGCCACCGCCCGCCCGATGCCGGCGGTTCCCGCGCCGCCGGCGCGGCACCCGTTCCCTCTCCCTCCGCGCCGCCCACCCCTGGACGGTAGGGTGCGGATCCTGCCCTTCGGCGCGGCCGCCCTGCTCGCCGAATTCGACACCCTCGACGACGTCCTCGCGCACTACAACGCCCTCAAGGTTGCGCCGCCGCCAGGCGTGACGGAGCTGGTTCCCGCGGCCCGCACCATCCTGGTGACCTTCGACGATCCGGCGGCGGCCGACGTCGTCCGCCGCTGGCTGGAACACACCCCACCGCACGACGGCGGCGCAGGCGCCACCGGCGACGAGGTCACGGTTGAGGTGGACTACTCCGGGGAGGACCTGCCGGAGGTGGCGCGCACCCTGGGCGTGAGCGAGGCGGAGGTAGTGCGCCGGCACCAGCAGTGCGAGTGGAGTGCCGCCTTCACCGGTTTCGCGCCGGGCTTCGCCTATCTGGTGGCCCCCGGGAACCCGCTGCAGGTACCGCGGCTGGCCGAACCGCGGACCCGGGTGCCGGCCGGATCGGTCGGCCTGGCGGGCGAGTTCACCGGCATCTACCCCTCCGCGTCGCCCGGTGGCTGGCGGCTGATTGGCAGGACCGGTGAACGGATGTGGGACGCCGCGCGGGAGCGGCCGGCGCTGATTTCGCCGGGAACGCGCGTGCGGTTCAGGGCGGTGTAGCCCGGTGATCACCGTGGTCACGGCGGGACCGCAACTCCTGGTGCAGGACCTCGGACGGCCGGGCCATGCCGCGATCGGGCTGAGCCCGTCCGGCGCACTGGATCACCGGGCACTGCGCACGGCCAACCGGCTGGTCGGAAACCCCGAAACCGCGGCCGGGCTGGAGCTGCTGCTGGGCGGCGCTGTCCTGCAGTTCGGCGCCGACACGGTGGTGGCGGTGACCGGGGCCTCGGGCAAACTTTCGGTGGCGGGTTCGGCGGGCCCGGCGGCGAAATCCCCGGCAGCGGGCCGGCCGCGGAAGGTCCACCCGGATCTTTACCGGCCCTTCCGTGTCCGTGCCGGCCAGCGGCTGGAAATCGCCCCCGCCGCGTCCGGGCTGAGGTATTACCTGGCGGTGGTCGGCGGCATCGTGGCCGACACCCTGATGGGATCGGCGGCCACGGATCTGCTCTCCGGCATGGGGCCGGCTCCGCTGCGGGACGGGGACGTGGTGGAGACCGGGGCTGTTCCACCGGCCGCGCGGACCGGTTCGAACGTCGCCGCCGCGCTTCCCGGTACTGGCCAAGGACCCGCCGCGGGCGAAGCGCCCGTTCCCGGCCAGCGGCCCGCCGTCGATTCCCGCTGGACGCCGGTGCCGCTGCCGCCCGCCGCTGCCGTGACAGTGCGGCTGCGCCCCGGGCCGCGGTTGGATTGGTTCACCGCCGACGCGCGCCAGCGCCTGGTGCTGGGCCATTGGACGGTCAGCGCCGAGAGCAACCGGATCGGGCTGCGCCTGCTGGGCCTGCCGCTGCAGCGCGCGGTCGACCGGGAACTGCCCAGCGAAGGCATGGTCACCGGCGCGGTGCAGGTGCCGCCGTCGGGCTTGCCCACCGTATTCCTGGCCGACCATCCGGTGACCGGCGGCTATCCCGTGCCGGCCGTGGTGGAAGCGGCCGACCTCCCGCTGCTGGCCCAGACGCGGCCCGGCCAACGGCTCCGCTTTCTCTGGGCGGGCTAGGAGCCGCGCGGCGGACCTTGCGCTCCGTTTCGGGCTAGTGCTCCGGTTCAAACCGGAGCACTAGTCACGAACTGGAGCGGATGCTCCACAGGGAGCCTAGCGCCGGCTAGCCGAAGACGGCGGTGGCCACCGTGAAGATCGCCAGCCCGGCCAGGGAGCCGACCACGGTGCCGTTGATCCGGATGAACTGCAGGTCGCGGCCCACCTGGAGTTCGATTTTCCGCGACGTCTCCTGCGCATCCCAGCGCTCCACCGTTTCGGTGATCACGGCGGCAATTTGCGAACGATAGGTGCGGACCAGGTACCCGGCGGACTCCTCGATCCAGCCGTCGATCTTGGCGGCCAGCTCCGCGTCGGTGGCCAGCCGGTGGCCGAAGTCCCGGACCGCCCGCTTGAACGTCAGGCTCAACCCACTCTGGGGGTCCTCCACCGCCTCCAACAGGGCGGTCTTCAGCGTCTCCCATGTGCGGGCCGCCAGTGAACGCACTTCGGGGTCGCCCAAGGCGTTGTGCTTGATCGCTTCCACCCGCGCCATCATCTCCGGATCGTGCTGCAGGTCCTGCGCCAGGGAGTTCAGGTACCCGTCCAACTGCTGGCGCATCGGATGATCCGGGTCGGCCTGCACTGCGATGAGGAACTTGTACAACTCCAGATGCACCTTGTCGCCGACCAGCGAATCCAGGAACGGCGGGACCCAGGTCGGTGAGCGGTCCGATACCAGTCGCGCCACCGTGTCCTGGTTGTCCAACACCCAGTCGGCGGCGCGGTCCAGCAGCAGATCCACCAGCTTCAGGTGGTGTCCGTCGCGCAGCAGGTGCTCGGCCAGCCGGCCCAGCGGCGGCCCCCACTGCGGGTCGATCAAGTGCCGGCGGGCCAGTGACTCAATCAGTTCCTGCACGTCCTCGTCATTGAGGACCGTCAAGGCTCCGCGGATCGCCGTGGCGCCCTCGCGGGCAATCCGTTCGGTGTTTTCCGGCCGTTCCAGCCAGAGACCGGCCTTCGCAGTGATCCCCAGGGAGCCGATCTTGGCCTTGACCACGTCCTCGGCCAGGAAATTCTCTTCCACGAACTGGCCCAGGCTCGCGCCGATCTGGTCCTTGCGGCGCGGGATGATCGCGGTGTGCGGAATCTTCAGCCCCATCGGGTGTTTGAACAGTGCGGTCACGGCGAACCAGTCCGCGAGTGCGCCCACCATTCCGCCCTCGGCCGCGGCCCGGACATAGCTCAGCCACGGGTAGCGGTCCTGCAGCGCGAAGGACACCACGAAGACCACCGCCAAAACCAGCAGCAACCCCGTGGCGAGCAGTTTCATCCGCCGCAGGCCAGCGGCACGGACGCTGTCCGGCAACACGGAAACCTGGCTTGTACTGCCTCTCGGCGCGCTTCCCGGGATGTTTTGCGCCGCGTATCCGGCCGTCTGCCCTTCCACCGTTTCAGGTGCGACGCCGCCGCCCGTCTGAGTGCCCATGTTGCCTCCGAAACCGAATTGCCGAACGATCATCGTTCGTTCACCCATCAGTCAACCCTACGGCGGGTCCGGATGTCCGGTCATCGCGTACGGTGAATTTATGCACCAGAGGATCTACGCCCACCGTGGTTCCAGCGAGCAGTACGCGGAGAATACGAGGGCCGCTTACCTGCAGGCGATCGCCGACGGCGCCGACGGGATTGAGTGCGACATCCACCTGACCAAGGACCGCCGGCTGGTCTGTTTCCACGACTTCACGCTGGACCGCACCTCCACCGGTACCGGCAACGTGTCCGATCACACGCTGGACGAGCTGCTGCAACTGGACGTCAGTTCGTGGAAGGGCACGCCGATTCCGGCCGAGTACGGCGGCACCGCCGACCAACTGGTGACGCTGGACGACCTGGTGGACCTGATGCGGGAAGCCGGCCGGCCGCTGGGCTTGGCCATAGAGCTCAAGCACCCCAGCCCGTACGGGCAGGAGCTGGAAGACGAGGTGCTCAAGTACCTGATGGCGGAGGGCTGGGATCCGGAAACCTCCCGGCTAAACAACATTCAGCTGTCCTTCATGAGCTTCCACCCGGACGCCGTGAAATACCTGGCCGACCACATCCCCGGCCAGTATCTCTGCCAACTCCTGGACGACATCGACGCCGAGGAACTCAAGGCCAGCCTGATGATGGGCGAGTTGACCGTCGGCGCCGTCGCCGTACTGCTGCGGCGGGCGCTGTCCGAAGGCGAAGGGCTCATCGAAGCGCACCGCGTCGGGTGGGCCGGACCCGGCGTGGACTACGTGCGCTCGCATCTGCCGCTCATCCGCCGCTGGCTCGACGCCGGCACGCAGTTCCGCGTCTGGACGGTGGACGATCCGCAGGACGTGGAGCTGTGCCGGGAGTTGGGCTTCGGCGAAATCACTACCAACCGGCCGGCCGCGGTTCGCAGGCAGCTGCAGGCCGCGCCGGCCTGAAAAATTGCCGTTGCCGCAACCGGGGTCCCGTGTGATTGAGTGGAGAAATGGCATCTCCAATTGAGGACTACGCACTCATATCGGATCTGCACACGGGAGCCTTGGTGTCCCGGTCCGGAAGCATGGACTGGCTCTGCCTTCCCCGCTTCGACTCTCCCTCCGTCTTCGGTGCGCTTCTCGGGTACCCCGGGCACGGCCGCTGGCTGCTGGCCCCGGACGGTGCGCATCCGCAGGGCGGGGAACCGATGGGGGCGGAGGTGCACGGCAAACCGGGCAAGGACCCGTTGGAAGTCCAACGCAGCAGGCCGCCGGTGTCCACGCGGGAACAAGATGAAGCAGTGTCGGCAGCCCCGGGGAACCCCGGGCGGTCCGCGACGGACGAGGCCGGCAAGACTGCCGCGGTGAGGACCGGGGCCGCGGAAGCCGGACAAACCGGCGACGCGGCCGGCACCGCCGAGGCCGGCGCATCCGTGGGAGCCACTAGCGCCACGGAAACCGGCCCATCCCTGGCCGCCACCGGCGGCACCGGCGGCCCGACGACGGCAGGGCAGGGGACCGCACGCTCGACCATCACGGACACCTTGTCCCGCGGCGGCGTTGTGTCGGCACCGGCCCGCACCGAGGCTGCGGGAGACCGCAACGACACCACGGTTGCCGTAGAGGGCGCGGAGGCCGCACAGGCCGCACAGGCAGCAGAGGCGCCGTCCGCCGTCGTCGTTGAACGCTCGTATATTGAGTCGACGTTTGTGCTGCAGACCCGCTGGAAGAGCGACACCGGCGAGGCGCTGGTGACCGAGTTCATGCCGGTGGGCGACCGCCGGGCATCCCTTGTCCGCAGGGTTGAGGGCCTTTCCGGCGAAATGACCATCCGGCAGGAGCTGATCATGCGGTTCCACTACGGGGACGTGGTGCCGTGGGTGAACCGCGTGCACGACGAAACTACCGGCCGGGAATCGATCGTCGCCATCGCCGGCCCGGACGCGCTGGTGCTGCACGGGGAGCACCTGCCGCACGCCGCGAACCGCCGGCACGAAGGCGAATTTACGGTCAAGGCCGGCGAGACGGTCGACTTTGAACTGTGCTGGTTCCCGTCCCACCGGACGGTGCCGCCGGGGATCGACGTCGATGCCGCGCTGGCGGAAACGGTGCAGTACTGGCAGGACTGGTGTTCACGGTTCCCGCCCCAGGGGGACTACCACGGCATCGTCAAGCGTTCCCTGCTGGTGCTGCGCGCGATGACGCACGAGACGACCGGCGGGATCGTCGCCGCGCCGACTACCTCGTTGCCGGAGTCCTTCGGCGGGGAACGGAACTGGGACTACCGCTACGTCTGGCTGCGCGATGCGGCGTTGACGCTCGAATCGATGATGACCCACGGCTACGAAGACGAGGCGCTGCAGTGGCGCAACTGGCTGCTGCGCGCGGTGGCCGGCGATCCGGAAGACCTCCAGATCATGTACGGGGTGGCCGGGGAACGCGACCTGGAGGAACGGATCATCCCGCACCTGCCCGGCTATGAAGGGTCGGCACCGGTCCGGGTGGGAAACGGCGCGGTGGGCCAGTACCAAGCGGACGTGATCGGCGAGGTCATGGTCGCGCTGGAGAAGCTGCGCAACATGGGCGGCACCGAGGACCATTTCTCCTGGCCGCTGCAGAAGGCCATGCTGCACTACATCGAGAGGCACTTCGACCAGAAGGACCAGGGCATCTGGGAGATGCGCGGCGAACGGAAGTACTTCACCCACTCCCGGGTGATGATGTGGGCGGCGTTCGACCGCGGTGTGCGGGCGGTGCAGGAGCACGGCCTGGACGGCGAAGCCGAGCACTGGGCGGAGCTGCGCGACACGCTGCGCGAAGAGATCATGGAGCACGGCTTCAATCGCGAGATCAACTCCTTCACCCAGACCTATGACGGCACCGAGGTGGACGCCTCGCTGCTGGTACTGCCGCAGGTGGGCTTCGTGAAGTACGACGACGACCTGATGCTGGGTACCGTCGCCCGCCTGGAGCGGGAGCTGGTGGATGCGGACGGATTGATCCTGCGCTACCGGACCGAGTCGGGGCTGGACGGGCTGGCTCCGGGCGAGCACCCGTTCCTGGCCTGTTGCTTCTGGCTGGTGGAACAGTATGCCCGCTCCGGGCGGATCGGCGACGCCCGCGACCTGATGGACCGGCTGGTCGGTTACGCGAACGACCTGGGGCTGATGGCCGAGGAGTACGACACGGTGAACAAACGGATGGCCGGCAACTTCCCGCAGGCGTTCTCGCACCTGGCGCTGATCCGTGCGGCGGACGCCATCAACGGCCACGCGCAGGAAGCCGTGTAGCCGCAGCCGCTTCCCCGGCCGTGTCCACAGTTTCCACAGAGGTATCCACGGCTGGGGGCGGGGCGCTGCGGCAGCCTTCCCGGCTACTGTAGACGGGTGAAGTTTCTCCAGTCCCCGGCCGTTAAAGTGGGGCTGTCCATCTCCATCGCCACAGGGCTGTACGGGGTGTCCTTCGGCGCGCTGTCGGTGGCATCGGGGCTCAACCTCTGGCAGACCATGGCGCTGAGCCTGCTGCTGTTCAGCGGCGGCTCCCAGTTCGCCTTCATCGGAGTGATCGGCGGCGGCGGTACCGGCCTGGCCGCCATGACGGCCTCCGCCCTGTTGGGTATCCGCAACGGCATCTATGGCATGCAGATGAACGCCCTCGTCTCGCCGTCCCGCTGGTGGCGGCCGCTGGCCGCCCACGTGACCATCGACGAATCCACCGCCACGGCGTCCGGCCAGGACGACCCCGGCGAGCAGCGGCGCGGTTTTTGGACCGCCGGCGTGGGCATATTCCTGCTTTGGAATCTATTCACCCTGGTGGGCGCCTTGGCCGGCAACGCCTTGGGGGATCCGAGGCAGTGGGGCCTGGACGGAGCCGCCGTTGCCGCGTTCCTGGCGCTGCTGTGGCCGAGGCTGAAAGGCAAGGAACCGGCTGCCATTGCGATTGCCTGCGCCCTGGCCACCCTGCTTGCCGTACCGTTCGTGCCCAGCGGCGTGCCCATCCTGGTGGCGGCGGCGGTCGCGGCTGCCATCGGCTGGTTCACCCACAAACCCATTCCGGCCGGCATGGCGCCGGACATCGAGCCCTACGAGGAGCCGTATTCCGAGCACGACGGCCCCCGCACGCTCGCCAGGTCCGAGCGCCGGGCCGCGGGACGCGACGACCCGGCCGGCACCGGGGACGGAAGGGAGACGCCATGAGCCTGTGGATCTGGATACTGGCCGCCTGCCTCATCTCCTACCTCACGAAGCTGGCAGGCTACCTGGTGCCCGCCAAGTGGATGAAGAACCAGCGGATGTCCCGGGTCGCCGCCACCATGACCATCGGCCTGCTCGCTTCGCTGACCGTTGTCAACGCCTTCTCCACCGGCCAGCAGTTGGCGTTCGACGCCCGGGTCGGGGCCCTGCTGGCCGCCGCCGTCGCCCTGCTGCTGCGCGCGCCGTTCCTGGTGGTGGTCATCGCCGGTGCCGCCGCGGCCGCGCTGCTCCGCCTGGCCGGCTGGGGGTAACCGAGGGCGGCCCGCGACCGCGGAATACGGCTTATGGCAGATTGACGACGGCGGTGCGCACCGCCGTCGTCAATCTTGCAGTTAAGGGTCAGTCTGCGATCTTGGCGACCAGGCGCCCGACGACTTCGCCCTTCTTGAGCTTCTCCAGGCCCTCCGGGATTTCCTCGAAGGTGATCTCGGTGATGGTCGGAGTGAGCTTGCCGGTGGCGAAGTAATCGTAGACGCCCTGCACGTCGTCCCTGGTGCCGCCCTGCGAGCCGACCAAGGTGACCTCGGAAAGAATCAGGGCCTTGGTGCTGATGGTCGATTCCAGCCGGCCCATGCCGACCTGGACCACTCGGCCGCCGCGGCGGACCGTCTCGATGGCCTCGGCGGTGGTTGTGCCGAAGCCGGCAAAATCAACGATGACGTCCAGGCCGATCTCCTTGAACTCGGCGATGGACTTCGCCACGTCCTTGGCGCCGATCTCCTTGGCCTGGTCCCAGATCTTCTCGTTGACCTCGGCGATGTAGACGTCGGCGCCGGCCAACACGGCCACGCGGGCGCCAATGGAGCCCAGGCCGCCGAAGCCGATGATGCCGACCTTGTCGCCGGCCTTGACCTGACCGTTGGCGATGACGGCGTGGTGGCTGGTCATGCCGGCATCGGTGCCGGCCGCGCCCTGGGCGAAGCTGACGTTATCCGGGATGCGGACAAGGGCCTGCTGGTCGATGGCGGTCTTGAAGGAGAAGCCGCCGTCGAAAGCGTAGCCGGGAGCGCCGGCCGGGGTGGTCGGGCAGCAGCCCACGCGGTCGCCGACCTTCCAGTCGGTGACGCCTTCGCCGACCTCGGTGATGACGCCGGCAACCTCATGGCCGAGGGTGATGGGGCGCTTGGCCAGCGTCGAGAGCCAGCCCTCGTCCTCGAGCATGCCGACATCGGAGTGGCACAACCCGGCCGACTTGATGTCGATGACGACGCCGCCGGGTGCGGCGGTTGGCTCCTCGACTTCGTTCAGTTCAAGCGGCTCGTGGGTATTGGTGAACTGCCAGGCTTTCATGGGGTCTCCTTTGGCTTGGCGCGGATGGTGGCATTCCGCAGGCAACCGGCGGAACGGTGCGGCGGAACGTGCGGGTGCGAACCCGCACGTCCAGTTTAGCTACAGAACACCCCATTTTTTATGCATATGCATGTAAAGTGCGTCACGTACAGTGCTGCCTGAGGCCTCCCGGTTGCGGCAGGTGACATCGGACCTGTGCGCCGGCACGGGTGCTGTGGAAGACTGAAGCCATGCTTGTAGCCTTCTCTGTTGCACCCTCCGGGGTGCCCGTCGCCGGTCCCGCACCCCATGACGCCTCGGTCCATGACGCGGTGGCCGAGGCCGTCCGGATCGTCCGGGAATCCGGGCTGCCGAACCATACCGACGCGATGTTCACCACCATCGAGGGCGAGTGGGACGAGGTGATGGCCGTGATCAAGCGTGCCACCGAGGCCGTGGGCCGTCACGGATCCCGCGTGTCGCTGGTGCTCAAGGCGGACATTCGTCCGGGATACTACGGCGAGCTCAACGGCAAGGTGGACCGGCTGGAGGCTGCCATCGCCGAGCAGGAGCAGCAGTGACCGTCCAACCGGGCATGCCGGACGTCGATTCGGCAGCGGCGTGGACCGCCGTCGAAGACTACCTGACCGTCACCTTGGTGGGGGAGGACCAGTCCCAGGTCGCGGCCAGGGAGGGGGCCGCACAAGAAGGCCTGCCCGCGATCGAGGTGAGCGCAACCCAGGGCAAGCTGCTGATGCTGCTGGCCAGGCTGACCGGTGCGCGCAAGGTGCTGGAGATCGGCACGCTCGGTGGCTACAGCACCATCTGGTTGGCCCGCGGACTGCCGGACGACGGCGAGGTGGTCAGCTGCGAGTACGAACCGCGGCACGCCGAGGTGGCGCAGCGGAACCTGGAGGCCGCCGGCGTCGCGGAGAAAGTCAGCATCCGGGTAGGCGCCGCGCTGGAAACCCTGCCGCAACTGGCCGACGAGAATGTCGGGCCGTTCGACCTGGTGTTCATCGACGCGGACAAGGAAAACAACCGGCACTACGTTGAGTGGGCCCTGCAGCTGACCCGCCCCGGCAGCCTGATTGTGGTGGATAACGTGGTCCGTTCCGGCAAGGTGCTGACCAATGGCGGCGACGCCAGCGCGGAGGACCGCGACATCCGCGGTACCCGCGATGCACTGGCGCTGCTGGGCTCCGACGAGCGCTTGGACGCCACCGCGATCCAGACCGTGGGCGGCAAGGGCTGGGACGGCTTCGCGCTGGCGCTGGTCAAGTAGCCGATGGCGCGGCGAAGCACCCGTGCCGAGACGGCACGGGAGCCGGAGGCGTCAGGCGGGCCCGTCGAGGGACGCTACGAAATTTCCTCCGGGATTGCGGAGCTGGTCCGCGAACCCGATTCGGCGGACAGCTGGCTGTTGAAGATCAACGGCGTCCAGTCCTCCCACGTGGTGGTCGGCGATCCGATGCGGCTGGACTTCGAATACATGCGCTGGATGGCGGCGCTGATCGCATCCCGCTGGGGCCCCGAGGCACGGCTGCGGGCCCTCCACCTGGGCGGCGGAGCGTGCTCAATGGCCCGCTACCTGGCGGCCGCCTACCCGCAGGCGCGGCAGGTCGTCGTCGAGATCGACGCGAAGCTGGCCGACCTGGTGCGCCAGTGGTTCGACATCCCGCGTGCGCCGTTGGTGCGCATCAGGGTGGGCGAAGCGAGGGCGGTCACCGAATCACTGAGCGAGGACAGCCGGGACCTGTTGGTCCGCGACGTCTTCTCCGGCAGCGAGACCCCGTACGGACTGACCACGCTGGAATTCACCCGGGCGGCGCGGCGCGTCCTCTCGCCCGGCGGGATCTACCTGGTGAACTGCGGCGATACGCCCCAGCTGGCCGGTGCCCGCGAGGAAGTTGCGACCATCGGCGAGGTGTTCGAGCATCGGGTGATCATTGCCGATCCGCCAATGCTCAAGGGCCGCCGGCACGGAAACGTGGTGATCGCGGCCAGCGACCAGCCGCTGGAAACCGGTCCGGGACTCGTCCGGGAGTTGCTGCACGGTGCCGTGCCGGCACAGCTGTGGGACGGGCCGAGGGTAGAGAAGTTTTGCAGAGGATCGGCGATCCGGCAAGACCGGCCGGCCAATTAGGGGCCTTTCCCGGAACGTTATGACTTCGGCCGGAATTTGTTTGTAAGATGGACACGAACGGCCGTGCAGCGGCCGTACTAGGCCCGGGAGTGAGCCGCTTGCGGCTGGCTCTCCGGAGGCAGGCATAGAAAGAACGGCTTCGACACTATGGATGGTGGCTGGAGCGCTATGTCTGCTCAGCCGGATTCGATCCGGCGCCGGATGCCGGGTGCTGACAACCTAATCCCCCCAAGTTAGGTCCAGTGCCCGGCATCTCGGTCATTAATCCTTTCACCGGAGCTTGCTCTCGGTACCCTTCCCCAGCAGCTCGGCTTCCCGGCTGCGTGTCTCACGCCTGAGCGCATCAACGACCGCCGCCACCGCCGGCTGCCGCAGCGACTCCGGGCGTGCCACCAGCCAGTAGCCGAGCCGCTCCTCCAGTTCCCCCGGCAGGATGCGGACCAGGTCCGGGTGGTGGTTGGCCATGAAGCAGGGCAGCAGGCCGAGGCCGGCACCGGCGCGGGTTGCCTCTACGTGGACGAACACGTTGGTGGAACCCAGGGCGGTGGCCATCGCCGGCAGCAAGCGGCGCGCGGCGTCGAGATCGTCGACCTGCAGCATGGAGTCCACGAAATAGACCAGCGGGTGGTTCATGGCCGCGCGCACGCTGTCCGGTGCGCCGTGTTCGGCCAGATAGTCCCGGGAACCGTAGAGGCCCAGCACATAGTTGCCCAGCCGGATGGATCGGGCACGGATGACCTGCGGCCGCCCGACGACGACTTCGAAATCCAGGCCCGGCCGGTGTTGCGAGGCCTGGCGGGCGGCGGTAACAATTTCCACGCTGAGCCTGGGATGGTGCTGCTGCAGGCGGGCAATCGCCGGGGCGGCGACGAACGCGCTGAAACCGTCGGTGGCGGACATCCTCACGACCCCGGCCAACCGGTCGGCCTGATCCGGCGTGCGCCCGAGCTCCGTCAGCGATTCTTCGATCCGCTCGGCCACCGCTGCCGCCTTGCGGCCCAGGTCGGTCAGCTCCCAGCCGCCCGGCGCCCCGGAGAACACGCGGCCGCCCAGGGCCTTTTCGACGGCGGCGATGCGACGCGAGACGGTGGTGTGGTTCAGGCCCAGGTTTTCGGCCGCCGAGGTATACCGGCCGGTGCGGGCGACCGCGAGGAGGATGATCAGGTCGTCCGGCTTGGCGGACTGGGGCGCGGGAGGCATATCTGCATCTTTGCAGACCATGCCTGCAAAGTTTGTCATTGATGCACATGCGGGAGCGGGGAATACTCGGCTACGTCTGATTGTGACCACACTCACAGCGTGCGGGGGGAGTCCGGCGGCAAACGCCGCAGTATCCGCACGCCATGCAAGGAGAATGATGAGCGCCCACGCTACCCCCACCGGACCCGGATCCGGCACGACGCACGAGTCGCCGCCGTCGGTCCTGCGCAAGGTCGTCACCGCTTCCATGGCCGGCACGGTCGTGGAATGGTACGAGTTCTTCCTCTATGCCACCGCGGCCACGCTGGTTTTCGGTGCCCTGTTCTTCCCGAATGCGGGCACCGAACTGGACGCGATCATCGCCGCCTTCGTCACCTTCGCCGTCGGCTTCATTGCCCGGCCGCTGGGCGGGATCGTGTTCGGCCACTTCGGCGACAAGCTGGGCCGGAAGAAGCTGCTGCAGGTGAGCATCATCCTGATCGGTGCCGCCACGTTCCTGATGGGCTGCCTGCCAGGGTTCGACCAGATCGGCTACTGGGCACCGGGCCTGCTGGTGGTGCTGCGGTTCGTCCAGGGTTTTGCCATCGGCGGCGAATGGGGCGGCGCGGTCCTCCTGGTGGCCGAGCACAGCCCGGCTGCCAAGCGCGGCTTCTGGGCGTCCTGGCCGCAGGCGGGTGTGCCGATGGGCAACATGCTGGCCACGGTAGTGCTGTGGGTGATGTCCGGCATCCTCTCAGAGGCCGAGTTCCAGGCCTGGGGCTGGCGCGTTGCCTTCTGGCTCTCTGCAGTCATCGTGCTCGTCGGCTACTACATCCGCACCAAGGTCACCGAGGCGCCGATCTTCCTGGAAGCCCAGGCCGAGTCTGCCAAGGTGAAGTCCACGTCCTACGGCGTCGTGGAAGTGATGAAGAAGTACCCGCGCGGCGTGTTCACTGCCATGGGGCTGCGCGTGGCGGAGAACATCATCTACTACATCGTGGTGGCCTTCTCCATCACGTATCTGAAGACCGTTCATGACTTCGATGTCACCACGGTACTGGGCCTGCTGATCCTGGCGCACGCCTTCCACTTCGTCGTGATCCCGTTCTACGGGCGCCTGTCGGACAACATTGGCCGCCGCCCGGTCTACATGGCCGGCGCCGTGCTGTCGGGGGTCTGGGCCTTCGTCGCCTTCCCGATGTTCGACACGCAGAACCCGATCATCATCCTGGCCGCGATCTTCCTGGGCCTTGCCGTGCACGGGCTGATGTATGCGGGGCAGCCGGCCATCATGGCCGAGATGTTCCCGACCCGGATGCGCTACTCCGGTGTCTCGCTGGGCTACCAGGTGACGTCGATCTTCGCCGGTTCGCTCGCCCCGATCATCGCTTCCACGCTGCTGAAGGACTTCGAGCACTGGCTGCCGGTTGCCTTGTACCTGGTGGTCGCTTCGGCCATCACCGTCGTGGCAGTGATCTTCACCCGCGAAACGAAGGGCGCCTCCCTGCGCGACCTGGACCGGGCCGACCTGGCACGCACGGAAGCAGAAGTGCGGGCCCAGGCCTAGACGCGACGGCGCAAGCCAAGCGAGTAAAACCGAGGGGACCGGTGCCACCCGTTGCGGGCGGTACCGGTCCCTTTCGCCTCGGCTGACCTGCGGTCAGCGGAAGCCGATGAGCTGCTCGACCGGGCCCATGCCGAAGAAGAGCACGAAGGCCGCGGCCACCGCCCACATCAGCGGGTGGATGTCCTTGGCCCGGCCCTGGAAGGTGCGCACCAGCACATAGGCGATAAAGCCCGCGCCCAGGCCGTTGGCGATCGAATACGTGAAGGGCATCAGCGTGAACGTCAGGAAGGCCGGAATGGCCACGCCCCAGTCGGACCAGTCGATCTTGCCCACCTGCGACACCATCATGAAACCGACGACGACGAGCGCCGGCGCCACTGCCTCGAACGGCACCAGCGAGATCAGCGGCGTGAAGAACATGGCCACCAGGAACAGCAGGCCGGTGACAACGTTGGCCAGGCCTGTGCGCGCGCCTTCCCCGATCCCGGCGCCGGACTCGACGTAGATCTGGTTTGAGGAGACGGATCCCGCACCGCCGGCGATGGCCCCCGCTGCGTCGACCAGCAGCACGCGGTCAACATGCGGGATGTTGCCCTCTTTGTCCGTCAGCCCGGCCTCGTTGGCCAGGCCGACCATCGTGCCCATGGCGTCGAAGAAGATGCTCAACAGGATCGCAAACGCCAGCAGGGAAGCGGCCGTGACACCCAGCGTCCCGAAGGCACCGAAGAGGCTGGCCTGGCCGATCAGGGACAGGTCGGGCAGCCCCACCCAGCTGCCGCTCGGCAGCTCGGGCACCACCAGGGACCATCCCAGCGGATTGGGGCCGTCGGGACCCATTGACGGGCCGACGTCGGCTACTGCCTCGATGACCACCGCGAGCACGGTGGCGGCGATGACGCCGATCAGGATGCCACCCTTGACCTTCTTGACCACCAGGGCGATCGTCAGGATGAGGCCGAAGACGAAGACAAGGATCGGCCAGCCCAGCAGGACGCCGTCGAACCCGAGCCCAACAGGAACGGTGGTGCCCGCTGCGTCGGGAATGCGGCGGATGAAGCCGGCGTTGACCAGGCCGATCAGGGCAATGAACATGCCGATGCCCACCACGATGGCGGTCTTGAGGCTTTGCGGCACGGCGTTGAACACCGCGGTCCGGAAACCGGTCAGGACTAGGATCAGCATGGTGATGCCGGAGAGGATCACCAGCCCCATCACATCGGGCCAGGTCAGGCCCGGGTTGGTGGCAACTGTGATGGCGATGAAGGCGTTGACGCCCAGGCCCGTAGCGAGGGCGAACGGGTACTTGGCCCACGCCCCCATCACGATCGTCAGCACGCCGGCCACGAGGGCCGTGACCGCCGCGACGCGTTCGGCGCCGAGCATGGCGCCGGTTGAATCGGCGCCGCCCAGGACCAGCGGGTTCAGCACCACGATGTAGCTCATTGCGAAGAACGTGGCCAGGCCGCCGCGGATTTCGCGCGAATAGTTGGAACCGCGCTTGGTGATCTCGAAGTAACGGTCGAGCACCGAAGTCTTGGCGGCTACTGCTCCCTTTTGGGGCATAGGGAATGTCCTCCACAGGTAAGTGGTATGGTCGGGAATTTCCCCAAAATTCTAGCCCCTACGGCACGCGGAGGCGTACGACGCCGCTGTTCCCCGCCTTCCCGAAGTCAGGCGACGGCCGGCCGGGAGGTGGAAGCGATGGCATTGCCGGCCACTTTCGCCTGCCGAATGATCTCCCGCGTGCTCGGGGCCAGCAGGTCCGCCACGCCGACCAGGTAGAGGCTGATCGCTTTCAGGACGGAGGCAAGGTTTTCGCCGGCCGCGATGCCCAGGCTTCGGAGCAACCGGCGCATCTGGTTTTGCGCGCAGCCCGTCAGGACGATGGAATCGGCTACGAGCAAGCCGTTTTCGGTGCGGATCACCCACTTCTGGTCCTTGTCCCTGCTGATCGCGGGGGCCGCGCGGGTATCCAGCGGCGTGGATGCATCCGCCGGTGCCGCGGGCGCTGTTTTTTCCGACGTCTTGGTGACGCCGCAAACGTGGGTGCTGTGGCGGATGTCCAGCGCGTGGCTGGCGGCGTACGCCTGCAGCAAGCGCAGCAGGTCGTTGCGTTCGCTCCGGTGCGCCGAATCAGCCAACGGGGACCGGCGGCCGTGGTCGGCCGGCTGGGGGAGCAACCCCTCCACGACGATCGATGACACGCCCTGGCGGCTCAGTTCACTAGCCACGGCCAGCCCGGGCAGCCCGGAACCGATGACCACCGTGGTGGTGTATTCGGTAGGCACTTCTGGTACGGAAACGCCACTCACTGCACGGACTCCTTGGACGGTAGGGAGAACCTCGGACGGCGACGGACCGCCCGCAAACGCATTGTGAAACTGTTATTAAACACAATTTTCATCGAAGCCTACATAACTTTTCGGCCACTGAGAAGCACCTTGTTGCAGAGTAAGCTGAGGGTAACGGGCGAGGAGGCCCGCGCGACGTTGAGGGAGGCGGAACTAATGACAGAAGCCACAGGTTCAGACGCCGGACAGGGCGCCGCACCCCGCGGCATTGTCGTCGGAGTCGATGGCTCCGATCAGAGTATCTGCGCGTTGGTTTGGGCTGCGGAGGAGGCGCAACGGCGCAGGACCCCGCTGCACGTCGTGACCGCCTACACCGTTCCGGTCTTCGCTGCCTCCAGCATGGATGCCGGCTATGCCACGCTGGATGATTCGGTGATCCGCGAAGGCGCCGAAGCCGTGCTCGAGCAGGCAGTGTCCAAAGTCACCGGTTACGGCTTGGATATCGATGCCCGGGTGGAAACCGGCGACGCCGCCGGGGTCCTGCTGGAACTCTCCGAACAGGCCGAGCTGGTCGTGGTCGGTACGCGCGGCCGCGGCGGCTTCATGGGCCGGTTGTTGGGCTCGGTGAGCAGCGCTGTCCCGGCCCACGCCTCCTGCCCGACGGTGACGATTCCGCTGGCCTGCGCGCCGCGTCTCGGCGACTTGGACATCGAGGTTCCACGGTCGAAGGACCAGGCGATCCGCCCCGAGGACGTCCAGAAGGTGGTCGTGGTCGGGGTCGATGGTTCCGAGCAGGCACGCAACGCCACCCTGGTGGCCGCAGAGCAGGCCGAGCGGCTCGGCTATCCGCTGAAGGTCATATGCGCCGTGCCGCCGTTCACCGGCTCGCTGGCCTGGGTGCCGGCACCGCTGGACCGCGAGGCGCTCTATGCGGACATCCGTGAGCAGCTCGACGCCGGCGTGGCATGGCTCAAGAGCCACTTCCCCGGGCTGCACGTCACCGGTGAAGTACAGGACGGCTCCCCGGTGGAACTGTTGATTGAGGCGTCACGCACCGCCGAACTGCTGGTGGTTGGCACCCGCGGCCGCGGCGGCTTCGCCGGCATGTTGCTCGGCTCCACCAGCCAGGGTGTGCTGCACCATGCCAAGGGTCCCGTCATGGTGGTACCGGACAAGCACGATCCGCGCCTGGACGACCGCCGGAACTTTGGTCCCCTGCCGGACGTCGAATAGCAGTCCCCTGCCGGACACCGGATAGCAGCAGCTTGGAAACGGGCCGGGCCCGGAACCCCAAAGGTTCCGGGCCCGGCTCGGTTAAGCGGCGTCTGCCTTAGACGGCCCAGCGGGCACCGAACGTGTGCAGCTTGCCGTACATGTGGCTGATGTTGGTGACGGTCAAGCCGACCTCTGGATTCAGGGCGTGGACCACCTGCCAGTTGCCGACGTAGATGCCAACGTGCCAGAGGGCGTTCGGCTCGCCCCAGAAGACCAAATCGCCCGGCTGGAGCTGGGCAAGCGGCACCTTGTACGGTGCGTAGTCGAACTGGGCCTGGGCAACGCGGGGGAGACTGCGGCCTGCATTGGCGAACGCCTGCTGCGTCAGACCGGAGCAGTCGAATCCGACCGGACCGTTGCCGCCCCAGACATACTTTGCTTTCGGGTCGGCCTGCCGGGCCATCGCGTAGTTGATGGCAGCGTTGGCGATGCCCGCGTTGCTGCCGGGGGCCGGAGCCGGTGCGGGCGGTGCCGGGCTCGGCTTGGCCTCCGGGGCCGGTTGAGGGGCCGGCGGCGGAGGCGGGGCCGGGGCGGGCGTCGAGGGCCGGGACGGCGCAGGCGCCGCGGGACGTGACGCCGGTGGCGGAGTGGACGGAGCCGGCCGGGAGGTTGCCGGCGGGGTGGACGGAGCTTCCGGCCGGGAGGTTGCCGGCGGGGCAGCCGGCCGGGCCGGCGAGATGTCTTCACTGGCCGCCGCAACCGTAGAGTCCTGCGCGTTTGAACTGCCGCCGGAGGGCCGCTGGGCCGCAGCGGCCTCCTGCGCCGACTGCTCGACCAGGGCCTGGAGCGCTCGTTCCTGCTCGCCGCGCTCCAGAGCGGTGATGCGTGCGTCCTCTTCGCCGGTGCTGGTCCCACGCAGTTCGGCCAGATGCACCAGGAGGGCCTGCCGCTGTTCCTCGTAGCGCACGACGAGCTGCTCCTGTGCGGCGCTGGCGGCCTTCGCGTCCGATTCCGCGGCCTCCGCGGCTACTGCCGCGTCCCGCGCGGCCTCTTCGGCCTGCGTGACGTAGAGCTCCCAGGATGCCCACAGCTGGGCGGCCTGCTGGGATTCGCTCAGCGTCTGCGAGCGGTTCGTCGTCAGGGCGTCGAGAGTTGAGGCCTTGTACAGGACGTCGCCGGCTGCCCTGCTGTCCAGCAGCGAGCTGAGGGCGGGGTTGACGCCGCCGTTCCGGTACAGCTCACCGGCCAGCTGTCCCACCTGATTCTTGACCGACTCGAAGTACTCCGCGGCTTGCGACGCCTTGGCCTTGGCGTCATCGAGTTCGGCGGTCCGCTCCTGCTGCTTCAACAGCGACTCGCTGTAGGCGTTTTGCGATCGCATTGAATCGAACTGCGCGTTGGCAAGATTTCCAGAAGCTGCCCTGAGCTGCTCTTCGATCCGGTCCACAAGGGCCTGGGTGGCCGCTGCATCGCCCTTGGCGTCGTCGATCTCCTCGCCGGACGGCAGCGTGGGTGCGGCCGGCAGGATGATGCGCTGCGACGTCATCTGCGGCAACTGTCCCGCCGGTGCGGCTACGGCCGGCGCCAGGGCCGGAACGCAGATTAACAGGGCGGTAGCCGAGAAGAGCACGACGGCGCGCATCGGCGTCGTCGATCGATGCGGGGCAGGACGCCCCGCGGGAAGCAGCCTCATCCGAACGGGTCCTTACTAGGAGCGCTGTAAATGCACGCGCCCTTTCAGGACGGCCGGCCTTGGGACCGGAGCGGTCAATGTGCGAACTGGTGGCACCCCAACTAGACCGAACTGCATTCACACAGCACGTTGAGGATATGCAACTTCATTCACAGTTGCAACATTTGTCCCAGCAGTAACATAAACAACATCAGTGTCATTTGCGGTGTATTGCCGAGAGATCGGCGTGTCGGCCCCTCGTTTCCCATAGCAGTTGGATTGCAGGGCGGCGGAGGCCGGGCGCGCATGGTCCACCGAGGGAGTGCGGCCCTCCGCGCAGGTGCTGAGCCGCCGCGGTCATTCGAATAGGCGTCGAGCCAGGCGGGCTGGCAGGCGAAGAAGCCGGCCAGCTTTCGCCGGCGAACTGCATTCAACTAGGCGGCGCGGCGGTCAGCCCCAGCCCAGTTCGTGGAGGCGGTCGTCGTCGATGCCGAAATGGTGGGCCACTTCGTGGATCACGGTCACCAGGACCTCGTGGACCAATTCTTCGCGGGAAGAACACATCCGTTGGAGCGGACCCCGGAAAACGACGATTCGGTCCGGCATGGACCCGGCGTCCCACCAGTGGTCCCTCTCGGTGAGCGGAGTGCCCTCGTAGACGCCCAGCAGTTCCGTCTCCGGGTCCTCCCAAGGCTGCGGGAGGTATTCCTCTTCGACGAAGATGCCCACGTTGGTCATCTCGCGCATGATGTCTTCCGGGATCTGGTCGATCGCGTCGTTCACCGCGTCCTCGAATTCCGGCAGGGACATCTCCATCGGCATGCAGCCGACTTTACCCGCGGGCGGTGGCCGCAAAAGCGCCGAGGCGCCGGCCTCGGCAGGCCGCGGTGGCCGGTTTTGGTTTTTCCCCGGACAGGCCCTATAGTTTTATAGGTCCACAGCGGGGAAATGAATCCCAAGTGGTCCTGGCCCCCATCGTCTAGCGGCCTAGGACACCGCCCTTTCACGGCGGCGGCACGGGTTCGAATCCCGTTGGGGGTACGCGAGACGTCATGAATGGCAGCCGCTGGAGTGGTCAGAACCGCTTCGAAAGGCTGGTAGGATTGAGTCTCGTAAAAAATGCAAGGCCCTGTAGCGCAGTTGGTTAGCGCGCCGCCCTGTCACGGCGGAGGTCGCGGGTTCAAGTCCCGTCAGGGTCGCTTTGGTTTCCGGAGCGATTTCGGAAGGCCATCGGTGATCATCGCAAGATGTTGCCACGGCTCTGTAGCTCAGTTGGTAGAGCGTTCGACTGAAAATCGAAAGGTCACCGGATCGACGCCGGTCGGAGCCACCAGCACAAACGAAGCCCCGCAGTCCTGGTTCAGGATGCGGGGCTTCGTCGTGTCCGGCCACTCTGTCCACCTCCGGCTTCGTCGGGCACCATGGGTGCATGAACGAAACCGCAATCACCCACATTGGCGGTCCGACAGCGTTGCTGGAGTTCGGCGGCTGGACGTTCCTGACCGACCCCACGTTCGATGAACCCGGCGAGTACCCGGGAGCAGCCGGAACGCTCGTGAAAACCGCCGGGCCTGCCGTTCAAGTCGCAGACCTGCCGGTGGTGGACGCCATCCTCCTCTCGCATGACCAGCATGCGGACAACCTGGATGCGTCCGGTCGGCGTCTGGTGGAATCCGGCGGAGCCAAGGTCCTCGGCACCCTGGAGGCGGCAGACCGGCTCGCGACGGTCACCGGCATGGCCCCGTGGGAGCGGACTGTACTCGAGGCCGCCGATCGGACCACGATCACGGTCACCGCCGTCCCGGCCCGGCACGGACCGGAAGGATGCGAACCGGTGACCGGTACCGTGACCGGATTCGTCCTGACAGGATCCGACCTGCCGACTGTCTACATCAGCGGCGACAACGCCTCGCTGGACGTGGTCGACGCCGTCGCGGTACGTTTCGCCCCGATCGGCACGGCGGTGCTCTTCGCCGGGGCCGCCCGCGTGGGAGCCTTCGATAATGCCGCGCTAACCCTCACCGCCAAAGCCGCGGTGGAGGCGGCGCGCAAACTGGACGCGGCCACCGTCGTGCCGGTCCATGCAGAGGGTTGGAAGCACTTGAGCGAAGGCCACGAAGAGCTCCGCGCCCGGTTCTCCGCCACCGGCCTCGAAGACCGGCTCCGCATCCCCACTCCGGGACGGAAAGTGGCCCTGTAACCCGGCATGCCGGCGGCTGACCCGCCCGCTTCAGCCGCTCCACGTTCCCAGTCTCCACTCAGGATCACTGGCCTACCATGGAAGGGATTCCCGTGCCGCCTGCACCTGATGAGGCACCGGATTAGGGGGACGATTGGAGCGAGGAGCATAGTGCAGGCCCTTCTGAAGGCGACCGCAATCGGCCTGGCAACCGCCGTCCTGCTGACGTCCTGCAGCAACGCGGACTCAGCGTCGGAATCAACGACGACGGCGCCCGCCCCCACTGCTTCGTCAGCCGCCGAAGCGACGGCTCCGGCGGAAACACCCCCCGCGCCTGCCCCCGCTGAACAACCGGCCACGGCACCGCCCGGCCAGGTGACGCCGCCGGACTCCGCTGGTCCCGCCGACGGAAGCGGGGGAGGCGACGGAGGCTCCACCCACTGGGGCAGCTACGAAAGCCGAGACCACGCTTGCGCCGCCGTGGCCGCCAACGTCGCCTCCCTGCTGCTGGTCCCGCTCGGCTTCATGACCGGCGTGGAGGACTCCGACCTGAAGGCGCTGCAGGAGGAGCTGGACGAATTCAGCCGCGGCGTTCCGCCCCAGCTGGGCGACGACCTGGCCCGGGTGGAGGACCAGCTGGACCACGCAGCTGCAACCGGCCACCTCGACGCCGCCGGGTTTGCCGGCGCCCTGCAACCGGTGGAGGACTGGCTGGCCGAACACTGCGGGGAATGAGGCGTTAGGCTTGCCCTGAGAGTCATCACAGCGTCAGGGGAGAACAGATGCACAACGAGGATCGGCCGGCTGCCCCGTCCGCCGGAGTATCGCCCGGGGCACGCCCTGTCACCGCACCTGTCGACGTCCCGGGCGGGCCGGCGTCCGACCAGTCAGCGGTGGACCCGAACCAGCCTGCAGCCGTTGGCATCCCGGACGCTCCCGGCCGTACCACCATTTCCGAGGCCGCGGTGGCTAAGGTCGCGGCGGTTGCCGCCCGCTCCGTCCCGGGGGTCTACGCGCTGGGCAGCGGCACAGCCCGTGCACTGAGTGCGCTACGCGATGTCGTGGGCGGAAGCGATGCCGGCCAGGGCGTCCATGTGGAGGTCGGCCAGACGCAGGTTGCCGTGGACATCAGCCTGGTGGCCGTTTACGGCAAGCCGTTGCAGGAGCTGGCGGGCGGCGTACGCGCGGCGGTGTACACCGCCGTCGAGCAATTGGTGGGGCTGGACGTGATCGAGGTGAACGTGGAGATCAATGACGTCCACGTGCCCGGCCTGGACGCCAAGGCGCCGGCCGAGAAGCCGGTCCGACAGGCCGCCCAGTAACAGGATGTTCGGGACGGCGAGAGGAGCAAGGATGAGCTACACGGTAGTCGGCATGGCCGTCGGTGCGGTGCTGGCGTGGGCCGCGCTGGTTTTTAACTTCTGGGGCTTCCTCCTGATGGCGGTCTTCCTGATGGTGGGGGCCTTGCTGGGCCGCGCCGCGGAGGGCAAGCTTGACTGGCGCAGCATCCGCGATGCGCTGACCGGACGCCGCTCGTCTTCATGACGGACCCCGTTGTGGACGCCGACGAGATGCCTCCCCGCCCGGAAGGACCGCCGCCCGCGGACCGCCCGGACTCACCGCCCCAGGCGTCGCTCCCCGCCGGGCCGCCCGGGCGACGCTACGCCGGACACACCCGCGTCAGCACGCAGGCGTTGACCAGCACCGCGCAGGGGGTTGCCGCAGAGCTGCTGGGAATTTCACCGGGCCTGATCCGCGCGACGTGGCGCGACGATGCAGGTTCCCTCGCCTTGTCCCTGGCGCTTCCCATGGGCATTCCTTCGCTGAACCGGGTGGTGCGGGACCCGCACCTGGTGGACGGTTTTGGCGGGTCGGTCTGGGACCGGGCACACGCCGCCAAGGGAACCATCCTGGAGAGAATCTCCCGGATCAGCGGTTCGACGTTGAGCCGGGTGGACATCAGGGTCACCGGCATCCGCGTGCAGGAAGGAGGCCGGGTCCGGTGAGCAGCACCAACGTCAAAACCGGCGAGCGAACGGCTGACCAACGCCCGGCCGACGAGCGCCTGGCCGGCCGCGAACTGCGCAGTTCCCGCGCTACCGCAGCTGTGATCGCCGCCGTTCTCGTCGCACTGGCCTGCCTCTACCTGCTGCTCGAAGCGGCGTTGAAGGCGATCGGGCAGCGCCCGTGGTTGGCCTCGCCGGAAGAGATGGCGGGCTGGATCCACCAACTGCCGGGGAACATCGCGCCCACCGTCCTGGGCGCCTCCGGTGCGCTGATCCTGTTCCTGGGCTTGCTCTTCTTCCTGCAGGGCGTGCTCCCCGGACACCTGCACCGGCACCGCATTCCCGGCCGCCGCGGCGTCGTGGTGGTGGACGATGAAGTCATCGCCGCATCGCTGGCGCGGCGTGCCCGCATCGAGGCGCAAGTGACGCGCGAGCAGGTGCTGGTGGTCGTCTCGCGCGGCGTGGTGGACGTCCGGCTCCGGCCAACCTCCGGCCAACCGGTGGACGCCGGTGCCGTCCAGGCGGCGGTGGAGGACGAGGTCCACAGGGCGCGGATCAGTCCGGTTCCGCAGGTGCGCGTCTTCGTTTCCAGCTCCGGGGTGGTGGGACAGTGAACCAGACGCCCCGGGCACTAAACCGGATCCTGATCACCCTTCTCGGGCTGCTGCTCATGCTGGCCGGCGGCACCGCGTTGGCGCTGGCGCTGGTTCCCGCGCTCGCCGGCTGGTGGCACGCCGCCACGGAGCAGGCCGGCGCCAACCTGCGGACGGTGTTGGACGCCGCCACCTTGCCCGGACAGCGGGACAGCTGGCTGTGGATTGTGGTGGCGCTGGTGCTGCTCCTGATGGTGCTCCTGATGATCGCGTGGGCCGCCCAGCAGGGCAAGGGCCGCACCGGTACCATCGCCGCTGATTACGACGGCGTAGGCGAACCCGGCGCCGTCTGGCTGAGTGCCGCTGTGGCCGAGCAGGCGCTGCGCGACGCGCTGCGGGAACGCGACAGCATCCTGCAGGCAACGGTCACCGCCTACGACTACGAGGGCGGCGGAGGCCTGCGCGTCCGGGTGGTTCCGCGCCTCGGGGTATCCCCGCAGGCCGTGGCGGACGAAGTCTCCGACCTCGTCGAAGCGCTGGACCTGACCCTCGGGATCAGCTTCCCGGTGGTCATCCACCTGGTGGCCGGCGCGCGCTCGCGGCTGGTCCGCGCCGACCGCGTCCGCTAGCCCGACTGTCCGTCGGTGGCAGGCGTCAGCCAGACGGCCCCGTTGGGCTCCAGCAACCCGTCGGCGACCGCGCCCTCCTGCGACGCCAGCAGCAAGGAGGCGCCGGCGGGCAGCCGGATTGGTGTACTGCCCAGGTTGGCCAGCACCTGCAATGTCCCGTTGCGGTAGCTGAGGACTCCCGACGCCGGGTCGTGCTCCGCGGCCCACTCCACGCTGCCCTGGCCCAGCTTCTGCTCCGCACGCAGGCGCAGCGCCGCCCGATACAACTCGTAGGTGGAAGCGGGTACTCCCACCTGCTGGTCCGCCGCATAGCGCGCGAAGCTCTCGGGCTGCGGCAACCACGGTTCATGCTGGGTGGAGCCCCAGCCGTAGCCGTGCGCCTCCGCGCGCCAGGGAATCGGCACCCGGCAGCCGTCGCGGCCGCGCTCTTCGCCGCCGGTGCGGAAGAACGCCGGGTCCTGGCGCACCTCGGTCGGCAGGGTGGTGTGCTCCGGAAGGCCAAGCTCATCGCCCTGGTAGATGTAGGCGGAGCCGGGCAGGGCCAGCATCACCAGCGCAGCGGCGCGACCGCGGGCGTGACCGAGTTCCTCGTCGGGCTGTTCGTCGCCGGGGCCAATGCCCTTGGGAAACGTGGTGGGGTCGGTCAGTCCGTAGCGGGTGCTGTGGCGGACGGTGTCGTGATTGGACAGCACCCAGGTGCTCGGCGCACCCACTGAAGCTGCGGCAGCCAGCGAATCCTCGATGCTGCGGGCCATCCGCCGGGCATCCCAGCCCGCGAGCAGGAAATCGAAGTTGAAGGCCTGCTGCATTTCGTCGGGGCGGACGTAGGCAAAGAGCCGCTCGACCGGCTCGACCCAGGCTTCAGCCACCAGCATGCGGTCGCCGTCGTACTCGGCCAAGACCTTGTGCCACTCGCGGTAGATCCCGTGCACGCCGTCCTGGTCGAAGTAGGGCGGAGTCTCCGGATGGACGCCGGCCTCCGGCAGCGCAGCCACCTGCTGTGCCGCCGCCCCGGGGGCATCCGCCCCGGCCGGTTCCAGGACCTGTTCCCCGGAGGCGCGGGCATCGGGGGTGGGCGAGGCGCCGGCGGGTTGGCCTACCGCCGCCCCGTCGCCGCCGGGCAGCGCGTCTTCGCCCGGGAGCCGCTCGCTGCCGGCCACCATCGAGGTCTTGGCCGCCCAATCCGGCAGGCCCTCGGCCTTGACCAGGCCATGGGCCACGTCAATCCGGAAGCCGTCCACGCCGCGGTCCAGCCAGAACCGCAGGACGGAGACCATTTCGGCCCGGACCTCCGGGTTCTCCCAGTTCAGGTCCGGCTGCGTGGAATCGAACAGGTGAAGGTACCACTGGCCGGGCGTGCCGTCGGGTTCGGTGATCCGGGTCCAGGCATCGCCGCCGAATACCGACTGCCAGTTGTTGGGCGGCTCATTGCCGTCCGGGCCCCTGCCGTCGCGGAAGATGTAGCGGGCACGTTCAGGCGATCCAGCCTCGGAGGTCAGCGCGCTCACGAACCATTCGTGCCGGTCGGACGTGTGGTTCGGCACGAGGTCGACAATCACCCGCATGCCGAGCTCGTGGGTGCGTGCCAGCAGCGAGTCAAAGTCGTCCAGGCTGCCGAACAGCGGGTCGACGTCGCGGTAGTCGGCAACGTCGTAGCCCGCATCGTTTTGCGGGGAGACGTAGAAGGGCGACAGCCAGATGGCGTCCACCCCCAGGTTCTTCAGGTAGGGCATCTTGGCGCTGATTCCGGCCAGGTCGCCCATTCCGTCGCCGTTATGGTCGGCGAAAGAGCGCGGATAGATCTGGTAGATGACGGCGTCGCGCCACCAGGGAACGGCTGCTGCGGTCATTGGCTCTCCTCGACTCGGGGGGTCAGGACCACTTCCAGCCTAATGATCATTCCAGCCGAACAGGCAGCACAGACCGCGGATGCGGCGCAGATCACGATTCGGCATCGAAGGCCACCGCCCCGAAAATGTGCCTTGCGACACACTCCGTAAGCGTTTACGTTACGAGTTATCAGAAGGGTACTTGGTGGCTGCACTCTGACCTGTTCAGCTCTCTCGGAGCCACCGGACAAAGGAGTCACATCATGCACTTTGCACGCTCCAGAAAGGCCGTCCTGCCGGTGGCAGCGCTCGGCGCCATGGCACTGACGCTTTCCGCCTGTGGGGGAGGGACAGAATCCGAGGAGTCGCCGGCGCCCGCCGCAGACTGTGCCGCCTACGAGGCCTACGGCACCTTTGACGGCGCCGAGGTCAGCGTCTACTCGACCATCACCGATGCCGAGCAGGATCTGCTGGAGAACTCCTGGGTGGACTTTGAGGAGTGCACCGGGATCGACGTGGTGTACGAGGGATCCAACGAGTTCGAGACGCAGATCGGCGTCCGCGCCCAGGCCGGCAACCCGCCGGACGTGGCGATCTTCCCGCAGCCCGGCCTGCTGGCCGCCCAGGCCGAGGCCGGCTACCTGAAGCCCGCGCCGCAGGAGGTATCCGACCTGGTCGACGAGAACTGGTCCGAGGACTGGAAGACCTACGGCACCGTGGACGGCACCTTCTACGCCGCCCCCATGCTGGCCAGCGTGAAGGGCTACATCTGGTACGTTCCGGCTACCTTCCAGGAAAAGGGCTGGGAAGTTCCGCAGACCTGGGACGAAATGATGGAACTCACCCAGACCATCGCCGACGAGGGCACCATGAAGCCCTGGTGCGCCGGGTTCGAGTCCGGCGAGGCCACCGGCTGGCCGGGCACCGACTGGATCGAGGACGCGCTGCTGCGCCAGGCCGGACCGGACGTGTACGACCAGTGGGTCAACCACGAGATCCCGTTCAACGACCCGCAGGTGGCCGAGGCGTTCGACGCCGTCGGCGACATCCTGAAGAACGAGGACTACGTCAACGGCGGCATCGGCGACGTCCGCTCGATCATCTCCACCTCGGTGGACGACGGCGGCATCCCGGTGATCGACGGTACCTGTGCCATGCACCACCAGGCCACGTTCCAGGCCGCCAACTGGCCGGAAGGCACCAACGTGGCTGAGGACGGCGACGTCTGGGCGTTCATCACTCCCGGCCAGGAGGCCGGCGCCACCGCCATCACCGGCGGCGGCGAGTTCGTGGCCGCCTACACCGAAAGCGAAGAGGTCTCGGCCTACCTGCAGTTCATGGCCTCCGCCGAGTTCGCCAACAACCGGGTGGAGCAGGGTGCCGCGATCAGCGCCAACAAGGGCCTCGACCCGGCGCTGGCCGCCAGCGACCTGGACCGCCAGTCCATCGAGCTGCTGCAGTCGGAGGACACCACCTTCCGGTTCGACGGCTCGGACCTGATGCCGGGCGCGGTGGGCGCCAACTCCTTCTGGAGCGGCATCGTGGAGTGGATCAACGGCAAGTCGACGCAAGAGGTCGTGGACTCCATCGAAGCCAGCTGGCCCAAGGACTAAACCGGTACCGGTAGCCCGGCCGCACCGCCTGTGACCCGATGCAGGCGGTGCGGCCCGGCACTGTCTGTCCCTTCCACGCACCAAGGAGGCAAGTGCCCATGGAGGACGTTGGCGAGAAGCTCATGCAGGTGGCGATCGCCCTGGCGGTCTTCGCTGCGATCATCGCCGTGATCATGCTGTTGGTGGACCGGGCTCCGAAGTCGTTCCGCGATAAGGCGACGATCATCGGCTTCCTGGCCCCCGCCGTCGTACTCCTGGCCATTGGGTTGGTGTGGCCGGCCATCCAAACCACGTACCTGGCGTTCACGGACCGCACCGGAACGCCTAACGGCCTGGACAACTTCGTGTGGATGTTCACCCAACCCGAAGCGCTGGTCACGCTGCGCAACACGCTTTTGTGGGTCGTCCTGGTGCCGCTGCTGTCCACCGGCATCGGCCTGGCTTACGCGGTGTTCATCGACCGGGCGCGCGGCGAGAAGGCGCTGAAGGCGCTGGTGTTCATGCCGATGGCCATCTCCATGGTGGGCGCCGGCGTGATCTGGAAATTCATGTACACGTACCGCGGCGGCGAACGCGAACAGATCGGCCTGCTGAACCAGGTTTTGGTTTGGTTCGGCGGCGAACCCAAGCAGTTCCTGCTGGACGCGCCGGAGAACACGTTCTTCCTGATCGCGGTGATGGTCTGGATCCAGACCGGCTTCGCCATGGTGATCCTCTCCGCGGCGATCAAGGGCATCCCCACCGAAATCGTGGAGGCGGCCCGGCTGGACGGGGCCAGCGCCTGGCAGCAGTTCCGCTCCATCACCATCCCGTCCATCCGGGGGGCGCTGATCGTCGTGGTCACCACCATCACCATCGGCACGCTGAAGGTCTTCGACATTGTGCGGACGATGACCGCGGGGAACTTCGAAACATCGGTGGTGGCCAATGAGATGTACACCCAGGCGTTCCGCGCAAATGAGCCCGGACGCGGCGCCGCGCTGGCCTTGATCCTGTTCCTGATGGTGCTGCCGATCGTCATCTACAACGCCCGGCAGCTGAAGAAGCAGAGGGAAATCCGATGAGCGCAACGCCTGCCATCCCGACCGCTCCCGACGCCGTCCTGGCCAGCACCACCGAACAGCAGATCCCGATCTCCCGGCGGGTGAAGCAGCGCCTGACCTCGCGCGGGGCCACCGCTGCGGCGATCATCATCGCCGTCATCTGGACCGTGCCGACCTTCGGCCTGTTCATTTCCTCGCTGCGCCCGGAGGACAACATCCAGGCCAACGGCTGGTGGAACATCCTGGGCGACCTGCAGTTCACCACCAAGAACTACACCGACGTGCTGGACTCCCAGGGCGGTTCCGCGTCCAACCTGGGCCAGTACTTCATCAACTCGCTGGCGATCGTCATCCCGGGCACCCTGATTCCCCTGGTGATCGCTTCGATGGCAGCCTACGTCTTCGCCTGGGGCAGGTTCCGCGGCAAGGACACCTTGTTCATCGTCGTGTTCGCGCTGCAGATCGTGCCGCTGCAGATGGCGCTGATCCCGCTGCTCTCGCTGTTCATCAACCTCAAGATCGGCGAGCTCCAGGTGCTGCCGGCCGGAACCTACGCCCAGCTGTGGATTGCGCACACCATCTTCGCGCTGCCGCTGGCCATCTTCCTGCTGCACAACTTCATCTCCGAGATCCCGGGTGAGGTCATCGAGGCGGCGCGGGTGGACGGCGCCGGGCACGCGACGATCTTCTGGCGGATCATCCTGCCGCTGTCCGTGCCGGCGATTGCATCCTTCGGCATTTTCCAGTTTCTGTGGGTCTGGAACGACCTGCTGGTGGCGCTGGTGTTCTCCGGCGGCACGGCCGACGTCGCCCCGATTACCCAGCGGCTGGCCGAGCTGACGGGCACCCGCGGCGACGAGTGGCACCGGTTGACCGCCGGCGCGTTCGTTTCCATGATCGTGCCGCTTGCGGTGTTCTTCGGCCTGCAGCGCTACTTTGTCCGCGGCCTGCTGGCTGGTGGCCTTAAGGGGTGAGCGCACCGTGACCGGGATCGACGACGTCGCGCGGGCCGCCGGCGTCTCGACCGCAACGGTTTCCCGTGCCCTTCGCGGATTGTCCGGGGTGTCCACGGCCACCCGCGACCGCGTGCTGGCGACAGCCGACTCGCTGGGCTACGTGCCGTCGTCGTCGGCGGCCCACCTGGCCTCCGGCCGCACGAGGGCCATGGGCGTGCTGCTGCCGGTGATCGACCGGTGGTACTTCGCGTCCGCCCTGGAAGGCGTGGATCGTGTGTTGCGGGCGGCCGGCTACGACCTGATCGTGTTCAGCTTGGGCGGCACAGGCACCAACCGCGAACGGGTGTTCCACCGGTCCATGCTGCGCAAGCGGATCGACGCGCTGCTAATTATGTGCATGCAGCTGACCCCGGACGAACTGGCGGCGCTGCAGGCGCTGGAGTATCCGAACGTGATCGTGGGCGGGCAGGTGGACGGATTGCGCAGCGTGAGTGTGGATGACAACGCCGCGGCCGCCGACGCCGTCGAGCATCTCATCGGGCTGGGGCATACGCGGATCGCGCACCTGCAGGGCGGCGGCGCCTACGGGATCGACTTCGACGTGCCGCGCCGGCGGGAGCTGGCCTTCCGGGACACAATGGCCCGGCACGGGCTGCGGGTGCGGCCGGAATGGCTGGCCATGGGGGACTTCCGGTTCGCCGGCGGCAGGATTGCCGCCGGCACGCTGCTCGATACACCGGGGGAACGGCCGACGGCGATCTTCGCCTCCGCGGACGAGATGGCCTTCGGCGCGCTCAGGGCCGCGCAGGAGCGCGGACTGCGGGTCCCCGAGGACGTTTCCGTGGTGGGCATCGACGACCACGAGTTCGCCGAGCCGATGGGGCTGACGACCGTGAGGCAACGGCCGGACGAGCAGGGGGCCTACGCGGCGCGGCTGCTGCTGGCCGAACTGCAGGGGAAGGCCCGGCTGGACGTGCCGCGGATCCAGCCCCACGAACTGGTGGTCCGGGCCTCGACCGCGCCGCCGTCGTCGTAATTGTCGGCCGGCGTCATGCCGGCGGTCAGGACGCGCGGGCCAGCTGGCGGATCTTGATCCAGCGGCCGGCGAGGCGGCGGTACGCGGCGGCGGCGCCGGTCATGTCGCCGTCGGCCAGCGATTCGATGCCGGCGTGCACGTCCGAGGGGGATTCGTCCGGGTAGACCAGCTCGGCCACGCGGCCGTAATCCAGTTCCACGATGCCGTCCGCGGTGAAGGTTTCCAGCCATTCGGTCAACTCGGTCAGTTCTTCCAGCAGGTCCAAACCCGGGGCCGCGAGGGCCAGGGAAGCCGCTGCATAGCGGGCCCGGTCGATGCACTGCGGAACCGGGGCGGCCAGGCGGACCGTCTGCAGCGTGTGGTCGCTCTCCACCTTTTCGGTATGGTCGTCCTCGCGGAACAGCACGAACCAACCGAACGGGATGCCCCAGGTGGAGCTGCGCGTGTGCAGCTTGGCCAGTGCGTCCACGAAGTTGTCCGGGTCCAGCCGGGACTGCTGGGCGTCCCGCGCGGCTTCGGGCACCAGCAGCCCCAGCAGCGGATCGCGCAGGCTGCTGGAGAGCGATTCGGCGGCCAGGGTGCTGCGGACGGCCAGCTGGTTGGGGCAGTACCGCGGCGTGGTGATGCCCTCGGGCGTCGGATAATGCAGGACCCGGATCAGGTCGTCGCTGGAGTGCGGGAACGGGTCCGACACCGTGCGCGTGATCCGGCGCAGCGAGTCACCGCGGTCCATATCCTCCGTCACGTCCCGGCCGCGGCCGCGCTGGCTCATGATGAGCAGCTGCTGGTCGTCGTCGAACACATCCAGTGGTTCGAAGACCCGCAGGTAGGAGACGTACGGGAACTTCATCTCAGTCCAGCTCCGCGATGACCGGTGCGTGGTCCGAGGCGCCCTTGCCCTTGCGCTCTTCGCGGTCGATCATCGCCCCGGTGACGCGGGCGGCCAGCGCCGGGGAGGCCAGAATGAAGTCGATGCGCATGCCTTCCTTCTTGGGGAAGCGCAGCTGCGTGTAGTCCCAGTAGGTGTAGACGCCGGGCCCGGGCGTGTGCGGGCGGACGACGTCGACGAATCCGGCTTCTTCGAACGCGCGGAAGGCGGCGCGCTCGGGTTCGGTCACGTGCGTGGCGTTCTGCGCGCGGAACCAATCGATGTCCCAGACGTCGTCGTCCGTCGGGGCGATGTTCCAGTCACCCATAAGCGCGAGGTTGAGCGTCGGGTCCTCCTGAACCCAGCCGGCGGCCTCTTCCTTGAGGGCCTTGAGCCAATTCAGCTTGTAGGGCATGTGCGGATCGTTGACCGCCCGGCCGTTGGGCACATACAGGCTCCACACCCGAACACCGCCGCAGGTTGCCCCGATGGCACGGGCCTCGGCGGCGGTGCTGTCCTCCGACTTGCCGAAGTGCGGCTGGCCGTCAAAGGTCCGGACCACGTCATCCAGGCCCACGCGGGAGGCGATGGCCACGCCGTTCCACTGGTTCAGGCCGAAGTGAGCCACCTCGTAGCCGTTCTTCTCGAACAGGTCCCACGGGAAGTTCTCATCCTTGGCCTTGGTCTCCTGAATGGCCAGCACGTCCACGTCGGAGCGCTGCAGCCAAGACTCAACGCGGTCGGCGCGGGCACGAATCGAGTTCACATTCCAGGTAGCAATCTTCACAACAGCTACGTTACCCAACGGCGGCAGGCTGTGCTCGCCGCTCGGGGCGGCTGGGCTCGCCGCTCGGTGCGGTTGTGCTCGCCGTTCGGGGCGACCGGGCTCGCCGCTCCGGGCGGCTGCGCTCGCCGTCGGACCTCCAACGGCGTTCTGGCTTCAGGGTATGTTGGACAGATGTTTGCCGATAAGCCGCAGTCTTTAGCAGATCCACTCGAACGGCAGCGGCGGCAAGCCATGCTGTCGTCGGAGCCGTCCATACAGAAGCTTGAGGAATGGCGGGACGCCTACGCGCAGACCCGCACGGAGCCCGTTCCGCATTTTGACCCGGCGGATGCAGGCGTCGAGGCGCGGGTGCTCTTTCTGCTCGATAGTCCCGGGAGCCAAACGGTCCCCGCCGAGGGGCCGGGATTCGTTTCAGTAGACAACCCCGACCAAGCGGCCGAGCGGTGCTGGAACGAACGCCGGGAAGCGGGGCTGCACGAGGGGGTTCTCCTCTGGAATACGGTGCCGTTTTTCCTCGACGGCGCCGAACCGACAGCCGTCCAGACAATCGCCGGCGTCAAGGCACTGAAGTCCGTCCTGGGGCTGCTGCCTCGTCTCCAAGCCGTCGTGCTGTGCGGGACCTTCACCAAGACCCAGTGGGCGAAGCACATGGGTGCATTCACCCGCCCGACCGTCATCAAGGCGCCCAGCCCCGGCGGCAGGGCGATGATCAGCAGGAAGAACCAGGAAGAGTTCCGGAAGGCAGTGATGCGGGCGAAGAGCCTGGTCGGCTGACGGTTTAGCGGGTCGGCCGCACCTTACCTGGCCGGGTGACGGTTCAGCGGGCCGGCTGCGCTTTACCTGGCCGGGTGACGGTTCAGCGGGTGCCCGGGCCAACGGTGTCAAAGGCTTCGGCCAGCAGCGCCTCGCCGGCTGACGCTTCAGCCTAGCTCCGCCACCATTTGTCGAGGATTGACACCGGCGTGGTCCGCTTGTGCCGGGTCATCAGGTAGCGCTGCTCGATCTTTTCGGCGACCTCGTCGGGGATTGCGCGTCCCTCAAGGTAGTCGTCGATGTGGTCGTAGCTGATCCCCAGCTCGTCCTCGTCGGTGCGGCCGGGCGTGGTGTCCAGCAGGTCTGCCGTCGGGACCTTGTGCGCCACCTGGTTGCTGGCACCAAGGTGCTCCAAAAGCTGACGGTTTTGGCGCTTGTTGAGCCCGAACAGGGGCAGCACGTCGGCGGCGCCGTCGCCGAACTTGGTGAAGAAGCCGGTGACCGACTCGGCGCCGTGGTCCGTGCCCAGCACCAGGTAGTTGTGCTGGCCGGCCAGCGCGTACTGGGCCATCATCCGGGCCCGGGCCTTGATGTTGCCCTTGTTGAAGTCGGTGATCTCTTCGCCGGTCGTCGTCGTGAATTCGGCTTCGAAGCCGTCGACCGCCGACTTGATGTTGAACGTCCACGAAGCTTTCGGCCGGATGAAATCCAGGGCTGCCTGCGCGTCGGCTTCATCGTGCTGGACCCCATAGGGCAGGCGCACCGCGACGAAGTTGGCGTCGACGCCTTCTGCTTCGAGTTCGTCGACCGCCAGTTGGGCCAGCTTGCCGGCGAGGCTGGAGTCGACGCCGCCGCTGATGCCCAGCACAAAGCCTTTCGTGCCGGTGGTCTTGAGATAGTCCTTCAAAAATCCGACGCGCCGTGCGACTTCCTGTGACGGGTCGATGGAGGGCTGGACGCCTAGTTCGTCAATGATCGTGGCCTGGAGTTCGCGCATGGCCACAGCCTACTAAAGGATCCTGGCCAGCTGCAGAGAATCCGGCGGGCAGGTCCGCACGGCTCAAGCCAGAGGACCCGGTTGTCCTTGTTTTGGGCGGCCGTTCGGCATCGCCGCAGGTCAGGGCCGCATCGGTTTCCAGAACGTGGACAATTCCTGTTGAACTTGGACAGCCAGCGTGTTCGGGAGGCAGGGGGGCTGGCAGCAGGCAGGGAGCACTTTCGCTCCCACGTCTTGAATAGGCTTCCGGCATCGCCGCAGGTCAGCGGCTTGCGGGGCTCTTAGACGTGGGAAGTTAGGCCCATACCTGGGAGTGAACGGGTCGGCCACGGTGCCACCCGGCGCCGCCCCTACTGCTTGAACGCGGCGTCGAAGGACGACTGCGGCGGATCGAAGTCGAACCGCTTGAGGAACCGGAGGGCTTCCGGCGCGCCCTGCAGCCGGTCCATGCCGGCGTCTTCCCACTCCACCGAGATCGGCCCGTCGTAGCCGATCGCCGTCAGGGCGCGGAAGCTGGCCTCCCACGGCACGTCACCGCGCCCGGTGGAGACGAAGTCCCAGCCGCGCCGCGGGTCGCCCCACGGCAGATGCGACCCCAGCCGCGTGTTGCGCCCGGTGATCCGCAGCTTCGTGTCCTTGCAATCCACGTGGTAGATCCGGTCCTTGAAGTCCCAGATCAGCGAGACCGGGTCGATGTCCTGCCACATCATGTGGCTGGGATCCCAGTTGATGCCGAACGCCTCGCGGTGCCCCAGGGCCTCCAGCGCCCGCACCGTGGACCAGTAGTCGTACGCGATCTCGGAGGGGTGGATCTCGTGCGCGAACCGCACCCCGCACTCGTCGAACATGTCCAGGATCGGGTTCCACCGGTCGGCGAAGTCCTGGTAGCCGGCGTCGATCACATCAGCGGAAACCGGCGGAAACATTGCCACGTACTGCCAGATCGAGGACCCGGTGAATCCCACCACGGTCTTCACCCCGAGCCGCTGTGCCAGCCGAGCGGTGTGCTTCATCTCCTCGGCCGCCCGCGCCCGCACGCCCTCCGGCTCGCCGTCGCCCCACACGCGTGCCCCGACGATCGCCTGGTGGCGGAAGTCGATCGGGTCGTCGCACACCGCCTGGCCCTTCAGGTGGTTGGAGATCGCCCACACCCGCAGCCCGTAGCGCTCCAGGATGCCGAGCCGCTCGGCGATGTAGTCGTCGTCGTCCCAGCGCCACGCATCCAGGTGGTCCCCGGAGACCGCGATCTCCAGGCCGTCGTAGCCCCAGCCCGCGGCCAGTTCCGCCACCTTCTCCAGGGGCAGGTCCGCCCACTGGCCGGTGAACAGCGTGAAATTACGTGCCATCGGTTGCTCCTGCGTAATCGGCGCGGGTGTCGGTTTCGGCAAGGACGACGGCGGCGCCCGCCTGCGCGGAGCTGCGCACCATGGCGTCCAGCACCTTTTGCACCGCCAGGCCGTCCTCGAAGCTTGGGCTGGGCGCCCGGCCGGTCGCCACCGCGGCCAGGAAATCGGCGGCCTGGCTGGTGAACGTGTGGTCCCAGCCGAGCACGTGCCCGGGCGGCCACCAGGCCTGCAGGTAGGGGTGCGTCTCCTCGGTGACCAGGATCCTCGCCGCACCCGCGAGCCCCGGCGGGGCACCGGCGTCGTAATAGGAGAGCTCGTTGAGCCGCTCCAGGTCGAAGGTCAGGTGCCCGGCGGACCCGTAGACCTCGATCCGCAGCGCGTTCTTGCGGCCCGCGGCCATCCGGCTGACCTCCAGGCTGGCCACCGCGCCGGAATCGAGCCGCAGGGTCGCCCACGCGGCGTCGTCGACCGTCACCGGTTCGGGCCCGCCCGGTCCCTGCCGGGTTTCGACGAACGTGTTGAGCGTTGCGGAGACCGACGTGACCCGGGCGCCGAGCAGGAAGTGGATCTGGTCCACCGCGTGCGAAGCCAGGTCGCCGAGCGCCCCGGAGCCGGCGGTCTCCCGGCGCAACCGCCAGGTCATCGGGGCGGTGTCGTCGGCCAGCCAGTCCTGCAGGTAGGCGACGCGCACCTGCCGCACGTCGCCGATCCTTCCTTCGGCGATCAATTGACGCGCCAGCGCCAGCGCCGGGACCCGCCGGTAGTTGAAGCCGACCATCGACCGGACGCCGGCCGCTCCGGCGGCGCGCGCCGCGGCCGCCATGCGCTCGGCTTCGGCCACCGAGTTGGCCAGCGGCTTCTCCACCAGCACGTGCTTGCCCGCCTCCAGCGCGGCCACGGCCAGGTCGGCATGCAGGTGGCCGGGGGTGCAGATGTCCACGATCTGCACATCGTCGCGCTCGAGCACGGCACGCCAGTCGGTGGAGCCCTCCGCCCAGCCGTACCGGGCCGCGTCCGTGGCCACCCCGTCGGCATTCCGGCCGACCAGGACCCGCCGGGCCACCGCGGGCCCAGCGGGATAGAAGGCGGACACGTTGCGCCAGGCATTGGAGTGTGCCTTGCCCATGAAGGCATGTCCCAGCACCGCCACCCCCAGCGGCGGCGACTCCGGATTGGCGGTCATCGTCTTCTCCTTCGTGCTCGTCGGTCGGTGGTGCGGCGGGATGGGCTGACGTCCGGGTCCGGGCTGCACCTCGACGCCGGGACGGGCTAGAGGCTGCGCAGGAATGCCAGCCCGTCCTCTGCCAGTTGATCCTGGCTCGGCGCCAACGGCCGCCAAATCGATGCGGCCGTCGCGATGGCCGCGTTGTCCGCGGTGAAACTCTCGATGTTCAGCGGGCCCGCGTAGCCCACGTCGTCCAGCGCCTTGACCAGCGCCGGCCAGTCGGTCTGGTCGCCGCCGGGCGTCCCGCGGTCATTGCCGCACACCTGCAGGTGGACCAGGTGTTCACCGGCGGCGCGGATGGCGGCGGCGCTGGAGCGTTCTTCGATGTTCAGGTGGTAGCTGTCCAGCGCCAGCCCCACCCCGTGGCCGAGCAGCGGTCCCAGCGCGTGGAGCGCCTGTTCCACGGTGTTGACCAGCGAGGTCTCGTACCGGTTGAGCGGCTCAATTCCCAGCACGACGCCGGCCGCCTCGGCTTGGGCGGCCAGCGGCGCCAGGTTCTCCCGCAGCTGGCGGTACGCTTCGGCGCGGTCTTCCGCGTCGATCCGCCACACCCGCCCCGTGCTGGAGTAGAACGGACCGCACACCGCCGGCGCACCGACGTCGTGCGCCAGGTCGATGCAGGCCGCCAGATAGTCCTGGGTTGCCTGCACCGACCCGGCGTCGGCCAGGACCAATTCGCGGCCGGGTGCCATGGCGCCCACGATGTAGGGCTTCAAGCCGGCAGCCGCGAGGGCGTCCCGGGCGGTGCCGGCGGTGAAGTCGCCGACGTTCTCCAGCGGCAGTTCGACGCCGTCAAAGCCCATGCCGGCGATCTTCGCCAGCAGCCCGGGCAGCTCGGCGTCGCGCAGCGGCGACTGCCACACCCAGGTGTTGACGCCGATCGGCCGGTCCATTGATCCGTCTCCTTATGTCTGCGGCTGCTGGTGGCACCTCGTCCGGTTGCCGCCGGACGCCGTCGTGCCGGACCGTAGGGGTCCCGCGGGAACCTGCCGGGTCCGCGCCGGCGGCCCGGGCTCCCGCGGGGCTCCCGGCGGACATGCGTCCGAACGGGAAGTTGCGGGCCGGCCGGGCACCCTCCCGGGCCCGGCCGGCCCGCAAGTTCTACGGAATCTGGCGTTGCTGCCAGACCTCCGGGTAGCCCGGCAGGTCCTCGCCGCCGAACTTGGCGTAGTGGCCGTCAGGCATGCCGTCGTTGCGTTCCAGCCAGTCGTCCAGCTCGTCGGCCGGGATCGGAACCTGCGGCAGCACCCACTCGGCCGGGATTTCCTCGCCGGCAAAGATCTTCTGCACGGCCAGCAGCGGCGTGCGCCACTGGAAGTTGGAGTAGACCGGAGCCAGCGCCTCGATGCCGGTGTCCTTCCATTTGCGCAGGAAGCTCAGCTCGTCCTCGCCGGTCATGACCGGCAGGTCCTTGCCGGCGTCCTCGAACGCCTCGATCGCAGCCACCGCGCCGTCGCCGGCATCCATCCAGACGCCCTGGACGTCGCCGGTAGCGAGTTCGTCGGAGATGATCTTCTTGATCTCGGTCGGGTCGGCGCCGGTGAAGTAATCGGTGGCTTCGATGCCGTTCTCCTCGAAGATCTTCTCCGCCGCGGCCCAGCGCTGCTCCAGCACATCCACGCCGGGCAGGATGCGCAGTGCCACCACCTTGTCGCCTTCCTGCAGCCGTTCGGTCAGGAAGTTGGCGGTGTCGATGCCCCAGGCGAACCCGCCGATCGGGTGGATGAACGTGGTGGCGCAGTCGGTTTCCACGCCGCGGTCGAACACCACCACCGGCTTGCCGGTCTCGCAGGCGCGCTCCACCGCCGGCGTCAGCGCCGCGGTAGCGTTCGGCGAGATGATGAACGCGTCGCAGTCGCCTTCACTGATGAAGTAATCGATGTCGGCAATCTGGGTATTCGAGTCGTCCTGCGCATCGCGGGTTTCCATCTCGGAAATCACGCCCTCGTCCTGCAGCACCTGCAACTGCTGGTTCATGGTGATCCAGCCGGTCTGCCGCCACGGGTTGGAAATCGACGCGTTGGCGAAGCAGACCTTCTTGGCGCCCTCGGAGGCGAAGTCGGCGGTGTCGGTCATCTCGCCGTCGATGTACTGAAGCCACGGCTGCTCCGGATCGCCCTGGAATTCCGCCGTCCGCTGTTCGAACTGTTCGTCGTACACGGCCTGGTCGAACCATTCCGTGGAAGCCGCGGTGGTTTCCGCCGGTGACGGGCTGGCCGCGCCGCCGGGGCCGCCGGTCTCCTCGGTGATGGACGGATCGGTGGTGCAGCCGGTCATGGCCATTAACGACGCGGCCGCTGTGAGCGCGACCGCGGTACTTAGACGTTTTCCCGTCATGTCAGTTCCCTCCCTTGTCGGTGCCCTCAGCGGGCTCTGGTGCCGCGATGATGTGTTGTTCGGAATGCGCGGCCGCAGAGCCCCCGCGCCGCTTGCGCTGCCAGGACTGCGCGGCGGCAGCAACAGCGACGATGATGATGGCGCCCTGCACGGTGTCCCGCCAGGTGGACGCCACGCCCAGGAAATTCAGCAGCGTGAACAGCAACTCCAGGGCGAACGCACCGGCTGCGGCAGAGAGCACCCAGCCGCGGCCGCCGCCCAGCACCACCCCTCCCAGGACGACGGCGGTGATCGCCGTGAACTCGTAGCCTTGGCCCACCGACGGATGGACCCCGGCATACCCGACGAGCAGGATCCCCGAGACGGTGGCCGCGAGCGACGAAAGCATGAAAGCCCGCGTGCGCACCCACCAGACCCGGGCGCCGGTCAGGGCCGCGGCCACGTCGTTGTCGCCGACGGCGACCAGCGTGCGCCCGTAGGGCCGGCGCATCATCCAGACGGCGAGCACGGCGACGGCCGCCAGGATGATCACCGGATAGGGGATGACCTCCAGCACCGGCACGTTTTCGATGCCGCCGCGGCCGATTTGCCGGAAGCTGTCCGCCGGGTTGCCCTGGGCGGCGCCGCCGGTCCAGTTGAGCACCAGGCCCAGCAGCGCCAGCATCATGCCCAGGGTGACAATGAAGCTGGGGACCTTGAGCAAGGTGGTGACCAGGCCGTTGATCAGCCCGATGAGCGCCCCGAGGACAAACATCAGCACCAGCACGGGGAGGACCTTGGCGTCGTCCTGGCCGATCAGGTTGCCGGCCACGATCACCTGCATGGTCACTACCGATCCCATGGACAGATCGAACTCGCCGGAAACGATCACGAAGTACTGCCCGATGGCGGCGATCGCAATCGGCGCGGTCCGGCCGATGAAGCGGATGAAGGACCCGGGCTCGCCGAACGACGGGTTCAGGATGATGATGGCGACCAGCAGCGCGGCCAGGAGCACGAAGATGCCGCCGCCGGGAGTCCGCAGGCCGCGCAGGAAGCGTTGGCCGAGGCCGGCCCGGTTGTGCTGCAGGACCCTGCCGCCAGCCTCCGAGTCCAGAACTGTGCTCATGCCTGCGCCTCCTGCTGTTGGCCGCCGTGCCCGTAACGCGGCGGCCGGGCGACGATGGTTCGGCGGGCATAGACGGCGACGGCGACTACGATCACCACGCCGCGGACCACGTCCTTAAGGAACGGGTTGATCTGGAGCACGGACATGATGTTGTCCAGCATGGCGAAGATCAGCACGCCGCCCAGGGTGCCGGTAACGGAGCCCTTGCCGCCGGCCAGCAGGGTTCCGCCCAGGACGACGGCGGCGATCGAGAGCAGGTCATAGCCGCCTTGCGAGCCCACGGTGGGGCTGCCGACGCCCAGCCGGCTGGCCAGCAGCAGTCCGGCCATGCCGGAGAGTGTGGAGCAGATGACGTGGGCGGTGATCACCGCTCCCGGGACGCGGATGCCGGACATCCGGGCCACGTTGCTGTCACCGCCCACGGCGTAGATGTGATGCCCCATGCGGGTGCGGTGCAGCATCAGCAGCACGAGGGCGGCGCAGGCGAGCATGATGAGGGTGGAGATCGGCACCGGCCCTATGCCGGTGGCGCCGATCAGCCGGAAGGAGAACGGCGTCTGGCCGAAACTGCCCTTGTAGTTGGTGCCCAGGTAGCCGCTGATCACCAGGCCCATGCCGAGCGTGGCGATGAAGCCGTGCACCTTGAGGCCGGCAACAATCAGTCCGTTGGCCAGACCGATGACGGCGGAGACACCCAATGCCAGCAGCACGGCGGCCGGCACGTTTTCGCTCCGGTTGGCCATCACCCCGGCAGCTATTAGGCTGGCCAGGCTGGTCACGTAGGGCACCGAGAGGTCCAGGCTGCCGACCAGGATCACCAGGGTCTGGCCGATGGCGATGAAGCCCAGCACGCTGGTGCCGGTCAGGATGGCGGAGATGTTGCCCGGGCTGAAGAAGTTCCGGCCGGCCGTAGCCACCAGGATGCTGCCGGCGATCAGGGTCAGCAGGGCCACCAGGTACACGATTTGGGTGGAGGTCAGCCGCGCGAAGATGCCGCCGCCGACCCGTGCCCGCTTGGTTCGGGCCGGGGTTTGCGTGGTCGTCATGGTGTCCCTCCCGTGGTGCCGCGGTCCTCCGCGAGGTGTGACCCGCCCTCGTGCCCTGCGTCAGCCAGGCGGGCACCGCCGTCGCTCCCTGCGTCCGCAAGCCGGGCACCGCCGTCGTGCTTCGCTTCCGCGCGGCGATCCCCGCCGTCGTTCCCCGCGTCCGGAAGAGGGGCGCCGCCGTCGTTATCCGGAGCCGGCGGCGGGCCGTCGGAGGCCGCGCCCGGTACCCGCGCGCCGGTGGCCAGCCGCAGGATCTCCTCCTCGGTGGCGCCGGCGGGCAGTTCGCCGGCAATCTGTCCGTCGCGCATCACCAGGATCCGGTCGGACATCCCGATCACCTCGGGCAGCTCGCTGGAAACCATCAGGACGCCCTTTCCCTCGGCCGCCAGCTGGCGCATCAGCCGGTACACCGCCACCTTGGCCCCGACGTCGATGCCCCGGGTCGGTTCGTCCAGCAGCACCACGCCGGGGGACACCGCCAGCCACTTGGCCAGCACAATCTTCTGCTGGTTGCCGCCGGAGAGGTACTGCACCTCCTGGTCCAGGTCCCGGGCGACGACTTCCAAGGCGCTGAACGAGCCGGCGACGGCGCGGCGCACCGTTGCGGTTCGCTTGGGGAACACGGCGCGGACCACGCCCAGCGCGTTGTCCAGCAGGGACTGGTTCAGGCTCAGGCCCTGCGCCTTGCGGTCCTCGGTGATCAGCGCGATGCCGTGCCGCACTGCTTGGCGGGGAGAATGCGGACGGACCGAACGGCCGCCCAGCTGCATGCTGCCGCGGTTGAACGGCGCGGCGCCGAAGATCGCCTGCAGCAGTTCGGTGCGGCCGGACCCTTGCAGTCCGGCGATGCCGACGATCTCGCCGGGCATGAGGCGCAGGCTGATGCCGTCCAGCTGGTCGTTGCCGGCGTCGGCGAGTTCGAGCAACGGGGCGTTGGTATCGGGGCTTGGTGCCGCGGGCGCGGGCGGAAGCTTGTCCGGGAAATAGGCGGAGATGGGGCGGCCGACCATCATCCGCACCAGCGAGGCGTCGTCGAGTTCGGCTGCCGGTTTGGTTCCGACGATCCGCCCGTCCTTGAGCACGGTGATGGTGTGGCAGAGGTCGAAGACCTCGCGCAGCCGGTGCGAGACGTAGAGGATGGCGGTGCCGCGTTCGGCCAGCCTCCGCACGATCCCGTACAGCAGGGACACTTCCGGCCCGGACAATGCGGCGGTCGGCTCGTCCATGGAAATGATCCTGGCGTCGTAGCTGACGGCCTTGGCGATCTCGACGATCTGCTGCTCGGCCACGGAGAGCGACCGGACCAGCGCCGTGGGTCGGATGGAGCCGATGCCCAGCGACTCCAGCAGTTCCGCGGTGGCGGCGTTCATCTTGGCCCGGTTGACCAGCAGGCCCTTGCGGGGCTCGCGGCCCAGGTAAATGTTCTCCGCCACCGTGCGGTCCGGCAGCAGGTTGAATTCCTGGAAGACAGTGGACAGGCCGGCTTCGTGCGCCTGGGTGGGATGGCTGAACTGGACGCTTTGGCCGTCCAGCAGCACCGTTCCCGAGTCGCGCTGGTACACGCCCGCCAGGATCTTCATCAGGGTCGACTTTCCTGCCCCGTTTTCCCCGACGACGCCGTGGACCTCGCCGGCATGCAGCGTCAGCGACGCGTCCTGCAGCACGGGATTGCCGAAGAAACTCTTGGTCAGGCCGCGGACTTCGAGAACGGGTTCCCCCCGTCCGGCGCCGCTGTCGGCCACAGTGTTGCTCGTCTGCTCCACCCACTTACTGTGGCACGGGTCACATAGTTTTGTCGAGAGTCAGGCAAAAGTTGTTTGAACACGAATTGTTAGTTTCGCTAGAGACAAACAGAAGTGGTGCGTGCTGTACTGAAAGCGTGTTGAAGTCCGATGTCGCCCCGCCGCAACGCCTGGCCACCCAGCCGGCCGCCGGAGCAAGCGAGGTATTCCAACTCCTGCGCGACGGCCAGCCGCGCACCCGCGCCGAGCTGGCGCAGTTGACCGGCCTGGCGCGGTCCACGGTGACCGCCCGGGTGGATTCGCTGATGCGGCTGGGGCTTATTGCCCCCATTGGGGGAGCGACCTCCACCGGCGGAAGGCCGCCGTCGTTGTTTGCGCTCAACCCGGCCGCCCGCCTGGTGATCGGCGCCGACCTCGGCGCCACGCACGCCCGGGTCGTCGTGGCCGACCTCTCCGGCGACGTGCTGGCCGAGGAGCGCGCCGAGCTGAGCATCGCCAGCGGCCCGGACATCGTGCTGGGTTGGCTGACCGACGCCGTGGCGCGGCTGCTGCACGAGGCCGGGCGGAGTGCGGAGGACCTGGGCGCGTTCGGCATCGGGCTGCCGGGGCCGGTCGAACATGACACGGGACGGCCGATCAATCCGCCGATCATGCCCGGCTGGGACCGGGTGGACGTTCCGGCACTGGTGCAGCAGCATTTCGCCGTGCCGGTGTTGGTGGACAACGACGTCAACATCATGGCGCTGGGCGAGCAGGCAATGGCCTGGCCCGACACCGCCGACCTGATGCTGATCAAGGTGGCCACGGGGATCGGGGCCGGCATCATTTCCTCCGGGCAGCTGCAGCGCGGCGCCCAGGGCACCGCCGGGGACCTGGGGCATGTGCGCGTGCCCCGGGGCGACGACGTGGTGTGCCGGTGCGGGAACACCGGCTGCCTGGAGGCGCTCGCCGGCGGGCCGGCCCTGGCGGCCGTGCTCTCGGCGGAGGGGAAGAAGGCCGAAAGCAGCCAGGACGTGATCGATCTGGTCCGCGCCGGCGACCCGCAGGCGATCCAGGCGGTGCGCCAGGCCGGCCGGGACATTGGCGACGTGCTGGCCACCTGCGTGAACCTGGTCAACCCCTCGGTCATCGTGATCGGCGGGCGGCTGGCGCAGGCGGGCGAGCACCTGTTGGCCGGGATCCGGGAAGTGGTTTACCGGCGCTCGCTGCCGCTGGCGACCGAGCATCTGCGGATCGCCCCGTCCGTGGCCGGGCAGCGCGCCGGCGTGCTGGGGGCGGTGGCGCTGGCCATCGGGCATGTGCTCTCGCCCGAAGCGATCGAAGCGGCCGCGTCCGCCTGACTGCGAAGTTATCGCTTCGTAAGGGGGCGAGCCTCCCGGGCGCGTGCCTCCGCGGCTAGCGTGAGACAAAACGTCTATCGAGGGGGCTGGGGCGCCATGCGCAGATTAACCACATTAGCGGCCGGTGCCGCCGTCCTGCTGTCGCTCGCCGGCTGCGCCGGGTCGACGTCCGGAATCGGCGCGCTGGAGGCTCCGGCCGGCCCGGATGACAAGCTGGTGGGCGGAGCCGAAGTCCTGCGCGTGGCGGCAGGCAGCGTCCGGTCCTTGGCGGAAAAGGGCGATTTCGCCTTCTATGCTGCCGTCCCGGACAACCCGGCCGACCACGGCGTGTGTGTGATCATCGTGGATGTGGAGGCTGCCGGGGCGTCAAGCAGCTGCGGCGGCACTGGGCAGGAGCCGGTTGAACTCGGCACCTCCGGGGTGTGGGCCAAGCTGGTCCAGGACAACTACGACGCCGGCAAAGACCTCGCCGAGGGCTGGGAGCAGCTGCACCCGAACCTGCTGGTCCGCGGGCTCTAGCCGGCTCAGGCGCCGTCCGACGGCGTCCGGTCTGGGGGCCGGCGGCGTCGGGTCTGGGGCCAGCCCTGGGCCCGCACGACCTGTCATGGATTCCGGGTGCGGCGGGGGCAACCCCATAGACTAAGAGCCATGACCCAGACTCCTGCGGCCGATCCAGCGGCCGACCGCGCCCGCCTGCTCGAACTGATTAAGGAACTGGCCGTGGTGCGCGGCAGGGTCACCCTCTCCAGCGGCGCCGAAGCCGACTACTACATCGACCTGCGCCGGGTCACCCTGCACCATGAGGCGTCCCGCCTGGTCGGCAGGGTCATGCTGGCGATGCTCGACGAGGCCGGAATCCAATTCCAGGCGGCCGGCGGCCTGACCATGGGGGCCGATCCGGTGGGGACGGCGCTGATGCACGCGGCCGGAGACGACGGGCGGGCCGTTGACGCCTTCGTCGTGCGCAAGGCGCAGAAGTCCTACGGCATGGGCCGCCAGGTGGAGGGCCCGGAGGTGAAGGATCGCCCCGTCGTCGTGCTGGAAGACACCTCCACTACCGGCGGCTCCGCGCTGACCGCGGTGGAAGGCGTGCGCCAGGCCGGCGGGCAGGTCAAGGCGGTGGCCGTCATTGTGGACCGCGACACCGGCGCGAAGGAACGCATCGAGGCCGAAGCCGGCGTGCCGTATCTCTTTGCTTTCGGCAAGGACGAACTGGAGCTGGACTAGCCGCCGGTGGCCGGCCAGCTCACATGATGGATGTTCGCAGGAACCACGCCTTCCGCCAGCTGCGCCTGGCCAGCAGCCTGCACCGGGTTTCGCGCCGCTCGTTCCTGATCGGTGCCGCCTTCGGACTGGGCACCGCCGCGGACCTGGCGGCCACCCGGGTCATCCAGGAGATGCGCAACGAAGCGCAGATCCTCACGCTGGACGACGAACGCGCGGACCGGCGCTTCCCCCGCACCAGCTGGGTGCTCTTCCCGGGGTACAAGACCAGCTGGGAAGAGGGCCTGTGGATCTTGAACTCCTTGCGTGGCGGCCTGGTGGACCGCGGCCGGCTGGCGGTGGCGGGGTATTCGAACCGCGGCCTTGACCTGGCCGAATTGACCGAGGTGCTGCAGAAGCACATCCAGGACAACGACCTGCAACGGCTCTACTTCTACGGGCACAGCTTCGGCGGCATGGTGGCCGTGGAAATGACCGCACGGCTGCGCGCCAAGGGCTTCCCGGTGGAGCTGATCCTGATGGATTCGTCCCCATACAGCCGCTTCGATGTGCTGGACAAGACCATGTTCGAAGGCGTGGTCTTCCTGTACGAGGCCGGCTACCGGGTGCCCAGCTACCTGCGGGGCGGATACGAGCTGGGCGAGCGGATCGTGCACAAGGACGAGCGCACCTGGCGGCAAATCGTGGAGCAGACCATGGAGCAGCTGTCGCCGCTGGCCGTGTCCAGCACGCTGATCCAGTCCCAGTCCTCGTACATCTATCACTTCGACGCGCATCGCTTCCGCCACAGTATCGGCGACACCCGCATCGCCTGGATGGGCAACCCGGGAGACCAGACGGTCAACTATTCGACCGCCCGGCGCAGCTGGCAGGTGAACTACGAGGCGAACTTCCTCACCAACAATCTGGTCACCGAAGGCGCCCGGCCGGCGCATGCCAGCCCGCAGTGGAATTCAGCAATCTACGTGCCGATCATCCAGCAGGTGGCGGACGAATTCTTCCCGCTGCCGGTGGTCGGCGCCCGCAAGCGCTACTACTGACAAGAGCAGCGGCGACGGCGAGGTTCCACCGGCCGAGCGTCACGGGAAGCGGGGCGGCAGGCACGCGAAGGGGAGCGGCGCCGCTGGAAGCTGAGGGGCCGCCTCGGGCAGCGGAGCGGCAGACATGCGGAGGGGAGCGATGCCGCAGGCACGTGAAGGGGAGCGGTGCCGCTGCACGGCTCCGCTCCCCTTTGGTATGTCCGCGTGGGCCGGCCGGGTTAATTACGTGCCGGCCACGTTATCCGTGCGCCGACCCGGCCCTCGCGCTTCCCGGCCGGCCTACTTGGCGACGGCTTCCTGGGCGAGCTTCCGGCCGAACTCGGTCAGCTTGTCCCGAGTGCTTTCCTCCTGGCCCAGGATCTGCTGAAGCAGCTCCACGACTTCGGTCTGGCCCTGGGCCTCCGCGGAGGTAATCAGAGTGGTGTAGCAGGCGACCTCATGGTGTTCCGTGTCCAGCGCCCCGGCCACGATGACCATGTCCACCAAGCTGGGGTCCACCTTGTCCAAGGCGGCCTGCGCTTCCTCGGCCAGGCCTTTGCTCACCGGGGAGCGCTGCTCCTTGGCCTCCAGGCCCAGGACCTTGAAGCACTTTTCGATATACGTGATCTGTTCGCGGGTCTCGTCCTGGTGGTGGCTGAGCATTTCCTTCAGCTCTTGGCTCCGTGCAACCTTCTGGTTCTCTTCGAGCATCTTGAGCACGTCATGTTCCGACCGCAGGGCGACGCCCAGCTTGAAAGCGAAAAGTTCCTCGGGGGTGGTCAGTTCAGCCATTGAAACTCCTTTTCCGATGAATCGTTACTCAGCATGCTTATCATCCCCGATTGATCGTGCACAACCTGCCGCAGGCCCGTCGGGCGGCTCCTGCCGCGGCCCTTCCGCGCCACGGTGCATGGGGCTGCGGTCTGTCCCCTAGGCTTGTGGGGTGGAAGAAAAAGCAGGTGAAACCGGGGGTGGACCGAGGGTGACCGGCGGTTCCGGCGAACGGCCGGCCGCCCCGGAGGCGGCCCCCAATGACTCCGAAACCGACGGGCCCGAGGCTGCCCCGAACGGCTCCGAAACCGGCGCGCGCGAAGCCGCCCCGAACGGTTCCGAGACCGGCGCGCGCGAGGCCGCCCCGAACGGTTCCGTGACTGGCGGGCGCGAGGCCGCCCCGAACGGTTCCGAAACTGGCGGGCCGGAGCCGGCCATCGGCGTCGGACCGTGGGACGGACCGTTGCCCGAAGGCGACCAATGGGACCCACAACTGCTGGCCGAAGGCGACCGACGCAACGTGACTGACCAGTACCGCTACTGGAAGCACGAGGCGATCGTCGCGGACCTGGACACACGCCGGCACAACTTCCACGTGGCCATTGAGAACTGGCAGCATGACCTCAACATCGGCTCGGTGGTGCGGTGCGCCAACGCCTTCCTGGCCAAGGAAGTGCACATCATCGGACGACGGCGGTGGAACCGGCGCGGGGCAATGGTCACCGACCGCTACCAGCACGTCCGGCACCATCCCACCGTGGAGGACTTCGTGGCGTGGGCGCAGGGCGAGGGCCTGCGGATCATCGGGATCGACAACTTCCCCGACTCGGTGCCGCTGGAGACCTACGATCTGCCGGAGAACGCCGTGCTGGTGTTCGGGCAGGAGGGGCCCGGGCTGACCCCGGAGGTCCACGCCGCAGCCGATGCCACGCTGTCCATCGCGCAGTTCGGCTCGACCCGGTCGATCAACGCTTCGGCCGCCGCGGCCATCGCGATGCACGCGTGGATCCGGCGCCACGTTTTCGCCCAGCCGGTGGTTCCGACCGCGCCTTAGCGTGCAGGTCACGCGTCCGGCCTCGGGTAGCCGGCCCCAGCGGTCGGTCCCGTAGCTAACTTCCCACGTATAGCCGTATCTGCCCATGTTTGGGGCTGTCCATCTGCCCCTGACGTGCGGAAACGTTCTCCGGGCCATCCGAAACGTGGGAGCGAAGGGAGCGGGTGGGGGACGCGCCGGGTGCCGCTTCGGGGAAAGGCCCCGCAGTCAGCCGAGCAGGTCCAGCAACGCTCCGGCGCCGACGGTGCGCGCCCCGAGGCTTTCGGCCCGTTCGCGCAGCCCGCGGTCCGACGTTGCCACTGTCACCCGCGCCTCGGGGTCGGTGCCGAACGCCTTCTCCACCTGGGCCACAATCTCGTCGTCGCCCGACCCGGCCGCGTGCACCACCTCCAGCTCCACACCTCGGCGGCGCGCGGCCGAGGCCTGGGCTGCTGCCCCGCCGTCGTGCCCGTCCTGGCTTGCTAATTCTGCCGGACGTGCCTGCCCATCCGGGCTCTCCGTACGTGCCGCACCTGCCGGCCCCGCCGGGGCGGCCTCCTTCGCGGCGCCTTCCAGCACGACGACGGTGCGCGGCCACACGGTGCCGGCGGGCACCTCCAGCAGGTTGGCGGGAAGCCCCGCCTCCAGGGTGGCGTGCAACGAGGCGAGCAGCCGGCGCGCCGCGCCGGGGCGGTCCTTCCACCAGCCGTCCGGCCGGGAGCCGACGACGTTTGCCGCGTCGACCACAAGCACCGGCGGGTGTTCCAGTAGCGTCCGGAGCCGGGGCCACGCCTCGCCGAAGTGCGGATGCAGCGGCAGCTGGTCCACCTCATCCAGCGGGACCCAGGCCAGGGCCAGGCTCTCGGCGTCGGTAATTTCCGGTTCGAAGGGGCGAACGGTCCTGGCGGCGGCGGTTGTGTAGGACCAGAAGCCCAAGTCCAGGACCGAAGTGAACAATGGCGCCAGCGCGTCGACAGGGACGTCGGCTTCTTCGTTAGCCTCGCGCAGGGCGGCATCGACGGCCGGCTCGTCCTGATGCCGGGCCCCGCCGGGAATTCCCCAGGTGCCGCCGAAGTGGCTCCACTGCGCGCGGTGCTGGAGCAGGATGCCGCGCTCGCGATCCACCGCCAACAGCCCGGCGGATCCGAACCGGCCCCACATCCGCGTGCCGTCCGGCCCCTCCACCCAGGCGTCGCCGGGATCGCGCGGACCGTGGAATGGCGGCGGGGTTTCAGTCATGATTCCAGCTTGCCACGGTCGGCGGCGCCACGTGGAGAGCGAGGAACGGCCGGGCGGAGAGTGAGGAACGGCCACACGGAGCCTAGGAACGGCGAGGTGGAGGGTCGGCACGGCCGAGGTCGAGACCGAGGAACGGCCACATGAAGAACGCGGCACGGCCGAGGTTGAGAGCGATGCAAGGCCCGCCGGCTCCACCAGGCAACGGGTGTAACCCCGCTTCACAGTCGCCGCCGCCGCTGCTGCCCGGACACGAGTCGATAGGATGGGCTCAGAGGCAACGCCTTCGAATCCGTATCGCTAGCCAAGGAGTCAGCATGCCCGTTGCAACCCCTGAGATCTATGCCGACATGATTGACCGCGCCAAGGCGGGCGGCTTCGCCTACCCGGCCATCAACGTGACCTCCTCGCAGACCCTCAACGCAGCCCTGCAGGGCTTTGCCGACGCCGGTTCCGACGGCATCATCCAGGTCTCCACCGGCGGCGCCGCCTACTGGTCCGGCGCCGGGGTCAAGGACATGGTCGCCGGCTCGCTGGGCTTCGCCGCCTTCGCCCGCGAAGTGGCCAAGAAGTACCCGGTCAACGTGGCGCTGCACACCGACCACTGCCCGAAGGACAAGCTGGACGGCTTTGTGCTGCCGCTGCTGGCCGAGTCCGAGGCTGCCGTGAAGCGCGGCGAGGACCCCATCTTCCAGTCGCACATGTGGGACGGGTCGGCGGAGACGCTGGAGGAGAACCTGCGCATCGCCGAGGACCTGCTGGCCCGCACTGCCGCGGCCAAGATCATCCTGGAAGTGGAGATCGGCACCGTCGGCGGCGAGGAAGACGGCGTCGAAAACGAGATCAACGAAAAGCTTTACACCACTGTCGACGACGGCCTGAAGACCATCGAGGCGCTTGGCGCAGGGGAGAAGGGCCGCTACATCACCGCGCTGACCTTCGGCAACGTGCACGGCGTGTACAAGCCGGGCGGAGTGAAACTGCGCCCCGAGCTGCTCAAGCAGATCCAGGCCGAGGTCGGCGCCAAGATCGGCAAGACCAATCCGTTCGACCTGGTTTTCCACGGCGGCTCCGGCTCCTCCGAGCAGGAGATCGCCGACGCCGTGGCGTACGGCGTCATCAAGATGAACGTGGACACCGATACCCAGTACGCCTTCACCCGTCCGGTCGCCGGCCACATGTTCAGCAATTACGACGGCGTTCTGAAGGTGGACGGCGAGGTCGGAAACAAGAAGGCCTACGACCCCCGTGTCTGGGGCGCTGCGGCCGAGAAGTCGATGGCCGCCCGGGTCGTGGAGGCCGCCGAGCGCCTGGGCTCGGCCGGAAAGTCGGTGAAGTGATGACCGAGCCCTTCCGCACCAACCTGCTGGGCCCCGAGCCGACCTACCTGCCGGAGGAGACCGACGTCCTGGCCCGGCTGGAGGCCGGCGACGAAGCTCAGGACCTGGCCGCGAAGTTCCCCACCTCCTCGCTGGTCTGGGCAATCCTTGCCGACGAGGCCTACTCCGAAGGCCGGACCATCGAGTCGTACGCCTACGCCCGCGTGGGCTACCACCGCGGTCTCGATTCTCTGCGCCGGGCGGGCTGGCGCGGAGCTGGTCCGATCCCCTGGGAGCATGAGCCCAACCGCGGATTCCTGCGGGCGCTCTACGCCCTGGGCCGCGCCGCCGGTGCCATCGGCGAGGCGGAAGAAGTGGATCGGATCGGCAAGTTCCTGGCCGACTCGGACCCGAACGCCAGGGCGGCCATCGAAGGCGCCTGATCAGCAACAAATTCCTCGGGTAGAAAACGGGAGCTCGCCGCACGGCAGCTCCCGTTTTCAGTCCAGGGGATGGCTGTCCTGTGTCCACCAGCCCGGCCGGCACTTTCCTGCCGATCCGTTGTTGGGCATGATGCAGACATGGAAGCAGGCAGCAGCGGCCCGGCCGCTGGATCAACGGAAGGAGCCGGGCCGTGAGCGGATCCGAGACCATCGACGAGTACCTGGGACGGCTCGGTTCCAACCAGCCGACGCCCGGCGCCGGAGCGGTCGGCGCAATCCACGCGGCGCAGGCAGCGGCGCTGATCGGCATGGTGACGCGGTTTACCGAGCGGCGCGCGGCGAAGGACAACGACGGCGGTGCCTCCGCAAGTGCGGCGCACGACGACGACGGTGCCTCCTCCGACTCCGGCCCGGATCCGGACCTGGCCGCCATACTGGCCGAGGCCGGCGAACTGACCCGGGCGGCAGTACACGCGGCGGTGTCCGACGAGGAGAAGTTCCGCAGGGTCGTCGACTGCTACAAGCTCCCGAGCACAACAGACGACGAGCGCAGCCGTCGCAGCGCGGCCATCCGGGAGGCGCTCGTGGAGGCGACGCTCCCGGCGAGGGCGCAGCTGGACCTGGCCTCCGCCGTCGTGCGTCTGGGCACAGAGCTGGTGGGCGTGTGCAATCCGAACGTCCTGAGTGATATTGCCGTGGCCGCGGAGGCGGCGCGGGCCGCCGCCGCCACCGCACGGATCACGGTCGAGGCCAATCTGGCGTCGATCCGGGAGGAATCCATCCAGGAGTCGCTGAGGAAACACACGCAGAAGGCGGACGACATGGTGCGCCGAGCCGAAGAGCTCTCAGCGTCGGTCCGGCGCCGCGTCCTGGACTGACCGGGCGCGGGGGACAGAGCGCGACCCCGCCTCGCGCTTGACGGAGCGGGCCCCGGCTACGCCTCCTTCGTGCTGGCAATCTGAATGAGGTTGCCGCAGGTGTCGTCAAACACGGCCGTGACAACCGGTCCCATGTCGGCCGGCTCCTGAACGAACTGCACTCCCAGCGCGGTCAGGCGCCCGTATTCGGCGTGCACGTCGTCGACCCCGAAGCTAGTGAAGGGGATGCCGTCGGCGACCAGGGCTTCCTTGAACGGCTTCACCGCCGGATGGCCGGACGGTTCCAGGAGCAGTTCCACGCCGTCCCGGGCCGATGGTGAGACAACAGTCAGCCAGCGGTCGTCGCCGACGGGCACATCGTTCTTGAGCTGGAACCCCAGCTTCCCGGTGTAGAACTCGAGGGCCTTCTGCTGGTCGTCCACAAAAATGCTGGCGGTGGTGATGATCATGGTGTCTCCTTCGAAGAGGGCGGGAGATTGGCGAGCCATTCCCTCGCATTGCTGAGCGGGGCAGTATCCAGATGGTGGATGGTGGTGCGTCCACGGTAGCTGGCGGTCACCAGGCCGGCCTCACGCAGAATCGCGAGGTGCTTGGTGACGGCCTGACGGGTGATGGCGAGGTGGTGGTTGTTGATAAGGCGCACGGTCAGCTCGAAGAGCGTCTGGTCGTTGTGCGCGGCCAGTTCGTCCAGCAAGATCCGCCGAGTCGGATGACTTAGGGCCTGGAAAACCGTGTCCACCCGTCCATGATAGGCAACCTCTAGGTTGCCTATCAAGCGCGCGCGACCTTGCCTTCGATCGGCCGCATGGTCTTTCGCCGCGGCATCCGGGCAGGCATGATGCAGGTATGGGTGCGAACACGGCATTCACGGCCACCGAGCAGGTCTATGTGCCGCCGGCGCGGGCGTGGGCGCTGTTGACGGATTGGGCCGCGGCGCCCGCATGGATGCCCGGCGTGAACGAGATGCACGCCGAGGGGCCGCTGGCGGTCGGCCAGGCCATCAGCTTCCGTTCCCAGGGCCACGACCGCAGCAGCACGGTGACCGAGCTCGACGTCGGCCGCAGCATCACCATTACCTCGTCGCAGGGGGATGTGCGGGCTGACTACCGCTACGAATTGGACGGCGACGGCGGCGCGACCCGGCTGACGCTGACTGCCGACGTCGTCGTCAGCGAGGAGCTGGCCGCCATGGCAGAACAGATCCGGCGAGCGATCGCGGAGGCCGATTCCGGCCAGCTGGCCCGCTTCAAGCATTTTGCGGAAGCTGCACCGTGATCCCCGCCAAGGCGCTGCGCGGAAGCCACGCTGATCCCGGTGCTGCGCTGCGCGGGAGCCGCGCTGATCGCGGTCGTGCGTTGCGAAGAGGCCGCCCTGATCCCGGTCTTGCGCTGCGCGGAAGCCGCGCGCCGACCCTGCTCCCGCCCACCTGGCTACCGGCTCAGTAGAATCGACTGCTGGGACCGCTTGAAAGGACTGCGTTGGCCAAGCTCTACTTCCGCTACGGGGCGATGAACTCCGGCAAATCGACCGGACTGCTCCAAGTAGCCTTCAACTACGAGGAACGCGGGCAGCGCGTGTTGCTGGCCAAGCCGCAGATGGACACCAAGGGGGACAGCAAGATCGTCTCACGGCTGGGTATGGCCCGGGACGTGGACTTTATGATCCGACCGGGTGAATCCGTTCGCGACCACTTCGGCCGGGTGGCCGCCGGCGAGGATCCCGAAGCCCTGCTGGAGCATGTGGACGTGCAGCCGGTGGCGTGCCTGCTGGTGGACGAGGCGCAGTTCCTGGAGCCGGAACAGATCGACGACCTGTTCCGCATCGCGGTGATGGACAACGTGCCGGTGCTGGCCTACGGCATCCGCACCGACTTCCGCACCCAGGCCTTCCCGGGTGCCCGCCGACTGCTGGAAATCTCGCACTCCCTCGAGGAGCTGAAAACCATCTGCCGTTGCGGACGCAAGGCGGTCTTCAACACGCGCCGCGTGGGCGGGGAGATTGTGTTCGACGGCGAGCAGGTCGCCATCGACGGCGAAGACGTCTGGTACGAATCGCTTTGCGGCACCTGTTACCTCGAGGCCTCCGGCGGCACGCTCTAGCTGATAAGGCGGCACGCTCTAGGTTAGGCGGCGGTGGACCGCGGGTTCATGGGCGGAACCCGGCAGCGTCCCGTCTGCCGCGGGTGGGCATGCGTTGGCGCTTCCCGCTGGTCACGGGCCGGCCGTGGGCAGGCCCAGCCTTTGCGCTAGCCCGATCGCGTTGAACGGCGCGTGCACCTTGACGTCGTTGTCGAAGTACACGTAAGCATCCCGGCCCGCGCCGTCGGGGCAGCCTGAGCCGTCCAGCCATCCGGCGACCGTCGATGCCAGCCTGTCCAGGTCGGCGTCCGGGTAGCCGCCAACGTAGAGTTCGTCCTTTCCGTGCAGCCGCACGTAGGTGAAGTCGGCCGTGATTTCGTCCAGCATCGGCCACTTGTCCGCGCTGTCGGCCAGAACCAGGGCCGTGTTGTGCCGGCGCAACTGGTCGTAGAACTCCTCGTTGATGAACGTGGTGCTGCGGATCTCGAGGGCGTGGCGCAGCGGCCTGTCGGCCCCGTCGTCGGGGATCCAGGTCCTGTCCTTCATCAGGTCGGTGTGCCCGGCGGCCAAGGCGGCGGCCGCGTGCGTGCTGCGCGGCAGTTGGACCAGGAACTTTTCCATCACCTCGGCGTCGTAGTTGGCCCGCTCGGGCAACTGCCACAGGAACGGTCCGAGCTTTTCGCCGAGACCGAGGACCCCCGAAGCGTAGAAATTCGCCAAGGCGTCCCGGACGTCCTTCAGGCCCTTCATATGGGTGATGTACCGCCCGCCCTTGACCGCGAACACGAAGTCTGGAGGCGTCTCGGCGTGCCACTGCCGGAAGCTGGAGGGTCGCTGCAGCGAATAGAACGTGCCGTTGATTTCGACTGAATTCAGGTGGCCGGAGGCATACTCCAGCTCGCGGCGCTGGGGCAGGCCTTTCGGGTAGAACGTGCCGCGCCAGCGCGGGTATCGCCAGCCGGAAATGCCGATCCGTGCCATCGGTTGAGAGGCGGCCATGTCCCGCAGGCTACCCGGCCTCGCCGGTACAGGCCAGAGCAAGCCGCGGTCCGCCGTCGTGCTGTGGGACGATGTGCATCCTCTGGACCGCTGCCGTATCCGGGCGCGAGAGGGCCCGCTTTTTCGAGTGGAGAGAAGATGTAGGCTTACGCTCGGTTTCGCTGCATCTTTTCTCCACTCGACGTGCCGTCTCGGTCCCGCTCCGGGAGCTGAGGGGCAGCGATCGCTTTCCGCCTTCGGCCCAGGGAGCGACGTCCCGCTCCGGGAGCCGGAGGGGCTGTGACCGCTTTCCGGTTCCGCCCGGGATCGATGTCCCGCTCCGGGAGCCGGAGGGGCTGCGATCGCTTTCCGGCTTCCGCCCACTGGACCGACGTCCCGGGCCGGGAGCTGTGGGTTGCGATCGACGTCCCGGTTTCCGCCCTGGAACCAATCAGGCGGCGCGGATTCCGGTCGATTGAGGCCCATCCGCTAAACTTGGCGGGTAAGAGCCCCAAATACTCCAACCGGAGTGAGGGGCGTTCTCATGCGCGGCAGCGGCTCCTTGATGTGCAGTCTGTCCGGGGCTTCCGCCGCATCGAATGGGGGAGGATCCCATGCCAGCAATTGTGATCGTCGGAGCCCAGTGGGGCGACGAAGGAAAAGGCAAGGCTACCGACCTGCTCGGCGGCCGCGTGGATTACGTGGTCAAGCCGAACGGCGGCAACAACGCCGGGCACACCGTCGTCGTCGGCGGGGAGAAGTACGAGCTGAAGCTGTTGCCGGCCGGCATCCTGTCCCCCAACGCCACTCCGATCATTGGCAACGGCTGCGTGGTCAACCTTGAGGCCCTCTTCGAGGAGATCGACGGGCTCGAGGCACGCGGCGCGGACACCTCGCGGCTGCGCGTCTCCGCCAACGCCCACCTGGTGGCCCCGTTCCACCAGACCATGGACAAGGTGACCGAACGCTTCCTGGGCAAGCGCGCGATCGGCACCACCGGCCGCGGCATCGGCCCCGCCTACATGGACAAGGTGGCCCGGCTGGGCATCCGCGTGCAGGACGTGTTCGACGAATCGATCCTGCGGCAGAAGGTCGAAGGCTCGCTGCGGCAGAAGAACGAACTGCTGGTCAAGGTGTACAACCGCCGGGACGTGCACGTGGAAGAGGTCGTGGAGTACTTCCTGTCCTTCGCCGAGCGGCTGCGCCCGATGGTCATCGACTCCACCTACGTGCTGAACAAGGCGCTGGACGAGGGCAAGGTCGTGCTGATGGAGGGCGGCCAGGCCACCTTCCTGGACGTTGACCACGGCACCTACCCGTTCGTGACCTCCTCCAACCCGACGGCCGGCGGCGCGTCCGTGGGCTCGGGCATCGGCCCCACCCGGATCAACCGCGCCGTGGGCATCATCAAGGCGTACACCACCCGGGTGGGCGCCGGGCCGTTCCCCACCGAACTGTTCGACGACATGGGCGAGTACCTGCAGAAGAAGGGCGGGGAGTTCGGCGTGAACACCGGCCGGCCGCGGCGCTGCGGCTGGTACGACGCCGTGTTGGCCCGCCACGCCGCCCGGGTCAACGGCTTCACGGACTACTTCGTGACCAAGCTGGACGTCCTCACCGGCATCGAACAGATCCCGGTCTGCGTGGCCTACGACGTGGACGGCGTCCGGCACGACGAAATGCCGATGACCCAGACCGAGTTCCACCACGCCAAGCCGATCTTCGAGTACTTCGAGGGCTGGACCGAGGACATCACCGGCGCCAGAACCTTGGAGGACCTGCCGGAGAACGCCCGCAACTACGTGCTGGCGCTCGAAAAGCTCTCCGGCACCCGGTTCTCCGCCATCGGCGTAGGCCCCGACCGCGACCAGACCATCGTGGTGCGGGACCTGATCAGCGAATAGCACGGACCAACGACGGCGATGGCCGGCTTAGCCGTCGGACCGTCACCGATGGATGGACGGCGGGGCGCGGGCAGCGATGTCCGCGCCCCGCTGCGTTCCCGGCCCCGCGCTTAAACCTTTCGCGTCCGGTGCGCGCCATGGGTTAGACTCGTGGGCAACACGGGAGTCCGGTGAGCCGGGCTGAGAGGAAACTTCTCAAGTTTCGACCGTCGAACCTGATCTGGATCATGCCAGCGCAGGGACGTTGACTCTTTACTACCCGTGCCCCGTTTAACAAACCTAAGGGCGCGAAATGCGAACATCAGACTCGATCGTCACAGCGACGAACACCCTCACTGCTGCCCTCGGCAGCGATAAGTTCACCGCCACTCCCCGCGAGTTCGGCGTTGGCGCGAGATTGACCCTGGCGGTGATGGCCGACAACTATGCCGACGTCATCCTGGCGGCACTGGACGAGGCCGACGCCACCGGCCTTGAGGTGCAGACCGGCAAGGTGAGCACCTACCTGACCGGCGCCGAGCAGGACGTGCTGCGCTACCTGAGCCAAGTGATTGCCGCGGCGGGACGCACCGGGGCGCATGTCTCGGCTTCCGTGCTCCTGTCCCGGGGCTGCCCCGGCGGCGTCAGCTGCGAAATACCCGAGGGAGGCGCCGCCCTGTACTCGGAGATCCCGGAACTGGAACCCACCGGAATCGAAGCCGCAGCCGACTGGGCGCTGTATCCCCTGGCCGACGGCGGTACCGGCGGTGCCTCTGCCGACCACATGCTGGATATCTACGCCGCCATCGACTATGCAAAGTCCACCGGTGTTGCGGTGCAGGCGGAGCACTTCGTCACCCGCATGGACGGCGATGTTGCCCAGGTGCTGCAGGCCGTTGCCGCCGGCTGGATCCTGGTGGGCCGTTCCGTCCAGCACGTCACCACGCACGCGACGCTGTCCATCAACAGCCCCAGCGCCTCCTGAAGCGGAAGGACCGACCATGTCATCATCGTCTTCGCAGCAGCATGCCCTCCCGCGCGGTGCCTGGACCCTGAAGGACCTTGTCCTTCTGGTTGTCCTGGGCGTCGTCTTCGGTTTCCTCTACTGGGTTTTCGTCCAGGCCTGGACCGCCCTGTCCCTGCTGATGGGTCCGGCCGGAGACCTGTCGCAGCACTTCCTGGCCGGAAGCTGGCTGCTGGTGGCTCCGATCGCCATCGCCATCGTCCAGCGCCCCTTCGCCGGCGTGCTGGCCGAGGTCCTGGCCTCGGTGATCGAGGTGGTGTTCCTGGGCTCCGCCGTCGGTCCGCTGCTGTTCGTGGCAGCCGCCATCCAGGGCATTGGCAGCGAGATCCCGTTCGCGGCCACCCGCTACCGTTCGTACGGCTGGCTTACCTACGCCATGTCCGGACTGTTCGGCGCCGGCCTGGTCTTCTTCTATTCGGCCTTCCGGTCCGGCTGGTACGGCCAGGACTTGTTCTGGACCCGCCTGGTCATCCACCTGATCTCCGGCGTTATTCTGGGCGGGCTGCTGGGCAAGATCATCGTCGAGGGGCTGGCAAAGACCGGCGTGGTGGACAACTTCGCGATTGGCCGCGCCCGGCTGGGCAAAACCGATGCGCACCGCTGACCCGGTCCTGGAGCTCGATGACGTATCCGTAGGCTTCCCGCGGCGGGACACGGCCGTGCTGCGCAACGTCATGCTGCGGCTCAAGCCCGGGGAACACCTGATCGTGTTTGGGGCCTCCGGGTCGGGAAAGTCCACGCTGCTGCAGGCGGTCACGGGCGTGGTCCCGCACTCGGTGGTCGCCACCCTCACCGGCATGGTGTCGGTCAACGGCGCGGCCACGACCGATTCCTCGGTCGCCGAGCTTTCCCGCCACGTCGGCGTGCTGGCCCAGGATCCCTCCTCCGGGGTCTGTCTTCCGGACGTCGAACAGGAGCTGGCGCTGCCGCTGGAGAACCGTGCGGTGCCTCCGGAGGAAATATCGGCACGGATCGACGCAGTGCTGGCTTCGGTCGGTGCCGCCGGCCTCCGCGGCCGCCCAACGGCCCAGGTGTCCGGCGGAGAAGGCCAGCGGGTGGCGCTGGCTGCCGGCCTCATCGCCGAACCGGACCTGCTGCTGCTCGACGAACCCACGTCCATGCTCGATCCGGCAGGCCTGGCCGCTGTGCGGGACGCCGTCGCCGCTGCCACGGCCGCCTACGGGCCGGCAGTGGTTTTGGTCGAACACCGGCTGGACGACTACGCCGGTGAAGCGGGCATAGCCGGCCTGCCGCACCGGGCGGTCGTCCTGGGCGATGCAGGCCAGGTCCTGGCCGACGGCGTGACCGCCGAAGTGCTGGGGGCCCATGCCGTACGGCTGAACGAGGCCGGATGCTGGCTGCCGCTGGAGACGGAACTGCTGGCCGTCACCGGCCGGACCGGCGGTCTCGACGCGCCCGACGTCTGCTCGGCCTTGCGGCAGCTGGCAGGGCCGGACCACGCCCAGGATGCCGCGGCGCCCGCGGTCGGCGAGACGGTGCTGGCCTCGGAAAGCCTCTCCGTCTCGCGGACGGTACCCGGGCGGAAAAAGCGCCGGAACGCGGGGGATGTCCGGCCGGAATCGGCCATTCTCCATGATGTGACCCTCCGGCTGAAGCGCGGCGAAATTGCCGCCCTGCTGGGAGCCAACGGGGCCGGCAAGACCTCCTTGCTGCTCACCCTCGCCCGGCTCCTGCCGCCGGCGGCGGGAACCATCCGCGGGGAACGTCCGGGGATGGTGTTCCAGAACCCCGAGCACCAGTTCGTGGCACACACCGTCCAGGACGAAGTCCGGCACGGCCTTCCCGACGCTCCCGCCGAACGGTTCGGCCGCCTCCTGGCGCAGCACCGGCTCACCCATGTGGCGGACCAGAGCCCCTTCCGGTTGTCGGGGGGCGAAAAGCGACGCCTGAGCGTGGCGGCCATGCTGGCCCACGAGCGGCCTGCGCTCCTGGCCGATGAACCCACGTTCGGCCTCGACCGGCGGGACACGATCGCCACGGTGGCAGCCTTCAAGGAGGCCGCCGCCGCTGGCCGCGGCATCCTCTTCTCCAGCCACGACCTGCGGACCGTCGCGACGCTGGCTGACCGGGCCATCGTGATCGCGGACCGCACGGTGATTGCCGACGGCCCCGTCTTCGACGTCCTGCGCGACCCTGAGGTTCTGCAGCGTGCCGGCCTGCGGCTGCCGCCGCTGATCGAATGGCTGCTGGCCGAGTTCGCCTCGGCCCACGAGATCCGGCGGGTCCTTGACCGGCTCGATGCTGCGGTATCCCGCGCCGGTACGGTTCATCCGCAGATCGGAAGCCGGGCATGAGCGCCGCCTTCGCCCCCGGCCCGGTTTCCGCCGTCGCCGGCGGCGTCCTCGCGCGGCGCAATCCGACCATCAAGCTCGCGCTCCTGTTTGTGGTGTCGCTGACCCTGATCTTCATCTTCGATCCGGTGACGCCTGCCGTCCTCTACCTGGTCGCCCTGGCCGCGGTCGCTGCCTCCACACGCCTCAGGCCCAGGACCATGGCGCTGGCGCACGTACCCTTCATCGCCTTCGGGCTGGGGATCTTCATGGTCAACGCGCTGAGCCGGCCCGGCGAAGTGTTATGGGAGTCCGGGCCGCTGCGGATTACAGTCGAGGGCCTCGCCGTCGGCGGTTCCCTGGCCCTGCGCACCCTGGTCATCGGGATCCTGGCCATCGGTTTTATTGCCTCGACCGACGGCGTCGCGCTGATGGGCAGCCTGCACCAGCACGCCCGGCTCGGGCCGCGGATCACTTACGCCATCCTGGCCGGGTACCGGATGCTGCAGGAAATGCCGCGGGAATGGTTGACCATCCGGCAGGCCCATGCCGTCCGGGCCCGGCTCCGTCCGGACGGTACCTTGCCGCGCGGCCTGCGCGCCCACGGGAATGCGGCGTTCGCCCTGCTGGTCGTCTCCGTGCGCAAGGGCGAACGGATGGCACAGGCCCTGGAGTCACGGGGCCTGGGCCTGAGTCCGCGGACTATTTGGCGGAGGATCCCGCTGACCGGCGCGGACTGGCTGATGGTGGCCGGCGTCCTGGCGGTCCTAGCGGCCGTCCTGCTCACCAGCCATGCCCTGGGGTACCTGGCGGGCTTTGAAGCGCTCGGGAACTAAGACGCCGACGATCGGCCCGCCCGTACCCTTTAACCGGCCCATGCATGCTGGGATCTATCCGCAGCAAGCGCGTGCCGGCCCCTCCGCCTGTCGCGGGGCAGGGTCCCGGCGTAACATGCTCGTCATGGGGGACGATGAACTTCTCCGCCGGACGGCCGAGCTGGCCACAAAATACCTGCAGTCCCTGCCCGGGCGCCCGGTGAAATCGGGGCTGAACGTGGCGGCCCTGCGCCGCGAGCTGGCGGGAGAGCTACCGCGGCGGGGCGAAGACCCGCAGGCGGTCATTGAGCATCTGGCCGACGTCGGTGGGCGGGCTGCCGTGGCCATGGCAGGTCCGCGTTACTTCGGCTTCGTGATCGGCGGCGCCCAACCGGCCGCGCTCGCCGCAGACTGGCTGACCTCCACCTGGGACCAGAACGCCGGACTGTATGTGGCCGGTCCGGCCGCCTCCGTGGTGGAAGAGGCAGTGGGCGCCTGGCTGCTGGACTTGTTCAACCTGCCCGCGGATTCCGGCTTCGGGCTGGTCACCGGCTGCCAGATGGCCCACTTCACCTGCCTGGCCGCGGCACGGACGGCAGTGCTGGAACGCGTGGGCTGGGACGTGGTCAGCGACGGACTGTTCGGCGCGCCGGACATCGCCGTCGTTGTGGGGGAAGAAGCCCACAGCACCGTGCTGACCGCGCTGCAGTACCTGGGCCTGGGCCGCCGCAGGATCTATTCGGTGGACACCGACGCGCAGGGCCGCATCACGCTGGACTCGCTCGACGCCGTGCTGGACCGGATTCCGGTCCACCTGCCGCTGATCGTTAACCTGCAGGCCGGCAATGTGAACACCGGTTCCTTCGATCCCATCCAGCCGGCGGTGGAACGAGTACGACGGCGGGAAGGCGCCTGGGTTCATGTCGACGGCGCGTTCGGGCTGTGGGCCGCCGCCAGCCCGGATTACCGGCACCTGGTGGACGGCGTGGAGCTGGCCGACTCCTTGGCCACCGACGCGCACAAGTGGCTCAACGTCCCGTACGACTCCGGCGTGGCCTTTGTCCGCGACGCCGAGGTGCACCAGCGCACGATGTCCCCGCCGCATGCCGCCTATCTGGAGTACGGCGCCGAACGGGACGAGGTGGCGTGGGTGCCGGAGTTCTCCCGGCGTGCCCGCGGCTTCCCGGCCTACGCCGCGCTGCGGACGCTCGGCCGCGAGGGGGTGGCGGACCTCGTGGGGCGCTGCTGTTCGCTGGCGTCCCGGATGGCCGGGCGGCTGGCCGAGGCGGACGGCGTGCAGATCCTCAATGACGTGGTGCTCAACCAGGTGCTGGTCCGGTTCACGCCGCAGGACGGCTCGGACCCGGACGACTTCACCCGCGAGGTGGTGCGCCGGGTGCAGGAGGACGGAACACTCTGGCTCTCGGGGACCACATGGCACGGCCAGGCCGCCATGCGGATCAGCGTCAGCAACTGGTCCACTACCGAAGAAGACGCCGACCGCTCCGTGGAAGCCATCCTGCGCTGCGCCGGTAGCCGCTGAAGCCGGCCGGGATTGCCGGGGCACTCCGCAAGTCGACCCAAGGATTGGCGCCGGTAACCACCAAAGCCGCCCCCGGGATCGACGCCATTAACCACTGAGCCGCCCCGCCGCCGTCGGGCGGTGAAGCCACTGCGCCCGCGGAAGCGCCGGGCAAGTTGGTCTTAGGTAGGCTGGAAGGACACACACCGCCATCAAGACGGGAGCGCATTATGAAGATCAGCGTCGGACAGCTCAACCCCAGCGGGGACGTGACGGAGAACCTCCAGACGGTGCGCTCACTCGCGGAAGAAGCCAAGGCCGACGGCGCCGAGCTGGTCGTGTTTCCCGAGGAATCGATGTTCACCGTCCGCCACGTCGAGGGCGACCTGGCCGCGGCGGTCGACGCCAACTGGACCAAGTTCGTGCAGCAGCTGTCCTTCATCGCCGCTGAAGTCGGCATCGCGATCATCGCCGGCGGCTACGAATCCAGCGGCGAGGAACGGCCGTACAACACGCTGGTGATCGTCGATGCCACGGGCCGGATCGTCGACACCTACCGCAAGCTCCACCTCTACGACGCGTTCTCCTACCAGGAGTCCAAGCGGATCAAGCCCGGCGACGGCGGCCTGAAGATCGTGCAGCTGGGCGACCTGAACATCGGGGTGCTCACCTGCTACGACCTGCGCTTCCCCGAGCTCGCCCGCGCGCTGGCGTCGGAGGGCGCCGACTTGCTGTGCGTGCCGGCCGCCTGGTTCAAGGGAGACCACAAGATCGAACACTGGGAAACGCTGCTGCGCGCCCGTGCCATCGAGAACACCTGCTGGGTGGCCGCGGCCGGAACGTCGAGCACCAACACCGTGGGGCATTCGGCCATCCTGGACCCGATGGGCATTCCGAAGGGTTTCCTGGACGATGAACTCCGTGGCGTGGTCACCGTTGACGTGACCAGGCGCCGGATCGACGAGGTGCGCGAGTTCCTGCCGGTGCTGAAGAACCGGCGGCTCGCCAGCAGCGTGGAGATCGTCGCGGCGCACTGATGGTGCCCGCGGCCGGCGGCGGCCGAAAACTTTTTCAGAAAGTTTCGCCGGACCCGTAACTTTTCCGTACCCGGCCGCGATTACGTAGATGAGGAAGCCGCGCCACAGCTTATCCCCCCAACAAGCTGTGGCGCGGCTTCTGTCATCCCGCGGGATGGGGACGCGGTGGCTACCGTGAGCCCCTGCTCCCGGCACGCAAGAGTCCAGGCGACGGATTTCTCCGAAGCCTGGACTCTTACTTGTTGAGGCGGTTATTTACCGTCCGGTCCGGAAGGACCAACTGGTGGCCGACAGCCGGTTGCCCGAGGCATCCTTGATGCTGGTGCTCAACCGAACTGTGTAGCTGGCGTTCGCGCTCAGGTTGCTCGACGGATTCAGCGTTGCCGTCCGGGTCCGCGAGTTGTAGCTAACCTTGGCCGAAACCGTTTTGCCCTTGCTGTCGACCAGCTTGAGGCTGGAGCCGCTAACACCGGAGACTGCCTTGCTGAACGTCACCGAGACGTTGCCGCTCCGGCTGACCGACTTGGCTCCGGCTGCTGGCGTCCGCTTGGACACCGTGGGCCGGCTCTCCGTCGTGAAGCTCCAGCTGGAGGCCGGCAGGCGGTTGCCGTTCATGTCGGTGATGCCGTTGGTGAGCCCGACCGTGAAACGGGTGCTGCTCGGCAGGATCGCCTTGGGCTTCAGCGTGGCCGTGCGCTTCGCAGCGTCGTAGCTGACTGTCGCCGGTACGAGCGTGCCCGCGGCGGTCCTCAACGTCACCGTGCTGGCGCTGACGCCCCGGACCGGTTCGCTGAACGTCACCGCCAGATTACGGTTGGTGGACGTATTGGCGGCGTTCACCCCCGGGGTCCGTCCGGCGATGGCCGGCGCGGCTTCGGTGGTGAAGTTCCACGTGGTCGCCGTGATCGGGTTACCCGTTGAGTCCGTGATGCCGTTGGTCAGCCGCACGGTGTAGGTGCGGCTGGTCAGCAGGTTGGCGTTCGGGTTGACGGTGGCCGTCCGGGTTGCAGCGTCGTAGCTCACTGCTGCAGCCACTGCCGTGCCTGCCGAGTTGGTGACCCGGAAGGTAGTGGCGTTGACTCCGATGACCGGTTTGCTGAAGGTGGCGGTGATGTTGCTGTTGGTGGCCACGTTGGTGGCGTCCACCACCGGCATGCGTGCGGTGATGACCGGCGCGGCCTCGGTGGTGAAGCTCCACGTGGTTGCCGTGATCGGGTTACCCGAAAGGTCCCGGATGCCGCTGGTCAGCTGCACGGTGTAGGTGCGGTTGGCCAGCAGGTTGGCGGGGTCGAGGGTAGCCGTCCGGGTCACATCGTCGTACCTGACGGTTGCGGTCACTGCCGTGCCGGCCGCGTTGGTGACCCGGAAGGTGGTGCCGTTGACTCCGATGACCGGTTTGCTGAACGTGGCGGTGATGTTGCTGTTGGTGGCCACGTTCGTGGCGTCCACCGCCGGGGTCCGTTCGGTGATGACCGGTGCGGCCTCGGTGGTGAAGTTCCACGTAGTGGCCGGCAGGGCATTTCCCTGCAGATCCCGGATGCCGCTGGTCAGCTGCACGGTGTAGGTGCGGTTCACCAGCAGGTTGGCGGGGTCGAGGGTAGCCGTCCGGGTCACATCGTCGTACCTGACGCTAGCGATCACTGCCGTGCCGGCCGCGTTGGTGACCCGGAAGGTGATGCCGTCGACTCCGGTGACCGGTTCGCTGAAGGTGGCGGTGATGTTGCTGTTGGTGGCCACGTTCGTGGCGTTCACCGCCGGGGTCCGTTCGGTCACCGAGGGAGCCGGTCCGGCTGTGGTGAACGTCCAGTTGGTGGCAGCGAGCGGGTTGCCCGCCGCGTCCCGGATGCCGTTGGCGAGCGCAACGGTGTAGACCGTGTCGATCGCCAGGTCCGCCACCGGGTCGAGCGTCGCCGTTCGGGTCACCGGATCGTAGGTCACGGTGGCCGCGGTCGGTGCCGTTGCTTCCGCGGCCGTCAGCGTGGCCGTTGTCCCGGAGATCCCCTGGACGTCCTCGCTGAAGGTCGCCGTGATGTCGACCCCGACTGCCACATTAGTTGTCCCGTCAGCCGGAGAGCGGTCCGTCACCGTAGGTCCCTCGGTATCTTTCGGGGCGGTGAGGTCGACGGTCCGATCGGTAAACCGGAGGCGCTCGACGTTGGTGATGGTGTCGGTGCCGTCGTCCCCGGTGCCTCGGACGTGCGCCACAGTTGTGACTCCATCGACGGTGGTGATGTTGTATTCATCGAATGCGCCGGAGAAGTTGGCGGTGTCGATGTCCGTGGGAGCCGCACTGTTGAGGATTTCCCGCACGATGACGACGTCGCCCGGGTCGATCTTGCCGGCCATGATGTCGGCCTGGATGCTCTTCAGGCTGGTGACGGACCGCAGTTCAGCGCCTTGGGCGTCGCGCACGCTCAATCGTACGTTCAGCCACTTGTCGCCATCGATAACGTCATCCGCGCCGTTGCCCCAGATCTGGTCGCTGCCGGAGCCGCCGATGATGATGTTGCCGGCGCCGAAATCGGTAGCACCGGCGGGTAGCAGGTCGGCCAGGCCGGCGATCCGCTTGATGCCCTCGGCGTCGAGCGTGTTTGTGAGGCCGGGCACTTCGACCTCATTGTCCGGATCGGCGGGAACGACGTCGTCGCCGCGCAAGACGTCGTCCTTGTCCCAACCGGAGAGGGCCTCGACCAGCAGGAACCGGTCCTTTAGCGCTTTGGGGCCCTCCACGATGACCATGCGCATATCGGAATCGGCCGCTTCCACGGACCGTGCATGGGTCACCCAGTCGAAGCCGTAGACGCCGTGATTGCGCTCGATCCCGGGGCCGGCGACCATGATGTCGTCACCGCCCTCGGCGTCGTAGTCGTCCTCGCCGCTGTCGCCGATGAGGACGTCGTGGCCGGGGTTGTTGATGTCGTCGAAGAACGGTGCGCCGCTGTCGCCCTGGAGCAGGTCGTTGGCGTTGCCGCCTTCCTGCCAGTCATCGCCGCCGCCGCCGAACACCGTGTCCGGTCCGTCGCCGGCTATCACCAGGTCATTGCCCTCGCCGGCGAAGGTCTGGTTGCCGTTGAGCCCGCCGTTGGAGAAGTCGTCTCCGTCGCCCGACATGATGATGTCCAGTCCGGGACCGGCGTCGATTGCGTCGTTGCCCGGCCCGCCCTTGAGCACGTCGTCCCCGTGGGAGTCGGTGATCCGGTCGTTGCCGGCGCCGCCCAGGAGGGTGTCCGCGCCGTCGTTGCCTTCGATGATGTCATCGCCGCCGTTGCCCCAGACGGTGTCGTTGTCGACGCCGCCCCAGATCCGATCCGTCCCGTCGGCGCCGCCGGCGTCGTCCTTGCCGTTGTAGGTCGCCTGGGCGTTCAGGCCCGGACGGTCCACGCTGTTGGAGACGCGGTAGCGGATGGTGCCGTCCGCCATCCGGAGCAGCAGTGCCGACTCGTCACAGGCAGAGGTGGGATCATCGGCCACATTGTTGCCCGTAGTGTGGACGATGTTGCGCATCTCGAACTCGCAGTCGGCGACGCCGAAGACATCCGCCTTGAGCGAAGCGGCGTCGGTATTGCGCATCACCAGCTCGGCCATGGAGTTGCCTTCGAGCTGGGCCCGCAGGTTGAGGCCCGAGGTGCGGGACAGGTAGTAAAGCCGGTCCCCGTCCTGCAGGTCCGTCATCTGGCGTTCGAAGATGTAGTTGAAGGTGGAGCCGAGCAGCCCGCCGAAGAGGTTCTGCGCCTCGGCCAGGCCTCCCACCCACAGATCAACCGTGTCGAGCCCGGTCTTGGAGGCGGCGCCGTCGTTGTCCCAGTCCCCGTTGCTGTTGACGAAGTCGTAGGCATCGGCCGGAGTTTCCGCCGCCGGGTCGGGGCTCATGTCGAAGAGTTTCTGCGCCGCCGTGCGCTTGGCATTAATGCTCGTCGCCCCGGTGATGCTGGGGTGCGTGCCGTAAGCGGCCATGAAGTTGACCACCGAATCCGGATGCTTCAGCGCCTGCCCGAAGTCCACCCAGCTGCTGTAGGGCTTCAGGGACGACTCGCTCGTCTTCGCATAGAGGTCCTTGCGGAAATTGTTCAGCGACGGGACGCCGGTTTCCCGGCCGCGGGCGATGTTGAGCGCGGCCAGGTCCAGGGGCAGGCCCAGAACGCTGTTGCGCAGCGTGTCGGTGACGAACTCGTCGAGTTCAGCGCCCACCTGGTCGGTCATGCCCATCGCGATCGCGCCTGCGGCCTGCTCGGGAGTCATTGTGCTGTCCCCGTTGGCGTAGTAGGCCGGTGGATTCAGGAACGCGTCCAGCAGCGGCAGGCCGATGTCGGCGCCGGTGTTGGTCTTCCGGTCCACAGTCTCCGTCAGCATGGAGTGACCGAACCGGTAGGTCGCGTGGGCGAACTCCGCCTCAATGGCCGGGTCGATTGCCGTGTCGGACTGGGTGAAGACGTTGAACGGATTGATGCCCGGTTGGATCTTGCGCGCGAAGTCCTCGAAGACGATGTGCTGGTATTCCATCTCCGTGACGAACCGTGCGGCCTGGAAGAGGCGCTCGCCGTTCCATTCGCCGCTGGGGAGCTTCCACTCGTTCAGGTCCAGGTTCAGGGACGTCAGCAGTTCTTCCATGTAGGTGACCAGCCGGTTGTGCTCCGAGTGGAAGACCTGGTGGACGGCGGTGAGTCCGATGTTCTCGTTCACGCGGCCGTCGCCGGCAACGAAGTGCGCGTTGAGCATTTCGTCGTCGTAGGTGCCCGGGTCCTGCCGGCCGCTGGTGGGGGTGATGCCGTTGTCTCCGTCGGGTGCCAGGGCCGACCCGCGCGAGTCGAACGGTGCCGCGAAGTGGGAGATATCGTCCAGGAACGCGATGCCGATCCGCTGGACATTCGCCGGCGGCGCAACGGGGCTTTCCAGATTCCCTTCCACGAACTGCTTGTCCTGCGTGATGTACTGCGGCAGCCCGTTGGGACCGCGCAGGAAGCGCCCGTACTGGTCGGTGGCCAGCATCGGGATATTAACGACGTCGGCGTCGGAGAGCTTCAGGCCGAGCATGGTCTCGGCCTGCGCCTTGATGTCCGCCCAGGTGGCCATGCCGCCGGGGGCGCCTTCGGCCAGTTCGCCGGTCGAGACCGGGTCGCCCTCCTCGTTGAGCTCGTACTCCCGGAGGAAGACGTGATGGGACGGGTTCGAACCGTAGGTCTGGCTCTGGTCTACCCACGGAGAGTCCGTGTTTGTGGCGTCCTGGATATCGTCGGCGGTGCCGAGTTCACCGTCGGGGCCGGGCTGGTTCTCCGCCCGGTTGAGCAGCATGAAGTTCGTGGGCGAGCCCTCGACATACAGCGGATCGTCCTTGGCGAGAGGCATCATGACGACGTTGCTGGTCTTCTTGGTGAAGTCGATGCCGTGGTCGAAAAACTGGCCGAACAGGGCAAAGAAGCCGTTGTATGGCGGCGAGAGCCCAAAGTCGGTGGTGACATTCGGGATGTCGAGTGTCTCGCCTTCGGGCACGCAGTTCAGGGGCCGGCCCTCGGCGTCGCAGGGAACCGCGGTCGGGCCGTCGTTCACCGTCCGGTGCGCCTTGCCAGCCGCGGCGATCGCGGCCGGATTGCTGGAGGTTTGGTCCACAATGACGTTGCTGACGAAGCGCGGGTCCGCGTCCCGGATCATCGGAACGTTGACCGACTTGTACGACTGGCCCCCGGCGGTGGTCCGCCATTCCGGTTCTGCCAGTCGCGGGAAGGGCAGGCTGGCGGCGCCGAAGTGCCCTTGGTTGGGGACCAGGTTGTTATCGGACCCGTCCACGGTGCGCAGCCCGTAGGGCAGCAGCGGATTGGCTATCTGGTTGGGGCCGGGGCCGAGGAGCGGCTGGCCCGGCACGGGCTTGCCGTCGGCGTCTTCCTTGGTGGCGTGGTTCTCCGCGATCTTGATCTGCTTCAGGATGAACCTCATGTCCCCGGCATTGAGGGTCAGGCCCTGGCCTACCGGCGCTGCCATCGCCGCGGGGGCGAGGGCGGAGGGCAGTACGCCCGCGCCCAACACCAGCGCGGCGAGCCCTGCCGTAACTTTTTGGGGGAAGGATGGCTTCCCCTTGTGGGCACGTTCGGTGCCCCTCCTCGGTTGTGGATCGGTTGGTGCAGTAAACACGGTGACTCCCCCTAGTCGTGTGATGTGTGGCTGGCCACAGCATCCGATGAGGACCTTGGGGAAATCCTTGGAGGCTCCTTCTGGCTACTTGCGGGCAGGAAAAAACCCGCCCCATGCTCCGGGCCATCCACGTGGGAGGACGGGGACAAGGGGCGGGCTTTTCGCGGCCGGCGCGTCCGGCAAGGCCGCCGGGGCAGGCCATGCCGGCCCTCCGCCGTCGTTAGTGCAGGGTGGCTGAGCCGTTCGGCGAAGCCGCTCCGGGGAGCCTAGGCGGTCAGCTGCCGCTTGGAGGAGATCACGCCGGTGTCGAAGCCGGCCAGGTGCAGCCCGCCGTGGAAGCGGGCGTGCTCGATCTTCACGCAGCGGTCCATCACCACGTTCAGCCCGGCGGCCTCGGCCTTGGCCGCGACCTCCTCGTGCCAGGAACCCAGCTGAAGCCAGAGGGTCTTGGCGCCGACGGCCAGGGTTTCCTCCAGCACCGTGGGCAGGTCGTCGTGTTTGCGGAACACGTCCACCAGGTCCGGTACCTCGGGCAGGTCCGCCAGCGACTTGTAGACCGGCTGGCCGAGGATTTCTTTGGCCACCGGATTCACGAAGTAGACCTTGTACGGCGAGCTGGAGAGCAGATATGTCGAAACGAAGTAGCTGGCCCGGCTCGGCTTGTCGGAAGCGCCGACGATGGCGATGGACTTGGTGTTGCGCAGGATGTTCAGACGCTCCGCCGCGGACGGGCCGATCCAGGTGCGTTCTGGTGTCGCGGTCACTTGGCGGCTCCTTCTTCGGCTTCGATCAGTTCTTCCACGGACTCGACTACGCGCGTTCCGGGCTCTGTCCGGGCGGCACGCGCTGCCGGGATCGTGCAGGACTCGCCGGCATAGCTGGGCGAGGCGATCTCGGAGGTGTTGAACGCGTCGTCCTCATGGTCACGGCTGGGGCCGTGCTCGGCGTGTGCTTGCTGCGAGGCGGCCAGCGCCTGGTCCAGGTCCCAGAGAATATCGTCCACGTCTTCCAGGCCCACGGAGATGCGGATCAGGTCCTCGGGCACGCCGGCAGCCACCAGCTGGTCGGAGGTGAGCTGCTGGTGGGTGGTCGATCCCGGGTGCAGCACCAGGGTGCGGGCGTCGCCGATGTTGGCCAGGTGGCTGGCCAGCTGCAGCGATTCGATGAACTTCTGGCCCGCGGTGCGGCCGCCCTTGACGCCGAAGCTGAACACGGAGCCCACGCCCTTGGGCAGGTACTTCCGGCCCCGCTCGTAATGCGGGTGCGCGGGCAGGCCGGCGTAGCTGACCCAGGAGACGCGCTCGTCGGCATCCAGCCACTCGGCCACTGTGCGGGCGTTGGCCAGGTGTTCGTCCATCCGCTGGGCCAGCGTTTCCACGCCCTGCAGCAGCTGGAACGCGGACTGCGCGGAGAGCGACGGGCCGATGTCGCGCAGCTGCTCGGACCGGAGCTTGGTGAGGAAGCCGTACTCGCCGAAGTTGCCCCACCAGGACACGTTGCCGTAGCTGGGCACCGGTTCGGTCATCTGCGGGAACTTGCCGTTGCCCCAGTTGAAACGGCCGGATTCGACGACGACGCCGCCCAGGGTGGTGCCGTGGCCGCCGAGGAACTTGGTGGCCGAGTGGATCACGATGTCCGCGCCGTGCTCGATCGGGCGGATCAGGTAGGGCGTGCTCAAGGTGGCGTCCACGACCAGGGGGATCCCGGCGTCGTGCGCCACCGCGGCCAGGCCCGCCAAGTCAGCGATGTCGCCGGACGGGTTGGCCACGATCTCCGTGTAGACGGCCTTGGTGTTCTCCCCGATGGCTGCGGCGAAGTCGGCCGGGTCGTTGGAGTCGACGAACGTGGTCTCCACGCCGAACCGGCGCAGCGTCACGTCCAGCTGGGTGATGGTGCCGCCGTAGAGCTTGGACGAGGCCACGATGTGGTCCCCCGCCCCGGCCAGGGCCGCGAAGGTGATGAACTCGGCGGCCATGCCCGACGACGTGGCCACCGCGCCGATGCCGCCCTCGAGCGAGGCGATGCGCTCCTCGAACGCGGCGACCGTGGGGTTGCCGATGCGGGAGTAGATGTTGCCGTACTTCTGCAGCGCGAAAAGGTTGGCGGCGTCGTCGGTGTCTTTGAACACGAACGAGGTGCTCTGGTAGATCGGTACGGCCCGCGCCCCGTGCTCGGCGTCGGGCGTGCCGCCGGCGTGCAGGGCACGGGTGCGGAAACCGAATGTGCGTTCAGCCATCAGGCGGTTGCTCCTTCAAAACTTGGGTTCCCGGACAATGACGGTCCTGGCGGCGCCGCGCGGGCGTCGTCCGGATCAAAGATTGCTTGCGCTCTCTCCATCGCTTCTGGCGGTAGCACCTTTCCGGTGGCGTCCGGATGGTTGCTGCGGTGTCAAAGAGCCAGATCTCTCAACCGCTCGGGATGGTCGCGTCCATTCTCGCAACCAACCGCCGCGGCACCAAAAAATGTTGAGCCGCGTTGCGTCCGCCTAGCCTGCCGGTTGCGCCGACCTCCCGGCAAAGGTCCGCCTAGTTCCCGTAGATTGGGTCTATGGCTGAGCTCTCGGCGTTGCAGCGCCTCGCACAGGAACACGGTGTCGGCACTACCTTCCGCGGTTGGGACGGCGGCGAGAAAGAAGTCGGACCGGCAACCCTGGTTGCCGTCCTCACCGCGCTGGACGTCCCCTGCGCAACCGACGACGATGTCGCCGCATCCCTCCGTGCTGCCGAGCTCGAGCCGTTGCAGCGCACGCTGCCGCCCGCCGTCGTCCTTCGCCAAGGCACCGCCACCGAGGTTCCAGTCAATGTCGGCGCGGGCCTCCGCCCGCGGGCCAGGGTCCTGTTGGAGGACGGGTCTTCGCGCGACGTCGAGGTGGTGTCCGGCAGGTCTGGCGCCGAAGGTGATCCGGGCGGACGTTTCGCGGCGGTTGTGCCGGCCGACCTCCCGCTGGGCTGGCACACGCTGGAGGTCGCGGAACTGTCGGAAGCGACGGCGACCCGAACCGGCGCGGCCGCGGAACCATCCGGCAGCTTGGCACAGTGCGCGCTGGTGGTCACCCCGCGACGGCTCACCACCGCCGACAAGCTTCCCCGGACCTGGGGCCTGATGGCACAGCTGTACTCGGTGCGCTCGCGGTCCTCTTGGGGCATCGGTGATCTCGCGGACCTTGCCAGCCTCGCCGAGACGGCTGCCGCCAAGGGCGCCGGCTTCGTCCTGATCAACCCGCTGCACGCGGCACAACCCATGCCGCCGGTGGAGCCCTCGCCCTACCTGCCCGCAACGCGCCGGTTCGTCAATCCGCTGTACCTGCGGATTGAGGACGTGCCGGAATCCCGGGACATCCCGCTGGCCAACAACTTCCACGAGGCAAACCTGGACACCGGCATTCTGGACCGTGACCCCATTTTTGCGGCCAAGCTGCAGGCCCTGGAAGCGGTCTTTGCGGTGCCCCGATCCGCCGAACGGCAGCAGCGCTTCGAGGCCTTCCGCAGTCACGAGGGCGAGGGCCTGGAGCGTTTTGCCCTGTGGTGCGCGCTCGCCGAAACCCTTCCGCCAGGCGCTCCCGAGTGGTTGGATCCTGCGTTCATCGAGTCGCAGCGCAGCGCACTGAAGGACCGCATCGAGTTCCACCAGTGGCTGCAGTGGCTGTGCGACGAGCAACTCGAGGCGGCGCAACGCCGCGCCGTCGAAGCGGGAATGAACATCGGGGTAATGCATGACCTCGCGGTCGGCGTCCATCCGACCGGCGCCGATGCCTGGACGTTGCACGACGTCCTGGCCCCCGGAATCTCGGTGGGCGCGCCGCCGGACATGTTCAACCAGCAGGGCCAGAACTGGTCCCAGCCGCCGTGGCACCCGCGCCGCTTGGCGGAATCCGGCTATGCCGCCTACCGGGACATGCTGCGGACCATTCTGCGGCACGCCGGCGGCATCCGGGTGGACCATATCCTCGGCCTGTTCCGGCTGTGGTGGATCCCCGTCGGCGGCCCTCCCGGCGAAGGCGCCTACGTGTATTACGATCACGAGGCCTTGATCGGCATCCTCGCCTTGGAAGCGGAACGGGCCGGCGTCGTCGTGATCGGCGAGGACCTCGGGGTCTTCGAGCCGGGGGTGCAGGACTACCTGGCGGAGCGCGGCATCCTGGGCACCTCCATCCTGTGGTTCGAGTACGACGGCGGCAGCCCCCGCCCGCCGGAGGGGTACCGCCGCTCCTGCCTCACGAGCGTCACCACCCACGACCTGCCGCCCACCGCCGGCTACCTCGCCGGTGAGCACGTGGATCTGCGCGAATCCCTGGGCCTGCTGAACCGGCCGGTGGAGGAGGAACGGGCTTTGGACCAGGCAGCCCAGGAGGCAGTGCTTTCCCTGGTGCGCTCGCGGGTTCCGGCTGCCGAGCACGACGACGGCGCCGGCACCACCGCCGAACAACGCACCGTTGAGGCACTTCACGCTTACATCGCCCAGACCCCTTCGGTGCTGCTGGGGGTTGCCCTCACCGACGCCGTGGGGGAGAGGCGGACCCAGAACCAGCCGGGCACCGCGGACGAGTACCCGAACTGGCGTATTCCGCTGGCCGGGCCGGACGGGGAAGCCATCCTGATCGAGGACCTGCCGGGCAACGAGAGGTTCGACTCGCTGGTGCGCGCCCTGCGGGAGCGGTAGGCGGGTCCACGCGGGGCGCGCCGCACCGGCGCCGGCCGGGGTTACCTACCCCTGGACGGAAGCGCACCGTCGCCCGCGACGAGTGGCCTGACCCACCCTGCCAAGGAACCCTGACCCACCCTGCCAAGGAACGGGGGGCGCTGCTGAAGGTGACAGTTGTCCACGTTCAGCAGGAACTGTCCATGTCTTGGAGCGGGGTATGGCGCTGACTAGGACAAACGCAAAAGCTTCCCGCAAAACGTGGACAGTGGGGCCGTGGCCGGCTCCCTACAGCCGGGCCAGCAGCGCTTCGCCGGTTTCGGCGCGCCGATAGAACACTTCGCGGCCCGATCGCATGGTGGCCGCCAAACCGCTCTCGGACATGACCTTGAGATGCTCGTTGACCGTCCCGGCGGCGAGGTCCAGGCAGCGGGCGAGCTGCGTCGTCGTCATCGGGACATCAAGTTGGGCGAGGATCTGCGCCCGGGTCTTGCCGAGCAGCCGCGCCACCGGGCTGTGCGTCGCCTCGCGGCTGGCTTCCCAGAGCCGGCCGACGCCGCGCGGCGCGTAGGTCAGCGTGGGCACGAACGGCCGCACGTTGAGCACCAAGGTGTTGGGCCAGACGAACGCGTTGGGCACCAGCAACAGCCCGCCGCCGGGTTCGGGCACGTCGTCGGCCTCACAGCCGCGCATGATTTCCAGGCCGGTGGGAGTGGGACGGACGCTGGGGTGCAGGCTCTTGAACACTTCCAGGATGCCGTCGCGCGCCAGCTGGGCCAGCCGGCTGTCGATATCGGCCAGCAGGAGGGAGCGCAGACGCGGCCACACGGGTTCGACGGCGGTGCCCCAGTACCACTCAAGGGCGGCGGTGATGCGTGGGATGCCGGCGTCGATATCCTCCGCGAGCCGCTGCAGTTCCTCGCGGGCGTAGCCGACCGGACTCTGGTTTAGCAGGTGGGTGACGTCACGCTGCCACAGCTCCGGCGGCACATCGGCGACGGCGGCGAGCCCCTCGGCGAACGTGTCTTGGTACCTCGGGGTGGGGGTGATGGAGTCAGCCAGGAAGCCCTTCGGTGGAACCAGCGCAGTCAGCAGGCGCAGGTGGCCGCGGGCCTGCGGGTCGGCCGACTCGGCGATGCGCCGCTTGGTGGCTTCGATCCATGGGCGGTGGATGGGAGTGCCCACCTGCAAGGCGCGCAAACTGGCGACGGTTTCGCCCAGCGGCGCCGCCTCAAACCGGACCTTGGTGAGGTCCTCGCTGCTGAGCGTAATGTGCATGGAAACAGCGTAAGGTTGCCGGTCACGCCAGTCGAGGATTCGGGCTGGACCGAATCCGGGAGGGCCGGGGGTGGCGTCGTTGCTTCGGACTTCCGGCTTCCTGTGGCCTTCCGCTCGCGTGCACCTTCCGCTTCCTCGATCCCTCGGCCCCATGGGCCCGCCGCTTCCCGGTTTTCTATCCACCAGGGCTCCCGGGATTATTCCCGGATTCGGGTTGTGCCGAATCGTGGCTGGCGATGTCCGATGGGCGGAATCTGAAGTCATGACTACCTGCACCCAAACCCCGCACCACATCCTCGACGCTGATGGCCGGTCATACCGCTCCAGCCAGTCCTCCACTGCCGCCTTGCTCCGTGCCACGACTGCAACGGGCCGTCCGGCCACTGCCACCGCTCGCCCTAGCAATGCAGGCGCGCCGTTGAGCCTGTCGCAGCCGGTGCACGCGGCTACACGGACTGGCGTCTTCAGCGCTACCGGGAATTTCGTAACCGCCACTTTCCATGGCCTGGCCGCGGCGGCCCGCTGGCTCCGTTCAGCCTGGCAAGCCGGGGCCGCGAAGGAAGCCTTGATGGAGGAGCACAGGGACAAGGTCCGTACGCAGATTTATCAATTCGGCGGCCGCTACTGACGCACACGCCTGGTGCGCCCCTCCTGTAAAGGCACGCCCACCTCATCTCAATCCCAAGGTCTGCCCAGGCCACCCAGCACGTTGTCCACAGGGAGTGCGGCCGTCTAGCTGTCCGCGGCCGCAGCCTACATGCTCGTGGATATGGACGAGGCGATAGCTGGTTACGTTGAACGGCGCGGTGGAACACTCCCGGCCAGCGAACTGGCCCGCTGCGGTTTCAGCCGAGACCAGATCCAGGCAGCCATCAAGAACGGCGTGATCACTGTGCTCCGCCAAGGAATCGTCGGTACGGAGAAGGCTGATGCGAACGTACGCGTAGCCGTGCTGGCCAACGGATTGATTACCTGCATTTCAGCGGCTCGGGAACTAGGGCTTTGGACGATCAAAGACCCGGATCGACTGCACCTGTGGACGCTCCATAGCCGGCAGCCGCCGTCCACCGTCAAGCACCGAGGCGAATTGCTGGGGAGGCAGCGGCCTGGGAGCTAGGTGAGCATCCTGGACTGCGTACTGCACGCCATCCGATGCCGGCCTCGGCTGGAGGCGTTGGTCGTAGCGGAATCAGCCGTGCGCAGGGGTGTCGTCACCAAAGCTGAACTGGTGGAGCTGCTTCCTGGCAAACGCAACGGCATGCGTCGAGCAGTCGTTTTGAGCATCGGTGACGACGCCGATTCGCCGCTCGAGATTATCGCCCGCGACCTGTTCCACACGGTCGGGCTTCGGGTGGAAACCCAGGTACCGATTCAGGGGCTTGGACGAGTGGACATGGTGGTGGAAGGCCGAATCATCATCGAGCTCGATGGGTTCGACTTCCACTGGAACCGGGCGACTTTCAAGAAGGACCGCAGAAGGAACAACGCCGGCATGCTCAGCGGGTTTCCAACCTTGCGGTACGTGTACGAGGATCTTGTCTTCACGCCCCAGAACGTTGTCGCCGAGGTCATGACGATGTTGCGGCGTGTTGCCTGAGTGCCAGAGTTTCCCCCCGAGCCATGCAGGCGGCAGGCCGGCTGTCCAAGTTATGCAGCAACTGTCCATCTTTTGGAGCGGCCTCTGGCGCTGACTAGGGAAAACACTCAGCGGTCCGCCAAGACATGGACAGCCCTGACCGGTGAAGGCGGAAAACTTTACCGCGCGTCGCAGATGGCCTGGATCTGCGCGATGCACGGCTCGTTCTGCAGGCTGGTGGTGTCGCCCAGCTCCGTCCCCTCGAACAACTGGGTCAGCAGCCGGCGCATGATCTTGCCACTGCGGGTCTTCGGCACGTCGGGCACGAACACCACGTCACGCGGCTTGGCGATGGGCCCGATCTGCGTGGCCACGTGCTCCCGCAATGCCGCAACCGCGGCGGCCCGCTTTGCCGCAAGCTCCGCCGGCTGTCCCTCGGACTGCCCGGCCGCCGCTCCGATCAGCGACTTGTCGCGCGGCACCACAAAGGCCGTGGCCGCGTGGCCGGTCTTGGCGTCGTAGGTCGGGCAGACGCCGGCCTCCACCACCGCCGGGTGCGAGACCAGCGCGGACTCGATCTCGATCGTGGACAGCCGGTGCCCCGAGATGTTGATGACGTCGTCGGTGCGGCCCAGGATCCAGGTGTCGCCGTCGGCGTCGAAGCGGGCACCGTCGCCGGCCAGGAACCAGCCCTGCGCCGCGTACTTTTCCCAGTAGGACGTGAAGTAGCGCTCCGGATTGCCCCACACCGTCCGGGCCATCGCCGGCCCGGTGCTGGTGACCACAATGTTGCCCTGCTCCCCGGCACCCACCCGGGCGCCGCCGTCGTCCACAATGTCCGTGGCCAACCCCGGCAGGGCGCGGGTGGCGCAGCCGGGCTTGAAGGACGCATCGGTCTGGCGCGGCGAGAGCACGGTCGCGCCGGTTTCCGACTGCCACCAGGTATCCACCATCGGCACGCCCGACGACGGGTCCCCGGCGACCAGCGAATCCCGCCCCACCTGGTTGCGCAGCCAGCGCCAGGCCTCCGGGTTCACGGCCTCGCCCACGGTGCCGGCCAGGCGGACGGAGCTGAGGTCGTATCTGGCGGGAATGCCGTCGGGGAACCAGCCCATCAGCGACCGGACCAGCGTGGGCGCGGTGTAGTAGCTGGTCACGCCGTAGCGCTCGATGACCTCGAAGTGCCGGCCGGGGTGCGGGGCGTTCGGCACTCCCTCGTAGATCACCTGCGTGACGCCGTTGCTCAGCGGCCCGTAGATCTCGTAGGTGTGCGCGGTGACCCAGGCCAGGTCCGCGGTGCACCAGTGCACGTCGTCCTCGCGCGCGTCCGGGTCCGGGTTGCTGAACAGGTACGAGTGGCTGAATGAGGCCTGCGTCAGGTAGCCGCCGGTGGTGTGGACCAGGCCCTTGGGCTGACCGGTGGTGCCCGAGGTGTACATGATGAACAGCGGCGCCTCGGCTTCGAACGCCTCGGCCTCGTGGACGCGCGGCTGGGTCTCGACGACGTCGTGCCACCACACGTCGCGGCCTTCCACCCAGTTGATGTCCGTGTGGCCGGTGCGATTGATCACCAGCACGTGCTCGATCGCGTTCTCGCCGGAGACGGCCGCGTCCGCGTTGGCTTTGACCGGGACGGCGGTGCCGCGGCGGTACTGGCCGTCGGTCGTGACCAGCAGCTTGGCACGGGTGTCCTCCACCCGGAACTTCAGGGCCTCTGCGGAGAAGCCGCCGAAGACCAGCGAATGCACCGCCCCGATCCGCGCGCAGGCCAGCGTGATGGCCACGGTCTCCACCAGTACCGGCAGGTAGATGACCACCCGGTCGCCCTTGCCGACGCCCAGCGCCAGCAGCGCATTGGCGGCCTGCGAGACCAGCTCCTGCAGCTCGCGGTAGGTCACGGTGCGGCGGTCGCCGGGCTCGCCTTCGAAGTGCAGTGCCACCTTGTCGCCCCGGCCGGCGGCAACGTGCCGGTCGGCGCAGTTGACCGCGGCGTTCAGCCTGCCGCCGTCGAACCAGCGCAGCTCCGGTCCCCGCCGCGCCGCGGTGTCCACCGGGGTGGCGGAGTGCGCGGTGTGCCACGGCTCGGCCCACTCAAGCCGGGCCGCCGCGCGTTCCCAGAAGGCAATCCGCTCGGCCTCGGTCTGCGGCTCCGGCCAGTCGGTCACCTGGTCGCGGTACGGCGCCAGGCCCTCTTCGTGTACGACGGCGGTGCTTCCGGCGGTGCGGCGACCGCCGGCGGTTTCGGCTACTTCTATGCCCATCTCTTGACTGCCCATTTCTCCGCAACTCCCAGGAGCGCGTCGGTGATCTTGCCGATGATGGCCAACAGGACGATGGCCAGCAGCAGCCGGTCGGTGCGGCCGTTGTTCTGCGAATCCGTCAACAGGAAGCCCAGGCCCATGGATGAGGCGATCAGTTCCGCCGCCACCAGGAACAGCCACGCCTGCGCCAGGGCCAGCCGCAGTCCGGAGAACACGGCGGGCACCACGGCCGGCAGTTGCACGGTGGTCAGCAGCTTCACGCCCTTCAGCCCGAAGGCGCGGCCGGCCTCCACCAGGTTCTTGTCCACGTGGCGCAGCGCCAGCGAGACCGTCGTGAACACCGGGAAGAACGCGCCGATCAGGATCAGCGTGACCTTGGAGTCCTCGCCGATCTTCATCCACAGGATCAGCAGCGGCACCCACGCCAGCGACGGCACCGCACGCAGCGCCCCGATGGTGGGGGAGAGCAGCACATCGGCCACCTTGGACAGCCCGATCAACGCGCCGAAGACCAGGCCGAGGGCGGCGCCGAAGGCGAAGCCGAGCAGCACGCGCTGGGTGGAGATGGCCACGTGCTGGGCCAGTTCGCCGCGCTGGATCAGGTCGACCGCGGCGTCGATGACCGCACCCGGTGCCGGCAGCTGGACCGAGCTGAACAGGCCGGCGGAGGTGCTCCACTGCCAGGCTGCGAGCAGGGCGGCGGGCAGCAGCAGGCCAAGGAGCAGGCGGGCCCAGCCGTTGCCGAGCACCCCGGTCGGGGACCATCCGTTGGCCGGGGACTCCGGTGAGGGGCCGTCCTGATCCGGCCTGGGCGCGCCCGCGGTCTTGAGGACGCCGGCGGCCGCGAGGCCTTCCTGGCTGGCCGGGTAAACGCTGTTGCCGGATGCGCCGGGGTTGCCGATGTGCGTCATCAGGATTCCTTGATGGCCGACGGGTCGGCCTTCTTCACCAGCGAGTCGTCGAGCAGGGTGGCGAGGGCTTCGTCGATGTCGGCCTGGCTCTTCACGTCGCCGGTCTCGACGAACGCCGGGCCGACCTTCTCCAGCACGGCGCGCTGCTTCTCGCCCGGGGCAGCCTCCACGTCCAGGTTGCTGCGCTCGGCGATCACCTTGGTGGCGACCTCGAGGTCCAGGCCGGCAACATCGGCCAGGATCTGCGCGGTTTCCTCGGGGTTCTCGGCGGCCCAGGCGCGGGCCTTCTCGTAGGCGTTCACCACGGCCTGCGCCAGCTCCGGTTCCTCCTCGAGGAAGGACTCCGTGGCGTTCAGGAAACCGTACGTATTGAAGTCCAGGTTCCGGTAGAACAGTTCGGCGCCGTCCTGCTCGGCTCCGGCCATGATCGGATCCAGGCCCGACCAGGCGTCCACGGAGCCCTGCTGCAGGGCGGTCAGGCCGTCGGCGTGCTGCAGGTTCTGCACGGTCACGTCCTCGGCGGAGAGGCCGGCTTCTTCCAGGGACTGCAGCAGGAAGAAGTAGGGGTCGGTGCCCTTGGTGGCGGCCACCGACTTGCCCTTGAGATCCTGGACGGACTCGATGCCGGAGTCGGGCAGCGCCACGAGGGCCGACCATTCCGGCTGCGAGTAGAGGCTGATGGTCTTGATCGGCGAGCCGTTGGCGCGGGCCAGCAGCGCCGCGGAACCGGCGGTGGATCCGACGTCGACCGCTCCAGAGCGCAGCGCCTCGTTGGCCTTGTTGGAACCGGCCGACTGCAGCCAGTTCACCTCGACCCCGTCGTCGGCCAGGGTGGCCTCCAGCCAGCCCTTTTCCTTGATGATCAGGCTCAGCGGGTTGTAGGTGGCGAAGTCGATGTTGAGCACGCCATCGCCGGTGCCCTGGGCGGCGGTGGCTTCGGAATCCTCACCGGCAACGCAGCCGGTCAGGGCCAGCGAGGCGGTGGCGGCAACGGCGGCTGCGCCCAGGAGCGGGCGGCGGGAGAAACGGCTGGCAAGAGACATGGTGGTTCCTTTGAACGGTGTGCGGAACAGGAGAAATTCCGCGACGGATGATGTTGGGCGCGTACGGCCCGGGAATTGCTTGGCTTAATGAGGGGTGACGGCGGCCCTAATGGCCGTCGACGCCGAGGCTTTCGAGCAGCGAGCGGCGCATTCGGGCCAGCTCGACCGATCCGCGGTCCCGCGGACGGGCGCGGGGGACATCGACGGTGCGCACGATCGTGGCGCCGTCGTCCTCGCGGCCTTCTTCCTTGCCGAGCACGATGATCCTGTCCGCCAGTTGCAGGGCTTCGTCCACGTCGTGGGTCACCAGCAGCACGGTGGTGGGTTCAGCCGCGTGGATATCGAGCAGCAAATCCTGCATCTTGATCCGGGTCAGCGCGTCCAGAGCGCCGAACGGTTCGTCCAGCAGCAGCACGCCCGGGTTGCGGGCCAGCGCCCGGGCCAGGGAGGCCCGCTGGGCCATGCCGCCGGAGACCTCGCGCGGCCGGTGCTTGGCGAAGGTGGCCAGGCCGACCAGTTCCAGCAGCCGGGCGACCTTGGACTTGCCCTGCTTGGCACTGCAGCTCTTGGGCAGGCCGATGGCCACGTTGGCCTGCAGGGTGTGCCACGGCAGCAGCCGCGGTTCCTGGAACGCGACGGCGCAGCGGGAGTCGATGCCCTGGACCGGCGTGCCGTCGATTTCCACGGTGCCGGCGCTGGGCGCGTCGAGACCGGCGGTGGCGCGCAGCAAGGTGGACTTGCCGCAGCCGGACGGGCCCAGGATGGCCAGCACCTCGCCGGGCCGGACATCGAAATTCACGTCGCGCAGCACGGTGTGCGCCTGGGCTCCGGCGCCGAAGGTGCGGTTCAGGCCGCGGAAGGAAACGGCCAGGGCTGAGTCGGAACGGGCTGCGGGTGCAGCGGAAGCGGGAGCCGCGTGGCGGGACGACGACAGTACTGCAGTCATGGGATCACTCCATCGATCCTGGCAGTAGCACCCTACGGATCAAGCCGTGCGGCCCGGCTTCCGCCGGCCGTACCCGTGGCTTGTCACCTCGTTATCACCGGCAGTCTGGGTGGGCTTCCGGTGACCAGGGTTGCTGCGGCGTCGTCGATCCAGGTCTCTCGGCCGCTCGGGATGGTCACCACCAACTAAACGGCACGCGCGGGACTCGCGGCAAACTGCCCGTAATAATGACTCGTAACAAACGCAACGATAATCTGCCGTAACAGACGCGCGATCCGCTCGCCGGGGGAACCAGCAGGGGGAAACAGCCGCGTCCCCGCTATCCATGGACGCCGCTCCGGGCCGGACACCCATTCCGGGAGGGCAGTCAGGCAGGCGGATCCGCCGGGATGAGGACAGTGGAGAATAAGCGGCGGTGCCGCCCCTCTTCCGGGCCGTTCGCCGCCACCTTCTGTGCGGCAGCCCTGATGGCGAAGGTGAATTCCTCGAACTCTTCGTCCGTCATCCAGAGGGCGGTCTGCCGGTAACCGGCCCCGTCGCGCAGGAAATCCGGATTCTCCCGGGCGATGTACTGGTCGAAGGCCTCCAGCAGCCCGGCCGTGAAGGCCATGAAGCCGCGCCGGTGATCCTCGGCGGTCATGGAGGCCAGATCGTCCTCGGCCACTGAACTCTTGGCCACATCCAGCCGGAAGGTGCGTTCGGTGGTGCCGCGTACCGGCCTTTCCTGGGCAACCGCCAGCACGCCGGCCTTGGAGAGCGTGCCGATGTGCCGGTAAAGCGTGGCCGTGGGGATGTCGGGGAGTTCGGCGGAGATCTCCGCCGTGGTCAGCTCGCGGTTGCCCAGCAGCGTCTGCACAATTCGCAGGCGTACCGGGTGCAGGATCAGGTCGGCGCTCGCTGAGGAGGACATGGCTCTACATTCTCACAGTTGACATTGTTTCCACAACTGATAATAATCGTACTGTCCGGCTACCGAAGCCGGGCTCGAACGGCCAAGACACGAGCAATAAACGACCCGAAGGGAGGCGCAGTGGCGGCGATAGTGGTGGAGAACAAGGAGGAGGTTCTGCTGGAGTTGGACCGGTTTGAAAAGGTTGCGGGGCTGCTCGGCGACCAAAGTTTCCCGCTGTCTGCGGTGACCTCAGTCCGGGTGCTCGCGGACGCGTTCGACGGCGTCCGCGGCCTGCGGGCTCCCGGGCTTGCAATCCCGAGACGGACTCGGGTGGGAACGTGGCGCGGCCGAGGCAAGACCCTCGCCGTCGCCCGCCGCGGCACCCCGGCAGTGCAGCTTGACCTGGACGGGCAAAAGTACGCCCGAGTCGTTGTGTCGCTTCCCGATGCGGAGGACGTTGCGGCCCGAATCCGTGCCGCCGCCGGCCTGCCCGCCGGGCAATCGGTCACGGAAGAAGAGGTCCGCTTCCCCTCCGGGACCGTGCAGTTGGCGGGAACCTGGGCCGAGCCGGCAGGAACGGTCCGTGCCGTGGCGCTGATCCTGCCCGGTTCGGGACCGATCGACCGCAATGCCAACCATAAACGGATGCCGTTGGGCATCAGCCGTGACCTGGCAAACGCGCTGGCCAACCACGGGATCGCTTCGCTGCGCTACGACAAGCGCGGCACCGGCGCCTCGGATGGAACCTTCTGGACGGCCGGTTTCCGTCAGAACAGCGACGACGCCGCTGCCGCCCTGCGATGGATGGTCACGCAAAAGACAGGGGACCTGCCGGTGTTCCTGGTCGGCCACAGCGAAGGCAGCTACCACGCAGCGGCCGTGGCGGCAGATCCCGGCACGCGGGTGGACGGTGCGGTGCTGCTTTCGGCCTCGGCACAGACCGGCTTTGAGACAGGCAGGTGGCAGACAGCCCAGATCAGCGACTCGCTGCCCGCATTCCCGCGCTTGCTGCTGAAGCTCTTCCGCCAGGACCTGGTCAAGATCCAGGCGAAGTCGGTGGAAAAACTTCGGACCACCACCGAGGACGTGGTGCGCATGCAGGGCCGTAAAATCAACGCGCTCTGGCATCGCGAGTTCATTGACTTCGACCCCGTTCCGTACCTGGGGCGCTTGCAGCTGCCGGTGCTGGCCATCACGGGTGCCAAGGACGTGCAGGTGGACCCGGCAGACCTGGACATCATCGCGGCCACCGTTCCCGGCCCGGTGACCACGCGGAAGATCGACGACCTGTCGCATCTGCTGCGCCGCGACCCGAAGGCTCCGACCCTCTCCGACTACAAGCGCCAGATCCGCGAGCCTGTGGACGCCGAGCTGCTGGAGCTGGTGGGACGTTGGATCTCCGAGCAGGCCGGCACCGCTTCCGGGGCGTCCGGCGCGGCCGGAACTTCTGCCCCCGGGCAGCTGGCTCGTTAGTCACTGAGTGCACGGAGGGCCCCAGAGCTGCCGGATGGCCTTGGAGCCGCCCGAGATGGGGTTATCTGCCTCTCGGTGAGGCGGCAGTGCGCGGGCGGTTCCGGTGCAGAAGAGTCGCGGGTAGGGTCGAGCCATGGCACACCAGAATGACCCTGAAGTCGTCCGGCGGCTGCTGGAAACCCCTGGCCGCTGGGCCGTCGTCGGCCTATCCACGAACCCGCACCGGGTGGCCATGCGCATCTCCCGGTACCTGATGGACCAACTGGACATGGAAGTCATTCCCGTCAACCTGAAAGGCGACGACGTCCTGGGCCTGACCGGTTACCAAAAGCTCGCGGACATTCCCGGCGAGATCGACGTGGTGGACTGCTTCGTGAACTCGCAGAAGGTCGGACCGGTGGTGGACCAGGCCATCGAAGTCGGTGCCAAAGCGGTGTGGCTCCAGCTGGGCGTGGTCGACGAAGCCGCCGCGGACCGGGCCAAGGCGGCCGGCCTGGACGTAGTCATGGATACCTGCCCGGCAATAGAGGCCCCGCGCTTCGGCCTCTAGCCCGCGGCGTCCGTCCGGCAGCCCTCAACATTCCGCCCGCCGGGCATCGCCGCCGTCACATGATGAGGCGCCCGTAACATTACGCCCCGGGACGTCACGGCCTGTCACGTGCTTCCCGGCGCCGGATCGGACCCGGCATACTCAACTCCGAGATCAAGAGTCCCAACGACAAGCTCTGGCTGGTTGGGCGGCAACCCTCTCCCGTAGCGGGGTGCCCCAGATGAGGATCCGGCCGCGCACAACACCGTGCCCGGCAAGTACGGCCCCCGCCAAGCTGCGTCCCCAACCGTGATGGTTGCTGCGCCGCCGGCAGGCGGGAGCCCCGCCTTGAGGAGCGAACATGACCGCCGTCGTGACAGAAATCAACCCGCAAACCGACCGATCTCCGTGGGCCGGGCAGGCTACCGCCGAAGAACTGGCCCACTGGCAGCAGATAGCCGAAGGCGTTGCCGCCGCACTGGCGCCGGACGTGCTGGAGCGCGACCGCCGCAATGCCGAACCGCACGCCGAGGTGGAGCTGCTGCGCAACTCCGGGCTGCTCAACCTGATCATCCCGGCCGAATGGGGCGGCGAGGGCGGGCACTGGGAAAGCGCGCTGCACGCCGTGCGCATCCTTGCCCGCACCGACGCGTCGATCGCGCAAATTCTCGGCTACCACTACGCGAACCTGGGCGCCGTCGTCTTCTATGGTGATGTGCAGATCCAGGAACGCCTGCTCCGCCGCTCCGCGCTGGGCCGCTGGTCCTGGGGTGACTCCGTGAACCCCGTGGACCCGAATCTGGAACTGATTCCCGACGGCGACGGCTACCGGCTGAATGGCATCAAGCACTTCTCCGCCGGCGCTTCCGTCGGTGACGCCATCCTGGTCAACGCCGTGATCGCGGCCGGACCGGAGCAGGGCAAGTTCCTGGCCCTCGCGCTGGAGCATGACCGGACGGGGATCGGATACCTCGGGGACTGGGATGCGCTCGGCCAGCGCCTCTCGGCCAGTGGTTCGGTGAAGTACGACGGCGTGCAGGTCACCGCCGCGGACATCATCGGCGAGGTAGGGGACGAGCCTTTCTCCACACTCGTCACCCCGTACATCCAGCTGGCCTTCGGCAACCTCTACCTGGGCATCGCGCAGGGGGCGCTGGACCGCGGACGCCGGATCACGCTGGCGCGCAGGAACTCCTGGTTCCTCAGCACGAAGGAGACCTATGCCCAGGATCCGCTGACCCAGCGGGTCTACGGCGAGCTGGCTTCGCGGGTTGCCGCGGTGGAAGCCCTGGCAGATCGGACGAATGCAAGGTTCGACGCGGTCATCGCCGTCGGCGCGCAGCTGACCGCGGAATCCCGGGCGGACATCGCGATCAAGATCGCGCGGCTCAAGGTCGTGTCCACCGAGGTGGGTGTCGACGTGGCGAACCGTATCTTCGAGACTACCGGCTCGTCCTCCGCGAAATCCGAGGTTGGGCTGGACATTTTCTGGCGCAACATCCGCACGCACACGCTGCACGACCCGGTCGACTACAAGAAGGTCGAGGTCGGCGCCAACTACCTGCTCGGCGACGTCCAGCCGATTTCGCTCTACACCTGAGCCGCGCCTAACGCTGCCATTCCGTTACTGCCCGCTTACGGCGGGCCCATCACGATTGCCCGCCGACCGCGGGCCCGATCACGATTGCCCGCCGACCGCAGGCCCCATCACTCCGCCCTCGTGACAGAACCTCCAGGAGAACCAGCATGACTGAAACTATTGACGACATCGCCACGGCCTTCGACGCCGCAGCCGCCAAGTACCGTCCGATCTTCGCGCGCATCGCCGCCGGGGCGTTGAGCCGCGAGCTCACCCGGGAGCTGCCGTATGAACAGATCGGCTGGCTGAAGGAAGCCGGCTTCGGCGCCGCCCGGATTCCGGCCGAGTTCGGAGGCGACGGGCTGGACTGGGAAGAGTTCACCCAACTCCTGATCGAGCTGGGCACCGCAGACAGCAATATTCCGCAGGCGCTGCGATCGCACATTGCCTTGGTGGAGGAGAACCTATACCACCACGGCCGCACCTCGGACCGAAGCGCCTGGCTGCGGCGCTTCGCCTCCGGCGAGCTGGCCGGCAACGCCTGGACCGAACCGGGTGCCGGCGGAACCGCCACCGTGCTGTCCGAGTCCGGCGGCAGGCTGCTGCTGAACGGCCGCAAGTTCTACACCACCGGCACCATCTTCGCCGACTGGATCGATGTCACCGCCAAGCGCCAGGACGGCTCCGATGTCTCGGTGATCATCTCCACCAAGACGCCGGGCGTGGAAACCTTTGACGACTGGGACGGTTTCGGCCAGCGGCTGACCGGCAGCGGCACCACCGTATTTACCGACGCGGTTGTGGATCCGGCTAACGTTTCAGCCTTCGCCGACCGCTTCCCATACCAGACGGCGCTCTACCAGCACATCCTGCTGGTCACCCTGGCCGGCATCGCCCGGGCCGCCATCGCCGACGCCGCGGACAACGTGCGGGACCGCACGCGGGTGTTCGGCCACGGAAACGCCCCGCTGGTCCGGCACGACGCGCAAGTCCTGCAAGTGGTCGGCGAAATCAGCGCCAAATCCTACGCCGCGACGGCGACGACCCTGAGTGTGGCCCGCAGCCTGGACAGGGCTTTCGAGGCTCGGCGCCTGGATGCCGACGCCGAAAAGTCGGCCAACATCGACGTCGAACTGGAATCGGGCCGGGCGCAGATAGTGCTCAGCGCCCTGGTTCCGGACGCCGCGGGCGCCCTCTTCAACGCGCTCGGTGCTTCCTCCACCAGCACGGACAAGGCGCTGGACCGGCACTGGCGCAACGCCCGCACCGTGGCGACGCACAACCCTTTCATTTACAAGTCCCGGATCGTCGGCAACTGGGAAGTCAACGCCACGGAACCCCCATTCGTGTGGACCATCGGCGAGGCCAATGCCGACGCCGGCCGCCCGCCAGTCAACCCCGCCGTCCGTTCCGCGGCCGTCTAGGAAGAACACACACCATGTCTGTCGCCACCAAAAACCCAACACTCGCGGCTCCCGAAGCCGCGGCCGGCGCTGCCGGCGCTCCGCGGCTCTCCGGCCGGCTGGGTGTCGCCAGCATCGTGCTCATCGTGCTGGCCGCCGCCTCGCCGCTGGGCGTCATCGGCGGAACCGTCCCGCTGGCCATTGCCAGCGGCAACGGCGCCGGCCTGCCCTTCATCTACCTGCTGGCCATGGCGATTCTGCTGTTGTTTGCCGTCGGCTTCACCACCATGACCCCGCATGTGCCAACGGCCGGCGCGTTCTTCAGCTACGTGCAGAAGGGACTGGGGCGCCGGGCGGGCCTGGGGGCGGCCTTCGTGGCCCTGCTTTCCTACCTCGCCCTGGAAGCGGGCGTCTACGGCCTCTTCGCCCCGGCCGTTAACGAAGTGGTCCGTGCCTACGGCGGCCCCGAACTGCCCTGGTGGGTGTGGGCGGCTACCGCGCTGGCCGCCGTCGCCTGGCTGGGACACCGCAATATCGAACTCTCCGGCAAGGTGCTGGCGGTGCTGCTCGTGGCCGAGGTGCTGATCGTGCTGATCCTGGACGCCTTCATCATCTTTGACGGGGGAGGTGCCGGCGGCCTGTCCACCGGGTTCGCCACCCCGTCCACCGTACTGTCGGGGGCACCCGGCATCGCGCTGCTGTTCGCCATCCTGAGCTTCATCGGCTTCGAGGCCACGGCGGTCTTCCGCGATGAGGCTCGCGACCCGGACAAGACCATCCCGCGGGCCACCTATGTGGCACTCCTGGTGGTGGGCGGTTTCTACGCGCTGTCCAGCTGGCTGCTGATCAGCGTCTGGGGCGACGAGGGAGTCGTCCAAAAGGCCACGGACGCGCCGGGCACCTTGCTCTCGGAGACCACAACGCTCTATCTGGGCACGGCCGGCAGCCACATCATCCAACTGCTGCTGGCGACCAGCCTCTTCGCCTGCATCCTGTCCTTGCACAACATCGGTTCCCGCTACTTTTTCCAAGTCGCCGGGCAGGGCATCTTCCCGGCCAAGTTGGCCGGCACCCACGGCCGGCACCGCTCCCCGCATCTGGCCTCCGCAGCGGCCAACACGGTGGTAGCCCTGTTCCTGCTGGCCGCCGTCCTGGCCGACTGGGATCCAATCATGCAGTTCTACACCTGGTTCGCGGGCTTCGCGTCGTTGGGAATCGTGGTGCTGATGACGTTGACCAGCGCAGCCGTCCTGGTCTTTTTCCGCCGGAACGGTGCGCCCCTCCGGGACTGGAAGCGCTCAGTAGCCCCGGCCCTCGGACTGATCGGGCTGCTGGGAATCCTGGGGCTGATCCTGCAGAACCTTCCGACCCTGGTCGGCAACAGCGTCCCGCTGGCGGTCGCCGTCGTCGTCCTGATCCTGCTGTGCTTCGCGGCCGGAGCAATAGCGGGGGCGAAGAGGCGGGAGGGCGCACCGGCGTCGTAATTCTTACCTCGCGTGACGGCGAACATTTCCCTCCGGGACGCCCTGGGTGTCCAATGGAGGGGTACCCATCCAGAGCGGCCGAGAGACCTGGCTTGTTGACGCCGCAGCAACCCCCTCCCTGAGGAAGGTGCTACCGCCAGGACCGATGGAGAAGCTCGATCTCTCGTTGGTCTTCCGTTGGCAGCCGCATGCCCAACGGAGGGCCGGCGCGGGCTCTTCTCATCAGAAAAGGAGCCTGACATGACCGTGAACAACCCGCAGCCCAACCCCCGGCGCCAGATTCGTTTCAACGCCTTCGAAATGAACTGCGTGGGACACCAGTCGCCCGGACTGTGGCGCCACCCGCAGGACAAGTCCGCCAACTACAACACCATCGGCTACTGGACCCACCTGGCCAAGGTGCTGGAAAGGGGCCTGTTCGACGGCCTGTTTATCGCCGACGTGCTTGGCACCTACGACGTCTTCGGGTCCTCCAACGAGACCACGCTGCGCGCCGGCACGCAGGTCCCGGTGAACGATCCGTTCATGCTGGTTTCCGCGATGGCCGCGGTGACCGAGAACCTCGGCTTCGGCGTCACCGCCGGCACCGCCTACGAGCACCCGTACCCGTTCGCCCGCCGCCTGGCCACGCTGGACCACCTGACCAACGGGCGGGTCGGCTGGAACGTGGTCACCGGTTACCTGCCCTCGGCGGCGCGCAACATGGGCCAGGAAGACCAGTTGGAGCACGACGAGCGCTACAACCACGCGGACGAATACCTCGAGGTCATCTACAAGCTGCTCGAGGGCTCATGGGAGGACGACGCCGTGGTCAAGGACGCCGAGACCGGCGTCTTCACCGACCCGGCCAAGGTCCACGAGATCCGGCACGAGGGCAAGTACTTCAAGGTTCCCGGCATCGCGATCACCGAGCCGAGCCCGCAGCGCACCCCGGTCATCTTCCAGGCCGGGGCCTCCAAGCGCGGCACCGAGTTCGCCGCCGGGAACGCCGAGGCGGTGTTCGTGACCTGCCCGACCAAGGAGATGCTCGCGGCGTCGGTGAAGAAGATCCGCGACGCCGTGGAAGCGGCGGGCCGCGACCGCTACGACGTGCGCATCTACGCGATGCAGACCGTGGTGACCGGACCGGACACCGCCACCGCGCAGGCCAAATTCGAGGACTACAAGTCCTACGCGGACATCAACGGCGCGCTGGCGCTGATCTCCGGCTGGATGGGCGTTGACCTCTCCACCTACGGCCCGGACGACGTGATCGGCGGGAACGTGAAGTCCAATGCCATCCAGTCCTCGGTGGAAACCTTCCAGAAGGCTTCCGGCGACAGCGGCAAGCCGTGGACCATCCGCCAGCTGGCCGAATGGGTCGGCGTCGGCGGCTTCGGCCCGATCACCGTCGGCTCCGGCGCGGAGGTGGCCGCCAAGCTGGTGGAGTGGGTCGACGAGACCGACGTGGACGGGTTCAACCTGGCCTACGCCATCACCCCGGGCACCTTCGAGGACATCGTGGAATACGTCGTGCCGGAACTGCAGAAGCTGGGCGCCTACCCAACGGAGTACGCGCCGGGGACCCTGCGCAACAAGCTCTTCGGCCGCGGCGACAAGCTGCCGGAGAACCACCGCGCCGCCGGCTTCCGCCTGCAGAACGCGCTGGTCGACTAAGCGTAGGCAGCAGCAGAACCAGCTAAACAACGACGCCGGTGCGCCGCCCTTAAGGGCGGGCGGGCACCGCCGTCGGCAAGAACCATCCAGAGCGGCCGAGAGATCTGGCTCGATGACGCCGCAGCAACCTCGGCAACTGCCGCACGGTGCTAACGCCAGAACCGATGGAGAACCCGGGCCGGGCCGGAACCGGCCGCACCATGCCTGCGCGCCGTGATCGGCTGTGCCCGGGGCTCCCTGACCTTCAGGAGCAGCATGAAAAGCTATGCCGCGGGCGGCCCGCAATGATTGAAATCCGCAATCTGCACAAGAGCTACGACACACGACACGGGACGGTCGAGGTGCTCAAGGGCATCGACCTGACCATCGAGCAGGGGGCGATCACCGCCGTCGTCGGCCCTTCCGGCGCCGGCAAGACTACCCTCTCCCACTGCATTTCCCTGTTGGAGAAACCGACTTCCGGCCAGGTGCTGGTGGACGGACGCGACCTCTCCGCCCTGTCCGGGCAGGCATTGCGCGGCGAACGCCGCGCCATCGGCACGATCTTCCAACACTCGGCCCTGCTGCGCCGGATGACGGTGGCCGAGAACGTGGCGCTGCCGCTGCGCAACCTCGGCGTGGTGCCCGCTCAGATGGAGGACCGCGTGGCCGAACTGCTGGACCGGGTGGGCCTGCTGCACAAGGCCAACGCCTACCCCGGCCAACTGTCCGGCGGCCAAAAGCAACGGGTCGGCATCGCCCGGGCGCTGGCACTTCGTCCCCGGATTTTGCTCTCCGACGAATCGACGTCGGGCCTGGATCCGGAGTCCACCCAGCAGATCTTGGACCTGCTGGACGACGTGCGCACCGAACTGGGGTTGTCGGTCATCCTGATCACCCATGAGATGGACGTGGTGCGCCGCGTCGCCGACCAGGTGGCCGTGCTCTCCGGCGGCCGCGTCGCCGAATACGGGCCGATCGGCGCCCTAGTGGCCGATCCGGCCTCCGCCGCCGGCCGCCAACTGCTGCCAATCCGCGCCCTCCCGCTGCCAGCCTCCTTCGAGTACGCGCTGTCCGTCTCGTACCGGCACGGGCCGGTGGACCCGGAGTGGATGACCCGCCTGTCCACCGGCTTGGACGTGAGCGTGGCGCTGCTCGGCGGTTCGGTGGAAGCCCATGGCGAAGCGGTGCTGGGCCGCTTCGAAATCGGTCTCGCCGGCCGCCCGGAGGCCGAGGTCCGCGCCTACTTGGCCGGACTGGGCCTTACCGCAGAGGCACGCCACCGTGCCGATACCGCGGCGGAAACGCCGCCGACGGACGCGGACGAATATGCAAGGAACGAGAAAATCGAGGTGCGCGCATGAGGCCCGCAGAAACCGCCGCCGTCGGGCTGGACACGCCCTGGGCGGACCTGCCCGCGCTGCTGCTGCCGGCCTACGGCGAGACCTGGGCGATGGTCGGCATCGTTATGGTCATGGTGATCCTGGTCGGCGGCGCCACCGGCGTGCTGCTGTACAACACGGACAGCCGCGGTCTGTTCCCCCGGCCGCGCCTGCACGGAACGCTCAGCTGGCTCGTCAACATGGGCCGCTCGCTCCCGTTCCTGGTGCTGATGGCCGCCATCATCCCGCTGACCAAGTGGGTAACCGGAACGACCATCGGCATCGCGGCAGCCGTGGTCCCGATGACACTGGCCGGCATTCCGTTCTTCGCCCGGCTGGTGCAGAACGCACTCAACGATCTGCCGCGCGAGAACATGGCCGTCGGGCTGGTCACAGGCAGTTCCACCGGGCAGATCATCCGGCAGACGCAGCTGCGCGAGGCCCTGCCGGGCCTTACTTCGGCGGTCACGCTCAACACCATTTCGATGATCGAATACTCGGCCATTGCCGGGACCATCGGCGCCGGCGGCATCGGCTATCTGGCCGTCACCTACGGCTACCAACGGTTCGACACCCACGTCATGGCGGCCACCATCGTTGTCCTGATCATCACGGTGCAGCTGGTGCAGTTTGCCGGCGACCGGATCTCCCGCGCGCTGCTGCGCCCCTAGCCACTGATCAACAGGAGCATCACATCATGAGCACCCCTTCCGCCGGGTCCGGCCACGACCATGGCTTCACCCTGCGCAAACAGACCACAGCCCTGCCGTGGAGCATTGCCGCCTTTGCCGCCGTCGTCGCACTGGTCCTGGGGCTGCTGCTGGTGCAGCAGCAGTCCCGGCCGGCTGTCGCGGCATCCGGCAGCGAGGTCACCTCGCCGCTGAAAGTCCACTTTGAACCGGCGATGGCGGGGGAGGAGAAGATCCTGAAGTTCGTCGCCGAGGAAATCGCCCCCGACTACGGCGTTCAGATCGAGGCTGTGGGCCTGCAGGATCCGGTCCAGGCCAACCGCGCGGTGGCCGATGGGCAGTTCCACGCCACCATCTTCGAGCACCAGTGGTACATGCAGCAGCCCGCCGACGCCAACGGGTTGGAACTGACGCCGACGGTGGAGCTGTACCAGTGGGGCTTCGGCCTCTACTCAACCCGCTACGGCTCGGTGGAAAACCTGCCGCGCGGAGCCGTGCTGCTGCTGCCCAACGACTCCGCCAACCAGGGCCAGGCGCTGTGGCTGCTGCAGCGCGAGGGACTGCTGGAGCTGGATCCGGCGGTGGAGCCGCGAACAGCAAAGATCCGCGACGTTACCGGCAACCCGCGCGGCTTCGAGCTGAAGGAAGCCGACCTGCTGGCGATGCCGCGGATGCTCGACTCAGTCGATGCCGCGATCGGCTACGTCTCCCAGTTCGACGCTGGCAAGATCGGCCGCGACAAGGGCATCCTGTTCCCTGCCGCCCCGAAGACATTCGCCTCCCGCCTGGTGATCGGCACCCAGTTCAAGGACAGCGCGGAGAGCAAGAAACTGATCGAGATCTTCTCGGATCCGCGGCTCGAGGAGTACCTGCACACCACGGAGGATCCGCTGGTCAAGGACGTGCTGACGCCGGTCTCCACCGAGTAGGGCCGATGCGGGCACTGGGACGGCGGCCGGCCATCCCAGTGCCGCACAACGAGCCACCGCCGCTGCCGCCGCCAGCGCTGCCACCGCCGGCGCCGCTGAACAACGGTCGGCGATCCGGTCACGCGAGAGGCCCCGGGCGCGCTACATCTTGGCGTAGCGTGCCCGGGCGCCCATGTACAGGCCGTAACAAATCAGGCCAACGGCGACGAGGGCGAGGGCGGCCGGGCCAAAGGCCTGGTCGCGCAGCGCCTTGAGCGCCCCGTCCAGCCCCTTGACCTCCTGCGGGTCGTGCTGCACCGCGGCCACCGCCAGCAGCAGCCCCAACACGAACAGTGCCAGCCCCTTGCCCACATAGCCCACGACGCCGAGCCACGTCACGGCGGTGCCGGTGCTGCCGCGGGGGAGCCTTTTAAGGTCGCTCAGGAACTTCTTCTTCAGGCCCTTGAACACGTAGAAGACGCCGGCGCCCATGATGACAGCGCCAATCAGGAACAGGACAACGACACCGCCGGGCCATTGCATCAGCCGGGTGCTGGCATCCTGGGAGCTCTGGCTGCTGTCGGCGCCGGAGCCCAGCGCGAAGCTGCCGAACGACACCGCCACCACCGTGTAAGCGATGGCCAGTCCCACGCACTTGGCCCGGTAGCCCCATTTCTTCTTAGCCTGGCGGCCGCGTCCGCCGAACACCGCTTCGCTAATCTGCCACAAGGCCAAGGCCGCGGCGGCAAGCATGCCCGCCCAGAGCAGGAACATTCCGCCCGGGCGCTGTGCCAAGCTTGAGGCGGCCCCGGTCTGGTCCGCCTCGCCACCTCCGCCGAAGGCGAGCCGGAGCGCGATTGCTCCAATCAGCACGTGCAGCAGGCCGCTGGCCACGTATCCAAACCGCGCTACCCGCTCGAAAACCTTGGAATTGGCAGCGTCCTCGGTCTTGTCCTTCGCCCTGCCGGCCGCCCGCTTCGCTTCCCTGCCGGTGTCTGCCATGGGTCTCCTCTCCAAAGCCGTGGCCCATTCCGAAACCCGCCGGCGGCACGGAAGCCCCGCCGTCGTTCCCCGTGAAACAACTGTGAAACCATCCTGCCACCGAAGTTGCCGCCGCGCACCGGGGGGACTCGGGCGGGCGCGGGGCACGGGCGCGGGCGTACACCTGGTTCTCCCCGAACGGTGACGCGGACGGGTGCGGGACGGGCAGGCACCTGGGTCTCCCCGGCGGGCGCGGGGTACGGGGTGCGGGCGTACACCTGGTTCTCCCCGGACGGTGGCCCGGGCGAGGGGCGCCGCCGCGGTTCCCGCAGAACCGTGACCGGCGCGGGCAGGGAGCAGTAGGCTCGTGCCTATGGACGCAACCGCGCTGCGCGCATTCTGCCTGTCCCTGCCCGGGGCGTTCGAGGATTTCCCGTTTGGCCCCGAGGCGTCGGTGTTCAAGGTCCGGGCGGCGGGACGGGCCGCCAAGATGTTCGCGCTCTCGGACCTGCAGGCGCCGCAGCTGAGCATCAGCCTCAAGTGTGAACCGGTGCTGGCGCAGCAGCTGCGCGCGGCGCATCCGGAGATCACGGGTGCCTATCACATGAACAAAACGCACTGGAACGGCGTGCGCTGCGACGGCGGGCTGCCCGACGACATGCTCCGCGACATGATCGAGGATTCCTACGATCTGGTGGTGGCATCGCTGCCGCGCCGCGACCGCGAGATGCTGGGCTGGATGGGCCTGGCCAGGGGCGAAGATGCGCGGCAGGGCTGAAGGATGAAGGCCAAGGACCTGGGCGGATCCCGGCTGACGTACGACGGCGTGGGGCTGAGTCGGGAACGCACCTCGCCGCCGGGATACCGGGTCGTGGACCATCGGGTCGGTGTCGGTGTGGGGGAAGATGCTTTTCACCGGCTCGCCGAAGGGCTGATGGGGTGGGAAGTGCATCGGCTGGCCGGGCTGCGGGTCGATGCCACGGAGCCGGTGGCCGCCGAAGGCGTGGAGGTGGTGTGTGGGTTCGGAGTCGGTCCGCTGCGGCTCGCCATCCCGTGCCGAGTGGTGTGGACTGAACGGACGCCAACGCGGACGGGCTTCGGCTACGGCACGCTGCCAGGGCATCCGGAGTCGGGGGAAGAAGGCTTCGCTGCTGTGCTGGAGGGGAACGGGCGGGTGGTCTTCGAGGTGTTCGCGTTCAGCCGGCATTCCAACTGGTTCTACCGGACAGGCGCGCCGGTGGCGGAAGCCGCCCAGCGGCTGGTCACGCGGCGCTATATTGCAGCAGCCAAGGCGCTCGCGGGCGGACAGGCCGGGCAGCGCCGCTAACTGACTGGCCGTCGACAGGCACCGGCGGGCTGGCGGACAGGCCGGGCAGCGACGCCAACTGACGCTGGGCCAATCCTGCCTGGCCGCACCTGACCTGACGGACCGCGCGGTGCATGACAGGATGAAAAGACATCCCAAAGAAGAAAGGCTGATGCTGCGTGATTTTCATTGTGGTCAAGTTCAAGGTCAAGGACGCGTACGCCGACAGCTTCCCCGAACTCGTGCGCGAGTTCACCGAGGCAACGCGTGCCGAGCCGGGCAACCTGTGGTTCGACTGGTCACGCAGCGTGGACGACGCCAACACCTACGTGCTGGTGGAGGCCTTCCGGGACGACGCGGCCGAAGCACACGTGAAGAGCGACCACTTCAAGAAGGCCATGCAGGAGCAGCCGCAGTACCTGCAGGAGACGCCGCGGATCATCAGCCGGCAGGTCGAGGGCGAAGACTGGGACCTGATGGGTGAAATGACCGTCGCGTAGCGGTCCCCGGCGGCCCGAGGGGCTGGCAAGCGGCCGGTTCTTCGCCACAATAGGGCGCATGGAACAGTTCACGCCCCGCACAGCCATCGTCACCGGTTCCGACTCCGGCATCGGCCGGGCCACCGCCGTCGCCTTGGCCCGTGCCGGCATGGATGTCGGGATCACCTGGCATTCGGACCGGGACGGAGCCGAGGACACAGCGAAGGAGGTCCGCGCGCTCGGCCGCAGCGCCGCCGTCGTCCAATTGGACACCACGGACCTGCCCGGCTGCGGCGACGTGGTCGATTCGCTCGCGGAGCAGCTCGGCGGGCTGGACGTGTTCGTCAACAACTCGGGCACGGGCGCCTCGGAGCCGTTCCTGGAGCTGGACTACGAGACGTGGCGGAGAGTGGTCGCCACCGACTTGGACGGCGCGTTTGTCTGCATGCAGCGGGCAGCCCGGCGGATGTCCAATGCCGGTCGCGGCGGCCGGATCATCGCCGTGACCAGCGTGCACGAGCACCAGCCGATGATCGGGGCCGCCCCCTACGACGCCGCCAAGCATGGCCTCGGCGGGCTGGTGAAGAACATGGCGCTGGAGCTCGGCCGGCACGGCATCACGGTCAACTCCGTCGCGCCGGGGGAGATCGCCACCGCCATGACCGGCAACGAGGACGAAGACCCGCACCGCATCGACCGCCCCGGCATCCCGCTGGCCCGGCCCGGCGACGCCCGCGAGGTCGCCGCCGTGATCGCCTTCCTGGCGTCCGCGGAAGCGGGCTACGTCACCGGGGCGTCGTGGGTGGTAGACGGCGGCATGCTGCAGATGGGTCCGCAGGCCGGGGCGGCCGTGACCGGCCACGACTGGCGCAAGGTGTAGCCGTGCAACGGCCTGGACCGCGGCCGTCGTTAGTTAGTTGGCGGCGATCCGCTCCGTGGAGCCGCGCACAATCAGCGAGGCCTCCAAGGTGAGCTGGGGCTGCTCGAGGTCGCGGCCTTCGATCAGGCCGCGCAGCTGTTCGCCGCCCTTGAGGCCCAGGCGGGCGGCGGGAAGGTGGACGCTGGTGAGGCCGGGGTTGCTGGTGGCGGAGTAGGGCAGGTCGTCGAAGCCGGCGACGGCGAGTTCGTCCGGGATCCGCACGCCGGCAACGCGCGCTTGCTGCAGCACGCCGTATGCGTGGGTATCGGTGGCGCAGACGACGGCGGTGACACCGGACTGCCGCCACTGGGGCCAGGCGGCGGCAAAAGCCTCGGCCGACGCGCCGACGTCGATCGTGGTGCTGATCGGGTGAGCCGGGTCCACGGTCATCCCGCGCGCGGCCGCCTCCTCCAGGAAGGCCGTCCGGCGAATGGTGAAGGTGGCTGTGCCGGTCACGCTGTCCAAGTACGCCACCCGCTCGTGGCCGGAGGCGGCCAGATGCGCCGCGAGTTCGCGGGCGCCGTGGGCCACATCGAGGTTGACGGACGGCGCATAAGCCTCCAGCCCGGGCGCGTCGAGCAGCACCAAGGGGCCCGTGGCGGAGAGGTCCTCGAGGAACGCGGCATCGGGGGCATCCACCAACAGGCCTGCCGGGCGGAGGGCGAGGAGCCGGCGGATGTCATCTGCGCGGGGAAATTCGCCGGCTTCGGTGACGGAGAGCAGCAGTTGGAAGTCCGCGCCGAGGGATTCCCGGACGCCGGCAACGACTTTGGCGAAGAACGGGTTGGAAATGTCCGGCGCCACCAGAACCACAATGGAGCTGACCCCCTTGGCCAGCGAACTGCCCACGCTGTCCACCACGTATCCGAGTTCGGCGATGGCCTGGCTGACCCGGGAGATGTTGTCCGCGGACACCCGTCCGCGCGTCTTGCCGTTGGCCACCAGGGAAACCGTCGCCGTGGAGACCCCGGCGCGTGCCGCCACCATCGCCGCGGTCACTCGCCCACCGACGCGCGGCGGGTGCTGAACGGGAGGGCGGGCGGAATCCATGAGCCCATGATAAGCACGGTCAAGCAAGACAAGGCATCAAGCGCTTGACGCATGTTTACGTCAAGCGTTTGACGTGAACCGGAAAGGGGTGTCACACTTCCTGAGACTGAATCCCCGCTGCGGCGGACCCCGATGACGTGGAGAGAAAAACATGGACGCCACTTCCGCGACGCCCGGACCGAAAAAGATCATCTTGGACTGCGATCCGGGGCACGACGACGCCGTGGCGCTGCTCCTGGCCCACGGCAACCCGGACATCGAACTGCTCGCCGTGACCACCGTTGTCGGCAACCAGACCCTGGCAAAGGTCACCAAGAACGCTCTGGCCGTGGGGACGATCGCCGGCATCACCGGTGTCCCGTTCGCCGCCGGCTGCGACCGCCCACTGGTGCGCACCATCGAAACGGCGCCGGACATCCACGGCGAGTCCGGCATGGACGGCCCCGCGCAGCCGGAGTCCACCATCCAACTGGACTCGCGCCACGCCGTTGATCTCATCATCGACACGATCATGCTGCACGAACCCGGTGCCGTAACCCTGGTCCCGACCGGCGGCCTGACCAACATCGCGATGGCCGCCCGCAAGGAGCCGCGCATCGTCGAGCGGGTCAAGGAGGTCGTGCTGATGGGCGGCGGCTACCACGTGGGCAACTGGTCCGCCGTAGCCGAATTCAACATCATGATCGACCCCGAGGCCGCCCACATCGTCTTCAACGAGAAGTGGCCCCTGGTCATGGTGGGACTGGACCTCACACACCAGGCGCTGGCCACCCCCGAAGTCGTCGAGCAGATTGAAGCCGTCGGCACCGGTCCGGCCCGCTTTGTCCGCGAACTGATGAATTTTTTCGCCCAAACCTACAAGGACGCACAGGGCTTCGACTACCCGCCGGTCCACGATCCGTGCGCCGTCGCCTACGTCATCGACCCCACGGTGATGACAACCCGCAAGGTCCCGATCGACATCGAACTGCAGGGCAAGCTGACCCTCGGCATGACCGTCGCTGACTTCCGCGCCCCCGCACCGGCCGACTGCCACACCTCTGTGGCCGTGGACCTTGACCGCACCAAGTTCTGGAACCTGGTAACCGATGCGCTGGTCCGGATCGGCGAGGTAGAGATTGGAACCGCCGCCACCACAACAACGACGGCGTCACCCGCCTCCGCGGCGCCCCAGAACTCCGGGATGGCAGCGAAATGAGCGCCGTTCTCCACGAAGCCAAGGCAACCCGCGGCGGCACCACCGCCCTGATGGTTGCCCTGCTGACGGCCTGCGTGGCCTTCCAGCTCAATGCCTCCATGCTCAGCCCCGCCCTGGTCACCATGGGGGAGGAACTGCAGACAGACCAGGCCTCGATTGGCCTGTCCCAGACGTGGTTCTTCACCACAGCCGCGCTGTTCTCCCTGTTCCTGCCCCGGCTGAGCGATATTGTCGGCCGCAAGCGGATCCTCGTCGGGATGATGCTGCTGACGGCCGCTGGCTCCGTGATCGCAGCGCTGGCCCCGGACGTTACGTGGCTCTTCGTGGGCCGGATCATCCAGGGCGCCAGCGGCCCCACCGTGCCGCTGTGCCTCATCATGCTGCGCACCGCCGTGCCCAACCCGCGCACCTACGGCACTCTGATGGGCGTCATCCTCGCGGTCAACGGCGGCGTGGCCGGCGTCGATGCCTTCCTCGGCGGCTACATGGCCGAGCACTACGGCTTCCGCAGCATCTTCTGGTTCATGATGGTCCTCGCCGTGATCGCCGCGGTTCTCGTCGCCGTCCTGACGCCCGAGAGCAAACCGCAGGCCGGGACGCGGATGGACTGGACCGGCGTCGTCTTTATTGTTGTCGCGGTCGGTGCCCTGCTCACCGCTCTGAACGAGGCCGCCAAGCTGGTCGGCGGGTTCTCCAGCGAAACCCTGGTCCTCTCGCTGGTGTTGATCGCCGTGGCCGCCGCCGCGTTCGCCGCCTTCTGGGCCACCGAAAAGCGCGCGAAGCAGCCGATGGTCGAGATTGTACATCTGCGCCAGCGCTCCACGTGGGCGCCGCTGCTGACCACGGTCCTGACCATGACCGGCATCTTCGCCGTCATCAACGGGATTGTCCCCGCCTACGTACAGGCCGCCGCACCCGGCTTCGGCCTCGGCCCCACCGAAACGGCGCTGCTCATCCTGACCCCCTACGCGCTGCTGGGCTGGGTCTTCGGCCCGATCAGCGGACGGCTCGCCCCGGTACTGGGCTACACCAAGGTGCTGCGCATCGGCATGATCGGCAGCATTATCTCCCTGGTGATCATTGTGCTGTTCGGCCTGAACAGCCTGCCGGTGATGGTCGCCGCCACTGCGCTGCTCGGCATCATGTACGCCGGCACCGCGAACATTATGCTCAACGGGCTCGGCGTGGTGCTCTCGCCCCCGGGCAACCCCGGCTTCCTGCCGGGCATGAACGCCGGAGCCTTCAACCTCGGCGCCGGGCTGAGCTTCCTGGTGCTGCCGGCGGTGCTCGTGGGCACTTCGGCGCTGGGCGACCGCGCCTCTTACCTCACGGTGGTGGTGGTCGGCCTGGTCATCACGGTCGCGGCCTTCGCCGCCTCGCTGCTGATCCCCAAGCCCGTCGATGCCGAGGTGGAACAGTGAGTCCGCAAGCCGGACGCATCGTCGTCGTTGGTTCACTGAACGCGGACCTGACCATCTACACCGAGCGGCTGCCCAACCCCGGCGAAACCCTCCGCGGCGAAGGCTTCGCCGTGAACCCGGGCGGCAAGAGCGCCAACCAAGCCGTGGCCGCGGGCCGGCTCGGCGGCAACGTCGCCATGATCGGCGCTGTGGGCGAGGACTCCAACGGGGACATGCTGCTGGCCTCCGTTGCAGGGGGCGGCGTGGACGTTTCCCGCGTGCGCCGCGCCGCTGACGTCGAGACCGGCGTCGCCGTCATTACCGTTGACGCCGCGGGGGAGAACAGCATCGTCATTTCCCCTGGCGCCAACGGCACCGTAGTTCCGGATGACGTAGTCGCCGCCAGGGACGTTTTCGATGGCGCCGCCGTGGTTTGCCTCTGCCTCGAGGTCGGCCTGGACGCCGTGGAGGCGGCAGCAAGATCAGGGCACGACGCCGGAGCAACAGTGCTGCTCAACCTCTCGCCTTACGCGCCCGTGCCGCGAAGCCTGGCCGAACTCACCGACGTCCTGCTGGTCAACGCGCACGAGGCTTCGCAGTTCCTCGGCGGCGCCGCAATGCCCTGCGCCAATGCCGCCGTTGCCGACTGGGAGCAGGTGGGCTTGAAGTTTGCGGCGCAGGGGCTGGACCGCGTCGTGGTCACCCTGGGCGCCGACGGCTCCATCGTGCTGGATGGGCAGGCCGAGGAGGGGCGCCGTTTCACCCGGATCGCCCCCACCAAGGTTGACGCCGTGGACACCACCGGCGCCGGCGACGCCTTCACCGGGTCCCTCGCGGCACGGCTTGCCGCAGGGGAGTCCCTGGCCGGGGCGGCGTCGTTCGCTTCGGTCGCTGCTGCTCTGGCTGCCACGAAGAAGGGAACCCAGGCCGCGTATCCCCGACTGGCAGACGTGGACCGTCTGCGGCTAGGCGCCTGACGTCACGGCGCTGGTTCGTAGCCGACGAGCCAGTGCAGTCCGTGACGATCGATCACCTGGCCATCGGAGGCGCCCCACGGCTTCGGCGCCAGGGGATCGACCACCCGGCCGCCAACGGCGAGCTTGTCGAACCACTCGTGCAGCACCTCAGGTTCGGCGGTCCCGAGCAACGAGAGCATGACGCCCTCGAGCCGGACGCTCTTCTCGCCGGGTGCCGCATCCGATCCGGCCAGGGCGACCACGCCGTTCAGCATTCCGTGGGCTATGTGCCCCGGCGGTCCCTCACTGTTACCGAAGTCCTCATTGGTGTGCAGGGAAAGCTCTCCGCCAAAGATCTCTGCGTAGAAACCCAGTGCTTCGCGGGCAGTGCCGGGGAAACTGATATAGATCTGCGGTGCCGTCATGGGCACAGCATACAGATACGGATAATCCGGCAGTGCTGCGGTGCCGGTCCTCGAGGGGAAGACGAAGAGGGATGTTCCCTGCACTGCGGTGCGGGGAACATCCCTCTTGCGCTCGCCCTGAGGCGGGGCGGAAACTACCCGAAGTACTTCGGCAGGGTGCCCTCGTGGGCTTCCTTCAGTTCGGCCAGCGGCACGGAGAACTCGCTCTGGAAGTCCAGCGCGCCGTTCTCGGTGTCCACCACGCCGATGCGCATGAACGGGAAGCCCCGCGCGCCGCACATGTCCTTGAAGCGGACCTCTTCGCTGCGCGCCACGGACACGACGGCGCGTGCCTGGGACTCGCTGAACAGCAGCGTGAACAGGTCCACGCCGTCGCGCTCGCAGACCTCGCCCAGGCCGATCCGGGCGCCGACGCCAAAGCGCAGGGCCATCTCGGACAGGGCGGCGGCCAGGCCGCCTTCGGAGAGGTCGTGGGCGGCGTCGATCATGCCGTCGCGGGAGGCGTTGATCAGCAGCTCGCCCAGCAGCTTTTCGGCGGCCAGGTCCACGACCGGGGGCTTGCCGCCCAGGTGTCCGCGCAGGTTCGCCCATTCGGAGCCGTCCAGCTCGTCGCGGGTGGTGCCCATCAGGTAAATCGCCTGGCCGTCCTCGCGCCAGCCGGACGGGGTGCGGCGGCCGACGTCGTCGAGCTTGCCGAGCATCGCCACGACGGGAGTCGGGTGGATCGGGGTGTTGCCGGTCTGGTTGTACAGCGAGACGTTGCCGCCGGTGACCGGGACGCCCAGCTCCATGCAGCCGTCGGACAGGCCGCGGATCGCTTCGGCCAGCTGCCACATGACGTCCGGGTCTTCCGGAGAGCCAAAGTTCAGGCAGTCGGACACGGCCATCGGCACGGCACCCACGGTTGCGACGTTCCGGTAGGCCTCGGCCAGGGCCAGTTGCGCCCCCTGGTAGGGATCCAGGTAGGTGTAGCGGCCGTTGGCGTCGGTGGCCAGGGCAACGCCGAGACCGGTTTCCTCGTCCACCCGGACCACCCCGGCGTCGTCGGGCATGGCCAGTGCGGTATTGCCGCCCACGTAGCGGTCGTACTGGTTGGTCACCCAGTCCTTCGAGCACATGTTCGGGGACGCCATCAGTTCCAGCACGGCCGCCTTGAGGTCCTCGGCGCTGGCCGGGGGGTTGGCGCCGGCCGCAGAGGCGCGGAAGCTGTCGGCCTGGACCCCGTCCTGCCATTCCGGACGGGCGTAGGGGCGGTTGTAGACCGGGCCGTCGTGGGCGACGGTGCGCGGATCGACGTCGACGATGGTCTCGCCGTCCCACTTGATCACCAGGCGGCCGGTGTCGGTGACCTCACCCAGCCAGGAGTATTCCACGGCCCACTTGGCCATGACGGCCTCGAACGCCTCGACGTTTTCGGGGGAAACGACCGCCATCATGCGTTCCTGCGACTCGGACATCAGGATTTCGCCCGGCGTCAGGGTCGGATCGCGCAGCAGCACCGATGTCAGCTCAACGTCCATGCCGCCGTCGCCGTTGGAGGCCAGTTCCGAGGTGGCGCAGGAGATGCCGGCGGCCCCCAGGTCCTGGATGCCCTCGACCAGCGAGCCCTTGAACAGTTCCAGGCAGCACTCGATGAGCACCTTCTCCGCGAACGGGTCGCCGACCTGGACTGCGGGGCGCTTGGAGGGCTTGGTGTCGTCGAAGGATTCCGAGGACAGGATGGAGGCGCCGCCGATGCCGTCGCCGCCGGTGCGCGCGCCGAACAGCACCACCTTGTTGCCCTTGCCGGAGGCGTTGGCCAGCCGGATGTCCTCGTGGCGCATGACGCCCACGGCCAGGGCGTTCACCAGCGGGTTGCCCTGGTAGACGGAGTCGAAGACGACCTCGCCGCCGATATTCGGCAGGCCCAGCGAGTTGCCGTAGCCGCCGATGCCGGCGACCGCACCGTGGACCACGCGGGCGGTGTCCGGGTGGTCGATCGCGCCGAAGCGCAGCGGGTCCATCACGGCCACCGGACGCGCGCCCATGGAAATGATGTCGCGCACGATGCCGCCGATGCCGGTCGCGGCACCCTGGTACGGCTCCACCATGGTCGGCGAGTTGTGCGACTCGATCTTGAAGGTCACGGCCCAGCCGTCACCCAGGTCCGTCACGCCGGCGTTCTCGCCGATGCCCACCAGCATGTGCTTCTTCATGTCCTCGGTGACCTTGTCGCCGAACTGGCGCAAGTGGACCTTGGAAGACTTGTAGGAGCAGTGCTCGGACCACATCACCGAATACATGGCCAGCTCGGCGGCGGTCGGGCGGCGGCCCAGCACCTTGACGACCTCGTCGAACTCGTTGCGCTTCAAACCCAGCTCTGCCCAGGGCAATTCCGTGTCCGGGGTCTGCGCGGCATGCTCCACGGTGTCGATGTTGAACTGGCGTCCCTCGACACGTTCGACGGCGTCGGCCGCCCCGCCGTAGCTCTGCACGTGCTCATTGCGTGCCTCGGCCTCGGTTTCCAGCCGGGTATCCACTGATGCGCTGGTCGGATTGGTCTCGGTCATTTACTTGGCACCTGCCACAATCTTCGTCAAAACGGAGGTGAAAATTCCCAGGCCGTCGGTGCCGCCGCGCAGCGCGACGTCGCCGAAGGCGGAGGAGTCCGGGCCGAAACCGGCTTCCACGGCGTGTTCGGGGTGCGGCATCAGGCCCACCACATTGCCCGCGGCGTTGCTGATGCCGGCGATGTCGCGGCGCGACCCGTTCGGGTTCCCGTCCGCATAGCGGAACACCACGCGGTTCTCTGCTTCCAGCTCGTCCAGGGTCTTCTCGTCCGCGACGTACTGGCCGTCCTGGTTCTTCAGCGGCACCACAATCTCCGCGCCTGCTTCGTACTGGCTGGTCCAGGCGGTGGTGTTGTTCTCCACGCGCAGCCTTTGGTCGCGGCAGAGGAAGTGCAGGTGGTCGTTCTTGATCATCGAGCCGGGCAGCAGGTGTGCCTCGGTCAGCACCTGGAAGCCGTTGCAGATGCCCAGCACCGGCAGCGGATCGTGCTGCGCGTTGGCGGCATCGGCGATCTGCTCCATCAGCGGGGCAAAGCGGGAGATCGCGCCCGCGCGCAGGTAGTCGCCGTAGGAGAAGCCGCCGGGGATGATCACGCCGTCCACGCCCTGCAGGTCGTGGTCGCCGTGCCACAGGCTGACCGGCGTGCCGCCGGCAATCCGGACGGCACGGGCCGCGTCGCGATCGTCCAGCGTGCCGGGGAAGGTGACGACGCCGATGCGAGCGCCTGAGAGGCCGGCGTCGGGGGCGGGCGAGAAGTCGCCGATCAGGGGAGTCTCAGTCATTATTCGCCGGCCCCGATGGTCGCCTCGGTGATGACCTCCACCCGGGTAACGTCTTCGATCACGGGGTTGGAGAGCAGCGTGGCGGCAGCATGCCGGGCCTGTTCCAGGAGTTCCTCGGTCACCTCGCCGTCAACCGTCAGTTCGAAGCGCTTGCCCTGGCGGACTTCGCTGAAGCCGGTCAGGCCCAGGCGGTTCAGTGCGCCGGCAATGGCTTTGCCCTGCGGATCAAGGATTTCGGGCTTGGGCATGACATCAACAACGATCCGGGGCATCCGGCCACTCCTGTGCTTGGATTGTGCTCTTCAAACGAAGCGAGGCGCGCGGAACTCAGTGCAGTGTCAATCCAACAATTGGTGCCGTCTCACGCTGACCCAGCGCTCCGCGAGCTTGCAGCACCATTCTACCGGCATCACGGGGTGCTGATTTTACGGGACGACGACGGCGGATCCCGGCAAAACCGTGCCGTTGACGAGCGGGGCTCGTAGCATGGCTTTATGACTGAAAAGCCGCAGTCCATGCTGCTGCCCATCCTGGCCGCCGTCGTGCTGGGCGGTCTTGGGCGGATGGTCATCCAAAAGAAGCGCGAAGACCGGCGGACCGCCCGCGCCGCAATCCAAGATCTTGACCGCCGGGTGAGCGACATCATGCGCGACGGCCGACGCTGACCTGGTCGAGGCTGCGCTGGCCGACACCGCCCCCGTCGAACATCAATACGTCGAGCCGGGCTTGGGCGGGCAGCCGGGTGTCGCTGCCCGGCTCAGGCTTCGCCGGCGCGGCTGCCCAGCAGGGCGGCCATGGCGTTCCACTCGGAGATCTTGCACCCGTCGGTGAGGGAGAAATGCTTGTTCACCTCGCGGCCGTTGAAGGTGCCGGTGACGTGGGCCTGCTGCGGACCGCCGTATTGCTGCGTGCAGAGGCGGTTGGGATCGGGCAGCTCGAAGAAGACCTTGTCACCGTGCTTGGCCAGCGCCGCGCACGCCGCCTCCGCGTCGCTGACCGTGGAACCTGCGGCGGGACGGGAATCCCGGCACACCAGTAGTTGCTCAAACCGGGCGGTGCTGTCCGCGGAGGTCAGCATGATGGATAGTTCTGCATCCACGGCTACTCCTTTCTGGTCGTCTGTCGGGGCGGGTTCCGACGGAGCCGGTTTCGACGGTGCCGGTTTCGAGGGTGCGGGTTCCGACGGGCCGGGTTCCGACGGAGCCGGTTTCGAGGGTGCAGGTTCCGACGGGGCAGGCTTGGAAGTGGCGGGTTCCGAGGGGGAAGGGGTCTCGCCGTCGCCGGGGGACGCGGGAACCGCGATGCCGGGGGAAGGTTGCGGCTGGCCGTCCTGGGCACACGCCGCCAGCCAGGGCACGCAGAGCAGGCAGGACAGGAGCACGGCCGCTTGACGGGGTGCCCGCCGGGGCCCCGGACGCTCCGCCTCAAACGTCATGATCAGTCCTCCGTTCGGATGGTTTCCGGAGCGGTGTGCCGCGCGCCGGCACGGTGCGACGACGAGTCCCCCTTCGTCCCGCGGTCCAGCCCATGAAGCTCCTCCAGCACGTCAAGCGCTTCCAGGAGCCGCAGGCGCAGCGCCTGGGCCTCGTCGGCAAACGCCCGCTGGGCCGCCACGTACTGCGCGCGGCCCTCGGTGGTCTCGATCCTGACCGGTTCGTAGCCCCAGCCCGAGAGGTCGTAGGGCGAGGCCCGCATGTCCAGCTCGCGGATCCGCCAAGACAGCTCGAAGCAGTCCATCACCAGTTCGCTGGGCAGCGCCGGGGCCAGCTTGTACGCCCACTTGTACAGGTCCATGTTGGCGTGCAGGCAGCCGGGCTGTTCCATCTGCCGCTGGTTTTCGCGGGTGGGCCGCAGCGTGTTCAGCGGTACGGCCTGCGGCGTGTAGAACCGGAAAGCATCGAAGTGCGAGCAGTTGATCCGGCTGCTGTCCACCACATGGTCCGTTCCATCGGCGCCGAGCCGCAGGTCCAGGTAGTCGTGGCGGACGCCGTTAAGCCGTGACTTGTAGGCCATGGCCCACTCGTGCAGCCCGAAGCAGCCGAACCGGGCCGGCCGCGACGCCGCACCGGCCAGGATTTCCCGCGAGAACGCCACCGCGGTTCCCCGCGCCGCAAGGAAAGCTTCCGCGTCGAAGGTGACGGCACCGGCGTCGTGCTCCACACCCGCCGTGCGGCACTCCGCGGCGGTCAGCGTCCGGTAGAACTTCCACCCGTGGCGCTCGCCGGCGTCGGCGCCGGTCAGCACCACGCCCGCGCCGGGATGCCAGCGCACCAGCTGACCCGGCTTGAGGCTGTAATAGGTGAAGAGGAAGTCTTCCACCGGGTGTTTCAGCCCGGCCGAGCGGCGTTGCAGATACGGCTGGGAGTAGCGCCGGGCGCGCTCGCGGTGGGCCCGGGCGCGCGCCAGCCACTGCTCCGGTTCGAGCACCCGGAGCCGGTCGAGGAGAACCTGCGGCGCCATGGTTCCATTGTTCCAGCCGCCGGGGCAGATTGGCACCCGGCTTATAGCACCGCCGGCCTCGGCAGGGAAGTACCCGCAGGAGATTTCCGCCGCGGCACAGAAAACTAGGGTGAAACGGTTCTTTCAGACCTCCCGGTGCGGTACTTTGATCCCACAGACGCACCAATGTGGCTGTTGTCACAGTTGGGGATGGGGCCGGCGTCGCACGCCGGGGAAATCCAATACCCTGCGGGCCGTACGGCCCGCAGGATAGGCATTCGGCTGCGTCTGCGGGCCGGCCAAAGCGGTCGGGTCCACCGGATGAAAGGCATTTCCTTCTCATGACACAGCAAAGCAGCAGCTTTGTGCACCGGCAGGGATTGCGCTCTGCCGCAGCACTCGCACTGGGGATACCGCTGATCCTCTCCGGGCTTGCCGGCCCGGCCGCGGCCGCACCCGCCGACCTTGCCCGCACCATCATCTCGAATCCTGACGGGCAGCAGGCCGTCTACGAGGACGGCCGCTACATCGTGATGCTTTCCGGCGATCCGCTGGCCACCTATGAGGGCGGCGTGTCCGGCATCGCGGCAACCAAGCCCGCGCCCGGCGAAAAGCTGAACGCAAACAGCGCCAACGCCAAGAAGTACCGGGCACACCTGCAGGAGCAGCAGAACGACGTCGCTGCCTCCGAGGGCGTGAAGATCGGGAAGAGCTTTACGACGGCGGTGAACGGCTTCGCGGCGGAGCTGACCGGGCTGCAGGCAGCCGAGCTGGCCAAGAAGACGGGCGTGGCGGCGGTAGCTCCGGACGAGCAGCACCACCCGGACTACTCCAGCACCGATTTCCTGGACCTGCCCGGCGGCAACGGCGTCTGGGCCGAACAGTATGGCGGCGCACAGAACGCCGGCAAGGGAACCGTGGTCGGCGTGATCGACACCGGCTACTACCCGGACAGCGATTTCCTGGCCGGCGAGGAGGTCAAGCCGCTGAGCGGCAAGGCCAAGGTCGGCGAACCCTACCTGACGCCGGACGGCAGGATCGCCATGCTCAAGGCGGACGGCAGCACGTTCCTGGGCGAATGCCAGCCGGGCCAGGAAGGCTCCGGCTTCGACGGCTCCGAATGCAACTCCAAGGTGCTCAGCGCCCGCTACTACGCCGACGACTTCCTGGCCTACGTCCCGCCGGAAGACAGGCACCCGCAGGAGTCCATCTCCCCGCTGGACATCTCCAGCCATGGCACCCACACCGCCACGACGGCCGCCGGCAACAGCGGCGTGACGCAGACGGTGGACGGCCGCGACTTCGGCACCGGCAACGGCGTGGCTCCGGCCGCCAAAGTCGCCGTCTACAAGATCTGCTGGGAGGACAACGACGCCGCCACCGGCGGCTGCTACACCTCGGCCTCCGTGTCCGCGATCGAGCAGGCCATCCTCGACGGCGTGGACGTGCTGAACTACTCCATCTCCGGCAACAACAACTCGGTGCTGGACCCGGTGTCAGTGGCGTTCCTGAGCGCGGCCGAAGTGGGCATCTTCGTCTCCGCCTCCGCCGGCAACTCGGGCCCGGCCCCCGCCACCGTCAACCACAGCGCGCCCTGGGTGACCACGGTGGCCGCCAGCACGTTCTCCAACGAACTGCAGGGCACCGTTGAACTCTCGGACGGCACCAAATACCGCGGCACGTCCATCATGAACCGCGAGGTTCCGCAGACGGCGCTGATCCTTTCCGCCCAGGCGGGGGCGGCCGGGGCCACCGGGGACGAGGCACGGTTGTGCTACCCCGGCAAGCTCGATCCGGCCAAGGTCGACGGCAAGATCGTCATCTGCGACCGCGGCGTGATCGCCCGCGCGGACAAGTCGGTGGCCGTCGAGCAGGCCGGCGGTGTCGGCATGGTGCTGGTCAACGTGGCGCCCGGGTCGCTCGACCTGGACCTGCATGCCGTCCCCACCGTGCACATCGACGACCCGTCCATCAAGGAGAAGGTTGCGGCAGATCCGTCGCTGACCGCGGCGCTGCGCGACCGTGACACCACGGGACTGCCCCAGAGCCCGGTCCCGCAGGTCGCCGAGTTCTCCTCGCGCGGTCCGTCCACCGCGGCGGACTCGAACCTGTTGAAGCCGGACGTTGCGGCCCCCGGCGTGAACGTGCTCGCCGGCGTTTCCCCGGTGGTTGGCGGCGAGACCAGCGGCTTCATGTCCGGTACCTCGATGGCCGCACCGCACGTGGCCGGCCTCGGCGCGCTGCTGCTGGCCAAGAACCCGAAGTGGTCCCCGGCCACCGTGAAGTCGGCGATGATGACCACCGCCGGCGACCTGGTCACCGAGGACGGTTCGGTGAACGAAGACCGCTTCGCCACCGGCGCCGGCCACGTGGATACCGCGCGCATGGGCGATCCCGGCCTGGCCTACGACGCCGATGTCAGCGACTGGCTGGGCTTCATCCAGGGCACCGGCGTGGACCTGGGCCTGAAGAAGCGGGACACCGTCGAATCCAAGGACGTCAACGTTCCGTCGTTCGCCCTCGGGAAGCTGGCCGGCCAGGTCACCGTGGAGCGCACGCTCACCGCCCTGGAGCCCGGCACCTACACGGCGGACGTGGACCTGCCGGGCGTGAACGTGAAGGTCTCGCCCGCGAAGCTGACCTTCAAGAAGGCCGGCCAGGAACGCACGTTCAAGGTCACCTTCGAGAACGCGGACGCGCCGCTGGATCAGTTCACCATGGGCGAGCTGGTCTGGACCGAAGAGGGCAAGGCCGGCAAGCCCGGCGCCCGGGGCGGCGGGCAGCACGTGGTTGCCTCACCCATCGCCGTCCGGCCGGTCACCGCGGTGGCACCCGCCAGCGTGGCGTTCGCTTCCGACGGCGGTGACGGCACCGGCTCGATCGAGGTCACCTCGGGCACCAACTCGCCGATCGACCTGGCGGTCGAGGGCCTGGCCAAGGCCAACGCCACCCAGGTGGAGAAGGTTCCCGGCCAGCCCGCCGTGATCGGTTCCAACGGCAGCACCGGTTATGCCCCGCAGGCGGTGCCGGCAGGTGCCACGCTGGCGCAGTTCTCCATCACCGCGGCCGACCCGGGGGCAGACTGGGATCTGTACGTCTTCACTCCGGCGGGGACCGTGATCTCTGCGGCCACGGCCTCGGCCAGCGAGTCCCTGGTCATCAACAATCCGGCGCCGGGCACCTACTATGCCATCGCGCACCTGTACAGCAGCCCGGACGGCAAGGCGAGCAAGGGGACCATCGACACGGTGGCGCTGAGCGGTGACGCCGGCAACCTGGCGGTCAGCCCGGATCCGCTGGAGTTGGCCAACGGCGAGACCGGCACGGTAACCGCCACCTGGTCTGGCCTGACCGCCGGCAGCTGGGTTGGCCTGGTGAAGTTCGGCGAGGGCTCCTCCACGGCGGTGACGGTCAACGTCTCCGGCAACGGGGCCGCGGCGCAGGCGCCGGCAAGTGAAGGTGCCGCTGTGATAGTCGACGGCAGCGCCTCGCCGCAGCCCGGGCAGCGCTCGGGTCGCTAACGGCACACGCGGTCCTGGCCGCTGACAACACCTGAACAAGCGGGAGGGTGGCCGGTGGAAACGTCCACCGGCCACCCTCCCGCCGCATCTACCGGCAGTACCGTGCCTCGGCGCTAGTCTGTGGCTGCCCGCGCGGCCTTGATCAGCGCATGCATCGAGGCGTTCAGCTCGCGCAACTGCTCCCGTTCAAGCCCTAGACGCGCCAGCATGGTGCCTGGCACGGCCAGGGCCCCCTCCCGCAGCGCCTCTCCGGCGTCGGTCAGGCCTACGGCCAGCGCCCGCTCGTTGCCTTCCACGCGCTCCCGGGTCACCAGCCCGGCCTGCTCCAGCCGTTTGAGCATGGGGGACAGGGTGGCCGGTTCCTGCTGCAGCGCCTCGGACAGATCCTTGACCATCCGCGGGCTCTGCTCCCACAGCGCCAGCATCACCAGGTACTGCGGATGCGTGAGGCCCAGCTTTTCCAGCACCGGCTTGTAGGAGGCCACCACGCTGCGCGATGCCACCGACAGCGCGAAGCACAGCTGGTGCTCCAGCAGCAGGTCGTCCGTCGTCCCCGCTGTCACTGTCACGGCCATCACTCTCCATTAGTTCTTGCGTTAATTGTTCATGCCCTATTCTGGGGTTGAGCGCCCGCAGAGTCCACCGGGCACCGGAAGAAGGATCACGCACATGGCCGAGAAGAAGTCCCGCGTCAACGCGTTCATGCGGGCGACCGGCAAGTTCCGCATCGTCTTCGGCCCGGCCCAGAAGAGCGGCGTGGACCATCCCATGACCGAGGAGAACAAGGCCCTGCTCAAGCAGCGCGAGGCCGAGGCGTCGCAGTGGGAAACGGTCACGCGGGCGGACGGCAGCACCTACATCGTGCCGAAGAAGCCGGCCTAGCCGCGCTCTGTTCTTGCGTACCGGTCCTCGTTAAACTGATGCCACGGATTCTTCTGAGCAAGAAGGTGATTCAGATGGCTGGAAATGGGCGTTTCATGGACCGCTTTATGCGCGCCACGGAGAAGGCCGCGAAGGTCTGGGGCCCTGCCGATCGGATCGAGTCTGACTCCCCGGTGGTGCACCGGCACGACGCGGCCGAGAAGGCGTCGGAGGAACAACTGGCAGAGATCGAAGTGGAGCGCGGGCCCGGGCACGCCTACGCATACCGCAGGCCGCGCAAGGCCTGACACACGACGAAGGGGCCGTTAGCTAACTGCTGACAGCCCCTTCCCGATTCCTCCCGTACGGCGTCAGCGGCCGGTGCCGCCGTAGACCGTGGCTTCCTCATCGGTGTCCAGGTCGAAGGCCGCGTGCACCGCGCGGACCGCGGTGTCCAGCAGATCGGCGTGCGTGACAATCGAGATGCGGATCTCGGAGGTGGAGATCATGTCCACGTTCACGCCGGCCTTGTGCAGGGCTTCGAAGAACTTGTAGGAGACGCCGGGGTTGGAGCGCATGCCCGCGCCAATCAGCGAGAGCTTCCCGACGTTCTCGTTGTAGAGAATGCCCTCGAAGCCCACCACGTCCTGGGCGGCGTTGAGCGCTTCGAGCGCTTCCTTGCCCTCCACCATGGGCAGCGTGAAGGAAATGTCCGTCTTGCCGGTACCGCGGGTGGAGATGTTCTGCACGATCATGTCGATGTTCGAGTGCGCGCCGGCCACGATGCCAAAGATTTCCGCGGCCTTGCCGGGGATGTCGGGCACGCCCAGGATGGTCACCTTGGCTTCGGAGCGGTCGTGGGCAACGCCGGAGATGATGGGCTGTTCCAAGGGTTCTCCCTCTTGAATCTTGATCTTGTCGTCGGGGTTGGGCAGTACCCAGGTGCCCTCGTTCGTGCTGAAGGACGAGCGCACGTGCAGCTTCACGCCGAAGCGGCGCGCATACTCGACGCAGCGCAGGTGCAGGATCTTGGAGCCGGAGGCCGCCATTTCCAGCATCTCCTCGCTGGAGATGGTATCGATCTTCCGGGCGCTGTGCACCACCCGCGGATCGGCGGTATAGATGCCGTCGACGTCGGTGTAGATTTCGCAGACGTCGGCGCCCAGAGCGGCCGCCAGCGCCACCGCGGTCGTGTCGGAACCGCCGCGGCCAAGCGTGGTGATGTCGTTGCTCTCCCGGCTGATGCCCTGGAAGCCGGCCACGATGGCGATCTCGCCCTTTTCGATGGTCGTCATCACCCGGTGCGGCGACACGTCGATGATGCGTGCCCTGCCGTGGATGGCGTCGGTGACCATGCCGGCCTGGCTGCCGGTGAAGGACTGGGCCTTGGAGCCGAACTCCTGGATGGCCATGGCCAGCAGCGACATGGAGATGCGTTCGCCGGCGGACAGCAGCATGTCCATTTCGCGGGCGCTGCTGTTGGAGGAGACTTGGTCGGCCAGGTCAAGCAGTTCGTCGGTGGTATCTCCCATGGCAGACACGACGACGACAACTTGGTTGCCGGCGGCCTGGGTGTCGACGACGCGTTGTGCCACGCGTTTGATCCCCTCCGCGTCCGATACTGAGGAACCGCCAAACTTCTGCACTATCAGGCTCATGTGTTCTCTAAACAACTCCTGGGTTGGGGCCCGGACCGCGGCCGCTCGGGGCGCGCCGCCGGGCTCATGGATTGCTGCCGCGGGTCCCGGCTGCGCACCGCGCGGCAACCGCCATTCTAGCGCCGCAGTGGGTGCGGCGGAGAATGCGGGCGGGCAGTATGACTGGTCAGGGTAATAACGACGACGGTGCCGGGCGGGTGTCAGGTGAGGGCGCGGCGGCCCTCGAACGCGCGGCCCAGGGTAACCTCGTCCGCGTACTCGAGGTCGCCTCCGACCGGCAGGCCGGACGCCAGGCGGCTGACGGGGATGCCGATGGTCTTGAGCATCCGGCCCAGATAGGTCGCCGTCGCCTCGCCTTCCAGGTTCGGGTCGGTGGCGATGATGATTTCCTCGATCTGCCCGTCCGAGAGGCGGCTGAGCAGCTCACGGATGCGCAGTTGCTCCGGGCCGACGCCGCCGATTGGATTGATGGCACCGCCGAGCACGTGGTAGCGGCCCTTGAAGGAACGGGTCCGCTCGATTGCGATGACGTCCTTGGACTCTTCCACCACGCAGATAGCCGTCGGATCCCGGCGGGGGTCGCGGCAAATGTTGCAGGTGTCCTGTTCGGAGACGTTCCCGCAGATGGAGCAGAACTTCACCCGCTCCTTGACGTGGGTCACGGCGTCAACGAGCCGCTTCATGTCGGCCGGATCGGACTCCAGAATGTGGAACGCGATTCGCTGGGCGGACTTCGGGCCGATTCCAGGCAAGCGGCCGAGCTCGTCGATCAGCTCCTGGACAGCACCTTCGTACACTGAACCTTCAATCTCCGCGGGCGGTTAGGAACCGTCGAGGCTTCGTTCTTCGATCAGGCGTCCGCCGAGGAGCCTTTCAATGGCAGCGCGGCCCACCAGTCCGGAATCTTCGATGGCCTCGTCGTCTTCGCTCGGGATGTCCTCGACGTATTTCAAGTTTAGGTCACGGGCTGCCGGGGACGGCGCCGCGGCGGCCGATGTCGCCTGCGTGGCCTTCGCCTGGTCCAGCAACTGCTGGTAGCGGCTGCGTTTTTGCCCGGCCATGTGCCGGTCCGGCGTCGTCTCCCATTCCTCGGCAGGCGGTTCGTCGTTGGCGTACGGGATGTCGTCGTACGGAGACGGCTGCGCCGGGGCGGAGGGGGCGGACGTGCTTGGTTGCGCCGACAGGGGGCCGGTGGCCTGGCTGTTTGGTTGGACGGCGGCCGCGGGCACCGCTGCTGGAGCTGCAGGAGCTGCGGGGGCGGGGAAGCCGGCCAGCGCCGGGCCGGAGTGGTTCGAGGCCGATGGCGCACCGGCCGCCACGGGGACAGCGGTTGGAGCCCCCGGGGCCGCCATCCGCTCGGCCAATTTTGCAAACACCGGCTTTTCCCCGGGCAGGGCCGGCGGTCGCTGGCCATTGCCGGAGGCACTGTTCGGTGATTCGGCAGACGGCGCTGACGCGGCGGTGGCTGCGGACATGCCGCTTGAGGCTGATGCCCCTGACGCGGCGGTGGCTGCGGACATGCCGCTTGAGGCTGATGCCCCTGACGCGGCGGTGGTCGCGGACGTACCACTGGGGGCTGAAGCCGCCGTGGGAGCCGACAAGCTTGAGCCCGCGGACATGCCGCTGGGGGCTGAAGCGGCCGTGGCCGCCGACATCCCGCTTGCTGCTGAAAGGCCCGTAGGCGCGGAGACCCCGCTGGGCGCAGACGGATTGGAAACAGCCGAAGCAGGGGACACGCCCGATCCCCCCGACAATGCAGAACTACCCGAGAAGCCGGACGCGGAGACGGCCGGAGCGGCCGGGGCGGCCGGGGCAGCCGGCATCGCCGGTCCAGCCGAAGGCGCAGAAGGCACAGAAGGCACAGAAGGCACAGAAGGCACAGAAGGCGCATAGCCCGGGCTGGCCGTGGAGCCGGTCATCCCGGCAGCGGCAGGTGCAGGCTGCTGATGGATGGCTTGCCCAACCGGTTCCGAAACCGGCGCGGGCGCACCTACCGTAGCGGTGTTGGCGGACCAACCTCCGTCTGCCGGCTGCGGCCGGCTAGTAGGTACTTTTGGGTTTGACTCACCCGCTGTCACCGACGCGTCTTCGACGGTTTGGATCTGCAGGTCAATCCCGAGCACTTGCTGGATGGCCTGGCGCACGTTGTCCGCGTGGTCACCATTGTTGAAGTTGGTGGCAGAACCTTGGTTCTTGAAACCGAGCGTCAGCGCCGTGCCGTCGAGGCTGAGCGGCGAGGCATTGGTGCTGACGTTCATCCACGTCACCTTGCGGATGCCGCTGAGCGTGTTCAGGATCTCCGGCCAGGCGCGGCGGATCATTTCGATCTGCCCGGAGGCCTGCGGGCCGGTTTGGCTCTGGCGCGGAGCCTGCGCCGGTGGCGCGGCCTGTTCGGGGCGCGCCGGAGACTGCTGGGCCGGCGCCTGGGCCTGTGGTGCAACCGGTTCGGGCCGTGCCGGTGGCTGCTGCTGGGCCGGGGCCTGCGCCCGTGGTGTGACTGGTTCCGGTCGCGCCGGAGCCTGCGGTGCTTCCTGTGTCTGCCGCTGCGTTCCGGGCTGCTGCGCCGGGGACTGGCCCTGTGCCTGCGGCCGCTGGTCGGATGCTGCTGCCGGCGCTGCCGTGGTCCGGGTAGATTGAGCCTGCTGGCCCGATGCAGGAGCCTGGCTTCCAGCCGGCTGAGCGGGTCGCCGGGCTTCGGGCGCCGGAGCCAGCTCCGGCATGGCGCCCCAGCTGCCACCCCAGTCGGCCGAGCTTTCGCCCGAGGAGCCGCCAGCAGCTTCCTGCGGACCGGCCGCGTCGGACGTGACCTGCACGCCGGCGTCCTGCCTGCCGCCGTCCCGCGGGTTTCCGAACACCGACGACGGGACGGTCGGACGGTTGGAATCGGCGTCAGCTGCCGGAGCGGAAGGCGCCTGGGCGGAAGATGCTTGGGCCGCGGAGCCGGCCGCGGCGCCAGCCGCATCCGGAGATCCGGAGGTTCCGGCCGCCGCAGGTGCCGTACCCCCGGAGCCAGCGGGAGCTCCGCCGTCGTGCTGTTGGGCAGGCTGGCCTGCGGGCTGGGAGTTGTTGGCGGAGGGAGCAGCGGTACCCTGCTGGTCTTCCCGGGGCCAGTCGGTGGTGCTCACCCGCGGGGGAGTGAGGCGCTCGGCGTCCGGGCGGGCGGGCTCGGCCTTCTGGGCGTTGGATCCCCGGAGCGCGGCGCGCGCAGCCTCGGGCCCGGAGAGCGGGGGCTCCGTGGCGGCATGCACGGCGGGCGCCTGCCCTTGGCCAACTGCCGGGGAGGGAACCGGGGCCCCGCCGTAGCTGAGCCGGCGCTCGATCCGGTCCACCCGTGCCGCGACGCCCTGCTCGCCCTGGTCGGCGGCAGGCAGCAGGATTCGTGCGCACAGCAGTTCAAGGTGCAGGCGGGGGGAGGTCGCGCCCGTCATCTCGGTCAGCGCCTGGTTGGTGATGTCCGCGGCCCGGGAGAGTTCGGACGCGCCCAGCTGGTTGGCCTGGGTCTGCATCCGGGCGATCTGGTCCTCCGGGACGCCGCGCAGGATCGCGTGGGCGCTTTCCGGCATGGCGCGCACGATGATCAGGTCGCGGAAGCGCTCGAGCAGGTCCTCGACGAAGCGGCGCGGATCGTGGCCCGTCTGTACCACGCGGTCCACGGCGCTGAACACGGTGGAGGCGTCACCCGCGGCGAAGGCGTCGACGACGTCGTCCAGCAGGGAGGCGTGGGTGTAGCCGAGCAGGGAAACGGCCAGTTCGTAGTCCAGCCCGTCCGGTCCGGCGCCGGCCATCAGCTGGTCCAGCACGGAGAGCGAGTCGCGGACCGAGCCGCCGCCGGCCCGGATCACCAGCGAGAGGACGCCCGGGGCCACCGGAACGTTCTCCTGCCGGCACAGCAGTTCCAGGTACTGCATCAGCGGTTCCGGCGGGACCAGCCGGAAAGGATAGTGGTGCGTCCGGGAGCGGATGGTGCCGATGACCTTGTCCGGCTCCGTGGTGGCGAAGATGAACTTGATGTGTTCCGGCGGCTCTTCGACGATCTTGAGCAGGGCGTTAAAGCCGGCCGACGTGACCATGTGGGCCTCGTCGATGATGAAGATCTTGTAGCGGTCGCGCACCGGGGCGAAAGTGGCCCGCTCGCGCAGGTCGCGGGCGTCGTCCACGCCGCCGTGGGACGCGGCGTCGATCTCGATGACGTCAAGGCTGCCGGGTCCGCCGCGGCCGAGTTCAACGCAGGAGTCGCAGGTGCCGCAGGGGGTGGGCGTGGGACCCTCGGCGCAGTTCAGGCAGCGGGCCAGGATGCGGGCCGAGGTGGTCTTGCCGCAGCCGCGCGGGCCGGAGAACAGGTACGCGTGATTGACGCGGTTCTTCTGCAGCGCCGCCATCAGCGGGTGGGTTACGTGTTCCTGCCCGATAACGTCCGCGAAAGTGTCCGGGCGGTAGCGACGGTAAAGGGCTGTACTCACGATCAAACCCTATCGGTTGAAACTGGGCCCGTGCACGCCGAAGCGGCCGGGCTGGGGATAGGCGGCATGGGGGTAAGTAAAGACCCCTCATGCACCTGACAGAGCCCGCTTACCCTTGCTACCTTCCGGTCCTGGGGGAGTTCACAGGATGACACCGCATGAGGGGCCGACGAACAGTCTACCCGACTTCAGGCGGCGGCCCGAAATCACCGCCGGGGCTCGTCGGGGAGCCGACGGCGGTGTTGGGGGCGGCGTCGGGAGCATCCCACCAGCGCAGCACGCGGGAGCATCGCAGCGTGGCCCAACGGCCGATGTCCTCGGCCGTCCAGCGGAACCACATCCGCCCCGGATACGGGCGGTACCCGCCCCAGTTGCCGGGGCTGCGCCGTCCGTGGGCCACTACTTTGATGGCGGGCGTCATCCGGTCATCGTGCGGGCAGCCCTCGGCCCGGAAGTACTCCAGGCCGCGCAGGATGTCGTAGTGCCACTGCGGCGGGAACCGGAACTGGGACAGCGAAGGATGCGCCACGGCCCCGGTCCGGTGTGACCGGTAGAGCGAGTGCATCAGCAGGAATTCGCGGCCGCGGGCCTCGGCAACGTCGACCCTGATCGAGCCGCCGCTGTGGCGGTAGGCCGCCAGCGCCTCCAACGTGCTGATGGTGGTGTGGAACGAGGCGTGCTTGGCCCGTGAGCTGTGGGCCTCGCAGTTCCAGCCGCCGTCGTCCAGTTCCTCGGCCAGCAACCAGGACACTGCCTTGTCGATCCGCGGATCGCCGTCGAGCCGCCGGCCCAACTCGGCGCCGACCAGCACGGCCATGGCAGTGATGCAGTTCTCGGCCCGGTCCTGATGCCTGCCGAAGGTCAGCCCGCCGTCGAAGTACTCTGCCCCGTCCAGCAGCCTACGGCAGCCGGCCACGGCCTGCGGGTGCCCCGGTGGCAGCCCGAGCCAGTGCAGCAACAGCAAGGTGAACATGGTGGAGGTCCACTTGGGGTTGTAGAGGCCGCCGCCCCAACTGCCGTCCGGGTCTTGGGCCTGCAGCAGCAGCGCGCCCCAGCCGGAGCCGGCGATTTGGCTCTGCGCTTCCGCCACTTCGCCTTCCGGCGCGTCACAGAGATCGCGCAGGGTCTGGAACCGGATTGACGCATCCCCGGCCAGCAGCCAGTCCAAGATGTGTGCCGGTGGCACGCTGCCTGCCGCTGACTCTGTACCGGTGGCCATGTTGTTCAGTCCCCTTGGAAAAGGGCCTGCCCCCAGCCCTTCACCTCACCCATGGCGTAAGTTTGCCACTGCCGGTCGCAGCCTTCCAGAGCTAAAGGGCGGAGGTGCCCGCCCGGTCTCGGATTCAACTTTTGAGCCCGTCCCGGAGCGGACGGCGGATGTCTCCGGAGAGCTTTGATCGCCCAGCCTCGGCCCCTGGAGTCCTGCTACCGAGGTCCTTGGACTCCCGCGCCCCAGATTCCTGGGCTCCGGTGCACCAGCCGCTTGGAGGCCTCGGCCCCCGGGAGGCTCGCGCCCCGGCTCCCTGGACTTCCGTGCCCCAGCCCCTTGGATTCCCATGCCTAGCCCCTTGGCAGCGCGCGACCGAGCTCCCCGGACTCCCGCGCCGCAGCCCCGTGGACTCCCGAGCTCCAGCTCCTTGAACTCCTGTGTCTCAGCCCCTCGGCTCCCGCCCGATTCGGCACATAGGGCCGCTTTCGGGTACTCTGGTATCTGCTCTTGTGAGCAAACATCTGGAGGATTCGCCTAGCGGCCTATGGCGCACGCCTGGAACGCGTGTTGGGTTCACGCCCTCGGGGGTTCAAATCCCCCATCCTCCGCCAGCAAGAAAGCGGCTCTGACTAGAGAAGATCTAGGCAGGGCCGCTTTCGTTTTGCCTCGCAAGCAACGACCTCTGCAATTGCGAGAGGAAAGCAGCTGACCCAGCCTGTCCAGAGCACCGGCTGCATAGTCGACGTGACGTGCGAATAGATGTTCATGGTCGTGAGGCGGTTGCGTCACGTTGCACGCCGCGTTCAGTCGGCAGTGCCTACTATTTCCCTCAGTGCACGCACGTGCCCGTCGAAGGCGTTCCGCCCGACTGGGGTGAGAGTCACCCAAGTCAGGCGGCGGGCATCCTTGCGCGCCGCCGATGCGGCCTTGGTCAGGCTGACGTATCTGGCCTCGACGAGGGTCTTCAGGTGCTTCGAGAGGGTGGCGTCCGAGACGTCCAGCGTGTCACGCAGCACAGCAAAGTCCATCTGCTCCACAGGCCGCAGCACTCCACAAATCCGTAACCGTACCGGCGCGTGGATGACGTCATCGAACCGGGCCCTAATCACGACGCAGCTGATCCAGGGCCGAGCGGTAGACAATTCCTGCGAGCCAAGTAACCAGGCCGAAGGCGGACAGGCTAGCCAGCGCCACGGCCCAGCCGGCGCCCAAGGAAACCAGACCGAGTGAGACCGAGAACAGGGTTAGGCAAACCAAGAGGACCGCGATCCCAGCCATTACGGCGCGTGGGCCCATCTTGCGGAATCGGATTCCGGTTTCGCGGCGGATCAGGTGAACAATCACTAGAACGGCGACCAGCCCCAACCAGCCGGAAGCCGGGGGTTCGTAGTTCTCCCCGGGGGTGGCTGTCGCGGCTCCTGCCACCCACCAGGCCGCCACGCCCCCGAGTGCGGCCAGCAGTGTTTTGGGAACCTGCACGCCGTCGGCCAGTGCCTGACGGTCGGAAGCCAAGTAGCGGAGGCTGGCGGCGGCCTCCTCGACCGACGGGCGCCCGTCGAAGTTATTTTCCATAACGGAAAGTCTACAGAATGACTTTCCGCTCCGGCAAGGATGCGCGGCAGTGGATGAGTGCACGGATGGAGCAAGCGCCGGAGCCGTGCGATGCGTTGGGGTGGCTACATCAGTCAGCTTTTGTCCATGTTTAGGCCTAACTGTCCACGTTTTGGAGAACGACAGGCCCCTGACCTGCGGGTTTATTCGATGGCCGTTCTAAACGTGGACAGTTGCGTCCCGTGAGTCGCGCCGTCAGTCCTGCTGCCGGAGCCGGGCGAGGCGGCGGCGCGCGGCGGACTCGCTCGGCCCGGTCTTGCTCAGGCCCAGCCGGACGACGCCGAGCACCAGCCAGGTGGCGGGCTTGATCAGGACCCGCAGCGGCAGCGGAGTGCTTGGCCGCAGCCCCAGTAGTCGGCGGTGATCCTCGGGCAGGGTTTCGACGGCGGCGGCGAACAGGACGCTGTAGCCCAGCCGTTGGGAGCGGGGCAAGGGTGGATGGCGGACGAACCCTACTGTTTCCTGCATGGCGGCCGAGGCGGTGAGTTCCGGCCGGTAACTGTCCAGCTGACCGCGCAGTTCGGCGAAGGTGCGGGGCGGGTCAGCAATCTGCATGAGTTCGCCGGCCTTGGCCCATTCGGCGACGTAACGGTCGGGACCGCCGGGCAACCGCCTGCCGTACGTGAGATAGGAAGTCACAAAAGCATCGGTAAAGGTCAGGTGCACCCAGCGCAGCAGATGCGGATCATTCGCGTAGTACGGCCGTTGCTCGCCGACCGAGTCAGTGTACGTGCCGCGGACACGTTCGTGCAGTTGCAGCACCAAGTCGCAGGCAGACCTGGCCGCGGCAGTGTCGCCGTAGGTCACGGTGAAGATCCACCGGATGGTGTTGGCCAGCCGGGCTAGCGGAGCAGCACGGTACGCGGAGAAATCATCAACACCGGCCAACGCCCCAGGGTGTAGCGTCTGTGTGAGCAGCGAGCGGATGCCCGCCACCAGGGTGGTCATCGAGCGGTGGACCGTCCAGACCGCGGAATCCGGCGCGAAGTAGCCCGCATCGTCGCCGTTCTCCAGGTCCAGCTCCCACTGCGGGATCGTGTCGCTCTGGCCGGAAAATGTGCCGCGCAGTTCGTCGCGCCAGCGGGTCAGGATGTTCGCCACACAGCCCATTATGGGCGAGCGGGAACGGCCGCGCACGGGGTGAGCAGAGCCTGCACCACGAAGAATGGTGTGTGCGACGTCGAACGTCGCACACACCATCGGGGCAAGCAGCCCGGATGCGCGGAAGCTCGGGGGTCCGGAGCCTTGGAGGCGCGGAAGCCCCGCAGCCGGAGACCCGGACCCGGAAGCCCGAGCCCTCCCGGAGAGAAGACTCGCAGCACCGAAGCCCCGGAGCCAGGGAAACCCGGACCCCCGGCGAGGTTGCCCGCTTACTTCTTGGCGAGCAGCTCCGGGTAGAACTTCTCGGTCACGTCCGGGTGGGCGCGCAGCCGGCCCTTGAGCATGTTGGCGCCGAAGCTGGAGAGCATCGGGTTGGTCGGGTCGTCGGTGCGGCCGCGGGAGCTGGCCTTGAGCTCGTCGGGCAGCGGGACCGGGTCGATCACGGCATCCAGGCGCGGCGACCAGAAGAACGGCACGGAGTAGCGGTCCACGCCGGGCGGCGGAGCCTGCACGCGGTGGACGGTGGCGGTGATGTAGCCGTCGGTGGCCACCTCCAGCATTTCGCCCAGGTTCACCACCAGGGCACCCTCGATCGGCTCGACCGGCAGCCACTCGTCTGACTCCGGCGGCCGCACTTCCAGCCCGCCGACCATGTCCTGCAGCAGCAGGGTGACGAAGCCGTAGTCGGCGTGCACGCCCACGCCCTGGTCGCCGGCCTCCTCCACCACGCCGCCCACGTAGTGGACCAGCTTGCCCATCCAGTGCGGGGTGCCGGCGAACGGCTCGTCGAAGTAGTCTTCCGGCAGGCCCAGCCCGACGCCGATGGCCGAGAGCAGGTCATGGCCCACCGTGGACATCAGCTCGGCCCAAGCCATGGCCTTCTCGCGCAGGTCCGGCTGAACGGCATCCGGCCACTGGTTCGGGCCGCGGAGCAGCCAGTACTTCTGGTCCTCGGGGTAGTCGGCGACCGGCTCGCTCTCGGGCGAGTAGTCCAGCTGCTCGCGGGCGTCGGCGCGGCCCTGCGTCCGCTCGGTGCCCATGCGGGTGTAGCCGCGGAAATGCGGGGAGTTTCGGTTGTCCAGCTTCAGCCGCTCTTCCAGCGGCAGCTCGAAGAAGCGCTTGATCGCGTCGAAGAGCTCCGCCACCTGGCCCTCGGCCGCGCCGTAGCCGGTGATCTGGAAGAACCCGACGCGGTGCGCGGCGTCGCGCAGCTGGTCGATGAAGTCCGGGTTGAAGCTGCCGTCCGCCAACCGGGCGGTGCTCATGTCGAGTACTGGAATGCTCCCCTGAAGTGCGTTCATGGTAGGCAGACTAGCACCGGGCTCAGAGTCAATTGTTACGGACGTTACGTTTTGCTGCAGCCGCGAAGTTTTGCTTGACTCGCGAGGGAAATGGGCGTGGAATGCGCCCCGTATTTCGCCGTGTTACGCCCCTACAGCGTCTGCGCGATCGCCGCCCAGGTCCGCAGGAACGCCGCGCCGGCCTCCTCATGCACGGCCTTCGGGAAGCCCAAGTGCGCCGCGGTCAGCACCGGGTACGGCTTCTGCGGGACCCCGTCGTCGGGGCGGACATCCACGTGCAGCACCGCATGCCCGTTGTGGTGCAGCAGGTCGGACATCGCGTAGTCGGTGCGCGAATCGCCCATCGTCCGCCAGGCGTGCGGCACCACACCGTCCGCGGCCAGCATTTCCAACGCCCGCTCGGCGCCCAGGTCCTTGCCCAGCTGCACCGATTCGATGTCGGTGGCGATGATGTTCGGGTCCACCCGGTAGTCAATCCGGTCGTCGCTGTCCGGCAGGTGCTGGTCCAGGCGGGTGGCACCCATGCCGAACCGGCCCATCAGAGCCAGGACCTCGGCGTCGAACTTTTCCTGCACCCGGCGGTACTCCCGGTTTTCCGTTCCCACCACCTGCTCCACGGAGACCATGGCCCGCTTGGTTTCGTCGAAGAACATGTGGCTGGAGTAGCCGGAGTTGACCAGCTTGCGCACCTCGGCGGCGAACTCCTGCGGTGGGGCCAGCGAATGGTCCACATGGATGGTGCCCGGGCCGGCCGCGGTGAAGCTGAACCAGACGGCGCCCTTTTCGCACACCGCATAGCAGCGCACCCCCGGCGGCATCCCGACGGCCAGCATCGGCTCCATCACCTGCTCCCGGATGAACTGGTCCGACCGTCCGGTGTTGAACACGATCGGCCAGCCGCGTTTGGCCATCACCAGCAGCGAGTGGATGATGCCGGAAGGCACCGTGCGCGTCACCGGCGAGGAAACCGGGCCGTCGACGTCCAGCAGCAAGCCGATGGGCGGCTGGCCCGGGCGGGCAGGGAGACCGGCTGTGAGGCTCATGGTCCCAGTATGACGGGGCGGCACGGCGGTTTGCATCCCACCAGTTTTTCCCAAGCCCGCCCGGCAAGAATGAGTGCCTACAGGCATGGGGATGGGAAGCGGTAAAGCAATGACGACGCTCTATGGGGATAGCGCGGTCGTGCCGGGGCCGGACAGCAGCGCGAGCCTGCCGTCCGGCCTTTCGCGCCGTGTTTTTGGGGTACTTGTTGGAGCCGGCGTCGCCGGCGTGGCGGCGGGCGCAGGCCTGCTCTCGGCCAGCCACCTGCGGGCGGGCAGCCTGGGTCCGGGAGGCGTGGAAACGTCCTTCGGGAGGGTGAAGCTGGTGTCCGCGGAGCGCCAGCATCGGTTGGCGTACGACGGCGGTGTTCCCGCCACGGGCGCGGAGTCCTCCGAGGCGGGGCGGCGGGCAGCGGACGGCGCCGCTGCAGGTCGGGGCACTGACCCGGCTGGATCCGGGCACGCCGGTCACGGCCCCATCGTGGCGGCGGCGCCGCAGCCGGCGAACATGACGTGGGGTGACCACCTGCTGGTGGAGCTGGAGGTGCAGAACGCTTCGGAGGGCGAGGTGCTGTTCGCCCCCGGACAGCTGCGGCTGAGGGTCGGCGACGGCGGTCCGACGGTGACCAACCGGGACTCGGGGGACGCCGTGGCGCTGCCGCCCGTCAGCGCCGAACGCTTCTGGATCAGCTTCCTGGTGCCGGCGGACGCGCAGAGCTTCTCCGCGGAGTTCACGGATCCGTGGCTGCACTCGGCGCCGTTGCAGCTTGACCTGCCGCGCGTGGCGCCCAGGCCCGGGTGGCTGGACGAGGGCGGCCATCATGACTGAGCACGTGCCGGAGCCGTACCGCGGCGCCTTGGGTCAGGACAGCGCGGGCCAAGACAGCGTGGGCCGGGACAGCGTGGGCCAGGACAGTGCGGGGAAAGCCCACGTCGGGCGCTGGGATTTCCTAAAGTACGGGGCGGCAGTCGGACTCGGCGCGCTTGCCCTCGGCGGGACGGGCAGCGCCGCCGCGGCACAGGCAGCGGCCGCTGTGCCAGTGGCAGGGGTGCGGCCCGCCCGAACCCGGCGCTCCGCCGTCGTGCCCATCCCTGGCGTGCTGGACCTGTACATCAACGAGGGCTACCTGAAGATGGTGGACGACTCGCTGGTCTACCACCGCGGTTTCGGCGACCGGCCCACCGGACTGCGGGACGCCTCGCCGAGCCTGGCCGTGACGCCCAAGGTGTTCACCGCCGACGGGCGGCTGGTGGAGTCGCGGAGCTATCCGCTGGGGGCGGCGCTGCCGCCGCGCGGCACCCCGCAGCCGTACGGCCCGGACCCGGCGAACCCCGGGCAGTACTTCATCCGCCGCAACTACTGGGCCAGCTACTTCCCCGCACGCACCATCATCGCCGAGGTCGGTTCGACGCTGCGCTTCCGCGTGCACAACCGGCTGGCCAAGGACCATGAGTTTGTCCTGCACGACGTCGGACCAGACCACGCGGACGTCCGGACCGGTCCGATTGCGCCCGGCGAGAGCGCACTGCTGGAGCTGCCCTGCCCGCCGCCCGGATCGTACATCTACAGCGATCCGACCAACGCGCCGGTCGAGCGGACCCTCGGGCTCTTCGGCGCGCTCGTGGTGATGGATCCCGTGCACCAGTGGGACATCACGCCCGGCAGGGCCAGCTTCGAACGGCAGTGGGTGTGGATCTGCCACGCGGTGGAGTCGAACTGGGCTGCCATCGAGGCCGCCGGCGGCACCGTTGACCCGCTGCAGACCAAGGCGGTGCCGCGGTACTTCACGCTCAACGGGCGCAGCGGCTACGAGTCGCTGGCGATGACCCGGAACGAGGCGCTCAACCTGGCCAGCGACGAGGAAACCTTGGTCTCCGGATATCCGCGACAGCTCGATGTGCGCCAGTTTGGCGAAGGCACCACCGCCGGCACCCTCCGCGGCGGCCAGTTGGTGCGGCTGATCAACCCCGGAATCGTGTACCACCAGATCCACTTCCACGGGAACCACCTGTGGACCGTGCGGCGGAACAACTACCACTGGCCGCGGCGCGACGGGTACGTGGACAAGCACGGCCACGTGGTGCTGCAGCAGTGGGAGGACGTGGTGGAGCTGCAACCGATGGACCGGAAGGACTGCATCATGCCGGTCAAGCGGCCGCCGGATGCCCTCGATCCGGTGTGGTTCGCCCGGACCACCGACTGGGAGTACCCGATGCACTGCCACGCGGAGCCCTCGCAAACCGCCGCGGGCGGGATGTATCCGGGCGGGCTGGTGGCGCACTGGAACCTGAAGGCACCGATTCCCGGGGAGGGATGATGAGCAACCTGAGAGTCCCCTTGCGCTCCGATAACCAAGCCGCGAAACGGGCCGAAGAGCAGCGCAAGCGGGCCGAGTCCGAGCGGAAGCAGGAGGAAGCTGCCCGTCGGCGCGAGGAGGACCGGAAGAAGCGGGAAGCCGAACAACGGAACAAGAAGACGGCGGACAACCGCAAGGGCGGTGGCAGGTCCACACCCAGCGCGACGCCGAAACCGAAACCGACCGCGGCGCCGAAACCGAAAGGGACCGCGACGCCGAAGCCGACCGCTTCCCCAAGGCCCACCGCGAACCCGAAGCCGTCGCCGACGCCCCGTCCCACGGCGACGGCGGCGCCCACGGTTGAACCGACCACCTCGCCCACTGACAATCCCACCGCCGCACCGACGCCGAAGCCCACGAACGAGCCAACGGAGGCACCGACGTCGTCCCCCACCGCGGAACCGACCCAGCCCACCGGACCGACGCCGAGCCCGCGTCCCACCAGCGACGACGACCGCCCGCGCCACCGCTTCCGGAGCCAGGTGGACTTCAGCTCCGACCAGTTGGATCTGGACCGCCCGGTCACCGAGTTCCGGCAGACGCCGCATTCGTCTGTTTACCTGGAGGTCTTCAACCGGGACTTGCGGTTCGACGACGGCGCGCAGTTCGAGATGTGGAGCTTTGACTCGTGGGAGTCGGGCCGCGGCTTTCCCGGCCCGTTGATCCGGCCGTTGGAAGGGCAGATCTTCCACGCCACCGTACATCCCTCGATGGGGCCGCACACTATCCACTGGCACGGGCTGGAACCTGACCCGCGCAACGACGGCGTCGGCCACACCTCATTCGAGATCGGCGGCACGTACACGTACCAGTGGGCGCCGGAACCGGGCCGGCCCGGAGATCCCAACTACGGCGCGGCCGGCACCTACTTCTACCACTGCCACGTCAACACCGTGCTGCACGCGCAGATGGGGATGTTCGGCCCCGTGATCGTGGATCCGGTGGTGCACCCCGACTACCCGGTGACGCCGGGAGCGCGGCGGGCGTTCGTGGACGGGCCGGAGTACGACATCGACACCGAGTCCATGCTGATTCCGTACTCGGTGGATCCGCGCTGGCACGAAATGCACCACGCCGCCGGGCTGTCCGGGGAGGACGTGGGGTTGAATCGGTACGAGCCCAAGCACTTCTACCTGATGGGCGGGGAGCTGATCCGCCGGCGCTCCGGCGACAACCGGGTCTGGAGCCTGTCGGCGCTGCGGGCGAACGTGGCCGGCGGAGAGAAGAAGCCAACGCTGCTGCGCATCCTGAACGCCAACTACCTTCCCAACCGCATGTACTTTACGGCCGTGGACGGGAAGCCCATGCGGATGGCCGAGCTGGTCGCCCACGACGGCCGGCCGTTCCGTGACACCTCCGTACCGGGTGCGCCGTCACCGACCTGCCGGGAGGCCGGATACCCGCTCATGACCGACGTGCTGGCCTTCGGCGCGGCCGAGCGGTACGACGTGATGCTGCATCCGCCAGGGCCGGGGGAGTACCGGCTGCGGGTCGAGTGGGAGGACTGGATCACCGGCGAGACCGTGGGCGTCCGCGAAGTGCCCATCACCGCGGCCTGACCGGCGGGAGGTGGCCAGACACCGCGGCCTCCCATGCGGTAGGCGCCAGGCACCGCGGCCTGCCGGGCCGGAAGCGTCAGACACCCCAACACGTGCGCCCCGCGGACAGTAACCTTTTGGCTACGGGTCCGCGGCACGCTGGGGCGCACGTTTCCTTCGTGGGCCGACTTCCTTAGGCTGGGTTCGTGATCTTCAAAGCCGTGGGCGACAGCCGCCCCTACCCCGAACATGGCCACGTCAGCCCCAAGGATTGGGCCGAGGTGCCGCCGCGCCAAGTGCGCCTGGACGAGCTGATCACCACCAAGTCAACGCTTAACCTCGATGCCCTGCTGGCCGAGGACTCCACGTTCTTCGGGGACCTGTTCCCGCACGTGGTGCAGTGGCAGGGGAACCTTTATCTGGAAGACGGGCTGCACCGCGCGGTCCGCACGGCGCTCCACCAGAGGGCCGTGCTGCATGCCAGGGTCCTGGTGGTCGATGACTGAAACCAGCGTTCCGCCGCCACCCCGACGCAAGCCCAAGCAGATACTGAGCTGGCAGGGCCAGCGCGTCATCACCGAAGAGGATCTTGACCGCGTCTTCGTCGACGACGGCAATGTGGAGAAGCCGCACATTTACCACCGGCGGATCCTGCACGGAGTGGTGTTGGTGCTGCTGGTCGGCCTGGTCATCGCCGCGGTGCTCGCGGCCCTCGCCGTCGCCCGCGGCGATCTGAAGGTCCCCGGCTGGGGTCCGCCGCCGCCCCCGGAACCGGTCACCTGCCCGACCGGCACCTACGACTACCCGGACAACGGTTCGTTCCGGCTTAACGTCTACAACGGCACGCAGCTGGAGGGCCTGGGCAGCAAGGTGGCCGCCGCGTTGTCCGACCGCGGCTACGACATCGGCTCCGTCGGCAACAAGACCTTGAGCATCTACGGGATGAGCGCCGTGGTCGTGTCGGGCAAGGCCGGCGAAGCCAACGCCTTCAATCTGCAGCGGAACATCCCTGACTCGGAATACGTGGCCGACGACCGCACCGACGACAGCGTCGACGTGGTGGTCGGCGCCGGCTACAAGGAACTCGTGCCGGCCAACCGGGTGGACCAGACACCGGGGACGCTGAGCTGCCCGCGGCTGTCGCCCACCCCCAGCGAACCGGCGGAGGAATAGCGCTTCCAGTACGACGGCGGTGCCTCGCGTTGGCGCCCGCCGCACCGCCGCGAGGGGTCGTTTAGGCGCCGACGGCGCCGGCGGCACCCTTCCGGCGGCCGTGCGCGAAGTAGTAGAGCACGGTGGTCAGCACCATCACCACGGCCAGCAGGGCGTACATGCCCGGGTAGTCGAGAACCGGAACCAGCGTGCCCAGGATGATGGGTCCGAGCCCGGAGCCGACGTCGAGCATCAGGAAGAAGGTGGAGGTGGCCGTGCCGATGCGGATGGACGGCGACACCTTCACCGCAATCGCCTGCGCGCCGGACATGACGGTGCCGAAGCCGATGCCGCTGAAGACCGCCGAGCCGATGATGGTCAGGGGGGTGGGGTCCGGGATCAGCAGCGCCAACCCCAGCACGAAGGAAATCAGGGTGGGGTACATGACGCTGTTGTCGCCGCGGCGGTCCTGGATCCGGCCGGCGAACAGGCGGGAGACCAGCACCGCCCCGGCGTAGACCAGGAAGAAGACGCTGGCCGCGGCGGTGGAGCCCCGCGACTCCGCGTAGGAGGTCAGGAAGATCAGGATGCCGGAGTAGGAGGCCCCGGCCAGCAGGATGATGCAGGAGATGGGCAGGGCGGCCGTCTCGAAAATATCGCTCAGGCTCATCCGGAACCGGCCGGACCGCCTCGCCGCGGGCAGCTCCGGCACCCGCAGGAACAGGGCCACCACCAGGGCAACCACGGAGGAGGCGGCGCAGAAGTAGAACATGACGTCGTAGTTGCCCAGCCCCGCCAGCAGCACGCCCACGAACGGGCCCACCGCCGTCGAGAGCGTGGTGGACAGGCCAAAGTACCCGGTTCCCTCGCCGCGCCGGGTGTGGGGGATGAGGGTCTGGGCCGAGGCCGCCACCGCGGTGGTGCCCGCACCGAAGGCCATGCCGTGCACGATGCGGAGCACCAGCAGCCAGGCCAGTGAACCGGTGGGAATGTACAGCAGCGAGGCGGCCACGAACACCGCCATGGTCACCAGGATCATCTTCCGGCGGCCCACCACGTCCAGCAACCGGCCCGCGAAGATCCGCGCGATGACCGAACCGAGCACGAACGCGCTGGACGTGAAACCGGCGGCGGTGTCGGAGGCCTGGAACCGGTCCACGGCGTAGAGCGCCATGGTGGTCATCAGCATGTAGAAGACCAGGGAGATGAACAGGTTGACGACGATGGCCAGAATAAAGTTCTTGGTCCACAGCCTCGTCGGTTGCTGATCCATCCCGCTATCAGTCCTCTCTAAATCGGGCCGAAGCCTCAGCCAGCCATTGCCAGTACATGCACCTGCACACGCGGAGGAACCGCAGGTGCGCAGCCAAGGGTGCTTCGCCGCGGTCGTCCAGGGGACGGCGGTCGCCACAGTTAAGGGAAGCGGACCATCGCGGGACGTCGTGTGCCGCCAGGCGATGCAAAAGGGTCCGTGGCAGAATCCTCGGCGACGAGGTGCCAAGCCTTTTCACTCTACTGCGGGTCCCTGTTTCACGCCGGTGGGCAGCGATATGAGCTTCGACACGGGGAACTCTGGGCATTGGCCCCCGCGAACCCTTCAACAACCCATCGCTTCGGGAGTAGCATGTCCGCCAGCGCCGCCAGGGGACCAGCGGCGTAGGGAGGCCCGGTCAGACAACGGATCAGTCAACAGACCCGGGCCCGGTCGGTCAACGGACCTCGGTGGCGGTCGGGGAGCAGGCGATGGGCGAGGCCACTGCGCAGACGCAAACGGCGGAACTGATGGTCGACCTGATCATCTCCCTGGACGGGTACGCCTCGGCCGAGGGCTGGCCCGGCTGGTGGGGGCTGGAGGGCCCGGAGTACCTGGCCTGGCTCGAGCAGGAGGGGGAGAAGGACTATACCTTCCTCATGGGCGCGAACACCTACCGGCTGATGTCCGGCATGTCCGAGGAGGCCGCGGCCGGGGGATCGGAATTCTCCGAGGAGGAGGGCGCCAGCCTGATCGGCCTGGCCGCCGTGCCCAAGGTCGTCTTCTCCTCCACCCTGCCGGCACCGCTGACCTGGCCGAACTCGGAACTGGTCACCGGGGACGCCGTCGAGGCCGTGGCGGAGATGAAACGGACCGTAACCGGACCGCTCAGCACCCTCGGCAGCCTCAGCCTGTGCCGATCCCTGCTGACCGCTGGCCTCGTGGACAGGTTCCGGCTGGTCGTCTTCCCGGTCATCACGGGCCGCACCGGCCGGGAGCGGATCTACGACGGCTACCCGGACGTCTCGCTCGAGATGGTGGACAGCAGGATCTTCGACGGCCGGCTCCAGCTGCTCGAGTATGTTCCTACTGTGCTCGACGGCCCGCCCGGCAACCCTCCGTCGTAGTACAACAGAAAACCGGCGGGCCGCTCCGGGAAGCAGCCCGCCGGTTCCGGTCGGTCAGGTCAGTTGCAGCCGTCCGGGCCGCACACGGCGCCGTCGTCGGTCTTCGACTGCGGCAGCACGGTCAACGGGCTGCGCTCGTTCCACGCCTGCCGGATCGCCTGCGCGAACGCTTCGGCCGGCTGCGCCCCGGAGATCCCGTACTTGCGGTCCAGCACGAAGAACGGCACCCCGTTCACGCCGAGCGCGCGGGCCTCGGCGATGTCGGCGCGGACCTCCGCGGCAAAGCGGTCGCCCGCCAGCGTTTCGCGCATCTCCGCTTCGGGAAGGCCCAGTTCGACGCCGATGCCCACCAGGTACTCGGCGTCGCCAATGTCTTTGCCCTGCTCGAAATGGCCGGACAGCAGGGCTTCCTTGGCCCGGTCCATCACCCCGTGCTCCTTGGCCAGGTGCAGGAAGCGGTGGGCGGTGAAGCTGTTGGCCACCACCACGGAGTCGAAGTCGTAGTTCAGGCCCTCGCCGGCGGCCTGCGCCGTGACGTGGCCGAACATCTGCTTGACCTGGTCCTGGGGCATGCCCTTGATCCGGGACAAGTACTCGGTCTCGGTGCCGTCATAGTGCTCCGGCAGCGTGGGGTCCAGCTGGTAGCTGCGCCATTCGACGTCGACCTGGTCCTTGTGTTCGAAGCCCTCCAGGGCCGTCTCGAAGCGGCGCTTGCCGATGAAGCACCAGGGGCAGGCAATGTCGGACCAGATCTCAATCTTCATGGACACGTCAACAAAGAGTGCGGGCCGCCTATTCCGCGCGATCCGGCTCGCGGCTGATCCCGAAAACGAAAGGAGGGGACGCCCCTTCGGCTGAGGCCGGACGGGGGATAAAGTGTGCTCACCGGCGAGTGCCTGCTCGCCGGCCCAAATACCTGCCCGCCGACTCGAAAACCCTCATCGACCCTGGATCAGGAGGGCGACATGGCATCTGACGCACCAGGCGGCACCGGCCACGTTGTGCTGCTCGGCGATTCGGTGTTCGACAACGCGGCCTATGTTGCCGGGGGTCCCGACGTCGTGACGCAGCTTCGGGGGCTGCTGCCGCGCGGGTGGCAGGCCACGCTCCTGGCTCTCGACGGCGCCGTCATCAGCGGGGTCGCCGGGCAGCTCCGCTCCCTCCCGCGGGACGCCACGCACCTGGTAATCAGCGTCGGCGGGAACGACGCCCTGGGATTCGCCTACCTGCTCAACGAACCGGCCGTGTGGGCGGCCGAGGCCTTGGCCATGTTCGCCGATGCCCAGGATAAGTTCGGCGCCGGCTATGCCGCGATGCTCGATGCGGTGGCGGCAACGGGGCTGCCGACGGCAGCCTGCACCATCTACGACACCCCGCCCTCAGGCCCCGACCAGCGGATCATCAGGGCGGCCGCCGCCCTGTTCAACGACCACATCACCCGGGCCGTCTTCTCCCGGGGGCTGGCGCTGGTGGACCTGAGGCTCATCTGTCCCGAAGACGACGATTACGCAAATCCGATTGAGCCCTCCGTCCAGGGCGGCCGCAAGATCGCGCACGCCATCAGCGCCTACCTGTTCCCCGAGCAGGCCGCCCCTCGCTCCCTGGTCATCGGGGCCTGAGTTACTGCTCCGCCGGCGTCCGCGACGGTTCCGCGCCCACGTCCGCTCCGGTCTCGTCCACCAGTTCCGCGCGGCGCCGCCCGGCACCCTTGATGCCGAACCGGTAGGCCACGAACAGCAGGGCGATCCACGCACAGCCCACCAGCAGCGCCACCCGGGTGTCCGGCATGATGCCCAGCAGCACCACGATGAACACCATGAAGCCCAGCGCCAGGTAGGACGCGACGGGCCAGAACGGCACCGGGAATTCCGACGCCGGCAGCGCCTTCCGCGCAATCTCCCGCTTCATCGCGATGTGGGAGAGCAGGATCATCAGCCAGACCCACACGGTGGCGAACGTCGCGATCGACGCAACGATCAGGAACAGGGACTCCGGCAGGAGCGCATTGAGCACGACGCCGGCCAGCAGCACCGCGGCCATCGTCGCCACCGTCATCCACGGCACCCCGTGGCGGGAAATCTTCGCGAAGGCCTTCGGCGCGTGGCCCTGCTCGGCCAGCCCGTACATCATCCGCCCGGCGCCGAACGTGTCGGAGTTGATGGCGGAAATGGCGGCGGTGATCACCACGGCGTTGAGGATGTGCGCGGCCGCCGGGATGCCCAGCATGTCGAAGATCTGCACGAAGGGGCTGGTGGAACCGTCGATCCGGTCCCACGGGGAGATCATCATCAGCACAGCCAGCGTGCAGACGTAGAAGAGCAGGATCCGCACCGGCACCGTGTTGATCGCGCCGGGGATCGCCTTCTTCGGGTTCTTGGCCTCGCCGGCGGTGATGCCGATGGTCTCGATTCCGCCGAAGGCGAACATCACAATGGAGAAGGAGGCCAGCAGCCCCCAGAACCCGTTGGCGAAGAAGCCGCCGGAGCCCAGCATGGTCTCCAGTCCCGGGTTGGCGCCGTCCGGCAGCCCGAAGCCGAAGATGATGATCGCGGCGCCGCCGGCAATCATCGCGATGATCGCCGCGACCTTGACCAGCGACAGCCAGAACTCGGTCTCGCCGAACACCCTGACCCTGACCAGGTTGAGGGCGGCGATGAAGAACACGACGGCGAGGATCCAGATCCAGCGCGGCACCTCGGGGAACCAGAAGCCCATGTAGATGCCGAACGCCGTCACGTCCGCGATCGCCACAATGGCCATCTCGAACGCGAACGTCCAGCCGGTGATGAAGCCGGCGAACGGCCCCAGGTAGCGGCTGGCGTACTGGCCGAACGACCCGGAGACCGGGTGCCGCACGGCCATCTCGCCCAGCGCCCGCATGACCAGGAACACCGCGGCGCCGCCGATGGCGTAGGCCAGCAGCACGGCCGGGCCGGCGGCCTGGATCGCTGCGGCCGAGCCGTAGAACAGGCCGGTACCGATCGCGGAGCCGAGGGCCATGAAGCGGATGTGGCGGACAGTCAGGCCACGCGCGAGCGCGGACGCGAATTGCGGCATCGGAGAAACTACCTTGCTGGAGGGAGACGGCCGGTCAGAAAATGCGGCCAATCAATTCTACGCCCCGCCCGCAACCTGCGCGGGCCACCGCCGGTTCCACCCGCACCCCGCTTCGACGGTCGGAAGGGTACGGTCCTTTTGCAGTGGACGGGTCGGCAATGGCAGAATTATGCTGTCCACGACGTCAGGTCGCGGACTTTTTCTGTCTTTGATCTTGAGAGGATCTGATGTCCACTCCCGGTGACAGTCCGGGGCATAGTCCATGCCCCCTGCTGACCCTCGAAAATACTCCGAGAAACGCAGCAGGGGGTGTTTGTAAGTGGAACTAATGTCGATCCTCGGTGGCCTCCTCCTGATAGCTGGCTGTGGCTTGTTCGTTGCGGCCGAGTTCTCCCTGATCACGGTCAACCGCAACGCGGTCAGGGACGCCGCAGCCGCCGGCGACAAGAAATCCGTCGGTGTCTTGAAGGCGATGAACACGCTGTCCACCCAGCTGTCCGGCGCCCAATTGGGCATCACGCTGACCAACCTCGGCATCGGCTTCCTCGCCGAACCGGCGATTGCCGTCCTCGTATTGGGCCCGCTCATGGATGCAGGGCTGGCGGAGCCGGCAGCCCGCTCCGTTTCCATCACTATCGCCTTGGTTCTGGCAACGGTCTTGACCATGGTCTTCGGCGAGTTGGTTCCGAAGAACCTGGCGATCGCCAAACCACTGGCCACCGCACGCGCCGTTTCAGGCTTCCAGCGCGGATTCAGTGCCGCGACCAAGCCACTGCTCGTGTTCTTCAATGGCACGGCCAACAAACTGGTCCGGGCGATGGGCATTGAGCCGCAGGAAGAACTCGCGTCCGCCCGTTCCGCCGAGGAGCTGACCGTTCTGGTGCGCCATTCGGCCCGGCAGGGCGTACTGCCGGTGGAGACCGCCGAACTGGTCCGCCGGTCGTTCGCGTTCGGGGCCCGCCGTGGCCACGACGCCATGACTACCCGAACGCGGATAGTTTCTGTCGCCCCCGATCAGAGCGTTCAGGAGATGCTCGACATCGCCGCTGCCAGCGGCCACTCACGCTTCCCCGTCATGGAGCCCGGTTCCCATGAGGTGCTGGGTATCGTGCATATCCGGCGCGGCCTGGCCGTGCCCTTTCCCGACCGCGGCCGCCGTACCGTCACCGAGATCATGGATGCCCCTACGCTGATCCCGGACACCGTTGAACTCGACGACCTGATGGACACGCTGCGGGCCGGCGGCCTCCAGATGGCGATTTTGATCGATGAGACCGGTGACGTCGCTGGTCTGATCACCTTGGAGGACCTCGTCGAGGAGCTCGTGGGTGAAGTCTTGGACGAACACGACCCCGACGACGGCAGTAGTGAACGGCTGCCCTTCGGTGTGTGGCGTCTCGACGGCGCGCTGCGCCCCGATGAGGCGACAGAGATCTTGGGTCACGCCATTCCGGACGGCACCGAGTACGACACCATCGCCGGCCTGTTTACCCTCCATCTGGGCCGTATCGCCGAGGCCGGAGACACCGTCGAGTTGGCGACGGAGCAGTCCCATGGCCACCCGGCAGCCAAAATCGAGCTGCGCGTCGAGGAGATGGACGGTGCAAGGATTTCGAAGCTCCTGGCCACCGCCACGCCCCTTGGAACCGAAGAAGAGGGCCGCTAAATGGATGCCACCGGAATCATCCTGACCATCGTCCTGCTCGCCGCGAACTTCTTCTTCGTCGGCGCCGAGTTCTCCCTCATCGCCGCGCGCCGAAGCATTATCGAGCCCCGGGCAGAACAAGGCGGACGGGCCGCCAAGATGACCCTGTGGGCCATCGAGAACGTCTCGCTCATGATGGCCGGCGCGCAGTTGGGCATCACCGTCTGCTCTCTGGCGCTGGGCTACGTCACGAAACCCATGGTGGTTTACGCCCTCGAAGGGCCCTTCAGCGCCTGGGGAGTCCCGGCCGCCTTGATCGACCCGATCGCCTACGCCATTGCCTTGAGCGTCGTGACGTTCCTGCACGTGGTCCTCGCCGAGATGGTGCCGAAGAACATTGCCTTGGCCGGACCTGAGCGGATGGCCTTCGTCCTGGGCCCGGTGCTCGTCGTCGTCGTACGCATCCTGCAACCGCTGCTGTGGTGTATGAATGCCATCGGCAACGGGATTCTGCGCCTGTTCAAGGTGGAACCCAAGAACGAGGTCGCCAGCACCTTCACCCGCGACGAGGTGGCAGGCCTGGTGGAGGAATCACGCGAGGGCGGGCTGCTGGACAAGCAGGATGAACGGCTCCTGCTCGGCGCCCTGACGTTCGAAGAACGGTCGGTCGAGAGCATCGTGATCCCGCTCAGCAAGGTCACCACCCTTCTGTCCGGATGCACCCCGGAGCAGATCGAACAGGTTGCCGCCAACGGCTTTTCCCGCTTCCCGGTTCAGTCCGCCACAGGGGAACTGGACGGATACGTCCACGTCAAGGACCTGCTCAAGCTCGACGCCACGGCCAGGAACCGGCCGTTGCCGGCCAGCCTGGTCCGCGCCCTGCCGCAGGTGAACCTGAACGCTGCGCTGCGTTCCTCGTTGCACCGCATGCAGCGCGAAGGGGCACACCTGGCGCTTGCCATCGACGGCTCCGGCCGCCCGTACGGCATTGTGACGCTCGAGGACATGCTGGAAGAGCTCGTCGGACAGATCCGCGACGACAGCCGAAGCACCCGCGCCTGAAACGGCAGGGCAGCCGGGGACCTGAAGCTGCATAGGGGAGAGGCTGCTCCGGTCCGCGGTGGGCTCGCCGAGTCGGGCGTTGAGCCGGACTCGGCGAGCCGTGCTCCGACGTCCGCAAGAGAATCTACGCCAAACCCTTGACCCTATGTCCAAAGCAGGACTAACCTGCAACCAAATGGTTGTAGATCAAGTCAGTGACCTCGAGTTGGACCGCCTCTTCCAGGCGCTCGCCGACGCTACCCGCCGCGACATCGTCGCCCGGGTACTCACCGGCGAGTTCTCGGTGTCGGGTCTGGCGGCGGGGTACAGGATGAGTTTCGCCGCGGTACAGAAACACGTCGCGGTCTTGGAACGGGCTTCCCTGGTGGTTAAGGAGAAGCGCGGAAGGGAGCAGATGGTGCGGCCTCATCCTGAAGGAGTGCGGAGAGCGCGTCGCCTGCTCGACGAATACGAGATGCTCTGGCGCCAACGCGTTGACCGGATCCAGGACATTCTCGCCAAGGGATAGGAAGGACACCGACATGCCGATTACCGACACCAAACAGGACCTCGAGGGCCTGACATTCACCATCGTGGCCGAGTTCGACGCACCCGTCGAGCGGGTCTGGCAGCTCTGGGCAGATCCGCGCCAGTTGGAACGCTGGTGGGGACCGCCCGAGTGGCCCGCCACTTTCGACAAGCACGAGTTCTCTCCCGGCGGCAGAGCCAACTACTACATGACCGGTCCGGACGGCGAGACATCCGGCGGCTGGTGGAAAATCACCGCGATCGAGGCCCCGCACCGGCTGGCCTTCGAGGACGGGTTTGCCGACGACGACGGCGAGCCGGTGGCGGACATGGGCACCACCTACGCCACCGTGACGCTGGAATCCATCGACGGCCGCACCCGGATGACCACCGAGTCCAGGTTTGAGTCCGCGGAGCAGCTGGAAAAGATGCTCGAGATGGGGATGGTCGAGGGCGTGCAGGGGGCCATAGGCCAGATCGACGCCATCCTCGCCGAGCCCGCGTCCGCCTGAACCCGTACATTTCGCGAGCGGAAGGAGCACCCGTGTCACTCGTGCCATCCGGCCAGCCCGCCGTCCTGGCTTTGCCGACGGCGGACCGCCGCACATCGTTCGATTTCTACCGGGCACTCGGCCTGGCTGCCGTCGGTGAACCCGCCGACGACGGCATCCCCGAGCCCCTGCAGTTCGAGGTGAACGCCGGCCTGCGGCTGATGTTTGTTCCGCACGGAGGCTTCGGCTGGGTCACCGCCAACCGGCCGATGGCCACCGGCGACCAGACGGAATGCCTGCTGGGCCTGCCGGTCGCCTCGCCAAAGGAGGTGGACGCGACAATCGACGCGGCTCGCCAGGCCGGGGCGAAAGTCGTCATGGAACCTGGCCGGCAGCCGTGGGGTTACTCGGCCGTCTTCGCCGACCCCGACGACCACCTCTGGCAGGTCACCGCCTCCTAGTTCCGGAAGGTTAGAGGCCGGGTGTGGCTCCTGCTACGGGAGCCGCACCCGGCCTTCGTCCTGCGCGCCGACGGTGGCACCATCCGGGCGACGCCCCGGCGTCGTAGGCTACGAACATGGCCATCATCTACGACGCAGTGCTGAAACCCACCAAGCTTGAGCTTTTGGCCGCGTGGTTGCCGGGGCAGCCGTGGTTCCGGGAACTCGGGGCAGACGCCGCCGAGCTGGAGCACCTTGGTGCCTTCCGCTTCGACGATCCGGACGGGGAAGTCGGCATGGAAACCCACCTGGTCCGGGCCGGCGGCGGTCCGGTGCTGCATGTCCCGTTGACCTACCGCGGCGCGCCCTTGCCCGGCGCCGAACGGTTCCTTGCCGGGACCATGGACCACTCGGTGCTCGGTGACCGCTGGATCTACGACGCCTGCGCCGACCCGGTCTATGCCGCCGCGCTGGCCACGGTCATCATCCAGGGCGGTGCCGGCGCGGAGGTGTTCCGCGACGTGGCCGGGAAGCTCGAGCCGGCGACCGGCGCCCTCCCGGTGCGCGGCAGCGGCGGTCCCGGCGGCATCGTTCCCACCACGACGACGGCGGTGCCCACCACCGAGGGCGGCGTCACCACCATCGACGCCAGCCCGCTCACGCTGACCGTCTACCGCACCCCGGGTTCCGGCGAGCGGCCGGGCACAGCCCTGACCCTGACCTGCTCGCTGTCGGGCCAGCAGCCGCTGATTCTTGCCTCGGCCTGGTGAATCGGCCGGACTGGAAAATGCCTACACCGGAGTGGACCCGCAATACGTGGTGCTCGATTTGACCCGCGGGAGGCGCGCCGGATAGGTTTTCGTGGCGTAGCTCACCAGCCAGCCCGTACGGGCGAGGGGAGCCTGCAATCGGCCTGACCGGATGGCGATGGAGCCATTGCCCGGCCGTCCAAACGGAAACTTCCGCAGATGCGCAGTCCCACCCTAAGGAACACATGAGCACCGCGAGCACCACCAACGAACCGCACCTCCAGCGGTCCTTGTCCAACCGTCACATCCAGTTGATCGCCATCGGCGGCGCGATCGGTACCGGGCTCTTCATGGGCTCGGGCAAGACGATTTCCGTCGCCGGCCCCTCGGTCATCTTCGTGTACATGATCATCGGCTTCATGCTCTTCTTCGTCATGCGGGCGATGGGCGAGCTGTTGCTGAGCAACACCGAGTACAAGAACTTCGGCGACTTCGCCGGCGACATCCTGGGGCCGTGGGCGGCGTTCTTCACCGGCTGGACGTATTGGTTCTGCTGGGTGGTCACCGGCATCGCCGACGTCGTCGCGATCGCCCACTACGTGGCGTTCTGGTGGCCGGACCTGCCGCTGTGGATCCCGGCGCTCGCCTGCATCCTGCTGCTGCTCGCGCTGAACCTGCCCACCGTGCGGGCCTTCGGTGAAACCGAATTCTGGTTCGCGCTGATCAAGATCGTCGCCATCATGGCCCTGATCGTCGTCGGGCTGGTCATGATCATCACCGGCTTCGAGCACGACGGCGCCCGCGCCTCCTTCGGGAACCTGTGGGAGCACGGCGGAATGTTCCCCACCGGCTTCATGGGCTTCGTGGCCGGCTTCCAGATCGCCGTGTTCGCGTTCGTCGGAATCGAACTGGTCGGCACCACCGCCGCCGAGACTAAGGACCCGGAAAAGAACCTGCCGCGGGCGGTGAACTCCATCCCGATCCGCATCCTGATTTTCTACGTAGGCGCCCTCATCATCCTGATGGCAGTCCAGCCGTGGACGAATTTCAACGCCGACGAATCCCCGTTCGTGGGCATGTTCGCCCTCGCCGGCCTCGTCGGTGCGGCCGGCGTCGTGAACTTCGTGGTGCTCACTTCGGCGACGTCGTCGGCAAACTCGGGGATCTACTCGACGTCGCGCATGATCTACGGCCTCTCGCTGGAGGGGGATGCTCCGAAGCGCTTCGGCAAGCTCTCCAGCCGCGGTGTGCCGCGCAGCGCGCTGCTGTTCTCCTGCATGTTCCTGCTCGCCGGCGTGGTCCTGCTCTACGCGGAGGGCAGCGTTTCCGAGGCGTTCACCATGGTCACCACCGTCTCGGCGCTCTGCTTCATGTTCGTCTGGACCATCATCCTGGTGAGCTACATCGTGTACCGCCGCCGCCGGCCGCAGCTGCACGAGGCCAGCAAGTTCAAGATGCCGGGCGGCTCGTTCATGCCCTACGTGGTCATGGCCTTCTTCGCCTTCATCCTGTGGGCGCTGACCACCCAGCCGGACACGTTGGCGGCCCTGCTGTTCACCCCGGTCTGGTTCGTCGCGCTCGGCATCGGCTACCTGTGGCTGCGCCGCAACCCGGAGCACACCGCCATCCGCGCCGCCCACGACGCCAAGGTCGCCGAGGAGAAGGCGGCCCTCGCCGGGCGCGAGGACGCCCTGGCCGGCCAGCGCTAGCGGAGCCCGCTCCCAGCCTCGAATAACGTCCGCTTCCCGGGTCTCCGGGGAGCGGACGTTTTCCGTTTCGCGTCCTCTCTGCAGCCAGCCCCTGTCCTCAGCGCCCGCCATGTCCGAGCCGGCAATGGCGGCCACCTGAACGCGAGCTACGATGGGCGCCATGGAAGATTCGATCACGCTGCGCTTCCTCGCCGCGCCCACCGACGTCGCGGCCGACGGGACCACGGTGCAGGCCGGGAGGGTCCTGGAATGGATCGACAAGGCCGGGTACGCATGCGCCGTGGGGTACTCGGGCGGCTACTGCGTCACCGCGTACGTCGGCAATGTGCACTTCACCCGGCCGATCCACAACGGCGACCTGATCGAGGTCAGCGCCCGCATCGCGCACACCGGCCGTTCCAGCATGCAGGTGGTTGTTACCGTCGACGCCGCGGATGTGCGCTCGCGGCAGTTCCGGCCCGCCATGGACTGCATCCTTGTGTTCGTCGCCATGGACGAGCAGCGGCGGCCCCGGCCAGTACCGGCGTGGGCGCCGACCGACGACGCGTCGGAGCGGCTGGCCCGCGGGGTCGCCGGCCGGCTGGAGGCCGGGCGCGAGATTCGCGAGGTGATGAGCGCCCAGGCTTACACAGATGCGGGGACGACGCCCTCCGAAAGCTTCCGTTTCCTCGCCGCCCCCACGGACGTGAACTGGGGCGGCCATGCCCACGGCGGGATCGTGATGCGCTGGATCGACGAGGTGGCCAGGGCTTGTGCCATGGGCTGGTGCGGTGCCGACGCCGTGGCGGTCTACTCCGGCGGCATTCACTTCCTGAACCCGGTCCACATCGGGGACCTGGTGGAACTCTCCGCGCGGATGATTTACACCGGACCGCACTCCATGCACATCGCTGTCCACGTTCGGGCACGCGACCCGCGCGGCGGCGACTGGCGGGACACCACTCAGTGCATGACCGTCTTCGTCACCCGGGACGACGCCGGCCACGCCGCCAAGGTTCCGCAGCTGGTGCTGCGTTCCGATGAGGACCGGCGGCTGGCTGCCCACGCCCAGGACCTGGTCCGTCGTCGAGCCGCGCTGCCCCCGCTGGAGTTCGGCGTCGAGCGGACGTACTGACCATAACCTCGCGGCAAAAGTGCGGAGCACGATGAACGGTCCGAGGTTGGACGTTCCACTTTAAGGTCAGGTGCAGCCGTGGCCCGCCCCCCCTTCCCGCGCGCGGTTCAAGGCGCAAGAATGAACGCGGCACGGAACGCGCCGCATCCACTAAGGAAGGCAGACCCATGGCACTGGACCTTAACCCCTACCTGCAGTTCAGCGGCAACGCGGCGGAGGCGATTGAGTTCTATCACTCCGTGTTCGGCGGTGAGCTGCAAAAGATGACCTACGCCGAGGGAATGGGCGACGAGAACCCCGAGACCGGCGCAAACATCATGCACTCGTCGGTGTTCGTGGACCGCGGCTTCCTGCTGATGGCCGCGGACGCGCCGCCCGAGATGCCCTCGTCCGGAAACGGCTCCATATGTCTCAGCTCCAGCGGAGAGGACCCGGCCGACGAGGCCAAATTGCGGACCTATTGGGAGGGCCTGAGCGACGGCGCGACCGTCGAGATGCCGCTGGATAAGGCGCCGTGGGGTGACTACTACGGACAGCTCACGGACAAGTTCGGCGTGAGCTGGATGGTCAACATCACCGGTCCCGAAAACGCCGACGCAGCACGGTAAACGGCAGCCGGCAGGTGGCAGAACGGGGACTACATGGCCATCACGGATTTCGACCGTTACCCGCTCACCTTCGGCCCCAGCCCGGTCCACCGCCTGCCCCGACTCAGCAAACATTTGGGCGGCGCGCAGATCTGGGCCAAGCGGGAGGACGTGAATTCCGGCCTGGCCTACGGCGGCAATAAGACCCGCAAGCTTGAGTACATCGTCCCGGACATCCTCGCCGAGGGCGCGGACACCATCGTGTCCATCGGCGGCTTCCAGTCCAACCACACCCGGCAGGTGGCGGCAGTGGCCGCGACCCTCGGACTCAAGGCCCTGCTGGTGCAGGAGAACTGGGTGGACTGGCCGGACCCGCTCACCGACCGCGTCGGCAACATCCTGCTCTCCCGGCTCATGGGGGCTGACGTGCGGCTCGACCCGGCCGGCTTCGACATCGGCATCCGTGACTCCTGGCAGAACGCCATCGCCGAGGTCGAGGCGGCCGGCGGCAAGCCCTACGCCATCCCGGCCGGCGCCTCTGAGCACAGGCTCGGCGGGCTGGGCTTCGCCAACTGGGCCTACGAGGTGCAGCAGCAGGAGAAGGAACTCGGCGCCTTCTTCGACACCATCGTGGTCTGCACCGTCACCGGCTCCACCCACGCCGGCATGATCGCCGGGTTCGCCGCCCTGCAGGACGCCGGCGGCCGGCCGCGCCGCGTGCTCGGCATCGACGCCTCCGCCACCCTGTCCAAGACCCGCGACCAGGTCGGCCGCATCGCCCGCAACACGGCGCAGCTCATCGGGCTCGAGCGGGAACTGCACGACGACGAAATCACCGTGCTGAAAGGCTGGGCCGGCGACCTCTACGGCATCCCGGTCGAGTCCACGCTGGAAGCCATGCGGCTGAGCGCCTCGCTCGAAGCCATGATCACCGACCCGGTCTACGAAGGAAAATCCATGGCCGCCCTGATCGACCTGGTCGGCAGCAAGCAGATCCCGGCCGAGAGCACCGTGCTCTACGCCCACCTCGGCGGCCAGCCGGCCCTCAACGCCTACAGCGGCCTCTTCCGGAGCTAATAAACAACGACGGCGGCGCTCGCCACAGTGCCAGGGGTGTCGAGGCCGGCCACCGGCTTTATGGTGACGGGCAGAGGGTGGTCGATCGTGGGAGGGCACCTACGGGAGAAGATCGAGCATTCCGGGCCGCGCCTTCATGGCATGGATGACGAGTTCGTTGCCACTGTCGAACACGAGCACGACCGTCTCCAGCAGGCGACCCTGCGTGTCGAATCCGAGCCGAAGCTGGCGCGCGGGGCTCTCTTCGTCGAGCTCCTCGATCCAGAGCGCCCACGTCGCAGCTTGAATCGCATCCACAGGGAGGATGCCGTGCTTGAGTGCTGAATCGTGAACCTTCACGCAGCGTACGCGGCCAGAGCTTCACGGATGACGTCGGAACGCGTCTTCCCTTCACGCGCCGCCCGGTCATCGATAGCGGCGAGTTCTTCCGACGTGAGGCGGAGGGCGACGACCTGCGAGGGCTTCGCGCCCCGCCCCGGCCGTCCGCGGCCGCGCTTCTTCAATGCGTCGACGTTGTACCCAGCCTCGGCCTCGGCTGCCCATTCCGCGATTTGCTCCTCGGAGACCGGCACACCGTTGATCGCCTCGCCTGTACTCATAACGATATCGTAATACGTAATTGGCTGCGCATCAATGCCGCAACGCGAAGCTTGCTTGTTTCGGAGTTAGCAAACAACGACGGCGGCGCTCGCCTGAGCGCCGCCGTTCAGCGGGTCCCCGGCCGGCAGGGGAGCGCTAGCGGGCCAGCTGGATCAGGCTGATGTACAAAATGGTCACGGCAAGCGCAGCCAGCACCTGCCACAACACAACGGTTTTCCGGCCGGCGGGCCTCCGGTGTACCTCGTGCTGGTACTCGACGGCATCGAGGGCCAAGCCGATGAGGATGGCACCGCCAAGGTTCATCCAAAAACCGTTGCCGGCCATATTGAAAAGGGTGATGAACAGAAAGATGAAGGCAATGCCGAGCACATCGGGAAAGACCTTGCCGCCGCTGGAGAATTTCCACTCCAGGTAGCTTTTCGGCTTTTGCTGCGTTTCTGAAGTCGTTTGATCGTGGGTTGTCATGCATTTCCTCCGGGCTTAGTCTGCCGTCATTGTGCCATGACCGCGGACTAGGTCGAAGTTTGAGCCAGCTTTACGATCCACTCGGGGGTCTGGTGCCCTTGCTTCTTGTCTGTCACTACACGCAGCTTGGCCGCTTGAACTCTGATGTGCTCCTGCTGGGAATTCTCAGTAGCTATAGGGGACGGCGGCTCGATCTCCACGTCCTCAAGAGCCGTGACCTTTTGAACCAAAACGTCGGTTGAAGCGACCTGGAGGATCCTCGCCTCTTCTTCGCCGGCGAGATTGCTTTCGGCGAGGAGCGCCAACACGCCGAGCCCGACGACCTTGCGGTCCATGCTGGGCGACATGGACGCATCCAACGCCCACTCCGCTCTCGCCCACCACTGAGCACGACGATCGGCCTCGGCCTGAGCCCGCATGCTGCGCCAGCCTATGTAAGCGGCGATGAGGGCAGCCAAGAGGATAGCCAGCGGACCGAGGGACGCGAGGACATCCCAGACATCATGGGCGTCGTTGCGGACCACAACCTCGAGCGGATCCGGAGCTTGCAGCGGGATCATGGCTCCAACCTACGGCATGCATCGGTTGATGTGGCTTAGGACATCGGGTTATTTGTGTGTTCGGTATTTGCTCAACACAGGAGGTGGCGTTCCGGAAAACGGAAACGGCGGCTGCATCTTTTCTCAAAGACTGGGATGATCAGGCCATGAGTAAGTCATCGATGATCATTCCTTCAGATCTTGCACGTGCGGCCCGCGCACTTACTCAGGTCTCGTCCAAGGTGATCGGCAAGGCAGCCGGTCTGGACAAGAAACAGGTGCGCGACTTTGAGAAGGGCAACCAGGCACTGACTCCGGAGCAGAACTGGCAATTGCGCCGTGCCTTGGAGCAGTTCGGCGTCGTCTTCATCGAGGACGACGACCACGGCGGGTACGGTGTCCGCCGCAAGTTCAACGCCACCAAGATCCAGCGTCTGGAAACCTGGGAAGGCGAAGGCGGAGCGGCGCACGAGGACGACATCTAGCTGGGCGCATCTTGTCAGCCGCTTGCGCTGACAAGTACGGCTGGTGCTCCCCGCTGTCAGAACCGGTCGCGCAGCCAGGACCGGCCCCGCCCCGTCCGTCCCGGCGCAGAATGCTTAGCTAACTTTCCCTTCGGCGACGCGCACGATGTAGTCATCGGTCTTCTTGCCGGTCTTCTTGTCCAGCTTCACGATCAGCGCGGCCTTCATCTGGCGCACCTGACGCTCCAGAGACTCCTCGTTCGCCATGGTCGGCGAAGTGGTCTTCTGGCTCTTGCCTTGGACTGTCTGCCGCTCGCTCGTTGACATCATCAGCCTCCAAGTCTTCTCTCTTAAGGTTAGCTTTCGCTTCGTGCCCGGGAAAGGCATCGAACTTCAGGACGGAACTGATCATCTCCAAGTCCCGACTGGTTACCCTCCAGCGTCTGCGCCACGTCCATGGTTTGTGCGCAATTCGGGAATTTTCAGTAAGGTGATCGAGCATTTTCGTGCCGATGGCCTGAGTTTTCAGCGAGTCAGATTCAGATTTGCCGAGTGCGAATTGCACGCGTTTCCACCATTCGTCGCTGGCATCGGCGCGTGTCCGTTGCCGTACGGTGGCGAGGGCCGCCAGCGCTGCAAGGAAACCAACCAGTGGGAGCAAGAGCGGTGCGTAAGGCAGGAAGATATCAGCCCCTGGTTTTAGCCAGTGCAAGATCGCCTCGACAGCGTCTGAGAACCAACCCATACAAGGAGCCTATGCGCCGCTACTGACCGTATTGGGCGCGATGAAGCCCCACGCGCGTCAGCCGGTATGGGCCGGGGAGGCCAGCGATTCGATCAGGTCGAGCGAATTCTGCGGGCAACAGCATCCCGCGGGATCGCGCAGATCCTTGTGCGGAACGGTGGCGTCCGCAAGGATGCAGGTGATCCCCGTGCTGCGAAGAAGGAGTCGACGCGATGACAAAGTATTTGATCTCGTTTCCGAGTGCCGCCATGGACGTTCCGGAGGAAGAGTTGCCGGCCGTTTCGGATGCATCGCACGCGGTCGTTCAGAAGGCGAAGGACGCCGGCGTCTGGGTGTTCGGCGGCGGCATCGATGAGAGCATCCCGCCCGTCATGGTCGACGGCGATGGGACCGTGAGCGAGGGCACCTACCCGCAGACGAAGCAGCTCGAAGGGGGCTACTCGGTGCTGGAGCTGCCCTCGTATGATGCAGCCCTGGAGTGGGCCGCGAAGATCGCAGTCGCTTGCCGTTGCGCGCAGGAGGTGCGGGCTTTTCACTACGACCCCGCCAGCTAGGACTCGGATGGGTGGTCCTCCACGCTCGGCTCGTGAGCACACCACTACATGGGCTCGGGTGATCAACTCGGAACATGCAAAACGCCGGGTGCAGCTCTGAACTTAGAGCCGCACCCGGCGTTTCGTTTCACTGTGCTTCCGCAGGGCCGCCGGCCCGCCCGACCATCGGGCTGCTTGTGGCGAAAGATGCGTGGACCTTGCGGCCCTGCGGAAAGTCTTGGTGCCGGCGGCGGATCGGGGGCTGGCTATTGACCCCGGCCCGCCGCCGGACGGATCAGGCGGCGGCCGGCTCCCTGACCGACGACGGCTTCTCCAGCAGGTAGTTCTGGTAGGCGGGGATCGTCAGGAAGGCCGGGAACTCTTCGCCCAGGGCAACCTCTTCGAAGATCTCGCGGGCGTCGTCGAACCGGTCGCCGTCGAACCGCGGCAGGGCGGCGAACTCTTCCTCGAGCAGTTCGCGGACCCATTCGCGGGTGATGATCTCGCCGTCGTCGGTCACGGCGTGGGCGTGGATCCACTGCCAGATCTGCGAGCGGGAGATCTCCGCCGTCGCGGCGTCCTCCATCAGGTTGTGGATGGCCACCGCGCCGTTGCCGCGCAGCCAGGACTCGATGTACTGGATGCCGACTTCCAGGTTGGTGCGGATGCCGGTCTCGGTGATGGAGCCCTCGGTGCCGGCGACGTTCAGCAGGGCGGCGTCGTCGGGAACCACGTCCTCGCGCTGGCGGTCCAGCTGGTTCGGCCGTTCACCCAGCACGCCGTCGAACACCTCGCGGCAGACCGGCACCAGGTCCGGGTGCGCCACCCAGGAGCCGTCGAACCCGTCGGAGGCCTCGCGGGTCTTGTCCGCGTGCACCTTCTCCATGGCGATGGCGTTGGCCTCCGGGTCGCGGCGGCTGGGGATGAACGCGGCCATCCCGCCGATGGCCATGGCGCCGCGGCGGTGGCAGGCGCGCACCAGCTGCTCGGTGTAGGAGCGCATGAACGGCGCCGTCATGGTCACCTTCGTCCGGTCCGGCAGCACGAACCGCGGCCCGCGGGCGCGGAAGTTCTTGATCACCGAGAAGATGTAGTCCCAGCGGCCGGCGTTCAGCCCGGAGGCGTGCTCGCGCAGCTCGTACAGGATCTCCTCCATCTCGAACGCGGCCGTGATGGTCTCGATCAGCACGGTGGCGCGGATGGTGCCCTGCGGGATGCCCAGCAGGTCCTGTGCCAGGATGAACACGTCGTTCCACAGCCGGGCTTCCAGGTGCGACTCGATCTTCGGCAGGTAGAAGTACGGCCCGCGGCCCTGGGCGATCAGCCGCTGCGCGTTGTGGAAGAAGTACAGCCCGAAGTCCACGATGCCGCCGGCCACCGGTTCGCCGCCGATCAGCATGTGTTTCTCCGGCAGGTGCCAGCCGCGCGGCCGAACCACGATGGTGGGCAGGTCGGTCAGCGTCTGCCCGGTCAGCTTGTATTCCTTGCCGGTCTCGGAGACGAAGTCGATCCGCCGCTCCAGCACGTCGGTCAGGTTCAGCTGCCCGTTGACCACGTTGGACCAGCTGGGCGTGGAGGAGTCCTCCAGGTCCGCCAGCCACACCTTCGCGCCGGAGTTCAGCGCGTTGATGGTCATCTTCTTCTCCACAGGCCCGGTGATCTCCACCCGGCGGTCCTCCAGCCCGGGTGCCGGGGGAGCGACCTTCCACGAGGAATCCTCGCGGATGTGCCGGGTGCCGGGCAGGAACTTCGGGTCGTGCCCGCGGGCGATCGACCGGCGCCGGCTCTCCCGCTGGACCAGCAGCTCCCGCCGCCGGGCCGCGGTGGCCTGGTGCAGCCGGGCCACGAACTCCAGCGCCTGCGGCGTCAGCACTTCCTCCTGCCGGCGCACCGGCGGGGCCGTCAACGTAATCCCGTTCAAGGTAATCGGATCGTTCATCGCTCATTCACTCCTCAAGAATCCAAGTACGACGGCGGTGCTCACCTGAGCGCCGGAAGTGGCGCTTGTGGTCAGGTGCCCTTGAAGGCGAGCACCGCCGTCGTGGTGTAGCTGGTTAGTGGAACTGGCCCTCTTCGGTGGAGCCGACCAGTGCCAGGGTGCTGCCGTTGGGGTTGAGGGCAGTGGAGATGGTGTCGAAGTAGCCGGTGCCCACTTCGCGCTGGTGCTTGGTTGCGGTGTAGCCGCGGTCTTCGGCGCCGAATTCGCGCTCCTGCAGGTCCACGTAGGCGCTCATCCCGTTGCGGGCGTAGCCGTGGGCCAGGTCGAACATCGAGTAGTTCAGGGCGTGGAAGCCGGCCAGGGTGATGAACTGGAAGGTGAAGCCCATCGCCCCGAGCTCGCGCTGGAACTTGGCGATCGTCGCATCGTCCAGGTGCTTCTTCCAGTTGAAGGACGGCGAGCAGTTGTAGGAGAGCATCTGGTCCGGGAACTCGGCCTTGACCGCCTCCGCGAACTTGCGGGCCAGCTCCAGGTCCGGGGTGCCGGTCTCCATCCAGATCAGGTCCGAGTACGGGGCGTAGGCCATGGCCCGGGCGATGCAGGGCTCAATCCCGTTGCGGACCTTGTAGAAGCCCTCCGGGGTGCGCTCGCCGGTGATGAACTCGGCGTCGCGCTCGTCCACGTCGGAGGTGATCAGCGTGGCCGCCTCGGCATCGGTGCGGGCAATGATGACCGACGGCGTGCCGGCCACGTCGGCAGCCAGCCGGGCCGCGTTCAGCGTGCGGATGTGCTGCGCGGTGGGGATCAGCACCTTGCCGCCCAGGTGGCCGCACTTCTTCTCGCTGGCCAGCTGGTCCTCCCAGTGCACGCCGGAGGCGCCGGCGGCGATCATTGACTTCATCAGCTCGTAGGCGTTCAGCGGGCCGCCGAAGCCGGCCTCGGCGTCGGCCACGATCGGCACCAGCCAGTCCTCAACGGTCTGGATGCCCTCGGAGAACTCGATCTGGTCGGCCCGCAGCAGCGCGTTGTTGATCCGGCGGACCACCTGCGGCACCGAGTTCGCCGGGTACAGCGACTGGTCCGGGTAGGTGTGGCCGGAGAGGTTGGCGTCGGCGGCCACCTGCCAGCCGGAGAGGTAGATGGCGCGCAGCCCGGCCTTGACCTGCTGCACCGCCTGGTTGCCGGTCAGGGCGCCGAGCGCGTTGGTGTAGCTGCCCTCGGCGGCCTCCTCGGTCAACTGCTTCCACAGCTTCTGCGCGCCGCGCTTGGCCAGCGTGTGCTCTTCCTGGACCCGGCCGCGGAGGCGGACGACATCCGCTGCGGTGTAGTCGCGAGTGATGCCCTCCCAGCGGGAATCGGCGGCCCACTCGAGCTCCAGTGCCTTGGCCGCTTCCTCAGCGTTCATCGGGGCCGGCTCAAATGATGCAGTCATTGCTGTCTCCTGTTCGGTGTCGGGTCCGGCGGGTTCCGATCTTCGGTGATCGGTCCGGGCCAAATCCTTCGTGAAACCGACTATTCCGCACTCTGCAACACGTAATCCATGGAAAATGCTGGAAAGATTTGCAGTTCTTCTCGTATTCTCAAGAAATGACAACCACCAGCTGGAATCGTCCCGCCAAGCACGACGGCGGTGCCTCCGCCGAGCCCGAAATCGACGTCATCAGCCTGGGCCGGCGGGTGCGGCACCTGCGTAAGGCCCAGGGCATGACCCTGGACGATCTCGGTGCCGCCGTCGGCGCCGCGCCCTCGCAGCTCTCGCTGATCGAGAACGGCAAGCGCGAGCCCAAGCTCGGAATGCTCCAGGCGCTCGGCAAGGCGCTGGGTGTGGGCATCGACCAGCTGCTCGGAGCCGAGCCGCCCAGCCGCCGGGCAGCGCTGGAAATCGAGCTGGAACGCTACCAGCGCGGGCCGCTGTACGAGTCGCTCGGACTGCCGAAAGTCCGCGTCAGCTCACGGCTTCCCCTGGACGTGCTGGAGTCCCTGGTCGGGCTGCAGCACGAGCTGGAACGCCGGCTGGACGAGCAGGCCGCCACCCCGGAAGAAGCCCGCCGGGCCAACACGGAGCTGCGGGCGGAAATGCGGGCCCGGAACAACCACTACGAGGACCTCGAGGCCCAGGCGCAGGAACTGCTCAAGGCGGTCGGTTTCAAGGGTGGCCCGCTGTCCCACCACGTGGCCGCGGACATCGCCGAACACCTCGGTTTCAGCCTGCAGTACGTCAACGACCTGCCGCATTCCACCCGGTCCGTGACGGATTTGAAGAACAACAGAATTTACCTGACCCAGGGGCACCGGTCCGAACACGACCCCCGGTCGGTGCTGCTGCAGGCCGTGGGCCATTACGTGCTGGGACACCAGACGCCCACGGACTACGCTGACTTCCTGCGCCAACGCGTGTACACCAACTACTTCGCCGCCGCCCTCCTGATGCCGGAGCATGCCACCGTTGACTTCCTGCAGAAGGCCAAGGCCGCCAAGGAACTGGCCATCGAGGACCTGCGCGACGCCTTCAGCGTCTCCTACGAGACCGCCGCCCACCGCTTCACCAACCTGGCCACCCACCACCTGGGCATCACCTGCCACTTCCAGAAGGTCCACGTCTCCGGCATCATCCACAAGGCCTACGAGAACGACGGCGTCAACTTCCCCGCAGACCACACCGGCGCCATCGAAGGCCAGCCAGTCTGCCGCCACTGGACCTCTCGGGCCGTGTTCGACGTGTCGGATAAGTTCCGCGCCTTCAACCAGTACACGGACACCAAGGCCGGCACCTTTTGGTGCACCGCCATCACTGAGCGGCACTCGTCGGGGGAGTACTCGCTCAGCATCGGCATCCCCTACAAGGAAGTGAAGTGGTTCCGCGGCCGCGACACCACCGAGCGCTCCGTCTCCAACTGCCCCGACGAATCCTGCTGCCGCCGCCCACCTGTCGACCTCGCCACCCAATGGGCCGGCCACGCCTGGCCCAGCGCCCGCGCCAACTCCCACTTACTCGCTGCCCTGCCACCCGGCGCTTTTCCTGGCGTCGACGAGACTGAGGTATACCAATTCCTCGCGTCTCATGCATAATGTCAGGGCGGTCCAAAGCCGGCGAAAGCTTTGGCGCAGTGGGCGCTGTTATTGGCTTTTCGATTCATGGACTAACCGGCTGGTCGGCAAAACCTGGCGAACGATGCAAGGCGATGCTCGCTGAGTCTATGCGAGCGGCCGGAAAGCGTGTGCTTTGATCGTCTTGCCAAAAACAGACCACGGATGGGGCTGGGCAGCAAGACGTGAACGCCTCGTCGCGACTTTGCAGAGTTTGCGCGACTTTTGAAAACGTACTCGCGACATAGTCGTGACTAGCCTAAGCCATCGGACCCCCGGCAGCCTAGAGCCGTCGGGACGTCCGAAAGTTACAGGGGTTAAGCGTGAGGCCTGAGGTTAGTTGGCGGTTCGCTCGATAGTTGGCGAAACGAGACTAATTAGTTGGCGAAGGCCGGCCTAGTTGGCGCAGTTCAGGATTGCGGATCTTGATTCGATGGGTTAGGCGACAGGTGGTCCGGCCCCGGGCACAATTTCGTCACCTTGGACAACTGGGTGATTAGATGTTCACTAGCCCCTCGCGCCACAGCTGCCTCGTGTGGGGTGTGTATTGGGGAGAGCAGCGGAGCAAGGAGTATATGGGTGTCAGCGGCGGCAACGGAGGAGACAACAGACACAGGCTTGAACGTCGCACCGGGCTCAATCGTCCATGTGCGGGACGAGGAATGGCTCGTCACCAGCGTCGAGCAGACCGGCGACGGTCTCCTCCTCAGGGTCCGCGGCCTCAGCGAGCTCGTCCGCGACACGACCGCGGCCTTCTACGAGAGCCTTGACAACATTCACGTGGTCGATCCGTCCAGAGCCATTCCCGTCGCGGACGCAAGCTTCAACTACCGCCGCGCAAGGCTTTGGCTTGAGTCCACCCTCCGTAAGACTCCCATCCCTCAAGACCACGATGGCCTCACCGTCTCGACGCGAATGCTCGCGGACAAGCTCGAGTACCAGCGCATCGCCGTCGCCCGGGCGTTGGACCCAAGCAACGTCCGCCCCCGGATCCTCATCGCGGATGCCGTAGGCCTCGGCAAGACCCTCGAGATCGGCATGGTCCTCAGTGAGCTCGCCCGCCGGGGAAGAGCCGAACGCGTCCTCATCGTCACTCCACGGCACGTCCTGGAGCAGATGCAGCACGAGCTCTGGTGCCGCTTCGCCCTCCCGTTCGTGCGACTCGATTCGGCCGGCATCCAGAAGGTTCGCCAAACCCTCCCGGCCACGCGAAACCCCTTCACCTACTTCAAGCGTGCCATCATCTCGATCGACACTCTCAAGTCCGCCCGCTACAAGGCGCACCTGCAGAAGATCCGCTGGGACGCCGTCGTGATCGACGAGTCCCACAACCTCACCAACGCCGGCACCCTCAACAACGAGCTCGCCCGCATCCTGGCCCCCAACACCGAGGCCCTCATCCTCGCCTCGGCCACCCCGCACAACGGCAAGCAGGAATCATTCGCCGAGCTTATCCGCCTCCTCGACCCCACCGCGGTCCGCCCGGACGGCAGCTTCGAGGCGAAGGACATCCAGCGCCTCATCATCCGCCGCCACCGCCACAGCCCCGAGGTGGCCAACGAGGTCGGCGCCAACTGGGCGGAACGCCTCGACCCGGATAACCGCCTCATCCCCGCGAGCCCCGCGGAAGACGCCGTCGCCGAGGAGATCGCCGATACCTGGCTCTACCCCCAGAGCGGCTCGAGCCCGTACTCCGGCGCCACCAGCTCGCTCTTCCCCTGGACCCTCGCCAAGGCTTTCCTCTCGAGCCCGGCAGCCCTGCTCGAAACCGTCAAGGAGCGCCTGCGCAAGGTCGCAGACCCCAGGCTCCCCGCCGAGCATAAGGAGCACGAGGCCCTCCAGAACCTCAAAGAACTCACGGAAGCCTCCCTCACCAAGGAATCCGCCAAGTACCAGGAGCTCACCCGGTACCTCAAGCACATCGGCGTCGGCCCCAAGTCGGACCTGCGCGCCGTCGTCTTCGCCGAGCGCGTCCCCACCCTCCTGTGGCTCCAGAAGCACCTGCCCAAGGACCTGGGCCTCAAGCCGGAGAACGTCCGCATCCTCCACGGAGGGCTAAGCGACGTCGAGCAGCAGGAGATCGTCGAGAGCTTCAAACAGGAGGCCTCGCCCATCCGCGTCCTCGTGACCGGCGACGTCGCCTCCGAGGGCGTGAACTTGCACAGCCAGTGCCACCACCTCATCCACTTCGACATCCCGTGGTCGCTCATCCGCATCGAGCAGCGCAACGGACGCATCGACCGTTACGGCCAGAAGAAGAGCCCCCAGATCACCACACTCCTCCTGCACCCTAACCACGAGAAGTTTGCTGGCGATCTCAGGGTCCTCACCCGCCTCATGGAACGCGAGCAGGAGGCCCACGGCGCCCTCAACGACGTCGGCTCCCTCATGGGCCAGCACAGCGTCAAGGCCGAGGAGGACGCGATCCTGGAGGTCCTCGCCGGCAAGAAGTTCGAGGATCAAGTGGTGCGCACCGTGGAGGACGTCCTCGACCCGGGCCACACCGAGGGCGGCCTCTTCGACGATTTCGACAGCTTCTTCGAGCAGCTCACCGCGGACGACGGCGCCGGCGTGCCCCGCGTCCCGACCGACGCCGGCGCCGGGCTCTACTCGAGCGAACTCGAGTACCTCGACGACGCCCTCCACGAGGCGTTTGACAACCACCCCGAGGAACCGCCCGCGAACGGCGCCGGGGGAGGAGTGAGCTGGAAGGTCTACACCCAGCACCAGGTCGCCGAGCTCGAGCCGCCGCGCGACCTTCAGCAGCGGCTTGCGCACCTGCCGCAGGGCTACCTCGCCGACCGCAAGGTCACCGAGAAGCTCAAGCTCGCCACCAGCCTGGACAAGGGCCAGCACGAGCTCGACGCCGCCAAGAACGCCATCCCCGCCAAGGGGGAGAAGGCCACAACGTGGCCCGAGGCGCACTTCCTCGGCCCGCTGCACCCCGTCCTCGAATGGGCCAGCGACAGGGCCCTCGCCTCCATGGCGGGCAACGAGGTCCCCGTGGTCCGCGCCGACGTCGAGGAGCCCAGCGTCCTGCTCATGGGCACACTCATGAACCGCCGCGGACAGGTCATCTCCCAGGCCTTCTTCGCCACGCAGGGCGGCGAGCTGTGCATCCCCGAGCAGATCGGCAGCCTCGCCGACTACCTCCGCGAGGTCGGTTTCACGGAGAAGTCCAGGAACTCTGGCCCGGTCGCAAACGCTGCGGCCTACCAGCCGTACATCGTCCGCGCCGTCAAGAACACCAACGGCTCGCTCGACATCACGTTCAACGCGGCCGTACAGGCCGCCGACCAGCGGCTGGATGAATGGCACAGCCGAGCTGACGCGTGGAGCGAGATCAACGGCCAAACCCACATGCCTGGGCTGAGCGCAAGCCGTTTGAAGGACAACCGCGCGAGAGTAGCCCAGGAACAGGAGATCGTCTCCTCCCTTGCCCCGGACCGCCGCCTTGTGCGGCCGCTTCTCATCGTCGTCCCCCTCAACACCCCCGCGGAAGGAGAGCGCTGAGATGCCCTCGTTCGATTCGTTCGTCGTCGGCGAGGACTTCGTCAGCGAGCACTTCTTCACCACGGACACCACCAAGGCTGGCGAGTCCTTCCAGTCCGACGTGCTCAAGCTCCGCAAGCAGTGGGACGAGACATCCAAAGAGGGGCACGAGTCGCCGCTGGACCGGTTCCGCAAGGCCCGCGGCCAGCTGCAGATCGACCTCGGCGCCCTAGGCGAGGAGCCGGAAAGCGCTCCGCGCGTCTGCCGCGAGCTGCGCGAAGCCCTTGGCTTCCATGGCCCGAGCACGACGTTCAAGGCCGAGCGCAGCGGCGCCGAGCTGCTCGCTCACAACGTCTGGTCCACCCCCAACAATGACGTCCTCTTCCTCGAGGCCCAGCCCGCCGATTCGCTCGAGGACGCCCTTGCCAAGGACCGCGGAGACCTCCTCCAGAAGCCGCTCGTGGACGACAAGGAGGCGAACTACTCGGCCGGCAAGCTCATTTCCGAGCTCTACCAGACCGACGAGGCTCCCCAGTTCATCGTCCTCATGGCCGGCCGCTGGCTCGTTCTCACCGAGCGAGAGCGGTGGCCCGAGGGACGATACTTGGCAACGGACGCGCTGCTCGCCGTCGAACGCAACGACACCAAGCGCGGGGGTGAGCTGGACCGCTTCCTCGCCGTTTTCGGGCGGGACTCGCTCCACCCGGACGCGAGCGAGCAGATTTGGTGGAACGGCGTCATCGAGTCCTCGATCAAGCACACCGTGGGCGTCTCGAAGGACCTCCGTGAGGGCATCCGTCTCTCCATCGAAATCATCGCCAACGACGTCCTGGCCCGCCGCACGGCTGTCAGGATGTCGAACGACTGCGTGGACGGCCAGTCGCTCGCACGCCAGTCCTTGCGGTTCCTCTACCGGATCCTGTTCCTCCTGTACGCAGAGGCGTCGCCGGAGATGGGCGTCATTCCGGTGGGCGACGAGCAGTACGACCAGGGCTACGGCCTGGACCGTATCCGCGAACTCGTCCTGAACCCGATCACCTCTGAGAAGGCCAAGCGCGGCACCCACCTCTACGACTCCCTCCACCTCCTTTTTACCCTCGTGAACAGGGGCCACCGGCCCGCGGACGCCGACGACGCGCTCACCTTCGAGAACCTCGAGGCGGACCTCTTCTCCCCGGCCGCTACGCAGGACATTGACAAGGTCAAGCTCGGCAACGCCCCGCTCCAGAAGGTCCTCGAGCACCTCCTGTTGAGCAAGGAGGCTCGCGGCAAGGACCGCGGCTTCATCTCTTACGCCGAGCTCGGCGTCAACCAGCTCGGCGCCGTATACGAGGGCCTCATGTCGTACACGGGCTTCATCGCGCAAGAGGACCTCCACGAGGTCGCGAAGGACGGTGACTCGTCCAAGGGATCCTGGGTCGTCCCGGTGACCCGGTCCGCCGAGATCGAGGCCAAGCACTTCGTTATGACCCAGGATGAGTTCACCGGACAGCCGAAGCCGGTCCTCCACGAGAAAGGCACCTTCGTCTTCCGCCTCGCCGGCCGCGAACGGCAGCAGTCGGCCTCCTACTACACGCCCGAAGTCCTGACGAAGTTCGTCGTCTCGCAGGCCCTCGAGGAGCTCCTCGACCAGGACGGCACGACGACGCCGGCGGACGACATCCTCAAGCTCACCGTCTGCGAGCCCGCCCTCGGCTCCGGTGCGTTCGCCATCGAGGCCGTGCGACAGCTCGCCGCCGAGTACCTCGAGCGGAAGCAGAAGGAGTTGGACGTCCGGATTCCGGCCGACGAGTACCCGCTCGAGCTACAGAAGGTAAAGGCGCAGATCGCCCTGCACCAGGTGCACGGTGTGGACCTGAACGCGACGGCGGTCGAGCTCGCCGAAGTCTCCCTGTGGCTCGATACGATGGTCGCCGGCCTGCAAGCTCCCTGGTTCGGCCTACACCTGCGCCGCGGCAACTCGCTCATCGGTGCCCGACGCGCAACCTATTCGGTGGCGGAGGTCAAGGACAAGTCGTGGCTCACCTCGACTCCGCAGGACGCTCCCGTCACCGGGCTGGTCGCCGCCCTGGCAGACGACGCCGACGACCCCGCCGTGGTCGGCCGGATCCACCACTTCCTCTTGCCGGCCATGGGCTGGGGCGCGGCGTCGGACGCCAAGGAAGTCAAGGATCTCGCGGGCGATGCCCAGAAAGGGCTCAGGGTTTGGCGCAAATCGGTTCGGCTGAAACCCACGAAGCAGCAGATCGATCGCCTCCGCAACCTCTCCCGTCGCGTCGAGGCGCTCTGGAAGCTAACGCTTCGCCGCCTGGAGATCGCCGAGGCGAAGTCCCGTCGGGACATCGACTACTTTGGCAAGGCTACTGCTCACGCAATTGAGCCTCTCGAAACTGCATCTGTCTCTCGGGCAGAGATCGAGACATTCCTCGCCGACCCCAACAATTCCTACCGCCGTCTGCGGCTCGTAATGGATGCCTGGAACGCCCTATGGTTCTGGCCGTTGACGGAGCGGGCAACCCAGGGGTCCAAGCCCCCGACCATGGACGAGTGGCTCGATGCCTTGGAAGGTGTCCTCGGTACACCGGCGGGTGCTGGTCCTGACGTGCGGAAGTACGGGCACACGGCCGGGCAGACGACGGCCATGTCGCAGGCCTCGTGGGCCGAACTCGACACACTCGAGTCCTTCGACGCCGCACTCTCCAATGTCCGCGAAGTTGCCGCGGTTCTGAACGACCACAGCTGGCTTGAGACCTGCCAGCGGCTCGCTGCCGATAACGGCTTCTTCCACTGGGAACTGGACGTTGCCCCGGTCTTCGGACGGGGTGGGTTCGATCTACAAGTTGGGAATCCTCCATGGCGGAGGACGATTGTGGACGAGTCTGCGCTTCTGGCAGAGGGTGATCCTTGGTGGCAGCTTAGAGATAAATCTTCCCAGGTGGAGCTGCTTCAGAAGAGAAGTCAGACGCTCGCACTTCCGGGCATTGAAGATTTCTACACCGAAGCCGCATCCCACCCCGTGGTAATGTCGGAATTCCTGTCTGACATCACAAATTATCCACTACTGGCGGGTAGCCAGACTGACCTCTATCGGTGCTTCATGTCCGAAAATTGGCGCATAAGCAGGGTGCGAGGAGTCGTTGCCTTAATACATCTCGAGACCCATTTCACTGATGAAAGGGCGGATCTTCTTCGAGCCGAGACATATCGGAGGTTGCGACGGCACTTCCAGTTCATAAATGAACTCGGTCTATTTGAGATCCAGAATCAGAAGCGCTTTGGCGTGAACATTTATTCAAGCGCGAGGGACCGTGTTTCATTCCTGAATGCGAGTAGCCTATATCATCCCGACACGGCCTCTGCTTCTTTCAGGCACGATGGCGCAGGGCCTGAGCCTGGGATAAAAAATGCTGAAGGAAGCTGGGATCAGCGTCCTCACTCGTCACGAATCATTCATGTTGATGACGGGCGCCTTGAGGAATGGTGCGAGGTTCTTGAGTTCGACGGGCCAAGCATCCGGGTCCCAATGCTGTATGCGGCGAGCAAGTCCATCTACCGAGTACTCGAGAATCTCTCTCAACGCTCCCGCATGGGGGCTGTGAGTCCGTTATTCTCAGCGGGTTGGCATGAGCGCGAGGATCGGAAGAAGGGCACCATTGATGTTCGGTGGGGGCGGCCAGACGACTGGGGCGAAGTCATCGTTCAAGGCCCACACTTCTATCTGGCTAACCCCTTCTACAAGACGCCTAATAAGACCATGAAACATCAGCGCGATTGGACGTCGCTTGACGTATCTCAATTGGATTCATCGGAAATTCCTATCACCTGTTGGAAGCCCATGGTTTCGAACGCAGAATTCCGTAAGCGCTACGGCTCTTGGGTGGTCGGCCAAAAACCCGCTTCCCCAATGGACTATTATCGTATCGCTTGGAGGAGTATGGCTCCTAACACGGGTGAACGTACATTTGTCCCGTCTATTATCCCGCCTGGTGCAACCCATCTAGGAACAGTTCAGGCTGTCGGGGTTCCGCATGAAGACGCTGGAACCCTGGCGCTCATGGCAGCGTTCGCAAGTTCCATCCTCGCGGATTTCATGATTCGCTCTTCTCCAAAGTCCCACATTCTCCCCGGAGTATTCTCTAGGTTGCCATTCGAACGTCACTTCGGGCTGGCTCCAGAAATGATTGACCGCGTTCTTCGATTAAACTGCTTGACGGTGGCGTACTCTGGATTGTGGAATGATTGTATTTCCCAAAATTCCACCGCCGTGGTACCGGTAGGGGAAGCGGTGGGACGGTCTGGAGTGGCCGTGGATGCGCGGTCCGGCGATGGAGGATGGGTACCCGGCTGTGCCTTGACCAACGATGCACTCCGGAGGCTAGCTGAGATTGAGCTGGATGTTCTTTCGGCGCTGGCCTTGAACGTATCGATCGATGAACTATGCACGATTTATCGCACACAATTTCCGGTCCTTTATGGGTACGAAGCAGCCAAGATGTTTGATGTACACGGGAGACAGCTTCCCTCCCAGCTCGCCAGGGAACTTCGTAGACGGATGGGCGATGACGTGGGATTGACGTCTACACGGACTCATCCGCAGAGCGGGGCCGAGTACCTGTTTGAGTTCCCGTTCGTCTCGTACGACCGGGAAGAGGACATGCGCAAGGCTTATGCTTACTTCGAGAAGCTGCTGGCGGAGAAGGACTGATGGCGGTCCTCCTCCCCACGCATCAGGTCGAGGATCTTCAGACCGGGCTGATTGACTATCTGTCTACAACGTTTGCATTAACTGATCGGGACGCGCGGACCGGTTTGCAGGGCTTCCTTAAGGACTCGGACGACGGGATCTTCAAGGGGCCGTTCGTTCGGTTGCGGCTGCCTTTTGAACCTGCCGCCGACGGGTGGCGGGACAGCCTTGACTGGTATAAGGGGTTCGTGCCTTACGGGCATCAGGCCCGTGCGTTCGAGCGGCTGAGCTCGAAGCCAGATGTGGTTTCGACAAGCTCTCCCACCGTGGCGGATACGGTTTCAACCGGCACCTTCCGCCGACCGGAGCCCACACTGGTCACCACCGGCACGGGCTCCGGTAAGACCGAGTCCTTCGTGTACCCGATCATCGACCACGTGCTTCGGGCCAAGGCCGCGGGCATCACCGGCATGAAGGCGCTCATCCTCTACCCGATGAACGCCCTTGCGAATGACCAGGCTCAGCGCCTGGCCCGCCTGCTCGCCGAAAACCCCGAGCTCGGCGGCATCACGGCGGGCATCTACACAGGCCAGAAGGACGGGCAGAAGCGAACTAAGGTCTCGGCCGCCGGGCTCATCAACACCCGCGAGATCTTCCGCAGCGAGGCGCCGGACATCCTCCTGACTAACTACAAGATGTTGGACATGCTCCTGCTCCGCAGCGAGGACGCATCGATCTGGGAGCAGTCGGCCACGTCGCTCCAGTACGTGGTCCTCGACGAGTTCCACACCTACGACGGCGCCCAGGGCACCGACGTCGCCATGCTCCTCCGCCGCCTCGGCCTCGCCCTCAAGAGCTACTGGCCAGACGACCTCGGCACCGTCCCTCACGGGCCCACTGAAGAAGACCGGACACGTTCGCTCGGCCGCATCACCCCCGTCGCCACCTCGGCCACACTCGGCGCCAAGGGCGAATCGGAGCCCATGCTCCGTTTCGCCGAGACCGTCTTCGGCGAGGCCTTCCCCGACGACGCGGTCGTCACAGAGTCCCGCCTCAGCATTGAGACATGGTGCAAGGACTTCGACGTCGAACCAGTTACGGAGATGGCCCGGATCGCCGCTGGAATCGAAGACACCACAAAGGGCATCGAAGCGGCGCTCGGCGCGGGCGCTGACGACCCAAACGCCGTCATCGTCGAGCGCGCCTCGCAGCTCCTCTTCGGCGGGCAGCCCGCGGACCTGCTTGACGCCCTCCGCCGCCACCCACTCACCCGCGCCGTCCTGGAACAGGCGGGCGACGCCGTCGGGCTCGCCGACCTTGCCAAGCGCGTCCTCGGCGAGTTCAACATTTCGGGCGGGCCGCGCCGTCGTGCGACGCTCGCCGAGCGGCACACTGAGTTTATGGCCCACTTTCTGGCCCTGCTCAGCCACGTCCGGTCGGTCCCCGAGCCCAACCGTGACGCCATCTCCGTTGAGGCCCACCTCTGGGTCCGCGAGCTCTCCCGCCTCGACAAGTCTGTGGATGGCGAGCACCACTACCGCTGGGGGGATGACGGCCCCCACACCGACCAGACTCTCTACCTCCCCGCGCTCTACTGCCGCCACTGCGGTCGCTCCGGCTGGGGCGCCGTGCTCGGCCCCACCGGAACGGACCTCGAGAACGACGACTCTAAGATCCGCCGCGAGCAGGCCACCGGCAACCCCCGCTTCCGTGCGCTCATCCACGCCGCCAACGAGGACGCCCTCCGCGCCGAGAAGGGCGAGATCGCCGACAGCCTCGTCTGGCTCGACACCGTCAACCGCGTCATCCTCCACGACCCGCCCGCCGAGGACACCGCCGAGGCGCACGAGAGCCGCATCGTTCCCGTCCTCATGCTCCGCGGCCAGGACGCCGACGATGACTCCAAGCGCGAGGTCTGCCCCGCCTGCCAGACCGACGACGCCATCCGCTTCCTCGGCAGCGCCATCGCCACCATGCTCTCGGTGAGCATCTCCAATCTCTTCGGAGCCGACGGTCTCGATGCCGGCGAGAAGAAGTCCCTCGTCTTCACCGACAGCGTCCAGGACGCCGCCCACCGCGCCGGCTTTGTGCAGGCCCGTTCGCACATCCTCACCCTTCGTTCCGCCTTCCGCCGCGCCCTCGAGGTTGCAGCGCCGGGCGGGGGAGCGGCCACCCTCCAGCAGCTCGTGGACGCTGCCCTCACCGACGCCACGACGCCGGTCCGCAAGTACCAGCTCATCGCCCCGGACTACGCCGACCGGCCGCAGTTCCGCGCCTACTGGGACCCGGAGGCAACCGCCCAGGAGCGGCTGCGCGCCTCCCGGAATGCGGCCAAGCGGGTCCTCTTCGACGCTTCCCTCGAGTTCGGCCTGCAGGCCCGCCTCGGCCGCACGCTCGAGCTGACCGGCAGTATCGTCGCCGAGGTCGACGCCGGGTCGCCCGCCGCGATGCTCTCTGCCGCCCGCGCCGCACTGGAGGCGATGCCCGGCGCCCTTGGCGTCGAAGACCAGCTCACGGACGACGGTGCGCTGCTCGCCTGGGTGCGCGGCGTCGCCGAACGCGTCCGCACACGAGGCGGAATCCGCCACCAGTGGCTCAACGACTACATGGTCGAGGCGGGGGAGAAAGCCCAGCGTTGGAAGGTGTGGGGCGGACGGCGCCGCAGCGAGGGGATGCCCGCCTTCCCCGCAGGCCGATCGAAGCCTGCGTTCCCTCGGCTTGGCGGCGGCGAGTCCGGCCACATGGACGCGATTGCGCAGGCCCAGAGCTGGTACACGAGCTGGACGGCGGCCTGCCTGAACATTCCCAAGGCCGACGCGACGTTCGTGGCCAAGGCGCTGTTTGGGCAGCTCGCCGGCCAGGGGGTGCTCGAGACCGTGCAGGCCAAGGACGGCGCCACAATCTACGCTCTCCCGTCCGACCGGATCCTCCTGCAGGCACCGGCCGGGGTGGACCTAGGTGCGGGCCGCCACTTCCTGGCGTGCTCGGTGTGCCGGGCGGTCACGCCGGGCTCCGCGACCGTTGTCGACCAGCTTGACGGCGGGCATTGCCTGTACGTGCGATGCCCGGGTCGGCTCACGCGGCAGCCGGAGGAGCAGAACTTCTACCTCAAGCTGTATGCGACACGTGAGCCCAAGCGCGTGGTCGCGAAGGAGCATACGTCGCTGCTGCCCGATGACGAGCGGGTGCGCGTCGAAAACGAGTTCAAAGCATCGGTGCAGACGCCGCAGTCACCCAACGTTTTGGTCGCGACGCCGACGCTCGAGATGGGCATCGACATTGGCGACCTCTCCTGCGTCATGCTCGCCTCGCTCCCCACGTCAGTGGCCTCGTACCTGCAGCGTGTGGGCCGCGCCGGCCGCCTGACGGGCAATTCGCTCATCCTCGCCTACGCCCGCGGACGCGGCGAGCACCTGCCCAAGCTCCACGACCCGCTGTCCGTGATCAACGGGCAGGTCCGGCCGCCGGCCACGTTCCTCGACGCCGAGGAGATCCTGCAGCGGCAGTACCTCGCCCACCTCGTGGACCGCTTCGCGCGCGACGCCGGCCGCCCGCACCCCCGCAAGGCGGCGGGCGCGCTCGGAGGAGACGGGCCCGGAACCTTCCTTGGGGACCTCATCGCGGTGGCGCACTTGAAAGCGGATGAGTACCTCGGGCAGTTCCTCGGCCAGTTCGGCCGGCTGCTCGCCCAGGCGAGCGTGGCCCGGTTGCGGGAATGGGCTACGCCGCGTGTAAACGGATCGAGCGAGCTCGCCGAGCACGTGGTCCGGGCGGCACGGCTGTGGGCCGACGACTGCGACGAGCTCAAGGCCCGCATCGACGACATCGAGAAGACGCTGCCCGAGCTGACGGCCCGAGCGGAGTCCAACGCTGCGACCGACGAGGACAAGCGGGCGCCCAAAGCCGCGGCAGCCACGCAGAAGATGCTGCGCGGGCAGCTCTTCGCCCTCCGGGGCGAGTACTGGATCTCCGTGCTCGAGAAGTACGGGCTCCTGCCGAACTACACGCTCTTGGACGATTCGGTGAACCTCGACATCGGGGTCACGTGGCAGGAGGTCGAGACCCAGGACTACGTCACCGAGACCATCTCGCTCCAGCGCGGTGCCGCCATCGCAATCAATGAGCTCGCACCCGGCGCGACGTTTTACTCCCGCGGCCTGGAGGTCAAGATCGACGCTGTCGACCTTGGCCCGCAGCAGAGCCACATCCAGCGCTGGCAGGCTTGCCCTGACTGCGGGTGGATTCACACCGACGTCGCCGGCTCTGGGGCAGTCAAGGCATGCGGCCGCTGCAAGCTCGGCGGCATCGCGGACGTGAGCCAGCAGTTCGACGTCGTGGTCATGAAGAACGTCTCTGCCGAGGTGCGCCGCGACGAGGTGGCCATCGGCGACCGCAGTGACCAGCGGGTCAAAGAGCGCTTCAATACGGTGCTCGCGGCGGACATTGACCCCAAACACGTCACCAAGGAGTGGTTCCTCGAGGACTTCGAGTTCGGCGCCAAATACGCCAACCGGGTTCAGCTGCGGTGGCTTAACCTTGGACGTGCCTCGGCCAATGCGCCGTCGCGCACCATCGCGGGCAACGAATCGAAGGCACCGCTGTTCCGGGTCTGCTCGTACTGCGGGAAGCTCGATTCTTCCGCACGGGCGAACAATCCCGAGGAGCACCGCTTCTGGTGCAAGTACCGAAAGTCGAGTGACGAGCACGCGGCCGGGGTGGCCCTGGCCCGGGTCCTCTCCACGCAGGGAGTAGCCCTCCGTCTCCCGGCGGGACGGGTCACAGGTGATGACTTCGCCCTGCCGAGCCTGACCGCTGCACTGCTCCTCGGCCTGCGCGAGGTGATCGGAGGTTCCCCCGACCACATCACGGCCGTGCCGGTTAACGAGCCTGCCGACGGTGGGTCCGTCGTCTCGCTGCTCTTGCACGACAAGGTTCCCGGCGGCACTGGCTACCTTGCAGAGTTTGCCGAGCCGGAGAAGGTCTGGAACCTCCTGCACGCCGCGTGGGACGTAGTGCGGAACTGCGAGTGCCGGGACGAAAACCGGCTGGCCTGCCACCGCTGCCTGCTGCCCTTCGCGCCGCCGTGGCAGGTTGAGAAAGTGGCCCGCGTGACTGCCGAGCGGCTCCTGCGCAGCATCCTCGCCGGCCGGGACGGGACGCCGGACGACGACGGCCCTGCCTTCACAGCGTGGAAGGTCACGAAGGTGCCGCCCCCGGCTCCGGCGCTTGAATCGCATCTCGAGGTCAAGTTCCGCAACGCTCTTGAGGGCCGGCTCTCCGCGGCAGGCGCCCATATCAAGGTCACTCCGGGCCTGCGCGCGGACAAGATCGAGTTCCGGCTGCCCGGTGCCAAGCACCTGTGGTGGCTCGAGCCGCAGGTCGACATCCGAGGCACGCGGCCGGACTTCGTCCTCTCTACAGCGGACCCGAACATTCCTAAAATCGCGATCTACACGGACGGCTACGTGTTCCACGCGTCGCCGGAGCACAACCGTGTGGGCGACGACGCCGCCAAGCGAGAGGCCCTGCGGACCGCCGGCGTGGTGCCGTGGGCCGTGACGTGGGAGGACATCGAGGCGTTCTCCGGGGAACGGGCGGCCGTCCCGCCGCCGTGGTTCACGGACAAGGCGGCGAACCTCGTGCAGGGCGGGAAGAAGCCGCTCAAACCTGCATTGGTGCGCGCGATCCAGGCAGATGCCGTGAGCCAACTGTGGCAGTGGATCCGGGAGCCGCACGTGGACGCATGGGCCGATCTCTCCGACGCCGTTCCCATGCTCATGATGGGCAAGTCCCAGGTGTTCGGGGGATCAATTGCGGGACTGCCCGAGTTCGTCCAGACGAACCTGGATGACGCAGGCAAGACCCCCGCGTTTGGTCCCGGACGAGCCTGGATGTACTCAGCGGGCCCCCTGCGATGTGCCGCGAACCTGGCCTCGCCCGATCTGGCGAGCGCCGCCGTCGTGCTGCTGCTCGACGGGCGCGACGAGGCCGTGGTACAGGCGGACTACAAAGCTTCCTGGCGGGAATGGCTGCGCCTGAGCAACCTCTTAGGGTTCAAGCGTTTGCCGCCCGTCATCGGCGCCGTGACCGTGACGCATCCGCAGGCGCAGATACTCGTGGAGCCCGGCGCGCCGGGGGCGCATGTTCCGCCGCAGTGGCAGGAGTTGATGGAGTACGCGACGGCCGCCGAGAAGGAAGCGTTGCGAGTGCTCGCCGAAGTGGACGGCCTGCCGCTGCCGGAGCTCGGCTATGAAATCGAAGACGGTACTCCGCTCGACATCGCGTGGCCCGACCACGGCGTGGTCCTTGCAGTCAGCCCGGACGGGCGCGGCGGGCTTCCGGCCGGCTGGAAGCGGGTTGCCCTTAATCTCACTGAGATCCAGATGGCGCTGGGGATGAAGGAAAACGGCTGAGGCCGCACCCGGGGCATGTGCGCAGCGGCAACTCTCCGCACATGCCCTGCGTCCGGCGAGACGTCAGTCGTCCAGCCCGAAGTCATCCTCGGCGATGCGGCGCAGGTCCTCGAGGCGCTCCTCGGAGAGCCGCAGATCAGGGTTAGCCCTCCCGGCGTCGGAAAAAGCGACCCCCTCGGCCTCCAGAATGATCCGGGGCTGGCCCATTCCCTCTTCGTTCCATGCGAAGTTTGCCGCGACTTCTCCTGCGGCGTTGAGAACACGATGAGCATTTGGAGCCGGATTCATCGTGGCTATCTTTTGGCCCAGCGGCTGCGCTGCGGTTCCGAGGACCCTTGCCAAGTCTCCATAGGTCGTCCAGTGCCCGCTCGGCAGCAGGAGCATAATCCTCTTGAGGAGTTCCCACAGGGGGTTCTCCTCGACTTGGGCGCTCCGGTTCGCGATCGGACCGGGCCACGTCGAGACGATCATGTTGGCAAGATGTTCGCCGCGGCTACGGATCTCATCCGGACCCCATGCCGCATATCCTGCGATCTCGTGGTTCATCCGGATGCTGCTCGCGCCCAAAGTGGAGCGCTTCTTATCGAATGTACTGTTCCCCAGGCTCTCGTTGTAACCGGTGAGGGTGAGGTTGCCGAGCGTGTGGACAAGCCTGTCGTGGATGTCATCCACCTGGTCGGCCCCATATCGGGCTGCGAGTTCGGCACGCCATTCGGGTGAGAGTGTCTGCGGCATCACGTGTTCGATGGTGAGCGACTTCGGGTCGACCGTCTCTTTCGAACCGAGCAGCCGCTCGGTCCACAACAGGAGGGTCTTCCGCTGGGCCGCCCTGCCGTTTGTATAGAGAGGCGCGGTCTGGATGGCTTCCCTCAGAACCTCGTCGGACGCATAGTGCTTCCTGCCTACGGACAGGTACTCGCGAAGAGCCTCGTCGACCGGCCTGTTCCTGTCCAGTTCCTGGACGGCCGCCGGGAACAGCCGGTTGAGTCCCTGCGTGGCCCGCCCCACGAGGAATCTACGGACGAAAAGCGACTCGATAGAGAGAAGCGCGCGTGCCATCTGCTGCGATGTCGCGTGGCCCTCGTCGCGGAGGACGAGAAGGTGGAGGATGAGCGAGGCCGGGGTAACCGAGTCCCATTCCGCGAGCCGTCGGAGCCTCTCCCGGACGTCCGGGTCGGTCTCGGCGTTGGGATGGAGGATCAGATGGTAGAGACGGCCGAGCCGGGCGAACCGCTCGACCTCGTCGACCATCTCCTGTTCCGTCTGCAGCTTCTCCAGCCGTGCCTGCTGGCCCACGAAGGTCTGGGTCTGCTTGGCCGTCGGTTTCGTGTGCAGCAGATCAAGCCAGAAGAGGGTTTCGATCCGTTCGTTGTCGACAAGGCTCTCCTGCAGCGGCAGCCAGAAGCGCTTGTACACTTCCTCGCCGCGATGCGGGAGACGCATGAAGATGTAGTTGCGCAACAGGTCGCCCTGCGTCAGCTTGAGGCCGGTGTTATTCAGCGACTGGAAAATGCGGTGGACATTGTCGCCGGGATGGGTCGAGATCGAGACGACCGACAGCCCCGTCGTGACCGCTCGTGCGATCTGAAGAGCGTCGAGCTCTGCGGAGTCGGCGGCAGAGTCAGCGAGCCGCGTGCGGAAGAAGCGGTAGGCATCACCGATCCGGTCATCGCCGCCCGCGGACACGGAGCCTTCAATTACTTCGGCATATGACTTCCGGTCCGACTGCGTGGGCAGCAGCTTGATGAAGAACGGATCGTCGGAGTACTGGTTGGTCAGCAGCTGATTGTGGATCCTGTCGCCTTCCCGAGACGACGTAGCGGTGTTGCGGAGATGGTCTCGGATGGCCGCGAGCAGCAGCGTAAGAGTCGTGAGCCTCTGTTGGCCGTCGACCACCAGGTACCGGGTCACCCCACCGGCAACGCCCGCAGGGAGAGGGGCCAGGACCACGGACCCCAGGAAATGGGTCGCCTCCGGATCGTCGCGGAGATCGTCGGCCAACTGCCCGACGTCTTGCCACAGTTCTTTGAAGTTGTCGGAGCCCCACTGGTAAGGCCTCTGGTAAAGCGGTACGACGTATTGTGAAGTTCCCTCGAGGATCTTCTGGAGAGTGGTCTCCTGGGCCGCGACCATCGAGGGCGCCTCCAATATCTCGTCACGATGCTAAAAGGCACGTTGATTGGCGGGTGAGGTGATGACCGGCTCATCAGCAGTGCACAGATGACGCTAGCATCCCGAACTGACAGTTCTCGCACGCGACCCGCGGTCCGTCCTCGTGCCCCGTGGGAAGGGTGATTGAATGGATGGGCGTCCAAAGTGAAGGAGAACGGCTGATGGCATCGGTAACCCTTATGAAAGGGGCCAACAAGGTTGACGGTTCCCTCAAAGCCAAGGTCCTCGACTTCCTCTTCAAGCTACAGGAGAACGACACCTCGCCAGGCCTCCACATCGAGCCGATGAAGACGTACAAGGACTCGCGTGCACGCACGGGGCGGGTAGACCAGCAGTACCGCGCGGTTCTCTTCAAGCTCAACGCCGGACTTGAGCCGCATTACATCTATGCCGGGACGTTCAACCACGACGAGGCGATTAAGAAGGCGCAGACGAGCATCCTCGCCGTCAACCCGGTCAGCGGCATAGCAGAGATGATCAGCGAGCCCGCGGAGGCGTCGGCACCCCAGCCGGCCGCCGCCGTCGTGCATCCCGCCGGCAAGGCGACCCCAGCCTACGAGAACGGGCTCAAAAGGGCCGGGTATACGCCGTCGTACCTCCTCGACGAACTCGGCATCCCCGGGCGAACCAGCGCCGCGGCCATCGAGGCCCCTTCGCTGGAGGCATTCGAGGCGATTGTCACGGACGAGTCCGTCCCGGAGTGGCAGGGGCTTGTCCTGATCGACCTGGACGGGGGCAAGTCGCTCGCCGAGGTCAAAGAAGACCTTGGGATCGGCGAGTACGTCGATGATCCGACCAAGTCCGAGGACGAAAAGCTCGTCGCGGCGCTCGAGCATCCGGCCTCGAAGCTCGAGTTCACCTACGCGGAGGGGTCTGAGGACCTCAAGTACGTGATCGACAACGAGAGCTTCCAGGACTGGCTCGTGTTCCTGCACCCGGCGCAGGAGCAGTACGCCACCAAGGACCGCAGCGGGGCGTTCCGGCTGTCCGGCGGCGCGGGGACGGGCAAGACCGTCGTGGCGATCCACCGTGCTCGGCACCTTGCCGAGCAGTATCCGCACGAGCGGATCCTCCTGACCACGTACACGAAGACCCTTGCCGACAACCTGGCCCAGAATCTCGGCCGCCTCGACCCCGGGCTCAAGCAGAGCGACAAGATCGGCGAGACATCCGTGACCGTGACCGGCATCGACTCGGTCGCCGCCCAGGTGTGGGCCAAGGCGTCCGCCGAGGAGCAGTCCGCTGCCTCCGGACGAGTGCTGGGGACGCCGGAGGCCGCCACCATGAGCCGGACCAATGGGACGGACGGGTGGGCCGAGGCTCTTGATCAGGTCGACCACAAGCTGGAGCCGACGCTGGCCAATCCCGCGTTCCTAAGCCAGGAGTACCTCTCAATCGTTCTCGCGAACACGGTCACGGACCGTGACGGATACCTGATGGCTTCTCGAGCCGGACGCGGCACTGCGCTGAACCGGATTAAGCGCGTCGAGGTGTGGAAAGTCATCGAGGCCTACCGGCGGATCTGCCGGGCCAAGGGCTCTGTGAGCTACCCCGAACTCTCGGCGCTCGCTGCCGCGGTGCTGGACGTCCGCGCCACGCAGGTTGACCGGAATCGAAACGACGAGCCGGCGCGCCCGTTCGACCACGTGATCGCGGACGAGGCCCAGGATTTCCACGCCGGCCACTGGCTCCTGCTGCGCGCCCTCGTTGCTCCCGGTGCCAACGACCTCTTCATCGCCGAGGATTCCCATCAGCGAATCTACGGCCAGAAGGTTCCGTTGAGCCGGTTCGGGATCCAGATCGTCGGGCGGTCGCGTCGCCTCACGCTCAACTACCGCACGACGGCGCAGAACCTCGCCTACGCCGTCGGGCTCCTCTCCGGGGTTCCGTTCACCGACCTCGAATATGCCGAGGAGGATTCGTCCGACTACCGGTCGGCACGGAGCGGGCCCGCGCCCAAGCTCGCAGGCGAGCCCTCGCTGTCCCAGGAACTGGACAGCGCGGCCGGCTTGATCAAGGGGTGGACGTCGGAAGAGGAGCTCGGTGCCGAGAACATCGGCGTGTTGGTCCGGTCCGGAAAGCAGGTGGACCTCGTGGTCAGCGGCCTGATGGAGCGCGGCGTCCGTGCGCAGAAGGTGACCGGGGACAAGGCGGTCCATACCGGTGAGCCTGCAGTCATGACCATGCACCGGGCTAAGGGCATGGAATTCGCGAAGGTCATCCTCTTCGGTGTGGGCGACTCCCAGATGCCCATGCAGTGGGCGCTCAAGGACCTCGGCGAGGCCGAACGTGCCGACGCGCTTCTGCAGGAGCGCTCGTTGCTTTACGTGGCCGCGACGCGGGCGCGGGACGAACTCGTCGTTTCCTGGAACGGGAAGCCCTCGGAACTGCTGGGCGTTCCCGGCGCGCAGGTGGGATAACTTGTCAGCCGGTCCGGAAGAGGATCGGCTGGTATTTCGTCGGCTTCGTCATGAGCGTCCCCCCCCCCCCCGCTGGCCGCTGTTTACAGTCATAAATGCATATTCAAGTCACAGAGCCGTTTAAGTCATGATGAACGTTTGAACCTTTCGCCGGAGCTACTAGGACGACTTGATCTTAAGCACGCCGCTGATTGGAGCTGACAGCGTGAACCGGTATGGGGGTGAGCCTGGCTACACAGGCGTCCAGCCCGGTTGCTTGGCCTTGGATCCGCTGACGCCGTGATCCCAGAACAGTTGCCGAGGGCGATCCTTCACTCCAGCAGCCAATAGCGCATGCTTCTGCCCATCCATGCTCTGCTCTGCGGTGCTGACGCGCATATCTATTTCGATGTGCCCAAGGACGTGGTGCGAAATTTTGGTCGTTGCAGCTTCGCATATTCACAGAAGCCACTTATCACTTGCTTGATCGCAGAAACATTCGTCACTACCCCCAGATCGAGTGATTCATCTATCGCATAATCAGTATCAAACACATTTATGCGGTTTTGCCGGTTGTGAGACTGTGTGACAATTCCGGCGAACAGTGCACACTGCCGACTGATCAATTTGGAATCACGCAGAATCGTCTCCGTTCGCGCCACAAACAAGGGGCTCCCACTGCTGCCCGGAAAGACGCTTGCATCGATCAGGAATTCCGGCTTTCCATCAAAGTCGAGCGTTGCTGGGGTTGCCGTGACTCCCCGCCGAATTATCGGCGTTTTATTCACCGAGTCCCAGCGGCCGTCGGGAAATCCTATAAAGAAGACCTCCTCGAGTGCATCAAGTGATGCATATTCTTCATCTGAGGGAAACTCTGAGACCGGCAGAGCGCGCCAGAAGGGCTTGTAGCCTGGAAACTGATGCTCGAAATCTCGCAAAACGGCACCGAAGGGTATTATCGCGATGTCAACGTCACCGGTCGGCGAGAAGAAGCGTTCGCCTTCAAGCTGCATTTGTACTTTGACAGTGTCGCCTAGAGCGACCTTTCTTGCCCCTTCGCTCGCCGGCAGGTGTACGGAAATCTCGATGGCGTCATCGACGACATGTTTATTAGTGACAAGTACGGGTGTGATCGCCCCAGACGCCGACTCCAAGTCGACGATCACGCAGGTTCCCGTATTGCCATCTCCGTCCTCGTGTGTAGTAACGAGACGCAGCACGGAGAACATTAGGTCCTTGTACAGGGTATTCACATTCATAGTTCGAAACTGTATCGTCCGGGCTGGCATCCGCGAACAATTCCTGCCGTGTCCGCTGGCGAAACAGGGGCTCGGCCACAGTCGGCGACGGCAAAGACGGCTGCGGAAACTCACGCCTGAAACAAAAAACAGGACACGCCCACGGCGGCCTGAGACCCTGAGTCAACAAAAAGCCAGGGCAGACCCGCATCGCTCTCGATTGGCTGGCCCGCCTAGAATTGAAGTGAGAGGGCTCCGAGTAGGCGCCTTAGTTGAAGAGAAGGCAGCCGCTGCGTGAGAAACAAAATCACCGACACCACAAGACGCAATATCATTGATTCGTACCAGCTTGGGTCCATAGCTTGGTCGGGGTGGCTCAGTGAGCCGGACTTCCTGAGTCGCATTTTCAATCGGAATGAGATTCGGAGCGACGACACTGGATTCAAGAATGCCGATCAGGACATCCAGCAGCACCGGGTACGCAACCCGCATGACTGGGACGACGACTACGTGTTCACAGATCCGAGATTCAACGTCCGATGGGGAACCGATGGAATATTCATCCAATTTCTGGAGATGACTGTCCACCCCCTAGTCCGGGTTGCTGAGCAAGGCTCACATATCGTCGGCATCTACAACAACATTCTCCACGACCATGGGTTCCACCTGGTGGCCGATGGCGAAGCCAAGGGGCAACCGGTATATAAGGTCAAGGTCCGCGGTAGCTTCCACGGTGACATACCAAAAGCGATCGCCTGTCAACCGCTCCTGACCGAATCAGGTGTCCTGCACGAACATCTGGACCGAATCAAGAAGAGCATTGCCAATGATCCGGCCAGTGCAATCGCATCATCCAAGGAACTCCTTGAGAGCCTGTTCAAGCTGATCCTAGAGCAGGAACGAGTTGTATACCCTGCCAAGGACGATGTACCGGACCTGTACAGAAAAGTAGGAGAGGCCCTAAAAATTAACGCAGAGAGCGTTAAAGGCAGCAGCAAAGCAAGCCAGACTGTTCAGAAGATTTTCCGGACACTGACTACGACGGTGCAGGCCATCGCCGAGTTCCGGAATGAGATCGGAACTGGTCATGGGCGCACGACAGCAAGCATTGCCACGGAGGCGCACGCACGGCTGGCATTGAACAGCACTTAACGATCGCTGAGTTCCTGCTGGATACTCTTGGCCAGCGAAAGACCCAGAGAAAGGCATTTGAGCTGATCTAGGGCCAGACAAGTGGCTGTTCTATGTCGAGTCGTTGGAATAGTTTCTCTCGATCCGTCTCGTCGTCAGCGTGCTCACTGAACCACCCCCAGGCTTCATCCAGAGGTACCCAGAGGAAGCGCTGACTCACGCGCGACTTGTACCAAGCTGCGCGATCCTAGAATTTGTCACTGCTCCACGTGTGTGTCTTCCAGGTCCAGCCCGGGCTGAAGGGGCCCATGCCAAATGGGAGGTCTCCAAAGCCGCCCATGCTGGCAAAGGTGACCAACTCATGTGTTCGCTCTCCACGAGCAAGCGCCAGGGCCCCGACGGCGTACCCATGAGTCGCGCCAAGAATCTTGTCCTTCTCCGCCAATACGTTAATCCTTCGGCGCCTGAAATAGGCCTCGTGCAGGTCGTAAACTGCGTGAAGACCGAAGTGCGCTTCAATGGAGGCCGCCTCAATATCGATGCCTAGGCACGCGGACTTATGTCGCTCCGAGGCTAATTCATGGGCTTGAAGACTGAGCTGATAGGACTTCCGTACATCGTTCACGTTCACCGATTACGGTTCGCGATTGCTTGGCAGGTTTCCTGCATGGAGGTGCGGGTTCGACAGGATCCCGCTGCGGCCCCGTCCACCTGCTCAGCATCGACGAGCTGGGCTACACGGAATTGGACCGGCGCGGCGCCGAACTCCTCTCCAAGTCCTCAACGTCCAGTCCGATTTTGTTGGTCGACAAGGCTCCGCTCCTGAAAACCGGAAGGGCTTGGTCCCCGCAAATGTCGGTCGGCCCCTGATCCGCCTCCTGGTACGGGTCTAGATGTGAGTGTCGTGCGGCACTGGGTTAACTTGACCATCCGTCCGCTCGCGTTGGCGCTTCGAGACAACACCCGTGATTGGAAACACGGCCAGAATTAGAACCGCGAACATGCCGCTGCGAGCCAGAGAGCGGGCGCCTTTAGGGGACAGCTTGAGGTATGCAGCGGCCTCCATGTGCCCTCAATGGGCATAACCGGCCGAATCCACGCCACGGCTGCGGCTCTGGTGTTCGGCCCGCTCTTCTTCCCGGAGGCGGACCGGCTGGCCGGCATCGCCGCGGCCTTCGCCACCTTCGCGGTGGGATTCCTGGTGCGGCCGCTGGGCGTCGTCATCTTCGGGTACATCGGCGACATGGTCGGCCGGCGCCGAGATCTACTTGCGAAGTAGATAGTAAGTATCGCTCGCTATCCCAATCGGAATTCGTTCGCCTCGTTCTCGAAGGCTCCGCATATTCTCTACGCCGATGCCAAGAGTGCCGGATCGGGAACCGTTGGGTCTCCACGCAACGTCTCGACGAACGCCATCAATTACAACGGAAACTCGAGCGTTTGTGGAAGGGAAGGCATGCTTCGAGGAGGACGGAATTCTGAGGTTGCTGCGGGTCCTGTCCATGTCGGTGACCGGCTGGCTGCGCACGACCGCATCGAAGTCGGGGTCTTTGTAGCTATTGGGGAATACAGGCAGCGGGGCAGGCGCCGCAGCCGTGCCCACCGATTTGATCGTGTCGTTTTTCGTCAAGTCTTCTGGGTCCGACTTGTAGTGCAACAGACCGTGGCGCTTGTACACCCCTTTGGAAACTGCCACATTGGCGAAGGGGGCGACGCGTTCTGTATCGAATAATGCGGCCCGGTGCTCGGGGAGCACAGCCGCAGAATACGCCTGCAACATCGCCTGTTCTCGGCGGTCGACGTTATCACTCGCAGCGAAGTAAACGTACAAGTCTTCGAGATTTGCCAACGTCTTCAGCCACCAGCCGCCGGCATGTGGCGATCGAGCACCGAGGCGGGTGGAGTAGTACTGGCTAATACGGCTTCGCAGTGAGCTTCCAGCCAGGCCGACATATAGAACAGGATCGTTCGGGATCCAAAACGCCGCTAATCTCGCAGCTAGAGTTGCGGGTTCGGCCCGTTTGCCGTCGACAGAAAGGTGCGCTCGCACCGTCATTAGGGACGCGTAGGCTGAAGCCGAGGGTAGATATGCGGACGCATCGACCGCTTCAGCGTCGGGGTCTGGTGTTTGGGCGACACAGTAGAGCCCGGGCTGATCCATCGGTACTCGTTCGCCCCAACGAACAACGCCGCTGGGTGTTGCGCCTGCTTGAAGGAACAAGTCAGTGACGGATATGGGCATGACTTAAACATAGCAATTGACCTAGCACAGGCACGTCGCTCTCAGGGAGAGAGACCCTTTGGAAATCGGCGGTGAGCTCGGTGTCAGGGCTGGGTCCTCCATCGTGCTTTTTTCGAGGCTTAGTTAACGAAGCAGGTTGAGGACGTGTCACAAATCTTGACTGTCGTAGGCGTCTTTTAGAGTGAAATCATATTTCGATTCAGGCGTCGATGGTGTCGCCGTTCAGATGAACCTCTGGGGGAGCCATGGTTGAGGATACGTACACGCAGGAGCTATCCCGTGAGCAAAGCCATTTTGATAAGGCTCGGGCTGTCTACGATCTTTCCTTGTCGTCCGATAATCCGAGTGATTGGACAGTAGGAACCGGCCCCGAGCGACGGGCTATGAAGCGCCACGTTGAGTCCAAGGCGCGACTGGGCTCAGATGACCCGGTAGCCTTCGGGCGCATGGATCTTGATGACGGAGAGACTTACTACGTTGGCAAGGTTGCCGTCAGCGATGACAAGAGCGACAAGCTGGTCATTAGCTGGCAAGCGAAGATGGCAGAACGGTTCTACCAGTCGACCACAGAGGACAGCCTCGGCGTCGCGCGGAAGCGAGACTTCGCGACGACGCGAAATCACGTGGACGCCTTCAGCGACAAGGTATTTGCTGATCTCGTTGAGAAAATCCAGAGTCTGGATGAAGAAATCCGGACCGACGACGTCCTTCTGCAAAGCCTTGATGCGGGCCGCACCGGTCAAATGCAAGACATTGTCCGTACTATTCAGGCCGCGCAGGACAAATTGATACGTGCTGATAAGGATCAGCTCCTCATCATTCAAGGTGGACCAGGCACGGGCAAGACAGCGGTTGCTCTGCACCGAGCGTCTTGGCTGCTCTACACGTACCGTGATGAGCTTCCCGCGGAGGACATGTTGGTAGTGGGACCCAACCCTGCCTTTACTAAGTACATTCAGCAAGTCCTGCCTTCTCTCGGGGACCAACGAGTCCAACAGACGTCGATCCAAGAGTTGCTTGCCGGTGACCTTCCGGTGCGAGCTGCGGAACCCGACGCGGTGGCACGTGTCAAAGGCGCAGCAGAGATGGCCGACGTCATTGCGCAAGGCTTGAAAGAGCGCATTAAGGTTCCCGCCTCTCCGTTACGGGTTAAGCGCCGAAATTCCTCAGTTACTGTTAGCGTCATGCCAGAGGTATTGGCGGACGACGTTGAGCAGTTGAGATGGCAGCCATACGGACAGGCGCGAGATGCCTTTAAGGATCGCCTGCTTAGTCACTGCGCAACGGCCATCGGATTGCGAACAGGGCAACCAATAAGCGACAGCCTTGACCCTGTGTCTGTCGACGCCGCCGTGGACAGAGTGTGGCCCCGCCTCAGCAGCGCCCAATTCATTCGAGAACTTCTCGGATCTAAGCAGCGTTTGCGCAGCGCTGCAGCAGCCTACCTCAGCAGTGAACAGATCGAACTGTTGTATAGAAGTGCGGCGCAGAAGATGTCTGACGAGCCCTGGACGATTGCGGACCTTGCTCTGATCGACGAAGCGGAAGACCACATGTCAGGTAGTTCGGACCTGTGGGGACATATCGTCATTGACGAGGCCCAAGACCTTACGCCGATGCAGCTGTTCGCTCTGCGACGCCGGTCGAGGACCGGGTCCATGACGTTGGTTGGTGACGTGGCCCAGTCGACTGGGCCATTCGCCCGTGAGAACTGGGAAGAGGTAGCGGAAGCGCTGAAGTCAAGGCTCCCGGTAGTCGTTGAAGAGCTTCGTCATGGATACCGAGTGCCGAAAGAAGTCTTCGATGTTGCCGGCCGGCTATTGCCCTTGGCCGCTCCTGGTCTGCGACCACCGACAGTCGTGCGCCAAGCCAACGCCGCTCCTGAATTGTTCGACGTGACACGGCAGCAGCTGGCGATCGAGGTCGCCAAGGTTGCCAGCCATCACAGTTCTAAGGGGAGGTTTGTGGGCGTTGTCGCACCGAAAGGACTCTGGGAGGAAATCCAAGAGGCATTCGGTACGGAAGACCTTAAGTGGAGTGACTCAAGTGCTGGTCAGTTGGGTAGCTCGATCAACCTGGTTACGCCGGAAGATTCCAAGGGGCTGGAATTCGACTCGGTGATCGTGGTGGATCCACAGTCCATCCTCGATCAAGACAACGGGATCAGACTTCTTTACATAGCACTCACACGAACAACATCGAGGCTTGATATCTTGTGCCCAGCGGGGGACATTCCTCAGGTCATAAAGGATGGATTTCCGAAGGCGACCGTCATCGACAATCCAGAGCCCGAACAAGCACCACGACCTGAAGCCACGCCACAGGCCCGGCAAGCCAAAACTCAGGTGAATGGGAGTGAGGACGTTCAGTCGACGACACCACTCCCTGGTCCACATCTGACTAGCCGCGTTAAAAAAGCACAGCAGGATTCGCTGACACCGGTGGAACGCGCTCTGGTCGAGAAAAGTGCGGAACATCTGATGGAAATCGTTGTCAGCTTCTATGGGCGTGACATGCGCAGACCGATAGTTGAAGAAACTTTGAACAGGTTGGCGGCTATGGACTCCAGAGGAGAGCCCGAAGCGACCTCAGATCAAACACGGAACGGATGAGCTTCGGAGTTTCGGACAAGACATTTTAGATCACCCGGAGGCACTCAATTGGATCATCACATCTCAATCCGCGACGCCTACGAGAAGGGGTGGGCGTCTTCTGCCAAGAAAATCACATTTGGTATGTCTTTCTATACGGAGAAGTACGGTACGGACTATCTACCAGCATGGACTGCTGGTGCTTCCGATAAGCGCACTAGGAAGCCCAAGTGGTTCAGCTACGAAGACGCCGCTGCGGAAATTGCGGCCAACGTCGTCAAGGAGGCAGAATTTCAGACGAAGTCTGCGGCCAGGCAACGAGCAGGTACAAAATTCCCAGGTTTTAAGGACATGACCGATAGGGAATTGGAATTCTCCTGTGCGTCGCTGCCAGCTGGTGGCAGTGGGAAGACCGTCCTCCGGCTGCCCGCCGGGTCGGTAGTCAGTGCTGTAGAGCAGGAATGGGATACTTGGCTCCTCACAGCACGTAACGCAGAAGGCGAATACACCTGCACGGTAGGGTCCAATGATTTCACCCCATCGATTTTCACGTTGCGTGACCGTCTTCGTCGCTTGGAGGCAGTCATTGAGAAGTTCATTCTTGAAGCTTCGCGGACCGATGACGAAGGATTGGCCGTCCTGCTCCGACAGGCTGCTGAACGCGCCGCGCGGCGGCATGAGAAGACGCAGGCAAGGCTATCTGGTAGTCCAAACCTGAAATAGCGGCCGACCCAACGGCAACGAAGTAATCACGGAATTCAGGAAATCCGCCGAGCGTAGTCCTCCTTAACGACCTCGAGGTGGAGCCAGGAGTCGGTGCGGCTGACGGCGGGGAGGCTGCGGATTTCTTCGAGTTGGGCGAGGAGGTCGCGGGGAGACTGGGCGGCCAGGGTGGCGATGGCGTCGAAGCGCCCGACGGTTTGCGCGACGAACTCCACGTGCGATGAGCTGCGCAGGAGCTCGAGGACGGCGTCGTTGTCGCCTGAGAGATTCATGCCCACGCCCATGGAGAGCTGGCGGCCGCCGGCGCCGCGGGACTCCACCGCGCTGATCCGGATGATGCGGGCGTCCAGCAGCCGCTGCACCCGGGAGCGCACGGCGGTGGGCGTGAGCCCCACGGCGGCGGCCAAATCCCGGTAACTGGTCCGGCCGTCCTGCTGCAGGATCTCGATGAGCTGTGTGTCCACGCCGTCGATGGTTACCTCGCCTGCGTACTGCGAGATGAAGAGGCCCTTGACCACGCGGGTGTAGACCAGCGTGTCGATGTAGGCGACGTTGGGGTGTTCGCGGAGCTGGGTGAGTACGGCGTGCAGTTCGTCGTGGGTCGACACTCGGATCTCGGCAATCAGGTCATGGGTGCCGCCGACCGCGGAAACCAGTACCGCCTCCGACCATTCCGCCAGCCGCTGGGCAATATGCCGCACCGGACCGGAGGCCACCACGGAGACGTGGGCGATCACGTGCTGGCCGAGGAACGCCGGATCCACCGCGGCCACCACCCGGACCGTATGGCTGTCCAGCAGCTCCCGCAGCCGGGCGGAGACCGTCGCCCGCGGCAGGCCGAGTTCGCGCGCCAGTTCCTGGTAGCTGGCCCGGCCCTCCTGCTGGAGGGCGCGGACGAGTTTTGTGTCGATCATTTCGACGTGGTCCGCCAAAGTTTCCTTAACCTCCCAAGTGAGCACCGCCGTCGTCAATTATCCAGTGATACAGCGCACAAGCAAGCGCTTTCGGCAGGATCCTGGGCGGGAACAGGAGCAGAAGTGAATTCAGGGGTCCGTAACGCAACATTTGTGCTCTTGTTGGATTGTGATTTAGGCCCTACAGTCGCAGAGATCACAACGGCACTCATGCCCACACCTTAAGGTGGAAGACCATGTCTCACACATCAGCAGCCCGGCCGCAGTTCAGCCACGCCCGGGCCCGCCGCGCCGGATTCGCGGCCTTCGTCGGCACCGCCATTGAGTGGTACGACTTCTACATCTACGCCACGGCCGCGGCCCTGGTGTTCGGCCCGCTCTTCTTCCCGGAAGCGGACCGGATGACCGGCATCGCCGCCGCCTTCGCCACCTACGCGGTCGGGTTCTTCATGCGCCCGCTGGGCGGCATCATCTTCGGCCACATCGGCGACAAGTTCGGCCGGAGGCCCTCGCTGGTGATCACGCTGCTGATCATGGGCCTGTCCACCGTGTTTGTGGGCCTGCTGCCCACCCACGAGAACATCGGCTCCTGGGCCGCCGTCATGCTGGTGGTGCTCCGCGCACTGCAGGGCCTGGCCGTGGGCGGCGAGTGGGGCGGCGCCGTCCTGATGGCGGTGGAGCACGCGCCGGAGAAGCACAAGACCTTCTACGGCGGCTTCGCGCAGCTGGGCAACCCGGCCGGCGCGCTGGGCGCCACCCTGATCTTCGCCTACCTGTCCGGGATCAGCGACACGTTCCTGGTGGACGGCGGCTGGCGCATCCCGTTCCTGCTCTCCGTGGTGCTGATCGGCGTGGGCTTCTGGGTCCGCTACCGGGTGGAGGAATCCCCGGTCTTCGAGGAGAAGGTCGAAGGCAAGGTCCAGACCCTGCCGCTGAAGCACGCGCTGGTCACCAACTGGAAGCCGATCCTGATCGGCATCGGCCTGCTGCCCATCTCCACCGGCGGCTACTACCTGGCCACCACCTTCGCCACCGCCTACGGCACCGACCCGTCGGTTGGCCTGAGCGAAACCATGATCCTCAACGCGCTGTCCGTGGCCGCCCTGGTCGAGCTCATCTGCACCCTGGGCGTCGCCTGGCTGGGCGATCGGTGGGGCCGCAAGCGGGTCATGTTCGTGGGCCTGGTGGGCTCGATTGTGCTCATCGTCCCGCAGTTCCTGCTGATGTCCACCGGGCCCGAATGGCTGATCTTCCTGGCGTTCGCCGCGATGCGCCTGGTCATGACCGCCACCTACGCGCCGACCGCGACCATCCTGTCCCAGCTGTTCCGGGCGCAGGCCCGCTACACCAGCATCTCGCTGGCCTACGGGATGGCCAACGCCATCTGGGCGGCCCTCTCGCCGCTGACCGCGACCTTCCTGTACAGCAGCACCGGCAGTATCTGGCCCGTCCTCATCATGTTCGGCGCCATGGGCGTGCTGAGCATCGTCTGCCTGGCGATCGCTCCCCAGCACCGCGACGAGGACGAATACGACGACGCCGACTTAGCCGAAGGCGCCGACGCAGCACACACGAACAACAGCAACACCAACCTGGAGGCCTTCCGGTGAGGAAACTCAAGACATTCGACGCTCCCGCGACCAGCTTCATCCCACAGCTGATCACGGCCGCAACCATCCACACCATGGATGAGGAGCGCCCGACGGCGGAGGCCATGCTCGTGCACGACGGCTACCTGCTCGCCGTGGGCACCGAGGCACAGTGCCGCGCCGCCGCCGTCAACCTCGGCCTGCCCGACCCGAAGGAACACAACGCCGGCGGGGCCACCATCGTGCCGGGCTTCATCGACGCGCACGCGCACCCGCTGATGTACGGGCAGCTGAAGACCTGGGTGGACTGCGGGCCGGAACGCGCCGGCAGCATCCCCGAGATCGTGGCGCTGCTGAAGGAACGGGCGGCCGAGACCCCCAACGGCCTGCCCGTGCGCGGCTTCGGCTACGAGCACACCAACCTGGTGGAGGGCCGCCACCCCACCCGGCAGGAGCTCGACGAGGTCGCCACCGACCGCGAGGTGTACCTGATGAACGCCTCCGGGCACGGCGGCGTGGTGAACTCCTACACCTTCGAGCTGCACGGCGTCACCAAGGACACCCCCAACCCGGCCGGCGGCGAGTTCTTCCGCGACGCTTCGGGTGAGCTGACTGGCGAGCTCTCCGACGCCGCCTGCAACATCCTCACCGGGCTCGAGGGCGTGAAGATCGGCCACCACGGCCCGAACTTCCACCTCGCCGACGCCTCCGAGGAGCACCTGCGCCAGCTGCAGATCGCCCAGGAGAACTTCCTGGCCGGCGGCGTCACCACCATCGGCGACGCCCAGGTGTCCCGGCGCGAGTTCGACATGTACTTGCGCATGGCGGAGGAAAACCAGCTCAAGTTCAGGGTCAGCATGTACCTGCTCTCGCACCTGCTGGACGAGGCCGCGGAGATGGGCCTGCACGGCCAGTTCGGCAACGCGCGGCTCAGCTTCGCAGGCTTCAAGTTCTACGCCGACGGCACCTTGGGCGGCTGGACCGCATACTTCCCGGACGGCTACGTCGGGGACCCCTGCCGCACCGGGCAGCTCTACCACGACCCGGCCGACTACGCCGCCCTGATTTCCAAGGCGCACCGGCTGGGCCTGCAGACCGCCACCCACGCGCAGTCCCCGACGGCCCTGGAGATGGTCATCTCGGCCATCGAGGCCGCGCAGGAGGAACGTCCCGACACCGATGCCCGGCACCGGATCGAACACTGCGGACTGCCCACGCTGGAGCAGATCGACCGGATGGCCGCCGCGGGCATCCACCCCGTGAACCAGCCGCAGCACTACTACAACTGGGGCGAGGGCGTGAAGGAAGCCGTCGGCACCCCGGGCGAGCGCTTCAACCCGCTGGGCGAGTTCGTGGCAGCCGGCGTGCCGGTGACCATCAGTTCCGATGCCCCCGTGGCCGAGCCCAAGCCGCTCGAAGCCATCCAGGCCGCCACCAACCGCATCACCCGCTCCGGCGTCCGGCTCGGTTCGGACTCGCTGCTCATCACCGCGCACCAGGCGCTGGCGGCACACACGATCAACGCCGCCCACACGCTGGGCCGCGAGGACGACCTCGGCTCGCTGACCGCGGGCAAACGGGCCGACTTCGTGGTCCTGGCCGGCGACCCGCTGGCAGTGGACGCCGCCGAGATCTCCGACATCCAGGTTTTGGAAACCTGGGTGGACGGCATCCAGCGCTTCGCGGCCGACCGTCCTGTACTCCGCACGGAAGAGGTCCAGCATGTCTGAGCACAACCCGACGGCCACCCCCACCGTCACGCTGCCCGAGGGGGTCGTCGCCGATAACACCGGCCTGGCCGTCATGACGGTCCTGCGGAACTACGGCATCGACACCATCTTCGGCATCCCCGGCACGCACAACCTGGAGTTCTACCGCCACTTGGCGCCGCTGGGCATCCGCCCGGTGACCACCCGGCACGAACAGGGTGCCGGCTACGCCGCCGACGGCTGGGCACAGCAGACCGGCCTGCCCGGCGTCGTCATTACGACGTCGGGGCCCGGCCTGCTCAATGCGCTCTCCGCCGCGGGCACCGCCTATTGCGAGTCCCGGCCGCTGATCATCCTCTCGCCGGGCGTGCCCGAGGGCGAAGAGTTTGCCGACATCGGCTCGCTGCACGAGACGAAGGACGCCACGGCGGCCGTCGGCGCGATCGTCGAATGGTCGCGCCGCGTCACCTCCGCCACCGAGGCGGTGCAGGGCATCCACGACGCCTTCGAACTCTTCCGCTACGGGCGCCCGCGGCCGGTGCACATCGAGGTACCGCTCAACGTGCTCGAGGGCCCGAGCGACTGCCCGGCGGATCTGTTGCAGGCTTCGCCCCAGCGGGAGCCGGCGGGAGCGTCCGCCCAGGCCATCCGGCATGCCGCCCAGCTGCTGGCCGAGTCGCGCCGGCCGGTGCTGCTGGCCGGCGGCGGTTCGCTGCGTGCCGGCAGCAACCTGCTGCAGCTGGCCGAAGTGCTGGACGCCCCCGTGGTGACCACGCTCAACGGCAAGGGCGCCATCCCGGAGTCGCATCCGCTCTCGCTGGGCTCGGACATCCGGCTTCCCGCCGCGCAGCAGCTCTGCGAGGAGGCCGACGTCCTGCTGGTCATCGGTTCCAAGGTCGGCGAGGCCGAACTGTGGTTCAACCAGCTGCAGCCCAGCGGCACGGTGATCCGGGTGGACATCCTGCCCGGTCAGATGGCCAAGAACATCGCGGCCGACGTTCCGCTGGTCGGTGACAGCGCCGCCGTCGTGCCCCAACTGCTCGCCGCCCTGCAGGACCAGCCCGACGGCGGTGTGCCGCCGCGGGCGGAGAGCGGCGCCGACCGCGCGGCGCGGCTGCGTCCGGGGTTGCGCGACGCCGCCCGGGCGCTGTCCCCGGAGTTCGCAGCGCTGGCCGAACAGGTGGCGGCCGCCGTGCCGGCGTCGACCATTATCGGCGGCGACTCCTCCCAGGCCACCTACCTGGGCACGGCCAGCTTCGTGCCGCAGGACCAGCCGCACTCGCTGCTCTACACCCCGGCCTACGCCACGCTCGGCTACGGGCTGCCGGCGTCGATCGGCGCCCGCATCGGCGCGCCGGACCGCCCGGTGGTCTGCGTTGTGGGCGACGGCGCGCTGATGTTTGCGGTACAGGAACTCGTCACCGCCGTCGAACAGCGGCTGGACCTGGTGGTGGTGTGCGCCGACAACGGCGGCTACGGCGAGATCCGCCAGAACGAGCTGGACCGCGGCATCGAGCCCGTGGGCGTGGAGCTCGTGCAGCCGGACTGGGCCGCCCTGGCCACCGCCTTCGGCGGCACCGGCCGGCGGATCCACGACGCCGCCGAGCTGGCGCCGGCCATCCGCCAGGCGCTGGCCGACGGCGGAGTTCAGCTCATCCATGTCCCCGCGCAGCTGTTCGCGCAGGACGGCGAGGCATGACGGGAAACCCGCGCGTCGTGATCACCGACGCCGAGGACCTCGACTACTCCGTCGCCCTGGAGCTGCTGGCCGAGGCCGGCATCGAGGCGCAATACCTCAACACCCGGGACCGCGGCGCCATCCTCGACGCCGCGGCGGGGTGCGAGGGGATCATCCTCGGCTACGCCACCTTGGACGCCGAGATGATCGCCGCGATGCCGAACCTGAAGGCCGTTGCCACCATGTCGGCGGGCTTCGACATGGTCGACCTGGAGGCGGCGGCCGCCCGGAACATCACGGTGTGCAACGTGCCTTCGGTGGCCACCCGCGACGTAGCCACGCACGCCTTCGCGGGCATGCTCTCGCTCATCCGCGAGCTCCCGCGCTCCCAGGCGGCCACCCGGCGCGGGGACTGGACGGGGGAGGGGATCCCGGTGCCGCCGCGGATCAGCGAGCTGACCCTGGGACTCGTCGGGTTCGGGCGCATCGCCCAGTACCTGGCGGGCCTCGCGGCCCCGGTCTTCGGGTCCGTCATCGCCTACGACCCCTTCGTTCCCGACGAGGCCTGGCCGGCGGACGTGCGCCGCGGCGAGCTCGCCGAGGTTCTGGCGGCGTCGAACGTGGTCAGCCTGCACACTCCGCTCACCGAAGAAACCCGGAACCTGCTCGACGCCGGGAACCTCGCCATCCTGCCGGCGGGCAGCTATGTGGTGAACGTGTCGCGCGGCGCGCTCGTCGACGAACAGGCGCTCTGTGCCGCCCTGGACTCCGGCCACATCGCCGGGGCCATGCTGGACGTGCTCTCGGAGGAACCGGCCCCGGCCGACCATCCGCTGGTGGTCCACCCGTCGGCGATCGTCACGCCCCACGCGGCGTACCGCAGCAACGTCTCGCTGCGCGAATACGTGGCGCTGCCGGCCCGGAACATCATCGCCTGCCTTCAGGGCCGGCAGCCGGAGACCCCGATCGCCGCGGCATCCCTGTCCCTCGCCCAGGCGGCCGGGTAACTCCAGGCTCGCTGAACACACAACGGCGCCCGGTCTGCATCAGCAGGCCGGGCGCCGTTCGCGCATTATGTAGGGGCAGGCACACGGGTCTCGCTTTGGTGGTGTATTCGAGGGTGGGACATTAGCTGCCCCGTCAATTCGCGCCGCGCAACACTCGACCGCCTGGGTCGCTGCGCGGCTGTAGAGCTAATTCGAGTGCTTTATCGCCCAATGTCTCCCGCGGCGGAGCGCTTGAGAAGACGGTGCCGCTGGTCGACGTCCGTGGCCAGATCGATACAGGTCCATGCCAGGGCGAGGGCGCCGTCGCGCACTGCGAGATCTCCCGCCCGGGATGCAGCAAAGTCCGCGAAATTAGCACTATGAATAGGCGGGCAATCGTCGCCGAGTCCGATCATGGGATGGATTGTCGGGTAGCACTGCGACACGTTACCCATGTCCGTTGACCCGCCCAAGACAGTGGCCTCGGCAGGGATTCTGCCCAGCATCCCGGCATTGGCGCGGTAAAAACCGGCCAAGTCGTCGTCGGTCTGCAGGCTGTCGAAGTCGTGACCTACCTGGTCAATCGTTAGCCGACTCCCTGTTGCCACCGCTCCTGCCTCGAGGCATCGGTGCAGGACATTTGTTACCTGTTGCAGTGACTCCATCGACTCGGCACGGACCATCCATTCCCCGGTAGCCAGGTCCGGTATGACATTCGGCGCCGAACCGGCGTTGATAACGTAGCCGTGAATTTGTTGGTCCGGCTGCAACTGCTGCCGGGCGAGGCCTATGGCCGTGAGGGCGATGGTTATGGCATCCAGCGCGTTCACGCCATCGTAGGGCGCCGCCGAGGCATGAGCGCTTTGTCCGCTGAAAGTAGCCGTGTACCCGGAGCATGCGTACGGCCGCATCGCTAACTCATCCTGCGCGTACGGGTGAACCATCATGGCAGCATGCGTGCCGTCGAAGTCGCCTTGCTTTAGCAGGATGATCTTGCCGCCCACAGTCTCTTCAGCGGGCGTTCCAAGCAGCCGGACGGTGATGCCGAGCTCGTCCGCCAGCGGCGCCAGCCCTGTAAACGCTCCTAGTGCTGCCGCTGCGATGATGTTGTGTCCGCAGGCGTGGCCGATGCCGGGCAACGCATCATACTCGGCGCAGATGGTGAGAACGAGCTCTCCTGAGCCGGCCTCGGCCCGGACTGCTGTCGGTAGTTCGCCCAAGCCATGCTGCACGCGTGACTGGGCGACTGCTTCCAGCTCATCGACCAACCAGGCGGAGGCCTTTACCTCCTCGAGGCCAAGCTCCGGGTTCCCATGCAGCCGATGACTAAAGTCCACAATCCGATTCAGCCTCTGAATTATTGCCGACTCAGCGCGCTTCTTAAAGGTCTCTACCGTGGTCATGGCGGGGCGCCTCAGAGACATTCATTAATGGCGATGCCCAGGCGGCGGATTGCCTCGCGCAGCCGTTCCGGCGTCTCAAACGAGAACGCTATGCGCAGTTGGTTGTTGCCTGACCCGTCCGAATAGAAGGCGCTGCCCGGAACAAAAACAACCTGATGGGCGACTGCCCGGTGCATGACGTCCTCACCGGAAATGCCAGGCGGCAGGGTCACCCAGGTGAAGAAACCGCCAGTAGGTACAGTCCAATTAGTGCCTGGGGGCATGAAATCGGCCAAAGCTTCCATCGTGGTGGCGCAGCGGTCCCGGTAGAGGCCCACCGCGTTGTCCAAAGTTTGTCGCCAATCAGTCCGCGTCAGGTACTCCTCAACGAGCATTTGGCTGAGGACCGAGGGGCAGATGGTGGTCGCTTCTGAAGCCAGCTGCAATTGTCGGCGCACATCATCAGGCACTACTGCCCATCCCAAGCGAATTCCTGGCGAGAAGGTTTTTGAAAAGGAGCCGAGGTAGAACACGTTGTCCGGATCCAATTGATGAAGGCTTGGCAGGTGCCGGCCATCGAAGCTGAGCATGCCGTAGGGGTTATCTTCAATGATGGCGATGCCGGCATCCCTGCAAATGCGGACCACCTCAGCCCTGCGGCCGGCGGCAAGGGTGACTCCCGAAGGGTTATGGAAGTTGGGGATGGTGTACAACAACTTAATGCGCTTGTCCTCGAGCATGAGCTCATCGATCTTCCGCTCCAGCTCGGCGGGGATCAAGCCGTCACTGTCCATAGGGACGTGCGCTACTGACGCTTGGAGTCCATCAAAGACGCTGATGGCGCCTACATAGGTGGGCCCCTCCGCGAGGATTACGTCGCCGGGATCGCAGAACAGTTTGACCAGTAGTTCAAGCGCCATCTGGGATCCTGCGGTGATCTGCACATTTGTTGGCCGAGCACTGTTGCCTTCGGCCTGCATGACCAAACAAACGAGCTGCTGTAGTTCCTCGGTACCCCCGCCTCCGCCGTACTGGAGCGCCTCAAGGCCCTGAACGCGAAGCAACTCTGCTGCCGTGTCCGCGATCCCAGCTAGCGGCAGGACGCTGAGATCCGGATTGCCGCCTGCCAGCGAGATCATCCCGGGTTGCATTGAGAGGTCGAAGACCTCGCGCACCGGCGACGGTTTATAACCGGAGGCACGAGCGGCGAACAGGGCCGACACTCCGGTTGAAGACGTAAAGGAGCTGGTAGTCATAAACTTCCTCGTTCCACTGGCTTTGATCTTTTGGAAAATCGTTGGTGGCGCGTTCGTCAGCCCCTGGTCGAAGCTGCTGGTTCCCAGCTGGAGGTATCGACCCCGAGTTCAGACGATGCGAAGCGAAAGAGGAGCCTGCGCATATTTTCGGGGCTGCTGCCGTAGGTGCCGTTGACAGTCTGGACAGCGAGGCCGTCGACCACGGCGAGCAGGAGTTGCGCCGTGTCCTCGGGCTCATGCACCAGCTTGATGCTGCCTTCGGCTGCTGCTTCCTGCAAGACATCCAAGAAGAACTTCCGCCACAGCTCAAGAAGCGTATTGACTTCCCGCCGCATCACCGGGTCCTTGTGTGATGCCGCATAGAGCTCGAGCCAGAATCCCCACGCGTCAGCGAACGATTTGTCGCCTTCCACTGAGAAGGTCAATAGATCCCGGATTTTGGCCAGGGCGTTGGTTCCACGCGCCGCAATTTCGCGCCACTCCTCCTCGGATTCGCGGATTCGATGATCGATGGACGCCAGAATGAGGCGTTCCCGCGTGCGGAAGTAATGCTGGATCATGCCGATGCTGAAGCCCGAAGCTTCGGAAACCGCCGCAAAGGAACAGCCGTCTACTCCGCAGGAGGAAATGATGGCAGCCGTGTGATTGACGATGGCAAGTCGGCGCTCTGCGATCGCTTCCTCTGTAACAGCATGCTTCTTTCTGGATCCCACTGGTGCACTCCTCTTGCCTGTACTTCTGCTGGTGCCAGTCCCGCACCGCGCAACTTTTCGATCGACCCTTGACAGTGATGTGCGTCACTTCAATAATAAGTGCAACATATTGAAGTTATCAACACTGCTCAACTCATTCCGCCTATGGAAGGCACATCATGCATACGATCTTCAGGAATTCCTGCCTAACGGTCGCCGCCCTCTCACTCTTGGCCGGCGTCACGGCCTGCACCAACACCGAGAGCACGGCAACAACTGACGGCGAAGGCCCGAGCACGGCTGCGGAACCCATCCTGGGGGAGGGCGGGCAGGATACCGCCCAAGCGGTGCAGGAAGACCCTGCCGTGAGCGCATTGGTTCCGCAGGACCTCAAAGACCGGGGGACCATGGACCTGGTCACCGACCCGACCTACGCGCCGATTGACTTCACGGACGATGCGGGCAACATCGTCGGCCTCGAACCGGACATGGCCTTGGCCGTCGCCAAGAAGATGGGGCTGGACATCACCATCAACAAGGGTGACTTCAACGGCATCCTCGCTGGCATCCAGGCAGGCCGATACGACGCGTCCTGGGCTGCCTTCTCCATCACGCCGGAACGGCAGGAGCTGGTCACCATGGTGAGTTACATGCAGAGTGGCACTTCTGTCATGGTCAAGAAGGACAACCCGGACGACATCGCGGGAGTGCTGGACCTCTGCGGGAAGACGGTAGCCGCCCAAACGGGCACCACCCAGGCGCTCAACGTATTGCCCGACTTCCAGGCGGAATGCAAGAGCGCAGGCAAGGAAGAGATTACCGAGCTGGTGCTGCCGCAGCAGGACAACGTGAACCAAGCAGTGGCTACCGGCCGCGCCGCCGCAATGGCGGCTGACGTTGCGCTGGTCGCCTACTATTCCCAGTTGCAGCCCGACGTTTTCATGGCGGTCGAGGACATTCTTGTCGAACCGACGCTGGCCGGAGTCGTTGTGAACAAGAAAGACGAGGAGCTGGCGGACGCTTTCCAGGCCGCCATCGACTCGTTGATTGCCGACGGCACCTACGCGGACATCCTTGACGCTTGGAACCTGGGCAACACAGCCGTGGAAAAGTCCGAAATCAACCCCTCCTAGTGATCCGGACACACAAGAAAGGCCAGGTCTCAGGCGCCATGAGCACGGAACGAACAAGGAAGCTTCCGGCCGATGCCTCCCCGGGCCCGGCAGTCGACTATCTCGCACTCAGCGGCAGGCCCGTGCTGCGACGGAAGCGCCCGGGGCAGCTGGTGGCAATCATCGTCGTCGGACTTTGTTTGCTCATTGCAGCCATAACGCTTGTCACCAACCCGGGTTTCGGATGGGACGTCGTGGCGCGCTACTTCTTCGACACGCGTATCCTCGGCGGCCTGGCGACTACATTGCAGCTGACCTTCATCGCCATGCTCATCGGTTTCGTCGTCGGGTTGCTGGTGGCGGTGATGCGGATGAGCGACAACTGGCTGATCGCCGGTGTCGCCGGGGCCTACGTGTGGTTCTTCCGTGGAACTCCCCTGCTGGTCCAACTGTTGTTCTGGGGCTTCGCCGCGGCACTGTTTCCCACCATCGGCATTGGGATCCCCTTCATTGGTCCGAATTTCATCGAATGGAACACCAACGACGTCATCTCACTCATGACCGCAGCTATCCTCGGCCTCGGCCTTAACGAGGGCGCCTACATGGCGGAGATCGTCCGCGCCGGGCTGCTCAGCGTGCCGCAGGGTCAGACCGAGGCCAGCCGGTCCATGGGCTTCAGCAAAATGGCTACGCTCTGGTACGTCGTCATCCCGCAGGCCATGAAGGTCATCATCCCGCCCGTAGGAAACAACGTGATCTCGATGCTCAAAACTACGTCGCTGGTCATCGTTATCGGCGTAGGTGATCTGCTTTACAACGCCCAGCAGATTTATGCCCAGAACCTGCGTCAGATCCCCTTGCTGATCGTCGCCAGCATCTGGTACCTCCTGCTGACAACCATCCTGTCCTACTTCCAGGGCAAGCTGGAAAAGCGCTATTCCAAAGGCAACTTCCTCGTTGCCGGAAAGGCAGCCCGCTGATGGCAACAGTCGAATTCCTCAACGTGCACAAGAGCTTCGGCGACGTGGAGGTGCTCAAGGGAATCAATCTCAAGGTTCAGCCGCAGCAGGTGGTCTGCCTGATTGGGCCATCAGGTTCCGGCAAATCCACCCTCCTGCGGTGTGTCAATCATCTGGAGATGACCAATGCGGGCGCCATTCTGGTCGACGGCCGCATGATCGGCTACGACGTCAAAGGCGACCAACTGGTGGAAGCGCGGCAGGCCGAGATCAACAAGCGCCGTTCCAAGATCGGCATGGTTTTCCAAAACTTCAACCTTTTCGGCCACATGACTGCTCTCGAAAACGTCATGCACGGCCCGCTGAAGCTTCTCAAGACGCCGCGGGCCCAAGCCGAGGCCAAGGCCCGCGATCTGTTGGGCACAGTAGGTTTGGCGGACAAAGCCGAAAACTTCCCATCCCAGCTTTCCGGCGGCCAGCAGCAGCGTGTAGCCATTGCCCGTGCACTCTCCATGGACCCGGACGTCATGCTTTTCGACGAACCTACCTCCGCATTGGATCCCGAGCTCGTGGGAGAGGTGCTGGAGGTCATGAAGAAACTCGCGCGTGCCGGTATGACCATGATCGTGGTGACGCATGAGATGGGCTTTGCACGTGAAGTGGCGGACGTCGTCGCCTTCATGGATAACGGCGTCATCGTGGAGATGGGAACGCCCGACGACGTGCTGCTGCATCCGCAGCATGAACGAACGCGCAGCTTCCTGGCCCGCGTCTCCTAGTGTGGCGCGGACCGCAGGTTGGCGCCAAACAGATTAAGCGAAACTCCCCACCGGTCGATAGCGTCCGGTGCTCCCGACAAGTGTCTCGGCCGCCGGATAAGCCGCTCCGATGCCCGGCAGCCAAGGTGCGCACCGCACTCTGAGGGCAAGCACCGCCGTCGTCCTCCCTCATTGCGTAGCAGCACCATGAGAAGCAGCGCCCGAAAGGAACACCAGTGAGCACCACCCGGAAAGCAGCCGTTGCAACCGTCCCCGCAGGCCTCGCCGCCGACGCCAAGGCGACCGCGCGGGAGTGGATCGACGCCAACATGGACCGGCTCTCCGAGTGGCACCGGCACATCTGGGAGCTCGCCGAACCGGCCTGGCGCGAATACCGCTCGGCCGCTTGGTATGTGCAGCGGCTGCGCGTCGAGGGCTTCGAGGTGGAAGAGGGCAGCGGCGGGATGCCCACCGCGTTCAACGCCGAGTGGACGCAGGGGAGCGGCGGGCCGGTGCTGCTGACCTACGCCGAGTACGACGCCGTGCCCGGCAACTGCCAGGCCGCCTCCACCGAGGAGACTCCGCGCGACGGGCTGAGCTCCTTCGCCCCCGGCCACACCGACCCGCACTCGGCGCTGGGCATCTCCACGTTGGCCGGCCTGCTCGGGACCAAGCACGCCATGGAGGTCCACGGCATCGCCGGTACCCTGCGCTACACCGGCGAACCGGCCGAGAAGGTACAGGGCTCGAAGGTGGTGCACGGGCTGCGCGGCTACTACGACGGCGTGGATGCGATTGTCAGCTTCCACCCCTTCTACATGCTGCCGCTGTGCAACACCGCCCGCTGGGACACCCAGTGCGGCAGCTACTACTCCAAGGTCTACTCGTTCGTCTGCGACGAGCCGGAGACCTGGCAGCTCTCGGCCAACCCGAACTCGCCGATCCCGGCGTCGCACTCCGCGGCCCGCGCCCCGGGCGCGAACGTGGCGCTGATGCAGATGTACACCAGCTCGCGGGTGATGCAGGACGCCATGCTGCCCAGCTTCGGCGGCTGGAGCCTCTCCGACGCGATCCTCGGCTCCGGGCAGGCGACGGCGGACAACCTGCCGGCGCGGATCGCGCAGATCCAGTACTCCTGGCGCTGCCCCACGCTGGAGATGGCCGAGCACGTCCTTGCCGTGCTGGACCGCAATGCCGAGCACGCTGCCGCGATGGCACACTGCCGGGTGGAGACCACCTGGGTGGCCCGCAACCGCCCCGGGATTACCAACCACGCGCTGGCGCAGGCGCTGTACAACAACCTCAGAGAGGTCGGGGCGCCGTCTTATGACGACGACGCCGTGGCCGCCGCGCGCCAGATCCAGTCCGGTCTGGGGATCGAGCCGATGGAGAAGCCGTTCCTGGACGAGTGCGAATCGCTGATCTCCCCGCAGGACGCGGAGGAGGCACTGCGTAAACAACTGGCCCCGTGGCAGAAGAACTGGACTAGCGACGACTACGTGGAGATGACGCACTACGCGCCGACCGTCCGGTTCTACATCTCCCGCCCCGCACTGAAGCCGGCCCCAGGCAAGGGCGCCTACCCCGGCTGGGTCATGAACGCCCTCGGCGGCATCCCCGCCGCCATCGACCCGACCATCGAGGTGGCCGGCAAGACCATCGCCGGCACCTTCGTGGATATGCTGACGTCGCCCGAGCTGTTGGCCTCGGCAGCGGAGGAGTTCAAGCAGCGCAAGGCCGAGGACCTCACCGAAGCCCTGCTGCCCGCCGACTTCATGCCGCCCACCGGCCTCGCCTGGCCCGACTATGCCCCGGCCGAAGGCACCGGTTTCGGTGCCGAAGCTGGCGAAAGGACGTGGCACCCGCAGGCACTTTAAGCCGAGCTGTTCGGACAGCGTGGCTCACGCCACGGCGCCTGGTCTGCATCAGCAAACCGGGCGCCCTTCGCGCATTAGCTGCCGCCTCCTCCGGCGGACGTGCGCCGGAGCGAGCTCGCCGAGGTCCTGGCGGCGTCGAACGTGGTCAGCCTGCACGCTCCGCTCACCAAGGAAACCCGGAACCTGCTCGACGCCGAGAAGCTCGCCGTCCTGCCGGCGGGCAGCTAAGTGGTGAACGTGTCGCGCGGCGCCCTCGTCGACGAACAGGCGCTCTGCGCCGCCCTGGACTCCGGCCACATCGCCGGGGCCATGCTGGACGTCCTGGCGGAGGAACCGGCCCCGGCCGACCATCCGCTGGTGGTCCACCCGTCGGCGATCTCACGCCTCACGCGGCGTACCGCAGCAACGTCTCGCTGCGCGAATACGTGCCGCTGCCTGCCCGGAATATCATCGCCTGCCTGCAGGGCCGGCAGCCGGAGACCCCCATCGCCGCGGCTGCCCCGTCCCTCGCCCCGGCGGCCGGGTAGCCCCAGACTCGTTACTACGCAACGGCGCCCGGCTCTGCACCAGCAGGCCGGGCGCCTTTCGCATTCCTGGAGGTTACCGGGTAGCGCCGGCAGGTTCGTCCTCACCCGCAGGTTCATCCTCGAGGTCCTTGGGTGCTGCGAGATCCGTCTCGAGCAGTGGCACGACCTTGGACTTAGTGATGAAGCGGTGGCCCAGCCACAGGAGGATGAAGCCCGTCAACCCGATGTAGGAGGAAAGCACTTCCATGCCGCTGCGGAGCCGAGGCCTGCGCCTGACACCGGGGAGGACAGGCCGCTATCAGGGTTGGGCACGACGGCCCGATCATCTGTATGCGTGGGGGGAGTTAAGTCCCATCATTTCCTCCAGAAAGGTAGCAGCAGTCGTTGACCTTTCCGGCGGCGCCCGGCCGGTTAGGACGGTAATCAAGCGGGACCTCGGGGGAAGAGCCGGCCCACCATCCCAGACGCTAGAGCAGGTGAGAGCAAGAATGGGTGCCGCCCCGAGCCGGGCGGCACCCATCCTTACGCGCTGCGACGTTAGGCGGCTGGCTGCTCAGCAACGGGTGCTTCGACAACCGGCTCTTCAACGACGGGTGCTTCGATAACCGGCTGCGCGGCAACCAGCTGCGCCTCGTAGGCGGCAGCGATGGCCTGGTAGGCGGCGCGGGCCTCGCCGACGATCACTCGGTTCTCGGCGCGTAGTTTCTTCAGCGCAGCGGCCTGGGCTGCACGCAGGTTCTTGACCTCCAGTTGCGCAGCCTTCACAGCCTTGCCCTTGGCGAGCTTCGCCTTCTTGGACAGCGACTTCAGCTCGGCGGCAGCGGTGGCACGGGCCTGCTTCTCAGCGGTCTGGGCCCCGATTTGCGCGTCCTTGAAGGCAGCCTTTGCTGCTGCGACGTCGGCCTTGGTGAGGGGGGCTGACTCAGTGACAACTGGCCCGGTGGCGACGGGCTCAAGGTCAGCGGCGGATGCGGCGGTGGCGCTTCCACCAACCAGGAGGCCGGCGGCGAGGAAGCCAGCAGCGATCTTGCGAATTGCAGTCATTCTTACTCCGTATTCGGATGAGATAGCTGGCCCAGCGCCAGCCACCTTTCGAAAGTAACGAGCGCACATGACGCAAAAGCCAACCTTGCGGCTAATCTGCCGAAAGACTGTCGCTGCTTTCCAAAAGCTGCGCTTTTGCTGGGACGGGCCGTGCCCGGACGTGGCCGTGCAAAACGAAGGCGGGCATCGCCGTCGTGATAATCTATGCGACTTTTCCGCCCCGGCTCTGATGCCAGCGGCGCTGGCACGGCTATTCCCGTGCCTTTGCACTATGTGTGACACCTGGTGGGGCAGACGCAGGGATTGAAGAGGTAGCTGACTCTCAGAAGCAGGGTGCCATGACTAGGATGTGGGGCATGCCGACAAGCTCAACCCCCGTGACCGACGCCGCCCGCGCCGACGCTCTCCAGGCCCTGAACATCCTCGATACCCCTCGTGAGGAGCGTTTTGACCGGATTGTCCGTGCAGCACGGGCTGTCTTTGATGTGCCGATGGTAGCCATGAACTTCATCGACATAGACCGGCAATGGACCAAGGCGGAAGCCGGTTTGCCGGGTCTGGAAAACACGCCGCTCGATGAAGCGATGTGCTGGTATACCGTCCAAAAAGGCGATGTCCTCGTAGTGCCCGACGCGTCGGTCGATGAGCGGTTCAGCGACTACCGGTTCGTTGCATCGGATCCTAATATCCGCTTCTACGCAGGGCAGCCGCTGAGGGCGTCAGGCGGGGAACCTGTCGGCTCCCTGTGCATCCTGGATACCAAGCCGAGACTCCTCAGTGACAAAGAAGCCCAGGCCCTGGCTGAGATGGGGCGCTGGGTCGAGCAGGAGTTGGAGCTGCAGCGGGAGCTGGACCACGCGGCCGAAGTACAGCGCGTACTCCTGCCGCATACCGTCCCGAATCTTCCCGGATACCAGCTGGCCGGCCGATGCGTGCCGTCCCGCACCTTGGGCGGTGACTTCTTCACCTGGCACAGCCTGCCGGATGGAAAGCTCCAGCTTCACGTGGCTGACGTGATGGGCAAGGGGATCCCAGCCGCCCTCATTGCCGCGTCACTTCGAGCGACCCTGGTGGGCGCGGCGCAGTTCGGCGACCAAAAGCAGGCGATCCACCGGGCGGCGGCCGCCTCGGAACAGTTGCTTTCCGACACGGGCTCTTTCGGCACTGTTTTTTCGGCCCGCCTCGAACCGTCGAGCGGAGCCATTGACTACGTGGACGCCGGCCACGGGTTGGCCTTCATCTTCAGCGCCGGCGGATACCGCCGGCTGCACCGTTCCGGGCCTCCCCTGAGAGCGCTACCCGGCCAGCAGTGGGAGGTCCACAGCACGGTCTTGGAACCGGGAGAGACTTTGGTGGTGGTGTCAGACGGTTTCCTCGATTTCTTTGCGACCTTGGAAGAAACGCTCGAGCAGGCCGTTGCCGCCGGGATCGTCGCGATGCCGCCGGCGGAGCTGGTTGACCGGGCCGTTGCCTTCGCCGGCATGAAGGGACACGACGACGACATCACCGTCGTCGCGCTTCGTAGGGAATAGACGACCGTGGGCCCCCAAATTCCGGGGCGGGAATGGTGTCGACTTATGTACCGCGCGGGGCATTTGATCCGCCTCGATCGGTTCGGATAGTGTTGCGCCGCACGTGCCGTAGATAGTTCCGCCACTGCTCTTCCCTATCTCGCCTTCTTTCACTAGAGAGTCCTCCCATGCGTCTGGCGTTAAACGTTTTGATTTTTCCGGTCCTGGTCGCACTCGCGCTGATGGCCGGAGGCGTTGCCCCCGCGCAGGCAGCCACCGCCACGATTACGCTCAGCTCCTCGTCGGGGCCGGCAGGAACTTCGGTAACGGTCACCGGAACGGGATTTCCCAAAAAGTCGTCCGGAACGATCACCGGAGGAACGGAGCCTGTCGCCTTCGCCTCCAGTGCCTCCGGATACTTCCGTACCACGCTGGTGATCCCTGCGGCCGAGCAGGCAACTGTCTTGATCGAGGCTAAAGCCGGGGCCACCCGCGCATCGGCTCCCTTCACGCTCACCTACAGCAGCCCCTCGGTGACGCAGGAGGAACCGGCGCCGCCCCAGCAGTCTCCGGCCCCCACCGCGCCATCGATCAGCAAGGCGCCGCTTCGCTTCGGTCTGGGAACGCCGGGCGGACCGCTGGCCTCCGCCGAAATTGACGCGGCCGCCGCCCTGGTCGGCGAAGCCCCGTCGATCATCCTCTCCTACAAGGACTTCAACCAAGCCCCGCCCATCGCGGAACTGGAAGCGGTCCGCACCCGAGGTGCGGTTACCCTGCTCACCTGGGAGCCCTGGACCTGGGGCGGCGGCACCGAACAGCCCGCCTACTCCCTGGACCGGATCACCGCCGGAGACTTCGACCCCTACCTCCGCGAGTGGGGCACGGCTCTGGCCCGGTGGGGCCATCCCGTGATGCTGCGCTTCGGCCATGAGATGAACGGCAACTGGTACCCCTGGTCCGAAGGAATCAACGGCAACACGGCGGGTGACTATGCCGCCGCTTGGCGGCACGTTTACGACGTCGTCTCTTCCACCGGCGCCCAGAACATCACCTGGGTGTGGAACCCGAACGTCCCCTACGCCGGATCAACGCTCCTGGACGGGCTTTACCCCGGCGCGGGCTACGTGGACGCGGTTGCCCTGGACGGCTACAACTGGGGAACCTCCGCAGCGTGGAGCACCTGGACCCCGCCGTGGGCGCTTTTCGCCGACGGCCTCGGACAGCTCCGGTCACTGGCCCCGGGCAAGCCCATCCTCATCGCCGAAACAGCCTCCGCGGAAGAGGGCGGCTCCAAGGCAGCCTGGAACAAGGACCTTGTCTACTACCTGTCCCAGCAGCCCGACATCACGGCCCTGGTCTGGTTCCACTACAACAAGGAAACAGACTGGCGCATCGACAGCAGCAAAGCCTCTGCCAGCGCGCTCGCCGAAGCCCTCGCCGCCCGGCCCAAATAGCTGTCTGACGCTCGGGCTTATCGCTCCGAACCTGCAGCACCGGGGACTACAAGAGCAACGGAACTCCCAGTTGTACGTCTGGGCTGCAGCCTCGATGCCTGAAGCCGCTCGGACGCGATCCTAGGCTCCGCGCAGGCGACGGCGGACAACCTGCCGGCGCGGGTGGCGCAGATCCAGTACTCCTGACGCTGCCCCACGCTGGAACTGGCCGAGCACGTGCTGGCCGTGCTGGACCGCAACGCCGAGCACTCGGCCGCGATGGCGCACCGCCGGGTGGAGATGTTTAGGCCAAGTCCGGTCCGCCGAACCATCCGGAAGCCAGGGCGCGGAATTCTTGCGGATGCAGCGCCGAGGCTCCCGCAGGGACCATCCCCAGAAACGGGACGGGAAGATCGCTCAGGTACCGCTGGTTGTCCAACTCAATGTCGGTGGGCTCCTGCGGCCAGGCACCGATCACCAGCCCCGCGACGGGAAGCGACCGGCGCTGCAGCGCCTCGAGGGTCAGCAGGGTGTGGTTCAACGTCCCCAGTCCGCTGCGGCACACGACGACGATGCCCGCCGTTCGCTGGCTGTCGCCGGCGCCGGCCGTCGATGTCCCGTCGATGAAGCCAGCAGCCAGATCCGCGAGGCAAAAACCCGGTTCGAGTTCAACGAGCAGTCCGCCGGCCCCCTCCACCAGCACGTGATCGAAATCCTCGGCTAGCCTCCGGATGGTCTCGGTGTGCTTCACAGGTCTTGGGAGGGGAGCGCCCTCCCGGGCGGCTGCGGCGACCGGGGCCATCGGTAACCGGAGCCGGGCGCCTTCTAAGACGTGGTCGATCCCGGCCAGCCGGCGGACTTCCTCGATGTCCCCGGCCTCCTCCTCCAAAACCCCCGTTTGGACGGGTTTATAGACCGCGACCGAGGGGCGGCCGCTGCGCGCGGAAGCCGCGCGGGAACCCGCCGACAACGCCGCCGCAAGCGCCGCCGTCGTCATCGTTTTGCCCACGCCGGTATCCGTGCCGGTCACGAACAGGATCCGGGGCAGGGCGGGCAGGCCCGCGTCAGGGTGCCTCACCGGTTGCTCCTTTCCGGTGACGCGGCTTCCACCGTGACGGACAGGGGCGCCTGGAAGGACAACAGCCGCAGCCAGTCCGGTTCCGGCCCAATCAGCCGTATATCAGGCAAGGCGCGGGCTGTTTCCTCCAGGGCCAGGACGGTTTCGAGTTCGGCAAGCCTCGCCCCCAGACAGCGGTGCAGCCCGTAGCCGAAGGCCAGCGAGTAGGCCGTGGGGCCAGCATCGGGCGGGTGGTGGCCGGCCAGTTCCAGCAGGATTTCGGATCCGGCGGGCAGCGCCTTGCCGTTCAGGACGGTATCGCGCGGGACGGCCCGGCGCCAGGTGTGCACGGACGGTTCCTCGGCCAGCACCCGGCGCACCAGCGTTGATCCGGTGCCGCCGGAGGCCAGCGATTGCCAGCAAGCGGGATCCTGCAGCGCCCGGTACAAGGCTGTGCCGATCAGCAGCGCGGTGGTTTCCTGCCCGGCGATGAGCAGGAAGTAGCCCAGCGAGCAGACCTCGGCGGTCCGGAGCCCGGCCGCGTGCAGTGCGCCGAAGAGGTTGTCGCGCCCGTGGCTGGCGACGACCTCGGCCCGCAGCCAGGCGTAGAACTCGGCGGCGGTTTCGGCGAGTTCCACCTGACGCTGCGGATCCGGCCAGCCCCAGAAAAGTTCCAGTGAATCCCGGCTCCAGCGCTTGAGCACTTCCAGATCCGGCAGTTGGAAGCCGGTCAGTTCCTGCATGATCACCGGCGGAATGTGGGCGCCAACAGCCCGGGCAAGGTCCACCGGGCCGTGCGCGATCTCCGCGGCGGCGGCTTCGGCATGTTTGCGCGTTAGCTCGCGCACCCGCGGGCCGATCGCGGCGACCTTGGCGGGGGTGAAGAACCCTGCTACCACCGAACGCACCGTCCGGTGCAGCTCCCCGGTGGCCGAGGCCAGCACCGGCGGCAGGGCGAACCGGCTGCGGCTCAGGATCCGCAGAGCCGCAGGGCTCAGCGGCACCACCGAGGTCAAGGCGTTGGTGGGCAGGAAATCATCCACCCGGCGCAGCACCTGGCGGACCTGCTCGGGGTCCCTGATGACCTGATAGCTCGTGCCCTCGCTCACGCGGGCACCTCCATTTGGGACAGCAGCGTATTAATAAGGTCGGTGACGTTCCGCAACTGCTCCGGGGCCAGGTCCGCGCGGGCGGTCAGCCTCAGCCGCGAGATCCCGTCCGGCACACTCGGCGGACGGAAGCAGCCGACCAGCACGCCGGCGTCCTCCAGCCTGGCGGCCAGTTCCGCGGCGCACCGCGGTGAGCCGGCGGGCACGGACTGCACCGCGCCATCAGCCTGCTCGATGCCCAAACCGGCGGCGATCAGCGCCGCGTTGCGGCCGACGGCGGCCACGCGCTCCGGCTCGTGGGCAATGATGCGGCAGGCCTGCGCGGCAGCAGCGGCCGCGGCCGGGGCCAGCCCGGTGTCGAAAATGAAGCTCCGCGCGGTATTGACCAGATGCTCGCGCAGCGCCGGGGAGCCGAGTACGGCCCCGCCCTGGCTGCCCAGGGCCTTGGACAGCGTGGCGGTAACCGCCACATGCTCCGCTCCGGCCAGCCCCGCGGCGTATACGGCGCCGCGGCCGTGGCCGGCAACGCCGATCCCGTGTGCCTCGTCCACCACCAGCAGCGCGTCGTGGTCGGCGCATAGTTGCGCAACTCCGGACACGTCGGCGGCGTCCCCGAGCACCGAGTAGATCGATTCGATCACGACGACGGCGCGCGGCTGGCTGCGCGCGGCCAGCCGCTGCTCCAAGGCATCCAGGTCGCCGTGCGGGAAGACCTCGACCGGGGAGCGGGAGAGCCGGGCGGCGTCGATCAGCGAGGCGTGGATGTGCTCGTCGGTCAGAAGCAGGGTTCCGGGGCCGCCGAGAGCGGTGAGGATGCCCAGGTTCGCGGCGTAGCCGCTGGAGAAGGCCAGCGCCGCGCGGCGGCCGGTGAGCGCGGACAACTCGGCCTCGAGCTCCTCGTGCACAGCGTGCGTGCCGGTGACCACGCGGGAAGCGCGGGCGCCGGTGCCGTAACGTTCGACGGCGGCGACGGCGGCGGCCTGCAACCGGGGGTCCGCGGCCAGGCCCAGATAATCGTTGGAGGCCAGGTCGAGCACGGTGCCGGTCCGCGGTACCGTGTGCCGGATGATGCCGCGCCGGGCGCGCACTCGGGCCTGGGCGGCGAGCCAGTCCTGCATGGAGCCCATCAGCCATGCACCTCTTCAACGGCGGCACTAATGCCGGCGCCGATCGCCGCCACGTCAGCCGGCGTGCAGATATATGGCGGCATGGTGTAGACGAGGTTGCGGAACGGGCGCACCCAGACCCCGTGCGCCAGGGCCGCGCGGGTCACGGCCGGGATGTCCACCGCGTCGTGAAGTTCGACGACGCCGACGGCGCCGAGCACCCGCACGTCCCGGACGGACCCGAGGCCGGATGCCGAGGCCAGGGACGCGCGCAGGCCGGCTTCGACGCCTCGCACCTGCTCCTGCCAACCGGCGCTTTCCAGCAGCTGAAGCGAGGACAAGGCCGCCGCGCATGCCAGCGGGTTGGCCATAAAGGTCGGCCCGTGCAGTAGGGCCCGGAATTCGGAGGCGGTGATGACTTCCGCGACCGTCGTGGAGCACAGCACCGCGGCCAGGGTCAGGTAGCCGCCGGTGAGGGCCTTGCCCACGCACATGACGTCCGGGACCACCCCTGCCCATTCGCCGGCGAAGAGCTTGCCGGTGCGGCCGAAGCCGGTAGCGATTTCGTCGAAGACGAGCAGTAGCCCGTGCGCGTCGGCCACCCGGCGCAGGGCCTGCAGGCATTCGGGCGGGTAGGCGTGCATTCCGCCGGCTCCCTGCAACACTGGTTCCACAATGATTCCGGCCAGCTCGTGCCCGTGCCGGGCGACGGCGGCCTCCAATTCCGCGGTCCAGGCGGCAACCGCTGCGTCGTCGGAGTCCAGGCTGCCGCCGCCGTCCAGCCGCGCGGCCGGCGGCCGGGGCAGGAAATGCTGGACCGGCAGGGATGGGAAGGCCGAGTGCATGCCGTCCACCGGATCGCACACGCTCATCGCACCGAAGGTGTCCCCGTGGTAGCCGCCGCGCAGGGCCAGGAACGCGTGCCGGCCCTGCCGCCCGGCTGCGGCCTGGTACTGGATGGCCAGCTTCAGCGCGACCTCCACCGAGACCGAACCGGAGTCCGCGAAGAACACGTGCCGCAGCGGATCTGGGGCCAGCTCCGCCAGCTGCTCGGCCAGCCGGACGGCAGGCTCGTGCGTGAGGCCGCCGAACATCACGTGGCTGAACCGCTCCACTTGGCGGCGTACTGCGTCGTCGAGGGCCGGATGCCGGTAGCCGTGGATGGCGGACCACCAAGAGCTCATGGCATCGACCGCCTCGAAGCGCGCCCCGTCCGCGGCTTCCAACTGCAGCCGCACGCCGTCCGCGGCGGCAACCGCGTAAGGCGTGGGGCCGTCCAGCGGGGCGTACGGGTGCCAGAGCAGGCCGCGGTCACGCGCAAGCAGCGCAGCGCCGGACAGCGCTGCCTCAGGCATTGGGGGCAAGCTCCGTCCCCGCGCCGCGGCGCCGGATGGAAATCTCTGTCGGTGCGCCGTCGTCGTCAGCGGCCGCAGCGGGCACCGGGCCGGCGGGAGCCAGAACAGTGAAGCCGGCGTCGGCAATCATCTCCAGGTCCGCCTTCGCGGCCTGGCCCTCGCTGGTCAGGTAGTCGCCGAGGAAGAGCGAGTTGGCCACGTGCAGGGCCAGCGGCTGTAGCGAGCGCAGGTGCATCTCGCGGCCGCCGGCCATCCGCAGTTCGGTGGGAGGGCAGGCGAAGCGCACCAGCGCCAGGATCCGCAGGCAGTGTGCAGGGGTGAGCAGCCAGGTGCCCTCCAGGGGGGTGCCCTCGAAGGGCATCAGGAAGTTAACCGGGATCGAGTCGGTCTCCAGCTCGCGCAGGGCGAAGACCGCGTCGATCAGCTCTTCGTTGCTCTCGCCCATTCCCACGATCAGGCCGGAGCAGGGGGAGAGGCCGGCGTCCTTGGCATGGTTGACAGTGCGAACGCGGTCCGCGTATTCGTGGGTGGTGCAGATGTCGGCGTAGTTGGATTCGCTGGTGTTCAGGTTGTGGTTGTAGGCGTCCACTCCGGCGGCCTTGAGCTTGTCTGCCTGCCCGTCCTTGAGGATGCCCAGGCAGGCGCAGACCTCCACCTGCGGATGCTCGTCCTTGAGTCCGGCGACCATGTTGGCCACTCGATCCACGTCCCGGTCCGTTGGGCCCTTGCCGCTGGCCACGAGGCAGACCCGGGAGGCGCCGGCGCGGATGCCGCTGGCGGCCTGTTCGGCGGCCTCTTCCGGTTTGAGCCAGGTGTACTTGAGGATTTCGGCGGCCGAACCCAGGCGCTGCGAGCAGTAGGTGCAGTCCTCCGGGCAGAGGCCCGACTTGAGGTTCACCAGGTAGTTCACCTTGACGGTATTGCCGAAGTGGGCCCGCCTCAGCGTCGCTGCTGCCGCCGTCAGCTGCAGCAGCTGTGAATCGTCGGAAGCGAGGATGGCACGCGCATCGTCGCGCGTCAGGGTGCCGCCGGCCAGCTGCCGGTCGGCCAGATCTTGGAAGGAATTGAACACCGTTCAATAGTGGATGCGGCCGGAGTGGTTGTCAAGGATGGTGCATGATGGACGCGATAACGTGACATCGGCTGGAGACGGAGAGGACGGAGGCCGACGTGGCCCTGACGCGCCAGAAGATTGTCGATACGGCCTTGGAAATTTTGCGCTCGTACGGTCTGGCCGATCTCTCGATGCGCAGGCTTGCGCGCGATCTCGGCGTGCAGCCCGGAGCGCTGTATTGGCATATTAAGAACAAGCAGGAACTGCTGGTGGTGTTGGCCGAGCGAATCCTGGAGCCAGTAGAAGTGGGTGACGCCGGCGGCGACCCGGAGGGTGCCGTGCGGCGGTCCGCGCAGGATCTGCGCGCGGCGCTCCTTGCCGTGCGCGACGGCTCGGACGTCGTTTCCCTCGCGCAGGCGCTGGCGCCGGAGTCCCTCACCCCGCTGCATGGGATGACCGCGCTCTTGGCTGAGAGTGGACTGAGCGAGCTGCACGCGCGCTGGGGGGCGAAGAGCCTGACGCACTACATCCTCGGCGCGGTGGCGGAGGAGCAGACCCGGGCCGAGCTTGCCCGATCCGGCCTGCTGGAACCGGGCCCTGATTCCGACACTAACGGCGAAGCGTTCCTCTTCGGCATCAATACGCTGCTCGAGGGGCTGCAGATGCATCGGACGCGGTGATCCGAGTCCTGCCTTAGGGTCCGAGGGGCGAGCCCGCGGGTGATGCAGGACGCGATGTTGCCTAGCTTCGGCGGCCGGAGCCTCTCCGACAAGTTCGCGACAATGCGCCGCGCGTTGAAGGATGTACAGATTTATGTTCATCTTCCACTGCCGAAACTAGGCTGGCCTTATGCGGAATGACCTGAAGGCTGCTGCAAACAGCTGAATGGTCAGCCGGACGCTGACGTCCTGACCGTAGCTGAGGCTCGCGCCGCCTTGCCGGCAACGTTGCGGCACTTCCGAACGGTCCCGGGTGCGCGCCCCGTACTGGTTGGACCCCATCGAAAAGCTGATGCCGCGATTGTGCCGATCCGCCTCTACCGCAGCATGGGCGCCGGCCTGGGCGGCGAATCGATGCCGATGCTCGATTTCCTCAAGCAGCGTCGCCGGTTGATTTCCCGTCTAGCCACGCTTAACCGAATTGAAGCTGTCGCCGTCTTCGGGTCGACCGCCCGCGGGGAAGAAAAGCCGGACAGCGACCTGGATCTACTGGTCGATCCGCAGGATGCCGCAAGTCCGTTCGATTTGGCGCAGTTCGCCGAGGATATGGAGCAACTGGTATCCCGCCGGGTGGATGTCCTCTCCCGCCGTGGGCTTGATCCTCGTCGCGACGCGACGATCCTGGCTGAAGCTGTGCCATTGTGACAGACCTTCACGATCGCACGCAACGAGGCTGGCAGACCTGGTGGTCAACCTGGATCTGGCGGCTGAGCTCGTGAACCGGGGCCGCGAAGCGTTCGACTCCGATCCAGCGCTTCGTCTGGCCTTTGAGGCTTTGTGCAACCGTGTCGGAAACCTGTGCAAGAGGCTCGTTACCGCGGATTCCGTGACCTTTTCCGATTCGCTTTGGCGGCAGGCGGCCAGGAACAGGGACTTCATCGTGCACCACTGCGACCGCGTCGATGAGCAAGCGCTGTGGGTGACGGTGTCGGTTGGTTTTCCGGAGCTGCGCGATCGGCTCGACAGGATAGCCCCGCGGCCAAGGGAGCGCTGACCGCGGAGGCCTGCAACAGGGTTCATTTGGTCATCGAACGGTGGGCCTCGGGCAGCGGGACTTTCTTTTCGCCCTTGAGCGCGCCCTCCATGGTTTCCTTCCAGACCGGGGCGGCGACTTCAGAGCCGGTCAGGTCTGTGTAGGTGTTGCCGTAGGCCGTGAGACGGGTGAGCGGGTACTCCGCCCCGCCGCGGGGATCACCGAGCCAGACGGCGGTCATGAGCTGGGGAGTTCCGCCCACAATCCAGTTGGCCGCGAAGTCGTTCGTCGTTCCGGTCTTGGCGCCGGCTTCCCGGTTGCCCTCGAGCTCAATGCGCGGTCCCAGAGTGCCCCTCGGGTTGAAGGGCTCCTTGAGCACGTCCGCGACGGTGTCCGCGACCTTCGGATCGATGGCGTCGCGGCAGCCGGGGTCCGGCACCGGCAGCTCTTCATCGGTGTCGGTCCGGACTGCCTTGATGACCGTGACCGGGTTGCACACCGTGCCGTCACTCATGAAGGCGGCGTAGGCGTTGGCCATTTCCAGCGGGGTGACTTCGTAGGCACCGAGGGCGATGGAGCCTTCCCTGCCGCCCAGCTTCTCGGGGTCGATAGAGGTGATGCCCAGGGTGTTGGCCATCTTGGCGGCATTGACGACGCCGACGCGCTCCACGAGGCGGATGAAGTAGATGTTCACCGAGGCGCGGATAGCCTGGTACGCATTGATGACGCCGTAGTCCTCGTTGTCGTAGTTGATGTACCCGCCCCGCGGATTGTCCAGGCTGCGCGAGCGGTAGGGGCCGTCGGCCCGGAACTTTTGGGACGTGGGGATGCCCTGCTGGAGCGCGGCGGCGAGCACGATCGGCTTCATTGCCGAACCGACCTGGAAGGCGTGCTTGGCGTAGACAACCTGGGTCTTGCCGTCCCCCTTGCCCCAAACCCGGTTCTGCGCGATGGCGACTACATGACCGGTGCCCGGCTGCACGATGGCGGTTCCCAGGGCTGCGCGGTTGTCGTTGCCGAGCGCCCGCTCGACTGCCTTTTGGGCTGCGTCGGCAGCCTTCCGGTCTAGCGCCGTTGTCAGCCTCAGCCCGCCTACGTAGAAGCGCTCCTGCCGGGCGTCGGGCGTCTTGCCGAAGGCCGGGTTGCTCAGGATTTCTTCCCGGACGACCTCGCAGTAGAACGGATACTTGGACCCGCCGCAGCTGGACGGCACGGAGCCGCGCTTGACCCCAAGCGGGGCCTCGCGGACGGTCTGCGCCTCGCGGGCGGACAGGACTCCCTCCTGTTCCAGCACCTTGACCACGGTGTTCCGCCGCGCGCTGGCGGCATCCGGCTGGGTGAACGGGTCGTACGCGGCCGGCGCCTTGAGCAGGCCGACCAAGAGGGCGGATTGCGCGTGGTCGAGTTTCGCCGCCGTCGTGCTGAAGTAAACGCGGGCGGCGGCCTCGACGCCGTAGGCCCGGTTGCCGAAATAGACCGCGTTCAGGTAGCGCGTGAGGATCTCGTCCTTGGGCAGCTGCTTTTCCAGGGCGACGGCATACTTCATCTCGCGGAGCTTGGCGTTATAGGTATCGCCGACGGCGACCTTGTCTTCCTCTTCATTGCGGGCATGGTTGACCAGGATGTTCTGCACCAGTTGCTGGGTAATGGTGGAAGCTCCCTGAACGTCGTTGCTGGTGACGTTGTTGATCAGCGCGCGGGTGATGCCGAGGGGATCGACTCCGCGGTGTTCGTAGAAGCGGGCATCCTCCGTGCTGATCAGGGTCTCCTTGAAGGCCTCCGAAACCTGGTCCAGCTCAACGTCGATCCGGTTCTCACTGTAGAGCCGGGCGAATTCCTTACCGTCCTTGTCCAGCAGGACGGTGTGCTGCGGCAGCGGGCGCTCCATCGGCAGATCGGTCGGCAGCTCTTGCCACATGTCCAGGACGGAATTGCCGACGGCGGACACGCCGACCGCCGCCGGTGCGACGAGCGCGCCGGCCCCAAAGGCCGCGACGGCAACGCTGACCAGCCACAAGTCGAGACGCCGACGCCGGAGCTTCTTCTTCGGACGGCGGGCAGACGCCATCAGCTCGTCGAAATCGACCTGTTCAAACCTGTTTCGTCGAAAGGGCCACATGATGCGTTATGCGGGAAATCCAGGTGACGGATGCATCCGCGCGCAGCCTTCGGGCGGGGCGTTGGGGAGCATTCCCGGACGATGGTTCCCACACCCCTCCTTCCCCGCAATGGAGCAGTAGAGAAAATGGTAGAAGCTCAAAAGTCCGTTCGGTAGAGGCTGGCCTACCCTGTTTTGGCCAGGGGAGGGGCACCGTCCTGGAGCGCTGCTGCAGGATGGCCGAGGCGCCGGATATGGTGGCCACGGACAACCATTTCCTGACCGAGGGAGAAACATGCAACGCGACGTGCAGGCCGGTTTCGTGGCCCCACAGACGGCAGGCGGACGCCCGCCCGCGGTGGCCACCGTGCAGATCGACAACGACCGGGTGACGGTCACGGAGTGGCGGTTTCCTCCCGGCGCGGAAACCGGTTGGCATGTGCATCCGGTGGACTATGTCGTGGTCCCCATGAGCACCGGTTCCCTCACCTTGGAGACCAGCGAGGGGGCATCGGCCAGCCAGCTGACCGCGGGCGTTTCCTACACGCGCAAGGCTGGCAGCGAACACAACGTTGTCAATGAGTCCGACGACGTCTTTGTGTTCGTCGAGATCGAACTGAAGTAGACCCACCGACAGTAGGCGGCCGACAGTAGACCGACCGACAGTAGCCCGGCCGACGGGAGGTCAGCCGGCGACCACGTGAGCGTCGATGAGGACCGGGCCGCTGGCGGTGAGTGCTTTTTGGTAGGCGGCTTCGAATTCTTCGCGGGTGCTGGTGTGTTCGGCGGGGACGCCGTAGCCCTCGGCGATGGAGACGAAGTCGATGCCGCCGAGCTTGAGGCCGGGTACGTCGGGCACGCCCATGCGCTGGGCGAAGCCGGCGAGGGCGCCGTAGCCGGAGTTGTTGACGATGACGAACACGGTCCGTGTCTGCCGTTCCGCCGCGGTGTAGAGGGCGGTGATGCCGTAGTTCGCGGAGCCGTCGCCCACGGTCGCGACGATCGTCTTCTCCGGGTCGCCCAGGGACATGCCCACGGCCGCGGGCAGCCCGAAGCCCAGGCCGCCGGAGGCCGGGAAGTGATACATGCCCGGCCGGTCGATCGCGATGCGTTCGAGGTAGTCCAGGTCCAGGGTAGTGGTTTCGTTGACGTAGGCGACGGAGTCGCTGACGTGGGTGTTGAGGACTTCAAGGATTTCGGTGCCGGTCATGCCGTCCGGGGAGGTCTTGGCCGCGGGCAGTTGCCGGGAGCCGGGTTCGCCGCGCCGCCTGCCCCGGTCCCTCACGCCGTGGGCCAGGGTTTTGGCTGCGCCTGCCACGTCGGCGACGACGGACCGGCCGAACGGTGCCCGGGTCGCCTCGCGCGGGTCCTGCGTGAGGTGGATGATGCGGGTTCCTTCTTCGAGATAGTTGCTCGGCTCCCAGCGGTGGTACCTGAAGACGGCGGCGCCGAGGACGAGCACGACGTCGTGGCCGGCGAGCCGGTCGCGCACGGACTTGATGCCCGGGACCAGGACCGCCTCAAAGTTCGGGTGGGTGGTCGGGAACGGGCCCCGGGAGGGGGAAGGGGCGACGTAGACGGAGGCGTCGGCCTTCTCCGCCAAGGCCACCACGGCATCGAACACGCCCGGGTCCTCGACCGCTGCCGCGTCTACCTGCGGGCCGACGACCAGGGCCGGGTTCTTCGCGCCGTCGATCGCGGCGATCAGTTCCCGGGCCAGGTCTTCGGTGAGGCCGCCGGCGGTGGCGACCGAGCGGTCGGTGAGCAGTGCGTCGTCGTCGAGGGCGGGCTCGGCCCAGTCATCGAGGGGGACCGAGACGTAGACCGGTCCGCGCGGCTGGGTGCAGGTTTCGAATACGGCCTGGGACAGGGTGCGCGGCACGTCGGCGGCGGCCAGCGGCTCGTGCGAGTACTTGACCAGCGGTGCCGGCAGGGCCGAGGCGTCGGCGCTGGCGAGCATCACCTCCTGGCCGACGGTGCGGCGGACCTGCTGGCCGGCGAGGATGACCATCGGGATGTGCCCGTAATGGGCGTTGGTCAGGGCGCCCATGGCGTTGCCCGACCCGGAGGCGGCATGCAGGTTCACCAGCGCCGGCCGGCCCGTGGCACGCGCGTAGCCCTCCGCCATGCCGACGACCACCTGCTCGTGCAAACCAAGGACGAAGTCGAAGTCCCCGCCCAGGCCGGCGAGGAACGGAAGCTCGTTCGACCCGGGATTGCCGAAAATCGTGGTTATCCCGTGTGCGCGGAACATCTCCAGCGTCGCCTCGAGAACCGTCTTCTTCTTGCCCGTCACTCGCCTGCTCCTCAAACTCCGCGAACCAGGCGGTCAGTCCTGGTGACCGGCCGCGCCGGCCCGGCGTCATGCCCTTGGACGCAGCCTATGTGCAGCGAATCACTAAATCCAACGAGCGGTTTCCGGGCTTCCTGAAGCCCGCCCTGGTCGGCAGCAGCGGTAACCTGCGCATGTGCGGCAACAAGACGGCCCGGACGCGATAGCGTGGACGCGTGATGGTCCGGGCGGTTCGGACCCGAAAGGAACAGCATCGTGTCCATCGTTGTCATTAACGCGCTCAAGGTCCCCGAAGGCTCGGGCACCGAATTGGAGGCGCGCTTCGCCGCACGCAAGCACGCCGTCGACTCTGCTCCGGGGTTCGAGGGCTTCCAGCTGCTGCGTCCCGTCGCGGGCGAAGACCGCTACTTCGTGTACACCCAGTGGGCAACGCGTGAGGATTTCGAGAACTGGCGCGACAACCGTGCGGCACGCGATCACGGCTCGAAGACCCCGGTGGCCAGTGGGTCAGAGCTGCTCGAGTTCGAGGTTGTCGAGCTCGCCGACTGACAACAGTTGGCGGCTCCAGGCCGCCGGACTTGCAGCTGGTTGGAACCGATGCTGCCCGTTGAGGGGGCTTCGGGACCTACAGGGCGTCCGCTAGGAGATCCGTGCGGATGCGGATCTCCCAGCGTAGTCGCGCATCCGGGCTAGTCCGGTCATGCCGCCCAGGACGAGGAGGCCCGCGGCCAGGGCCGCCAGAACAACGGGGGACAAGGCCCCATAGGCCAGTCCAAAGCCGGCCGACCCCAGCGCCTGTCCAATGGCCAGCGCGATAAAGAGCCACGAAGTCCCTGCTCCCGCACTGCCGGGCCACACGCTGCGCGCCCAGAGGATGAGCACGCCGGACAGGCTCATGTAGCCGGCACCGAATACGGCCATGCCGGCATAAGCGACCCAAGCGCTGCCGGAGGCTACCGATATTGAGACCCCTGAACTGGCGAGGGCCAGGACAATGGCGAAGAAGCACCATGCGGCCCGCATGCCCATGCGCCGGACCAAAGCCCCGGTGAGTATGCCGAGGACCCCGCCCAGACCCAAGGCGATCCACAGCCATCCGACCCGAGCGGCAGCAACGGAACCGGCATCCGTAACCAGCAACGGCCCAAACGTCCAGACCAAGGCCGAGCCGGCGCCTGCAATGACCGCGGCCCCGGCGGGGACGACGAGAAGATGCCACGGGCCATGACGGCGTTCGGGGCTCGAAGCCGGCGCGCAGGCTGGGCGGGCAGAGGTGCCAAGATCCGCCCGTGCCCGGACGGGATACCACGCCGCGACCGCCGCCGCCGCGCAGACCAGCGCCATGAGCACCCATGCCCCGGCAATCGAAGCGGCCACCGAGGCGACTATGCCAGCTCCCACCACCCCGACCGCCGTTCCGGAGTTCACCAGGGACTGCGCTGTCGCACTGGTGCGGTGTGCAACGAGCGCGTCAATAACCGGCACCAATGCGGGTGAGGCGAAGCCCCCGCCCATGCCGCCGACGAAGACAGCCGCCACGAACATGCCCGGAGATGAGGCAACAGCCACCCCCAAGCAGCCCAGGGTCGCAGTGCCTCCGGCGAGAAGGATGCCGACCCGAGGAGCGCGGTCGACGAATCGGGCGGCCGCCACGGCGGCCACTGAATAGGAGGTGAACTGCGCTGCCGCCGCCCATCCCAGTACCTCGGTAAGTTCCGGCCGCTGCGCGGCCAAGAGCGGGGCGAAGAGGCCGACCCCGAACCGGGCCATGCCATAGGTGGCGGCGATCAACAGCATTCCGGCTAGCGCCACGCCAAGGCCGGAGCCGGCTCGGCGACCCACCATGGTCCTGCCTATGCCTCGGCACCTCCTACCATAGCGCCCGTTACGCCATAACGACCGTTATACTAGCCCCATGTCTGACCTCCTGACTACCCGGGACCGCATCCTGAATGCCGCCGAAATGCACTTCTTTCAAGAAGGCATTGCCGTCACGGGCGTGGACCGCGTAGCCGCATCGGCCGGGGTGGCGATCGTGACCCTATACAAGCACTTCGGTGCCAAGGACAACCTCCTGCGCGAGGTACTTTCCCGCCGACTCGAGGCCTGGACCCAGCACTGGGACGACGCCGTAGCGGCCGCTACATCCGCGGAGGCAAGGCTGCTCGCGGTTTTCGATGCCGTCGAGTCCTTCCGTGCGGCAGCGAACCCGACCCAGTGGTGCAGTTTCCTGGCCACGGCGTCGGAACGCCCCGCCCCGAAGGACGGACAGGAGGACCCGGTCTTCGCCCTGATTCGCCAGGACACGCGGATGGTCACCGAGCGGCTGGCGCGGCTGGCGCGGGAAGCCGGGTGCCCCGACCCGGACGCCGTCGCCTCCGTGCTGCTGCTGCTTTACAACGGTGTCCTCAGCAGCATGTTGCGGGGAGCCCCGGCCGATCCGGTCACGCATGCCCGCAAGGCTGCCCGCATGATCATCGAGTCGGGAATAGGCCGGGAGCAATCCGCTCGGTCATAGGAGCAAGCTTCCGTTATCGTTAGGGCATGCCCGAGATGCCCGAAGTGCAGGGACTCGTCGACTTCCTGCGGCTGAAGCTCATCCCGCCCGGCGCCCCGCCGGCCCAGGTGGCCAAGGTGGAGGTGCTGTCCTTTTCCGTGTTGAAGACGGCGGACGTGCCGCCGGAGATGATGGCAGCCGAGCCGGTGTCCGCGGTGACGCGGCGCGGCAAGTTCATCGTCATCACCGCAGGGCAGACGCACCTGGTGATGCATCTGGCCAAGGCCGGGTGGCTCCGCTGGTCGGATGCGCTGAAGCCCGAACCCCTGCGGCCCGGCAAAGGTCCCATCGCGCTGCGCGTGCGGTTCGTCGCCGCCGATGGCGCCGGTCAGCCCGGGTTCGACCTGACCGAAGCCGGAACCAAGAAATCGCTGGCCGCCTACGTGGTCAAGGACCCGATGGATGTGCCGGGTATCGCCCGGCTGGGACCTGACGCGCTCGACGTCGACCACGCGGCTTTTGCGCGCATGCTCGCCTCGCACTCGGGCCAGATCAAGGGGCTGCTGCGGGACCAGTCGGCCATTGCGGGCATCGGGAACGCGTACAGCGACGAAATCCTGCACGCGGCGAAACTCTCCCCGTTTGCCAACGCCTCAAAGCTGGACACCGAGGACGTGGAGCGGTTGTTTTGGGCGATGCACCAGGTGCTCGAGTCGGCGATTGACCACGCCTCCGGCCGTCCGGCCAGCGAGCTGAAGGATTCCAAGCGAAAGGCCATGCGCGTGCACGCCCGAACCGGCGAGCCCTGCCCGGTGTGCGGGGACACGGTCCGGGAAGTGTCCTTCGCGGATTCCTCGTTGCAGTATTGCCCCAGCTGCCAGACCGGCGGGAAGCTGCTGGCGGACCGGCGGATGTCCAAGTTCCTCAAGTGAACCTGCTGCGGTCCGGTATTTCACCGCAGATATTCGCGGTGCTCCTTGATGGGTGGTTCCTCCGACCGCGGTAAGTTCAAGGGGACAACGCGTACCGCGGGAGAAGAGGTGCATGGTCACTGAACCATACGAGGCAATACCTCGAGCCACCGACTTTGGTTTCGGAATACACCACATTCAGCTCGCACTGCCGCCGGGTGGTGAGGATGATTGCCGAAAGTTTTACGTGGAAGTCCTTGGGCTCACGGAGGTTCAAAAGCCACCGATTTTGGCTGCGCGTGGTGGGCTGTGGGTGCGCGCCGATAACTTAGAGATTCATCTAGGAGTCGAGGAGAATTTCCGTCCTCAGCGGAAGGCGCATCCCGGGATCCTCGTGCAGGACATCGACGCACTGGCCCGGCGGATAGAAGCTCATGGGCATGCTCCCGACTGGGATGACAACTTCCCTGGAATGCGCCGGTTCTACCTGTGGGACAACAACGGTAATCGACTCGAATTCCTCTCGCCTCATAGCGGGTAGCAAGAGCAATCAAAAGGCTTGTGCTGTCGAACACCAGCTTGATCCTCAGTCGTAGAACTTGGGACAGCTGTCACAAACCAGAGGGTGGCGGAAGCAGTGTTCGCTTCCGCCACCCTCGCTGCGCCACCGATCAGGCGTGCGCCGCGCCGGAGCCGGCTGCCGCCGTCGTTGTTTCCGCAGCAAAGCTGCCGCGGATGAGGTCAGCGCAGCGTTCGCCGATCATCATGACGGTAAGGTTCGGGTTGACCGTCACGTGCTCGGGCATGACCGACGCGTCGGCGACGCGCAGGCCGGTGACGCCCTTGACCCGCAGCTCGGAGTCAAGCGGCGACATGGCGTCGTCGTCCGGGCCCATGCGCACGGTGCCGACCGGATGGTAGACGGTGTTGTGCGTCTTGCGGATGTAGTCCTGCAGCTCTTCGTCCGTCTGCGCTTCGATGCCCGGTGACAGTTCCCGGCCGGCCCACTCGGCCATGGCCGGCTGCGCGGCAATCTCGCGGGCCTTGCGGATGCCGGCGACCATCACGCGCATGTCGTGGCCCTCGGGGTCGGTGAAGTACCGGGGATCGACCATGGGCTTGTCGCGGAAGTCGCGGCTGCGCAGCCGGACGGTGCCGCGTGAACGGGCGTGCGTGACGTTCGGGGTCAGGCTGAAGCCGTTCTCCGTGGTGGGGTAGCCGTGCCGCAGGGTGTTCATGTCGAACGGCACCGAACCGTAGTGCATCATCAGGTCCGGCCGGTCCAGGCCCTCCTCGGTGGGCGTGAAGATGCCGATCTCCCACCACTGGGTGGAAGTCTCAACCATGGGCTGCTTCGCCTCGAACTGGACCACGCCCTCGGGGTGGTCCTGCAGGTGTTCGCCGACGCCGGGGGAATCGACCAGGATTTCGATGCCGTGCTCGGCCAAGTGAGCGGCCGGGCCGATGCCGGAGAGCATCAGCAGCTTCGGCGAATCGATGGCGCCTGTGGACAGCACGACCTCGCGCCGCACGGACAGCCGGTGCGTCCGGCCGAAGGCCGAGTCCACGATGTCCACGCCGGTGCAGCGCTTCTCCGCGTCGAACACCAGCTGGCGGGCGCGCAGGCCGGTCAGCAGGGTGAAGTTCTCGCGCTCCATGATGGGGTGGATGTAGGACACCGAGCTGGAGGAGCGGGTGCCATCGGAGCGGCTGTTGATCTGGAAGAAGTTGGCGCCGTTGACCACGGTGGTGCCGTCGTTGAACTTGGCCCGCGGGATGCCGGCCTGTTCGCAGGCGTCCAGCAGGGCGACGCCGGTCGGGTCGGCCGGCGGGACGTTAATGACGTGCACGGGGCCGGAGTCGCCGTGGTGCGGGGCGTCCGGTCCGGCGTCCTCGTTGGTCTCCAGCCGCTTGTACAGCGGGTAGGCGGCCTCGGCGTTCCAGCCGGCTACGCCGTGCCTGGACTCCCACTCGTCCAGGTCCTCGCGGGGGGCCCAGAAGGCGATGCAGGAGTTGTGGCTGGAGCAGCCGCCCATGACCTTCGCCCGGGAGTGGCGCATGAACGAGTTGCCGTTCTCCTGCGGCTCGATCGGGTAGTCCCAGTCGTAGCCGGATTCGAGCAGCTCCATCCAGCGGTCCAGCTGCAGGACCTCGGGCACGCCGCGGTCGTCCGGGCCGGCCTCGACCAGCGCCACGGACATCGCGGGGTCTTCGCTCAGGCGGGCGGCGACGGCTGCGCCGGCGGATCCCCCGCCGACGACGATGTAGTCGAATTCCCGGTCGATGAGATTCTCAACGTTGTCGATGTGCATCAGTTCTCCTTGCCGTGGTCAGCGAACCAGCCGGTCACCTGCGGGCTGGTGTTCTGGTAGATGTGCTTGGCTTCCTGGTACTCGGCCAAACCCGTGGGGCCGAGTTCGCGGCCGACGCCGGACTGGCCGAAGCCGCCCCATTCGGCCTGCGGGAGGTAGGGGTGGAAGTCGTTGATCCAGATGGTGCCGTGGCGCAGTCGGCCGGCCACGCGCTGGGCCTTGCCGGCGTCCTGGGTCCAGACGGCTCCGGCCAGGCCGTAGATCGTGTCGTTGGCGGTGGCCACTGCCTCGTCCTCGTCGCGGAACGTCTCCACGGTCACCACCGGGCCGAAAGCTTCGTCCACCACCACGGACATCCCCCGCTCCACCCGGTCCAGGACGGTGGGCAGGTAGTAGAAGCCGTCGTCGTACTCGGAGCCCTCGGGGGCGGCGCCGCCGCAGCGCAGCCGCGCGCCCTCCTGCACGCCGCGCTTCACGTAGGCGTCAACCTTCTCCCGGTGTGCGGCCGAAATCAGCGGCCCAGTTTCCGCGGCCTCGTCGAACGGACCGCCCAGGCGGATGCCCTCGGCACGGCGGACCAGCTCGTCCACGAAGCGCTCCGCGATTGATTCCTCGACCAGCAGGCGCGCGCCGGCGGAGCAGACCTGCCCGGAGTGGACGAAGGCCGCGTTCAGCGCGTTGTCGACGGCGACGTCGAAGTCCGCGTCGGCGAACACCACGTTCGGGTTCTTGCCGCCGAGCTCCAGTGCCACCTTCTTCACGGTGCCGGCGGCGGCCGCCGCCACTACCTTGCCGGTCACCAGGCCGCCGGTGAAGGAGACCAGGTCGATGTCGGGGTGCTCGGAGAGCGGTGCGCCCGCCTCCGCGCCGGCGCCGGTGACCAGATTCGCCACGCCGTCGGGCAGGCCCAGGTCCTTGAGCAGTTCCATGGTCAGGATGGCCGTGGACGGGGTGAGCTCGGCGGGCTTGAGCACGAAGGTGCAGCCGGCGGCCAGCGCGGGCGCGATCTTCCACGCGGCCTGCAGCAGCGGATAGTTCCAGGGCGTGATCATGCCGCAGACGCCCACCGGCTCGTGGACGATCCGGCTGACGACGGCGGGGTCCCCGGCGTCGACTACGCGGCCGGCCTGCTGCGAGGCGATCTTGCCGAAGTACTCGAAGCAGGCGGCGATGTCGTCCATGTCGATGCGGCTTTCGATGATCCGCTTGCCGGTGTCCAGCGACTCGGCGCGGGCGAACTCCTCGCGGCGCTCGCGCAGCCCGGCGGCCACCTTGAGCAGGAAGTCGCCGCGCTCCGGCGCCGGGACGGCCGCCCAGACGCCGGAGTCGAAGGCGGCGCGGGCCGCGGCGATGGCGCGTTCGGTGTCGGCCCGGCCGGCCTCGGACACGGTGGCGACGACCTGGCCGTCGGCCGGGTTGCGGATCTCGCGGGTGGCGCCGGAGGCGGCCGGCTCCCAGGCGCCGTTGATGAACAAGGTGGAGGCGGTTGTGGTCATGGTGTCTCCTTCGGAAGTGCGGCGACGGGTTCGTCGACGGTGTCGTAGTCGGTTTCCCAGTCCGCCTTGGGCGGAACGTTTTCCGCGGCGGTGCTGTAGGGCAGGGTGGCGCGGTGCTGGTGCAGGAACTCGAGGTGCACCTCGTAGTGGTCCAGCACGTCCGCGATGACCTCGTCCTTGCTGTAGCCCATGAGGTCGTAGCCGTGGCTGCCCTCGAGCGAGAACACCTCGATCCGGTAGTACTTGCCGCCGGCGGCGGAGGAGCGCGCGTAGGACGGGACGTCGTTCTGCACCGGGTAGATCTGGTACTTGAAGGTGCGTTCGCCGTCGAGCTCCACGCAGAGGTCGGCGGTGTCGATCCCGAAGGCCTCCACGGTGCTGGTCTTCAGCGTGGCTTCCAATCCGCGGGCGGCGAGGTCGGCGCGGACGTCGGACAGCGCGGGAACGGCGACCTCGGACACGAAGCGCTGGGCCTGCCGGCGGCCCGGGTAGTTCATGGCCCGCGCCAGGCGCTGGCGCCAGCCGCGCCGGCCGTCAGCCCCGTGCGGCACGTTGGTGCGGGAGTTGAGCACGGCGTGCAGGCCGGCCTGGTAACTGTCCGCCAGTGCGGTCTCCAGCCGCAGCGCCTTGTACAGGCCCAGCATGATGAAGACCAGCACCACCGAGAACGGCAGGCCCATGATCACGGTGGCGCTCTGCAGCGTGGGCACCCCGCCCACCAGCAGCATCGCCAGGGTCAGCAGGCCGGTGGCGACGGACCAGAAAACGCGCAGCCACTTGGGGCCGTCGGAATCGGCGTCCTTGAGGTATGAGGTGAAGTTGCTCATCACGAGGGCACCCGAGTCGGCGCTGGTGACGTAGAACAGCAGCCCGGTAAAGGTGGCGATCGCGGCGCTGAGCGGGGCCATCGGGTACTGCTCCAGCAGACCGTAGAAGGCGCGCTCCGGCTGGCTCATGGCCACCTCGCCGAAGGCGGTGTTGCCGCTCATCACGATCTCAAGGGCGCTGTTGCCGAAGATCGAGATCCACAGCAGGATGAACGCGAACGGCACCACCAGCACGCCGATGACGAACTCGCGCAGCGTGCGTCCCCGTGAGATGCGCGCCAGGAACAGGCCCACGAAGGGCGCCCAGGCGATCCACCAGGCCCAGAAGAACAGCGTCCAGCCGTTCAGCCAGTCGCCCGGCCGGTCGTAGGCGAAGGTGTCCAGGGCCATCGACGGGAAGCGGGAGAGCGTGTCGCCGATGTTGGTCACGATCCCGTCCAGCAGGTAGCGGGTGGAACCGGTGATCAGGATGAAGACCATCAGGGAGATCGCCAGGACGACGTTGAGTTCGGACAGCCGGCGGATGCCCTTTTCAATCCCGGTGAGCACCGAAATCGTCGCCATCAGCACCGCGACGGCGATCAGGGCGATCTGCACCACCGTGTTTTCCGGGATGCCGAACTGGAAGCTCAGGCCGTAATTGAGCTGTGCGACGCCGATGCCCAGGCTGGTGGCAATGCCGAAGATGGTGCCGAGCATGGCGGCAATATCGACGGCGTGGCCCACCGGTCCGTGGATGCGCTTGCCCAGGATCGGGTAGAGCGCCGAGCGAATGCTCAGCGGCAGGTTGTGCCGGAAGGCGAAGTAGCCTAGGGCCAGCCCCATCAGGGCGTAGAGACCCCAGCCGAGGATGCCGTAGTGGAACAAGGTCCAGACCACGGCCTGCCGGGCGGCCTCTACGGTGGAGCCGTCGCCCGTGGGCGGAGCCAGGTACTGGGTGACCGGCTCCGCGACCGAGAAGAACATCAGGTCGATGCCGATGCCCGCGGCGAAGAGCATCGCGGTCCACGTGAAGATGTTGAAGGTGGGGCGTGAATGGTCCGGCCCCAGCCGGGTCTTGCCCACGCGGGAGACGGCCACGAAGAGGACGAAGGCCAGGACCGCAACGACGATCAGCGAGTACCACCAGCCGAAGGTCTCGCCCACCCATGCGACGGCGGTTCCGATCACCGCGTCTGCGGACTCTCGGTCGAGGATGGCCCACAGCGCGATGCCGAGGACACCTGCCGCGGAGCCGATGAAGACGGTCCAGTTGACCCGTGTCCGCGGCTCGGGTGCGGCGGCGGTGCCGGGGGGAGGCTCCGGCGGGGCGGATCCGGGCGCCGGGCGCTTACTGTGTTCGTCGTCGAGCGTGGGCTCGCCGGTTTCGGGCGGCGTACTCATATCGGTCTCGTACCTCGCATCGTAGGAGTGCTGGTTGCGGTCTCGCTGTTGTCTTCGCCGGGTGAGGGCAACTCTAGACGCTAGCAAGAGCAGGAATTAGGCCGCCTGCGCGCGTATAGCACATGGATTAAGTGAGGAAGGTTACCCGGTTAAGTGGGGAGACTCACGCCTATTTTCCCGCGTGTTCTGTTTACGGGAGGGTATGGGAGGTTCAGGCGCGCCACAGGAAGGGGATGACAGTCAGGCGCCGTCGTCGTAATACTGGCTGTTCATCCCGTACTCGGGGTCCTGTTCGGAGCGGACCATCCGGTGGTCTTCGGGGTGGTCCAGGCAGGGGCTGGTGAAGGAGAGGACGACGGCGCCCACGCCGCCGGCCACGTGGTGGGCGGCGGTGGCACCGAGGTCGCCGTTCCGGAAGTAGAGCGTGCGGACGTCGCCGGTTTCGGCGGTAGCCTCGTTCATTTGCTCCCAACCATGTGCGGTCAGGTAGCCGGCGGCGGCGTCGAGGGCGGCGTTGGCCTGATCCGCGTCGGCGACCTTGCCGGTGGCGCGGGCGATCCAGGCGGTCTGGGTCTGCGGTTGTTCGTCCTCGGGGCGCAGGCAGGTTTGTTCGCGCAGCAGGTTGATCTTCAGGTCGGCGGCGGTGGACGCCTCCGCGATGGCCTGGGGGAGCAGCTGCTCGAGCTGGCGGCCGTAGTCCTGCGACGTCGGTTGTATCTCCTGCGGCTGGTTTTCCTGCGGCATGGCGCAGCCTCCTAAAATGACGGCGGAAAGGGCGGCAGTCGCGGTGAGGGCGGCGGCGAAGCCGGGGCGCCGCCGTCGTTCTTCGCCGCGCGGGCGGGCCGGGCGGTGCCAGGGGGAGTAAGCCCGCATGTTCATTTCTCCAGACTTTCGACCGTCACGGTTTCAAGGTTGCCATATGCGTAGTCCTCGGGATTCTGCTCGAGCGGGCTGGTGATGAGCGGGCCGTAGGGGGAGTAGGTCTGCTGGATCCGGTTCTCGACGAACGGGCTGACGCTCGTGCCTTCAACGACGCCCTGGATGTTGGTGGCCGAGGTAGAGCCGGGCCAGAAGTAGTCCGTGTGCCCGTCCATCAGCGAGCCGGGGTCCTCCGGCTTGAGGAAGCCGGTCTCGAGCCGGACCGGGTCCATGGCGGTGGGGCTGCCGCCGCGCCAGAACGACGGGCCGTGGTAGCCGCCGCCGAGGATCTGGGCCGCGCTGATCGGGTCGTCGCGGGTCTGCAGCCAGTAGCGGTGGGCGTCGGGGTTGGCGGTGTGCGCGGGGCTGCCCACATTGTGCCCGGTGCCGGCCGGTGCGACGTAGACGATGTTGGTGGAATCCAGGCCCTCGCGTTCGGCGGTGCCCAGCAGCGAGCCGCCGGCGCTGTAGCCGATGTACGTGGTGCGGGCGTCGGGCCGGGTCTCCAGGTCGAGGGCGTGGTCGAAGGCGGCCAGCAGGGGCCCGCCCTGCTCGTTGAACGAGGTGGTGATGTTGTCGGGGACCTCATCCGGCAGGTCGGTTCCCTGCCAGTAGAAGGAGACCGTGCCGGTGGGCGGTTCGCCGTTCACGGCGTCGAGCCGGCGCGAGTAGGCCTCCAGTTGGCCAAGGTCGGCGCCGGTGCCCGGGACCAGGGCGGCCACGGTCCTGGTGTCCGGCGTCAGCGTGCCGTTCATGGTGACGATCCGGCCGTCGCCGTCCAGGCTGACCAGGACCACCTGGGAGTGATGGCCGACGGCGTAGTCCAGTCCCGTCTTCAGCGTTGCCAGCCGGTCGTGTTCGGACTGCCAGGTTTCGAGGTCGGCGGTGTACTGCCGATAGGCCTGCTGGTAGACCATCCGCGGGTGGCCCGGCTGATTCCCCGCGGCCGCGAGGTAGTCGTTGAGATCGGGCTGTGGCCCCAGCTGTGCCTGCCGGGTCGCCACTGATTCGCGGTAACCGGCGGCGGTCACGGTGTTGGCGCGGATCCGGCCGGCGAAGGGGATGCCGTTCAGGGCACCGAACACTGCCGGGTAGAGCAACAGCAGCCGTTCCTGCTCGGACGGCGCCAGGTTGAGCCAGGCCTCGCGGATTCCCGCGATCCCGCCCTCGGTCAGTGCGGCGTCGCCGGCCATCGCCTCCGCCATGACGGCCTCGGCCGAGCCGGGCATCCGCCACGCGGGGAGCTTGTTGGCGGCCAGCAGGGCGGCGCCCTCGGGGTTGGCCGCGGCCCAGGCCCGCAGTTCCGCGTCGGTGAGGCCGGCCAGGGACGGCAGGTATGACTGCGGCGTCAGCGGACCGAACCGCTCGTCGAGCCCGCTGGTGAAGCGAGCCCACGGCGGGGATGACGGAGCGGCGGCGGCAGCGGCCAGCAGCGGGGTGGGCGGCAGCGAGCCGACGGTTCCGCCGCTGATGGCCCGCAGAACCGCGGCGGTTTCCGTGGTCAGCGCCTGCCAGTCGGCCCGCAGGGAGCGGACGCGTCCGTTGAAGGCCTCCGCCCGCTGCTCCGCTTGGTCCGCCTCGGCCCCCTCCTGTGAGCCGGTGCCGTTCAGCTCCCTCGCCAGACCGGGGCGTGCCGCCGCGAGTTCTTCGGCCTCCGCCTGCAGCGCCCGGCCCGAGGAGACGAAGGCCGTGACCGCCTCCCGGGCGGCGGCCAACGCTGCAGTCCATTCCTGCGAGGGACCCTCCAGCTCGTTCAGGGCGGAATAAACCTCCAGCTCGGTGTCCGGTTGCTGATAAGCAACGCTCAGCCCTGCCCACGCAGCGCCGGCATCGGCCAGGTAGTTTGCCGCGGACGCGGCGCGCAGGGACATCTCCTGGACCGCATCGCCGAGCTGGTCCCAGGGGACGTTGATCTCCGGGACGCTGCCCAGCCGCACGGTCACGGCTGCGGCACCGGCCCGAAGCCGCGCGAGGTAAGGACGGCCGAGTGGCCGGCGTTCAGGGACTCGGCGAAAGCGGCGGCGTCGCCGGACATCCGTCCGTCCGCCTCGACGAACAGCTCGGCGGTTTCGGCGACCACCCGCGACTTGTTGTACACGAGGCTGGCAATCCTGTGGCCCACGTCCCGCCGCGGCGACCAGAACCCCGCGAACGCGTCGGCCACGTCCGTGGCGCTGCCGAACAACGACGCCGCCTCGTCGCCTGCCGCCGCCGTGTCACCTGCCGCCTTGTCCAGCGACTGGCCGTCCGCGGCCACGTCCACCAGAACCATGTGGAGCTGCCTCGGATTGATCCGCCAGCTGCCCATCCCGCCGCCCTCCCGCTTAACCGTTTCTTTCACACTGTCCCATGCGGCAACGCGGAACTGAATGGGGACGACTACCCATGGTTTATCGATTTGGGGCTCCCGGCAGCTTCGCGGCCCGGAACCTATGGCCCCAGCGCGGGGTGGGGGACATACTGGGGGCTCTTTGTTGAAGCGTTAACGGGGGTAACTGCATGGAACGTCCGGAACAGTTGGGGGCCGCCCGGCGGCCGATGGCGCCCGAAACTTTGTATTCGCCGTTCATGGAATTCGATCCGGGCCAGCTGTCGTGGCGGAACCAGCCCGCGCCCGCCGCGGAGCGCATCGGCCGCGGCTACAACGGCCTTCGCGTCCTGGTTGTTCTGATCCTGCTGTGGAGCTGCTTCGGGCTGGTGCTCGGCATCGTCGGTACGATGCCGATGGCCGTCGCCGGCGACGCTCCCCCTCAGCTGCCGGTCGCCGTCGTCGTTGCGGCAGCCTGTTTCCTGGGCCTGAGCGCGATTGGCAGGCACTGGGGCGTCGCGGCGCCGAAAAAGGTTGCCCGGCAACTGGTCTTCGGTGAGGGCGGCGCGGCCCTGTCGGGCGGATGGTCCCGGTTTCGGCGCGAGGACATCGCCAAGGGCGCAGAAGGTGAGCGGTGGACGGCGCAGGCGCTGGAGACACTGCTTGCCATCCCCGGGACCCGGATCTTCCACGGGCTGCGGTTCCCGGGCAGCCACGTGGCGGACATCGACCACGCCGTCATCAACGGGGACCGGGTGGTTTATATTGACTCCAAGTTCTGGAAACCCGGGCAATACCAGTGGATCGACCGGGAGACGTTGGCCTCCGTCCATCCGCGCGGGTTCAAGCGGCGGACCATTCACATGGACGTTGTGCAGACCCATCCGCGCACCGCCAGGGTGGCGGCCCAGGTAGCCTGCCACGTCATTGCCCATGCGAACGCCCCGGGCCCGCTCACGTTCACGCCGGGGCACCAGATTTCTCCCACGGGCATTCCCATCACGGGGGTGCAGGCCGGCGTCGACGGGATCGGCCACTGGCTGCTGCAGGGGCAGAAAGTGGGAACGGTGAACCGCTACGCGTTGGCGAGGCTGCTGGCCATGCAGAAGAAAGCACCGGCCGGTGCCGGTACCCGCCCGACCGACCGCGGGCGCCGGCGCTGATCTTCCAGCGGGCGGGGGCGCGTGGACAGGGGCCTGTCGAGACGGCGAACGACGGCCGCCGCGCTGTCTGCGACCGGGCTCAGGTTGCCCGGGCCGGACCAGCTGCGGAGGCCGTCGTGTTGTGGCAGGGGAGGTTTAGCTGTCGCTGACCGTAAAGCGGGTCTGGCGGTGCGCGGGCTTTTCGATTTCGTCCACAATGGCCACGGCCATCGTGCCGGTGGTGGTGTGGGATTCGCCGTCGCCGGCATAGAGGAGCCGGTCTGCGCCCAGCACCGGGGCGGTGGCGTCGCCGGGCGTGAACAGCGCCGAGGGGGACACTCCGACCCAGTCGACGTCCGTGACGCCGCGCAGGTATTCGAGTTCCTTCAGTTGGTTCTCCGGGATGGAGATCCACGCCTCGGCGCCGGGGATGTTGCGAATGTCCTCGACGAACAGGTGGTTGTCGTCGCCGGTGGTCAGGCTGCCGGCGCCCAGGATGAAGACTAGGCGGGGAGTGGTTTCCCCGGCGAGTTCGACCAGCGAGCGGGCCAGGTCCACGTGCCGGTAGGCCTCGTGCGGAGCCGTGCCGAAGGCATTGACGACGACGTCGAAAGCGGCGAGGTTCTCGGCGCCTAGGGAGAAGGCGTCGCGTTCCAGCACCGCGGCGTCCGCGCCCAGGACGTCCGCGGCCTTGGCAGCGCTCCGGACGATGGCTGTTGTCTGGTGGCCGCGTTTGGCCGACTCGTGGAAGAGGGCGCGTCCGGCGTTGCCCGTGGCTCCGATGATTCCGATTTTCATGCTGTCCTTACGTTGGCTGGATGTCTCTCAAAAGGCTTAGCCTCCGCTTGGTGCAATCGATTGAAGGATCAACTTATTCCGGCGTGAGTGCAGCCCAGGCGACGGACCGCCCGGTCCGCGGCCCGCCGTCGTCGTCGTTAAGCGGGCAGGTGCGGGTACTCGTCCGAACGGTCCTGGAAGGCGAGGACTGCCGGGTTGGCGATGACGCCGTCGCGGATTTCGATGGCCCGGCTGATCGTCTCGTCCCCGAGCCAGCTGTCGGGTCCGCTCATGACGGTGCGCAGGAACGGGATCAGGGCCGTGCTGATCTCCCAGGTCGCGGAATTCCACAGGTACGACGGCGTGTGGTCCACGGCGTAGTAGCTCACGTGGTCGCCGACCTCGAAGGTGGGTTCGGCAAACGTCGTCATCTTCGCCCAGCTGAAGCCCATGCCTTCGTCGCAGGAGACATCGACGATCAGGCTGCCCGGCCGGAAGCCGTCCAGATCCGCCTCGTCCAGGTAGATCAGCGGGTTGTTGGGGTCCTGCAGGGTGCAATTGACCACGATGTCCCGCTCGGCGAGGAACGGGGCCAGCGGCACCCGTCCGTCGTCGGTGATGACGTGGCTGAGATGCGGGGCAGCAGCGTCGTGGTCGAACTGGGTGATCCGTGCGGAGTGGATCGGGGATCCGACGGCGGCCGCCGCGCGGTTGGTCAGCACCTGGACGTCGTGGATGCCGTGCGCGTTCAGCGCCGTGACCGCGCCCCGGGCGGTGGCGCCGAAACCAATGACGACGGCGGTGAGCGGGCGGCCGTAGTCGCCGGTGGATCCTGCAAGTTCCAGCGCATGCAGCACCGAGCAGTAGCCGGCCATCTCGTTGTTCTTGTGGAAGACGTGGAGGGCGAACCTGCCGTCCGCGGCCCAATGGTTCATGGCTTCGAAGGCGATCAGCGTCAGCCGCTTGTCGATGGCCAACTGGGTGATGGCACGGTCCTGGACGCAATGCGGCCAGCCCCAGAGGATCTGGCCGTCGCGGAGTTCGGCAAGGTCTTCCGGCTGCGGCTTGGGCAGCACCACCACGTCCGCTGCTTCGATGAGTTCCTGGCGCGGCGCGATCCGTCCCACGAGTTGTTCCAGGTGCGCGTCGGAAATGCCGAAGCGCTCGCCGTAGCCCTGTTCGAGGATGATCCGCTCGCGGAGGTCGGCGTCGAGGCGCTCGATGTGCGCAGGGTGGAGGGCCAGCCTGCGCTCATCGGGCTTGCGCGTCGTTGCCAGGACTCCGAGCGACAGCAGAGTCAAGAGCCTCAGCGCTTCTTGATGGAGGACAGGGTCTCGGAGGCTGCGGTGCCGGCGGCCTTGGCCTTCTTGTCGCTGCGCTTTTCCTTGATGGACTTGCCCGATTTCTTCGATGCGGTCTGTCGGGGAGATTTGTCGGCCATGAGTGCCTCCTCAGCGCCAGCAAGAATGCTGCGCTTTAACGGGAGCACAGATTTGCTCCGTACTCCTGACCATACGCCATCCCGCGTCAAGCGGCTGCTCCGGTGGCGACGTAGCCTACAGTCCTGCCAACCGGCGGAGGGGGATACGCGCCGTAGGGCAGCGCTGAATCCTGGTTCCATCGACAGCGGCCAGAAACGTCGAGACCGATGTGAAACGCCGAAACCGGCCGATAAAGTCGACGTCCTGTCGGATATGTGCCGGTTTCGACGCGCGTGCCTCTGAATTAGGACGTGGTGGGGCCGCGAGGCTTGGAGCACCAGGGCACAGGGACTAAAGCACAAGAGCCCCGCGAGGCTTGGAACACCAGAACCCTGGGGCTTGGAGAACCTGAGCGCCCGTGATTGAAACACCAGTACGCTGGATTTCAGACACGAGCAACCGGGAGGGTGGATGTCCGAGACGACGGTGGCGGAGGTGATGGCCGAGCTGGCCGCCCTTGAGGACTCGAAAGTGCGCGAGGCGAATGAGAAGCGCGGCGACGACCACGGCGTGAACCTGAGCAAGCTGCGCGCTGTCGCCAAGCGGTTGAAGACCCAGCAGGATTTGGCGCGCGGGCTGTGGGCCACGGGCAACACGGCGGCACGGCTGCTGGCCCTGCTGATCTGCCGCCCGAAGGCCTTCGGACGCGACGAACTGGACGCCATGCTGCGCGAGGCGAGAGCTCCCAAGGCGCACGACTGGCTGGTGAACTACGTGGTCAAGAAGAGCCCGCACGCCGAAGAGCTCCGCGTGGCCTGGACCGGCGACGCGGATCCCGTGGTCGCCAGCGCCGGCTGGGCGCTGACCACCGAACGGGTGGCGAAGAAGCCGGAGGGACTGAACCTCGAGGGACTGCTGGACACCGTCGAGGCGGAACTGAAGGACGCACCGGACCGCCTGCAGTGGGCCATGAACCACACCCTTGCCCAGATCGGCATCGAGCACGCCGAGCACCGCGCCCGCGCGATCGACATCGGCGAACGCCTCGAGGTGCTCAAGGACTACCCGACGCCGCCGAACTGCACGTCCCCGTACGCGCCCGTCTGGATCAACGAAATGGTGAGCCGCCAAGCGAACGCCTGAGACCTGCGGCCGTGCGGCAAGGTCCCGGCGGCCTTAAGTTAGCCGGAGATCCGTGATGCAGGTGGCGCTGTCGTCGGTCGTCGAAAAATCCGCCGAGCCGGAGTGCCCGTCGTAACTTACTTCGATGGTGCCGTGGATGTCGCCGGGAACCCAGAACCCTGCGAACCCGTTGCTGAAGGTTTCAATCCGCTCATCCACCAGCGTCTCCCCGGTGGTGTCGTCGATGATCTTTACGCTCATGTCTTCATTGCCCAGTTCGCCGAGGCAGGTCGTCAGGCTGTGGTAGAAGCAGTCGTGGGTCTGGTTGAGATACGGGGCGACCGAGATGTACGAACTGTCGTCCGGCAGGTCTAGCGTGACCTCGTTGTGGCCGCCGTCTGTGAGGAATAAATCGCCCTGCCGGACAGATGCCATCAAGTCGGTGGGCCGTTCGGCGATGTCCAGCCGGTCGAGGTGGTCGATGATGCCAACCGCGTCCATATCGTCAAGACCGAAGCCGGCGAGGAACTCGGCGTCCGTGGCCTCCCCTGCGGGGGTAGTTTCGGGGGCTGGCGCACAGGCGGTCAGCATCAGGGTAAGCGCCGCCGCGGCGACGACTGGCCGTTTCATATCCATCTCCTCATGCCCGCGCCAGGGAGGTGGGCAGCGCGGGGCCAACGGTGGTGGTCTGTTTTTCAGAAAAGGACGACGACGGCACTTTCGCGCCGTCGTCGTTCTACCATTTTAGGCTGGATCAGTGCTGCGGCTCGCGGGCCTTCAGCAGGGGCGCGAAGAACCCGGCGAGTTCCGCGGTCGCGGACAGCGGCAGCACGTTCGCCACGTACTGGTCCGGCCGGACCACCACGATGGCGCCGTCGCGCGAGATGCCGCGGACGTCGAAGATGTCCTCGTCCTTGGCGGTGCCGAAGACCTTCTCGAGGTTGGTCAGCTGGAACGGGCCCACCTCGGGCTTGAACACGGCGGGCACGGCGTTGATGTCCACCTCCTCGTGATGCTGCTGGTAGACCACCTTCACATCGAACCAGGCGTCGAGGTCAGCGCCCTCCGGCGTGGCGGCGAGCGGGGAGTCCGGCGCGTTCACCAGCCACTCGGACAGGTTCACAACAGCCGTGGACTCGCCGGCCTTCGCCTGGTCGGCGAAGACGTAGATGCGCCAGCGCCCGTCGGCCTCGGCCAGGTGGCCCAAATGCAGCGGGTTGGTGTCGCAGACGCGGGAGACCTTGGCCGACTTGAACCGCTTGCCGACGGGGAAGCCGGTGGCCAGGTCCTGGTGGTTGCGCGCGCCGGTCAGGATCGACTGGGCGTACTCGGTCATGAAGCCGGCCGGGAATTCGGCGGTGCGGACGTAGAAGTCCTCGAGTTCCGACGGATCGGCGAACTCCTCGGGCTTCTTGGCCATCATCGTCGACCACTCCTTGTCGAAGTCGATGAGGTCCTTCGCGACCACCTGGCGCTCCGCGGAGTAGGTGGAGAGCAGGCTCTCCGGGCTGCGTCCCTCCAGCACGTGTCCCAGCTTCCAGGCGATGTTGAAACCGTCCTGCATGGAGACGTTCATGCCCTGGCCGGCCTTGGCGCTGTGCGTGTGGCAGGCGTCGCCGGTGATGAAGACGCGCGGGGTGCGGGTGCCGACGTCCTCGGGCAGCAGGTCGTCGAACCGGTCCGTGAGGCGGTGGCCTACCTCGTACACGCTGTGCCAGGCAACGCTGCGCACGTCGACCGTGTAGGGGGTCATGATCTCGTTGGCCTTGGCGACGATCTGCTCGATGGAGGTCTGGCGGATCTTGCCGTTGTCATCCTCGGGCACCTCGCCGAGGTCCACGTACATGCGGAACAGGTAGCCGCCTTCGCGCGGGATCAACAGGATGGTGCCGCCGTCGTGCGACTGGATGGCGCACTTGGTGCGGATGTCCGGGAAATCGGTCTGGGCCAGCACGTCCATGACGCCCCACGCGTGGTTGGCGCTGTCGCCGGCAAGGGTGCTGCCGATCGAGGCGCGGACCTTGCTGCGTGCGCCGTCGCAACCGACCACGTACTTGGCGTGGACGACGCGCTCGGCGCCTTCATCCGGGCCGGCGCTGCGGATCAGCGTCACCTTCACCGGATAGTCGCCCTCGTCGGTGACCTCGAGGGTCTTGAATGCCCAGCCGTAATCCGGTGTCAGGCGGGTGGGCGAGTTGGCTGCGACCTCGGCGAAGTAGTCCAGCACGCGGGCCTGGTTGACGATCAGGTGCGGGAACTCGCTGATGCCCATCTCGTCGTCGACGGCGCGGCCGCCGCGGACGATGTGCTTGGGGTTCTCGGTGCCCGGCCGCCAGAAGTTCATCTCGGTGAGCCAGAAGGCCTCGGCGGTGATGCGCTCGGCGAAGCCGAAGGCCTGGAAGGTCTCCACGCTGCGGGCCTGGATGCCGTCGGCCTGGCCGAGGACCAGCCGTCCGTCCCGGCGCTCCACCAGCCGCGTGGTGATGTTCGGGAACTGGGCCAGCTGGGCGGCCGCGAGCATGCCCGCGGGACCGGAGCCCACGATGAGCACGTCGACCTCGTCGGGAAGCTCTTCGGGGCGGTCGATGCCTACGCCGGCTGCCGGCTTGACGCGCGGGTCTCCGGATACGTAACCGTGGTGGTGGAACTGCACGGGTGTCCTCACTTCTGTTGCCATCTGCGGCCGTCGCCGTTGTTCTGTATTTGAACACCGGGTTCTATAACTGAATAACCGTTCGGTTGCAGATACTGTACGGCAAACATGACGCAGCTAACAAGTAACCCGGGTAACGGAAGGGGTCCGGGCGGGCGTGGGATCGCGCGTCTGCCCGGATCCCGAACCGCGGTTGGAAATTCTTAAACAAAAGGACGACGACGGTGCTCGCGCGCCGCCGTCGTCCTCCTTTTGGGGGAGCGCCCTCGAATGAGGTGCCGATCAGAACCAGAAGCTATGGATCAGTACTTGTAGGACTGGCCGCCGTCGATCGGGATGACGGCGGCGTTGATGAAGCCGGCGTCGCCGGACAGCAGGAAGGCGACCAGCTGGCCGACCTCTTCGGGCTTGCCGAAGCGCTTCATCGGGTTGGGTTCGACGAAGACCCTGCCGACCTCTTCCCAGTTCTCCGGGTCAATCTGCTTGAGCGAGCCTTCGACCATCGGGGTCATGATGGCGCCGGGCGCGATGGCGTTGATCTGCACGCCGTACTGGCCGTATTCGATGCCGGAGTTGCGGGTCAGGCCGACCACGCCGTGTTTGGAGGCTGCATAGCCGGACTGATTGCCGACTCCGCGGATGCCGCCGACGGACGCGGTGTTCACGACGGCGCCGGAGCCCTGTTCCTTCATGACCTTCAGGACGTGCTTGAGGCCGTAGAAGACGCCGTTAAGGTTGATGGACACGACCTTGGAGAATTCGTCGGAGCCGAAGTCCTCGGTGGGACTCTGCTTGCCTTCGATGCCGGCGTTGTTGAAGAAGCCGTCGATCCTGCCGAAGCGCTCGACGGCTTGGGCGACGTAACTCTCGACGGCGGCCTCATCCGCTACGTTCGCGGTGACGGTCAGGACGTCGGCGTCCGGGGCAACCGCGCGGATTTCCTCGACCGTGTCCTTCAGGCCGGCCTCGTTGAGGTCGACCAGGGTCAGGTTGCCCTGCTCCTTGGCGATCTGCAGCGCTGCCGACCGACCCAGGCCGGAACCTGCACCAGTGATGATGACGGACTTGCCAGAGAATCTCTGCATGATACTTTCCCTCTTCCTGGATGGAGTGGGCGCTCGTACCGGTGCCCACATCTATGCAAACGCATAAAAACCCGGGGCATTCCGGAAACCGGTGTGATGTCGGCGACCGCGGGGGCCAAACCGCAGGGCCCGGGGCACGCGGGCTCAGGGCGGCGGGCTCCGGACGGCGGACGACGAGTGCGCCGGTCACGGGCCATGGCATGGCGTGGCGTCGCGGCGCGGCGGCTGGTTCCGCGGGTGAGGGGGAGGGTAGCGGAGCCTGGGTTACTACGGAACCCAGGCGTGGTGCGCGTTACCGGTGCTCGTACGTGAGGCAGTCCGCGTTGTCCGCGCCGGGACCCACGTGCACTTCCGGTGCCTGGCACATGAGGTGGTCGTTGTGCGTGCACTCGCTCCGCTGGCAGGCGCCGACGCTGGCCAGCACCTTGGGGAGCCCGCCGTGCACGCCGGTATCGATGAACGTGGCGCATTCGGCGTGGTTCTCGCCACCCGCCACGGTGATTGCGGCGGCGTTGCATTCGCTGTGATCGTTAAAGGAACAGTTGGTTACTGCGCATTCGCTGACGTGTGAAGTCACGGTCATGGCACTTCCTTCCATCCTGGGTCCGCCCCGGGTTGAGCGGCTCCACTCACTACGGTAGGCGCGTTGCGGCCGATCAAAAAGGCATAAGACTGTGAGGTAATTGCCGGCACGACAGCAGGCGCCGAGTCTCCGGTCAGGCGGCCGCCCGGCTGGCCGCCCTGCCGTGCACCAGGTAGTACAGCAGGATGCAGGCGAGCATCAGCAGGCCAAGCCAGCCGTACATGCCGTCGAAACCGGTCAGCGGCACCAGCAGGCCCAGCAGCACCGGGCCGAAGCCGGTGCCGATGTCGAGCATCAGGTAGTAGGTGGCCAGGGCAGTGCCGAACCTTCGCTCCGAAACCAGCCGGACGGTAATGGCCTGCGTCCCGGGCAGCAGGGTCCCGAACCCGAGGCCGCTCAGCACCGCGGAGACGACGACTATCCAGGTGGCCGGTCCGAGCGCCAGCAGCGCCAGGCCGGCGGCGAACAGCGCCAGCGCGGGATACAGCACCACGTTGTCGCCGCGGCGGTCTTGGACCCTTCCGATGCTCAGCCGCGACGCCAGCACCGCGCCGGCAAAAACCACAAAGAACAGGGCCGCCGCATCCGCCGTACCCGCCGCCTCCGCATACGAGGTCAGAAACGAAAGCAGGCCGGAAAAGGCCAGCCCGCACACCAGCAGGACCGTGGTGATCGGCAGGACCTGCGGCGCGAACACCTTTCCCAGCAGGGCCGCGGGCGTCCGGCGCTTCTTTTCCGGGTCGCCGCCCGCGCCGCGCTGATTGACGACGGCGGCCGGCTCCGGTGGCGCTTCGGGCAGTTTCAGGATCAGGGTCACCACCAGAGCGGCGACGGAACAGACCGCGCAGAAGAGGAACGCGCGCTCGTAACTGCCGTCAACAACCAGCACCACAGCCAGCAGCGGTCCCAAGGCGGTTGCCAGCGTGGTGGAAACGGCGAAGTAGCCGGTGCCTTCACCGCGGCGGGCGGGCGGAATCAGTGCCTGCGCACCGGCCGTGACGGCGGTGTTGGCGAGGCCGAAAGCCACGCCGTGGGCCAACCGCAGCACCAACAACGAGGCCAGGGAGTCCGCCGGAATGTACAAGAGGGAAGCCGCGACGAAGGCGGCCAAGCTGATCAGCAGCATCCGCCGCCGGCCCACGTTGTCGATCAGGGGCCCGGCGAAGAACCGCGAGAAGAGCGCCCCCACGATGAAGGCACTGGACGCGAAACCGGCCGCGGTGTCGGATGCCAGGAACCGCTGGGCCGCGTAGAGGGCCATCGACGTCATCAGCAGGTAGAACACGATGTAGATGAACAGGTTCGCGCCGATCGCCAGCACGAAGTTCCTGCTCCACAGCTTCTCCTGCATGCGGGCGGCCTCCTTGCCTGCCTAGGCCGGTCCCCGTTGTCCCGGCAGCCCTCCGGATAAACCAGCAGTCCTGATTATGCCGTTGGGCCTATATTTCCGGCACGCACGGTCCGGTGCCCAGCAGCGCCAGGCCAGCCCGGTCGCCGTCGGCCAATGACGTCACGCCGTTGGCTCCGGCAAACATCAATTGCTCCTCATCATCCACGTGCGCCAACCCGAGCACGTGGCCGAGCTCGTGGATGATGACGGCGCGCACATGCTCCCGTCCGTCGTGATACGTAAGGACGTTCCGGAGCGCCGGCGCATCCAAGGTGATCTGGCCCGCGACGAGAACGTGCGGCGTTCCCCGTGCGCCAACCGAGGAGCTGCCGCCAAGTCCGGCGATATCTCCGGCGAGTCCGGACACTTCGCTGGGCTCCGACCAGGTGATCAGCACCGGCGCCCACCGCTTGCCGTAGCGATCCGGTTGGAAGCGTTCGCGGCCCTCCTCGGCGAATGCCTCGTCGGTGGCGCCGTCGTAAAGGAACTGCAGTCCGCTGGCCGCGGAGACCTCGGCGATGGCTTCGTGGATGATCGTGTCGGACCCCGGCGGTGCATTGTCCGGGCGGACGACGTAGTGGATGGGGCGGCAGGGGTCATAGGCGAGGAAGGGCTGCGAGGACCCCGGCGGTGTCGCATACAACTCGTAGGCGTCCGACTCCGCGACGGCGGGTGGTTGGCCCAGGGGACTGTCGGCGGCTTCGACACCGCGGGGCGGAATGTCCGCGCCGGGAAGATAGGGGGCAACCGCCGGCATGACGTGCCGGCTGAATACACCCGGGGCGAAGCACAGAGCGATGACGAAGGCGATGGCCAGCCCGGTCGACAGGCGGCCGGCGCGGCGGGGGGAGGTGCGCCGGGGGGAGGTGCGCCGCCATCTTGCTGCTTGTGGTCGCGTCTTGGCTTGCGGCGGCGTCCTGCCCGCGGTGAGACCTTCGGCAGGCCGGGGCGGGGTGGGTGCCCCGATTGCCTCGTCCAAGGCCCATTGAGGAATTCGCCCGCTGGGTGACCGCTTAACGTTCGGTTGTCTTAGCGGGGTTTTCGCGCCGGGGGATGAGTCCCTTGCCAGTCCCTCTGCCCGGTGCGGCATCTGCTTCCCCCAACTACCCCGATTCGGCCTCGCCGAACGACGACACAATTATACGATTCATCAAAGGAGAGGGACCATAGGGTGCGACATTTGCCGGTGCTTCCGTCGCAAATAATTCCGCGGCGTCTACTGCCGCTCGGACGCCCGCACGGCCAGCATCCCGCCCGCGGCGAACGCCACCGTACACGCGAGGACGAGGAACAAGGGAGCGGTCCAGCCGCCGGTCACCGTGTTCAGCCATCCGGCCACCGGCGGGGCGCAGGTCGCGGCAAGGTATCCGCCGGTCTGGATCCGCGCGGAGGCGGAGGCGGCCTCCTGGTCGTTGCGGGCGACCCGCGGGATGACGGAGAAGATGGCCGTAAATCCCCCGCCTTGGGCGATGCCGCCCGTAATCGACCAGAGCATGTAGGCATCGGGTGCCAAGAGCAGGCCGATGGGGAGCGTCATCCACAGGATCGCGATGCAGGCAGTGGGCACCCAGAGCCGGGTTCGTGCTGCCAGGAGCGGCACCCCGAATGCGCCGACAATGGCGGCGATCTGAAAGAGCGAGGCGGTGGCTCCCGAGCCGGCAAGGGACAGGCCCCGAACGTCCGACAGCAGCAGGGGCAGCCACGTGGTCGTGGCGTAATAGGCAGCCGACTGCCCGCAGAAGGCCAGGGTCAGCAGCCAGACGACCCGCCGGTTGCCGCGCCCACCGCCGGTCTTCGGGCGCGGCACCGCCACCGCCCCGGAGCCACCGGCGCCAGCGGGTCTGGCGGCGGCGTTGTCGACGGGCGGTTCACCGGACCTGCCATTCGGACCGGATGCCAAAGCCGCGCCCCGCCGTCGTGCCATCGGCAGCCAAAAGGCGAGGCCAAGGACGGCCAACACGCCCCAGGCCACCAGTGCCCACCGCCATCCGACGAGCGCGGCGAGCGGTGCCGTGCCCAGCAGGGTCGCCATGGACCCGACGTTCATCGTGGCCGTGTAGGCGCCGGTGACGGCGGAGACCCGCTTCCAGGGCACATCGCGCCGGATCAGCACCGGCGCCACGATGTTGCCGAGCGTGATGGCGGCGCCAATGATTGCGGTGCCGACGAGCACCACGGACACCGGGCCAAGGGACCGGATCACCGTGCCGGCCAGGACGCCGCCGAGGCACAGCAGGACGGTGGCCTCGGGCCCCCATCGGCGGATCGTGCGGGTGGCCAGCGGAGTGGCCAGCGCGAAGAGCAGCACCGGAAGACCGGTGAGCAGGCCCACCCCGGTTGCCGTCAGGCCGGTGTCGGACTGGATGGCCGGGACCACGGCGGTGGGAGCGATGATCGGCGCGCGCAGGCTCAAAGCAAGGACGACAATGCCCAGAATCACCCACGGCAACGCCGGCCGTGAGGCGAATGCGCGGACCGTGGCTGGCTCCTTCGGGTCGTGTGTGGCCGGCAGCGGGGAATCCCCCGCGGGAAATCTCCCCAGCCACCCTAGCCGAAGCGATTGGTGCCTCCGCTGATGACTTACCTGGAGGGTGCCGGCGCCGTCATTATTCCCGGCAGGCCGGAACCGGGGCGGTATTCCTTCTGCCCGGTGGTAAAGTCGGGACAAGTATGCTTTCCGTCCGCACCTGCTGCGCGGAACGCCGTCGAAGCGCCCCCGGGCGCCTCGGCCACCTAAGACTTCAGTGCCGGCAACTCCGGCTTCGGGCGTTGACGCCCGGCAACACACCGCACCACAGATCGGAATCCATGAACACCAAGCCGTTGCAAACTCCTCCGAAACTCGCCAAGGACGCCTTGCGCATAGTCCCCTTGGGCGGACTGGGCGAGATCGGCCGGAACATGACGGTGTTCGAGTTCGGCGGCAAGCTGCTGATCGTGGACTGCGGCGTCTTGTTCCCCGAGGAGCAGCACCCGGGCGTGGACCTGATCCTGCCCGACTTCTCCTACATCCGGGAACGCCTCAACGACGTCGTCGGCATTGTCCTCACCCACGGGCACGAGGACCACATTGGCGGCGTGCCGTACCTGCTGAAGGAACGCGCCGACATTCCCGTGATCTCGGCGAAGCTGACGCTGGCCTTCGTGAAGACCAAGCTGCAGGAACACCGCTTGAACGCCAAGATGGTGCAGGTCAAGGAAGGCGACCGGAAGAAGTTCGGTCCGTTCGACCTGGAATTCCTGGCCGTCAACCACTCCATCCCGGACGGACTGGCCGTGGCCATCCGCACCGGCGCCGGGCTGGTGCTGGCAACCGGCGACTTCAAGATGGACCAGTTCCCGCTGGACCGCCGGATCACCGACCTGGCCGGGTTCGCGCGGCTGGGCGACGAGGGCGTGGACCTGTTCCTGCCGGATTCCACCAACGCCGAAGTTCCGGGTTTCCTCGCTGCCGAGGCCGATCTGGTGCCGGCAATCGATACGGTCATGCGCACCGCCCCGCGCCGCGTGATCGTCTCCAGTTTCGCCAGCCACGTGCACCGCATCCAGCAGGTCATCGACGTGGCACACAAGTACGGTCGCAAGGTCGCTTTCGTGGGCCGGTCCATGGTGCGCAACATGACGACGGCGCGCGAGCTCGGCTACCTGAACATCCCGCGCGGGGTGCTGGTGGACTTCAAGGAACTGGAGAAGCTGCCGCCCACCAAGGCCGTGCTGATCTGCACCGGCTCGCAGGGCGAGCCGATGGCGGCACTGGCCCGCATGGCCGGCGGCGACCACATGATTGACCTGACCGAAGGCGACACCGTGCTGTTGGCGTCCTCGCTGGTGCCGGGCAACGAATCCTCCATCTACCGACTGATCAACGACCTGACCAAGCGCGGCGCCAACGTGGTGCACAAGGGCAACGCGAAGGTCCACGTCTCCGGCCACGCCTCGGCCGGCGAGCTGGTTTACTGCTACAACCTGGTCCGCCCGAAGAACGTGCTCCCCGTGCACGGCGAGCACCGCCATCTGAAGGCCAACGCGGAACTGGCCGTCCGCACCGGCGTGGACCCGAAGCGGGCGCTGATCGGCGAAGACGGCATAGTGGTGGACCTCAAGGACGGCGTGGCACGGGTCTCCGGGCAGATCGCCGCCGACTACGTCTACGTGGAGAACATGGTGGCCGGGGCGGCCACCGAAGCCTCCTTGCAGGACCGGCTGCGGCTGGCCGAAGATGGCGCCGTCACCGCGCTGCTGATCGTCAACCCCGACACCGGGCGGCTTGAGGAAGAGCCGGAGTTCTTCCCGGTCGGCTTCGCCCCGGCGGTCGAGCAACTGGAGAAGGCCACCGGCATCGTGGAGAAGACGCTGATGCAACTTCGCGGGGACAAGACCGGCCCGGACGCCGAAAAGGCGATCGCCCAGGCACTGGTGCGCTGGTCCGACCGGGCGCTGCGGCGCAAGCCCGTGGTCACGGTCATCATCGTGGAGGCCTAGCCGGCCGGATTCGCCACAGCGAAGAAGCAGGGAGGGACGGACGGGCACAAGCCCGTCCGTCCTTTCACCTTTAAAGCCCTCCTGCCTCCGGCTCACGGGGGCCGGGGGTCGGCGGATTCCGCTAATCCGTGGAGGAGCCCTTGGTCACCGGCGCTCCTTCCGCCGTGAATCAGCGGCTGGGTGCCGGCTTCCCCGGGCGGCGAGCCGGCCCGAAAGCGGCCCCAGCAGGATGAGCGACGCCCAGGTGAGCTTTCCTGCTGTCCCGCCTGCGGCGAAGGCCACCGGAATCGATATCCCGAAGACCAGCGGCGGGATGAGGGAGTCGAGCACGAACGCCCGATGCTGCCTGCGGTTCATCGGCTCGATCTCGAGGCGGTTCCTGCGGGCGATCTCGAACATGGCCAGTTGGGCCAAGGCTGCCAGCGCAAGGTTGGCCGCGTACAGCACTGTCGACAGTTCCAAGGGCGATGTCTCGGGGTCGCTGATGCCCTGCGTGGTGAACGGAATCAGGATGACGAATGAGGCAGCCACCAGGTTCGCCGTCGTCGTTGCGGAATCAAGAGCCGAGAGCCGTTGTATCAGGCGGAGGTTCATCCGCCAGAACACGGCGATCACCACAAAGCTCAGGACGAAACCGGCAAGCTGATGCACGAGGCCGGAGCCCGCCAGCGACCGGAGGTCTTGCCATGCCTCCGGCGAAGGAGCATCCAGGTTGGTGATCAGCAGCGTGATGGCGAATCCGTAGATGACGTCGTAAAAGCCGATGCCGCGGTCAAACTCGCTGGACTCCCGGGCCAACCTGGCGGAATTGCGCTCCAGCGGTTCGGAACGTTCCGCAGAGTCTTCGGGGCCCGCGCCGTGTGCAGGCGGTTCGCCGTCCCGGGGTTGTGCCACGAGATCAGCGTGGCGCAAAAAGCGGACACTATGCAATGGGCGCAAGGCGCGACGGCGGCGCCCGCCTCTGGTCGGGCCTGCGGCCCGCTGGTGTGCTCGCACCGCCGTCGTTGTTGGAGCAGTGGCGCAGCGCGGGAACGCGCCGCGCCACTGGTGGCAAGGCCGGCTACGGGACCGGGATGGTCCCGGCGTAGTCGGTGTTGTAGCCGGTGACCGGCTGATGCGGGATCTCCTCCCAGCGGTCGGCGTCCTCCTGCTGGACTTCGCCGGTGGCCAGGCCAAGGAGCAGTTCCTTCATGGCGAGCAGATTCTGCTGGACGCTCTTGCCCCTGGCCTTCTGGCCGAGGCTGCCGTCCGACGTGTTGCCGGAAGTCTCGAAGAAGACCACGGGGTTGGAGTGGCCCTCCGGGTTCATGCCCTGATAGTCCAGGCCCAGCATCATCGCCGAGACCACACCGCCCTTGATGTCGATCTCCAGGCCATTGCCCACCTGGTAGCGGTCCATGTTGATGGATCCGTACTTGGAGAGTTCGTCGTAGACGTGGACGTGCATCTGGCGGGTCAGTTCGTCGTAGGCGCCGTCTTTGATCCCCGGCAGGGTCGGACCGCCCGGGGCCAGCGAGATGCCCAAGGACAGCGTGACGTCGTCGCCGGTGCCCCATTCCTTCTTCAGGCCCTGGTGGTGGATGTCGATACCGTAGGCCGGCTTCACATCGGTCCAGTACTCGTAGAAGGCCAGCGACTCGTTGGCCACGAATCCGTTGGGCGTCCAGTCCCGGTTCAGGTCGATCCGCTGTTCCCGCCCGTTGGCGCCGAACTCCGGCAGATCGGCTGCCTGGTCCCAGAGAACGGTGTGGCGGATGTTTGCCTCTGATCCGTCCGGGTTGTACATCGGGATGAAGTGGAAGGTGAACTTCTCGCGCAGCAGCTGATAGTCCGCCGAACCGTTGGTGCCCAGGTCCTTCAGCAGCGACAGGATCGACTCGGTGCCGTAGGGCTCGTTGCCGTGGATGCGGCCCTGGATCCACACATGCTCGGCGCCGGTGCCGACGGTGGCCACCCAGAGGTCGCGGCCCTGCTCGGACTTGTTGACCTGCGTGCCGGCCTCTTCGAGCGTGAAGGCGTCCACGCCGAAGCGGCTGTTCTTTTCCAGCTTCCGCAGTTCCTTCACGAGGTCGTCATAGGTCAGGATGCTGGCGGTATTGGTGTTGCCCTCGGTAGAGGGGAAGTTGGCATCGGCAAGGACCGGAGTGGCGGCGCTGAAGGGAATGACGACGGCGAGGGCCGCCGCCGCTGCCAGGCTGCGGTAACGCCGGGGCTTGGCCGAACCGTGGTTGGTGGTGCTTTTGGGCTGGTGCGTCACTGCATGTCCTCCAAAGGTTGAGCGATTCATGCGCCAGCGCAGCCGGGTAATGCGGCTGCGCTGGCGGGATCGACAGCCCGAGAGAACTGCCGGTAAGGAGACGCTAGCCGTGGTTCCCGGAAATACACCAGAGTTCAGACCTGAATTTTCGTCGTATCCCCCGGAATTGGTCAAAGCGAGTGACGGCCATCGCGATTCTCTGGCGCATACAGTTTGACGCGGCAAGCAGGCCGGTGCTTAGGAGGCAGCGCGGCTCGTTGCCGGCTGAGGCCGGTGGAGCAGGAGCTTTTTCAGCAGTTCGGTCAGGATACTGGCTTCTGTTTCGGTTAGCCCTGCAACCCATTCCTGTTCGCGCTGGTTGTTATTCATGCACAGCTCGGCAACAACAGATTCGCCTTCGGCGGTCAGGCTCACGATGGCCTTGCGGCCGTCGCTCGGATCCGGCTCACGTGTCACGAGACCGTACTTCTCCAAAGTGTTGAGCAGGCTCGACATTGAGGCAGTTGAGACGCCTGCGAGGCGTGCCAGAAGATTGGGGTGTACCTGTCCAACTGCTTTCAGGCTAAACAGGAGCTGATAGCCCGCGAAGCTGATGCCGCCGGGGCGGTGTACGGAAACCTCAAGGTCCTTAAGGATTCTGTTGGTGACGCGGATCAGATTAAAGCACATTGACATCGCCGTGAAGTCCACGTCCGGGTAGAGTTCGGTGGCGGCCTTGTGCGCAAGTTCTTCGTATTCGGCGGGTCCAACCCGCTGCGTCCGCTTCTGCATTTTCATACTCTATTTCTGATTCGTGACGACGCCGAAGACCCGCATTTCGGCTAGATGCGTTCCGCTTTCATTGGTGATGGTGACGTCCACGATGTTGTTTCGACCAAACCGCGTGCGTTCGACACCGGTGGCAACCAAGGTGCTGTCTCCGGATCCGGGAGCAATGTAGGTAATTTCGGCTTGGCGTGACACGGACGGATGCCCGGAGGATTCGCACACAAACGCGAAACATGTGTCTCCTAGGGTGAAGACGTACCCGCCGTGGAGGATCCCATGGCCGTTCAGCATGCTGTCCTGGACAGGCATGGACATGACGACGCGTCCTTCCGAAGCCTGGACAAATTGAATTCCCAGGTTTTTCGATGACTCATCGGCCTCGTAGCGCTGACGCAGCCGATCCTCCACGGTGTCTGTCTGCAACTCTGATACTGACGATGGCATGGAAAGTCTCCTCAAGTCCATTGGACGGTTTAGTACCCGGGGTCTACTAGAAGTCTAGTTTTTTTTCGACCGGAACACACTACTTGGCCACCCTTTGTTCCTCTGATGTTTCGGTCGGGCCGCAAAACTGCGCCCGCCTCCGCTTCGGGGGAGGTTGTGTCCAGCTGACGCTTGTGGCGTCCATCACGCGGTGCTATCGTAACTAGGGATCTAGCTAGATCTCTAGAGAACGGCAACGGGTAGCGGACTTGGCAACGCGAAAGGTGAGCGTCGATGCTCCAAATCTCAGATCTGTCGGTGACTTACGGAGGCACCCTCACAGCTCTGCGCAACGTGACCTTGGAGGTGCCGCAGGGTGGCGTCGTGGCACTGCTCGGCAGCAACGGCGCCGGCAAAACAACTTTGCTGCGATCGGTGTCGAACAACCTTAAACGGCATAAGGGCAAGGTGGTCTCCGGAAGCGTCAGCTTCGGCGGAGTCGACCTTCGGAGTAAAGATGCAGCCGGGATCGTATCGAACGGGGTGGTGCAGGTCCCCGAGGGGCGTCGAATCTTTGGCAGGCTCACGGTGGAAGAGAACCTTCGGGTCGGCGGCCTGCGGCAGACCAAGGCAGGCGCAGCAGCAGCCAGGGAGTACGTCTACGATCTTTTCCCCAGGCTGCGAGAGCGTAGCAACCAGCGCGGTTTGCTGTTATCCGGCGGGGAACAGCAGATGCTGGCAATCGGGCGCGCCCTAATGGCGTCACCGAAGCTATTGATGCTGGACGAGCCTTCGCTCGGTCTTGCTCCGCTCGTGGTGGCGCAGGTCGGAGACGTCATTCGTACGATCAACGAGCAGGGGACTTCGATCCTCATCATCGAACAGAACGCCAACATGGCGCTGTCCGTGGCGGACTACGCCTACGTGCTTGAAACAGGGCGGGTTTCGCTGCATGGCAGGGCCCAAGAGCTTTCGGCAACGGACGAGATCAAACACTTATACCTCGGCCACGGAGGCGGAGGGCAGGAAGAAACTGGAGTGCCGGCACCCAGTCTGGCCGGCAAGACCCTGCGACCGTGGAGCGAGAAGGCATGAACGAGCACGTTTCCGCACTAGAGGTCACCGACGTCGTTGTCCGGTTCGGTGCTGTGACCGCACTCGACGGAGTAAGTTTTTCCGTGGAGCCGGGGACCATCCATTCCATCATCGGTCCGAACGGTGCCGGGAAATCGACCATGCTGAACGTCCTGTCCGGCGTGTATCGGCCGAAGTCCGGGTCTGTCCGCCTTGGAAATCAAGAGCTCGTCGGCCTGCGGGCGGACAAGATCACTAAACTCGGCATGGCGCGTGCCTTTCAAAACCTGGCTCTGAGCGGGCACCAGACGGTCGAGGAAAACATGTTGCTCGGCCGCCATGCCCTGACCCGCACAGGGTTCCTGGCTGCTGGCCTCGGGCTTCCCTCGGCGCGGGTCGAGGAGGGTCGGCACTTGGACCGCGTTCGGGAAATAGCAGAATTTTTGGACCTGACATACCAGCTGCACGGCCCGGTTGGCGAGCTGTCCTACGGTGGGCAGAAACGTGTCGAGATAGCACGGGCGCTGGCCATGGAACCGAAAGTACTGCTGCTAGACGAGCCGGTGGCCGGCATGAACGCGGGAGAAAAGCGCTATATCTCCGCGCTGATAGCCCAAATCGCACGGTCCCTGGCTATCACGGTCATTCTCGTTGAGCACGACATGGAAATGGTCATGTCCATCTCGGACCGTGTCACGGTGCTGGATTTCGGCAGACGGATAGCGGATGGAACGCCGTCCTCGGTCCAGAACGACCCTGCCGTCATCGGCGCCTACCTTGGTACCCCTTCGGAGAAAGCATCATGAATCTGGAACTTCTGATCACAGGGCTTTCACTCGGCGCCGTTTATGCACTGGTGGCCCTTGGCTTCGTGATTGTCTTCAAGGCATCCGAGGTCTTGAACTTTTCGCACGGCTCGTTGGTAGTTGCGGGGGCGTACGTCACCGCCCGCACGCATGAAGCGCTCGGCTTCTTCGGCGCCGTGGTGGCCGGGATCATTGCGGCCGCGGCTGTCGCGCTGCTGATAGAGCGCGTTTTGGTGCGGCCGATCCGCAACGCTCCTGTCATTTCGCTGGCAATCATGACCATTGGGGTAGAAGTCCTGATGAATACCGAACTGGTTCGCCAGATGGGTGTTGACATCCTGCCCCTCGGGCATCCCTGGGGTGCCTCGACCTGGGTCCTGGGCGACATGACCATTCCGGTCAATCGGCTCGTGGCCATTCTCACCGCAGTCATTGTAATCGGCCTTTTCCTGCTCGCCTTCAGGTTTTCCTCTTGGGGAGTGTCGATGCGGGCGGCGGCCGAGGACCGTGAGACAGCCGAGCTGGTGGGGCTGAAACTCGGCCGGATTTCCATGGTTTCATGGGTCATTGCCGGTGCGCTGGCCGCCGTGGCTGGGATCTTTCTGACCGGCGCGCCCACCCCCGGCCTGGCGCCGAGCTTGGCCGTGATTGCCATGCGTGCGTTTCCCGCCGCGATAATCGGTGGTCTGGACTCCGTGGCCGGCGCCCTGGCCGGCGGCATGATTATCGGGCTGGTCGAGGCGTTCGCCGTCGGGTACCAGTCGGAATTGTCGTTCCTTGGACGCGGAATCGGCGAGGTCATGCCGTTCATCGTCATGATCATCGTCCTGATCATCCGGCCACAGGGCCTCTTCGGACGAAAGGAGTTTGTCCGTGCCTAACACGACCATCAATCTCGAAGAATCCAGACGGGTCTCACGGCCACGCGTACGCGTCAGGCGGTTTGAGAAAGTCACGAAACCAGTTGCTCTGCTCGCAGTGGCCGTCATCCTGATGGTGGCCCCTCTCTACGTCAGCGCCTTCTGGCTACAGTTGGGCTTTACTGTCTGCGCACTGGCAGTGGGGGCCATCGGCCTGAACCTCCTGACCGGGACAACGGGACAACTATCCCTGGCGCATCCCTTCTTCATGGGCATCGGCGCTTTGTCCTACGTGGTCTTGTCGGGAGAATCGCAGGAGACCAGTCTGGGTCCGATTATCGGCTTGGGACTCCCGCCGCTCCTCGGCATGGTGGGCGGTGTGCTGCTCGCGGGGCTGGCCGGCCTGCTGTTCTCTCCTATGTCGGCGCGGCTCCGGGACATCTACCTCGGTGTCGCCAGCCTGGCACTGGTGTTCATTGGCCTGCATGTGCTGAATACCGTCAGCGCGTTGTCCGGCGGCTTTAATGGACGCTCCACACCCGCCTTCGAACTGTTCGGCGTACCGTTCGATTATTCAGACAATCCCCCCGTTATCCTGGGTGTTCCCTTCGGTCGGGCCGAGCTCCTGTGGTACTTCGGGATCGTTCTCCTGGTCATGGCCGCCTGGTTTGCGCGGAACCTGTTGAAGTCCCGGCCCGGCCGGGCGATGAAACTCGTAGCGGACAGCGAACTGGCCGCCTCCGTCATGGGCGTCCCCGTAATGCAGTACAAAGGCAAGGTCTTCTTTCTCTCCTCCATCTATGCCGGGCTGGCAGGCGTCATGTACGCGCTGGCAATTGGAAGCATTGCCCCGCAATCGTTCGGTATGGACTTGTCCCTCCAGTTCCTGGCCATGATCGTGATCGGCGGGCTCGGCTCGGTCGGGGGTGCTATTGCCGGGGCGGCATTTGTCACTTCGTTGCCACTCGTCATCCAAGACGTTTCCGAATATATCCCTTTCGTTTCCAACGCCCCCGGCGGGGTTTCGGCGTCCCATTTGGCGAGCTACATCTACGGGGCGGCCGTCATCCTGGTCCTGATCCTCAAACCGTCCGGACTGGCCGGCATGTGGGATTCGGGTCTCGAAACAGTTACCCGGTGGCGCTCCGGGGGCAAGCGGTCAAAGGTCCGCCGAGAACCAGCACCATCACCAGATCAGACCATCCAGCCCTAATTCAACAACTGAAGAACCACGAATCCAATGGAGGATCAACAATGAGCGCAGTCCGTTCGAAGCGCATGCTGGCAGCCGCAGTCACGGCCTCGGTTGCACTGGCACTGGGGGCGTGCAGCACCAAGGCCAGCGGTGATGAAAGTGCCGGCGATGCCGGTGGCGTCAAGACCGGCGCAGGCATATCCGGCGACACCATCACGCTGGGTGTCCTCGGCGACCTGACGGGGCCCTTCGCGGCACTCACGACCGACCACACCCGTGGCGTCGAGACCTACTGGGACGAAGTCAACGCCGAAGGTGGCGTTTGCGAGCAGTTTCAGGTAGAGCTGGACGTGAAGGACCATGGCTACAACGTCCAGAACGCGGTGTCCATGTACAGCCAGATGACGCCGAAAATCCTGGCCTACCAGGACTTTGTCGGCGGATCACACACCGCAGCGATCTTGGAACAGGCCGAGCGCGACCACCGCCTGATCGTCCCCAGTTCCTCAACTGAGCATCTGGGGGAGAGCGATGTGGTGATGGTCCCCGCACTGTTCTACAACCTGGACATGGAACTCGTCACGGCCTACCTGATCGAAGAAGGCCTGATCAAGGACGGCGACACCGTTGGTGTCATCTACCTTGAGGGCGACTTCGGCGAGAGTGGGCACAAGGGAGCGATGGCTGCGGCCGAAACCCATAAACTGGACCTGAAGGAATACATGGTCAAGGCTTCGGACTCGGACATGACTGCCCCGGTCAACGACGCCGTGCGTGCCGGAGCGTCAGCCATTCTTGTTGCTTCCATTCCAGCCCATACTAGTTCCGTTGCCGCCGTGCTGCAGTCGGGCGGACATGACATTACGATGGGCGGATCATGGCCGTCCTATACGCCGTCGATGCTGGACAACACGGGCGGCGAGTACCTGGAGAAGCACTTCTACGCAGGCTCTCCTGCCACAACCTATGACACCAAAGAGGGCCAGGAGCTGCTTGCCAAGTTGCAGGAAAAGTTCCCGGGGGAGAACCTCACCAACCAGGCATCGATGGGCTACGGTTCGGCCTGGATGGTCCACCAGGTCCTCGAGGAAGCGTGCGCTGCCGGAGACCTGACTCCCGAGGGCGTGATAGCGGCCAAGAAGTCGATGGGACCGTTGGCCTCAAACGGCATCATGCCGGACATGGACTTCAGTGTTCCGGGACAGTCCCCGACAAAGTCCCTATTCATGTTCCGCATGGACGCCGATGTTAAAGGCGGACTGCGCAATGTGACCGACGGGCTGTACACGAGCGAAGAACTGGCTGACTAGGACAGGAGCCAGCAGCACCGAAGAGAGGAGCCGGCCGGCCCTGGCAGGCTCCTCTCCTTAGTCCTTGAAACGAGCGGGCGCCGAAACAGATCGGGTGGCCCTAGGAGAGGATTCGTGGACAACGAGGGGGTGGCCGGTACCGGCCACCCCCTTCAAACGTTCCTCTGTCAGGTGCTTTTAGGTTCCGGTCCACTGAGGCGTCCGCTTCTCAGCGAACGCCGTGGCACCTTCCTTCGCATCATTGCTGGTCAGGATTTCGTGAAATTCCACGGAGTTGGCTTTCCAGCCTGCTTCTTCCGTTCCGGCCCGGCCCGCTTCCAGTTGGACAGCCACCGTCTTGGTGGCCTGCAGCGACAACGGGGCGTTCTCACTGATCGCCGTGGCGAGGCGGAGTGCCTCGGCGTAGGCTTCCCCGGGGGCGCTGAGCCTGCTGACCAGCCCCAAGGAATAAGCGCGCTCTGCTCCCATCGGTTCTCCGGTCAGCAGCATGTCCATTGCTACTTTTAGGGGAAGCTGGCGCGGCAACCGCACGGCACCGCCGGCGCCGGCAATGAGGCCCACCTTAACCTCGGGGAGCGCGAACTTCGCCGCCGACGATGCCACCACGATGTCTGCCGCAAGGGCTACCTCGAAGCCGCCGCCGTACGCGATTCCCTCTACTGCTGCGATGACCGGTTTGGCGATGGTGCGTTCGGTGCAGCCGGCCAGGCCCCAGTCGGCGTACCGGCCCTGTGCATCAAACAGTTCCTCGCCGCGGGCGACGGCTTTCAGGTCTGCACCCGAGCAGAATGCCTTGTTGCCGGCCCCGCGGACGACGACCACCCGGACGTCGTCGTCGCTTTCAGCACGTTCCAGTGCTTCTGCAACTAGGTTGGACATCTCCATGTTGACGGCATTGAATGCCTCCGGGCGGTTCAGGGTAATTGTCATGATCCGGTCCGAGGTCTCCACCAGTGCCGCGCTCACTTGGCGCCTTCGTATTCGTAGAAGCCCTGGCCGGACTTTCGGCCCAGATACCCGGCGGCGACCATCCGCCGCAGCAGTTGGGGAGAACGGTAGGCGGGATCGCCGGTGCCCTCAAAGATGGCCCGCCCAGCCCGGTACGCCACGTCCACACCCGTGAGATCGGCAGTGGCAAGGGGGCCCATCTTATGGCCGAAACCAAGTTCGCAGGCCTTGTCAATGTCCTCCGCAGTGGCGATACCCTGCTCAACCAAGCGGACTGCTTCGTGCATGAGGACCGTCATCAGGCGAGACGTCACGAATCCGGCATCATCCCGGTTAACCACAATGCTCTGCTTGCCCAAATCTGCAGCCAGTGCGAGGGCCGCTTCCAAGGTGCTGTCGCTGGTCCTGTAGCCACGGATCACTTCGCACAATGGCATCACAGGAACCGGCGAAAAGAAATGCATGCCGATGATCTGTTCGGGGCGGCTGGAGGAACCGGCGATCTCGGAAATCGACATGGCGCTGGTGTTGCTGGCCAGGACAGTCGAATCATCGGCTTCGGCGGACAAAGCGGAGAAAACCTTTTGCTTGATGTCCAGGTTCTCGATGACCGCTTCGATAACAGCCCCCGCCCGGGCGACTTCGGACAAGTCCGCTGTCGCGACAATGCGCCCCATCGCGGAATCCAACCCGTCCTGGTTGAGGCGTCCTTTATCGACCAGCCGTTGCAGCCCTTTGGCGGCCTGGTCCTTGCCTCGGCCAACGGCGGCGGCGTCGGTGTCGTACAAACGGACCTTTATGCCTGCTGCGGCTGCCACTTGGGCGATGCCGGCTCCCATAAGCCCGGCTCCGACGATGCCGATCTCGGAAAAGCGCAACGATGTATTCGTCCCGCCGCCAGTTGCGGTCCGTGTTTCGGTTGACAAGGGGTTCTCCTCAGCTTTGGCCCGCAGACAAAGCAGGGCCGGGTCGATGCCATGTGATTGTCAATATCTTGACCAATTTATAGTTGCTCAGTATTCTGCTAGAAGTCAAGCGATTTCTTCCGACGGTTGACTTCGGACTTTGGAAAGGAACGTCATGGAACACATGGCCGACAACGATGCCGTGATCGTCGCAAGCGCGCGGACGCCCATCGGGCGGGCACGCAAGGGCTCCCTCAAGGACATGCGTCCGGACGACCTGGCCGCCCAGGCATTCACGACTGCCCTGGGCAAAGTGCCGGCCCTGGACATAGCCGATGTGGAAGATCTATATCTCGGCTGTGCCGAGCCCCATGGTGAACACGGTCAGAACATGGCGCGCCGCGTCGCCGTCCTGCTGGGCCACGACGGGCTCCCCGGCTCCACCGTCAACCGGTTCTGTGCTTCTTCGCTGCAAGCAGCCCGAATGGCGTTTCACGCGATCAAAGCCGGCGAGGGCAATGCCTATCTGGTGGGCGGCGTGGAGTGCGTATCGCGGTATGGCGATATCGCCATGAACGAGCACCCTGCCTTTGGTCCCGCCGCCCGGTTTGCCCAAGAGACAGCGGAGTCGGGGCGGCCGTGGCAGAACCCGCGGAGTTCCGGGCGGCTGCCCGACATCTATCTCCAAATGGGCTACACGGCGGAATTCGTCGCAACGCATACGGGCACCAGCCGGCAGGATCAGGACGACTACGCAGCCCTCTCACAGAGACGCACGCAGGAGGCAATCGCCTCAGGTTTCTTCGAGCGGGAAATCGTGCCCGTCGTGCTGCCTGATGGTACGGTGGTCGGCGCAGACGACTCCCCGCGAGCGGGGACGACTGTTGAGGCCTTATCCCAGCTCACTCCGGCCTTCGTGCCGGAAGGCAGCGTCACCGCCGGGAATGCCTGTCCGTTGAACGACGGCGCGTCGGCGGCTGTGATGATGTCGGCAGTCAAGGCCAAAGAGTTGGGACTGAACCCGCTGGCACGGATCATCTCCAGCGGCGTCACGGCGCTCTCGCCCGAGATCATGGGTCTGGGGCCGGTCGCGGCAAGCGAAATGGCCCTGCACCGGGCAGGCCTGTCCATCGACGACATTGACATCGTGGAGCTTAACGAAGCATTTGCCGCTCAGGTCGTGCCTTCGGCCCGCAAACTCGGCATCGACTTCGACAGACTCAATCCCCACGGCGGCGCCATCGCACTCGGCCACCCCTTTGGGGCGACCGGCGTCCGCATGCTCACCACCCTGGTTAATGGGCTTCAGGCGAAGGACGGCCAGTTCGGTCTGGCTACACTCTGTGTCGGCGGCGGGCAGGGTATGGCCATGGTAATTGAACGTCTCTAGCGACCATCTTTCAGCTCGACAGAAAGGCCTAAAATGACAGGCACCTCGACAATGAGCCAGGCACCTGGCTTCACCGTCTTGACCGGCGACTTTTACGGCTATGAGCAGGACCTCGAACCGTGCGAGCTCGCCGCCCTCGCACGCATCCGCGATTACATGGACACCGTAGTCAGGCCCGAGATAAATGACTACTGGGAACGTACGGAGTTTCCCCAACATATGGTCAGCGGCTTGGGTGAACTCGGCGTGCTGGCCTTCCCCTACGAGGAAACCGCACCGTTCAAGAACTCAGCCGTATTCCGAGGTTTTGTCACCATGGAATTGGCGAGGGTGGATGCCGGGTTCTCCACCTTGACAGGAGTATCCAGCGGCTTGGTGATGGGTTCCATTGCGCTGCTCGGCTCTGAACAACAGAAGGCCGAATGGCTGCCCAGGCTCGGCACGGGTGAAGCGGTCGGTTCCTTCGGCCTGACCGAGCCATTCTCCGGTTCTGATGCAGCCAAGGGACTGCGCACGACCGCCCGCAGGGAAGGCGACCAATGGATACTCAACGGACAAAAGCGTTGGATCGGGAACGCCACCTGGGGTGACGTCATCATTATTTGGGCACGGGATGAAGCGGACGGACAGGTCAAGGGCTTCGTCGTCCCTACAGACACTCCCGGCTACCAAGCCACCAAGATCGACGGCAAATACAGCCAGCGAACCGTCCAAAACGCGGATATCGAGTTAACGGATCTTGTCCTGCCTGCCAGCGCAAAGCTTCCCCTCGCCAATTCCTTCCGGGATACAGCAAGCATTCTGATGCGCACGCGCATCGACGTCGCCTGGGGTGCGGTGGGGACGGCTGTCGGAGCTTACGAGACGGCGTTGGCCTATGCCAAGCAGCGCGAGCAGTTTGGCCGGCCGATTGCCAGCTACCAACTCGTGCAGGATCTGTTGGTGAAGTCGCTGAGCAATATCACCGCTTGCATTGGAATGTGCGTCCGTGCCTCCGAAATGCTGGACCGCGGCACGCAGCAAGACCACCACTCGGCCATGGCCAAGGCCTTTGTCACCAGCAAAACCAGGGAAGTGGTGGCCTGGTGCCGCGAGCTTTTCGGCGGCAACGGCATCGATTTGCACTACGACATCATCCGGTACTTCAATGACGCGGAGGCGCTGTACTCCTTCGAAGGTACCCGGGAAATGAATACATTGATCGTAGGCAGGCACATCACGGGGATATCGGCCTTTGTCTAGCGGGCGGCCGGATGTGCAGTTGAACCGCGAAGACCCCAGTGAAAGGAAGGTCCGGGTGGGCCGCAGATTCGAAGGTAAGACAGCGCTGGTTACGGGTGCGAGCCGGGGGATTGGCCTGGCCGTTGCCAGGCAGCTTGTCGACGGCGGCGCGAGGGTGCTGATAACAGCGCGCGGGGAGGACAAGCTGCAAGACGCGGTACGAGTCCTTGGTGCATCGGCAGTGGGGGTCGCGGGCAAGGCCGACAACCCGGACCACCGTGCGGAGGTCTTTGATGTCATCGGTGCCCAGTTCGGCGGCTTGGACTTCCTGGTCAATAATGTGGGCATCAATCCCGTTTACGGGCCAATGATGGATCTCGATGACGGTGCGGCACGCAAGATTCTGGACGTCAACGTGGTCGGAGCGTTGAAGATGGCCCAGGACGCAGTGTCCGCCGGTCTTCGCGCGCGGAGGGGCGCCATCGTTAACATCGCCTCTATCGCCGGGGTAACCTCAAGCCCCGGTATCGGCATGTATGGCGTGTCCAAGGCGGCCGTGCTCGGCTTGACGCGCCAGCTCGCGGCAGAACTGGCGCCGGACGTGCGCGTCAACGCAGTGGCGCCCGCTGCCGTCAAGACCAATTTTGCTCGGGCTCTATACGAAGGCCGTGAAACAGAACTCGCGGCAAAATACCCGCTGAACCGGCTTGGCGAACCGGAGGACATTGCAGGACCGGTGACTTTCCTGCTGTCCGAAGACGCGGCCTGGGTCACCGGACAGACTCTCGTCATTGATGGCGGTGCAACCTTGGTCACCGCAGAATAGATGCGTCAACCGGTTGCTGTTAACGAAGAAATGCCCGGCTTTCTGAGGGATGCCGGGCATTTCTCATCAACGCCCTAAACGCCTGCTGGCCGAAGCTGCGCCCTGCCCAGCGAAGACAGATGCACCTCGTCGGGGCCGTCGGCCAGGCGGAGGGCACGAACCTGGGCGTACAGCTCCGCCAGCGGAGTGTCTTGGGAGACTCCGGCACCCCCGAACAGCTGGATGCCCCGATCCACAATCGTTTGAACCTCGCGCGGGACGGCAATCTTGATGGCCTGAATTTCGGTGTGTGCCTCCTTGTTCCCGTAGCGGTCCATCAACCACGCTGTTTTCAGAACAAGTAGGCGCAAGCTTTCGATGGTGATCCGCGACTCGGCTACCCACTGCCGGACTACGCCCTGCTTGGCCAGCGGCTGACCGAACGCAACGCGCTCACGGGCACGTTCGGTCATGAGCTCCAGCGTCCGTTCCGCCATCCCCAGCACACGCATGCAATGGTGGATCCTGCCAGGACCCAGGCGTGCCTGGGCGATGGCGAAGCCTTCACCTTCGCCCTTGATGATGTTTCCCACAGGGACCCGGACATCCGTAAACGATATTTCTGCGTGGCCGCCATGGTCCCGGTCGTCATAACCAAAAACAGTCAAGGCACGCTCTATTTTCACCCCCGGCGTCTCCCTGGGTACCAGGATCATGCTCTGTTGGCGGTGGCGCTGGCCATGGGCATCGGTCTTGCCCATCAGGATGAAAATCCTGGCTTCGGCACTCATCGCCCCGCTGCTCCACCATTTGCGGCCATTTATGACGTATTCGCCTCCGTCCCGCACGATAGAGGTGGTGATGTTGGTGGCATCCGAAGAGGCAGCATCGGGTTCCGTCATGCAGAATGCGGAACGGATGTGTCCTTCCAGCAACGGCAGCAGCCAGCGTTCCTTCTGTTCATCGGTGCCGAAATCGCGCAACAGTTCCATGTTTCCCGAGTCTGGGGCGTTGCAGTTCATGGCGGCGGGGGCCAGTTTCGGACTGCGCCCGGACAGCTCGGCAAGTGGGGCGTACTGCAGGTTGGTCAGGCCCGCACCGCCGTCTCCGGACAAGAAAAGGTTCCACAGTCCCCGCTGGCGGGCGGATTCCTGCAGTTGCCGCAGAACCGGCTGGCGCTCCCAGCGGTGTGGATCCTCGGCCAATTGCTGTTCCAACACTGGCTCGGCGGGATAGATCTCTGTCTTCAGGAAGTCCTGCACACGTTCCATATAGTCCCGCGTGACGTCGTCAAACTCAAAGTGCATTGTTAGTTCCTCACCATAGATTCGCCCGCCGCCCGTTCCCCGTCCAGGAACCGGTGTCCGGCCCGGGCCAGCGGCAGGCTCATGTCGCCAATCCGTTCGAAGCCCTCGCCGACAGTCCCGCCACCCAAATGACGGTAATGAATGCTCTCCGTGATCACTCCGGTCTTGAACGCCGCGAACGCCAGATGCCACGTCAGGTCCGGGGTCTGTATGCCGCGCGCAGCCGAGTAAGCAGCCAATAACGCGTCAAAGTCCGGATAACCGAGGCCGTAGTCAACCGGTGACTCGAAGACCGCGGCGGTTACGGGGTCCAAATAGGGCATCTGCCAGTACAAGCCGAAGAGCGCCACATCAGCCAGCGGGTCTCCAAGAGTCGACATCTCCCAATCGAGAATGGCCGCCACCTCGAGCTTATCCCCGGAGGCGTCAACCAGGGCGTTGTTGAGTTTGTAGTCGCCATGGACGATGGACACCCCGGAGGATTCGGGGACCGAGGCAAGACGCTTTGAGAGCTGTTGCAGCTCCGGAAGGTCACGGCTGCTCGAGGCCGCAAGTTGTTTTGTCCAGCGGCGCACCTGACGCTCGAGGTAGCCTTCCGGGCGGCCAAAGTCTTCCAGCCCGACCCCAGCGGGTCCAGTGGCGTGCAATCTAGCTAGAGTTCTCGCCATTTCGATGCTCAGGTCATGCAACTGTTGAGGGGAAAATCCGTGGTTGTCTTCTACCCTCTCGAAAGGGCGTCCGGAGACCCTGTCCATGACATAAAAGCGGGACCCGACCCCGGCTTCACCATCCTGGTCTTCGTGGATGAAGTGCATTCGCGCGACAGGAAACCCCGTCCCTTGCAGTGCTTGTTGGACAGTGTATTCCCGCGACATGTCATGCGCCGTCTCCATGACGTGGCCCAAGGGCGGACGCCTAAGAACGAGCTGATTGTCCCCGCAGTCAATACTGTAGGTCAGGTTGCTGCGGCCCCCGGTGAGAATTCGGGCCGAGCGCGGTTTTCCCAGTGTCGGATGATGCCTTTGCAGCCAGGTGGAGAAGCGGTTCAACTCCAACCCTGGCAGCTGTTCGGAAGAACTCTCTGCCATTTTTCCTCGCCTTCATGCCGGTCGTGCGCTGTGGCTGGGCGGCCTCCGACGTGCGCCTCAGAAGATGGAAGCGCTGACCGCACCTAGCTTTTTTCGCTAAATGTCTAGTAATCTTATCTCGATGTTAGCGCAATCACACGATCCCGTTCCGGGGTGGTGGGGAAGGAAAGCTTGTGAACCCGATGTCCGCGGCCCCGATGCTCGACGACGAGCGCCGGGCCATCCTCTCGGCTCCGAATGACCCTATGTATTCCACGATGCCGGAGGCGCTCGACGAAGCATCCGACGAATATCCGGCCAAGACAGCACTCCACTACTTCGGCCGCGATTTCACATTCGCCGACGTGCGGAAGACTTCGGACGCCCTCGCCGCGGCCCTGTCCCGCCAAGGGGTAAGCAAGGGGGATCGGATCATCGTCCAGTTGCAGAACATCCCGCAGTTCGTCTTCGCCGCATTTGCCGCCTGGCGGTTAGGGGCAATCATCGTTCCTGTTAGCCCGATGTACCGCGCTCCGGAAGTGAACAAGATTGCCAGAGACGCGGAACCGATGGTGCTGGTGACCGCGAATGAAACGTGGGCTGCGCAAGGCAGTGAGAGCATTGCCGGAACCACCGTCAAGACCGTGATCACAACAGGGATGGCGGACTGCGCCGCGGATGTTCCAACCTTGTTGAAGCGTCCGGCGGACGATGTCAGGGACAGGGAGGTCCTGGACCTAATGGAACTGGTCAGAGCACACAGTGGTGTCCCAGCACCGGCCGTTGTCATCGATCCGGACGATACTGCCATCTTCACCTACACCTCGGGGACCACCGGCCCGCCGAAGGGTGCACTGACCAGTCATGCGAATCTCCTCTGGGCCGGCGCCGCCTACCCCGAATACAATGGCATCGCGGGCCCCGACCAGGTACTAATCTGCACAGCGCCGCTCGTTCACATCACAGGGCTGGCCCTGCATCTGAGTGCATGGGTAAACCACGGCTCGAAGCTCGTCCTGGCCTACCGCTTCGAGCCGAACGTTTTCCTGGACCTGATCGAAGAACACGAAGTGACGTGGACAACGGGTGCCGCCACTGCCTACATCGCGCTGTTGCAGGCGGCTAGGAAAAGGCCGCGGGACGTGACGAGCCTTCGGGTTTTGGGCTCAGGCGGGGCACCGATCCCCACGGAAATGGCCAAAGCCATCCATGAAGTCTTCGGAGTGAAGCTGCAACCGGGTTACGGGCTGACCGAATCCACGGCCGCAGTTTCCAGCACTCCCCCGGGCATCGACCCCTTGGTGGACCCGGAATCGGGCATCATCTCCGTCGGTCTGCCCATGTTCGATACCCAGTTGCGCATCGAAGGGCCTGACGGGAAGGAAGTCCCCGCAGGAGAACGCGGCGAGGTGTGCCTGAGAGGCAAGGGGATCATCAGCGGCTACTGGCGCAATGAAGAAGCCAGCCGGGAGACCTTTCGTCATGGCTGGTTGCACACAGGCGACATAGGCTTCGTCAACGCAGAGGGTTGGCTGTTCATCGTCGACCGGACCAAGAACATGATCATAGCCTCCGGTTACAAGGTGTGGCCGCGCGAGGTGGAGGATGTTCTCTACCGGCATCCGTCAGTGCGTGAAGCGGCTGTTGTCGGCGTCCCCGACGACTATCGCGGCGAAACGGTCAGCGCGTTCGTCTCACTTTTGGAGGACGGTGTGCAACGTCCTACGGCCGATGAACTTATTGCCTACTGCAAGGAGAGCCTTGCAGCCTACAAGGTTCCCCGCCAGATCACCTTCATGGATGAACTGCCGAAGAATTTCAATGGCAAAATCCAGCACCGCGACTTGAAGCAGTTGGCCACCGAAGAAGGGGCATGACAGTGTCGGTGAAACTGGAAATATCCGACGGCGTCGCCGTGCTTACCCTGAACGACCCGGACACTATGAATGCCCTGGACGACGACATGACATCTGGCGTTGTCGCAGCACTGGAGCAGGTAGCCGCTGACCCGGATGTTGGCGCCCTCGTGCTTACCGGCGCAGGACGTGCCTTCAGTGTTGGCGGCAAGCTGCAGATGTTGACAGGCCTGGCCATGGAAACGGGCAGCCTGGACGGCCGATCAGCCCTGACAGCGCGTATGCGCAGCAATGCCCGGCTGGTCGAGCTGCTGCGGGCTATGCCGCAGCTAAGTATTGCTGCGGTTAAGGGTGCTTGTGTCGGTGCAGCCATCGGCTGGATCAGCGCCTGCGATTTGCGGGTGGCGGCAAGCAACACAAAGTTCAACACAGCTTTTCTGTCGCTCGGCCTATCTTCAGACTTTGGCACCACCAAGATGCTGGCGGAATGCGTTGGTCGTGCAAAAGCCACTGACTGGCTCTTGCGTCCACGGGCCGTCAGCGCAGAGGAGGCTTTCGCCGCCGGACTTGTAGGTGAAGTGGTGGAGGCGGGCATCCTGGTCGAAACAGCCATGGAATGGGCTCGCGCTGCTGCCAAATTTCCCAGTGGGCTTAAGGCGTTAAAAGATAGTTTACGCGACGGCCCGGACCTGCCGCTTGCCGAGGCCTTGGACCGGGAGGCGAAACGGTTTGTGGAGAGCTTGGCCGCCCCAGAGGCTGCAGCGCAGATTCGCGCGTCGATCACGAGGAGGTAGGCAGGATGGACGCGAAACGAGCCCGCGCGGACACATCCGGTCCTGGGCCCTTGCCGGCCTTGCTGCGCGGACCAGTGCAAGGGGACGACCTGGAGAAAACGTTCCTGGGCGACTATTTGGAGTGGCTGCGCAAAAATCGCGACATGCGTTTCGGCAGCTATGACGAGCTGCAACGATGGACAGTGCGTGACCTGAACAGCTTTTGGGGTTCGGTGTGGGACTACTTCCAGATTCGCGACCACGGCAGCTACGCGGAGGCCCTGAGTGAGGCGACCATGCCGGGCGCCCGCTGGTTTGAAGGCTCGCTCGTCAACTATGCAGAAAACGCGCTGCTGGGGGTGGGTCGGACCGCACCGCAGGGAGTGGCCCGGACCGCACCGCAGGGAGTGGCCCGGACCGCACCGCAGGGAGTGGCCCGGTCCGAAGACACGGACACGGCCATTATCGGCGTTTCCCAGACCCGGGGACGGCTGGAACTGACGTTCGCGGAACTGCAGGAGGGTGTGGCCCGCGTACGGCGAGGCCTAAAGCAAATGGGCGTGGGCAAAGGGGACCGCGTGGCCGGATATCTGCCCAACATCCCCGAAGCCGCCGTGGCCTTTCTCGCCACGGCCAGCCTGGGTGCAGTCTGGGCGGCGTGTCCGCCGGAGTTCGGTGCGCAGGGTGTCATTGACAGGTTTGCGCAGATTCGGCCCAAGGTCCTCTTTGCTGTTACCGGCTACGTCTACGGCAAAAAGCATATCGATCGGGCAGGGGAGCTTACGCAGATCCGCTCGGCGCTGCCCGGTTTGGAGGCTACTGTCGCCGTCCCCTACGGCGACTTCGGAGTGGAAACAGCTCCGGAGGCAGTGTCTTGGGCGGACTTGTCCCGCGCAGCAGATGAAGCGCCACCGCTGGACTTTGAGCGCGTAGACTTCCTGCACCCGCTGTGCATCCTGTTTTCGTCAGGCACCTCGGGCAAGCCGAAGGCTATCGTCCACAGCCACGGGGGATTCCTCGCCGAACATGTCAAGAACAGTGCGCTGAGTTGGGATTTGCGGGCCGGCGACCGGATGGTCTGGTCCACCACGACGGCGTGGATGGTCTGGAACTCCCTGGTGTCGGCACTGATGCTGCGGGCATCGATCATTATGATTGACGGTGATCCGGCGTACCCCGACATGGAACACCAGTGGAGGTTGGCCGAAGAGCTTCGCCCTACGCTGATGGGAATCAGCCCCGGCTTCATAATGTCGTGCACGGATGCCGGGCTGCAGCCCGGCAAACAGTATCGGCTGGACTCGATCCGGACCCTCGGTTCATCGGGCAGCCCATTGCCTGATACCGGCTATCACTGGGTGCGCGAAAACTTCGGCCCGCAGGTAGTTTTCAATATTGGCAGCGGGGGCACGGATGTCTGTACAGCCTTCGTCCAAAGCGGGCCATGGCAGCCGGATTGGGCCGGTGAGATGTCGGGCAAATGCCTTGGCGTCAATGTGGTTGCCTTGAATGAAGACGGTCACGAGGTGATCGATGAGTTTGGGGAGCTGGTTGTGCTCTCGCCCATGCCGTCAATGCCGGTGGGTTTTTGGGGCGACAACGGCAACCAACGATATTTGGAAAGCTACTTCACAAAGTACCCCGGTCTCTGGTGGCACGGGGACCGCATCCGTTTCCGCTCCGACACGGGAAGTAGCATAATCAGCGGACGGTCTGACGCGACGCTTAACCGCGGTGGCGTCCGCATGGGGACAGCCGAGTTCTACAACGTCCTGGAAAACCGCGAGGACGTGGTGGACAGCCTCATCGTCCATGTGGAAGACCCGGTTGGCGGGAACGGGCAACTGGTTCTGTTCGTGGCCACGTTCGACGGCACGTTGGAAGCTGAGCGTCGGAATCAAATAATCCGGGAACTCAGAATCAAGCTGTCACCACGGCACGTTCCTGATCACATCGTATTGGTGGAGGATGTGGCCAGGAACAGGACCGGAAAGAAACTGGAGATTCCGGTCAAGAAAATCCTGACTGGTGTTCCGGCGGCGGAAGCACTAAGCCTTGATGCACTCGCTGTTCCGAGCGCCCTGACTGAAGTGGAGGCGTTTGCCCGACAGTTCGGCCGCATGCACGGCATGAGCTAAGCAGCTTAGCCGTGACGGTAAGCCTGCTGGGGGCCTTTCTCCAGCAGCTTCTCCAGGAGGCGGTTCAACTCCGAGCGTTCGTCGTCGTCTAACACTGAGAACCATATTTCCGAGAACTGGAGTTGTCCTTTCACCGCGCTGTCGGCGGCCTGCTCGCCTTCTGGAGTAAATCGGACGTTGACCAACCTGCCGTCATCCTGGTTTCCCGAGGACCGGCTGATAAAGCCGGCCTTTTCGAGTCCGGTCAATACCAGCGAGACTCCTTGGCGGGTCAGACCAGTAAACCGCGCGATGGTGCGCGCTTCCAGGGATCTGAACACCGAGATGACATAGAGAGCGCTGAAACTGCTCCAGTTGAGTTTCAACGGACGCTGCACTTCGCTTTCCGCAGCCTTGACGAAGGCTCCCGAAGCGCGCACGAGTCGTAGCCCTAGCCCGAGTGAGAGCTGATCTGCAGAAGGTGCCACCGACTGCGCATAAGCATCGGCCAAGCGGCCGTATTCCACGGCCGTGAGCTTCGAAACGTCCAACTGCTGGGGCTCGCTGTCTGCTGTGGCCATGGACGAATTATGCCACGGATACTGTCAATTTATGGACAAGTTGCTGGAGGGCTGGACACTCACGCTCGAGGCAGCAGACCGTGCCGTCATGACTGTCGGGTGCTGACCCTGAAGCACCGCACTTGTCAGCCCGTCCTCCCGGCAACTACCGGGTCGCCAAACCGAGCAGTATTCTCAACGTGTGACTCCTGAGGAGCTGGCCAATGTGGCGCATCTGCGCCGGGCGCGGGACCTGATCGACCGGGACTTTGCCCGGCCGCTCGATGTGCCGACAATGGCGGCGAAGGCGCTCATGTCGCCGGCGCATTTTTCGCGTCGCTTCAAGGCCGCCTACGGGGAGACGCCGTACAACTACCTGATGACCCGCCGGATTGAGCGGGCGATGGCGCTGCTGCGCGCCGGTACGAGCGTCACGGACGCCTGCATGCAGGTGGGCTGTACCTCGCTGGGATCGTTCAGCACGCGGTTCACCCAACTGGTGGGCGAAACCCCCAGCGCCTATCGCAGCCGGGAGCATCCGGCGGCCGAGGCCATGCCGCCGTGCATCGCGAAGCTGCTCACCCGGCCCGTCGACCCGAGATCGAGCAGGATCGAAGAAGCGGCAACTCCGGCCCCGGCGTAGTTTTGCCGCATGACTATTTCACTCCAGTACTGCAACATCACCGTGAACGATCCCGCGGAATCCATCCCGTTCTACCGGGATGGCCTCGGGCTTGAGGCCCGCAACGACGTTGCCAACGACGGCTTCCACTGGATCACCATGGGCAGCCCCGACCAGCCCGAATTGGAGCTGGTGCTGTCCGCACCCCATGCCGGGCGCTCGCAGGCCGACGGCGACCAGCTCCAGGAGTTGCTGGTCAAAGGAGTCCTTCCCATGCTCGTGTTCCGCACGGATGACCTGGACGCTGCGTTCGAACGGCTGGGCTCGATCGGCGCAGAGGTCCTGCAGGAGCCCATGGACCAGCCGTGGGGGCCGCGAGACTGCGCCGTCCGGGACCCATCGGGCAACATGATCCGCATCAACCAGGACAAATAACCCAACACCCGGAACGACGACAGCGGCTCACCTCCCACGGCGCGCGGCCGCCGTCGTCCTGCACACCGGTAGGCGGCCGCGGGCTATTGGTCCGCGACGGGCGCCGCGTGTGGCAGCAGCGACGACGGGGCCGCTCCCACCATCACTTCCACGGCGCGTGCGAGGTGGGTGTGCCGGTCGCTGACGCCGTTCCAGCGCACCAGCCCCTGGGCATTCAGCCCGTCGATCATGCCCAGAACCTGCCAGGCCACGGTTTCCGCGTCCGGCGTCGTGAACTCACCGGCGGCAACGCCCGCCTCAAGCAGATCCCGGATCACCGCCTGCCATGCATCCATCTGGGCGCGCACGCTCACCGCCAGCGCCTCGTTGCGGCGGCCCAAGGACCACGCTTCCACCCACACCGCTGTCACATCCAGCCGGCGGTCGTCCAGGAGCGTGTCGAGCAGCAGGCCAAGGCCCTGCCGCGGCGTGGGCCGCCCTGCAACCATGGCCGACACCTCATCGATTTCCGCGGCCACGATGGAGGTGAAGGCTCCGGCCACCAGGACATCGACGGTGGGGTGGTAGTGCGCCACCAGGCCCGGGGCTACCCCGGCCCTGCCCGCCACGTTGCGCAGGGTGATCGCGGAAAGACCCTGCTCTATCCCGATGGCCCGGGCCGCTTCGGCGATTTCCGCGGCACGCTCGGCGGGCGCCTTGCGCGGAGTGCGTTTGGGTGTGCTTGATATCACAGAACAGTCTAGAGTAGCTTCGCTGCATTATTGATCATGCGATCAACAAGGCGGGTCGGACGGCCTTGCTGTTCCTCACGAGACGGAGACCCCTGTGGCTTGGAAAATGCCGGCGGAAACCGATCCCCACGAGCGCACCTGGATGGCGTTCCCCCGGGCCGGCCTGACGCTGGGCGCGGATGCGGCGTCGGCCGAGGAAGCGTACGGTGCCTGGGCCGCGGTGGCGCATGCCGTCGCGGAGTTCGAACCCGTTGTCATGGTGGTCGACCCGACGGAACGGAAGCGCGCCGGCCGCATGCTGGACAGCGGCATCGAACGGCTCGAGGAACCGCTGGATGAGTTCTGGATGCGGGACATCGGCCCGACCTTCGTGGTCGACGACGAGCGGCCGGACGTGCTCGGAGCGGTGGACTGGACCTTCAACGGCTGGGGCGCGCCGGCCTGGGCCGAGTGGGAGAAGAGCCGCGGCATCGGAAGTTTTGTCGCCGCGCAGGCCCAGGCCGAACTCGTCACCTCCTTGCTGGTGAACGAAGGCGGCGCCATCCACGTTGACGGCGAGGGGACGGTGCTGGTGACCGAAACCGTGCAGCTCGATCCTGATCGGAATCCGTATGCGGACAAGGGACGGGTTGAGGCGGAACTGGCCCGCACCCTCGGCGCCACGCATACCGTGTGGGTACCCCGGGGACTGACCCGCGACTACGAGGACCTGGGCACGCGCGGGCACATAGACATGGTGGCCACCCTGCCCTCGCCCGGACGGATCCTGCTGCATATGCAAAACAACCCGGCACACCCCGACTTCGACGTCAGCCGGTCCCTGCGGCCCTTCTTCGAGACCCAGATCGACGCGGCAGGAAAGCCGTTCGACATCGTTGAGTTGCCCGCCCCGGACACCCTGAAGGACGAGGAAGGATTCGTCGACTGGAGCTACGTCAACCACCTGGCGGTCAACGGCGGCGTGATTGCCTGCGGCTACGGGGAGGAACGCGCCGATGCGCTGGCAGCCAAAATCCTCGCCGAGGCCTATCCCGGCCGCCGCGTGGTCACGGTGGACGCGCGGCCGATACTGGCCCGCGGCGGCGGAATACACTGCATCACGCAGCAGCAACCCAAGCTCGGCGCGAAGGCGGCAGGATGAGCCGGATTGACGTGGTGGAGGCCTCGATTGCGCAGCTGCGCGAGGCGCTGCAAACGGGGCAGGCGACCAGCGAGGAACTCACGCACGCCTACCTGGAACGCATCGCCGCCTACGACCACGGCGGCATCCGGTTGAACGCCGTCGTCGTCATGAATCCCGAGGCGCTCGCGGACGCCCGCGCTGCCGACCGGCGGCGTTCCCGCGGAGAAACCCTGGGACCGCTGGACGGTATTCCCTACACGGCGAAGGACAGCTACCTGGCCCAAGGCCTCACCGCCGCCGCAGGCTCGCCCGCCTTCGAGCACCTGGTGGCCCGGCGCGACGCGTTCGCCATTGAAAGGCTGCGCGCGGCAGGGGCAGTGCTCCTGGGACTCACCAACATGCCGCCGATGGCCAACGGGGGCATGCAGCGGGGTCTCTACGGACGCGCCGAAAGCCCCTACAACCCCGACTTCCTGACGGCCGCCTTCGGCTCCGGTTCATCCAACGGATCGGGAACCGCGACGGCGGCAAGTTTCGCCGCCTTCGGCCTCGCCGAGGAGACCTGGTCCAGCGGCAGGGCGCCCGCGTCGAACAACGCGTTGTGTGCCTACACCCCGTCGCGCGGCATCATCTCCGTGCGGGGCAACTGGCCGCTGGTTCCCACCATGGACGTGGTGGTGCCGCACACCCGGACCATGGCCGACCTGCTGGAAGTGCTGGACGTGATCGTGGCGGACGACGCCGAAACGCGCGGCGACTTCTGGCGCCTGCAGCCCTGGGTGCCCATCCCCGCCGCCTCGTCGGTCCGGCCCGACTCCTATCCGGCCCTGGCGCCCCGCGGACTGCAGCAGGCACGGGACGCGCTGCAGGGAAAACGCTTCGGCGTGCCCCGTATGTACATCAACGCCGACCCCGATGCCGGCACCAGCGAACACCCCGGCATCGGCGGTCCCACCGGGCAGCGGATCGAGACCCGGGCATCCGTCATCGAGCTGTGGGAAGCAGCCCGCCGGGACCTTGAGGCCGCGGGGGCCGAGGTGGTTCCCGTGGATTTCCCGGTCGTCTCCAACTACGAGGGCGACCGGCCCGGTGCCGCGAAAATCGGCACCCGCGGCCTGGTCAGTCCTGAGTACCTGCGGCGGGAGATCCTGGATCTCTCCGCGTGGGCGTGGGAGGACTTCCTCGCGGCCAACGGGGACCCGGCGCTTCGGACCCTGGCCGACGTGGATGGGTCGGAAATTTTTCCGCATCCGCCCGGAGCCCTGCCGGACCCCTACGACGATTTCGACGACATCGCGTCCTATCCGGCGCACGTGCGGGAACACGGCGTTGCCTCGTTCACCGACATCCCCCATCTCGCGGAGGGACTGCGCGGACTCGAGGAAACCCGCCGGGTGGACCTGGAAGCCTGGCTGGACCACCAGGCGCTGGACGCCGTCGTCTTCCCTGCGATGGCGGACATCGGCCCCGCGGACATGGACGTTAACCCGGCTTCGGCAGACTTCGGCTGGCGCAACGGCGTCTGGGTGGCCAACGGGAATCTCGTCCCGCGCCACCTGGGCATTCCCACCGTCACCGTGCCCATGGGCACGACGGCGGACATCGGCATGCCCGTGGGACTCACCTTCGCCGGGCGAGCCTACGACGACAACGCGTTGCTGGCTGTGGCGGCCGCCTTCGAGGCGACCGGCGACCGCCGCACCGAGCCGCCCCGGACCCCGCGGCTGGGCTGACGGCAGGACCGGCTCACAAGGCGCTCAAGGAGTGGTGACCGGCCGCATGTCCGGACGGCTACTGCCCGGGCAGCCCCTGGACAACGAGGAACATGGCGCCGGTCGGGTCGGTCAGGGTGGCGACACGGCCGAAGGGCGTGTCTTCGGCGGGTTGGACCACGCTGCCGCCCAGGGCCGTGGCCTTTTCGACGGCCGCGTCGGTGTCCTCGACGGCGAAGTAGATGCGCCAGTGCGCTGGGACGCCCTCGGGCAGCCAGGCGCCGGCGTCCATGATGCCGGCCGCCGCGGTGTCGCCGGAGCCGAGGGTGGTGTAACGGAACTCGTCGGTATCGCTCATGACGTCGGTGTCCCAGCCGAACACGTCCTGGTAGAACTTCACGGTGGCGGGGTAGTCGCGGGTGAAGAGTTCGTGCCAGGCGGGGGAGCCCGGCTCGGCGGCCAGCTGGTAGCCGGTATGGCCGGCGAATTCCCACAGGCCGACGGCGGCCCCTCCCGGGTCGGCGATCATGCCCATCTTGCCCTGCTCCGGGACATCCATCGGCTCCATGTGCACCTGGCCGCCGTGGGCCGCGGCGATGGGGGTGATGGCGTCGATGTCGTCCACCCGCAGGTAGGTGCTCCACGTATCCGGGTTGCCGGCCTCCTGGCTCTGCATGATGCCCGCAACGGTTTTGCCGTCCTTGAAGGCCATGATGTAGCCGCCGTACGTCTCCTGGTCTCCGGTCTCATAGGTCCAGCCGAAAAGCTCGGTATAGAACTGCTTGGCTCTCTCCGGATCGGAGGTCATCAAATCCACCCAGCAGGGTGCACCGGGGGCGATGGTGGGCTTGGGCATGGCTGGCTCCTGTTCCGCGGGGGTGGGTGGAAACAAGCGCGAGCCTACCCGGGGCCGGCGACGGCGGCAATGGAAACCGGCACCGGAAGCCGGCGACGCAAACCCCAAGGCGCCGCGCACGGGAAGGCGCCGGCACCGCCGTCGTGATGTGTGGATGGCGGAACCGGCGCCGTCGGCATGATCCCGTTACGGCGTGAAGGACTCCGCCGGCACGTATCCCTCGCCCGTGTGCTCCTGGACCTGCACCTCGGAAATCGGGGCCATGTTGGTGGTGGTGTCCACGCTCAGTCCGTCGAGCAGCAGCGGCGGCTCGAAGTCCTTGACGTTGCGGACCGCTTCCATCAGGGCCTCGTGGGTCGGCTCGGCCATGCTCTTGAACGCCTCCTCGAGGGTGGCCGCAGTGGCGTAGCCCCAGAGGCAGTGCGGGATGATCTGGTCGGCGGTATCCGGGGCGTGCTCCTCGATGTCGGCCAGGAACTGCTTCACTTCCTCGTCGTCGGTCTGCGTGGGTTGCTTGGTGAAGCCGGTGCTGTACACGTTCGGGAAGGCGCTGGCATTGCCCGGTTCCAGGACGTCCCGCTCGTTGGCGGCGACGGCTGCCAGGAAGATGGACGGGGTCCAGCCAAGGTCCTGGGCGCGGACCATCGACGACGCCGTCAGCGCCGGCACCGTGTTGGCCGAGAAGAAGACGTCGGCCTCGCTGTCCGCCAGCTGGGCCATCTGCGCGTCGACGGTCGGGTCGCCCGGCTCGAACGTGGCCCGCTGGACGATCTCCACCTCCGAGCCTTCGATGGCGTCCTCTAGCCCGGCGACAAACTCGTTGCCGGCGTCGTCGTTCTGTTCCAGCACGGCGACGGTCACGGCGTCGCCGGAGTCCACCAGGAACTTGCCGAAAGAGTTGCCTTCGGCGTAGTAGGTGGGCATCCAGCCGATGGTCCACGGGTTGGCCTCGGGGTCTTCGCTGAACACCGAGTCTCCGGAGGCCACGAACACCTGCGGGAACTCTTCCTCGGTGGCCACCGGCATGATGGCCAGGTTGGTCCGGGTACCCAGGCCGTTGACGTTGGCGAAGACACCCTCGGCGATCATCTGCCGGAAGTTCGCCACGGCGCGGCCGGGATCGTAGGCGTCATCGTACGCCTTGAGTTCCACTGTGCGGGTCTTGCCGTCGCCGAATTCCACGCCGCCGTCGGCATTGGCCGCGCCGAAGTAGGCCTCCATGCCCGCGACCAGGCAACTGCCCGGCGCTCCGGCCACACCGCTGAGCGAGGTGGTGCTGCCGAGCAGGATGCTGGTGTCGGTAATGCCCTGCTCGGCTGCGCCGCCCTCGGTAGCGCCCGGGCTGCCCTCGGGCGAGCCGCCGCCGTCGCCCCGGCCGCATCCGCTGAGCGTGATGGCGAGGGCTGCCGCGGCGGCCAGGGCACCCTTGGCGCCGCGTCCGATCTGCCGTGTTCGCATTGTTTTCTCCTTAGCCTTGTGGGCCTTGTGCTGGATCGAAATGCTTGCCCCTGCCGGCTCACATCGCTGTAGTGGTCGGGGTATGGACTTCCGGGCCGGTGTCCGGAGCCTTGATGGCGGCCTCCGGCTCGGTGCGTTTGCGGCGCATTCGCCGCAGCAGCGCCGGCAGGGTCACCAGCCCGCCGGGGGCCAGGAACAGGATCACCAGCAGGGCGGCGCCGTAGATGATCGGCGTGTGGGAGGGGTCGATTTGCCCGGCCAGGACCGGAATGAAAACGAAGAAGAGCCCGCCGAGCAGGGAGCCGACGATGCTGGCCGACCCGCCGATGATCATGGCCGCCAGCATGTTGATGGAAACCACGAAGCTGAGGGTGGCGGGGGACATGTACTGCACGGCGGCCAGGTAGAGGAAGCCCGCGATCCCGCCGTACAGGGACGCGACGGTGAACGCGAGGACTTTGTACCGGTAGTTGGAGACGCCCATCGCGGTGGCCACGGCCTCGTTCTCGCGGACGATGGCGAAGGCCCGCCCGATCCGGCCACGGGTCAGGTTGGCCGCCAGCAGGAAGAACACGGCGGCGACGCCGAGCACCACGTAGTACCGCCACTGGTCGTCGGCGAGGCCGCTCCAGTCCGGGGCGTTCATCCACTGCACGGTGATGCCGACGGAGCCTCCGGTGAAATCGTCCAGCCGCTTGGCCAGCCGGTCCGCGATGATCGGCAGCGAGATGGTGACCATGGCCAGCGACACGCCGCGCAGCCGGACCGCGGGAAGGGCGACCAGGAAACCGACGACGGCGGGGATCAGGGCGGCGAGCACGAAGGTCAGCGGCACCGGCCAGCCCTCGGTGACGCCATACGCGGTGACGTAGGCGCCCAGCCCCACGAACGCGCTCTGGCCCAGCGAGATCTGCCCCGCGTAACCGGTCACGAGGTTGAGGCCCAGGATCGCGACGGCGAAGGCGGCCACCACGGTCAGCTGGTAGTTCACATACGGAATGAGCTGCAGCGGTGCCAGGACCGCCACCACCAGCACGACGACGGTGGCCGCGATCCGGAACCAGCGCGAGGCGAACACCTGGCGCCTCATACCCGCACCACCTCTTTCTGTCCGAAGAGGCCCTGGGGCCTGACCAGCAACACGATGAACATGGCGACCAGCGGCACGGCGATCTTCAGGTCATCGCCGATGAAGCCGATGTAGGCGCCGGCGAGGTTCTCCACCACGCCGATCAGGCCGGCGGCAACCACCGCGCCCAGCGGGCTGTTCAGGCCGCCCAGGATGGCGGCGGCCAGGGCGTAGACCAGCACCTGGTCCAGCATGTGCGGGGACAGGAAGACCTTCGGCGCGATCAGCACGCCGGCGATGGCGCCCAGCACCGCGGCCAGGGCCCAGCCCACCATGAGCAGCCGGCCCACCGGGATGCCCGAGAGGGCGCTGGACTCCGGGTTGTCCGCCACCGCCCGCAGGGCCAGGCCGAGCTTGGTCTTCTTGAACAGCAGCTGCAGGGCCAGCACCACCAGCAGCAGCACGACGATGTTGCCCAGCGACTGATAGCTGATGAAGGCCCCGGCGACCTGGAAGGTGCCCAGCGGGAAGAGCGAGGGGAACTGCTGGGAGTTGTAGCCCCAGAACAGGCCGGCCAGCCCGGTGAACAGCACCAGCAGGGCGACCGTGACGATGATGGCGGTGTCGGGCAGCCCGCGCTCGAAGCGCCGCATGATCAGGCGTTCCACCCCGGCGCCCAGCGGCGCGGAGACCAGGATGGCCAGGGGAATGGCGAGCGCCGGCGGTACGCCCGCCTGCCACAGGGTCCAGGCCAGGAAGGTGGAGAAGACCGCCATGGCGCCCTGCGCAAAGTTGATCAGCCCGGTGGCCCGGTTCACCAGCACGATGGCCAGCGCCAGGGCGGCGTAGATGGCCCCGTTGCCCAGGCCGTCGATGATGAGCTGCAGGAACAGTGAATCCATGGCTCACCCTCCCAGGTACGCTTTGCGGATGGCGTCCATGCCCATGAGCTCTTCGCGCGGTCCGGACAGCACGGTGTGCCCGGTTTCCAGGACCGTGGCCTCGTCCACGATGGAGAACGCGAGGGCGGCGTTCTGTTCCACCACCACCATGGACAACCCCGTTTCGGTGCGCAGTTTGGTGATCGCTTCGTAGACCTGGCTGGCGGTGCTGGGCGCCAGCCCCAGGGATGGCTCGTCCAGCAGCACGAGTTTGGGGCCGGACATGAAGGCGCGGCCGATCGCGAGCATCTGCTGCTCGCCGCCGGACAGCGCGGCGGCGGGTGTCTTGCTCCGCGCCGCGAGCTGCGGGAAGAGGTCGAAGTAGTGGTCCCGGTCGGCGGCGACGCCGCGTTGGTCCTTGCGCCGGTAAGCACCGACCAGCAAGTTGTCCTGCACGCTGAGGTTGGCCAGGGTGCCGCGGTCCTGCGGCACGTGGGCAATGCCCAGCCGGGCCACCTGGTCGGGCCGCATCCCGGTGATCCTGCGGCCCTCGAAGGTGATGTCCCCGCTGGTCTTGACCATCCCGCTGATGGTGCGCAGCGTCGTGGTCTTGCCGGCGCCGTTGGCACCCAGGATGCCGGTCGCACCGCCGTCGGCCACGCTCAGGTTGATGCCGTGCAGCGCCATCGCCCGGCCGTACCAGGCGCGCACGTTGGAGAGTTCGAGGAGGCCCATTACGCCGCCCCCTGCCCGAGATAAGCCTCGATCACGCGCGGGTCCTGCCGGACCTCGGCCGCCGTGCCCTCCGCCAGCTTCCGCCCCTGGTTGAGCACGGCCAGGCGGTCCGTCACCGCGGAAATCAGGCCCATGTGATGTTCGACGACGACGATGGTCAGCTCGAATTCCACGCGCAGGTTCCTGATCCAGCCGATCAGGTCTTCGACTTCCGCGTGGGATAGCCCGGCGGCCGGCTCATCGAGCAGCAGCAGTTTGGGCTGGCTGAGCAGCGCCCGGCACAACTCCACGCGCTTGCGGAAGCCGTGGGCCAGCTCGCCAGCCGGCAGGTGGGTGGCCCAGTCCAGGTCCAACCGCGCAAGAACGTCATGCGCCTGCCGCCGGAGCGTGCGCTCGCCGCGGACGGCATGCGGGAGCCGGAGCGCCCAGGACAGCGCGCCGCCGGACAGCCGCGAGTGGCCGCCGAGGAGCACATTGTCCAGCACCGTCTTGTCCAGCTGCAGTGCGGGATGCTGGAACGTGCGGGCCAGCCCCAACCGCGCCAGGGCGGACGGTGCCCGGGAGAGGACGTCCGCGCCGTCGATGCCGATGGACCCCGACGACGGCTTGTAGTGTCCGCTGACGCAGTTGAACAAAGACGTCTTGCCGGCGCCGTTGGGGCCAATGAGCCCGAAGACCGTCGACGGTTCCACCTCGAACGAAACTGAATCCAACACCTTGATGCCGCCGAAGTGCAGAGAAACATCCTCGACGGTCAGCCTGGCCGTCATGGCCGCACACTCTCTGCCATACGCCACATGGATTCAACGCTTCCTGGAGGCGGGAGACTGCTCAATTCCGGCGCCGTTGGCCGGCTGGTGCTAACAAGAATGTTGACATTGAAGCTAACGATGTGATCTATCTCATGTCAAGGCGGTTACGGGAACGTTATGGCCGCCGTAGTAAGGCAGGGGAAACAACAGGCGTTCGGCGGCTGCCAGGGCTGCACCGCGGAAAGGCGGACACGATGTCTGGCTCCATCCCTTATCTCTTCAGGGGACACCGCCATGCTCCCGAAGAGCGCGGCGGACGTCCGCCCCAGCCGCGGACCGAACATCTGCCGGGCATGGTCATCGAGCGGGACATCGCCGTGGCCGCGTCGTCCGGCGCGGTGATCCGCGTGGATGTGTACCGGCCCGACGGCCCGGAGCCCGCCGCTCCGCTGGTCAGCTGGTCGCCGTACGGAAAGCACATCACCGAGCAGCTGGGCGTGGTCCGCCCCACCAGCGGCGTGCAGGCCGGTTACACCAGCGACCTGACGACCTTCGAGGCACCGGATCCCGCCTACTGGGTGCCGCACGGCTACGCCGTCGTCGTGGCCGACATCCCGGGCACCTGGTACTCGGAAGGCGCGGCAACCTACTGCTCTCCGGAAGAAGCCAGGGACTTCTACGACCTGATCGAGTGGGTCGGCGGGCAGGAATGGAGCAACGGCAAGGTCGGGCTGTCCGGCGTCTCCTACCTGACCGTGTCCCAGTGGCGCGTGGCAGAGCTGAACCCGCCGCACCTTGCCGCGATCAACCCCTGGGAAGGCTGGACCGACACCTACCGGGAAGTTGCCCGCCACGGCGGCATCCCGGAAACGTGGTTCTGGCCCTACATCTGGGAACGCTGGGGGTACGCCACCGGCCCCATCGAAGACCTGGAAGCCGAAACGGCCGCGCATCCGTTCTACGACGGCTTCTGGGAGTCCAAGAGCGCCGACCTGGAGAAGGTCACCGTCCCGGCGTTCGTCGTCGCCAGCTGGTCGGACCAGGGGCTGCACACGCGGGGGACCCTGGAGGGCTTCCGCCGGATCGCCTCCGAGCGGAAATGGCTTTACGTGCACGGCCGGAAGAAGTGGGCCGAGTACTACCGCCCCGACATGGTGGAGCAGCAGCGGATCTTCTTCGACCACTTCCTCCACGGGCGGGACAGCGGCCTGGCGGACTGGCCGCCGGTGCGGCTGGAGGTGCGGGACCGCTACTACGAGGGGAGCACCCATGCTGCCGCGGAGTGGCCGCCGCCGCAGACCCGGTACCGCACCCTTTACCTGGATGCCGCTGGCGGTGCGCTCGCGGACGAGCCGCCCGCGGCGGAAGCCACCGCCGGCTACGACTCGCTGGCCAGCGGGCTGCGGCCGCACCGGGCGGAATTCAGCCTGGCCTTCCGCGAGGAAACCATGCTCGTGGGCCACGCCAAGGCCGTGCTTTTCCTGTCGGCCCCGGACGCCGAGGACATGGACGTCTTCGTCGCGCTGTTCAAGAAGGGCCGGGACGGCACGGTGGTCGGCTTCCCCTACTACGCCATTTTCGACGACGGCCCCGTCGCCGTGGGCTGGCAGCGCGCCTCCCACCGCGAACTCGATCCGGACCGCTCCACCGACTACCTGCCGGTGCTGGCCCACCGGCGGGCCCTGCCGCTGCCCCAGGAGGGCCCGGTCCGGCTGGAGATCGAGATCCTGCCCTCCGGTACCCGCTTCGAGGCCGGGGACACCCTGGTCCTGGTGGTGCAGGGGTCCGACGTCATGCGCTACCCCAAGCCCGACCTCTACGCCCGCCACGAGGACTTAGTCAACCGCGGGGAGCACCGCATCCACACCGGCGGCCAGTCCGCCTCGCACGTGGTGATCCCGGTGTTCACCGAAACCTCCGGCTAAACGACACAGGCGGCCGCCGCCCAGGCCGCGAGCCGGCGGCCCCGGCCGCAGAACCAGATCACGGAATGGAGAGCGACATGCCTGCCGAAAACCTTGAGAATGCCATCCAGCGCACCGGAAACCCGGTGGAGCTGCTGCGGAACCTGCCCGCGCTTCCCATCGTCTTTCCGATCCAGCCGGAGTTCACCAACTGGCGGTCGGAGCAACGTGCCTGGGACCAATCGGTCGCCTTGCTGGATCAGTCCCACCACATGACCGACCTGTACCTCAACGGGCCGGACGCCCTGACGCTGCTCAGCGGCCTGGGGGTGAACAAGTTCGCGAACTTCAGGCCGAACACCGCGAAGCAGTTCGTTGCGGTCAACGAGGACGGCCACCTGATCGGCGACGCCATCCTGGCCTACTTGGCCGAGGGCAGCTTCAACCTGGTGGGCCACCACATGGTCCTGGACTGGGTGCAGTTCCACCTGGAGAAGGGCGGCTACGACGCCACCGCCGAGCGCGATGGCAACTCCCTGGTCCGCAAGGGCAACCCGAAGATCTACCGGTATGAGCTGCAGGGGCCGCAGGCGCTTCCGCTGGTGGAGAAACTCATCGGTTCCCCGGTTCCCGACGTGAAGTTCTTCCACATGACCGACTTCACGATCGCGGGCTGCCGGGTCCGGGCGATCAGGCACGGCATCGCCGGCCAGGCCGGGTTCGAGATCTTCGGCCCGTGGGCGGAGGGCGAACGCGTCCACCAGGCCATCCTGGAGGCGGGCGAAGAGCTCGAGCTGCGCCAAGTGGGGGCGAAGGCCTACTCCACGTCCCCGCTCGGCTCCGGGTGGGTGCCGACGCCGGTGCCTGCCATCTTCAGCGGGGACCGGCTCGCCGAATACCGGAAGTGGCTGCCGCTCGCGTCCGCCGGGTCGCTCGGCGGAAGCTTCGCGTCTCCGGACATCGAGGATTACTACCTGACGCCATGGGACCTGAACTACGGCCGCGTGGTCTCCTTCGACCATGACTTCATCGGTCGCGGCGCCCTGGAGCGGATGCGGGAGAATCCTGCCCGCGAAAAGGTCACCCTGGTCTGGAACAGCGACGACGTGGCCAGCGTGTTCAAGTCGCTCGGCAAAGACGGGCTGCCGGCCAAGTACTTCGACATGCCCAAGGCCCGTTACGCGTTCTACCAGGTGGACCAGGTGCTGGCAGGCGGAGAGCCCGCCGGCCTGTCCTTCGACTGCGGCTATGCGGCCAACGAGCAGGCCTTCCTCTCGCTGGCCACCCTCGACAAGCGGCACAGCGCAGCGGGCACGGAAGTGACCGTGCTCTGGGGCGAGGAACCCAACACTCGCAAGCCCCAGGTCGAGCCGCACCGCCAGGTGGAGATCCGGGCAACGGTCGCCCCGGTGCCGTACTCCGACTTCGCGCGGAAGGCCTACCGCGCCTGACCCGGATGCGCGGCTGCGGCGTCGATGGTCAACGGGCCATCGGAGGCAGCAACGGGAGCCGGGCTGAGCCTTGCGCCTCCTGGAACACGAACGGAAGCCGGGCCGCGCCGGCGGCTACTGGAACACGATCGTGCTGTTGCCGTCGCGCAGCACCCGGTCCTCGCAGTGCGCCATCACCGCCCGGGACAGGACGCTGCGTTCCACATCGGCGCCCAGCCGTGCGAGGTCCTCTGCGGAGTCGCTGTGCGAGACCCTGATGACGTCCTGGTCGATGATCGGGCCCTCGTCCAGGTCTTCCGTGACGTAGTGGGCCGTGGCTCCGATGAGTTTGACGCCGCGTTCCTTGGCCTTGCGGTAGGGCGCCGCGCCGATAAAGGCGGGGAGGAACGAGTGGTGGATGTTGATCACCGGTACGCCCACCTCCTCGAGGAAGCCGGGCGAGATGATTTGCATGTACCGGGCCAAGACCACCAGGTCGACGTTCCCCTTAAGCAGCTCGAGGTGGCGCCTCTCCGCCGCGGCCTTGTCCTCCTTGTCCACCGGCACGTGGAAGTAGGGGATCCCGAACTGGCGGACATCGGAGCTGAGGTCGGGGTGGTTGGAGACAACCATGGCAATGTTCACCGGCAGCTCGCCGCGCCGCTGCCGCCAGAGCAAGTCCAGCACGCAGTGGTCGGACTTGGAAACGAAGATTGCCACGCGCTTCTGCCGGCTGACTTCCACCAGCCGCCACGACAGGTCCGGGTCGCCGGACAGTTGCTGCTCCAGGCTGTGCGCCAATTGCTCCACCCGGGCCGTGAGATGGGGCAAATGGAAGACGGTCCGTTGGAAAAACCGGCCGCCTTCCGGATTGGTGGAGTGCTGATCGAGCGAGACGATGTTGGCGCCGGCCTCGGTCAGCAGGGTGGAAACGCTGGCGACGATGCCCGGCCGGTCGGTGCCCTGAACGATCAGTCGACCCTGGTCCTCTGCCGAGGGCGCGCCTGCCGCCGGGGGCTTCTGCGGGTAGGTGGTCATTGCGTCTCGATTCGTCGGCCCGGTGCAGCGACAAATTTGTTGCCAATAACTTAGCAGGCCCGCGGCCCGGAGACGGAGGCCAAAGGGGGACGATTTTGCTTATGCGGTGGCCGTTCGGGAAGTGGAACCAGAATTGTTGACGATTCTGGTTCCCGGTGGTTGACTTCCCCTAGGACAACGACGCCGGGAGGACTTTTGAGCGACACCGAGCCGGCCCTATTAGTGGTCAGCGCGCACGCGGGAGATTTTGTGTGGCGGGCGGGCGGCGCCATCGCCGCCGCGGCACAGCGGGGCGAGCGCGCCGTCGTCGTGTGCCTGTCCTACGGCGAACGCGGCGAGTCCGCCAAGGCCTGGCGCGAAGGCAAGAAGCTTGAAGAGATCAAGGTGATCCGCCGGCAGGAGGCGGAGAACGCAGCCGCCGCGCTGGGGGCCGAGGTCCGGTTCCTGGACGCCGGCGACTATCCGCTGGTGCCCACGCGGGAACTGGTGGACGAGCTGGTGAAGATCTACCGCGAGGTTAAGCCCACGGTGGTGCTGACCCATCCGCTCGCCGACCCCTACAACGGGGACCACCCGGCCGCGGCCCGGATGGCGCTGGACGCTCGGGTGCTGGCGCAGGCCATCGGCTACGACGCCCCGGGCGACCCGCTGGGCGCCCCGCCGGTGTTCTTCTTCGAACCGCACCAGCCGGAGCAAAGCGACTTCAAGCCCAACGTGCTGCTCGACATCACCGAAGCCTTCCCGGCCAAGCGCAAGGCGATGGAATGCCTGCCGGCGCAGCAGCACATGTGGGACTACTACACGGACCTGGCGACCCGCCGCGGGGTGCAGGTCAAACGCAACGCCGGCCCCAACCTCGGCCTCCCCACGGACACCAAGGGCGAGGCCTACATGCGCTACTACCCCCAAGTAACCGACACGCTGGCATGAAAAACGTCATCGTCACCAACCCGCCCCGCGCCGACCTGGCCGACGCCAACGCGCTCGCCGGCTTCGGCGTCGCCACGGTCCACGAAGCGATGGGCCGCACCGGCCTGGCCGGCCCGCAGTTCCGGCCGATCCAGTCCGGCACCCGGGTGGCCGGCACCGCCGTCACCGTGCTTTGCTGGCCCGGCGACAACCTGATGATCCACGCCGCCATTGAGCAGTGCCGCCCCGGCGACATCCTGGTGGTCACCACCACCTCCGAATGCACCGACGGCCTGTTCGGCGAACTGTTCGCCACCGCCCTGCAGTACCGCGGCGTCCGCGGCGTGGTCACCAGCACCGGGGTGCGCGACGTGACCGAGCTGCAGGCGATGGGCTTCCCCGCCTGGTCGGCGGCCGTCCACGCCCAGGGCACGGTAAAGGCGAGCGCCGGCGCGGTCAACGTCCCCATCACCCTGGGCCGGGTCACGGTCCGGCCCGGCGACGTGATCGTGGCCGACGACGACGGCGTGGTCTGCGTGCCGCGGCTGGAAGCACCGGCAGCGATCGAGGCTTCGCAGGCGCGCCTGGACAAGGAAGAGAAGACCCGGTCACGGTTCCAGGAGGGGACGCTGGGGCTGGACTACTACGGTTTGCGGCCGCTGCTGGAGAAGCTCGGCGTTCAGTACGTGGCGGCCGAGGACTATGACGGCTGATCACGACGGCGATGCCCGGCGCATGGGCGCGGGTGCACCTTTCGGCGCCGGCGGGGAACACGGAAACGGCGTCCGCTGCATGCTGATGCGCGGCGGCACGTCCAAGGGCGCCTACTTCCTGGCCGAAGACCTGCCGGCGGATCCTGCCGAGCGCGACGACCTGCTGCTGCGGATCATGGGCAGCCCGGACGCCCGCCAGATCGACGGGATCGGCGGGGCGCACCCGCTGACCAGCAAGGTGGCGGTCATTTCGCCGTCGACCGGTGCCGGGGCCGACGTGGACTACCTGTTCCTGCAGGTCGCCGTGGACGAGGCGACGGTCACGGACAGCCAGAACTGCGGCAACATCCTCGCCGGCGTCGGACCCTTCGCCGTCGAACGCGGCCTGCTCCCGGCACAGGGAAGCACGACGGCGGTGCGCATCCGAATGGTGAATTCGGACAGCATGGCCACCGCCACCTTCCCGACGCCCGGCGGCAGGGTGGACTACCGAGGGGACGCGGCCATCGACGGCGTGCCCGGTACCGCCGCCCCAATCACCCTGGACTTTGCCGACACGGCCGGCTCCTCCACCGGAGCGCTGCTGCCCACCGGGCAGGAGACGGACGTGGCGGACGGCGTCGACGTTACGTGCGTGGACAACGGCATGCCCTCGGTCCTGCTGCGTGCGGCCGATCTCGGGGTCACCGGCTACGAGGACCCGGCCGAGCTGGAAACTAACACCGCCCTGGCGGACCGGCTGGCCCGGATCCGGGTTGAGGCGGCGAAGCTGATGGGCATGGGGGACGTGTCCGGCAAGACCGTGCCGAAGCTGGTACTGCTCTCCGCACCGCGGAACGGGGGCACGGTCAACACCCGCAGCTTCCTGCCGGTGCGCTGCCACACGTCCATCGGCGTGCTCGGCGGCACCACCGTGGCGGCCGGCATCCAGCTGCCGAACGCCGTCGGACACGAACTGGCCCGGCTCCCCGCGGACGGGAGGCCGCTGCGGCTGGAACACCCGACCGGCTACCTGGACGTCGGCGCGGAACTGGCCGAAGGCCCCGCCGGCCTCACCACCACTTCCTCCACGGTGCTGCGGACGGCGCGAAAGCTGTTCGACGGCACCGTATTTCCCCGAGACCGGGTGGCCCCGCAACCAAGTGAAGGAAGACCATGACACCCCACCACCGCGATATCGCCCACCTGGGCAACATCGAACTGTTCACGGATAAATTCGACGAGAGCTACTGGTTCTTCAACGACCTGCTGGCCATGCGGGAGATCGGCCGCGCCGGGGACTCGGTCTTCCTGCGAACGTGGGACGACTACGAGAACTGGAGCATCAAGCTCACCCCGCGCCAGGCCTCCGGCGTCGGGCTGGTGGCGCACCGGGCGGCCTCACCCGAGGCGCTGGACCGGCTGGTCGCTTCGATCCGGGAGTCCGGGCAGGGCGGTCAGTGGCGGGACGGGGAATTCGGCGTCGGACCGTCGTTCCACTTCACGGACCCGGATGGCCACCCGATGTCCGTCTACTACGAGACCGAGTGGTACCGGGCCACGGACGACAAGCCGGCCTTGAAGAACCAGGCCTCCCGCTTCCCCGGCCACGGGGTCAACGCCCGCCGGCTCGACCACATCAACTACCTGGCCGCCAACGTGGAGGAGAACGCGAAGTTCTCCGCCGAAGTGCTCGGCCTGAAGGACAGCGAACTGATCCGGCTGGACAACGGACGCATCGCGGCCCATTGGTTCCGGTTCGGCCAGAAGTCCTATGACCTGGTCTACTCGGCCGACAACCTGGGGGCTTCCGGCCGACTGCACCACATCGCCTTCGCCCCGGACACCCGTGAAGACATCCTCAAGGCCGCCGACATCTTCCTGGAGAACGGCATCCACATCGAGTCCGGCCCGCACAAGCACACCATCAACCAGACGTTCTTCCTGTACGTCTACGAGCCGGGCGGAAACCGCATCGAGTTCGCCAATGCCGGCGCGCGGCTCCTGCTGGCGCCGGATTGGGAGCCGGTGGTCTGGACCGAGACGGAACGGAAGAAGGGCCAGGCCTGGGGCATGCAGACCATCTCGACGTTCCATACCCACGGAACACCGCCCGTCGAGGTGCCGGACACGCACTGAGAACCGATGGGCTAGGTTATTGGCAACAACTTTGTCAGCACACTATCCAGCATGGAGCAACCTCCCGTGAGCACCGCCAGCCAAACTGCCGTACCCCGATCAACCGATTCGGCCGCCGTCGTCGCCGGGCTCAAAAGGGCGATCGACCGGGGCGAACTCGTGCCCAACCAGCGGTTGGTGGAGGCGGATATTTGCGCCGAGTACCATGCCAGCCGGGCCACGGTCCGGGCGGCGCTGGCGGAGCTGACGCTGGAGGGGCTCGTGGAGCGCATCCAGAACCGCGGCGCCCGGGTGCGCGCGGTCGCGGTGGAGGAAGCGGTGGAGATCACCGAGGTCCGTGCCGCGCTGGAAGCCATCTGCGCGGCCAAGGCCGCCGAACAGGTCACCGACGAGGACGTGCAGGAACTCCAGGCCCTGGGCGAGTCCATGAGCCGGGCCGTGGACGCCGGCGACCTGCTGAAGTATTCGGACCTCAACAAGACCTTGCACCGCCGGATCGTCGAGTTGAGCCAGCACGAAACGGCGGCGGCACTGATCGCGCGCCTGCGCGGCCAGAGCGTTCGCTTCCAGTTCCGGCTGGCCATGCAGCCGGGGCGGCCCGCCGTATCGCTGCCCGAACACCTGGAAATTGTGGACGCGGTCTGCGCCAAGGATCCGGAACGGGCCGCCGCAGCCATGGAGAAGCACCTCAAGAGCGTTGCCAATGCCATCATGCGGGCGGCCGAGGACCCCGGCCGCTAAGAAACGCCGGTTCCCCTGACGCCCGCAATCGACCAGCATGCCTTCCGCCAACGGAGGCATGGAAGAGATGCCGGCCCCGGCCGGCGGGGATAGGGGAATCATGAGTGCACAGAACCTGCAGGACGTCCTGGACCAGGCCGGCAATACGGTGGAGCTGCTGCGCAATTCGCAGCTCGGGGCCTATGTCTATCCGGTGGTGGCACCCGAATTCACCAACTGGCGCAGCGAGGTCCGGGCCTGGCGGGAGACCGCCGTCCTTTACGACCAGTCGCACCACATGGACAACCTGTTCATCAAGGGCCCGGATGCGCTGAGATTGATCTCCGACACCGCGATCAACTCGGTGGCCACCTTCCCGGTGAACAGGGCCAAACAGTATGTCCCAACGACGCCGTCCGGACATGTCATCGGCGACGGCATCCTCTTCCATGAAGCCGAGGACCAGTTCGTCTACGTGGGGCGTTCCCCCGCGGCCAACTGGCTGCTCTTCCACGGGCAGACCGGCGGGTACGACGTGGAGCTGGAGGTGGACCGGCGGTCGCCGTCGCGGCCGATGGGCAAGCCGGTACAGCGCAGGTACTGGCGGTTCCAGATCCAGGGTCCCAACGCGTGGCAGGTCATCGAGAAGCTCAACGGCGGCACCGTGGAGCAGCTGAAATTCTTCAGCATGGACCACATGCAGGTGGCCGGGGCACAGGTGCGCACGCTGCGCCACGGCATGGCCGGGGCTCCGGGACTGGAGCTCTGGGGGCCGTACGAGTCCTACGACCACGTCCGCGAGTTCATCCTGGACGCCGGCCGGGAGTTCGGCCTGCTGGCCGTCGGCGCCCGGGCCTACTCGTCCAATACGTTGGAATCGGGCTGGATTCCGTCCCCGCTGCCGGCCATCTACTCCGGGGAAGAGCTTCGCCCGTACCGGGAATGGCTGGGTGCGGACAGCTACGAGGCCGTCAACGCCGTGGCCGGCAGCTTCGTCTCGAACAATATCGAGGACTACTACCTGAACCCGTGGGAGCTGGGCTACGGATCCTTCGTCAAGTTCGACCACGACTTCATCGGCCGCGAGGCGCTGGAGAAGATCGACCCCCAGGCGCAGCGGAAGAAGGTCACGCTGGCCTGGAACGCCGAGGACATGACCAAGATCTTCGCCTCGCTGTTCGACACGGAGGGGACGCCCTACAAGTACTTCGACCTGCCCAACGCCAACTACGGCTCCTCGAACTACGACTCGATCGTCGACGCCGGCGGCACGAACGTGGGCCTGTCCCTGTTCACCGGTTACAGCGCCAACGAACGGCGGGCGCTGTCCCTGGCCACGGTCAACCCCGACGTCGAGATCGGCACCGAGGTGAACGTGGTCTGGGGCGAACCCGACGGCGGCACCCGCAAGACCACCGTGGAACCGCACCGGCAGCTAGAAGTCCGGGCCGTGGTCAGCCCCGCACCCTACTCCGTGACCGCCCGCAAGGAATACCGCGGCGGCTGGCGGACCGCCCAAGCGGTCTGAGCCGGAGGCACAGAGCCTGATCCGGACCCGCTTAGCGCGAACGGGCCGCCCCTCAGGCTGGGGCGGCCCGTTCCTCTGCGGCGGAGGGGCGGCGCACGTCGCGGTGCCCGCCGCCCCTCCGCCGTCGTTGTCAGTGGCCGGCGGCCGCCGCCGCTTCATCCAGGTGCGCGATGGAGCGGGTGTCCTGGAACGCGCGGACGCCTTCGATGCCCTGTTCGCGGCCGAAGCCGGAGTGCTTCATGCCGCCGAACGGCGCGCGCAGGTCCAGCCGGGTGGCGCCGTGGTCGTTGACCCAGACGTAGCCGCAGACCAGTTGCGAGCCGACGGCGTTGGCCTTGTCCGTGTCCGCGGTCCACACCGAGCCGCAGAGGCCGGCCCAGGTGTCGTTGGCCAGGGCCAGCGCCTCCTCTTCGGTGTCGAAGGGGAGGATCGGGATGACCGGCCCGAACTGTTCCTGCGTGACCACGCGCAGCTGGGGGTCCGGATCGACCACCAGCGCCGGCCGCAGGAAGTTGCCGCCCTGCAGCTCCGGGTCCGCCGGAAGTTCCCCGAATTCCCGGACGTCGGCGCCGGCGGCCTTTGCCTCCGCGATGAGTTCTTCGACGAAGGTCTTCTGCGCGGGCTGGTGCAGCGGGCCCATGGTGGTCCCCTCGTCCAAGCCGTAGCCGACGACGGCCTTCTCCAGCCGCTCGGACAGCCCCGCGACCAGTTCGTCCAGCCGGGAGCGGTGCACGTAGATGCGTTTGGCGGCCATGCAGATCTGCCCGGTGGTGTCGAAGACCGCGGCATACAGCCGGTCCAGGTGCGTGTCGTCCAGGACGGCGTCTTCGAGGACCACCGCCGGGTCGTTGCCGCCGAGCTCCAAGGTGACCCGGGTCAGGCTCTTGGACGCCATCTCCATCATCTTCTTGCCGCCGCCAACGCTGCCGGTGAAGCAGACCTTTGCCACGTCGTCGTTCTGGATCAGGCCGCCCATCTCGCTGTCCTGGCCGGTGACAATGTTCAGCACACCCGGCGGCAGTTTCTCTGCCACGCGCTGCACTACCCGGGTGATCGCCAGCGGGGTGGTGGGCGGCGGCTTCACGATCGCCGTGTTGCCCGCCAGCAGGGCGTGCGGCAGCGAGGCGCCGAGGATGGCGATGGGCCAGTTGAACGGAACAATCACCGTGACCACGCCCAGCGGCTGGTACGCCACGGAGGTGGTCACCGGGATCCCCGGCGCCGGTTCCAGGACCTTGCCCTGCTCCACCTCGTCCGCGAGCGCCAGGGCGAGCTGGAAGCGGATCTCGAAGACCAGCGCGTCCACCCAGGCCTCCATCCGGATCTTGCCGTTTTCCTGCGACAGGATCGCGGCATCCTCGTCACGGAGATCGGCGATGCCTTCGATCGCCGCGGCGAGCTTGTCGGCGCGTTCCTTGGCACCCATCGCCGCCCACGCGGGGAACGCGGACTTCGCGGCGCCGACGGCGTCGGCCACGTCCTGCTTGGTGGCGGCCGCCGCATAGCCGACCACTGAATCCGGCTTGCCGGGATCCGCTACCGGGTATTTTTCGCCGGAATCGCGGACTTCGCCGCCGATATAGAGCCCGGTGGTGACCTGGCCGGTCTCGCCGGTAGTGCTTGCTACGTCAGTCATCTCGCAACACCTCTCTGTGTTTTGACCGTTCCGGTCCCATGCCGGAACTGCAGGAGCGACGTTCTTCAGCGTCGGCGCCCCGGCCGGTTCACGGCGAACAACCGGAAGCATGGCGGGCGCCAGTTTCCCCTGCCTTCAGCTTTGCCTATCCGCGGAGGGAGTGCTAGGGGTTGGGCGCCTAATTTTCCGGCTGGGGTGCCGTCCCGAGGCGAGCCCACCCGTGTGCGGGATGGGCGGGGCTGCTACTGGCGGCTGCCAGCGGTCCCGGGCTTCAGTAGCCGCGGTACGGGTTTTCGTCAGCGCCGCCGTTGCGCCCCTGGTCATAGCCTTCCTGCCAGGCTTGATGTACGGAAGCCACCAGCCCGGCCAGCAGCTCGTACGAGGGGTGGTCCGGTCCGATGTACACCATCTCTTCTCCGGCCCGGTTCAGGATGTTGTGGATGTGCGTGCTCATCGTGGTCTTTCCTTGGGGGTTCTGGGCACCCGCGGGTTGGGGGTGACGCCGACCGTGGTGTCCTAGTTATTCTTGGAGGATGAGTGCTCCAGCACAATCAACCGTCGCTTTTGATGGGCGCTTCGCCGGCGAGCTGGCGGAGTTGGCCGTCCCCTGGCGGGCACAGGAGGTCCGCGACCCGCGGCTGCTGGTTCTCAACGAACCGCTGGCCATCGAGTTGGGAATCGAGCCGGACGCCCTGCGCAGTCCCGACGGTCTGCTTCTGCTGACGGGCAACCTGGTCCCCGGTGGCGCCACCCCGGTGGCGCAGGCCTACGCCGGGCACCAGTTCGGCTGGTACTCGCCCCGGCTAGGCGACGGGCGGGCCCTCCTGCTGGGCGAGCTTACCGATGCGGGCGGCCGTCTTCGCGACATCCACCTCAAGGGCTCGGGGCCCACGCCGTTCGCCCGTGGCGGTGACGGCCAGGCCGCGGTGGGTCCGATGCTTCGCGAATACGTGGTCAGCGAGGCGATGCACGCCCTGGGCATCCCCACGACGCGTTCCCTTGCCGTCGTCGCCACGGGGCTGCCGGTTTACCGCGACGCCGAACTGCCGGGAGCCGTCCTGGTGCGGGTCGCCGAGAGCCATGTGCGCGTGGGAAGCTTCCAGTACGCCCGGGCCACGGGCGACACGGGCCTCCTGCGCCGGCTCGCCGACCACGCCATTGCCCGTCACCATCGGGCCGCTGCCGAGGCAGAGCACCCCTATCTGGCGCTGTTCCAGGCCGTGATCGGCGCCCAGGCTTCGCTGGTGGCGCAGTGGATGCTCGTGGGATTCGTGCACGGGGTCATGAACACCGACAACATGACCATCTCGGGTGAAACCATCGACTACGGGCCCTGCGCGTTCATGGACGCCTTCGACCCGGCCTCCGTCTACAGTTCCATCGACGACGGCGGGCGTTACGCGTATGCCAACCAGCCGCTTGCCGCCGAGTGGAACCTCGCCCGGCTCGCCGAGGCCCTGCTGCCGCTCCTGCACGACGATCAGGAGCAGGCGGCCGCACTGGCGTCGGAAGCGCTCGGCGCCTTCAGGACCGAGTACAGCGCCGCCTGGTTGGCCGGCGCCAAGGCCAAGATCGGTTTGGACGGCGAGGTCGATGCCGCCGCGGCCTCGCCGCTCGTGAATGACCTGCTGGCGCTGCTCCAGGAGGGCAAGGTAGACCACACCGCGTTTTTCCGCAGCCTCGGCGCGGCCGCCCGGGGCCAAACCGAAGCGGCGCGGCGCCTGTTTCCGGACCCCGCAGGCTTCGATGCCTGGGTGGCGCGATGGCGTCCACTCGAACCGGACGCCGGCTTGATGGACCGGGTCAACCCCGTCTACATTCCCCGCAACCACCTGGTCGAGGAGGCCCTTGACGCCGCCACGCACGGAGACCTGGACCCGCTGCACCGCCTGCTGGAGGCGGTGACGCGCCCCTACGACGAGCGTCCCGGTTTGGAGCGCTACGCCGCCGCCGCGCCGGACGACTTCGGCAGCTACCGGACTTTCTGCGGAACCTGAGGGCCCGCACGCCCTTAAGGCCAAGAGGGGACGGGTGCCGTTGCCCGTGGACGCACCCCGATGGTCGCGGCCGGCACCCGCCGTCGAAGGAAATCCGCGCCCGGTTTCCCGGCGTCCTTGCGGGGCGAATCCGCCCTTTCGGCCGCCCTGGCAGGCGGCCGCCGAATGTAACCGCAAGGCTGGCTCTGTAGTATGGGCGCAGCTACAGCGACCGCGATGGAAGGGTGATTCTTTGTTGAGAGCTATCAGCTACAACCTGCGGAAACACAGTGCGAGCGAGGAGCTCGAGGAGCTGACCGACCGCTACGACGTCGACGTCATGTGCCTGCAGGAAGCGGACACAGAGAAACTTCCGCACACGCTGGGACACCTGCGGTTGGCCAATTCGACCAAGGGAAACAGGCTGGGGCTGGCCGTCTATTACGACGAGAACAGGTTCTCCGCCCTCGATACCAACACCTTCGAACTCAAGAAGTCGCTGCACGATTATGTGCTGGCACCGGCCCACGAGCGGCTGCTCGGCGTCAAAATGGTGGACAACGAGAGCAAACACGAAATCGTCGTCGGTGACTTTCACGCCGCGCCGCTGACCGCCACCAACTCCCTGCGCCGGCACCAGATCAAGGCCGGCCACGAAGCGCTGCTGGGCATGGGGGGCAACGGCGAGCAGATGACGCTGATGGTGGGGGACTTCAACTACCCCTTCTTTACGAAGAACCTCATTGAGCACCTGAAGGAAACGGGCTACGAACTCACCCTGAGCAACCGCCGGACCTACACGCGCTACAAACTTTTCCGCGGCCACTTCGATTTCGCCACCTCCCTGGGCCTGGACATTCAAAGCGTGGAAACCCTGCCGCGCGGCCAGTCCGACCACCTGCCGATCCTGGTGACGGCGGAATACGTCGACGAGAACCGCAACGTCCGCGCCAGCTGACAGGTTCGCAGGTGGACCCGCCGTCGTGTGCCGTCACGGAAGTGACGCGGCAGGGTTGTCGAATCCGCAGCAGGCCGCGCGTCATCATAGTGTCGAACCGATCACGTCGACACGGGCGCCGCGCAGAGGATGCGCGGCCGGCGAAGGGAAACGCTGAAATGACCGAGTACATGGTGCTGTTGCCGGATAACGAGGACAGCTGGGAGCAGAGCACGCCGGAGCAGCGCGAGGCGGCCTATGCGCGGCACGGGGAATTCGCCGCCCTGCTGAAGGAACGCGGGCACACGATCACCGGCGGCGCAGAGCTGCGGCATTCACGGACGGCGAAGACCGTGCGGGCCACCCCGGACGGGGTGGTGGTCACGGACGGGCCCTATGCGGAGTCGGTGGAACAGTTGAGCGGTTTTTACACCGTGGAGACGGACAACCTGGACGATCTGGTGTCGATCTGCGGCCTGCTGGCCGGCGACGCCCCGGTGGAGGTCCGCGCGATGGTGGCCCCGGACTCGGCCTGAGTTATGGAGCGGCTGGAGCAGATCCACAGGGAAGAATGGGGCCGGCTGCTGGCGCTGCTTTTCTCACGCTTCCAGCGGCTGGACCTGGTCGAGGATGCGCTCGCCGAGGCGTTCGCCCGGGCTGCTGCCCGGTGGCCGGCCGAGGGCACCCCGGAGAACCCGCCCGCCTGGCTCTACCGCAGCGCAGAGCGCACCGTGCTGGATGGACTGCGGCATGAGGAGGTGGCCAACCGGAAACTGCCGCTGCTCGTCACCGACCGGCTCCGGCCACAGGCGGCGGATGGCGCGGGTTCCGCCGACGGCGCCGGTGACGTGGAGTATCCGGACGAGCGTTTGCCGATGATCTTCCTGGCCACGCATCCGGCGCTGGTACCCGAGGTGCAGGCCGGGCTGGCCCTGCGGTTCGTCATGGGCCTGCCGACGGCGCGGATTGCGCGACTGTTCCTGGTCAGCGACGCCACCATGGCAGCCCGGATAACCCGCGGGAAGAAGAAGATCGCCGGCTCCGGCCTACCGTTCGCCCTGCCGGACGCCGGCGACCTTCCGGGCCGGTTGGAAAACGCGGCACGAACGGTCTATCTGGCCTTCACCAGCGCCTACCTCCCGGGCGACGGCGCCGATCTGCTGCGGGTCGAAGAAGCCGGGGAAGCGGTACGCCTGGCGGGACTGCTGGACGACTTGATGCCGCACACGCCGCTGCTGCGCTGCCTGAAGGCGCTGTTGATGCTGCAGCATGCACGGCGGGATGCGCGCATCCGGAACGGGGAACTGGTGCTGCTGCCGGACCAGGACCGCAGCCGGTGGCACCACCGGGAAATCTCCGAGGCGCTCGGACTGCTCATCGACCAGCCGCCAGACAGCGGGTATGCCGAGGAAGTGCGGCTGCAGGCACTGATCGCCGGCGCTCATTGTTCGGCCGCCACCGCCGAAGAGACGGACTGGACGAGCATCGCCGACCTCTACGCCAGACTTGACGCCCTCACCGGTTCACCCGTGGTCCGGCTCAACCGGGCGGTGGCTGCCGCCGAAGCGGACGGACCGTTGGCCGGCCTCGAACTGCTGGGCGGGCTGGAAGCCCAGCTGGGCGGAAACCACCGGCTGCCGGGAGTCCGCGCCGAACTGCTGCGCCGCTGCGGACGCGATGCCGAAGCCGCCGAGCACTACAGGCTGGCACTGGAACTCTGCCGGAACGAGGTGGAGCGCCGCCACCTGCAGCGCCGGATGGAAGAGCTGGAACTGCCCGGTGACCGTGGCGCGGGGTAGTGGTGGCCCCGGCCGTCTGGCAATGTTGGGGGTGAAGCCCGTCTGGAGAATCCAGCAGTCGAGCACGAAGGAGATGACGCCATGAACGATTCGGTTCTGGGGCACGAGCCCGTCCTTGACCGCACCAACTATGACGACGGCGGTGCCGCCGCGGGCGCAAACGGGGGTGCTGCCGTAGGCGCAGACGGTGCTGCCGCGGGCGCAGACGGGGGTGCCGTAGCAGGCACGGACGAGGGTGCCGTAGCGGGCGCAGACGGTGGGAGCACCGCCGTCGAGCCCCTCGCCGAACCCCCGGTGCCGGACATCAGCTTTGACGAGCAGTTCTACCCGGCCCGTCCTCGCTCGCTGCGCCCGAGGGCCCGCCGCCGCCACTTTGTGCCCGGCCACCCGCCGTTCGAGCCCGACGCCCGGAACAAGGTCTATGTGGAGTGGCTGCGCAACCAGTCCATGCTCGGCGACGCGAAGGTGCTGGGGCGCCAGCTCTCCGGGCAGGCCAGCATGTGGCAGAACCCGTTCGCGTATCCGAACCCGCGGGCGGCGGTGGAGCGGGCCTCGGTGTGGTTCACGGCCTACCCGCTGTCGTTGATCACCCGGCCCGGGCAGACGTTCCTGGCGGCGCTGGGCGATGCCGCGCTCTGGGAGGCCTTCCAGCAGATCGGCATCAAGGCCATTCACATCGGGCCGGTGAAGCTGGCCGGCGGCCTGACCGGCTGGAACCATACCCCCAGCGTGGACGGGCACTTCGACCGCATCAGCATGGCGATCGATCCAATGTTCGGCACCGAGGACGAGTTCCGGAGCATGTGCGAGGTGGCCGCCGAACACGGCGGCACGATCGTGGACGATATTGTGCCCGGCCACACGGGCAAGGGCGCGGACTTCCGGCTGGCGGAGATGAACTTCCGCGACTACCCGGGCATCTACCACATGATCGACATCCCGGAGTCCGACTGGGACCTGTTGCCGGATGTCCCCGAGGGCGAGGATGCGGTCAACATCGACGTCGCGACCGAGCGCCGGCTCCAGCAGGCGGGCTACATCATCGGCGAACTCCAGCGGGTCATTTTCTACGAACCCGGCGTGAAGGAAACCAACTGGAGCGCCACCCCGCCGGTCCTGGACATAGACGGAAAGGCCCACCGCTGGGTGTATCTGCACTACTTCAAGGCCGGCCAGCCGTCGATCAACTGGCTGGATCCCACGTTCTCCGGCATGCGCCTGGTGATGGGGGATGCCCTGCATTCGCTGGTGGACCTGGGGACCGGGGCGCTCCGCCTGGACGCCAACGGCTTCCTGGGCGTGGAGAAGAGTGCCGAGGAAACGCCGGGCTGGTCCGAGGGGCATCCGCTCTCGGCCGCAGCCAACCAGATCATCGGCAGCATGGTCCGCAAGGTCGGCGGCTTCACCTTCCAGGAGCTGAACCTCAGCATCGACGACATCAAGGCCACCTCCGAAACCGGTCCGGACCTGTCCTACGACTTCGTGACGCGTCCGGCATACCACCACGCCCTGGTCACCGCCGACACCGAGTTCCTCCGGCTGACGCTGCGCCTGGCCATGGAGATCGGTGTGGACCAGGCGTCGCTGGTGCACGCGCTGCAGAACCACGACGAGCTGACCTATGAACTCGTGCACTTCACCACCAAGCACAAGGACGACGTCTACGAGCTCGACGGCGAGGAGCTCACCGGCGCGGAGCTGGCCCACAAGGTGCAGCAGACCCTGCGGGACGGGATCACCGGGGAAGCAGCCCCCTACAACCTGGTCTTCACCGCCAACGGCATCGCCTGCACCACCGCAAGCGTGATCACCGCGGTGCTGGGCATCACCGACCTGGACACGATCACCGAAGAGCAGTCGGCGGAGATCCGCCGGGTGCACCTGCTGCTGGCCATGTACAACGCGCTGCAGCCGGGGGTCTTCGCGCTCTCCGGCTGGGACCTGTGCGGGATGTTGCCACTGGAGCGCAGCCGGGTGGCCCGGCTGATGTCGCGGGGGGATACCCGCTGGATCAACCGCAGCGCCCACGACCTGATGGGATTTGATCCGACCGCCGAGACGTCAACCTCCGGCATGCCCATGGCCAAGGCCCTGTACGGCACGCTGCCCGAGCAGCTCGAGGACGAATCGTCGTTCGCCCGGCAGCTGGCACGGATCCTGGCAGTCCGGGAAGAGCATGGCATCGCCAAGAGCGCCCTGATCGATGTTCCCGACGTCTCCCACCGCGGCATGCTGGTGATGGTCCATCAGCTGGTCTCCGGCGGGCAGGAGGTCACGGTCCTGAACTTCTCCGGCCAGGAGATCGCCGGTACCGTCCGCTCCGAGGCACTGGAACTGGGCTCCGAAGTGACCGACGCGTTCAGCGGCGAGACCATCGGGACGGTGGACGACCTGCACAGCTTCTATCTCCACCTGGGACCCTACGCCGGCACCGCCCTGTTGATCACGCCGCCGGTCGCCGAGGCCGACGACGACGGCTATGCCCCTCAGGAGGGCGTCTGAGCGGCTAGATCTCCCAGTCGCCGAGGCCCTCGGCGCCGTCGCCGAAGAAGCCGCCGAAACCTGCATCTTCCGCAAAGCCCTCACCGGCGGAGGCGACGGTATCGCCGAATCCTTCGGCGGCGCCGGCCAGTCCATCCCCGATACCGGAGAACCCTTCCAGCAGGGGGCCGGCGATGGCCGAGCCGACGAAGCCGGCAGCCACGCCGGCCAGCAGCCCGGCGCCCAGGCCTCCGGCGGCACCGGCGGCTCCGGCGGCCAGGCGACCGCCGCCCCGGCCCGTTCCGGTCCGGCCGAGGATCCGCTCCATGAAGCCCGGCTGCGCCAGTTCGGCGCGGGTGGCCGTCCTGGCCAACGTCTCGGGCCGGTCGGAGGCTGCCCGCTCGGCGGCGGGAAGTTGGCTGTTGAGCTCGTCCCGGAGCATGGCGCGCTGCTGCGGGGTCAACCGGTTGAAGGCTTCGGCGTGGGCCCGCTCCATGTCCTGGGGCGGTGCCGTTTGCAGCATGTACTTGTATTTCGCGATGGCCGCCTGGTCGGCGTCCTGCCCGGCAGTCTGCCCGGGCCTGCCGTCACGGCGCTGCGGCCGGGACGGATACCGCTGGCTGCCGTCACGACCGCCGGAGTTGTACCCGCCGTCGTACTCACGGTCCTGGCCATAGTTACGATCTTGTCCATAACCCCGGTCCTGTCCGTAACTTCGGTCCTGGCCGTAGCCGCGGTCTTGGCCGCGACCGTAGCCTGCATCCTGGCCGTAGCCGGGTTCGCGGCCGGAGTCCTGGGGCCGCGGCTGGCGCTGTTGCCCGGTGCGTTGGGCCAATTGCTCCTTGGCGTACTGGACCGCCTTTTGCTTGCCCTTTTGGACCAGCTTGTCGAACATTCCCACGGTTCCGCTCCTTGCCTGCCCGGTGGAAGCCGGTGCACGGGTCATCTCTCCCCGTTAAGAACTGTTGGCGACCGCAGAGAGTTCCGGCGGGTTCCCTAACCGGCGACGCGTTCGACCGCTTGCACGTGTCCGGGCCGCACCGGGGTGGTCTGGGCCAAGTACTCCGGGCGCTTTTCGACGTAGGCCTTGAAATAAGAGCAGACGGTCACCACGGACACCCCGGCAGCGGCGGTGTCATTAAGCGAGTAGCGTGCCAGGCGCCCGGCCAGTCCTTGGCCGGCATACTCCTCGTCGACGGTGGTGTGGAAGAAAATCCGTTCGGGACCGGCCGTCCCCTCGGACGGCAACCAGTGGGCCTTGCCGATGACCTTGCCGCCGTCCACCAGTTTGTAGCGGCGCCGTTCGGTATTGAGGCGGACGGTGATGGGTGCGTCGGATTGCACGGATCCTCCTGGGAGTGGTCTGGCAGTGCTCAGCCGCGGGGTCGCAGCTGGACGGTCGGCAACGTTGGGGCGGGCAGCGGCGCGGGCATCCCGTCGGGGAAGGGGCCGAACCGGGGATACGGGGCACCGTCCGGATATGTGCCGCCCGCGGGCTCCGGCGCCGGGTCGACGTCGATCTCCGCCTGCCAGGCGGCGCGGTACGCCACAATCTCTTCATGGCTCCTGCCCACGAAGTTCCACCACATGATGATCTGCTCGCCCAGCGGCTGGCCGCCGATGAGAAGCAGCCGGGCCGGCCCGTCCCCGGCCTCGAGGACGAGATGCGTTCGTCCGGGCGCGAGGTAGACCAAGTGGTCCACGGGGACCTCGTCCCCGTCCAGCCGAAGATCGCCGGTATCCAGCAGGATTCCGTGTTCGAAATCGGGGTCCAGGTCGAGTTCCAGCCGGGAACCCGCACGCAGCGTCGCTTCGGCGCCGAGCAGCGGAGGGGTGTAGGTGTTGACCGGCGACGTGGAGCCGGCCAGCGAACCGAAGAAGACGCGCAACTCGGTCCCGTCGCCGACGACGGGTTCCGGTGCGTAATGCTCGAAGGTCGGCGGCATGTTGCGGGTCGAGTCCGGAAGGGCGAACCAGAGCTGCGCGCCGTGCAGGACGGTGGTGTCCGGCGTCGAAAATTCCTGATGGGAGATGCCGCGGCCGGCGATCATCAGGTTCACTTCCCCCGGCCGCACGATGGCTTCAAACCCGGCGGAATCGCGGTGCGCGATCTTTCCGGAGAACAGCCAGCTGACCGTGGCCAGGCCGGTGTGCGGGTGGCGGGGAACCTGCATGCCGCCGGTACCGGTCACCAGGTCGGGCCCGTAATGGTCCAGGAAGCACCAGGATCCGATCAGGCTGCGCCGTTTCTGCGGCAGGGTGCGGCGGACGTTCATGGCCCGGACGCCGCCCAGCGGCACGTCCCGCGGCGTCAGGACCTCCACGTCGGCGGACTCTGCTTCCAGTGAGCAGGCAACTTCCCTCGGTGCAGCCTCCAAGTTGCTCATGGCCCAAGTTTAGATCGGGCGCCAACGGCGTGCCGCCCGATGCACCGTTGCACCACCACCACGGTGCATCGGGGAGGATGGAGGGATGGACGAACTCGGCGAACTGCTGCGCAGCCTGGATTACTGGTGGATCTATCCTGCCGGTGCGCTCTTCGTGACCGTTTCCGCGCTGGTTCCTCCGGTGCCGAGCACCACGCTGTTCGTCGCACTGGGATCGCTCTCGGTGCACTCGGACCACCTCAACCCTTACGTCTTGGCGGCCGCCATGCTGGCCGGCGCGGTAGCGGGTGACGCCGGCACGTTCTTCTTGGTGCGCCGCTTCAACCTCGCGGAGCGGAAGGTGTTCTCCGGGCGACACTGGCAGTCGGGCTTCCGCAAGGCCCGCACCGGGCTGGGGCGCAAGGGGCTGCCGCTGGTGCTGACGTCGCGGTTTGTGCCTATGGGGCGGGTGACGCTCAATGTGGCCGCCGCGATGATTCCCCAGCCCGGCCGCCGGTTCCTGGCGCACTCCGCCCTGGCCGGTGTGCTGTGGTCCGCCTACTCGGTGGGCATCGGCGCCGTGTCGGGCGTTTGGCCGCAGCTGTCCACCGAATTCGCGGTGCTGCTCGCCATCGCCGCGTCCTTGGTGCTGGGATCGCTGATCAACCACACGGTGACGTGGTGGGACAACCGGCAACGGACGGTGTCCATCCAGAAGCGGGGCCAGTAGGCGGCCGCCGGCACCGGCCACAAGCGCAGGTGCCGGCGACAGGGCGTCAGGCCCGCTCTGCCACGCCGCACCAGTTGGCGATGAACAGCGCGATGCTCTTGGTGATCCGGCGGACCGACTCGATGGATACGCGCTCGTCGAATCCGTGGATCGCTTCGGAGACCGGGCCGTAAACAAGCGCGGGCGTGTCGGCGTAGAGCGCGAAGACGCGACCGTCCAGGTAGCCGGGAGTGGTGAAACTGCCAAGCTCCTTGCCGAAGACCTGCCGGTGCGTGCTCTCCAGCAGGGACTCCGCTTCGCTGCCGGGCTCCAGCACGTAACCTTCGGAGAAGAATCCGGTCTTGGTGGCGACGGCGTGGATCGACGCCGGTCCGGTCCCCAGCCGGGCGAGGCATTCCTGCAGTTCGGTCCAGGCTTGCTCCGCCGGAATCCCGGGGTAGATGGCCGCCCGCACATCGAATTCGCACCAAGCGGGCACGCTGGAGGGCCAATCGCCGCCGACGATCTGCCCGAAGTTGAAGTTGATGGGGTGTTCCAGGTCCTCGAAGTAGCGGTGCCGGCCCCGGTCCGCGTTCCACTTCTCCTCGACCTCGCGCAGGGCGGTGATGGCCGTATAGGCGGCGTCGATGGCGTTGAACCCGGTGCCCATCTCGCGCGGATGGGTCGGGTTGCCGGTGACACGCACCTTGAACCAGAGGACCCCGACATTGGCCCGGACCAGCATGTCTTCTTCGGGCTCGGGGATGATCACCGCGTCCGCCCGGTAACCGCGCATGAGTGCGGACAGGGAACCGTTGCCGGTGCATTCCTCTTCGACGACGGACTGGAAGTGGATGCGGCCGGCAGGGTCGAGACCGGCGGCCTTGACGGCGTCGAACGCGAAGAGGTTGGCGGCCAGGCCGGCCTTCATGTCGCCGGCGCCGCGGCCGTACATCCAGCCGTCGATGATGGGGGCATCCCAGGGGGAGCGCGACCACGCCTCTTCCGGCCCTTCCGGCACCACGTCGACGTGCCCGTTCAGGATGAGCGAGCGGCCGGTTTCGGCGGCCGGCCGGTAGGTGCCGACGACGTTGGTGACGTCGTCGTAGGAGACGGTGACCGGGCCGAAGCCCGGATGCGTCGCGAGCTCGTCGGGGTCAAGCTGCCAGCGGTCCATCTCCAGCCCGCGTGCCGCCATCGCGGTGTGCAGCAGGTCCTGGGCGCTGCCCTCCTGGGTCCGCAGCGACGGGTGCTTCACCAGTTCCTGGGTGAAGGCCAGCTGCGCGTCGAACGCGGCGTCGACGGCATCGAGAATGCGTTGGGACTGTTCGTCATTGATCATCCGAATGCTCCTTGATATGGCGCGGGGGAGCCGCCCGGCTGGACGGCTCCCCCGCGAGGTGTTGGAGAGTCTTGCTTCCGACGGCGGTGCCACCGGAGGCCGGAGCCCGCCCCGGGTGGGGGCGGGCGTGGGGGTTTAGCTGTCGGCGACGATCTGCTTGTCCTGGACGCGCAGCCGCTCGCCGAGGAATCCGCCAACGGCCGTGAGCAGCGCGATGATGGCAAGGATCATGGCCGCGCCCCAGGACTGGTTGCCGGAGACGCCGAGCATGGCGGTGGCGATCATCGGCATGAAGCCGCTGGTGGCGCCGGCGATGTTGTAGCCCAGGGCCACGCCGGAGTAGCGCAGTTTCGCCGGGAACAGTTCGGTCAGCAGCGCGCCGTTGACCGCGTACGCTACAGCGATCAGCATGATGCCCAGCGTGATGGCCAGGGTGATCAGCAGCGGGGACTTCGTGTCGATCATGGCGAACAACGGGAAGGCCAGGGCGGCGGTGAGGATGCCGCCCCACATGGTGACCTTGCCGGGGCCGATCTTTTCCGCGAGCCGGCCCATCAGAATGGTGACGATGATCTGCGCGACGGCGGCGATCAGGGTGGCGTTGACCATCACGTTGCGGTCCACACCCAAGGTGTTGACGCCGTAGCTGACCACGAAGGTGGTGATCATGTAGAAGCCGCCCACACCCAGCAGGGCTGCGAGCACGGCAACCACCAGGCGGCCGCCGGCATTGCGGAAGACATCGAACGCCGGAACCTTGGAGGTCTCTTCCTGGGCCAGGAGATCCTTGAAGATCGGTGATTCTTCCACCTTGAGCCGGATCCACAGGGCGATCAGGAGCATCGGGAAGGCCAGCAGGAAGGGAATGCGCCAGCCCCAGGCGTCAAAGAAGTCGGAGGGGAAGAGCAGCACGAGGGTGAACGCCGTGGAGGCCAGCAGGGTCGCCACCGGCGAGCCGATCTGGACCATGGCGGCATAACGGCCTCGCTTCTCGGCCGGGGCGTGCTCGACGGCCATCGTGACCGCGCCACCCCATTCGCCGCCCACGGCCAGTCCCTGGACGAGCCGCAGGACGGCGAGCAGGATCGGGGCCGCCAGGCCGATGCTGCCGAAGTCGGGCAGCAAACCGATCAGGCCGGTGGCCACGCCGATCATGACGATGGTGGTCAGCAGGGCGGGCCGGCGGCCGTACTTGTCGCCGATGTAGCCGAAGAGCATTGCGCCGATCGGACGGGCGGCGAAGCCGACACCGAAGGTGGCAAACGAAGCCAGCAACGCGGCCGTGGGATCCAGTTCCGTGAAGAACAGGCGGTTGAACACCAAAGCTGCGGCCGTGCCGAAGAGGTAGTAGTCGTACCACTCGAGAGCCGTCCCGACGAAGGCGGCCCGGGCGATCTTGCCTGCGTCTTTGCCGGAGACTTTGGGCGGGGCACCGGGGGTGTTGAGAGTTTGCGGCGTCGTCACGTGTTGCCTTTCAAGCTGTGCGGGGCCGGCACCGTTGGAGGAGGCAGCGGCAGCCCGTAATTCCTATGGCCCTGAACGGAGGACATCCCGAGGTAGAGCTGTGAAGTACCTCTCGACTGTAAGGTAGTGCCATTCCCCTGAACAATGACAATACACACCGGCTTGACAATGCTCACTTGTGCTTTTTCACAACTTGTGGCCGTTTTGGTAGTCCGCGAGCGCGACGAGTGCCAGCGCGGCCTGTGCCGGAACCGTCATATCCAGTCCGATGACTTCCTGCAGCGAATGCAACCGGTTGACCACCGTGTTCCGGTGGCAGTACAGTTCCTCCGCCGTTTCCTTGATCGACCCCGTGCGGCCGTAGCTCTGCGCCACCTGCAGCAACCGTTGGCGCTCATGCGGCGTGCAGTGGTCCAGTGCCGTAGTGACGGGGAGGGAGAATCCGGGGAGCGCGTTCTCCAGGAGGTCCCGGGCTATGGACCTCCAGGTGCCCGCAACGGTGGCCAGCCCCGGATCGGCCCCGTGCTTGGCCGCCAGCACCAGGGCCGCGGCTGCCGCCTGCGGAATCGCGGCCAGGCCTTCCACCCCGGGCATGTAACCTGCCGGAAACTCGGGCGGATCGTCTTGCCAGGTTCGTCCTGCACGGGTTACGCGGAAGAAATAAAGGGCGCCGGCGCGTTCGTAGGAAAAGGTCTGACGGTCGGCCGCGGGCTGCAGCTGCAACTTCGCCACGGTCTCCTTGGTGGCCGCAATCAGTTCGAACACGTCCGAGCTCTCTACTTCCAAGCCGGCAGCGATGTCGGAGACTTCGCCGGTGTTTCGCGTGTCGGTGTTGAAGAGCCGCGAAAGGAGCCGCTGCCGGTGCAACTGCTTGTCGCGGGCCAGCAGGGCTTCCTCTTCCGAAAATGCCTGCTGGATGCTGCTGACGTATCTCTCCACCGTGTCAAGGACGCGGTCCATGTTGGCAACGAGGACATCGGTGCCGTCCCCCCGCGCAACGCGTTCAAGCCCTTTCCACAAAACCCTGAAGTCATTGCGCACCGCGCTGAGAAAGGCCTCCAGAGGAACCCCCTGGCGCGCCCGGCGGGCAGCCACGTCCCTCGGTAGCGACCGAAGATCGGGGGGCAGCTCCAGGCCGGCCATCTGAAACAGGAACATTTCCATCGTGTCGACCGCCGTCTGGCGCACGTCCTCATCCGGAACCAGTGCTCCCTCATAGGAGATGGTGGCGAAGCGCTCCAGGAAGTCACTGACCAGTAGGTCGCGTTCCTGCCACAAGCGCCGGATCAGGCCGGTCCACTCGGGCTCGGCAGACGGGTCGGGATCGAAGTCCCGCGGCTGGCTGGCGCTGGCGGGGAAGGGTTCTACGCGCGGCTCGCTCATCTACCTATCTTATGCAATCGCCTAATTCTTCCGGAGAATATGGCGTCTTTTGTCGATTGAGCGTGACATTGTTCCAGTGTTGAAATGGAGACGGCGCCCGGCACCTTCCGGTGCGCCTTTTACCGCTCCGGGCACGCCGCAGCGAAAGCACGAAGAGGACTCATGCTCGTCGATCTCCTGATCCGCAACGCCCGCATTCTCACCCAGGACCCCGGACAACCGGTGGCTAAAAGCCTGCTGATCCACGACGGGAAGGTGCTGGCACTCGACGTCGACCCGCAGTCCATCCCCGGCGCCCGGAGGGTCGTCGACGCCGCCGGAGCGGTCATCGTGCCTGGCTTCAATGACGTGCACGCCCACAGCGTGTGGTTCGGGCTTGGCCTGATGGAAGCGAACCTGGGGACCGTCGCGAGCCTCGAAGAGGCTTACGCGGTCATCGCTGACGCCGCGTCCACGCTGGCGGAGGACGAATGGGTGGTGGCCTCCGGGTACAGCCCGCTGCTGCACGGCGGCGCCCAGCCTGACCGTGACCGGCTCGATGCTGCCTCCGGCGGCCGCCCGGTATGGATCAAGCACTCCTCAGGCCACGCCTGCAATGTTAACGGCGTCGCACTCAATGTGATCACCGAACACGGTGCCGACCTTGCGGCGCCGATTGATGGCGGCGTCGTTGTCACGGATGCCCAGGGCCGGCCCACCGGGCTGCTGGAAGAGAACGCCATGCGGCTGGTGCAGGAGATCATGCTGCCTTACCCGCTGGCGACCATCGAACGCGCGCTGGACCTTGCGACCACGCACTATCTGACCGAGGGCATCACCAGCGTCACCGACGCAGGCATCGCCGGCGGCTGGATCGGCTACTCGCCGCGGGAGTTCGCCGCCTACCAGAGCGCGCGGGACAAGGGGCTGCTGAGCGTCCGAATGCAACCCATGCTGGTTTTGGATGCCTTGCATCAGGTTCCCGGGCACGCGGCAGACCCGGTTTCGCGCGGGCTCGACGCCGGCATCCGCACCGGTTTGGGGGACGATTGGCTCCGGTTGGGACCGGTGAAGATCTTCAGCGACGGCTCGCTGCTGGGCAGCACCGCCTACGTCACCGAAGAGTATGTTGGCTGTCCCCATAACCACGGCTACCTGCAAATGGACGCCGAAGTGCTGCGAGCATCGTCGCTCGAGGCGTACCGGGCCGGCTGGTCCATCGCCATGCACGCGATCGGCGATCACGCCATCGACCACGCGATCGACATCATTACCGAAGCCCAGGAAACCTACGGCCGCAAGGCGGTGCCCAATAGGATTGAGCACGGGGGCGTGATCAGGCCGGAGCAGCTGGACCGCATTGCCGCGGCCGGGATTGTCCTGGTCCCGCAGCCGCACTTCATCACCGAGTTCGGCGACGGCATGGCCAGGCTGCTTGGCCCGGAACGGACGGCCACGTCCTACCCGGCCAACGGCCTGCTGCAGCGCGGCGCCACGCTGCCGGGCAGCTCGGACCGACCGGTGTCCAACGGCCGGCCGCTCGACGTGATGCAGTCGTTCGTGCAGCGGCTGACCCCGTCCGGCGAGGTGTACGGTCCCGACGAGCGGATCAGCGCGGCCGAGGCGCTGGCCGCCTACACCGCCGGTTCCGCGGCGGCAACGGGAACCGGGGACACCAAAGGCCGGCTGGTGCCGGGCATGCTGGCCGACCTCGTCTTCCTGAACCAGGATCCCACCGCCGTCGAGCCATCGCGCATCGGCGCCACGCAGGTGCTGGCCACCATGGTGGGCGGCGAGATCCGCTTCGGCGCGGAGAACTTCCCGGCCCACGAAACCGCGGATGCGGCCATGGCATCGACCGGGGAGGAAACCCGATGAGCACGACCGGCCAGGAATTTCTTGACGACTTCGCCGCCATGTCCGGGTTCGGCGCGACCGACGGCGGCGGCGTGGACCGGCAGGCCGGAACGCCGGCGGATCACGCCACCCGCCGGTGGTTCGGCGAGTGGCTGTCACGGCATGGCTTTACGGAAAAGGTAGACGCCGCCGGAAACCAGTTCGGCACCCTTGAACTTGTGCCCGGTGCTCCCTATGTATTGCTCGGATCGCATCTGGACTCCCAGCCGCTGGCCGGGCGCTACGACGGTGCCTACGGTGTGCTGGCCGGTGCCCACGCCGCGGCCCGCGTCGCGGGCGAAGCTGCCGCCGGCGGGGTCGAGCCGGTCTACAACGTGGCCGTGGTCAACTGGTTCAACGAGGAAGGCAGCCGCTTCGCGCCCAGCATGATGGGCAGCTCCGTCTTCACCGGGAAGCTGCCCCTGGAACAGGCGCTCGCCACCCCGGATCCGGCCGGGACCACGGTCGCCGCGGCTCTGGCCGCCGGCCACCGCGCTGCCGATGACGGCGCCCCCGGGCTGGCCGATGTGGCCCGGTACGCCGAAATCCACATCGAACAGGGCCGGAGCCTCGAGGAGACCGGCACACAGGTCGGAATCGTGGACCGTACCTGGGCGGCCAGCAAGTACCGCGTTACGGTCGACGGGGAGCAGTCCCATACCGGCTCCACCCGGATGGAGGACCGCCGGGACGCCCTCTACGGAGCCGCGCTGGTCATCTCCGCCGCCCGCGATCTCGCCGCGGAGTTCGCCCCCGGGCAACTGCACACCTCGGTCTCCGAGATGTACGTGTTGCCCAACTCGCCGGTGACCATTGCGCGCCAGGCAGTCATGAACCTGGACCTGCGGTCGCCGGACGAGGACGTCCTGGCCCGCGCCATGGAGTTGCTGGACAAGCGGATCGCCGAGGCGGAGGCGGCCTCCCGCACGACGGTCGCCCTCGAGCTGACCCACCGGTGGGGACTGGTGTCCTACCAGCCCGCGGGCGTGACGCTCGGCATCGCCAGCGCCGAGCGGCTCGGGTTCAGCCATACGGGCATCATGACCGTGGCCGGGCACGACTCGACCAACATGAAGGATGTCGTGCCGACGGTCATGCTCTTCGTCCCCAGCGTCGAGGGCATCTCGCACAACGAAGCCGAATTCACCCGGGATGACGACGCCCTGCGCGGCGTGGAGCTGCTGACCGAAGTCGCGCGGCGGCTGGTTCGCGGGGAGCTCACAGCGCAATAGCACTCCGGCGCGATTAGGGGCTGTCCTCCGAAGCATTGCGGCGGAGAACCCAGACGTTGTCCTCGCCGTGGCGCTCGAAGGTGACAGTGCTGACCAGGGCATGGATCAGGTTGAGCCCCCGGCCGGACTCCGACTCCGCGTCAACGTCATGCCCATGCGGGTTCGAGATGCCGGGGCTGGAAGGTGCCGCACCGATTTCGGAAATACGTGCTTCCAACCGGCGGGACCAGACGGTGATTTCGACGCCGAGCTGGAGGGGAGTTTCGGAAGCAGGGACGGCGTGCTGGACCACGTTGGTGGCGGCCTCGATGACGGCAGTCGAGAAGGCCATGCGGTCCAGCTCGGGGACGAAGCCGGCTTTTAGCCAGAGCGTCTCGAAGTCCTCGTGCAGGGCCTCGACGGTTTCTGCCGTGGCCAGCCCCTGGCGTGCGGTTCTGGCAAGGACCTCAGTCATCGGAAAACGCCGCGTCGACGCTCTGGTACGGAGTCAGCACGCGGTGCATGCTGGTCAGCTCAAGCACCATCTGGACCTGCGGCTGCACGTTCGCGATGCGGAGGTCCCCTCCGGCCTGGCGGGCAATCTTCAGGCAGCCGATCAGCGCTCCCAGACCGGACGAGTCCATGAATTCCGTGCCTGCCATATTCACCACCACATGGTGGTTTCCTTCGGCCACGACGGCCGCAACCACTTCCCGGAGGCGGGGTGCGGCGACCATGTTCAGCCGGCCGCTCCCGTTGACTTCGGCGTAGGCGGGCGTGGTCTCAACGGTGAACTGCATCCACGTTCCTTTCGTCGGGCTTGAACCCTTTGTACCTGACGGCCTTGACCAGCACGCTCAGGATCAGCAAATCAAAGATAACCCAGGCCACGTTCACCAGCGTGCCCACGGGTTCGTTCAGCCCGGCGGCCAGTCTTGCCGCTCCCGTCAGGAGGGCAGCAACCAGCAACGCCATGATGACCAGCTGGGGTGTGATCAGGTTCCAGCTGCTCCCCTCGGACTGACGGGCCTTGGGAGTGACGGCAAAGCCGAGGGGGCGTCCCAGCCACACATTGCGGGCCGCCGTCGTGCACGCCCGGATCCAAGTGGGGAAGAGGGCAAGGCTGTACTGCTGCCCGCGCCAGGTGCTGACGCCCTTACCGACGACGGCGAACAGCAGTTGGTTGACCACCATGAACGGGATGAACCGGATGAAGAAGTCCGTGCTCAGGCTGTTGACGGGGAGGATGCCCAAGGTGAGGTAGATGATCGGCGCGGCGAAGTAGACCACGGCGGCAAAGCCGCTGAGGTAGCTCCACATCGTGGAGAAGTACATCAGCCGTTGGCCGAGTTTCAGTCCCCGCTGCGCCAGCGGGTTCTCGCGCAGCATGACCTGGACGGTGCCCTGGGCCCAGCGCAACCGCTGGGTGAGCATGGTCTTGAGGTCCTCCGGGGCCAGACCCTGGGCGAGGACCTCGTGGTGGTAGACGCTGTGCCAGCCCATCGAATGCAGCCGCATCGAGGTCGCCATGTCCTCTGTCACGGAGATAGTGGCCAGCGGCATCACCGGCTGGGCTTCGTCGGGGCGTTCTATGGAGACGGCGTCCAGCACGGCCTGCACTGATCCCAGCGCCCCCAGCGGGGACCAATCCCGCCGGGACATCCGCTCGACTGCGCCGTCCAATTCGTCCGGCTCGGGCGCACCCACCGTGCCCCCGAGCTCCAGGGCGGCGATCTCTGCCAGGTCCGCTTCCACGGCCGCGAAGTTCTCTGCGACCAAGGACCGCACGGCGTTGTCGACCTTCTTCCGGAGGTCATAGGTGATCTCACTGAGCGATCCGCCGCCGCGGAGCTTGGAGCGGGCCGTGTCGGTGGCCGCCTCCACGTCGTCGAGCAGCATTGCCACCAGCGGATCTGCCGCTTCCGGGGACCTTCGGGCCTTGCGGATGGCTCTTCGGGCTCCTGTCAAGGCACGGTGGACCCCGCGGTCCACTTCGGACACGTAACCGGCCAGGCCCAGCTGCATCAAAGCTTCGCGCCTGAGCAGGGCGTTCGAGCCGCAGAAGAACGCTGCGTTCCAGCCGTCTTTGCCTTGCTGGATGGGCCCGTAGAACAGGGGGGCCTGGCTGCCCAGCGGATCGTCGACTGGAACGTTGCTGAAGTACTGCGGGGTCTGGACGAGGGCGACCCGGCGCTGGTTGAAATACCCCAGCGTCTTGTCCAGGATGTCGGGCTGAGGGACCTGGTCGGCGTCGAGGATCAAGATGAATTCCCCGCGGGTCATCATCAGCGCGTTGTTCAGGTTGCCGGCTTTGGCGTGCCTCGGCTTGTCCGCCCAGTCGCCGGTGCGGGTCAGGTAGCCCAGCCCGTGACTGGCGGCGAGTTCGCCGAGTTCCGGCCTGGCGCCGTCGTCCAGAATCCAGGTGCTGTGGGGATACCGGATGTCCCGCGCCGCCAGCGCGGTAGCCATGACCAGGCCCAGCGGCTCGTTGTAGGTGGTGATGAAAACGTCGACGGTGGCGTCCGCAGGCGGTGGCGGCGGCGCTTTGCGCTCTCGGATCCGCCAAACTGTCAGGCCGAAGAGGGTGACGTCGATCAAGCTGAACGTTTCGGCCAGAACCAAGGGGACGGCAATCCACCAGGCAGACCAGTTCAGCGAGTCCAGCCAACGCCACGTCAGATAATTGGTGCCCAAGATGACAGTCAGGACGACGAGCACCCGCGTGGCGAAAGCTTTCACTATGACCCAACTTCGGCGATGCTTGGCGGGCAACGGCGCAACATCACCGCAGTGACGTCGTCGGCCACAGCTGTGCCCGCCAAGTCCAGTACGGCTTCGCACACGTCCCGCGGGGAGTCGTGGACCGCCGCGACGTCGGCCACCGCGTCCATAGCCGCATCCACCGAATCGAAGGCGTCCAGGAGTCCGTCGCTGAGAACCAGGAGCGAATCCCCGGGGGCCAGCACCAGGCTGCACGCGGTCCACGTGCTGCCAGGTACAGCACCTACTGGCGGACCGCCCGAGGGCAGGCGGCGCAGTCCGTCGGCGTACAGGTGCAGCCCGAGACCGTGGCCGGCGTCCACGTACTCCACGGTTCCGCTGTCGGAGTCCAGCCGCGCGTGGAAGATTGTCACAAACGAGGATGACTGCCCCAAGTCCCACTCCAGCGCTTGACTGGCCGCGTCGAACGCCCGGTTGAGGTCCGCATGCCGATTTGAGGAGCGCAAGACCGCGCGGACGGTGGCCGCGATGAGGGCGGCGCCCATGCCCTTGCCCATCGCGTCGGCAACGGTGAGCTGCAGGCCGTTTTCCGTGGCGCACCAGTCGAAGAAATCACCGCCCACATTCCGGGTCGGCCGGCAGCGGCCATCCATTTCATAGTCAGGGAGGCGGAGCGGCTCACCGGGCAGCAGGCTGCGCTGGACCTCGGCGGCGCGTTCCTGGTCGGCGCTGCTTGGGGCCGCGTCGGCAGGTTGGCTGCGCGGACGGCGGAAGAGCGCTCCGATCCTCGCCTGCAGCTCACGAGGGCTGAACGGCTTGCTGATGTAGTCGTCCGCGCCGGTTTCCAATCCGTTGAGCCGGTCGATTTCGTCCACGCGGGCGGTGACCATCAGAATGTAGGCGTCCGAAAACGCGCGGATTTGCCGGCAGACTTCCATGCCGTCGAGATCCGGCAGGTTCAGGTCCAAGGTGATGAGGTCCGCCCCGCCGTCTCGGATGAGGTCAAGCCCCTCCTGCCCGGTTTCCGCCTCCGCGACGGTGAAGCCCTGGTCGGCCACAATCTGGGTCAACAGCCTGCGAATGTCGGGATTGTCCTCGACTATGACGGCACGGCGGTTGCTCGGGACTGCAGGCATGTTTTCATTAAGGCGTCAATCCTCCCATTTGTCACATCCATCACTGCAGAAACCCGTCCGCGACCACCACATTGGAGTTTCGCCGCCGTGGATAAAGTCCTCGACCTGCTGACCCTGCATCGGGTGAAGTTCCACGCCCTCTCACTGCGCGGGCGGGTCGTGATGAGCCAGTTGCCGCTGTCTATCACCATGCTGTTTCTAGGGGTGGGCACCTGGCTTTTTTCTTCCCCGCTCCTAGCGAACCCGCTGTTCGGTCTCAGCATGGGTCTCAACGCCGTGTTGCTGGCGGCGTGTTTTTTCGTTCCGTGGGAGAAGCTGCCCTACCCGTCCTTCCTGATCATTCCGCTGCTGGACTTCATTCCCATCGGCCTGCTGCGCGAGGGCGCCGGGTCGTTCCTGACCGGGGTGGGACTGCTTGCCGCGTTCCCCGTGATTTGGCTGGCAGCCTCCGGTCAACTCCCGCGGCTGTCCGTGATCGGCGGTGCGCTGGCCGCCCTGGCGATGGTGTGGATTCCGGTGTTCCTCAAGCAGCCTGCCGTCACTGTCGAAGCGTTAATTCACCCGCTGCTCATCCCGTTCATGATGCTGGCCATCGGAATCACGGTGCGGGTGATGACGGCGAGCATGATGGAACAGCAGCGGGTGGTCGAGGCCAAGGACGCCGAGCTGCGCAGTCTGCTGGAAGCCAGTGGCCGGCGTGAACGGCTCCTCTCCGCCGTCGTGGGAGCGGTGGATGTGGGGGTCCTCGCGGTCGATGAAGACGGCAATACGATCCTGCGCAACCGCCGGCAGGAAGAGCTGCGACGCCTGGTGCTGCCGCATGGCGACGAGGACGCACCGGAGTCCCGGCTCGAGCTCTACACCGACGGCGGCACCACGGTCATCCCAGCCCAGGATCGGCCCATCTCCCGCGCAGTGCGGGGCGAATCGTTCTCCGAGTACCTCGTGTGGATGGGCCGGCCGCCCGGGCAGCGCGTGCTCTCATCGTCCGCCCAAGCAATGGTTGACGACAGCGGCCGGCGAGAAGGAACCGTCCTGGCTTTCAGCGACGTTACCGAACTGGCGGCAGCGATGGACGCGAAAAACGAATTCCTTTCCAACGTTTCCCACGAGTTGAGGACGCCGCTGACCTCCATCCAGGGGTATGCCGAATTGCTGGCCATGAAGCCGGACTTGCCGCCAAACATGGTCTCAGGGCTGGAAACCATCACCAGAAATTCGGACCAACTGCTCAAACTGGTCAACGATCTGCTGGGCACAGCGGCAGGCGTGTCGGAGCTGCAGCCGGTGCCGGCGGACCTTGGGGAAATTGCCGGTCAGGCGGTGGCGGCGGCAGAACCCCGGGCTGCGGCCGGCAGAGTCCAGCTGTCCGCGCACTTGCCGCGGAACCTGGACGTGGTCTGCGATCCGGCGCGGATCCGGCAGGTGTTGGACAATCTGATCTCGAACGCCATCAAGTATTCCCCGCAGGGCGGCGACGTCACGGTCAGCTGCACCGGAGTCGACGGAGTGGTGCAGTGCAGGGTGGCGGACCGGGGCATGGGCATGGACGTTGAGGAAGGCAACAACGTCTTCACACGCTTTTTCCGCAGCGCCGCGGCCCGCCGCAGTTCCATTCCTGGACTGGGCCTGGGGCTTGCGCTGTCCAAGGACATCGTGGAACGCCATGGCGGGACGATTACGTGCGAGAGCGAGCGCGGCGTTGGCAGCGCGTTCACTCTTACTCTGCCCGTCGCCGGACCGCCCCGGGAAAATGAACTCGAAGCCGCTGACGCCAGCAACCAAAGCACCACCGTTGGCGCACGGCAAGAGCCGTGACCCCTTTGGGAGCGTCCGCTGCCCCTTGCGGCGGAGTTTACTCTTGGCAACACTTGTTTCACCGGGGAAACTCCCCGTCGCAGTTGGCCATGCTGCAACAAGGAGGCCGCCATGGGCGCCGCCGCACTGCATACTCCCTCCAATGATCAGGTCCTTGAGGCCGCGGCGGGCATTGTCGGGGCTTTCGCAGCTACAGACACCGATCGCTACTTCGCGGCGTTCGCCCCGGATGCCAGCTTCGTTTTCCACACGGAACCGGCGCGTCTGGACAGTCGCGACAGGTATGAGGCGTTGTGGGCGGGGTGGCTCGCCGAGGGGTGGCGCGTGCTCGCCTGCGGATCCACGAACCAGCACGTGACGGCCTTCCCCGGCGGCGCGGTCTTCGTGCACGATGTGGCAACGACCGTTGCCCTGCCGGGCGGCGAGGACTCGTACCGTGAGCGTGAAACGATCGTCTTCCGCTACGGCGACGGCGGTCTAATCGCGGTGCACGAGCACCTCTCGCCGATGCCGCCCGCGGAGCAAGTCCAAGCCCCGCCTCCTTAAATTCATTTCGTCCCGAGGACCATCATGAACCTCTACCAGCGCCTCGATACCCACCTGCAGCAGAATGCGGACGGCTTCGGTCCCATCCGCGGCACATTGTCGACGCCCCGCATCGGAATGATCTGGCTGGCCGCCAACTTCGTGGTCACCACCCTGCTGACAGGCACGCTGTTCATCCCCGGCATCGACTTCGGCTCCGCCATCTGGCTGATCGTCATTGGCACCTTGGCCGGCGCCGTTGTGCTGACGCTGATCGGCAACATCGGTACCCTGACCGGCCTGCCCACCATGGCCATCACCCGCGGGGCCTTCGGCACCCGCGGCAGCCTGTTGCCGGTGGCCGCCAATGTGATCATCCTGATGGGCTGGAGCTGGGTGCAGGCCATGCTTGCCGGAGTCACCGTCAATTACGTGGTGGCGCAGCTGACCGGCTTCTCCAACCCCATCCTGTTCGCCGTGCTGTGCCAAACCCTGGTCGTCTGCCTTGCCATCCTCGGGCACGAAGGCATCGCGAAGGTAGAACCGTGGCTCGCCGTCGTCATTCTCGCGATCATGGTGTACGTCTTCACCACCGCCTTCACCACGTTCGGCCCGGCAGAGTTCGGCGGCATCGGCGTCGACGCGTCGCTCGGCTACACCAGCTTCGTGGTGCTGGACATCGTGATCGCGACGGCCATTTCCTGGACCGTTCTGTCCGCGGACTTCAACCGCCTGGCCAAATCCAGCCGCGCGGGCATCCTTGGCTCCGGCATCGGCTACACCGTTTCCACGGTTCTGGCCATGTCGCTGGGCGCCACCGCCATTGGCTACGTGATTCTCTCAGGCGAGCCGGCCGCCGAGTTCGATCCCACCGTCATTGTGGCTGCCTTCGGCACGCCGCTGGCCATTGTGATCTTCATGTCCGTCATGGCCACCAACACGATGGTGGTCTACGGGATGGTCACCACGATCGTGAACGCCCAGTCCCGGTGGAAGCTCCGGTTCCTGCCTACAGCCCTGGTGGTCGGCGTCATCTCGATAGCCGGTTCCACCTGGTTGGCCCTGTTGAACCAGTTCACCGACTTCCTGGTCACGATCAGCGCGTTCTTCGTGCCGGTGTTCGCGATCATGATCGTGGACTACTACATCATCAAGCGCCGGAGCTACAACCGCGACATCCTGAGCGAGGGAGGCGGACGGTACTGGTACACCGGCGGGGTGAACTGGGCGGCCATCGCGGTGTGGGTCATCGGCGCCGCGGCCTCCTACGTGCTGACCTACCTGTGGCCCAGCCCGGTCGGTGCCACCATCCCTGCCTTCTTGCTCAGTTTCCTGCTGTACCTGGCCCTGTCCATCAGGAGCCGAGAACGCTTCGCCGGCGAACGGGCCGGCCACCTGGCTGAACAGCCGGGAGCGGTGCCCGGCGCCGAATTGCCCAGCGCCGGGGGAGACTGAGCGGGCCGTGAGGTGCGTGGACCTGACGCATCCCGTCTCCTCGGGGATGCAGGTCTTTCCCGGGGACCCGCAGGTGAAGATCGCCCGTGCGCTGACCATCAGGGAGAACGGAGTGGAAGTCTCCGAACTGCAGCTGGGCAGCCATGCCGGCACCCACTTCGATGCTCCATGCCACAGCATCGAAGGCGGCCGGACCACCTCCGAGGTGTCGCTCGACGAACTTGTCGGTGAAGCCCTGGTTTTGCAGGTTCCGCGCCTTGCCGCGGGGGAAGAAATCCGCTGGCACCAGCTGGCCAGCCAGGTGCAGGGAAACGTGCCCGCGATCGTCGTAGTGGCTACCGGGTGGGACCGCCACTTCGGCACCGAGGCCTACTTGGACCACCCTGTGCTGTCCCGGGCGGCAGCCGATGAACTCAGCCACCGGGGCATGCGCGTGCTGGCCGTGGACACGCTGAATCCCGATCGCACCCTGCAGCCTGCCGAGACGTTCAGCCTCCCGGTGCATGAGCTGGTGCTGGGATCCGACGGCCTGATCGTGGAAAACATTCGGCACGCCACCACGCTGCCCGTCCGCTGCCGGGTCGGCTTCTTCCCGCTCAAGCTGACCGGAACAGATGGAGCTCCGGTCCGCGCCGTCGCCTGGACGTAGCCTCGAACGACGGCGGAGCCCGCCTCTGGGAGGTGGACTCCGCCGTCGTTGTGGCCTTACGGTTTCAGTCCTTGGGCGTGGACTTGGCGGGGTCGACGAAGGGCTTTTGGACGACCTGGCCTTCGCGGACTCCCTGGGGCGTGTGGATGGACAGCGTGGTGCCTTCGCTGCTGAGGTTGATCGGCACCATGGCCAGGCCGATGTTGCGTTCCAGGCGCGGGGAGTGGCAGGCGCTGGTGACCTCGCCCACGGGGGAGCCGTCGCCGATCGAGACCGGGAAGGGCTCGATCATGGAGCCGTCGTTGTAGCTGCCCAGCGGTTCGCCGCCGAACTCCACGCCGACCATCAGCCGGTCAATGCCCTTCTCCCGGATGCGGCCGAGCGCTTCCTTGCCCACGAAGTCCGCTTCCTGGTCCAGATCCACCATCCAGTTGTAGTCGTAGCCAACTTCCAGCGGGTTGGTCCTCAGGGTGATGTCGCAGCCGTAGGCCAGCATGCCTGCCTCGATGCGGCGCATGTGGCAGGGCCCGATGACCCGCAGGTCGTGCGCCTGGCCTGCTTCCCAAATGGTGTCCCAAAGGCGGCCGGCGTTTTCGGTGGCGTTGTAGAGGTAGATTTCGTAGCCGACCTCGCCGGTGTAGCCGGTCCGGCTGACCACCACGTCCATGCCGTTCAGGGTGTGGTGCTGCATGTAGTAGTACGGCATGTCCAGGATCTGCGGGCCGAACAGGTCGGACATCAGCCCCTTGGCCTTGGGGCCCTGGATCTGGACGGGCGCCACATCCACTTCTTCCACGGTGACGTCCCAGCCGCCGGCGTGCGCCAGGCCCATGGCCCATAGGTGCACGTCGCTGTCCGCCAGCGAGAGCCAGAACTTGTTTTCCTCGACGCGCAGCAGGATGGGGTCGTTGATGATGCCACCGTCGGGCGCGGTGATGAAGGCGTACTTGCACTGGCCCACCTCGCACTTGGTCAGGTCCCGCGGGGTAAGCATGTTGGTGAAGTCGAAGGCCTGCGGGCCGCTGATCTGCAGCTGCCGCTCCACGCCGACGTCCCACAAGGTGACGTCATTCAGGAGTGACCAGTACTCGCTGACCGGGTCGCCGTAGTGGCGCGGGTGGTACGTGTGGTTGTAAACGCTGTACGCCGCGACGCCGTGCTCCCGCGACTTCCAGAAGTAGGGCGACTTGCGCAGCCGGGTGTAAAGCGTGATGGCCGGGTTGGGGTTGACGCGGGATGAATCGGTGCCGTTGATCTGGGCGGAGCCAGAATCGAGAATCTCCGACATGTGGGCTTCCTCCTTCGAGGTTCTGGCGCCAGCCGGACCTGAAGTAAGTTGCGCATGGTGCGCAACTTTGCGCCATGTGAGACTGCCATCGTGGCAGTCGCGCCACCGGGGAGTCAAGGGGTAGCCCCGACCGCTTGCCCGCCGCCGCTGTGTCCCATCCGCGGGGCGGCCCAAGCCTCCGCGAGGGGCTCCACCAGCCGGGATTCCCGGGTACATAGGCCGCACGCGTGAGATAATTGAGACAGCCAAGCTCGCGGGTTCGGGGCGGGTCCATCCGCATGGTCTCGAACCGGTCCGCGTGCTCACTGATACCGAATCCCCGGTTTTGCACCGCAGGTTCGGAGGTGGGACGACCGTCTGGCGCGAGGGCCCTGCGGCCCTCCGTCCACTGATGTCGAGTGTGGCGCTCGTGCGAATCAGAGGACTCTTGAATGCATTTTGCTGAAGGTCAAACCCTTGTTCACCCACACCACGGTCCGGCCATTGTCCAAGGCATCAGGACCCGGCCCCTGCGGCAGGACGCGGAATGCCGCTACGTCATGCTGGAGGTCAAGAACTCGAACCTGACGGTCGGCGTTCCGGTCGAGAAAGCCGAGCAAGTCGGCCTGCGGGCAGTCTTCGACGAGGGACAGCTGGAAGCACTGTTCGACGTGCTGCGCGCCCCCTCCCAGAAAGAGGATCCGCAGTGGTCCCGGCGCTTCAAGGACAACCAGGAACGGCTCCGCACGGGGGACATCTTTGTGATCGCCGGATTGGTCCGCGACCTCACCCGGCGGCTGCACGCCAACGGCACGATGTCCCACGCCGAGAAGGACATGCTGCAGTACGCCAAGAAGCCGCTCGTCACGGAGATTGCCCTGTCCAAAGGCATCGGGCTGGAGGAAGCCGAAGAGATCCTCGATGCCGTGGCGACCTGCCCGGTGCCGGCGGCGGAGGAGCTGGCCGCCAGCGCCTGAACGACGGCGCGCATGGCGGTGCGCATGACGGCACACGACGACGGCGCACGACGACGGTGCGACGGCCGCGGGGCAGGCGCGACTCGCGACGGGTCAGGCGCGGGTTACGACGGCGTCAGGCGCGGACCAGCCGGGATGCCGCGGCCAGGTCATGCGTGGCGTGGTCGTACGCGATGGTGAGCGCACCGCCGTCGTGCTCGAACTCGTGGTTGGAGCCGTCCGGGAGGCCATACGCCCCGTAGTTTTCCTCCCACGAGCCGTTCAGCGCGAACTTGAAGGCATACCGGCCGGCGGGCAGCTCGGCGTCCAGCTTCCACAGGCCGTCGGAGGCATCGAAGAGCATTTGCACCGCCCCGTCGGCCGGTTCCCAATCGCGTTCGGCGCCGAGCAGCACGCCAAAGTCGCCAACTACGGCGACTCCCGCAGGCTGTCCGGCGGGAAGCGTGGGCTCCGCTGCCGGCGGCGACGGTTCCGGCAGCGGGGTCCCCGCGGCGAGGGCCGTGGCCAGGTCCGCCGCGTCGGGAAACGCGGTGACGGCCAGCAGCCCGTCCTCGGTGATGGCCCACCCGCCGCGGCCCTTGGACATCCAGCCGGCTTTCACCAGCCGGGCGGTCGCCGTCGTCAGGTTTTTGAATCCGCGGGGCACGCCGCCGCTGAGCAACTCCTGCGCGTGCGCGGTCGGCGGCACGCGCCGCAGCGCCTCGCTGATGACTTCCCTGGCGTCCGGCCGGGTGCCGGTCGCGGCTGCGGCCGCCAGAATCTCGAGGACGGGTTTGAGACGCAGATGGGTCTTGAGCATGGCCGTGGCTCCTTCGCGGTCTGCCTGAACTGGTGACGCTCCCAGTCTGCGACCCGGCCACGCGGAGCACCACTATTTGGCGTTGTGTGTCGGCTCCCCTTAAGCGCGCAGGTCCCTGGGATCCGGGGCCGGCCGGCCCCGGATCCTTGGCCAGCTAGCGCCCTGATGCTCCGGCTACAACGTGATGACCACCTTGCCCCGCACCTCGCCGGCCTCCAGGCGGCGCAGTGCTTCCGGCATCTGCTCCAGCGGATAGGTGTGGTCGAGCACTGGTTTCAGCTGCCCCGAGACGGTCAGCTCACTCAGCCGTTCGAGATCGGAGGAGGTCTGGCGCGCCATGAACATGACAACACGCTGCCGGTTGAACAGGGACAGGAACATTCCGCCCAGCGGCCTGAACAGGCCGCCGGTCCAGCGGTCGCCGTGTTCGCCGCCGACAATAACCGCCGTGCCGGCAGGGGCGAGGGCCCGGCGCACGCGCGACAGGGACGGGTTCCCGGCTATATCCACGATCACGTCGTACCGGTGTCCTCCTGCCGCAAAGTCTTCGCGGGCGTAGTCGATGACGGTCTCAGCGCCGAGGCTTCGCACCAGCTCCGCCTTGGCGGCGCTGCACACGCCGGTCACCGTCGCGCCCAGGGCCGTGGCTATCTGCACGGCGTAGGTGCCGACGCCGCCGGAGGCTCCGGTGATGAGTACCCGGTGCCCAGCCTGGACACGGCCGATGTCCCGCAGCGCCTGCAGTGCTGTCACGCCGGAGACGGGAAGGGCCGCGGCCTGCTCAAAAGTGAGTTCTGCGGGCTTGGGGGCCAGCAACGACTCCGCTGCCACCGCAAATTCCGCGAAGGAGCCTTTGCCGAAACCGAAGACCTCGTCCCCGATCGAGAATTTCGTGACGGCACTGCCTACGGCCGCTACCGTTCCCGCGACGTCAAGCCCGGGGATCGGATTCTTAGGGGACTTCCACCCGGACACAGCGCGGACCGGATACGGCAGGCCGGTGGCCATGTGCCACGTGCCGCGGTCCAGGCCGGCGGCGCGGACCTTGATGAGGACTTGGCTTTCGCCGACCTCCGGTACTGCGATATCGGCCGGGTGCAAGGCATCGGTAATTCCGTACCGGGTCTGCACAATTGCGCGCATGGTGGGTTTTGCCGGGGCGGGGGAGGCGCTGTCACGCAGCGGCTCCGTGTTGGCCGCCGACGGGGAATCTGATGGTTCCATGGGACTTCCTTCTCGAGGATGTGGATGACGTGGAGCCCAAGTATTGCCGTACAAAGTACGAAGGTACCGTACAAAGTACGGGAATGCTATAGTCGCGGGAACAATGATCAAAAAACCAGGCAGCGCCCCCGCAGAACGCGTTCCGCTCAGCAGGGAGCGCGTGCTCCGTGCCGCCATCGAGATCGCCGACGGCGGCGGGCTGGCCCGCCTCACCATTCGCTCACTGGCCGACGCGCTGGACGCCAAACCCATGTCGCTCTACCACCACGTCCGCAACAAGGACGAGATCCTCGACGGCATCGTCGATGCCGTCTTCGAAGAGATAGAACTGCCGGTGCCCGGGGAAGAATGGCAGGCGGAGTTGAAGCGGCGTGCAGCCTCGGCCCGCGACGTGCTGCGACGCCATCCGTGGGCCATCGCCTTGATGGAATCGCGCACGACGCCCGGACCGGCAAACCTGCGCCACCACGATGCAACCCTGGGCGCCCTTCGTGCCGCCGGATTCTCGCTGCCGCTGGCGGCCCACGCCTATGCGCTGTTGGATGCATACGTTTACGGGACGGCTCTTCAGGAAGCGTCCTTGCCTTTCGACGGCCCGGACAGCTTGGCGGAAGTCGCCGGGCCGATGGTGGAGATGTTCACCGCCCAGGACTATCCACACCTGCGGGAGCTGGCCGTGGAGCATGTGCTGCAGCCCGGATACGAATTCAGCGACGAGTTCGATTTCGGCCTCGACCTCATTATCGGCGGCCTGGCAGCGTCCCTGCACGGCCCCGGGCCCGGGGAAGAATCAACGGAGAGGGCGGAAGCGCCCTCGCCCTGAACCATGGGTCGCGGGAAAGCCGTAGCGGCTAATGCCGGGGAACCCTGATCCGAGGCCGGGGAGCCGCCGGTGCCCCGCCAATGTTCCGCGGCTGCCGCCGTTTTCCTATACTGGCGGGATGGGAATGCCGGTGCTATTCGGCGTCGTGGCTTCCAGCGCCTTGGTGCTGGGCGCGTTCATCGGTGTGAAGTTCGAGCTGCCCAAGCGTGTGCTGGCGATCCTTCTGTCTTTCGCGGCCGGTGCGCTGATTACGGCGCTGGCATTTGAACTGTTTGAAGACTCCTACGAGCGCGGCGGCATCTGGCGGGCGGTGATCGGCCTGGGTGTTGGGGCTGCGGTATTCACGGCGCTGAGCGCGCTGCTGGACCGCTGGGCGCAGCCGTCGTCCCGTTCCACGCCGGCGGACGAGTACCAAGGCAGTGCCAAGCTGGATACCAATGCGGCTGCCGCGGAGCATGCTCCTACGGCTGAGACCACCCGGGGCACTGCCGGACTGGCTCTGCTGGCCGCGGTCACGCTCGACGGCGTGCCGGAGAACCTTGCGATGGGTGTGGCCTTGGGCGAGGGAACCGGCGGGTTGGCCCTGCTCGCTGCGATCTTCGTCTCCAACCTGCCCGAGGCGCTGGTGGGAGCCGCTTCCATGCGCAGCCAGGGCAAGTCGGCGCTCGCGATTATCGGGCTCTGGAGCGCCTGCGGAGCCCTGCTGGTCATCGCCGTCATCATTGGTGCGGGCCCGTTGTCCGGCAGCGACCCGGAATCCATCTCGTTGCCGCTGGCCTTCGCGGCCGGGGCAGTGATTGCCTCGTTGGCCGACACCCTCATGCCCGAGGCCTACGAACACGGTGGCCCGGCGGTCGCCATGAGCACGGCCGCGGGGTTCGTTTTGTCCTACGCACTGTCGCTGGCGTGAGCCGGAGGCAGCGGTGGCGGGACGCCCCATCCGTTGGAGTGCCCCGCCGTCGCTCTGTCGCGGTCGGTTGCCCCCGTCGTGCGGTCGCCGCCGCTATGCCGCCGCGGCCATGCTGGCCGCTGCGACCCGCAGCCCATCGTCGCCGGCGGCGACGCGGATCCGCCCGCCCTCGGCAACGGCCTCGGCCACCAGCAGGTCCGCGATACGGTCATCCAGCTCTCGCTGGATCACCCGGCGCAGCGGCCGGGCGCCGTATTCGGGCTCGTAGCCGGCATCGGCGATCCACTTCACGGCGTCCTCGCCAACCTCCAGCGCGATGCCTTGGGCCGCCAGCCGGGCTTCGGTCTTGCGCAACTGCAGCCGCACGATGGAACGCAGCTGCTCCTGCTCCAGCTTGCGGAACAGCACGATTTCGTCGATCCGGTTCAGGAACTCCGGCCGCATGGTTTCGCGCAGCCGGCCCATCACCCGGGCGCGCAGATCCTGCTCGCTCCCGAAGCCGTCCACTCCGTTGTTGGCGGTGAAGCCCAGCGCTCCGCCCTTGCTGGCCAGGAACTCCGACCCGAGGTTGGAGGTCATGATCACCACCGTATTGCGGAAGTCCACGGTGCGGCCCTGCCCGTCGGTGAGGCGTCCGTCGTCGAGGACCTGCAGCAGCAGGTTGAACACGTCCGGATGGGCCTTCTCCACCTCGTCCAGCAGCACCACCGAGTAGGGGTGCCGGCGGACGCGCTCGGTCAGCTGGCCGGCCTCGCCGTAGCCCACGTAGCCCGGAGGTGCGCCGACCAGCCGCGAGACGGTGTGGCGCTCGCCGTATTCACTCATATCGAAGCGGATCATGGCGTCCTCGTCGCCGAACAGCGACTCCGCCAGCGCCTTGGCCAGCTCGGTCTTGCCCACACCGGTGGGACCCAGGAACAGGAAGCTGCCGACGGGCCTGCCCTCGTCCCCCATGCCGGTGCGGTTGCGCCGCACCGACTTGGCGATAGCGGTCACCGCATCGTCCTGGCCTATTACCCGGGCGTGCAGGTCCTCCTCCAGCCGGGCCAGCCGCTGCCGGTCGCCCTCCGTCAGCCGGGCGGCCGGAATGCCGGTGGCGCGGGAGATGATCTCGGCAATCTCGGCCTCGCCCACCACATCGGAGGGCGCGACGCCGGGGCGGGCCCCGCCGTCGTGGTCCTCGTCGGCACCGGAGGTTGGCTGGTTGGCGGAGGCGGCTGCCAGCCTGGCCTGCAGCTCTTCGATCTCGTCGCGCAGCTTTGAAGCGTTCTCGTAGCGTTCCTCGGCGACGGCGCCGTTCTTGGCCGATTCCAGCTCTGCCAGCCGGCCGCGCAAAGCCTCCACGTCAACGCGCGGGCCGCGCCGCAGGCTTAGCCGCGCTCCGGCCTGGTCGATCAGGTCGATCGCCTTGTCCGGCAGGAACCGGTCGGTGATGTAGCGGGAGGACATCTCGACGGCGGCGCGGATCGCTTCGTCGGTGTAGGCCACCTGGTGGTGTTCCTCGTAGCGGTCCTTCAGCCCGGACAGGATCTGCACGGCGTCTTCGATCGAGGGCTCGCCGACCATGACCGGCTGGAAGCGCCGCTCCAGGGCGGGGTCCTTCTCCACCTTGCGGTACTCGCCCAGCGTGGTGGCGCCGACCAGGTGCAGTTCACCGCGGGCCAGCCGGGGCTTGAGGATGTTGCCGGCGTCCATGCCGCCCTCGCCGCCGCCGCCGGCACCGACCACGGTGTGCAGTTCGTCGATGAACACGATCAGCTCGCTGCCGGCGGCGCTGATCTCGTCCAGGGTTTTGGTCAGGCGTTCCTCGAAATCGCCGCGGTAGCGGGTGCCGGCCAGCATGCCCGGCAAATCCAGCGAGACCACACGCTTGCCGCGCAGTTGCTCCGGGACGTCGCCGGCCACGATGGCCTGCGCGAGGCCTTCGGCGATGGCGGTCTTGCCCACGCCGGCCTCGCCGATCAAGACCGGGTTGTTCTTGGTCCGGCGCGCGAGGATTTCGATGGTCTGGGCGATCTCGTCGGCGCGGCCAATCACCGGGTCCAGCCGGTCCTCCCGGGCCTGGGCGGTCAGATCGGTGCCGAACTGGTCCAGCATCGGCGTTTCTGCCTGAGGGTTCGCGCCCGGCTGCGGGCCGGCGGTTGTGTTGGGGCCGCCGGCCTGCGCCGCAGCTTTCTCCGCCGCCTGCTGCAGCGCCATCGGGGTCACGCCCGAGCCGGCCAGGATCTGGCCGGCGGGGGTCTCCTGGTTCAGGACGAAAGCCGCGAACAGGTGCTCGGGGTCGATGTACGTGGAACCGAACGCGCGGGCCACCTGGTGCGCGTCCAGCAGGGCACGCTGCGCGGACGGCGTCAGCGACGGCGTTTCGCGGGTCGGGGCGGTCTTTTCCGGCAGGCCCTGCTCGGCGGAGCGCGCGATGGCCTGCGGGTCGGCGCCGGTCAGCTTGATCTGGCTGGCGGCCGGCTCCTGACGGGCCATGACGTGCAAAATGTGCAGGGCGTCCACCTCGATGTGGCCGAGGCCCGCGGCAAACCGGGCCGCCTGTGCCAGCACTTCATGGGTGCGGCGGCTGAGCAGGCGGGTGAGGTCAACGGTGCGCGACTGGGCAGCCCGCTGGCCCTGCAGGTAGCGGGCTAGGAACTCGTCGAATGAACCGTTGCCGGAAGCTGGTCCGAAGAACAGTGGCATGAATGATCCTCCTGTGGAACGTGAGTGCCTTCGACTCATGTTAACGCCTTCGGGTGAAGATTATTCCAGAAGTTCCGCAAACTTGAGTGAAGTCGGCTCACTCTTGCCTGGGGTTGTGGCGCGGGGCGTTCATTTCGGGCGAATTTGTTGTGCCCGAATCGTCGGATCCAATAGGGCGGCCGGACTGCTGGACTGCCGGTGCATGGGCCCGGGTGAGGGCCGGTGCTAGTGTTGTCTTCGAAGCTTTGTTCGAAGACGGGGGTCCGGGATGTTCGGTTTGGAGCAGCCGTCGGATGCGTCGGCCGGCCCGGAAATGGGCACCGGAACGCCCGAGGATGCGCGCGGTTTCCCGTCACCGGCGCGGGACTACTTCCACGGCGGCATCGACCTGAACCGGCACTTGATCCGCGACCGCACCAGTACCTTTGTGATGCGGGTGGCCGGGAACTCGATGGCCGCCGCCGGGATCAGCGACGGCGATGAGCTGATCGTGGACCGCTCGCTGACCCCGCGCGACGGTTCGGTGGTGATCGCGGTGCTGGACGGGGAATTGGTGGTCCGGCGCCTGCATCTCACCGCGGACGGCGTGCGCTTGCAGGCGGACGACGGCGGTGTCCCCACCGAGGTGGGCGAACTCGCGGACCTGAGCATCTGGGGCGTCGCCACCCGTTGCCTGCACCATGTCTAGCGGCCCCGTATCGGGGTCCGGCGCCGCGGCCTCCGGCCAGCCGTCAGGGTCCGGCAACACAACCTTCGGCCAACCGCCCGAATCCCGGCCCGGCGAACGAATCGCGCTGGTGGATGTCAACAATTTCTACGTCTCCTGCGAGCGGGTCTTCGATCCGTCCCTCGAGGGGCGCCCCGTCGTCGTGCTCTCCAACAATGACGGCTGCGTGGTGGCGCGCTCCGAGGAAGCCAAACAGCTGGGGCTGAAAACCGGGACGCCGTGGTTCCAGGTGGCGCCGCGGGCCAAGGCGTGGGGGCTGGTCGCGCGCTCCAGCAACTACGAGCTGTACGGAGACCTGAGCGCCCGGGTGATGGAAGTGCTCGGCCGGTTCGGGACCTGGCAGGAGGTCTATTCGATCGACGAGTCTTTCCTGGGCCTGCCCGGCGATGAAACCCAGTTGCTGGAAACTGCCGGCCGGATCCGGGCCGCCGTGATCCGGCAGGTGGGCGTGCCGGTCAGCGTTGGCGTGGCCCAGACCAAGACGCTGGCGAAGTTTGCCAACCACGTTGCCAAGCGGAATCCGCAGATGGCCGGGGTGTGCTCGCTGGGCTCGATGCCCGCTTCCGACATCGCATGGATCCAGTCGCGCGTGCCGGTCACCGGGCTATGGGGCGTGGGCGGACGGACCGGGAAACGGCTGAACGCCCTCGGGATCGAGTCGATCGCAGACCTGAAGGCCGCGGACCCGCAGGCGATCCGCAAGAAATTCTCCGTGGTGCTGCAGCGAACCGTGCTGGAACTGAACGGGACGCCCTGCATCCCGCACACGGAGGAGCGGGCCGACAAGCAGCAGATCATGTTCTCGCGGAGTTTCTCCACGCCGGTGACCACGCTCGAGGAGATGGACCAGGTGATGGCGGTTTACGCCCAGCGCGGGGCGGCCCGGATGGCAGCCGAGGGACTGCGTGCCTCGGTGCTGACGGTGACGGCGGGGACCAGCAGGTTCGCCGGTGGCGAGGGAGCGTTTCCCGCGGCCAGCGTCAACTTGTCGACGCCTACCCAGGACCCAATCCAGCTGACCAAGGCTGCCGTGGCTGCCATGCGCGGTTGCCTGGTACCCGGCGCCCACTATGTCCGGGCCGCGGTGCTGTTGTCGGGGCTGGAACCCGCGGCCGGGCAGCAGACCTTCGACCCCTTCGTCAGCGATTTGGAACAGCGGCACATCGGCGACCTGTTGGGCGCCGTGCGTTCCAAGTTCGGCGAAGCCGCGATCGGTCTCGGTCAGGGCGGGCTGGCCGCCCCGGCGGCGTGGTCAATGAAACGCGAGTTCTCCTCGCCGCGCTACACCACCGAGTGGAGCGACCTGCCGGTGGTCAAGGCGGATTGATCCACGAACGAAACGGGCATGGCAGCGGCCGGGATCTCTGCGGCCGCTGCCATGCCCGCGGCGGATCAGTCGCTCGGGCTGGTGTCGGTCGTGAGCCCGCGGTCGTCCGGGGTTTCCCGGTCCTTCTCTTCAGCCGGTCCGGGCGCGATGTTCATGCCCTCCTTGCCCTCGGGCTCGGGGGCCGAATCAGCCGCCTCCTCTTGAATGTCAGGCGCCGACGGATCTGCCCCGGTGCCCGACTGGTCCCGCGGACCCTTGACCTGGCCGTTGTCGTTCTCGGTCATGCCAGTCCTTCCTTCTGCCGTTGCTGCAAGCCAAGCCCGGGGAGAAACTCGCTTGCCGATATCCCGGGCAGGTCACACTCCAGGCGGGCGCAGGTCGTCGTCCCTGTTACTGGTGGCGGGTCCGCCCGGCATGGCGCCTCCCTCGCCCGTCCAGCTCTGCCCGAGTTCGTCGCTGTGCGCCGGATCCGAGACGGTGTCGCCGAGGGTGGTCGTCGGGCCAGTGGTGGCAGTGGTGCCGCCGCCGTCCTTCCCTGCTCCGTGGTTGCCGGGCAGCTTGGCGGACGCCACAGACCCGGCCTTCTTGGCCGCTTCGGTGACACGGTCAGCGACTCCCGGGGCCTTCTCCTTGACCATGCCGGTGGCTTCGTGGACTTTTTCCTGGACCGCCGGATTCTGCCAGAACTCCTGGGCCTTGGCCTTCAGCGAATCGTAGGCGGACCTTCCGGATTTCGAGCCGAGGACGAATCCGAGGGCTATGCCGGTGCCGAATGTGAGTTTCCCTTTCACAGCGTGCTCCTGTCAGTAGACGGTTGGTGGGCGGTGCTAGGTAGACCGTTGGTGGGCGTTGCCAAGTCAGCCGGGGAAAGGCGCGTTGGGTGGGTCCTCTCCGTACGCTTTCTTGACCAAGTCGTCGGCGAGCTTCTCATCGCCGTGGACCGGGATGTGGGCCTCGTCGGCTTCCTTGTCGTCGTCGTCGTTGGTGCCGCCTGCGCCGGCGGGCTGGCTCAGATTTTCGTCATCCAGGTCGTCCGGGTGTTCCGGGCGCGGATTCTCGTTCGGATTCATCAGGTCCTCCTTCTCGAGCGGGTCGTCCTGTGGGATCAGCCCGGGCAATGGCGCTCATCGCGCGGCATGCCCATGGGGCCACACTACGCGTCGGTCCTCGGCTTCGCACGGGTCCAGCGGCTGCGCGGGCGCATCGCGGGGGATTCCGTAACCCCTCCGGCCCTGGCCATTCCCGCCAGGACTTCACGGATCGCCGCCAACGAATCCACCTGCGGCACCCAGCCGAGTTCATCCCTGGCCCGGCTGGTGTCCATGACCGGAGCGTAGCGGGCCATGTCCACCCAGCCGGGGTCGCTGGCCAACAGCCGGACGGACCACGCAGCGCCGACCAACTGTCGCACCAGCGGCACGGGAACGGGCAGCCAGCGCCGGGCGCCGAACAGGGAGGCGACGAGGCCGGGCGTTACCACCGGCTCGGCCGCGACGTTGAAGGCGCCCCTCGCGCCCTGGTCCAGCACCCGCCAATACGCGTCCGCCACGTCATTGGCATGCAATGCCTGGAAGATAAACTCCTCGGGAAACGGGAACAGCGGCAGCCGCAGCCGATTAATAAAGAACTTGGGGATCCACCGGCCCACAAAGTAGCGGCCGATCTGGCTGCCGGCCTCGGCCTGGAATATCAGGCCGGGCCGCAGCCGTGCCACCTTAATTTCCGGGTGGTCGTCGGCGAACTGGTCCAACAGCGCTTCCTGCTGGCCCTTGAACCGGCTGTAGTGCGAGCTGGCGATGCCTCTGGCCGGCCAATCCTCGCGGACCCGGGAGTGCTTCGGACCCGGGCTGTACGCGCCGAGCGACGATGCGCAGACCACTTGCCCGACGCCGGCGTTGGTGGCAGCGGCAAGCATGTTCGAGGTGCCGTCCACGTTCACCCGGCGCAACTGCCATTCATCGTGGTTCGGCTGCAGCAGCCACGCGAGATGGACGACGGCGTCGCATCCCTTGAAAGCCTGGGCGAGCCTTTCCTGTGCATCACGGGAGGCGATGTCCACTGAAACCCACGTGACGCCGTCGTAAGGTTCCGTCGTGGCATCGGGCACGCGCCGCGCAATGCCTACGATTTCCACGTCGTCAGCACGTTCGCCCCGCGCCTTCTGCAGCCGGCGCAGCACTGCTGTACCGACGTTTCCGCTGGCTCCGACCACCGCGACTCGCATGCACAGACGCTACCGCGGATACCACGGCTTGGCGAGGGCCGGTGCGGCGGCTGGCCGCCGGAATCTGCGCAGGATTCAGCGTTGCCTCACGCATCGCCGCAGGTCAGCAGGCGCTTGAAGCTGTAAGTTGCAGGGTGAAGGCTAGCGCTCCATTTTGACGCGTTCGTTGGGCACGCAGTGCGTCATGGTTAGCCCGGAGACGTCCCGCGGCCCGTTCTTGCCGAGGTTGGCCATCCACTGCTGCTCCGCTTCGGAGAGATTCTGGCTGGCCAATGGCCCAAGGTCCTTCACCTCGTCCAGCGAGATGCCGATGCCGCCGCCCACGCCCGCGCCGAGCTCGTCCGCGATCATGTAGAGGTGCCAGAGCATGCGCTCCTGAACGGGCCTGTCGCACTGGGACAAGGCGTTGGTCAGATTGGTGATCAGGTCCTCGCGCTCCCAGGCCTCTTGCAGGTAGAACCGCTGGCCGGCCTGCAGGTAGTCGTTGGTCCGCTCGATCCGTTCCCGGGTCAGCCGGCCGCTGATCTCCGGCCCGATGGCGTGGTGGTAGCCGGAATCCTTCTCCGCCTCCTGAAGTCCGCCGGTGATGGTGGGCTCGTAGTTCACGTGCGGGTTCTGGCCCGGCGCCGTGTCCACAAAGTGCGTCAACTGGCCGTCCCGCTGGTTGGTGGCTACCGGCACCTTCGGGCTGTTGACCGGCAGCTGCAGGTAGTTCGGGCCAACCCGGTGCCGCTGGGTGTCGCTGTAGGAGAACGTGCGGCCCACCAGCATCTTGTCGTCGGAGAAGTCCAGGCCGTCCACCAGCACGCCGGTGCCGAACGCGATCTGCTCGCTCTCGGCGAAGAAGTTCTGGGCGGTGCGGTCCAGCACCATCCGGCCGACCGGCTGGGGAGGGAACTGTTCCTCGGGCCATACCTTGGTATCGTCCAGCGGGTCGAAGTCGAGTTCGGGATGCTCGTCGTCGGACATCATCTGCACCACCAGCTCCCACTCGGGGTAGTTGCCGGCTTCGATGGCGTCGTACAGGTCCTTGGTGTGTGAGCCGAGGGTCTGAGCCTGCACGTTGGCGGCGTCCTCGGCTGTCAGCGACTTCACGCCCTGCTTGGGCATCCAGTGGTACTTCACCAGCACCGTCTCGCCGGCAGCGTTGACCCACTTGTAGGTGTTCACGCCGAAGCCCTGCATGTGCCGGTAGTCCGCAGGGATCCCGCGGGGGCTGAAGACCAGCATGACCATGTGCATGGATTCGGGGGACTGGCTGAAGAAGTCCATCGCCCGGTTCGGCACCGACGCCTCGAAGTTCACCGGATCCGGCTTCTGCGAGTGGATGAAGTCGGGGAACTTGATCGCGTCGCGGATGAAGAACACGCCCAGGTTGTTGCCCACCATGTCCCAGTTGCCGTCCTCGGTATAGAACTTCACGGCAAACCCGCGCGGGTCGCGGGCCACCTCCGACGAATCACGGCCGCCGGCCACGGTGGAAAAGCGGATGGCCAGGTCGGTGCGCTTGCCCGCTTCCTGGAACAGCTTGGCGCGAGTGAACTTGGAGATCGGTTCGTCCCCCCACTTGCCGTAGGCCTCGAAGTAGCCGAAGGCCGTGATGCCGCGCGCATGCACCACGCGTTCGGGCACGCGCTCGCGGTCGAAGTGGCTCATCTTCTCCAGGAACTGGTAGTTCTCCAGGGTCGCCGGGCCGCGGGCGCCGACGGTTCGCGTGTTCTGGTTGTCGTAGACCTTGTGGCCCTGGCGGTTGGTCAGGGGCTGGTCCGGGGACTGGGCCGCATCGGTCATGGCTGATCACTCCTAGGGAAATAGGGGATGGCCGCTTGCCGTGATTCCAGCTTCCTCCTCGGCCGGGGCGAGGGCAAGAGTCCGACGGCGGTGCGGCCGAGCTTCGCGGGGAGTGGCCGGGGGCGGTGCTTTTCGCTCCCACGTATAGGCGGCGGCTCCTGGCGTTTTGCCTAGTCAGCGCGCTTTACCGGTCGCCAAAGATGGGCAGATAGTCCGATACCTGGGAGCGAAGCCTCAGCACTCCGGCACCCTCTACCGGTGGGCGAAGCTGAGCCCCAGGCGTTTCTCGCTCAAGTACAGGCTCAGGCCGATGCCAAGGGCCGCGAACGTGCAGGTCATCCACCAGGTGGACTGCCAGCCGCCGGTGACCGTGGCCAGCCAGGCGACGATGGCCGGGCCGGTGAAGTTGCCGACGTTGAAGATCTGCTGCATCAATCCCATGGCGGCCGGGGGCGACCCGTCCGCCGGCGCCAGGTCCACGGCCATGCGGGTGAGGGTGGACGGGATCACCGCTCCCACCATGGAAAACAGCGCCACGCAGGCGAACTGGATGGCCATGCCGCCCGGCGCCACGGTCCAGTCGATGCCGAAGGTGAGCACCGTCGTCGTGCCCATCAGGATGAAGGTGGGGATGATCAGCAGGCGGGGAGGGACGCCGCGCTGCAGCAGGGGAGCGGTGCCGATGGCCCCCACCGCGTTGAGGCCGCCCACCACCGCGGACAGGATGCCCGGCCAGATGCCGGTGACCCCGTTCTGCTCGTAGATGGTGGGCAGGAAGCCGACCACGGCCATCCACTGGACGGTGTAGCAGGCAAACACCACGCCGGCGATCCACGGCTTGGCGGACCGGACGGTGCGGCCGATGCGACGGGTGGCCGCAGGCAGGCCGGAACGGCCGCGCGCCGGGTCCTGCGGCACGAACTTCAGCACCAGCGGGATCGGTATGAGCGTCAGGGCGGCCATGATCCACCACCACGTGTGCCAACTGGTGGCCTGCAGGATGAGCGCGCTGGCCACCAGTCCGGCGAAGGTCGCGAAGCCTTGGTACGCGCTCCAGAAGCCCACCGCCAGGTTGACCCGGACGCCGGGAGTGTTCGCCCGGATCAGTCCCGGCGCCACCACCGTGGTCAGCAGGAAGCCCGCGCCTTCGAGGGCGCGGCAGGCCATCAGCAGGGCGGCCGAGTCGGCGAAGCCCCCGATGACCGATCCGAGGATGAGCAGCCAGAGGCCGGCGAGCAGGCACCGGCGCGCGCCGATCATCTCCGCCAGCAGGGAAACCGCCAGGCCGCCCACCATGCCGGCCACCTGCACCACCCCCAGCAGCACTCCGGCCTGCACCAGGGACATGCCGAGCTCGTCCTGGATGACGGGAATGGCGGAAGGCAGCTTCCAGATGTGCATCGCGGCTGTTACGCCGGCAAGAACGACGACGATCCATGCCGCATCGCCCCGCGGCCGGGTGGCGCTGGTGGTGGCCACGCTGCTCCTTCCCCGCGGGTTTCGATTAGTTGCCTGTACAGACTATCCATGGCGGGAGAGGGGGTGACGCGCGGCACGTAAGACGGGCTCCGGCGTCGTAATAGTTGACTACGATGTGGGCGGAGCGGGCAGGAGCGGCGGACCAAACCGAGGGGCGGCAGTGCCGCGCCGGGGTGGATAGACTGGCCAAGGCGGCAAACCCGCCGGGAACTACGGGAGGGCAACATGTTCGAACCTGGGGCGCCGATCGACGAGGTCGAGCGCGACGTCGAAGCGATCATCATGGAATTGGTTCACGAGCTGGGCGAGCGTGCCGACGCCGATCCGGAGCCGCTGGGCGCCGAGGAGCGCGCCTACATCGCGGCGTTTTCCGACGCCCAGGCCAACAACGACCGCAACCAGACGGCATTGCTGTCCACGGCGATACGGCAACCGAACCTGGCCGAATCGTTGGTCTACCTGAACCAGCGGCTGGACCGGCAGGATCTTGACCCGCGCGAGCCCGTTGGCATCATCGGGATCATCGTCAGGCTGGCGATGGACGGGCTGTGGGTCTCCGACATGCTGGACAGCACGCGGTTCCGGCCCGAGGACCGACGCCGGATCACCGACGTCCTCACCGGCATGACGTACCTGACCGACGCGCGGCTCAAGGAACTGCTGGCCGAGCTGGCGCCCAAGGGACAGGCGTCACCGAAGGGCTGACAGCGCCGACGGGCCCGCCCGCAGCTTAACCGCTGGGGCGGGCCCGTGGCAGTGAGGGTCCATGCGTCCGTCGCGTCGCGGCCGCGCTGCCTTCTGCGGCGTGACCCCTTATCCGGCCTTGCCTGAGCCGGCCTTGCCTTAGCCGGCGTGTCCCGCGAACGGTGTCAGCACGATCTTGCCGGAGGCGTGGCCTTCCTGGCTGTAGCGCATCGCGTCCGCGGCCTGGTCCATTGAAAACGTGCGGTCGATGTCCACGGTGAGCTTGCCGGCGTCGGCCAGTTCGCTCAGCCGTGCGAGCTCGGCACCGTCCGGACGTACCCAGATATAGTGGCCGCCACGTTTGGCTTCGGTCGGATCGGCGATCGACGCGTGCCGTCCGCCGTTGCGCAGCACGGCCAAGGTTTCCTCCAGGACGCCTCCCACGAAGTCCGCGACGGCGTCCGCGCCCTGCGGGGCGAGCCCGCGCACGCGGTGCACCAGCCCGTCGCCGTATTCCACTGGCTCGGCCCCCAGGTCCCGCAGCCGTTGGTGGTGTTGCTTCGAGGCGGTGGCGATGACCCGGAGGCCGCGCTCGACGGCGAGCTGGATCGCAATCCGACCGACGCCGCCGGAACCGTTGTGGATCAGGAGCGTCTCGCCGGTTGCGGGGGCCATGGCGTCCAGGGTCCGTTGTGCCACCATCCCTGCAAGCGGCAGGCCGGCGGCCTGCTCCCAGCCCAGCGATTCCGGCTTGCGCGCCACCATTGATACCGGCAGCGCCACGAGCTCCGCGTAGGTTCCGCCGCTGACGGTGTCGCGGCGGCCGTAGGCATAGACTTCGTCGCCGGGCGTGAATTCGGGGGTATCCGGTCCCACCTCCTCGACGACTCCGGCCACGTCCCAGCCCGGGATCACCGGAAAGTGCACGTCCAGCATCGAGTCCAGTCCGCCGGACATCACCTTCCAGTCCACCGGGTTCACGCTGGCTGCCTTGACCCGGATGAGGACGGAACCCGGTGCCACCTTCGGCCGCGGAACCTCTGACTGCTCCAAAACCTCCGGTCCGCCGTAACGGGAGTAGGTCATGGCCTGCATGGTCTTAACCAACGGATGCCGCCTTCCTGTTTCGCTCCACCCTAGTGGCGGGCTGGGCTCTTGCCTATGCAAAGGCCGCACGGAACGGGGCATGCACTCCCGCGGGCGGCCCTCCCGCGGGCGGCCCTCCCGCGGGCGGCCCCCATTCAGGCGTGTCCGCATCGCCGTGCCGCGGCTCAGAGGACCGGGGCGTAACGAACCTCACAGGCCGGCAGGAAATTCCGGCGTGGAGAGGCGGTGTTCAACCCTGTAGACCCATCCCTCAACTAAGGAGTCACATGAGCGTCGAAACCGTTGACGTCAGCCTGGAGAACGAACTGTCCGTGGACCGCGAGGCCGCGAACCAGCTGTTCCTGGAAGCCCGCACCGCGAACACCTTCTCCACCGAGCCGGTCTCGGACGAGCAGCTCGCAGCCATCTATGAGCTGGCCAAGATGGGCCCGACCATGATGAACAACCAGCCGCTGCGCATCACCTGGGTCCGCTCCGCCGAGGCCCGCGAAAAGCTGGGCGCCCGCATGGCGGAAGGCAACCGCGCCAAGACGCTGACGGCTCCGATGGTCGCCGTGCTCAGCTACGACGCCGACTGGCACGAGCACTTTGAGACGTTCTTCCCGCACGCTCCCGAGCGCAAGGCAATGTTCGACGACAACGCCGAAATGCGTGCAGAGGTCGCCAAGAACAACGCGTGGCTGCAGGCCGGCTACTTCATCATGGCCGTCCGCGCCGTGGGCCTGCACGCCGGCCCGATGGGCGCGTTCGACGCCGCCGGCATCGACGAGGACTTCAACGCCGGTACCTCCCACCGCACGTTCATGGTGGTCAACGTCGGCACCCCGGGCGAGAACCCCTGGTTCCCGCGGCTGCCCCGCCTGGACGCGGAGATCGCCGTCCAGACGGTCTGATCCCGTCAACCGCTGACGACGGCGGTGCCCACCCACCGGAGGCTTGCGAGCTTCCCGGGGAGGGCACCGCCGTCGGCGTTTAAGAAGGCCACCTGGCCCGGAAGCGGGCGCGCGCCGGGGGCGCAGGTCAGGACAGCGCGGCGCCGCCCTGCCAGAGGGCGTCGAACGGGGCGTTGGAGGAAACCCGGGCCTTGATGCCCTCGGTGACGAAGTCCTTCGCCGTTTTGGCCGCCTGCAGCGGGGTGGCGCCCTTGGCCAGTTCGGCCGTCACCGCGGCGGCCAGCGAGCAGCCGGCCCCGGAGACGGCCACTTCGCCGACCTTCGGCGCGGACAGCACTTCGAGCGTCTCGCCGTCGTAGAAGACGTCCACCGCGTCCGGGCCGGCCAGGCGCACGCCGCCCTTGGCCAGCACCGCGGCGCCTGAGGCCTCGTGGATGATTTTGGCGGCCTGTTTCAGGTCCTCGACGTCGTTGATCGTGATCCCGGAGAGGGACTCGGCTTCGAAGTGGTTCGGGGTGACGAAGGTGGCCAGCGGCAACACCTGCGCCTTGAGCGCCTGGTCCGTGTCCAGCGCGTGGCCGGGTTCCTGCCCCTTGCAGATGAGTACCGGGTCCAGCACGATGTTGTCCCATTCCTGGTTCTGCAGCGCGGCCGCGACGGTGTCGATGGTCGCGGGCGAGCCGAGCATGCCCAGCTTGACCGTCCTCAGCGACCCTTCATAACAGGTTTGGATGGCCTCCAACTGGTCGGCGATGACGCCGGCGTCCACCGGGACGAAGCGGTGGTTCCAGTTGTCCTTGGGATTAAAGGACACAATGCAGGTCAGGGCGGTGATGCCGTAGGTGCCTAAAGCCTGGAAGGTCTTCAGGTCCGCCTGCGCTCCCGCGCCTCCGGTGGCTTCGGAGCCGGCGATGGTCAGCGTGATGGCGGGCCGGTTGGTTTCGGTAGTGGAAACAGACATGCGGCTATTTTCCACTGACACACCCTCAGGCTCCTAATAACGACGGCGGCGCTCACCGCCGGGCGAACGTGCGGACGCACAGGGGAGCAGGGGGGGGACGCCCTTGGGTTCGCGCCGGCTCAGCGGATGTCCACCATCCGCCACACGCTGAACCGGCCGATCGCCGCGGCCAACCCGATCAGTGCCGCCAGTTCCAGCGTGCCGAGCGGGTCGCCGCTGGAGAGCGAGACCAGGATCAGGAACGAAGCCGCCGTCATGACCGCGAAGAACGCCAGCACGTGCAGCCATTGGTTGGCCACCGGCCGGAGCAACATGCCCAGCACAAAGGCGATGGGCGCACCGATGACCAGCCCGACGCCGCCGGCATACAACCCGACGACCAGCGCCAGGAGTGCCGCCGAGGCGAATTGGTGCCAGCTAAGCGGACCACCGGCCAGAGTGAGCAGCAGGGCGCCCAGCGCGAACACGGAGACGGCCACGAGGAATCCGACCACGAAGGCCGCGAACCCGAACGTCACCCGGTGGCGCGGGTTGTTGTCCTCGAAGTCGTCGGGTTCGGGCACCTCGCTCATACAGCCAGAATAGGACGGCGGCGGCCGTGGAGCAGCCGGGCGGCGCAGGTGCGGGAGAATGCGCCGGGGGAACATGCTCGTGCAGGAAAGCCCCCGCGCGCATGGGAGAATGGTTGGCGGTCCGGGTGGCAGACGGACCACTAGTGCTAATACAGCGGACGTTTCACCAGGTCACCGGGAGGTGCGAAACGTTGCGCGAACCACTACTACGAGGGTGAACACCATCATGACTGAACTGCAATCCCGCGCGCCTGCGCGTTTTGCCTCGATCGGCAGCCCCTACTTCGGCATCATGCTTGCCGTCATGGCAGTGGTCCTGATCCTGTCCAACATCGGCGCTTCCAAGGGCGTTGCGCTGGGTCCCATCGTCACCGACGGCGGATTTTTCCTGTTCCCGCTGGCGTACATTCTGGGCGACGTGATCAGCGAGGTCTACGGCTTCAAGGTGGCGCGGAAAGCCATCCTCACCACCTTCGCGCTGTCGGTCTTCGCCTCGCTGTGCTACTGGGTGATCATCGCGCTGCCCGGCTTTGACGACGAGTTCGGGCAGATGAAACAAGAGGCTCTTGAAGGTGCGCTCGGCCCGGTGCCGCTGATCGTGCTGGCCAGCCTTTTGGGCTTCCTCGTGGGCCAGACGCTGAACTCCTGGGTGCTGGTGCGCATGAAGGAGCGCTGGGGTGAACGCCGGCTGTGGGCGCGCCTGATGGGTTCGACCGGTGTCGGAGAATTCGCGGACACGCTGATTTTTTGTTCCATCGCCGCCTCGGTGATCGGCATCGGCGATGTTCCCACGTTCGTTAACTACGTGGCCGTCGGCTTCATCTACAAGACAGCGGTGGAATTCCTCTTCGTTCCCGTCACTTCCGCCGTCATCGGGCGGGTGAAGAAACGCGAACCGTCCTACACGGGTGCGCCGTCTTCTTCCGCAGGCTGATCCTCGGCGGCGAGCGCCGGGACGCGTTCACTGAGCTCCGTCGGAGACAAGTTCGCTGCTCCGCCGATCTCCTCCGGGGCAGCCCCGGCCTTGAGCGCTTCGTCGATCGCAGAGTCCAGAACCGTCTCAGCCTGATCCATTTCGCCCTGCAGCGTTTCTACCGCGGCCGAGGCGGTCCAGACCTGTTTCAAGTGCTCATCCATTGCTCTACTTCCTATCTTGCCGAGGGACGAATCCCGCCCGCAGGGCATGTCAGCATCGGTGATGCGGAGTCCGGGGCCCCGGAAGCCCCAGCTTACAATGTAAGGCCTAAGGAATCGAGTCCCGCCGTCGATTTTTTGGCGTCTGGCGCCCAAAACTTTTCATACTTCGGCCAACGGCGGCAAAACCGCGGGTTACCGCGGAAAATCACGTACGTCCGGTGCCGAATTAACCGGCCGCTGAGGGGGCTCGGGCCGGCGGGCGGGAGGACAGGGCGAAGCCCGGCGCGTAGGCTGGGGCGCGAATGCAGGGAGGGAGCGGTCAATGGTCGAACCCGAACATTCTTCGGCGGCTGAAGCGGGCCACGGCGGCCACGACAGGCAGCGACTGGATCGACAGCGAATCCTGGAGGCTGGCGCAGCGTTCATCGAGCAGCACGGGGTCCGGCAATTGAGCATGCGGCGCCTCGGTGCGGAGCTGGATGTCGAGGCCATGTCGCTCTACCGCTACGTGCCGTCGCGGGAGCATCTGCTTGACGGCATCGTGGAGATAGTTGTCGACGAGCTGTACAGCGACCCGGAAGTGTATGTGGAACCCCGCCACGGGTGGCAGGACTACCTGCTGCGGCTGGCCCACGGACTGCGCCGGCTTGCCGTTCAGCATCCGCAGGTGTTCCCGCTGATTGCCACGCGCCCCACCGAGGCCCCCTGGGTGCAGCCGCCCTTGCGCAGCCTGAAGTGGGTCGAATCGTTCCTCAAGGCCATGACCGGCGCGGGGTTCAGCAATGAACAGGCGGTGGAGGCCTACCGGGCCTTCAGCAGTTTCCTCATTGGCCACTTGCTGCTGGAGGTGGCTGCGCTCGGTGCCGATATAGGGCCGGTCGAGGAGGGCACGCCACCGCCGCCCGGGCAAACAGACCTGACCGACTATCCGCTGCTGCAGAAACTGCAGGGCCTGCTTTCCCAGGACCGCGCCAAGCAGGAATTCGAAGCCTCGCTGGATTGGCTGCTTGAGCGCCTGGACAGTCAGCTGGCCTGATATCTCACAGGGTCTGCACCTCGCTGCCGCGGCGCTTCCGCTGCCGTGCACTTAGCCCTTAGGCCACCGTGCCGCGGCGCTTCCGCCGACGTGCTCTATCGCGTCTGCGGTAGAGCGATTTAGCTGCGCCACTTTGCAGATTGATAATAAGCATGCTTTGCTTACATCGTAAGCATGATTACCGTTCAGTCCGGCACCGCCGGGTCTGAGGTTCCCAGCCAGGGAGCCGGTCGCGTCCCGACCGCACCTCCGGTTGGAGACGCTAAGTGAGGAGAGGCATGCAGGTAATACGCAACAACTACGACGCATCACGCTTCGACGCCTATGTGGACGGGGAAGTGGCCGCGTCGCTGCAGTACAAGATCCAAGACGGCGAAATGTGGCTCCTCCAGATTGACGAAGACCGCTGGCACCGCGGGCTGGGCCTCGCCGGCGAATTGGTCCGCCGGGCACTCGTTGAAGCGCACCGCCGCCGGCTCCGGGTGCTGCCGTTCTGCCAGGAAGCCAGGCAGCAAGTGTTCAACCATCCCGTATTCCTCCGGCTGGTACCGCAGGAACAGCGCAGCCGGTTCCACAAGTCATGGGCCCTGGAGGGCAAGGCCGGCCGTCGTCGGCGCCGTGCCTCCACCGGTTCAGTGCGAAGTTCCGCGGCGCCGAAGGCTGCGGCCCGATGAGTGGCAAACTCAAGGTCACGGTCCGGGTCGACTTGGAGTGTTCAGCCGCGCACATCGAGGTACGCGGGCGCGTCGACGAGCGGAACGTTTTGGCCGTCTACTCACTCGCCAAGCGGGCGAACTCGCTGGCCGCGGGACTTCAGATAACCATTGACCTGCAAAATGCCTCCGTGGACGGGGCAGTCCTGGCATGCCTGCAAGAATGCGCGGAGGCCGGAACGCTGCCCGCCCATGCCGATCCCGGGCAGTCCGACTGCCGGCTGAAGATCCTGGCTCCGAGCACGGAGCTGTCCGACGTGGCGTTGGCTGCCTGACACCGGCACGCGCCCACACGCGGAAGGCCGCCGTCGTCCTCACGGAAACGACGGCGGCCTTCCGCGTGCCGGGAACTGCCCCGCCCCTGCCTGCCTGCCCCTGCCTCCCGGGGCACTGTCCCGGGCCAGTCCGGGCAGATCAGGCGTAGTAGCGGCCCAGTACCTCGGCCTTGAAATCAAAGAAGGAACCGCTGTCGATGGCCAGCCGCGCATCGTCGACCAGTTTCACGGTGAAGCGCTCGTTGTGGATGGAAATCAGGGTGTGGCTGACCATCTCGTTGGCCTTGTACAGGTGGTGGATGTAGGCGCGCGTGTAGCTCGCGCAGGTGTAGCAGTCGCAGCCGTCCACCAAGGGCGCGAAGTCCAACTTAAACCGCCGGTTGGACAGGTTCTTGCGGCCGTCGGGGGTGTAGAACGCGGAGTTGCGCGCCACCCGGGTGGGGGAGACGCAATCGAAGGTGTCGGCACCGTTCTCGATCGCCGTGAAGATGTCGTCTGGTTCCGAAATGCCCAGCAGATGCCGGGGCTTGTCCTCGGGCAGCTCCTCGGTGCACCAGCGGACGATCGTGCCCAGGTTCTCCTTCTCCAGCGCGCCGCCGATGCCGAAGCCGTCGAAGTTCATCGCTCCGAGGTCGCGGCAGGCCTTGCGCCGCAGGTCTTCGTACTGGGCCCCCTGAATCACGCCGAAGAGCGCCTGGTAGGGCCGGTGGGAGCGTTCCTCGGTGAGCCGCTCGTGCTCGGTCACGCACCGCTCGGCCCACCGCCGCGTGCGTTCCAGCGACTCCTCCTGGTAGCCGCGCGAGTTCATCAGCGTGGTCAGCTCGTCGAAGGCGAACATGATGTCGGCCCCCAGCTGGTGCTGCACCTGCATGGAGATTTCCGGCGTGAAGCGGTGCTTGTCGCCGTTGAGATGCGACTTGAACCAGACGCCGTCGTCGTCCACATGGGCCAGGCGTTCCTTGCCCGGTGCCACCCGGTCATCGGAGCCGCTGCCTGCCGCGGCCGCGTCCATGCTGATGACTTTCTTGAACCCGGAACCCAGGCTCATCACCTGGAAGCCGCCGGAATCGGTGAAGGTGGGTCCGTCCCAATTCATGAACCGGCCAAGCCCGCCGGCCGCGTCGAGCACCGCCGCCCCGGGCTGCAGGTACAGGTGGTACGCGTTGGCCAGCAACGCCTGGGCCCCGAGCTCCTTCATCGACTCGGGAAGCACGGCCTTGACCGTGGCTTTGGTGCCGACGGCGATGAAGGCCGGGGTCTGTATCTCCCCGTGCGGGGTGGTGATGGTTCCGGTGCGGCCCTGGAACCCGCCCCCGTTGTCCTCCACTTGGGCGGGGGAGGGGCGGGCGGTATCGGCCAGGCGGCTGCCGACGCGGAAGGAAAAATCTGACTGGGGCACCCCACCATTTTGCCTTACCGGGCGGCGGACGGACTCCGGGGCGGTGCCGCCGGACTCCGGGGTGCTGCGTGCGGGGGCGGCGGCATGGCTGCCCCGAGACTGCGCCGCCGTTCGCGTTGGATCTTCTGCAGACCGTGTGGCCGGGCGAACACCTGTATGTCTGGTCTCCCGCAGGATGATGGTTGCTTCGGGCAAGCGTCCTAGGGTTGAGAAGAGGCCTTGCTGCAACGTAGATACACAGTGGGCAACCGAAGGGCGGGCAGAATGCTGAAGCAGCACGTGCGCGAGTTCTTCCGGGTGGGCCCGGCACGCCAGGACCATATCGTGGCCACGCGGTGCGGTCTCAGCGTGGGCCTGCCGCTGCTTGCCCTGCTGGCGTTCGGCCGGTTCGACCTGATGGTTTTCGCCGCCTTCGGCGCCTTCACGGGGATCTACGGCCGCGGCGAAGCACACGGCTCCAGGCTGCGGCATCAAGGCCAGTTCGGCGTCCTGATCCTGTTGGTCATGTTCCTCGGTGCGCTCACTGCCCGGGCCGACCCCGGGCCCTGGGGGATCGTGTTCGGCACCACCGTGGTGGCCGGGCTGTGGTCCCTGGCAGTCAACTACTTCCGGCTGCGGCCGGCCGGGGTCATCTTCTTCACCTTCGGTTATGCCGCCATCGGCTCGATTCCGCTGACGGCGCCGTTGTGGCAGGCCGTGCTGACCGGACTGGTGAGCGTGGTGCTTGCCATGCTGATCGGGATCAGCAGCCGGTTGGTGCCGTCCTGGCGGACTTCCATGGCGCCGCCGCCGAAACGGGAACTGACGGCCGAACACTGGCGGGAATTCGGGGTGGAGGCCGCCGCGAATGCCGTGGCGGTGTTGGCGGCCGGGACCCCACCATCGTGGGGCTGGGGCACAACTACTGGGCGATGGTGGCCGCGGTGGCCCCGATCGCCGGCCCCAGCCTGGCCCAGCGGGTGAACAAGGGCGTGCACCGCATCCTGGGCACCTTTGCGGGCGTGGCGGTAGCCGGGGTGCTGCTGGCCCCGAGCCCGGCGCCGTGGGTGCTGGTGCTGATGGTGATGGTGCTGCAGTTCGCGGCCGAGATGTTCGTGCTGCGCCACTATGCCCTCGCGCTGATCTTCATCACGCCGCTGGCCCTGATCATGACCGAGCTCGCTGCCCCCACGGATCCGCAGGAGCTGATGGTGGACCGGGCCTTGCAGACCGCGATCGGTGCGCTGGTCGGGCTGAGCCTGGTGTACCTGATGCACCAGCGCACCGTGCGCATGAAGAACCGGCGGCGCTTCCAGCGCAAGCACCGCGGCGAGGGATGACCGGTTCGCCCGGCCGCCGTCCGGCCGGGTGCGGGGTGGTTTACTCGCCGCCGGGCCCCGCGGTGCTGCCGGGCACCAGCGGGTCGGCGCCGGGCAGCGTGGCGCTGCGCCAGCTCTCCCAGGCATCCCGGATCTCCGCGAGCCGCCGGGCACCCAGGCCGTAACAACTGATCAGCACCTGGCAGCCGCCCTCGGGCCGGCCCTCCGGATGCGGCGGCGTCGTCGCAACAATCAGGAGGCCGCCGCCATGGTCGGCGTAGGAATCCACGGTCAGTCCGAGCTGGCGTTCCGACCGGAACCACACCTTGCCGGACAAAGTCTCGCCGGTGGCCAGCGTCGTGGAGTACGGCTCGTCCGGCTCCGGCAGGTTGTCGAGTCCCAGGCTGGCGAGCAGGCCGTCGGGCGGCAGCGAGTCCGCGCCGAGGTAGGTGGTCTGGCGGGAGTCGTTGGGGTGCCGCTCCAGCGCGAACCGCAGCTGCTGCAGGAAGGTCAGCCAGCCTTCGGTGACGTCCTCCCACCATTCGTCGGACTTCTCGCTGGACTCCCGGCCGCGCTCGAGGGTGAGCCGCACGCCGTCGCCCACCGGATCCAGGATGAAGGCATCGCCGTTGCTCAGGGTGAGCCGTTTGTGGTCTTCGGATTCGGTGGCACCGGTGAAGTAGATCTCGCGGATCTCCTCGTCGAGACCTTTCATGTCCCAGCCGTGCCATTGCGCGATGGACTTGGGCTCACGCAGCATGACCCAGACCTGGCGGGCGTCCGCATTGATGTGGACGCTCAGGGGACCGGTCGCCGGTCCAACGCCGCTATCCGTCATGCGGCCGACTTTACCCGCGGGCCGCAGGGGTGGCCAGAGTGTGGCCCTACGTACCTAGGAGTTACGCTGCTGGGCGTCCAGCGCGCGGATCGCCACCAGTTCGTTGCTGATCCGGCGGTCCAATTCGACCGGCTCCAGGGTCTCGGATCCGCCGTGCGCGCGCAGGTACAACAACGAGCTCAATCGAAGTTCGCGCCACTCCCGCTCCACGTCGCGGTCGGCGGCGGCCATGGCGCGGTGGATCTCCTTGTCGTAGAGGTTCGGCTCGTTCAGCTGGCGCTGGCGGACCTCCGCGTTGACCTTCGCGCGGAAGGGGTCCTCGTCCGAGTCGTCCGGGGTGCGCAACGCCTCGGCCAACCGCAGGGCTTCGTGCTGGTCATCCTCGTCGTCGGACTCCCGCAGCATGTGGGCGGCCATGGCCAGCGCCGACTCAATCCATTTCCACCGGCCGAAGTTCCCGTCGAAGGGCTGGTCGATGATCAGCCGGCAGACCGTGAGCGCGCGTTCCCGGTCGTCCAGCTCCACGAACAGGGTGTGGGCCAGGTCCCGCACATCCTGCAGGTGGCTGCCGGCCTTGGTGTTGAGGCCGCGGCTCAAGCGGGCGGCCAGCCCCTGGACCCGGGCGTTGCGTGCGTGTGCGCGCGCCACCTCCACCACCACCGCCTCGGGAGTACCTTCCTCGGCCGGAATCAGTTCCAATTCAGCCAGTGCCAGCGCGCCGGGCAACGGGGCGGGCCTGCGGGCGGAAGCGACGCGGATGCGCGAACCGTGGGCGATGCGCACCTTGCTGCCGTCTTCCAGCGTGGCCACCACCAGCGCCGGTGTGCCGAAATCGTCGGGTACGACGGCGGTGCTTGCCACCGGCGCCGAGTGCTCGCCGGAACGGGTCAGAAAACGGGAGCCGGCGGCTACTGCCTCGGCCTTGACATGGTGGATGTATGTCTCGGCCTGCTGTTCCGTCATGGGTAAATCCTTAGTCACGCTCGCGATCGTCTGAACAGTATATGAATCCGTTATCTTTCCGGGGGGAGGCGGGGCCCGGTGTCCAGTGTGCCGACGTGATGAAACGATGGATTGTGAGCGGAGTCTCACGCGCTTCGAATCGTGGGAATAGGGATGGCGCGCCACGGCGTTGGTTTCGGCATCGGATACCGCGGGCCCAAAAAAATCGGTGTCCGGCTCGGGATCGAGGACCGAAGATGACCGCGATCGCCGATAGCGTCCAAGATATCGAAAAGTTCCTTCCGGAACCGTGCCTCGTCAGTTCTTGCGACGAAGTACCTCACGCACAGCAGCCCTACATTCTTGTGAAAGCTGAATCCAGCCATGAGCATCATTCTTGCCCCGGAGGCCCGCCTTGGCGAAGTGCCGACGCACGCCCCCGTTCATCCCGAGCAGTTCCGCAGCAGGAGCCGCCTGACCGTGCTGCTGCGGGCCGCGGGCACGGTCCTGACGGATCTTGCCAACCGCCGCAGCCAGCGGCCGGTCCCGCTAAAGCGGCTGCGCTACCAGGACCAGCACCGGGAGCAGTCCCGGGACCTGGCCGCCCAGATGTACGCCTGGATGCTGCCGAAGTAGCGGCGGGCGGTACACCCGTCCTCGCCGAGGCCAACGGTCCACCCGTTCCCGCCGATGCCGGCGGTCAACCCGTTCCCGCCCAGGCAGGACCGGCGGTCAGCGGCACCAGCCCGCGTGCGCCAGCGCCTGGCGCAGCAGGTTGCCGCGGCCGCCGATGAATTCGGACTGGACCGCCTGGCTCAGCGCATCTTCCGGGGTCATCCAGCTCAGTTCCAGGGCATCCTGGCGCGGGTTGCATTCCCCGGTGACCGGGATGACGTAGGCCAGGGCCACGGCATGCTGCCGGTCATCGGTCAGCCCCGTTTCCGACGGCGACGGGAAGTACTCCGCCACCGTAAACGGCACCGGGCTGGCCGGCAGCTGCGGTAAGGCCAGTGGCCCCAGGTCCTTCTCCAAGTGACGCAAAAGCGCAGCACGGACCGTCTCGCGGTACATCACCCGTCCCGAGACGAACGTGCGCACCATCTCGCCTTCGGCCGAAGCCTGCAGCAGCAGGCCGATCTCCGTCACGTACCCCAGCGAGTCCAGCCGCACCGGCACTGCCTCTACATAGAGCATCGGCAGGCGTTGCCGCGCCTCGTGGAGATCCTCGTGGGACAGCCAGCCGGGATACGGGTCGGGAGTGCGTACGCTCATGTACTTGTTCTACCGCACCGCTGCGACGCCAGTCACGCCGGCCGCCTTCCACGGCGCGTCCATTCCACTAGAGGGCAACCACGGCCGGACCCGCCCGAACCGCGGAACCGCCGGTCCCATCAGGACCGATGCGTCGGCGGCAGCGGGCAATTTCAGGCCGAGTCGTTTCGCGGGGCGCTGAACCGCAGGCAGCCTCCGCCGGCAGGGTTCGCGCCGTCCGGATGCTCCACCAGCAGGATGTGCCGGCCGGCCTCGTCCGCCAAGGAGCAGCCGAAACCGGCCGTGGTGAGGCGTTCCCGCAAGGCGGATAAGTCGTCGTCGTACTCAAAAGCCAGCCCCAGTTGCTCCGCCCCGCCGTGCTGCACCGCGACCAGCCCGCCGTTTTTCGCCGCGAAGTCCGCCCGGTCGCCGGCATCGCCGCCGAAGCGGGGACGCGCGCCGATCCCGCGGAGTGTGGCCGCGGCACCCCGCACGTCCGGCGTCACCCAGACCGGCATGACGGACAGCGCCGGATCCGGCGGGTTTTGCCCGGCAATGGGCCCGGACGACGGCGCGGCTGCCTTTGCCAGGAAGCTGAGGCCCGAGGGTGCGGTGATCCGCCCGGCCCGGCCGTGGGCGCCCTCCTCGATCTCCGCCCGCGTGCCGTCGGCCACGGTGCGGCGGACAAACTCGTCCAGGTCACGGACTTCGAAGCCCAGTTCCACGCGGCCGTCGGCGGCGTCACCGGCATCGGCCGTGGCGGGTGGTCAACACGGGGCGGACGCGCAGCATCTGAGTTCTCCTTTGGGTCGGCACGCGACGATACCAAAAAACTACTGGACGACGCGGCGCTGCCGTGCTGCCATAAGGGCATGCCTGCTGAGCTTCCGGAGTTGCTGGTCCCAGACGCCGCCGCGTGGCGGGCCTGGCTGGAGGAAAACCACGCCTCGTCGGCCGGCGTGTGGCTGATCCTGCGCAAGAAGGGCGGCACGGTGACCGCCCTCGATTATGCTGCTGCGCTGGACGAGGCGTTGTGTTTTGGCTGGATTGACGGGCAGGCCAGGCGGCGCGACGCGGAAAGCTCTTTCCAACGCTTCACCCCACGGACGAAGCGCAGCATCTGGTCGCTGCGGAACGTCGGGTACATCGAGCGGCTGGAGCAGGCCGGCAAGATGCACGAGGCCGGCCGGGCGGCGGTGGCCGCGGCGCAGGCCGACGGCCGCTGGGAGAAGGCCTACGCCGGGCCGGCCACGGCCGAGGTGCCCGAGGACCTGGCCACGGCGATCGCCGCCGTCCCGGAAGCGCAGGCGATGTTCGAGGTGCTCACGTCGCAGAACCGCTTTGCGCTGATCCACCGGCTGGCCCAGCTGAAGACCGACGCCGGCCGGCAGCGCAAGATCGCCGGCTTCGTGGAGATGCTGGCCCGGCATGAAGCGCCGTATCCGCAGCAGAAGAAGCCGTCCTGACCCCGGCCTGACGGCTGGCCGAACGCGCGGCCCGGCCGCCCGTCATTCGGCCAGCGTGGCGGCGGCCTCCAGGGTCATCCAGGCCTGCAGTTGGGTGGACAGTTCGACGCCGGCGCCGGGCCCGCCCGGCGCGGCGGCCGGAACCGCGGGGTCGGGGGAGAAGACCAGTACCTCCCAGTTGCGGTGGTTTTCGATGGCCCGCCCGTCCCAAAAGCCTTGCGCGGTATCCAAGACCATCCGCGCGGCCAGTTCGCGCGCCGGGTCCGGCAGGCGGTCGGACCGGGCGGCCAAGGCCAGGTGCCGGGCCAGGATCCCGGTGAACAGGCCGCCGTCGCCGGCGCCGTGCGTGCGCAGGACGAGTTGGCCGCCGGGGCCGCCCGGCCCTGAGGCCGCGGCGGCCGGGTCTGCGGTGGCCTGGCCTGCGGTGGCCTGGCCTGGGGTGGCCGGGCTTGCGGTGGCAGGGCCGCTGTCCGCGGCTGCATCCGGTGGCGTCGAAGGCCCTTGGACCAGACCGGCCGCGATGCCGTGCACCAGTTCGGCGGCCCGCACCAGATCGGCGTCCCTGCCCGTTTCCAGCAGTGCCCCGAGCACCGGCCCCTGGTTGTAGGTGTAGATGCCGTCCACCAAGACCGGCTGCCCGCCCGAGACCCGGACGCCGTCGAGGTACAGCCGCTGCCCGGGCGCATACAGGGTGGCGTCCAGCCAGTCCAAGAGCCGGGCGGCCTGCTCCCGGTCGCCCGCGCGGGCCAGGTACAGGGCCGCCGGTGCCGTGGCGGGTGTGTTTTTGAAGTCCCTGGCGGTGTTCCAGAACAGGCCGCCGCCCAGGTCCGGGGTGTGGGCCGATTCCAGCTCGGGCAGCAGGCGGCGTGCGGCGGCCCTGTTCCGGAAGCGGGGCTTGTGTGCCTCGGCGGCCAGCGTGTCCAGCCGTTGTGCGGCCAGGGCCAGCCAGGCCATGTCGTCGTAGTAGGCATTGGGAAAGCGGAAACCGTTGCGCCATCGGATCGTGCGCAGCAGCCGCGCCGCGAGACGGCCGGCGCTCGGCCCGTCGCCGCCGTCGTAATGCTGGTCCCGGCGCAGCTCCCGCCACCCGGCATCCACCAGGCAGTCCAGGAAGTGGGCCTGCCACCAGTAGTGCCACGGCCCGGAGCGGCCGGGGGAGGGTCGGCGGACCGCGCCCAGCACGGTGAACGGAAGGCCGAGCAAGCGCTGGCCGAAATGGCGGACGACGGCGATGGCGGCCTCGTTCGCGCGTCCTGCCGCCAGGGCGGAGTTGGGCGGGCGGAAGGCTCCGCCACCGCCGGGCAGGGTGGGCATGTGGACCAGCCTAGCGGCGGAGCGGGGGAGGCGCAGGCCGGGAATCTGCCCGACCGGACCGCCGGTGACCGAGCTGTGTGCCGGGCCACACTAGGCTGAGGTGTGCAGTGCCGCCGGAGGCCGGCGGCACGGACAAGCGTTGAGGACCTTGAGGAGGATCCAGTGGAGGTTGCCGGAACCGTAGCGTTGATCACGGGCGGAGCGTCGGGGCTGGGAGCCGCGACGGCCCGCCGGCTGCGCGCCGCCGGAGCGTCGGTGGTGCTGATGGACCTGCCCGGCTCGAAGGGGGAAGAGTTCGCCGCCGAACTCGGGGACCGGGCCGTGTTTGCCCCCGCGGACGTGACCAGTGAGGATCAGGTGCAGGCGGCGGTGGACCAGGCCGCGGCGCTGGGACCGCTGAGGATCGTGGTGAACTGCGCCGGCGTCGCCACGCCGGGCAAGGTGCTGGGCCGTGACGGGGTGCTGCCGCTGGAAGCGTTCGCCAAGGTGGTACAGATCAACCTCGTCGGCACCTTTAACGTGATCCGCCTGGCCGCCGCCGCCATGGCCGCCACCGAACCGGTGGAAACCGAACTGGGCGGGCCGGAGCGCGGCGTCATCATCAACACCGCCTCCGTGGCGGCCTTCGACGGCCAGATTGGCCAGCCCGCCTACGCTGCGTCCAAGGGCGGGGTGGCGGCCATGACGCTTCCGCTGGCGCGGGAACTGGCGCGCTCGCTGATCCGGGTGGTCACCATCGCGCCGGGCATCTTCGAGACGCCGATGATGGCCGGGTTGCCGCAACAGGCGCAGGAATCGCTGGGCCAGCAGGTGCCGCACCCGTCCCGGCTGGGCCGGCCGGCCGAGTACGCGGAGCTGGCCGCGCACATCGTGGCCAACTCGATGCTCAACGGCGAAACCATCCGGCTGGACGGCGCGATCCGGATGGCCCCCAAGTAACCGAACGGTCCGGTAGTCGGGTGAAGACGGCGCCCAAGTAACCGTGCGGTCCCGTCAGGCGGCCGGCGCGGTAGGCGGGAGGCAACCGATGGGTCCCGGACGGCGCCCAGACAACCGGCGCCTCCCGGACGCTCTCGGCGAAAGGCGAGGCGCCGCCGTCGTACGCTTGAGGTGGACCGTGCCGACGCTTGGAGTCCCCGGGAACGGCACGCCCGCCGCAGCCGCCCGCAGGACGCGAAAGGACGCACCCATGCCGCACGCCGCCCGCGACCGGGACCTCGACGCGAGCCTGCGCGCCGACGTGCGCCGGGTGAGCACACTGCTGGGGGCATCGCTGGCGCGCCAGCACGGGCCGGAGCTGCTCGACCTGGTGGAGCAGGTGCGGCTGCTGACCAAGGAGTCCAAGGAAGCGGCCCGCGGCGAGGGCGAGGCCACCGGACCGTGGACCGCCCGCGAGGTGATCGACCAGGTCCGCGAACTGCTCGCGGGGCTGGACGTGGGCGAGGCCACCGACCTGGTGCGGGCTTTTGCCTTCTATTTCCACCTGGCCAACGCCGCCGAACAGGTGCACCGGGTGCGCCAATTGCGTGCCCGGCCGGAGGAAGACGGGCAGTTGCTGCGCACCGTGGCGCAGATTGCCGAGGAAGCGGGGCCCGAGGCGCTGCAGCGCGCCGTCAACCAGCTGGACGTCCGCCCCGTCTTCACCGCGCATCCCACCGAGGCATCGCGGCGGACCGTGCTGGACAAGCTGCGCGCCATCTCCGACCTGCTGTCCACCACGACGGCGGAGGGCAGCACCGCGCGGCGGCGGCAGGACCGGCGGTTGGCCGAGATCATCGACCAGATGTGGCAGACGGACGAGCTGCGGCACGTGCGGCCCAGCCCGGTGGATGAGGCGCGCAACGCCGTCTACTACCTGGGCAACATCCTCAACAACACCATGCCGGAGCTGATGGGGGACCTGGCCGAACTGCTGTCCGAACATGGCGTGACGCTGCCCGCCGACGGGGCGCCGCTGCGTTTCGGGTCTTGGATCGGCGGCGACCGGGACGGCAATCCGCTGGTCACCGTGGACGTGACGCATGAGGTCTTCCAGCTGCAGAACCAGCACGCGGTGCGGATCAACATCGGCTTTGTGGACAGCCTGATCGCGGTGCTGTCCAACTCGACGACGATCGTGGCCGCCAGCGACGAGCTGCTGGACTCCGTGGCCAGGGACTTGGAGAACCTGCCGGGCCTAGACGCCCGGGTGCGCGAGCTGAACGCGAACGAGCCCTACCGGCTGAAGCTGACCTGCATCAAGGCCAAGCTGCTCAACACCAGTGCCCGGATCCAGCGCCGGCTCCCGCACGAGCCCGGGCGGGACTACAGCTCGACGGCGGAGGTGCTGGCCGACCTGGCGCCGATCGAGCAGTCCCTGCGCGCCCACACCGCGTCGCTGGTGGCGGACGGTTCGCTGGCCGCCGTGCGCCGGGCGGTCTCCACCATCGGACTGCACCTGGCCACCCTGGACTTCCGGGACAACGCTGGAAAGCACCACAAGGCGGTCGCGGCGCTGCTGGCTGCCCGCGATGCGGCGCGAACGCCGGCGGGGGCGACGGCGTCCTTGGGGAGTGCGCGTGGTGGCGCGGCGGCGCACTTGGGGCCGGCGGGGAGCGCTGAGGCCGGATTGGGGGCAGGCGGTGACGCGGTGGCCGGTGTAGCGGCGGACGGCGCTGCTCCGGCGGGTGTGGCGACAGCCGAGGGCGGCACGGACGCCGCGGCCGACGCTGCTGCGCCGGAAGACTACCTTGACCTGGCGCGCGGTCCGCGGCAGCAACTGCTTTCCTCGCTGCTGCTCTCGCCGGGACCGCTGGCACCGCCGTCGTCGTTGAAAAAGAAGCGCGCGCGCACGCTGGAGGTGTTCGGCGCGATCGCCGAGGCCCTGCGCCAGTACGGCCCGGATGCGGTGGAGACCTACATTGTGTCCCGGGCACGCGGCGCCGACGACGTGCTGGCCGCCGCCGTGTTGGCGCGCGAGGCGGGACTGCTGGCGTTGGATGGGCCCGAGCCGAAGGCGCTGATCGGGTTCGCACCGCTGCTGGAAAGCGTGGAGGCCCTGCGCAGCGGAGGGCAGATCCTCGACGACCTGCTCTCGGACCCGCAGTACCGCCGGATCGTGCGGCTGCGCGGCGACCTGCAGGAGGTCATGTTCGGTTACTCGGACTCCAACATGGAAGCCGGCGTCGCCACCAGCCAGTGGGAAATCCACAAGGCCCAGCTGGTGCTGCGCGACGTGGCCGCCCGGCACGGGGTGCGGCTGCGCTTCTTCCATGGCCGCGGCGGGTCGGTCGGCCGCGGCGGCGGGCCCACCTACGACGCGATCCTCGCCCAACCCAACGGTGCGCTGGCCGGCGAGATCAAGTTCACCGAGCAGGGCGAAGTCATTTCCGACAAATACACCCTGCCGGAGCTGGCCCGGGAAAACCTGGAACTGGCGCTCGCGGCCGTGCTGCAGGCCTCCGCGCTGCACCAGGAGCCGCGGACCTCCGAGGCCGAACGCGGCCGGTACCATGCGGCGATGGAGGTAATCTCCGGCGCGGCCTATGAGCGCTACCGCCTGCTGGTGGAGCATCCGGACCTGCCGGAGTACTTCCGGACATCGACGCCGGTGGAGCAGCTGAGCACGGTGAAGTTCGGTTCGCGGCCGGCCGACCGGACCGACGCGGACACGACTGCGGGTCCGGGACTCGGCAAGTTGCGGGCCATCACCTGGGTGTTCGGCTGGACCCAGTCGCGGCAGATCGTTCCCGGCTGGTACGGCGTGGGCAGCGGCCTGCGCGCCGCCCGGGCCGCCGGACTGCAGCCGCAACTGCGGGAGATGATCAGCAACTGGCACTACTTCCAGTCCTTCATCTCGAACGTGGAGATGACGCTGGCCAAGACCGATCTGGAGATCGCGGCGCACTACGTCTCCACCTTGGTGCCTGCGCAGCTGCGGCACCTGTTCGACGACATCCGCGCCGAGTTCGAGCTGACCGTGGCCGAAATCCGGAAGCTGACCGGCGAAAACGAACTGCTCGACAACCAGCCGGTGCTGCAGCGCTCGCTGCACATCCGCGACCAGTACCTGGACCCGATCTCGTACATGCAGGTGGAATTGCTGCGGCGCATCCGGACGTCGGAGCCGGATGAAGCCTTGCAGCGGGCCATGCTGATCACCGTCAACGGCATCGCCGCGGGCCTGCGGAACACCGGCTAACGCGGGCCGGCGATGGGCCCCGGGCTGCGTGCGTGCGCGGCGTGCTGCGGGTGTGCGGCCGCCCGGGTAGTCGTCCGGGCGTCGGATGGCTGTCTGCGGGGCATCCGCGGGGTTGGAGGGCTGCGCGGAGCCCGGCGAGTGCATCCCCAGCGCCCAGCTGTCCATATTTAGCGATAACTGTCCATGTTTCACCCGACCCACCCCGCGTCTGACTAGGCATGATACTTAAGCATCCGGTTAAACATGGACAGTTTTGGTGCCGTTCCCTTACCAAACCGCACCACCCGGGGATGTGCGCCCTCCGGCAATGCCGCCGGGCGGTACTTCCGCGGCGACGGCCTCGGCCCGCCAGCAACCCGCCAAAGCAACCCGCCCTAAGCACCCCCCACCTGCGCCGAGCTTCCGCCCAGCGGAACCCGGCGGTTGCCCGCCCGGCGATTGCTCGTCATGCTGTGGGCATGACCAAGCTGCTGCCCGCCGCCAACCTGTTCGGCCACGACGTCGCCGCCGCCATCGAGGCCCAGCCGGACGGCGTGGTGCATCTGGACGCGCACTTGGACCGGATCTGGCAACACGCGGCACCGTTGCTGGCCGTCCGCGACAACGACGCCCACACGCTCTACGCCTACGGCCTGGCCCAGGCCATGCTGGCGGCCCACCCGGAGGCCGACGCTGGCGTCGTCCTTCCGGCCATCATGCTTCATGACATCGGCTGGTCCCAGGTGCCGCCGGACCAGGTCCTCTCCGCGATCGCCCCGGGCGGCGGCCGGCCCGACCTCGTGCTGCTGCACGAGAAGGAAGGCGCCCGCCTGGCAGCCGGGATCCTCGAAGAGGCCGGCCATGAGCCGGAGCTCATTCCGCGCATCCTGGAGATCATCGACGGGCACGACTCGCGGAAGGAGGCCCTCTCGATCGAGGACGCGATCGTCAAGGACGCAGACAAAACGTGGCGGCTCAGTCCGCACGGCGTCGACACCGTGATGGAGTGGTTCGGGCTGGACCGCGGCCAGGCCCTCCGGCTCTGCAGCCAGCGCGTCCTGGGCCATCTCTTCACCGAGGAGGCCAAGGCCATGGCGCGCGCGCTGTCCGCGCTGGAATCGGTGACGTTGTGGCCGCAGCGCCGGGCGCTGCTTGCCGACGGCTAGACTCGGTCTCGGCCGTGTGCCGAATGGGCACCGGCTGCGAAGTACCGCGGCACTGACGACGGCGGTGCCCGGCTTTGCCCGGAGGACGACGGCGGTGCCCGCTTTGCCCGGACGACGGTGGTGCCCGGCTTTGTCCGGACGACGACGGCGGTGTCCGGCTTTACGAGACCGCGGGCGGAATGTGGGAGGCAACTATGGCCGGCGGTAGCCGAGATCCGGGACGCACGGTCACGTCCCGTGTGCTGGCCATCCTTGAAGCCTTCGAACAATCCCGCAGCGCGCTGAGCCTGACCCAGATTTCCGAGGGGTCCGGCCTGCCCTTGAGCACCACGCACCGGCTGGTCTCGGAGTTGACGGAATGGGGCTTCCTCTCCCGCGGCGCCAACGGTCGCTACCAACTGGGTATCCGCCTCTGGGAGCTGGCGCAGAATGCCGGCCGGCAACTGCGCGATGCCGCGCGCCCGTTCGTGCAGGAGCTGTTCTCGCTCACCGGCGAGACGTCACAGCTGGCGGTCCGGGAAGGCCACGAGGTGCTTTACATCGAGCGCATCTACGGCACCAAGCGCGTGCCGCGTGCCTCGCGGGTCGGCGGCCGGCTGCCGATGCACGCCACGGCCGTTGGGAAAGTCATCCTGGCGTACGAGGAGGAGTGGGTGCGCACCGCCTACTTGAACCGGCAACTGGAGCGTCCCACCGCCCACACTCACATTGTTCCCGGGCGCCTGGCGGAGGAACTGGTCCAGATCCGCGAGCAGGGCTACGCCACCACGCTGGAGGAAGTCCGGCTTGGCTCCTGCTCCATCGCCGTGCCGGTCTTCCACACCGGTCGGATAGGTGCGGGGCTGGGATTGGTGCTGCTGACGACGCAGGCCGCGACGATGACGCGGCACCTGCCGGCGCTGCGCGGCGTCTCGACGCAGATCGAGCGCGCCACCGCGCACATCCCGCTGGAGTCGTTGCTGGGCAGCCACATCGCGCGCAAGGCCTGAGCGCCCTGGCCCAGATTGCCGGCCAGCCGCACCACGCGCTACGGCGTATGCCCGGCGAGTCGTTGCTGGGAAGCCACATCGCGTGCAAGGCCGGAGCGCCCCGGCCCACATCCCCGGGTTAATTGCTGGGCAGCCACACCCACGAGCAACGGCCGGAGCGCCCGGCGCATGCCAAGAGATGCTAAGCACTATTCGTTTCCACTCAGTGGAAGAACGGTTTAGGCTCCGGAGAGTGACGTGGGCAACACTGGAGTCTAATCAGCCCGCCAACCGACAACGGCCACCGGCGGGAGCAAACCCCAAGGAGTTCCAGATGTCATCTTCGACCGAAACGGCAGCTTGTCCGTTCGGCCACGGTGCCGAGGCCCCCGCAGGACACCATGGCTATGAGCCGTTCCAGATGAAGGACCCGTTCCCGGCGTACACCGAGCTGCGGAACGAACAGCCCGTCATGTTTGACGAGCGCGTCGGCTACTACGTGGTTTCCCGCTACGACGACATCAAGGCTGTTTTCGACGACTGGGAGACCTTCTCCAGCGAGAACGCCCAGGCGCCGGTACGCAAGCGCGGCCCGCAGGCCACCAAGATCATGGAAGAGGGCGGCTTCACCGCCTATTCGGGGCTTTCGGCCCGCCGCCCGCCGGAGCACACCCGGATCCGTGCAGTGGCCCAAAAGGCTTTCACCCCGCGCCGCTACAAGGCGCTGGAGCCGTTCATCCGGCAGAATGTCGTCGACCAACTGGAAGCCATGCTGGCCCACCCGGATCGCCGCGGGGAACTGGTGAAGGACCTGGCCTACACCGTCCCGACGGTCACGATCCTGACGCTGATCGGCGCCGATGTTTCCCAGGTGGACACCTTCAAGCGCTGGTCCGATTCCCGCGCGGCGATGACCTGGGGCGACCTCAGCGACGAGGAACAGATCCCGCACGCCCACAACCTGGTGGAGTACTGGCAGGAATGCCTGCGCCTGGTCCGCGTCGCCCACGAGGAAGGCGGCGACAACCTGACCGGCGACCTGGTCAAGGCCCAGCAGGACGGGGCGGAGATCAGCGACCACGAGATCGCCTCGATCCTCTACTCCCTGCTGTTCGCCGGACACGAAACCACCACCACCCTGATCGCCAACTCCCTGCGCGTGCTGCTGGCGCGTCCGGACCAATGGCAGCAACTGGTGGAGGAACCCCGGAAAATCCCGGCGGCCATCGACGAGGTGCTGCGCTTCTCCGGCTCGATCGTCGGATGGCGCCGGAAGGCGCTCAAGGACACCGAAGTTGGCGGGGTCAAGATCCCGGAGGGCGGCGAACTGCTGCTGCTGATGGGCTCCGCCAACCGCGATGCCGCCCGCTTCGAAGACGGCGAGGAGTTCGACATCTCGCGCGGCAACGCCCGCGAACACCTGTCCTTCGGCTTCGGCATCCACTACTGCCTGGGCAACATGCTGGCCAAACTGCAGGCCAAGATCGCGCTGGAAGAGGTGGCGCGGCTGGCACCGAACCTGAAGCTGGAGAACCCCGAGGGCATCGAGTTCCGCGGGAACATCTCCTTCCGTGTCCCCGAAACCGTCCCCGTCAGCTGGGAGGCCTGAGCCCATGCGCAGCAACGAATTCATCCAGTTTTTCGACGGCGGCATCGAGCCCAGGCTCGAGAACCTCGGCGGCAAGGGCGCCTCGCTGGTCACCATGACCTCTGCGGGCATGCCGGTGCCCCCGGGATTCGTCGTCACCACCGCCCAGTTTGACCGCTTCATGCAGGAAGCCGGGATCACCGACCACATCAACCAACTGCTGGCCGGCCTTGACCCGGAAGACATCGCCCAAGTGGACGCAGTGTCCGCCTCCATCCGCGACAACATCTGCTCCCGCCCGGTTCCCGCCGACATGCGGGCCCAGACCGTCGAGGCCTACGACGCCTTGATGTCCCGCTTCGACGCGCCGGTTCCGGTGGCAGTGCGTTCATCCGCCACCGCCGAGGACCTCCCGGATGCCTCCTTCGCGGGCCAGCAGGACACCTACCTCTGGTTGGAAGGCTTCGCGGCCGTCGGCGAACACATCCGCAGCTGCTGGGGGTCGCTCTACACCTCGCGCGCCATCATCTACCGGCTGAAGAACAACATCCCGGACGAGGGCCTGTCGATGGCCGTCGTGGTGCAGAAGATGGTCAATGCCAGGGTCTCCGGCGTCGCCATGACCCTGGACCCGGCCAACGGCGACCGCTCCAAGATCACCATCGACGCGTCCTACGGCGTCGGCGAGATGGTGGTTTCGGGGCAGGTCACACCGGACAACATCGTGCTGGACAAGGTCACCCTGGCCCCGGTCGCCGAACACCTGGGCGACAAGCACGCCGAGCTGGTGCCCGATGCCGCCGCGCGCACCCTGGTGGAGCGGGAGGTCGACGCCGAGCGGCGGGCCCGGCGCAGCCTGAACGACGACGAACTGCTCGCGGTGGCGCGGATGGCCAAGCGGGCCGAGAAACACTACAAGTGCCCGCAGGACATCGAGTGGGCGTTGGACAGGGACCTGCCCGACGGCGAGAACCTGCTGCTGCTGCAGTCCCGGCCGGAAACCGTGCACTCCTCGAAGAAGCCGTCGGCATCTTCGTCCGCGGTACCGGGAAGCGGCGGATACGCCGCGGCCCTCGGTGCCGCTCCCACGACGACGACGGCGGCGCCCGCCGGAGCGGCACCCGCCGGAGCGGCGCCCGCCGGAGCCGGGAACGCAGGCCCCGCCACCGGAGGCTTCAGCCTGGGCAGCATCACTGCCTCGCTGCTGAAACCCTCCGCCTGACCGTTCCTGCCCTGAACTGTTCCACCGTTCCACCGCAAGGTAGCAAGGTTCCAACAGCTCCACCGCAAGGATCCACCGTTCCACCGAACCGCCCACCGCAGGCTCAACGCAGAGCCGCCACCGAAAGGACCGCCATGTCTATGAAGTCCTTCCCGAAGCCCTCCGAACTGCCGGTGCCCGCCGGCGCAGAGGGCTGGGAGAAGATCTACCCGTACTATCTCGTGTTCCAGGACAAGCTCAAGGAACAGGAAGACGCCAAGTTCTGGTTCTGCGACAGCCAGCACTGGCCGACTGTCTACAAGCCGTTCGAGACGATCGGCGGTGAGTTCGCGGTCAAGTGCCTGGGCCAGTACAACGCCCGCCACCTGATGATTCCCAACGCCAACGGCATCGAGTTCCGCGTGCATCTGGGTTACCTGTACATGTCCCCGATCCCGGTTCCGGAGGACCAGATCGCCGCGCGCGTCCCGCATTTCGAGCAGCGGGTGGGCCACTACTTCCAGAACTGGGAGGAACTGCTCCAGCAGTGGCATGCGAAGGTCCGCGGCACCATCGACGAGATGGAGACCCTCTCCTTCAAGAAGCTGCCGGACATGGTGCCGATGGATGACATCACCACGGGCAAGGCGATGGACGGCTCCGAGGTGCTGCTGGAAAACTACGACCGGCTGATCCAGCTGGCCTACCAGAACTGGCAGTACCACTTCGAGTTCCTGAACCTGGGCTACATCGCCTACCTGGACTTCTTCAACTTCTGCAAGGAAGTCTTCCCGAACATCCCCGACCAGTCGATCGCCACCATGGTGCAGGGCGTGGACATGGAGCTCTTCCGCCCGGACGACGAGCTCAAACACCTCGCCGTGCTCGCCGTGGAGCTCGGCCTGCAGTCCGCCTTCGGCAATACGGACGACGTCGATGCCACCTTGGCCGCGGTCCGCGCCTCCGAGGGCGGCGACCGCTGGATCGCCCGCTACGAGGAAGCCAAGGACCCGTGGTTCAACTTCACCGTGGGCAACGGCTTCTACGGGCACGACAAGTACTGGAACGAATACCAGGAAATCCCGTTGGGCTACATCGCCGACTACATCCGCCGGCTGGACGAAGGCCAGCAGATCATGCGGCCCGTCGAGGAGCTGGTGGCGGAGAAGGAACGGATCGTGGAGGAATACCGCGAACTGCTGGAAGGCGACGCACAGGCGGTTTTCGATGCCAAGCGCCAGCTGGCCGCCACCGCCTACCCGTACGTGGAAAACCACAACTTCTACATCGAGCACTGGACTATGGGCGTCTTCTGGCGCAAGATCCGCGAGCTTTCGCGGATGATGCACGCCGAGGGATTCTGGACCGAACCGGACGACCTGCTGTACCTGAACCGGAACGAAGTCCGCGACGCCCTCTTCGACCTGGTCACCGGCTGGGGCGTGGGTGCCGAGCCGATCGGCCCCACCTACTGGCCGGAGGAAATCGAGGGCCGCCGCAAGATCGTGGACGCGCTGAAGACCGCGCGTCCGGCACCGGCGCTGAACACCCCGCCGGCCTCGATCACCGAACCGTTCACCCGGATGCTCTGGGGCATCACCACCGAACAGGTCCAGCAGTGGCTGGGCGAAGGCGAAGAGGTGGAAGGCGGCGGGCTGCGCGGCATGGCCGCGTCCCCGGGCGTCGTCGAAGGGTACGCGCGGGTGGTCCACGATTCGGACCAGCTTTCCGAGGTCCAGCAGGACGAGATCCTGGTGGCCACGGTGACCGCGCCAAGCTGGGGGCCGATCTTCGGCAAGATCAAGGCCACCGTCACGGACATCGGCGGCATGATGAGCCACGCCGCGATTGTCTGCCGCGAGTACGGGCTGCCGGCGGTGACCGGCACCGGTTCGGCCTCCACCACCATCAAGACCGGCCAGCGGCTGCGGGTGGACGGCACCAAGGGCACCGTACAGATCCTGGACGCCGAAGAATCCACCGAACCGGCCGTCGCCGGGCCGGGAGCACACAGCCACACCTGAGCACTCCGGTATCTCCGCAGTCTCAGGCGAATTCGGTGCCGGGCCGGGCGAAGCCCGCTTCCCTGGCGGGTCCCGGCCCGGCACACCACCCCAACATGAAAGCGTGACGATGACACAGCCTCCCCCCGACGCCACCGCCGGTCCAGGCTTCCTGAACCCCGACCAGGGGGCCGGCACCCGGACCGTTCTGATCACCGGCGCCGCCGGCGGTCTGGGCCGCGCCTTCGCCCTGGGCTTCGCGTCCCGCGGGTACCGGGTGGCAGCGGCCGACACCAACCTGGCCGGTGCCGAAAAGACGGCCGCGCTGGTCCGCGAAACCGGCGCGGAGGCCGAGGCCTTCGAAGCCGACGTCACCGACGTGGCCTCCACCGAGGCCCTCGCCCGGCGGTGCGCCGACTTCGGGCAGGGGAGCATCGACGTCGTCCTCAACAACGCCGCCATCTACGCCACGGTGACCCGCACCCCGTTCGAGGAGATCGACCCGGCCGAATGGGACCTGGTGATGAACGTGAACCTTAAGGGCCCCTGGCTGGTGACCCGCGCCGCCAGCCCCTACCTGCCCGACGGCGCCCGCGTCATCAACCTCTCCTCCGCCACCATCTACTCCGGCTCGGAGCAGTGGCTGCACTACGTCGCCTCGAAGGGCGGCGTGGTGTCGATGACCCGGGTGCTGGCCAAGGAACTGGGCCGGCGCAACATCACCGTCAACGCGATCGCCCCCGGCTTCACGCTCACCGAGGCCAGCTACGGGCTGATGGAGAACGCCGAGAACTACGGGGTGGACCGCGGCGCGCTCAAGCGCGCCAGCCAGCCCGAGGACATCGTGGGCGCGGCGCTGTTCCTGGCCGGCCCGGACAGTTCCTACATCACCGGACAAACCATGGTGGTCGACGGCGGCCGCCAGTTCATCTGAACCACTGCAACCCGAAGGAGAACCATGCCTACGGTACATTTCACCGACGCTGAAGGCGCCGTCCGCGACGTCGAAGGCAACCCCGGCGACTCGGTCATGGAAACCGCGGTGCGCAACGGCGTGCCGGGCATCGTCGCCGAATGCGGCGGCTCGCTGTCCTGCGCCACCTGCCACGTGTTCGTCCGCGAGGACACCCTGGACCAGCTTCCGGAGATGGAAGACATGGAAGACGAAATGCTCTACGGAACGGCCGTGGACCGCCAGGAGAATTCGCGCCTGTCCTGCCAGCTCAAGCTCTGCGAGGGCCAGGACGTTTACGTCACTACTCCGGAAACGCAGATCTGATCATGGAAACCACAACCACAACGACGACGACGGCGGTCCCTGCCGAGGCAGCGGACGGCGCCGTGCAAACCGGGCTGCTGATCATCGGTGCCAGCCAGTCGGGCGTCCAGCTGGCCGTTTCACTGCGGGCGCTCGGCTTCACCGAGCACATCACGCTGCTGGGCGAGGAGAACCACCGGCCCTACCAGCGCCCGGCCCTGTCCAAGGAATTCCTGCAGGGCACGGTGGAAAGCGAATCGCTGATCTTCCGGTCCAACCAGTACTGGGAGGACCACAATGTGGCCCTGGTCAAGGGCGAGCGGATCGAGCGGATCGAGAAGGAAGCGGACGGCTCCGGGGTCGCCCACGCGGTCTCCGGGGCACAGTTCCCGTTCCGCCGGCTGGCGCTGACCGTTGGCGCCCGCGCCCGCAAGCTCCAGGTCCCCGGTGCCGAGCTGGACGGGGTGGTCTACCTGCGCAACGCCGACGACGCGCTGGCGCTGAAGGCCCAGCTCGAGGACGTGCGGGACGCGGTGGTGATCGGCGGCGGCTTCATCGGGCTGGAGGCTGCCTCCAGCCTGCACAAGATGGGCAAGAACGTCACCGTGCTCGAGTACGGGCCGCGGCTGATCGGCCGGGCCGTGGGCGAAGAAACCAGCGACTACTTCCTGACCGCGCACCGCGAACGGGGCCTCGACATCCGGTTGAATTCCCGCATCCGGGAACTGGTGCCGGCGGACGGCGGGGGCAGAGTGGGCGGCGTCGGACTCGAAGACGGCACCATGGTCGCCGCCCAGCTGGTGCTGGTGGGCATTGGCGTCGTGCCGAACACCGAGCTGGCCGAGCAGCTGGGCCTGGAGGTGGACAACGGCATTGTGGTCGACCGGCACGCGCTGGCCTCCGACGCAACCACGGTGGCGGTGGGCGACGTGGCCAACATGCCCAACCCGCTGCCCGGCTCACCGGAGGGCGAGCGGATCCGGCTGGAAAGCGTAAACAACGCGATCGAACACGCCAAGGTCGCCGCCTATTCGTTGATGGGCCGGCGGGAGGAGTACGCCGGGATCCCGTGGTTCTGGTCCAACCAGGCGGACCTGAAACTGCAGATTGCCGGCCTGACGCTGGGCTACGACCGGACCGTCGTCCGCCGCGACGACGAGCGCGGCAAGTTCTCCGTCCTCTACTACCGCGACGGCCGGATCATCGCCGCCGACTGCGTGAACGCCCCGCTGGACTTCATGGCGGTCAAAAACGCGCTGGCCAAGAGCCAGAACATTCCCGCGGACGCCGCGGCTGACCCCGCCGTCGTCCTCAAGACCATCGCGACGGACGACTGACCGCCCGCCGTGCGCGGCCGCACGACAAGGAGACCCACCCCATGAGCACCCCCGAGACACAGACCCCGGAGGCCAAAGGCAATGCCCCAGCGTGGGCTCCCGGCGGCCAACCCAACCCCGCCGACGATCCGCGCGCCGCTGCCTTCGCGGCCGCCTACCCGGTGAGGCCGCTGCCGGCCACGGGCGACATCGACACCGCGCCCATTTCCACCACCCCGGCGGCCGCCGCCGACCTGGACCCGATCTGGCAGGCCGTGGTGCAGGAGACCCGCACCCGCGCCAACGACATCCACCTGCCGATTTCACTGGCCTTCGCCGAGCGGCTGTGCCGGGCCTACCCGCAAGCCGACGCGGAACTGGTCCGGGTAGCGGTCCTGCTGCACGACACCGGCTGGGCGCACGTGGACGAGGAACGGATCCTTTCCGAGGGGTTCACCGGCGACTGGCGCAAGGCGGCCATCCGGTTCGAGCACGAAGCCGAGGGCTGCAAGGTGGCGCGCAGGGTGCTGCCCGGCCTCGGGTATTCGGAGGAGTTCATCGACCGCGTCTGCGACATCATCGACGGCCACGACACCCGCCACGTGCCGTACTCACTGGAGGACGCACTGGTCCGCGACTCTGACCGGCTGTGGCGGTTCGACCACGCCGGCATCGCGGTGGCAGCGTCCTGGTTCGGTATGACGCCGGCCGTCTACTCCGACCGGCTCGGCGCCGAGATCATTCCGGAACTGATCACCGAGGCCGCCCGTGCCATGGGAACGGCCGACCTGGAGCGTTCCAAGGCCCTGCTGAAGACAGGAGTCATCCGATGACCACCACCCCAGGCACCACAACCCCCGCACCCGGGGGAGCACCGGCGTCGTCCGCACGGCCTGCCGTCGCCGCGCGCGCCGCGTTGCACCTGCCCTACACGCACGTCGACGATGTCTTCGTCGACGGCGCGTGGGTTCCCGCCCGCGGCACCGGCCGCAACCCGGTGACCGACCCGGCTACCGGCGAGGTCTGGGGATCGGTGCCGGACGGCACCCCCGAAGACGTGGACGCCGCCGTGGCCGCGGCGCGGCGGGCCTTCGACTCCGGTCCGTGGCCGACGCTGGCGCCGTCCGAACGCGCGGCGTATCTGCTGCGGATTGCCGACGAGGTGGAGAAGCGGGCCGACGAGCTCTCGCTGACCAACACCCGCGAAAACGGCTCGCCGGTGTCCGAGTCCTCCCGTGCCGCCGGCAACGCTGCGGGAATCTTTCGATACTTCGCCACGCTGGCCGACTATCTGGAACATGAAGATGTGCGCCCGTTCCCGCACGGCGGCGGCGAATCAGTGGTGCGCCGGGATCCGGTGGGGGTGTGCGGGCTGATCGCGCCATGGAACTTCCCGATCAACCTCATGGTCATCAAGCTGGCGCCGGCGCTGCTGGCCGGCTGCACCGTGGTGATGAAACCGGCCTCGCCCACGCCGCTGTCCTTCCGCCTCATCGTCGACGCCGTGGCCGCCGCCGGAGTGCCGGCCGGCGTGGTCAACCTGGTCACCGGATCCGGCAGGCTCGGCGACACCCTGGTCAGGCATCCCGGCGTGGACAAGGTCGCCTTCACCGGTTCCACCCCGGTGGGACGCCGGATCGCCGCGGCCTGCGGCGAACTGCTGCGTCCCGTCACGCTGGAACTCGGCGGCAAGTCCAGCGCGGTGGTGCTCGAGGACGTCGACCTGGACGAGATGTCGAAGGTGCTGATCCGCTCCAGCATGCGCAACACGGGCCAGACCTGCTATATCTCCAGCCGCATCCTCGCCCCTGCCACGCGCTATGACCAGGTCGTGGACATGGTGACGGCGACCATCGCCGCCGGCGTCCAGGGCGACCCGCTGGACCCGGCCACCGATTTCGGCCCGTCCGCCACCGAGTCGCAGTACCGGACAGTGCTCGACCATCTGGAGGCGGCCAGGGCCGAGGGAGCCCGGGTCACCACCGGCGGGCGGGCCGCGCGGCTCGGCGGCGGGCTCGAGGGCGGTTACTTTGTGGAGCCCACCGTGTTTGCCGACGTGGCCCCGGACATGCGTATCGCCCGCGAGGAGGTCTTCGGACCGGCCCTGGCCGTGTTGAAGTATACGGACGTGGACGAAGCCGTGGCGCTCGCGAACAACACCGGGTTCGGCCTGGGCGGACTCGTGTTCGGCCAGGACCAGGATGCCGCGCTCGCCGTAGCCGACCGGATGGACACCGGCTCGGTGGGCATAAACTTCTTCGCCTCCAACCACTCCGCCCCGTTCGGTGGCAGGCACGACTCGGGCCTCGGCACCGAGTACGGGATTGAGGGACTCAACGCCTACGTCAGCTACAAGTCCATCCACCGCCGCTAGGACTGTCCGGCCAGCAGCCGGGCGTAGAAATCCAGGTGGTCCGCCGTCATGCGTGCCGCACTGAAGCGATCCTCCGCGGCGGCGCGGCAGGCGCTGCGGTCCAGCGAGGCCGCCCGCGGCAGCAGCTTCGCCAGCTCCCGGTGGTCTTCGGCCAGGTGCCCGGTGGCGCCCGGCTCGACGATTTCCGGGGCGGCTCCCCGCGGCGTGGCGACCACGGGGGTCCCGGCGGCCAGGGCCTCGATCATGACGAGGCCGAAAGGTTCGGCCCACTGGATAGGATTCAAGAGGGCCACCGCCTCGCCCAGCAACCGGTATTTGTCGCCGCCGGCGACTTCGCCGAGGAACTCCTCATCCGGCCCGAGCATGGGTTCGATGACGTCATGGAAATACCGCAGCTCCTCGGGCTCGCGCATCTTGGCGGCGATTTTCAGCGGCATCCCCGCCAAGCGGGAGATCCGGATGGCCTCGGCGACGCCCTTGTCCGGGCACATCCGGCCCAGGAAACAGGCGTAGCCACCCCGGCCCCCGCCCACCGGCACCGCGGCGGTATCGATGCCGTGGTGAATGACGGCGGCCACGTCGAGGCCGGTGCCGGCGACCTGCTGGTGGGAGATCGCGACGAGGGAGACATGCCGTGCGGCGGCGCGGTAGATACCGGTGAGCGGCGCGGTCAGCCCGGTGTGGATCGTCATGACCCCGGGAACCCCGGACGGCCGGTCCCTGTAGAACGGCCCCGCCAGGGTGTGGTCGTGGATGAGATCTACCTCGTGGAGCCCCTCATAGGCCCGGATGACGTGGTTGAGCTCCGACCAGCTCGTTCCGATGGCCTCCGGATCAGACGGCTCCATGCCGGGCACCAGGGGAACGGGGCATTTGCTGTCGGCAGCGGCGGCCAGCAGCACGTCGTGCCCCGCGTCCGCGAAGCCGCGGGCGAGGATGTCAACGACCTGTTCGATACCGCCGTAGCCGCATGGCGGAATCGGAAACCACGGTGGTGCGATCAGCCCGATACGCATCGTTGGCCTATTCTCCCGGAGGAGGTCCAGCGTACGACACGGCGACGCGGGTTGGCGAGGCGCATCCGCGACGCCCGCGGCCCTGCCCAGCGGCGGCGTGTCGGCAGCCGCGAGTGGCGCGGCCGCCAGAGCCGGCCAGAAGGCAGCTCATCTGTCGCCTGCGGAGCTTTCCGACCCTTCGGATTCCCGGCCGCCGAGCACCAGCAGTTCCGCCAGCGGAGACCGTGCGCCGTGACGCACCTTGACCCCGGGAGCCAGGCCCTCCACCGTGAAGGTTTTCTCTGTGGCGGCCAGGGACACCCGGGATTTCCCGAGCAGCAGGTTGTCCGCCCGGAACGAGCCGAAGGCTGCCGGAATCTCAGGAGCGAGCCACAGTTCGTCCGCCGGGAGGTACGGGTCCAGGCGAAGGAGCATGCGCATTAGATGGACCGGCGAGGCGGCGGCCCAGGCCTGCGGCGAACAGGACGTGGGGTAGGGCACCGGCACGTCGTATTCACCCCGATCGAAACCGCAGAACAGTTCGGGCAGCCGTCCGCCGAAGCAGACCGCCGCATCAAAGAGCCCGCCGGCCACCCTGCGGGCCTCCTCGACAAACCCGTAGCGCATCAGCCCGCTGGCGACCAGGGTGGTGTCATGGGGCCACACGGAGCCGTTGTGGTAGCTGACCGGGTTGTAGGCGCCCATGTCCGAAGCCAACGTCCGGATCCCCCAACCCGTGAACATCTCGGGGGACATCAGCCGGGCGGCCACCTGCGGTGCCTTGTCGTCGTCGACGATGCCCGACCACAGACAGTGCCCCATGTTGGAAGCACAGGCGTCCACCGGCCGCTTTTTCCCGTCCAGGGCCACGGCGTAGTACCCCAGGTCGGGGAGCCAAAAGCGCTCGTTAAACTCCTCTTTCAGCCTTTCCGCCCGGCGCCCCCACTCGGCGGCCAGGTCCTGATCACCGGCCGCGGCGGCCAGCAGACCGCGGCCAATGTAGGCGCTGTACACATACCCCTGCACCTCGCACAGGGCAATCGGCGGCTCGGCCATCCTGCCGTCGGCGAAGTTGATGCCGTCCCAGGAATCTTTCCATCCCTGGTTGAGCAGGCCATGGGGAACGGCACGGTTGTATTCCACGAAACCGTCACCGTCCCGGTCGCCGAAGTCACGGATCCAGTCCAGCGCCCGGTCCGCGTGCGGCAGCAGCGATTGGAGGACGTCCTGCTCCATCCCCCAGCGGTTCAGCTCGGACATCAGGATGACGAAGAGGGGAGTCGCGTCCGCGGTCCCGTAGTACGCCGCGTGGTCGCCGAGAACCACTCCGGCAGCCACGCCCAGGCGCACCTCGTGGAGAATCCGTCCGGGCTCCTCCTCGGTGTCGGGATTGATTTTGGTGCCCTGCCGTGCGGCGAGCGTCTGCAGCGTCCCGCGTGCCAGCGAGGGGTCGACGGGCAGCGCCATGTAGGCGGACAACAGCGAGTCCCGGCCGAAGAGCGCCATGAACCATGGGGCTCCGGCCGCAACCACGGCGCGCCCCGGATGGGCGGGGTCGAAGATCCGCAGCGCGCCGAGATCCTCGTGGCTTCGCCGCAGCACCGCCTCGATGTCGGCATTGGCTATGTCCAGCTGCGGCGTCGATTCACCCCAGGCCCGGTGGCGGCGTGCCGCTTCAAGGTCGGCGACGGACCCGGTGGCGGCGAACGGCTCCGCGGGCCGGTCCTGTTCCACCAGCGGGGTCACGATGACGCTCGTGGACCACTTCCCGCGCGCCGGGATGATTGCCTCGAAGTGGAGCACGTCCTCGTTCACCGCTGCGCCGCGCCCGTGCACGAGGATGCCGCGCCGGCGGCCGCGGCGAACGGCTTCGAGCTGCAGCTCATCACCGTGGACCTGCCGGACCAGCTGTGTTACAGGCGCCACCCGCCCGCCTTTCACGTCAAAGAGGTCGGCAAAATCTGCCTCCACCCGCAGCTCCAGCACGCACTTCGCCGGCAGGGCCGAGTGATTGGTCACCACAAGGTCCTCGCGCAGGCCGGCCCCGACCAGCCGTTCGCGTTCCACCACCAGCTGGGAGTCGGCGAGCCCGTCCGCGCGCCGGGCCCGCCCGACGAAGAGCGCACGGTACGGCTCCAAAACCCGGGAAAGCAGGGGCTCGAGGGGAAGCGCGTTGACGGTCAGGCACCAGCCGGACAAAATCCGGGTGTCCTGGTAGAAGGCGCCCTGCGTCAGGCCGGGATACATGTCGCCGCCGGCCGAGGAGATACAGAAGGACGAACCTTCCACCACCGTCACGGCGCCGCCGGCACCCATCGGCCCGGCCGCGGTATCGGCATTCCAGCCACTGTCGGACGGCGCCTGCTTCGGCGGGGCGCTTTCTTGTTCGGGGGATGCAGGGGTGATCGATTGCTTTTTCACAGTTGACTCTCTTGAACTGCGCACAGCGGAACCCTGGTGCTGAAACCGGCTGCTGAAGAGGCTGCTCTTGCAGCCCGCCTCCAGCGGTTTCTCTATATTTGATGTTCTGCCGGATTGGTACGTCAAGATGGCGGCTCCAGGATTCCCGTTCGCCGTGCCTTTTGGCACGTGGACCCGGACCATGTGCGTCACATCTCCCGCGCCGATCCTTGCTCCGAGCGTGCAATGGACGGCGGAACCTGTTGTGCTGGTGGGGGAGGAGGTCGAAAAGATGAAGAACTGGTTGCTCCTCGCGGGCGCGATTGTTTGTGAGGTGGTGGCCTCCCTGTCGTTGAAGGCAGCCTTGGAAGCGCCGGCGATGTACGCGGTGGTGGTCGTCGGCTACGTCACGTCGTTCGCGCTCCTCGCCGCCGTCCTGCGCGCGGGAGTGCCCGTCGGGGTCGCCTACGGGATCTGGGGCGCGCTCGGTGTCGCCCTCACGGCGGTCCTGGCGGCAGTCCTGTACCAGGAACCGCTGACGACCATGATGGTTGCCGGCATGGCGCTCGCCGTGGCCGGAGTGGTGCTCGTGCAATGGGGAGGGCACCGGGCCGCGGTGCGCCGGGCCGAGCAGGCGCGTACGTGACGGCCTGGGTCTTCCTCGCCATCGCGATCGTTGTGGAGGTAGCGGCGACCCTCTCGCTGCGGGCCAGCATCGACGGGCACAAAGCGTGGCTGGTGGCCGTGGTATCCGGCTACCTCGTCGCCTTTACCTGCCTGTCCTTCGCCCTGCGCCACGGGCTGGGAATCGGAATTGCCTACGGCATCTGGACCGCCTGCGGCGTTGCCCTGACGGCGCTGGCCGGCAAGTTCCTCTTCGACGAACCGCTCACCAAGCTGATGGCGGCCGGAATCGTGTGCATCGGCGCCGGCGTGCTTCTGATCGAACTGGGTTCGCCGTGACGCCTGCCCGCAACACGGAGACGTGCCGCTGACCGCCGGTTCGGCAGGCCCGGACGCAGCTAAAGTTGAGGGATGCCGTCCTTCCGCGCCCAGTTGAACATCACCGGACTGCGGCCCGGTCACCGGCCGGAAGCGGTGATGGAGGCAGCAACGGCAGCCGTCGGTTCCGCCCACGTGGTGGAAGCAAACCAGTTGGACGTGGTGGCCGGCGTCCCGCGGATCACGGTCCGCTTCACGGTGGACGCCAACGCTTACGCCGCGGAGAACCGCCAGGCCTTGCAGGCTGGAGCCAACATGCGCCACGCGGTTGAAGAAGTCGCCAGCACCGCCGGGCTGGCCGTACTGCGCCGCTCACGCGGCAAGTGGAATCCGGTCCGCTAAGGGGAACCGCCGCCGTGCCGGGTCAGTCCAGCGGTTCGCCCCGGCGGATCGCGAGGCGCTCGGCATGCCCCACCTGGAAGCGGCGGGACATGCCGCACACGAGCACGAAGAACAGGCCGAAGCCGGCCGCCATGGCCACCGGCGCGGATGGCGGATCACCCAGGAAACGGTCGTAGAGCAGCCAGCCCAGGCCCCAGCAGACTGCCAGCACCACCGCCATCCGACCGCGGCCGGTCATGGCCGCCACTGCTGCCGCAAAGGACACCGCCGCCACCGCCAGCACGGCCCAGGCCTCGGCGCCCCAGCCAAACAAATCGGCGCCGCGACCGGTCAGCCAGCCCGCGGCATTGACCGCCGCTGCCAGCAGCGTCCAGCCGGTGAACAGACCGATCGGAGCATCCGCCAGGAGGGCTTCCGCCGGCTCTCGGGCGGGATGGCGGGTCAGTCCGTAGACCGCCCGGCCGAGGGCTGCCAGCACCAGCAGGGTAAGGATCAGCGTCAGCCCCGTGTGTCCGGCCTGCGCGGCCACGACGCCGGCCGCATTCAGCAGCATCGCCGCCGCGACCGGCCACCCGGTGGCGCGTTGCCGCGCCGACTCGCGCACTGCCGGCCACCACTGGAAGATCGTGTAGCCGAAGAGACCCAGGTAGATCAGCGACCAGATCTCCTCTGCCCGGGCATCGAGCGACAGCAGGGTCACGTCGGGGGAGAGCGACCCGCCGGCCGCATCATGGACCGGAGTGCCGCCGAGCAGGCCCACGCTGCTGAAGCCTGCCAGCAGGCAAACTACCAAAGCGGCGGTCACCGCGCACTGGCGTGCCAGGTCGGTGGCCAGCACGGAACGAAGCTGCCGGGTCGGGGGCAGTGCGGCTTTCATCAAGGGTTCCAAGGCAGGAGCAGGTTTCACTCTGCTCCCAGATCGGCGGCGGGAGATGCGGCGGGGCGCGGGACCACGGCGTCGGCAGCGCCCCCGGCAGGCCGGTAGGCCCGCCGGCGGAGGCCAATAACGGCCGCGGTCACCGAAGCCACCAGGACGCCTACCCCTGTCCCGATCAGGATGTTGACCCAGAACGGGAAGGCGGACACGCTGCCCGCGAGGAAGCCCAGCCCGATCATCCAAGCGGCCCACAGCACTGAGCCGGCCGCCGACGCGAGCAGGAACGGCTTGAACGGTACGTCTGCCAGCCCGGAGGCCGCCACCGCCGCCGTGCGGCCGCCCGGGATGAAACGGGCCGCCACCACCGCGGCATAGGTGGAGGATTCGCCCGCTTTGCTCAGCGCCAGCGTCACGCCCCGGTCGATCATCCGGCCCCAGCTGTAACGGTTGAGCCAGGCGTTGACGCCCCGCTGGAAGAGCAGGAAGAGCAGGAGGTCGCCCAGCCAACTGCCCAGCACTGCGGCCAGCACCACCAGCGGCAGGATCAGCTCGCCGTTGGCCAGCAGGGTGCCACCGCCGATCACCATCACTTCCGACGGAGATGCCGGCATCGCGGCGTCGAGAACGACCAGCAGCAGCGTCATGGGGTAGTACACCCACTGCAGCGGCCCCTCGGGAATCTCCATCCGCCCAATCTATCGGGAATTCAGGCCCGGTGGCAGACTGGAAAAGATGGAAATCCGCATCCTTGAAGGGGACATCACCCAACGCCAGGTGGACGCCATAGTGAACGCCGCCAACTCCAGCCTGCTGGGCGGCGGGGGAGTGGACGGCGCCATCCACGCCGCCGCGGGACCGCAGCTACTGGAAGCCTGCCGCCGGCTGCGCGCCACCGAACTGCCGGACGGGCTGCCGCCGGGCCACGCGGCGGCCACCGAGGGCTACTTCCTGCCCGCCAAGTGGGTGATCCACACCGTGGGGCCCAACCGCCGCGCCGGCCAGACCGACCCGGAGACGCTGGCCAGTTGCTTCCGGGAATCCCTCCGCGTGGCCGATGAGCTGCGGGCTGAAACGCTGGCGTTCCCGGCGATCGGTGCCGGCGTCTATGGCTGGGATGCGGAGACGGTCGCCCGGCGTGGCATCGGCGAGGTTCTAAAGTACGACGGCGGCGGGATCCGGGTGGTCGAATTTGTCCTGTTCTCTGCTGGGCTGGCCGAGACCTTCCGCACCGTCCACGCGGAACTGGGCGCTTAGCCTTTATCGCGAAGGCCGTAGTAGCGGCGCAGCCACAGCGAGAGACCGTCCAGGCCCGGGAAGAGCACGCGTTCATTGACGTTCGCCTGGTCGAGGTGGTCCCGGATGCGCCACTTGAGCGTGCCCGGGATGATGACCTTGCGGTAGATGCCGGGGTGGCGCTCCAGCCATTCGTCCAGGCCCGCCGATGAATCCGACATGGTGGAAAAGATGGCCGCCTGGTTCACGATCCGCTCGTCCAGCGACGGCGGTTCGAAGAACAAGGGCACGCTTCGCCCGTCCGCGTCCGTGAAACGGTCGAACTCATCCAGGGTGAAGGCCGCCCGGGAGAGGACGTCGGTGGTGAACAGGCCGCCGCCCAATGACTCGACCGCCGCGCGCAGTTCCTCGGGCAGCGTGCGGTGGGCCGCCGCATAGTCGACGCACCAGATGGCGCCGTCCTCGTCATATCTGCTGGTGTCCCGGGTGGCGAAGTGCAACGCCACATAGGGCGAATGCGACCAGTCCAGCAGGCGGGTCGGCAGGCCATGATGCTGGGCCACGCTGAGCCAATTCCAGTCCGAGTCCCCGGGTGAGGTGTCCCGGTGGGCGTACTTGCGGAAGTTGCGCAGGATATGCCGTTCCACGGCGGTTTCGGACTCCCCGCGCAGCCGGACCAGCCCGGTGGAAAGCTCCCGGGCGGCGGAGGTGTGGCCGCGGTAGGCAACCGTCGGCCTGAACTTCCCCTGGGAGGACTGCCAGCGGCTTTCAGTCAGGGCGGCGATCAGGCCAAACAGGTCGTCGCCGTCCGCGTGGACGACGGACTCCTGTCCGCCTCCCGCAGGCGCAGGGCCGTTTGCGGCCATCAGGACGGTCCGCGTTCGATGGCCTGCTGCACGGCGGAAGCAATGCCGCCCGCGAACGGCTCCCCGTGGCCGGGCAGGGCGATGCGTGCATCCGTCTGTGCCAGGGCTTGGAGCGACTGCAGTGCTTGCCGGGTGTCGGCGGTGGCCGCGGCAGATACTATGTGCGGGCCGCGGGCGCCGGTATAAGGATCGAGTGTGACCAGTGCGTCGCCGGTGATCAAGGCTCCGCGCTCCGGGAAGTGCAGGGCACAGTGCCCGGCGGTATGTCCGGGAGTCGGCACGACGGTGGGTGAGCCGGGCAAGGTTGCGGCAGCACCGTCGTCGAGCGTCCGCAGGTCCGTGACACCCTTGACAATGAGCGCACCGGCGGCGGTCATGCGGCTCAGGATCGGAATGCACCGGGGATATTTGACCGGGTAGAGCAGGCGGCTTTTCTCGTGCTTGTACCGGTACGGGTGGGCGGCGATGTAGTAGTCGCCGGGATGGCAGTACACCGGGACGTCGAGGTCATGCTGCAGCCGGGCGGCGAACCCCACGTGGTCGAAATGGGCGTGCGTCAGCACCAGGGAACTGATGTCGCGGGGCGAACGGCCCAACTCCCGGATGGCTGCCACGGTCATCTTCCACATCGCCGGCAGTCCGGCGTCGACCAGCATGATCCCGTCGCCGTCCTCCACGATGTAAAGGTTCACATCGGCATGGGCGACGCGGTGGAGGTTTTCGGCGACGTTGCGCTGGAACATGTTTTCCTCTCGGAGAGCGAGGATCCCCGCGGCGTTACGGCCGCGGGGATGCGTGGCCTGCTATTCCTTGCGGAGCTTGTCCTGGACTGCCCCGGCGGTCTTTTCAACCAGGTTCGGAACCTCGGTGGTCCCGTAGAAGCGGGTGTCCGGGTGGCTCGGCTTGGGCATCGGGGCGCTGGTGGTGGCCGAGTCGTGGTAGGTGAACTCGCCCTTGCCGTCGGGGGAAGGTCCGCTGGCCCAGGAGCCTTCCGCCGCCGCGGCGCCGTCGGAGAAGTTCTGGTACTGGTAGGCCACGTCCCGGTTCTCTTTCGACAGCGGGAAGTTGCTCGGCACCGGCAGGGTCTCGGAGCCCTCCTCCTGGAGTTCGCGAGCCGCGGCGATCCACTGGTTCTGGTGCATGGTGTCCCGGGCGAGGAGGAAGGAAAGCAGATCGCGAACGCCGTGGTCGTCGGTCATGTGGTAGAGGCGGGCCACCTGCAGCCGGCCCTGCATCTCCGCGTTGGCGTTGGAGGTGAAATCCGCGAGCAAGTTGCCGCTGGCGGTGATGTAGCTTCCGGACCAGGGGTTTCCGTTGCTGTCCACCGGCCGGGCGCCCGCGCCCGCGACGATGGCGTGCTGGACGTCCGTCCCACCCACCACGGCGGCGATCGTCGGATCTGACTGGACCGCTTCGTCGGTGATGCCAAGCGGGGATTTTTCCAGCAGCTGCGCGATCATCTTGGCCAGCATTTCCACGTGGCCGAACTCCTCCGCGGCGATGCCGAAGAGCAGGTCCTTGTACTTGCCCGGGATGTGGATGTTCCAGGCCTGGAAGCTGTACTGCAGGGCGACGGTGATTTCACCGTACTGCCCGCCCAGGACCTCCTGCAGTTTCCTGGCGTAGACGGCGTCCGGCTGGTTTGGTTCGGCCTTGTACTGGAGCTCTTGTTTATGGAAGAACATGTGCGGTGACCTCCGCGAGAAGGGCCCGCCGCCGATACTGCCAACTCATCGGTCTGGGTTGGCCCACGTGCGGGCCGGATGCCTCCCACGCTAGGCACGCGGGATTTAATAAGCAAGCTTAGTGACCGGCCTTGGGGTGCCCCGACCCCGATTGGGAATAGTCCTCCGGCGGCCGGCGGGTTGCGGCGCCAAGGCATGGTTTTCCAGTGTCCCGTGCGGCACAATTGCCCCAGATCCACTGCCCCGGGTTCACTGCGACGGCGAGAGGTATCCCCTATGCGCGCGGCAGGTCTGGCCATCGCCCACGGCGTGTTCAATGCGGCCTTCGGGGTGTGGCCGCTGCTGCACTACCGCAGCTTCGAAGCGGTCACCGGGCCGAAAGCGGAGCCCTGGCTGGTCAAGACCGTGGGCGGCCTGATGGTGGCGGCGGGGCATGCACAGATCAGGGGTGCTCGGACTGCCGACGGCGTAGCCGCTGCCCGGCGGATCGGCATGGGCTCGGCTGCCACCTTTGCAGCCGTCGATGTGTTCACCGCGGTGCCCGGGCGCATCAGCAGGATCTATCTTTTCGACGCCGTGGTCGAAGTCGGTTGGCTCGCCGCTTGGGCGCTTTCCGGGCGCTCCGGTAACCGGCCACCGCCAGCCCGGCCAGCCCGGCCAGTCCGCCGGCCAGTACTCGGGCACTTCCCGAACGCCATTTCCCGCTGACCCTGTTCGACGGCGGATCCGGGGCGAAGACCGTCCCTGCCGACGGTGCTACGCCCTTCCCCCGAAGCGCCAAGGTGTCCATGAGCGGCCCCGACACGCGGTCGTGCAGGCCCGGGAACCAGTGCTGGAACGGAATGAACGCGTGCTGGAGCCGGCCGACCACCACCTGGCGACGGGGCTTGAAGGCCATCCGGGTGATGACCCGGGCCACCCGGTAGGGGCTGACGACCGGCGGTAGGGGGTGGACCCTGCGCCCGGTGTAGTTCGCCGCATGCTGGAAGATCGGAGTGTCGACGGTGGCGGGCAGCACGGTGCACACGTGGATGTCCTTCTCGTCCAATAGTTCCTGCCGCAGCGCGTTGGCCAGCCCCAGCAGTCCCGACTTGCTGGCCACGTACGCGGACACGTAGGGCGTGCTGATCTTGGAGTAGACCGAGCCGACGAGGATCAGGACTCCATGCCGCTGCCGGCGGAATTGCGGCAGCACGGCCCGGATGCTGCCGGCCTGGCCCAGCAGATTCGTCTCGACCATCTTCCTAAAGACGTCGGCCGGCGTTTGTTCGAACGTGCCGTAGCCATACACGGAGGCCGCTCCGATCCACACGTCGATCCGCCCGAACCGGTCCAACGCAGCCTGGACCAGCCTCTCGGGGCCGCCCTCCTCCGTGATGTCGGTGGGCACCGCGATCGCCTGTGCACCCACCCGCGCGCAGTCAGCTGCCACTTCGTCCAGGCTGGAGGCGCTGCGCGCGGCGAGCACCAGGGCCGCTCCGCGCTTGGCCAGGCTCCGGGCCGTGGCCCTGCCGATTCCGCTGGAGGCTCCGGTGATCACGGTGACCGGGCCGCGGGCCCGGCCGCGGGGCGATTGTTCTGCCAAGGCTCCTCCTCAACTGGTCCTCCATCGGAGGTGGCATCAGCGTAGACCGCGGCACCCGGCCTGGCTAGGAGCCGTAGCGTGCAACCGGGGCTACCCGACCTTCCAGGCAACCGGCCGGGCCGGAACCGCGCGGTCGGCAATGAGCTGCCGAACGTGGCCGCTTCGGCCACCCGAGCCAAGACGGACGAAATTCGGCTGCAGCCCGACTGTGGGGCTTAACTAGTAAGCAAGCTTATTGTAGAGTGAATTGATCAGGGTCCATATCGAACGGCGCCGAGGCACGCACCTGCCGTGGCGTCAGATGGGAAGATCGCCATGGCACGAGAAGGCAACATCCAGGCCCGAAGCACCGCAAGGGCTCCGATCCAGACGGCGGCGCTTGTTTTTGGTGCCGTTCTTGTTTTGGTGGGAATACTGGGATTCATCCCTGGCGTCACCTCGAACTATGGCCAAATGGCATTCGCCGGCCATCAGTCCGAAGCAATGCTGCTGGGTGTGTTCCAGGTCTCGATTCTGCACAACTTCGTCCATCTGTTGTATGGCATCGCAGGTATCGTCTTGGCCCGAAGTGTCCCGACTGCCCGGAACTACTTCATCTGGGGCGGCGCGATCTATCTGGTCATCTGGCTGTACGGCCTGTTCATCGACCAGAACAGCGCAGCCAACTTCGTGCCGGTGAACACGGCCGCCAACTGGCTCCATCTGGTTTTGGGCGTGGTCATGATTGCCCTGGGCTTGCTGCTCGACCGCCGGCGGGACACCAGCGCACGCGGGACCGCTGCCGGCCGCGCCTGATGGCGCCGTAGGCCGTGGCCGACTAGGCCCGTGTGGACGCTCAGGCGCCGCTGGCGTAACTCGCGCCGGCGGCACTTGGCGCTGCCCACTCGGACAGTTCCAGTTGGCTGTGGTACTCCACCGGGCGGCCGCTGATCGGGTCGGTGAAGGAGATGCCGCGGGCCAGCAACTGCAGGGGACGTTCGAAGTCGTCAGGAGCCTGGTCCAGCAGCACCGGGTAGAACGGGTCGTGCAGGATCCCGATACCCAACGACGCCATGTGCACGCGCAGTTGGTGGGTCTTCCCCGTGTGGGGTTCCAGTTTGTAGCGGCCCAGCCGTCCGCGCCGTTCCAGCAGCTGGATCCGGGTCTCGGCGTTGGGTTCTCCATCGACGACCTCGGCCAGCAGGTAGGTGCGGGACTTGACCATGCGGTTGCGCACCGTATGGGGGAACTGCAGCCGCGGATCCACCGGTGCTACGGCCTCGTACTCCTTGTGCACCTGGCGCTTTTCGAACAGCACCTGGTATCTGCCGCGGGTCGCCGGGTTGGTGGAGAACAGCAGGACACCGGCAGTGAGCCGGTCCAGCCGGTGCATGGGAATCAGATCCGGAAGGTTTAGCCGGCGGCGGAGCCGGACCAGCGCTGACTCCTGGATGTAGGTGCCGCCGGGGGTGGTGGGAAGGAAATGGGGCTTGTCCACCACCAGGATGTTCTCGTCCTGGTGGAGAATGCTGATCTCGACCGGCAGCCGCTTCTCCCGGGGCAAGGTCCGGTAGTACCAGATGAAAGTGTGGGCATCGAGCGGGGTGGTCCGGTCAAGCACCGCTCCGCCTTCGCCGACGATCTCGCCGCGGTCGAACCGGTCCCTGATGCCGTCCGGATCCACATGGCCCCACCGATGCAGCATGTAGTCCAGCGCCGTGTCCCAGGGCCCCTCCCCGGGCAGGCGCAGGCGGGTGGCGTTGACGCCGTCGCGCACCGGTAGCGGGGATTCCATCACCCATCAAGGGTACCGGTTGGCCGCCACCCGGAACCGCAACGCTCAGGGGCAGCCGGTGACCTGGTAGAGCTTTGCTTCACCTTCGGAGTCCACCAGCTCGAATCCGTTGGCCTCGGTCAGCTCCTGCAGGCCCGGCACCGAGGTTGTCTCGCCGGGATGCACCGAGTGGTTTCCGAAGTCCAGCACGAACTGCACGTTCTGCGCCTCGACGGCCGCGCAGACCGCCGGATCCGTCCGCATCTCGTCCAGCTTGTCCATGATGAGCTTGCCGTCCACCCGCGGCGAAGTGGTACCCGACGGGACCAACGCGGGACGTCCGGTGTAGGCGTAGGACAGCGAGGCTCCGGTCAGCGGGTCGCCAGCGATCACCGCGTCTTCCGGAACGCTGTCAGGAATCCGGTTGATCAGCGTCAGCTCGTCGGTGGTGAGCAAGTGGGAGCTGTCCGTAAAGCGGTACTTGGCGGCGGCTTCGGAAATGCCCCGCTGCACGGCAAACAGCGGTACCACTGCCAGGCTGACGACCACCAGCACAGCGGTGGCGGCCGGCCGGAACCACGCCGGCTGCTTCTTCTCGCGACGGGCCAGCGAGGCCCGGAAGAAGGACCGGGCAGTCCCCGCCAGCGCGACGCCGCCGATGGCCGCGATCAGCAGTCCGGCCACCGGAAGCATGGCGCTGATGCGGAAGAAGTCGTTGTACCAGATGCCGGTCACCCACCAGCGCAGGCCGGGCATCTGGTGCCAGTTGCCGATCACGTAGAGTGCGGCGGCAACCGCGTACATTGCCAGCGCGAAGCGGTTTTTGCGCAGGTTGAAGACGACCGCTGCGCCCACGATCGTCAGGACCGTCGCCAGGATGGCGATGGGGCGCTCGAGCGGCGAATGCAGCACGACGTCGCCCAGGGCCGCGGCGGCGTTGCCCAGGTTGTCCCAGTTGGTGCTGCTGCTGCGGGCGGGCCGGAGCGAAATCCAGAGCCCGACCAGCACCACGAGGTAGGCGACGGTGCCCGCCAAGGCGCGCCGCCGCCGTCGTTGTTCTCCGGAGCGCAGCGCCGGGTGGGCGGCCGCGAAAACCGGCGGCACCGAGAGCGCCAGCAGCCCCATGATGGTGGCGGGATGGGACAACGCCATGCCCGGCAACAGCCCGATCAGCAGCAGCACGTTGCCTTCCGTTGACACCCGCGTGTGCACGCCCACCCGGAGCAGTTGAAGCACCACTCCCAGGGCGGCCGGAAGCATGGCGATGGAGAGCATGAAGGGATAGACGACGCCGAACTCCAGCAGCAGGTAAGGGAAGCTGCTGTAGGCGAGCGAGAGCACCGCGGCGACCAGCAGGGGCATGGTGCGTTCACCGGTGATGCGGCTGACCAGGAACAGGCAGCCGCTGCTCCAGATGCCGGTGATCAGCACCAGGTTGGTGATGTTGATGGCGGCCGCGGGCTGCAGCCCGGCGGTGATCATCACCAGGGAGACCACATCGTGCCAGCCCGCGGGGTAGAAGGTGCCCCGGTCGGTGGTGCCCAGGTAGCCCAGCGTCAGCGAGGAGGCGTTGCCCGAGTCGGAGATGTAGCGCAGCGCGTTGAGGTGGAAGATGTTGTCGTGCGACTGCGCGATGTTGTCCGGGGCGCCGAAGATCCAGATCATGGCTGCCGCCAGCGGCACCGCCGACACGGCCCAGGCTTGCACGACCGATCGCCAGGGCGCCGGAAGGTCCGGTGCTTCCGGATCGCGGTGCAGGCGGTGTCCAACGCTGCGGCGGAGCAGCCAGAGTATGACGGCCACCAGCACGGTCACGGCCAGCAGTTGCGGCCAGGCCCAATCCAGCCCGAGCAGGCGGCCAAGCTCGGCGGCGACCACGATGGCGGTGACGCCGAACGGGCCGGCCAGTGCGACCAGGGATAACCGGCGCAGGCCGAGCACTGCACCCCAGAGCAGGCCGGGTCCGAAGACGAGGACGATGGCCAGCAGCGCGGCCGGAATCGTCTGCAGCCAGCTCATGGGCCCCCTTCGTCGGTTATCGTCACCATATTACGGTTTGTGCTGCCCGACCGCCGTCGGGGCAGGCCTGCGGGACCTGGCGGCAGGTCGCGAGGACCCCTGATCTGGATGCCAAGGGGTCATGTCGGGCGGGGTCCTCGAGGACGGGGGCACGCGGCGGCAAGGGGTCGCGTCAGGGAGCCAGCGGCTGGCAGTGCGGGCAGAAGTAGATGTCTCGGAGGTCCGCGCCCGTGTTGCCCTGGAGGTCGTGGGCTATAGGCGTACCGCAGCGCGCGCAGGGGCGGCGCGCCCGGCCGTAGACCCAGAGCGAACCGCCCCGGGCAGGGGCGCCGGTGGTGCTGCGCATGCCGCGGTCCTTGTTGGCCTCCAGCAGCTGCTTGGCCTTCTGCACCATGCCGGGCAGATCCGGCACCTGGGCCACCGGGGTCGACGGATGCACCCGGGCGAGGAAGCAGACCTCGCAGCGGTAGATGTTGCCGATCCCGGCGAGGTTGCGCTGGTCGAGCAGCGCCAGTCCGATCGGGCGGTCGGGCTCCTGCCGCAGCCGCCGCAGCGCTTCCGCCGCGTCCCAGTCCGGCCCGAGCAGGTCCGGACCAAGATGCCCCACCAGCGTGTCCTCGTCGGCCCGCGGCACCACGTCCAGCGCCGCCAGCAAGAAGCCGACGGCCGTCGTCGTCCCGGTGGTCAGGATGAGGCGGGCCTGGAAGGCGGGCTTGCGCCAGCGCTCGCCGGGTTGGTAGATCTGCCAGCTGCCGTCCATGCCCAAATGAGAGTGCACGGTCAGCGCGCCCACCCGCATCAGCAGGTGCTTGCCGCGTGACCGGACGTCGTCAATCGTCTGCCCGGACAGGTCCAGCGTGGCGTAGCGCGGCACCCGGAAATCGCTGCGGGTCAGCTGCTGCCCGGCCAGCGCGCCGTGCAAACGCCGAGCCGACCGCCAGACGTTGTCGCCCTCAGGCACGGAACCTCAGCCCGCGCGGAGTGGAATAGAAACCGGCGTCCATCAGTGCGCGGGCCAGCGGCGTGTCCAGGATGGTGGAGCCATTGACCTTTTCGACGGCCATCTTGTCCGCGGCACCTCGACGGATCACCTGCACCAGGGCCCGGGCGCACAACGCCAGCGCCTCCTCGTCCTCGGTGAAGGCCAGCAGCGTCTTGCCGCCGCGTTCCGCGTAAAGGGCAAGCTCTCCGTCCACCAGGACCACCAGCGCGCCCGCCTTGCGGCCGGGCCGGTGGCCGGAGTCCTGCGGCGGCCACGGCAGGGCGGCCCCATACGGATTGGCCGGGTCGGTCGCCGCCAGCGCCACGGCCGACGGCGGCTGCTCACCGAGCTGCGCATCGCGGCTGAAGGAACGCAGCCGGTCAACGGTGGGGGAGACCGCGAACTGGGCCGCCCCGAGGTGTTCGATGAAGTAACCGCGGCGGCAGCGGCCGGTTTCCTCCAGTTTGCCCAGCACCTTGTACATCAGTCCAAAGCCGCCCGGGACGGACTCGGCGGCCACCGAGCCGCGGGTGACCACGCCGTAGCGGTCCAACAGCAGTTCGGCGGTGGCATGGGCGCGCACGGTGGCATCGGCCTCCGGGGCAGGCAGCAGCGACCAGCGGCCCGCAACGGTCGGTGGCGCGCTGCGCGGCTGGCCGGGACCCTTGCCGGTACCCGCCCCGGCGCCGCCGGGTTGCAGGCCGGTCCCGTGCAGTCCGTGCAGGCGTCCGATCCGTCCCAGCCGCGCCGACCGTGCCCGCGGCGGCGCATTGCGCTGCCGGTGCGAGGTGGTCCCGCCGGCCAGCAGCGAACGCACCGGGGCGAACGTGTCATTCGTGATCCGTCCGGCCCACAGCAGGTCCCACAGCGCGCTGCTGACGGCGTTGTCCCCCGGTTGGGTGCCGTTGGCCGCGAGCAGGTCGGTGAGCTGCCGGAAGAAGTAGGCGCCGCCGTAGCCCCCGGTTCCGGAGAGCGCGTTGAGCAGTTCGTACTGCAGCACGCTGGGTTCGAAATCCGGCTGCGGGTTCAGCGTCAGGTGGGCGGCGTCGGCCACATGGAGGCTGATCCAGCCGTCGTTGCCGGGCATCGACCCGGCGCCGGCGATCAGGATTTCGCCCGTGGCGGTCAGCTCGTCCAGCATGGCGGGGGCGTAGTCGCTCACGCGCGAGGCCAGGATGAGCGGCTCCCAAGCCGACGCCGGGATGGGTACCCCGGACAGCTGGTCCACCACCGTGACCACGCCGTCCAGTCCGCGCAGCTTCGCTCCCACGTTCTGCCAGGTCGGCAGGAACCGGCCATAGGTGGCGGGATCAACCGGTTCGACTTCCTTGCGCAGGGCGGCCAATGACCGGCGGCGGATCTTGCGCAGCACCTCGACGTCGCACCATTCGGTCTGGCGCTGTTCCGCCGGGACCGGTGCAGCCGCATCGGCCGTACCCTGGGCGCCGCCCTCTGGAGCGGCCGGTGCGCCGCCGGGGCGGAACTCGCCTTCGACCACCCGGCCGTCTTTGAGCAACCGCAGCAGCGCGGTATGCACCACGGCAGTGCCCAAACCCAGCCGCCGGGCGCATTCGGCGGCGGTGAAGGGGCCATGGGTGCGGGCGTAGCGGCTGACCAGGTCGCCGAGCGGGTCGGCCACCGGCTCGATGAACGCCAGCGGCACGCCCACGGGCAGCGGCACGCCGAGTGCGTCGCGGAGCCGCGCTGCGTCTTCCACCGCCGCCCAGCGCTCGGCGCCGGCGACGCCCACCTTCAGGGCGCGGTTGGCCCTCGCCAGTTCGGCGACCAAGGGTTCGACGTCGCCGATCGCGACGGGCGCGCCGGCCGCGGGGACCGATCCGTCGGCCGATCCGTCCGCCGAACCGGCAACCGGGCCGTTCACCGGTTCGGCGGGCCGGACGCGGGCGGCGATCTCCGCCGTCGTCAGCGGTCCCAGCAGCCGCAGCAAGTCGGCGATGCCCTCCGGGCCCCGCACCTTGCGGTCCTCGGTCAGCCGCTGCAGCTCCTGTTCGGTCCGTTCGATGATCCCTTCGTCCAGCAGTTCACGCAGCTCGGCCCGGCCCAGCAGGTCGTTGAGCAGGCCCGGGTCCAGCGACAGCGCCGCGGCCCGGCGCTCGGCCAGCGGGGAGTCGCCTTCGTACAGGAAGCTGGCCACGTAGCCGAAGAGCAGCGAGCGGGCGAACGGCGACGGCTGCTGGGTGGTGGTCTCCACCAGGCGCAGCTCCCGGCGGTCGATCCCGGCGGCAATCTCCTTGAGCGCGGGCAGGTCGTAGACGTCCTGGAGGCATTCGCGCACCGTCTCGAGGATGATCGGGAACGTCGGGTACTTGCGCGCAACGTCCAGCAGCTGGGCGGAGCGCTGGCGCTGCTGCCAGAGCGGGCTGCGCTTGCCCGGGTTCTTGCGCGGCAGGAGCAGGGCGCGGGCGGCGCATTCCCGGAAGCGGGTGGCGAAGAGCGCGGAACCGCCCACCTCCGCGGTGACGATCTGGTCCAGTTCCTCGGGATCGAAGAGGAACAATTCGGCGCCGGGGGGTTCGTCCTCCATCATCGGCACCCGCAGCACAATTCCGTCGTCGGCGGCCATGGCGGATCCGTCCAGCCCGTACCGCTGATGCAGCCGGGCGCCGACGGCCAGCGCCCAGGGCGCGTGGACGGGCATGCCGAACGGGCTGTGCAGGACCACGCGCCAGTCGCCGAGCTCGTCGTGGAAGCGCTCCACCACCAGGGTGCGGTCGCTGGGAACATCGTTGGTGGCCTGCTGCTGCTCGGCCAGGTAGGCCAGCAGGTTCCCCGCAGCCCAGTCGTCCAGCCCGGCGGCGGCGAGCCGTTCGCGGGCCGGCTCCTCGGCCGTGCCGGACAGTTCCCGGACGAAGCGGCCCAGCGCCCGCCCGAGTTCCACCGGCCTGCCGAGCGAATCGCCCTTCCAGAACGGCAGCTTGCCGGGCTGCCCGAAGGCGGGGGAGACCAGCACGCGGTCGTAGGTGATGTCTTCGATCCGCCAGCTGGTGGCGCCCAGCGCGAAGACGTCGCCCACGCGGGACTCGTAGACCATCTCTTCGTCCAGCTCGCCCACCCGGCGGCCGCCGCGGTTCTTCGCGTCCTCGGAGCCCACCAGGTAGACGCCGAACAGCCCGCGGTCCGGGATGGTCCCGCCGGAGGTCACGGCGAGCCGCTGCGCGCCGGGCCTGCCGGTGATGGTCCCGGCGATCCGGTCCCAGACGATCCGCGGGCGCAGCTCGGCGAATTCGTCGCTCGGGTAGCGCCCGGTCAGCAGGTCCAGGGTGGCCTCGTAGGCGGAGCGCGGCAGCGTGGCGAAGGGCGCGGATCTGCGCACGACGTCGAACCATTCCTCCACATCGACGGCGCCGAGGGCAGTGGCGGCCACGGTCTGCTGGGCGAGGATGTCCAGGGGATTGGCGGGGATGTACAGGGGCTCGATCCGGCCGGCGAGCATCCGCTCGACCGTCACCGTGGTGTTGACCAGGTCCTGCCGGTGCTTGGGAAACAGCACGCCTTGCGAGACCTCGCCGACCTGGTGCCCGGCACGGCCCACCCGCTGCAGGCCGCTGGCCACGGACTGCGGGGATTCCACCTGCACCACCAGGTCCACGGCACCCATGTCGATGCCCAGCTCCAGGCTCGACGTCGCGACCACGCAGCGCAAGCGCCCGGACTTGAGGTCGTCTTCGATCTGGGCGCGGGCCTCCTTGCTGACCGAGCCGTGGTGGGCGCGGGCGAGGACGGCGTCCGCGCCGGACACCGAACCGGCCTGGGCCATGATCTGGGCCGGCGGCTTGGTTTGGGTGCGGGAGCCGGAGTCGGAAGCGGGACCGTTTTCCGCAGGACCGTCATCGGCGGCGGCGGCGCCCCAGACATCTCCGCCGGACAGCGGGAGGGACTCGCGTTCGGTCCAGATTTCGTTGAACCGGGCGGTAAGCCGCTCGGCCAGGCGGCGGGAGTTGGCGAAGACGATGGTGGACCGGTTCTCGGCGATCAGGTCCACGATCTTCTCTTCGACGTGCGGCCAGATGGAGGCCGGCTGCGCGCCGGGCCCCAGTTCCTCCTGGCTCGGCGAGGCCAGCGCGGTCATGTCCTCCACCGGCACCGTGACCGTCAGGTCCCACGACTTGCGGGCGGGCGGGGCAACGACCTCCACCGGGGAGTTGCCGCCCAGGAACCGGGCCACGGTATCCAGCGGTTCGACGGTCGCGGAGAGGCCGATCCGCTGGGCGGGCCGCTGCAGCAGGGCGTCCAGCCGTTCCAGGGTGACCGCCAAGTGTGCGCCGCGTTTGGTCCCGGCCACGGCATGCACTTCGTCGATGATCACGGTGTCTACCGACGCCAGGGTCTCCCGCGCCCTGGAGGTCAGCATCAGGAACAGCGATTCCGGCGTCGTGATCAGGATGTCCGGCGGGTGGGTGAGCAGCCGGCGCCGTTCGTTGGCTGGGGTGTCTCCGGAACGGACGCCGACGGTGATGGACGGGGCCGGCAGGTCGAGCCGTTTGGCGGTCTGTGTGATGCCGATCAGCGGCGCGCGCAGGTTCCGCTCCACGTCCACACCCAGCGCCTTCAGCGGCGAGATGTACAGTACCCGGGTGCCGCTGGACTCCTCGCGGGCGGCGCGTCCCCGCTTGGGTGCCGCTTCCGGAACCGCGACGGGAAGTTCGGCCTGCGTCTGGGCCCTGGAGATGAACGTGTCCAGCGCCCAGAGGAAGGCCGCCAAGGTCTTGCCGGAACCGGTGGGCGCCACCACCAGGGCGTGGGAGCCGGCGGAAATGGCGTTCCACGCCCCGGCCTGCGCGTTGGTGGGCGCGGCGAAGGCACCGGCGAACCACTCGCGGGTGGCCGGACTGAAGCGTTCGAGCACAGACGTCGTCATACCGATGTCTTGAGCCTAGCGGCCGGCACCGACGGTGTGCAGTTCCCGGTGTGCAGTTCGAAGAGTGGAGAGGCGGCTACGGGGCCTGGAAGGTGCCCACGGTCATCAGCACCACGGAGTCGTCCGAGCAGCCGACCGTCTCCTGCTTCGCGACGACCGATTCCTTTTGGTTCGGCGGGTAGACCCTGACCCCCGCCACGTCCGTCAGCCCGCATTCCTCGCCGTAGTTCTGCGCGTTGGTTTGCTGGAGCTGCGCCCCGGCGGTTCCGCCCGGTTGCAGCGTGACGGCCACCGCCTCTGCCTCCGGGTCCCGGTCGGCCGGTGCCCCCACCTGCTCGCCGTCGGCGTCGAGATAGGAGACGCCCGGGTACCCCTGGAGCGTGCAGGACTCGCCGCCGGTGTTCGTCAGTACCAGCGTGCGGTAGACACTCCCGGCGGCCCCGGCGCCGGCCTTGGTTTCGATGGCCGCCTCCAGCTGGCCGGCCCGGCAGGAATCGTCGGCGGCGCTGCCGCCGGCCTCCGGGGACGCGGTGGCGCTTCCGGTTTCGGCGGTGCTTCCGGCTTCCGGGGCGGGTGCAGCCGACGACGACGGTGCGCTGTCCGCGGGGGCGGAAGACGCAGGCTGGGTGCCGGGTTCCTGAGCCGGTTGCCCGCATCCGGCCAGCAGCAGGGCGGATCCAACGAACAGTGCCGCGGCGGCCGGGCGTATCCCGAAACGATTCATCATGATAATATTAAACACCCGCCCAGTCGGTTATCGCTTGGGACTCCTGCCGGCCCGCTGACGATCGATGCCGGGCTTTCAAGGTCAGGCCTTCCTGCGGGTGCGGGCAAGAGCGGTCACACCGGCCGCCAGACCCAGCACTCCGGCGCCGAGCCCGGCCCAACCGGCCACCGCTGCCGCGCCGCTGCCTGATGCCGCGGTGGTCCCGGCGTCGGGAGCCGCACCGCCGTCGTCGTGCCCTCCGTGGCTGTTGACGGGTGCTTCGCCGATCACGAACGACGGCGCCGGGGAGTCGAGCTCATGGGGATCCTGGCCCTCCGCGGGCAGCTCGGCCCAGTTGGTCTCCCCCTTCTCGCAGGTCTGAAGCGTGGGGAAGGCCAGGCTCTCGCCGGGGGCATCGGGCAGCAGCACCTGGAGCTGCAGCGTGTCGCGCAGCCCGTCTGCCACCGGTTCCTTGGCCGTGTAAACAATCTGGCTGACCCGTTCGGTGACGGTGGCTCCGCTGTCCAAGGTCTTGGGGGCATCGAAGGTTTCGGTCACCTTTTCGACCTCCCAGTTGGGGTGCGCGGTGGGCGTGGCGTCCACCAACTGCTCGGGCAGCGAGATCGCAACCTTCGTGGTCGGAGAACCCTCACACCCATGCGCGAAGGAGAACGTCAGCACAGAGCTGCTGCCGGCGGCGTTGTCCTCGGGCGTGACGCCGACATGCGCGGAGGCTGCGCCGGCGCCAACAAGCAGCAGGCCCGCCGTGGCGCCGGCGGCCAGTACGGAGCGAAGGGCAGTGCGGGGAATGGTAGTCAATGGAGTGCCTTTCAGGAGGCGCCGGGCCGCGGCCGGATTCGCAGGGGAGGGTCGCGGCGACTGCCGTCCACCGGCCGAAGGGCACTGCGCTCGCCGGTCATTCATGGTGGTAGGGCCTCCCGCCGGCGATCTCCTGGGCGCGGTAGAGCTGCTCCATGAGGATCAGCCGGACCAGCTGGTGCGGGAAGACCAATTTGGAAAGGGACCAAACGAAGTCGGCCCGCTGGTGGATCGAGTCGTCCACCCCGTACGCCCCGCCGATGATCAGGGTGACGTTGCGGGAGCTGTCCAGCGGCTGCTGGAGCGTGCGCGCCAGCGTGGGCGAATCGATGTTCTTGCCGCGTTCATCCAGCAGCACCACGAAGTCGTTGGCGTGCTTGCCGCTGAGCTTGGCCAGCAGGGTTTCGGATTCTTCCTTGCGCGCCGCGTCATGCTCGCGGGATGAATGCGGGATCGGCTGCCAGGTGACGTCGAAGGGCTTCTTCATCCGCTTTTCGTAGCGGTCGATTCCCTCCGCCACCCATGACTCGTGTTTGCGGCCGATGGTCAGGATGCGCAGGGTCATCCGGCTGACCCGGGGAACTTGCGGACGGTCAGGATCTGGGCGGCGCGGCCCACCGGACCCTGTTCGTCGAACAGTTCGGTATCCGTCAGGCCGACGCCGTCGGCGCCGAAGGTCACGCGGGTGTCCAGGCCCGTCCAGTCGCCCTGCGGCTGGCGGAACAGGTGGATGGTCAGGTCAAGGTTGGGGAACATGTACTCGCGCGGGTCCTGCCGCACCGCGATGCCGTTGGCGGTGTCCACGATGCTGACGAAGCGGGCCAGCGGGTGGCTGTCCTCGCCCTGCACCAACGGGTGCAGGGTCCGCGCCCAGACTGTCCGGTTGCCGGGACCGAGGTCCGCCGCGGTGCGGAACTCCGTGGCCCGGATAAAGCCGCCGTCCCAGACGCTGGTCATGGGCGCCGGGGGACAGCCATCGGGGCCGGGAAGAGGCCGGCTGAAGTTGCCGGCGACATCGGCCGTATCGCCGGTGACCAGCCGCCAAGCCTGGGCGCGGATGGCCGTGCGGCCCTGCGCGGTGAAGGTGGCCTCCAAGAGTTCGATTGTCTTGCCCGGTCGAAGGACCCGGGTCTGGATCTCGAACTCGCCGCCGTGGATGATGCCCAGGATCTCGAAACTGATCCGGCTCATCACCATCTCGGGGCGGGGATGGTTGCGCAGCAGTTCATGCACGATCAGGCCGGAAGCCGGTGCCATGTGCTGTTCGTGGTCGTTCCACGCGCCTTGGGAATGCAGCGTGGAATGGAAGCGCCCGCCGTCCAGGCGGACGTAGTAGGCGTCCGGAACTGCACTTCCATCGGCGCCGAGGTGCTCCGTGGCGGCAGCGCGAGCAGTGGTGGCAGTGGCGGCGGTGGCGGTGGAATCAACCATGCCACCACTCTAGCCAAAGCCAGCGGGAGCCTTCCCTTCCGGCACAGCGGGCTCAACGCGGCCATGCCGGGACCGGTGCCCTTGGATCAGCGTTGGCCCACAGGGCGGGGATCGGCCGGGGGTGTCGGGGCAACCGGCTTGGCCGGCGGCGCCCAATTCAGGATGGCGGGCGCGCCTATCGCGTCACAATCAGCGGGCTCGGGCCGCGAGGGCTCCTGGGGCGGCGTGGGCTTTTCGGGCTGCTGCTCCTCCTTGTCTTCGTTGCCCCTGTTCTCTTCGGCTTCTTCCACCGCCTTCCGGTACTCTTCCAGCGCCTTCTTGTACTCCTGTTGCGCCTTTTCGTACTCCTGCTGCGCGTTCTTGTACTCCTGCTCCGCGTTCCGGTTGTCCGCTTCGCATTGCGCCAGCGCGTTCCGGTAATCGGCCCGCGCATTGTCCTGCTGGGTAAAGAATGCCGAGCGCTCCGCCAGCGCCTGCTGGTAGACGGCGTATTCGGCCCAGTAGTCGTTCCACCGCGCCGCGATCTTGTTCCACTCCTTGTTCACCTTGGCGACCGCGGCGGCGTAGTCCTTGTACTCCTTCACATCGGTCCGGTATCGGTCGTAGGCGGCCCAATAGTCCAGCACGCTCTGTTGCCATTTCCTGGCGCCGGCGGCGAGTTTCGACTCCGTGGCGTGGACACGCTCCCGGTTGGCGGCGGCTGCTTCTCTGGCGTCGAAAGGCACCGGGGACATGCCGGTGAACTCCCAGCCGCAGCCGGGCCCGGTGGCGTCCTCGGTCAGCAGGTGGACCTTCGCCGACCTGGCAGGCTCTTCCGCGGGGCTCTTCGGCGGCCGGGGGAGCTCCCGCGCCTCCGGCATCAGAGGCCAGACCGGATAGACCGGCACGGCCGCCGGCTTGGCCGGCTTGACCTTCAGATCGGGCGCCGGGAAGGAGACGGCTTCGTAGTCGGCGTCGGCCGGTGCCTTCGGCAGCGGGATGGCGCGGATGGACACAGTGCTGGTGACCGTGAGCGGTTTGTAACCGGCCGTCGACCAGGGGGACCGGGCGGCGTCGCCGGCTGTGGATTCCTGGTCGGCGCAGACGTCCGCGAGCGCGCCCGCCAGCTTCTTGTCCAGTTGCTTGGCCAGTTTCTCCAGCGGCGCGGCTGCCTCTCCCACCACGAAGGCCAGCACGTCCCCGCGCCGGAAGGTGAGCACCTGCATGGCGCCGCGGCCGTTCTTGGTGGTGTAGGCCCGGTGGGCCTGGACGCCGGGGCCGTCCAGTTCCTCGCCGCGGACACCGATCGCCGGCCCGGCGCAGTCGGCCGCGTTGTCCACCAGCTTGTCCATCGCTTCGGCGCCAAGGCCGGCGGTGTAGGCGGCCGCGAGCACCTGCACGCTCTCGTTGCCCACCCTGAATGAACGCGATAACGCGACCGAGGGAGCCGTACCGATGTCACACGCATAGGGCACCGGCAGCGCAACTCCGCGCTCCAGCGGACCCTCCGGTTTCCATTTTTTGGGCGGTTCGCCCAGCAGCCCGGTCAATGAGGTGGAGGCAGGGCTGTCGGTGAGCACCGCGCTGATCGCCGCCGGCGAGGCAGGTTCGGCAACCGCCGGAGCCTGCTCCTTGGTAAAGAACATCGGCATGCCGGATGCCTGCAGCGCCGCCAGCCCGGACCCGGTGAGCGAAGCCAGGCAGAGCGCACCGGTCGCCAGGGCAAGAGCCGGATGTTTCTCGAAGGTAGACATCGTGGCTCCTTACGACCCGTCGGGAACGGTGATGGCGGTGTTGCTGCCGGCACTGAGCGTGACGGTCACTTCCTGCCGGAACGTCAGCCTGCTGCCCGGCGGTGCCGACTGTGCGGTGACCACGTCCTTACCCACCCGGGGGTCCGGCTTGGCCGTTTCTTTCCCGATCACGGGCACCAGATTGTTGCGCAGTAGCACCGTGATCGCCTCGTTGACGCCCAGTCCGCGCAGGTCGGGCATGGACCGGGACGCGGCAATGCTGGTGGTCAGCTGGTCGGCCTCGGGCATCGGTTCGGCGGGCAGGCCCTTGTGCAGGCCTTCCATCGTGTCCTTCCACACCGGGCCGGCCAGTTCGGAGCCGGTGAGGTCGTAGAAGGTTTTGCCGTAGGCATGCACCTTCTTCAGCGGGTACTGGGCCCCGCCGCGGGGGTCGCCGAGCCACACCGCCGTCGCATACTGCGGGGTGACACCAACGATCCAGTTCGCGGCGAAGTCATTGGTGGTGCCTGTCTTCGCTCCGGCAGGGCGACCCTTCGGCATGCCCAAGGCGCCCAGCGTGCCGGCCGGGTGAAACGGTTCCTGGAGCGCGTCGGCCACCGTGGCCGCCACCGACGGATCGATGGCCTGGTGGCAATTCGAGGCGGGGACCGGGAGCTTCTCCCCGGTATCGCTGCGGATGGCGGCGGTGATGGTGACCGGGCGGCACAGCACCCCGCCGCTGACGAAGGTGGAGTAGGCGTTGGCCATCTCCAGCGGGGAAATCTCGTAGGAGCCGAGCGCCAGCGATGCCTCCCGCCCATGCAGCTTGTTGGCGGGAATCGAGGTGATGCCCAGGGTTTCCGCGAACTCGGCGACTTCCTTTACACCGGTGCGCTCGATTAACCGCACAAAGTAGATATTCACCGAAGCGCGCACGGCCTGATAGGCGTCGATAGAGCCGTAATTCTCGTAGCCGTAGTTGTGGAAGCCGCCCGGCGGGTTATCCAGCGCCGAGTAATAGGGGCCGTTGGCCAGCAGCTTCTGGCGCGGCGAAATTCCCTGGGACAGCGCCGTGGCGAGCACGATCGGCTTCATCGACGACCCCACCTGGAAGGCGCTGTCGGCGAAGACCACCTCGGTCTTGCCCTTGCCCTCGCCCCAGGAACGGTTCTGCGCCACTGCCGTAACGTGCCCGGTGCCGGGTTCGACGACGGCGGTGCCCAGCGCCGCGCGGTTCTTGTTGCCCATCGCTTTGCGCACCGCTTTTTCCGCCGCGTCGATGGCCCTGCGGTCCAAGGCCGTGGTCAGGGTCATGCCGCCGCGGGAGAGCCGGTCCCCGCGTTCTTCCTGGGTCTTGCCGAAGGCAGGGTCGGTGAGGATTTCATCCCGGACCAGATCGCAGTAGAACGGGTACTCGGAGCCACCGCAGCCCGAGGGCACCGATCCCAGGTCAAGGCCGAGCCCGCCTTCGCGGGCCGCTGCGGCTTCTTCCGCCGTGATCGCACCGTGCCGCTCGAGCACATTCAGCACCGTGTTGCGGCGGTCGAGCGCGCGATCCGGGTACTTCACCGGATCGTAGTGGACCGGTCCCTTGAGCAGTCCCACGAGCAGGGCCGACTGGGGCAGGGTGAGCTTGGCCGCCGTCGTATTAAAATAGATGCGCGCCGCCGCCTGGATTCCGTACGCGCGGTTGCCAAAGTAAACGGCGTTGACGTACATGTTGAGGATCTGGTCCTTGTTCAGGCGTTTCTCCAGTTGGACGGCGTACTTGGCCTCGCGGATCTTGGCGTTATACGTTTCGCCCACCGCCACCGACTGCTCGGTTTCATCCCGGGCATTGTTGACCAGGATGTTCTGTACCAGCTGCTGGGTAATGGTGGAGCCGCCCTGGCGCTCGCCGCCCACCGAGTTGCTCACCATCGCGCGGGTGACGCCCATGGGGTCCACGCCGTGATGTTCGTAAAACCGGGAGTCCTCGGTGGAGAGCAGCGTGTCCAAAAACGTCGGCGAGACCTGGTCCAGGCCCACGTCGATCCGGTTCTCGCTGTAGAAGCGGGCAAACTCCTTGCCGTCCTTGTCCAGCAGGACCGTATGCTGCGGCAAGGCGGTGTCCAGCGGAAGCTCGGCGGGCAGGCCTTCCCACAGGTCCAGCACGGAATCCGTGGCTGCCGAGAAGGCGATGGCTCCCGGGGCCATCAAGGATCCGGCGCTGAGCGCAACGACCGCGACCGCACCGATCCACCCGGCGAAACGTACAACGACGCCGCGCCTGCGCTCCGGTTGGCCCGTCTGCTGCAGCAGCTCGTCCAGCCCGACGGTGTCCTTCCGACGGCGCCACCACGGTTTCGCCCCGCTCCGCATGTGGGCGGCGACCCGGCCCGGAGGAGCCGGTGTTTGCCCGGCAGTTGGTGTTCGGGCGTCGCGGATCCCGCCGCCCCCTGGATCACGACCCTCTTGCTCCACCCGTAGCCCCCGTCCCCCTCAGCAGGGCCCGGACGTCCCCCGACGCCACCACTGGAAACCTGCAGACGAATTACCTCAAGGAGGCGGCTTTCGTGCGCCGCCGCGACCAGTGAGGTGGTCTTAGCGTACGGCTAATCGGCCACGACTCAACCCCTTTTTCCGACGCTTTTCGATCGCTGTCGAAATGTGACACGGGCATCATTTTGTGATGGATGTGAGAGGCCGGAATGCGCCCGAAAGCATTGACAGGACCGCTCTCCGGCACTAGCGAAAGCTGTCCCGTCGAGGCTTCTGAGCGAGAGTTACGTGTGTGCCGTCGGGCGCAGGGACCGCGCCCGCGGTAGGCCTTGACGGTGGCCAACTGGTGCAAGGTATCCAGCCGCCCCGGTTTTCAGATCGAAGCCAATACTCTGGTCGCTGTGCCGCTTGTTCGCAGGGCGGCTGCTAGACCACCCGCTGGTGAACCGAGACCGACCCTTCGGCGTGTACTAACACCGGTTGCGGAACTCCCTGCAGGTAAACCAGGAAATGATCGCCGTCCTGCTTCCGGTGGAATGCGGTCAGGACGCCGACATGCTCGTCCCCGTCGGCCGTGGTCACTGAAACAACCCGGCCAATGGCGGCGGGCTTTAACGTCTTGGCAGGAATGGCCATTGTCTTACCTTCTGAAGCCAGGGAAGTGTATGGGCCAAGGCTACGCCCGCTGCCCCGCTTCAGTAGGGCGTTCAGCGCGACAACCGCCCAGCTGAGTCCGGGTTGGTGTGGGCTCGCGGCGAAGGGGTTGTGGACGTGTGCCGGATAGGCGACAGTGATAGGAATCCGTACGCGCCGGATGAGGGCGCCGGTGAAGTGCTGGCCGTCGACGCCGACGATGCGGACAATGTTCAGGACCGCCTGACGATTCCCTGGTAATCCGTAACCAAAGAATCTCCGGATCAGGAGCAGTAATGACTGAAAACGTTCAGCCTGCCGACGAAGGCGCCGTCAGCGAAAACATCGAAGAGTATCAGCAGGATGACAGTCTTACCCCGGCCGACCGCATGGACCTCATTGCCAACGCCGTCGCCGCGGACGAGGACGCCGAGCGGGCGGACGAATCCCGCGACCAGGTGCAGGACGAAGGACCCGGCGACTCTCCGTAAAGAACCTGCGGCACGCTCAGGGACGGTCGAGCAGCCCAAGTAACAGCAGCCCGGAGCTACGGCGACCAATCTGGCGCCGACAACCGATGTGGCGTCGACCGTGAGGCTGCTGCATCGCTCGGCGGCCCGCCACCGAAGTCCCTGGTTGAGATAATGGCATTATCAGGAGCAGGTCCGCCTCTCAGGGATTGAGGCAGCCGCCTTGACTTGAGGAAAGCAAGCACCATGATCGACTCCGTGCGGGCACCGAGTCACGGGCACCCGGTCGCACTAAACCGGGACCAGCTTGAGGGTGCCGCTGAGACACTGCGGATGCTTGGAGAACCCACGCGGTTGCACCTGCTATTGGTCCTGACCGCCGGACCAGCGTGTGTTGCGGAGCTGGTTGCGGCGACGGGATCTGCCCGCACCATCGTGAGTCAACACTTGGCAAAGCTGCGCCTCAGCGGCCTTGTCAATGCCCGCAAGGAAGGGCGCAAAGTCATTTATTCGATTAGCGACAACCACCTGAACCGGTTGATTCAGGAAGCCGTCAACCACGCTGGCCACACCACGCCCGGGCAGCCCGAGCACGACTGATGACAGGCGCCGACCCGGACAAGCCGCTCGGCGTTCCATCTCCTTTGCCCTCTTCCCGCTGCTGCAAAAGCCGAGCGTAGACCGCGCCGACGCGCCGCTATGCGGGCACCTTTGAGGAGCCGAAGCACTCCCGTTGACACTGGGTAATTAGGGGGTGGAAAATTCTGGACATACCGATAGGTGCGCAGTTGCGGGGATGTTGTTTGCAGCGGCGCAAACCTTCGTCCGGGTCTTCCCTGGTGGCGCTGAGGCAACCATCGCGTTGGCGCATCTCGCGATCTGACGCGGGCGACGCCGAAGGAGGCGTTCTATGGACGCGAAGGATGGATCTCGGGGCGCGGTTACCTTCCTCAACACGCATGAGGCGGAGACCATCGATGCGCTGGCCGGACTGATAATACCGGGGTCGGAGGACGATCCGGGGGCTCAGGAAGCCGGAGCGGTTATCTATATTGACCGCGCTCTGGCGGGCCCTTACCGGAACCTGCAGAAGTTGTACCGTGCCGGCCTGGCTGCCCTTGATGGCAGTTGCGTCCAGCGACAGGGGCGTACGTTTGTCGAGCTTGACGACGGAGAGCAGAATGCCGTCCTGGAACAGCTTGCAGGGAGCGGGCTGGATAGCGCGGTGGGTGCAGAACGCGCGGAATCCGACGGGGCGGAGACGACCGACCTCGGATTGCTGCCGTATTTTTTCGCGGTGGTGAGGCAGCATGTGGTTGAGGGGACATTCGGAGACCCCGTCTACGGGGGCAACAGGAACGCCGTCGGGTGGCGTTTACTGGGATTTCCGGGCGCCCATTGGGGGTACGGCGAAGGCGAGATGGAATACGGGTTTGATGCCTCGGCCCTGCCTGTCGTGACCCTTCAGGACCTGCGGCATGAGCGAGAGCAGCGTAAAGGAGAGCCGGACCATGGCTGAGCGTGCGGACATTGTGATCGTCGGCCTTGGGGCAGCCGGCGGGGTTATGGCCAAAGAGATGGCGCAAGCAGGCATGAGGGTTGTGGCCCTTGAAAAGGGCCCGCGCTACGTGGATGAAGATGTCGAGGTCAAGCACGACGAGCTGCGGTACTTCGTCCGGCAGGAAATTTCCCCCAATATGGTCAGCGACCCGGTGACGTGGCGGCCCTCCAAGGAGGGTGCCGCAAGCGTTTTACCATGGTCGGCCGGACCACTCGCGATCGGCCCTTTGTTCGTGCCTCCCTCCATCGGGGTCGGCGGGGGGACGATCCACTGGGCCGCGTGGGCGTGGCGGTTCCGCGACGCGGAGCTGCGCCTGCGGACTACGCTGACCGAGCGTTTAGGCGCGGAAGCTGTGGCGGACACCGCCATCGTTGATTGGCCGATGGGCTATGACGAACTTGAACCGTATTACGAGCGCGCCGAGTACGAGATCGGAGTCGCGGGCAAGGCAGGTAATCTCAACGGGGAAATTCAGGAGGGCGGCAACCCGTTCGAACCGCCGCGGAAGCGGGAATATCCCATGCCGCCGCTGCGCATGACGGCGGGCGACAAACCATTTTCGGAGGCAGCGAAGCGGCTGGGCCTGCACCCCTTCCCTGCTCCTGCAGCAGTCAACTCCGTGGAGTACCAGGGAAGAAGCGCTTGCGTGTACTGCGGATTCTGCCGGGACTACCCCTGCCACGTTGGCGCAAAGTCCAGCAGTGCGGTCGCCCTCCTTCCGCAGGCTCTCGAAACGGGCAACCTCGAGATCCGCCCGTATTCGCGGGTTTTTGAGGTAAAGCGGGATGCGACCGGGCGGGCCTCCGGTGTGCGATACATCGATCTCGTGCGGGAACAGGAACGCGAAATCGACGCCGACTACGTCGTGCTCTCGGCATACGCCCTGGAGAACACCCGGCTGCTATTGGCTTCGGGCATCGACGGAAACGGCGTCGTCGGCAAGTACTTCATGACGCATAACTACGGCTGGTTTACCGGCACGCTTCCGGACTGGACTAACCCGTTCGCCGGTCCGGCGGTTGCGACCAGCGTGGTTGATGACTACACCTCCGAGCTCGTCTCCGGTCACGGTGCGGTCTGGGGCAGCCCGATTATCGGCTTTGGCGGGGATGTGCAGCCGGTGGAAGCCACCCGGAATATGCCGGACTCGGCACCGAAATTTGGGCAGGGGTTCAAGGACTGGATGCGGGAAAATTACCGGCGTACTTTCAGCATGTACCACCAGACCGCGACGTTCCCCCGTGAAGAGTTCTTTTGCGACCTGGATCCGAAGGTTAAAGACGCGTTCGGTCAGCCGGCGCTGCGGATCACCCACGACTGGACGTCGCGCGACGAACAGGACGTGGAGTTCATCATCGGCAAGAAGCGCGAAATCGCACGTGAGATGGGAATGCTTGAGTGGTGGGAGGCGCCGACCGCGCCGCCTTACCATGTGTCCACCCACGAGGTAGGTACCCATCGGATGGGCGACGATCCGGGCACCTCGGTTGTGGACCGTTACGGCCAATGCCACTCCGTGCCCAACCTCTTCGTTCTCGGTGGAGGACAGTTCCCCACGTACGGCGCCTATAACCCCACGCTGACGATCTATGCGCTGGCCTATATGGCTGCTGATCATCTTCGGGCGGAGACCGGGGTGAAGGCGGGCGCCGAAGTTCCTCATCGCTGAAAGGTTGGAAAGATGCCGGTCGTACAGGTCCATATGCGGGCGGGCCGGTCCGCGGAGGACAAGCGCAGGCTCATCGAGTCCATAACCGACGCCGTGGTGGATGTTTTGGGCTCAAAGAGGGAAAGAGTAGTGGTCCTCTTGGATGAGATCGATCCGGGGAGCTGGGGTCAGGGGGGCCGGCTTCTCGCTGACGAGTTATCGGAGAAGACGTGATGGGTGGCTCCCATGTCCTGTCTGGTGAACGATTTTCCGGCACGGTTGCGTAGCTCGGAACCTGGCACAGGGCGGGCGATGACATGATTGCTTCCCCGGTGGCTTCGCTGCTGGCGACGCTTAATCAGGCCACGTTCTACGACCTTGAACAGCCCCGTTATGCCGGTGCGCCAATTTTTGCCGCGCACCGTCCCGGATTCGTTTACACACTCCACCGACGCCATGAAACCGGGCTGGGCGAGGCCAGGACCAGTGCCTCCGGATTGATCATCACCGCAGAGCACGCCGGCACACATATCGATGCACTCTGCCACCAGGCGGTCGACATGCGAATGTTCGGAGGCCAGCGGGCTGACGCCACCACGCAGACCTCGACCGGTTTCACGGAACTTGGGGTGGAGACAATAGCCCCCATGATCGCCCGCGGCGTGCTGGTGGACATCCCGCGGCATCGCGGAGTGGACCGGCTTCCGGCCGGCACAGTCGTTGCGGCGGATGAGCTGGAGGCGGCCGCCTCAGAGCAGCATGTTTGGGTGAGCGCGGGCGACGTCGTCCTCGTCCGCACGGGCAGCGGGTCTCTATGGAACGAACCGGAGGAATATCTCAAAAGCGCCGGCCTTTCCGCCGAAGCCTCAAAGTGGCTCGCGGATCATCGGGTGCAGGCTGTAGGAGCTGACAACGTTGCATGGGACACCGTGCAACCGGACCCGCAGCACGGGAGCCTGCCGGGACACGTGGTCCTCATTGTCCACAACGGGATTTACATCATCGAGAACCTGCAGCTCGAGGAGCTCGCTGCCTCCGGCAATCAGGAATTCATCTTCTTGTGCCTTCCGCTCAAGATGGTCGGCGTGACAGGATCACCGGTCCGCCCGTTGGCTCTGGTGCCGGCATGAACAACAAACCCAGACGGCGCAGCCTTGCGGCCCGCTACCTGCCGCAAACCGAGGCTACCCACTGCACGTCCGCTGCCTTGGCGGCCTCCCAGGACCAAGGCCATTGCAAAGCGCCAATACCACTACGGTGACAGCCTGATTGGAGAGGAGAAGGCGAAATGGCAGACAAGGACCAGTCGGCCACCCGGCCGGCGCAGGAAGGTCCCAGGAATCGGGGCCGCGTTCCGGCAACAGCAGTTGGAGCGCTCATTTTCCTGTGGCTCGTATATGCGATGAACGCGAATACGCGCCAAATCTTCTACTACGTCCTGCCCCCGATGGTCGAAGAGTTCGACCTAACGCCGGAGGAGGCCGGCGTCGTCAGTACGATCGTGACGGTAGCTGTGGCATTGGTCGCGATTCCCGCCGGCGCCTGGTTCGATCGGGGCGGGCATGGCTGGGCACGCAAGTACCGCAACGCGATCGTCGCGGCTGGATACTTCGTGTTCTCCATTCTCACGGGCATAGTCGCCCTCACGAAGACGATCTGGCACGTTGTCGTCATCCAGTCGATCAAGAACGCCTTCGGCGGTGCTGGCGAAGCGGTCGAGGTCACGTCTATGGTCGAGTGGTACCCCGTGGAAAAACGGGGCCTGGCGCTCGGGATACAGCATGCGGCGTACCCTTGGGGAACCGGCCTGGGGGCCATCGCCACCGGCGCGATTCTGGCCACCTTCGGTCCGGAGAACTGGCGGTATGTATTCCTCATCATTCCGCTGGCGATGATCCCCATTTGGATCGGCTGGTGGTGGTATAGCTCTCCGAAGCGCTATCAAAAGTTCGAAAACGACACCCAGGCCGCCGGGCTGACGAAGCCTCTGGCCGGTGGGGCCGGCGCCGAGCAGCGTCACGCCGAACCCGGTGCGCTGCGCCGAAGCCTGGCCAATCCGAACATCTTGGTTCCCGCGCTGGCATCGATGTTCGGGATCATGATCTATACCGGGATCAGCTTCTGGCTGCCGCAGTACATCGCCTTCGTAGGGGGCTTCAGTTTCGCGGAAGCCGCCGCGTACAGTGCGGTGTTCACGATCACCGGCGGTATAGGGCAGATTTTCTGGGGTGTTGTCTCCGATTACATCGGCCGAAAGCTGAGCCTCATCATCGCATTTGTGTGGCTGGCGATCGGCCTTTACCTTCTGCGGTTTTCGGCAGTGAGCCTGACCGTATTGATCGTGGTGCAGCTCATCGCAGGTCTTGCGACGAATGCCATCTTCCCCGTCCTTTACGCCTTCGGCTCGGACTCGGCAGAGCCGGGTGCCATGGGGACGGCGAACTCGATTCTTTTGTTCTTCCTTTATGTAGGAGGCGTCTCCCCGCTCGTCCTCGGATGGCTGATTGGACTCGGCGGCGGGTTTGAAAGTGAAACCGGATACTTCTACGGCCTCTACTTCCTGGTGGCGGTCGCTATCATTTCGGCAATCATCATTGCACTGTTCACGCGCGAGACGGTGGGTCGGTTTAAGGACCGTGACCGGGCACTGGTCTCCCGTGAGCGCACCCATGTGCGTCCGGGACTGCCCCAGGAGTAAGACGTCATCCTCTCGCCCCCGGGCTGCGGCCCATGGCAGTGACCTCAATCGATGACAAGGAGAAACCGATGGGAATGAGTTACGAGCAAGCACGGCAGGCGCTGGAAGCGGCGCTTGACAAGGCCACGGAGATCGGGTCCCCCTCCAGCGTGGCCATCGTCGACTCCGGACGTGAACTGATTGCGTTCGCGCGGCAGGACGGAGCGCTCCTGGCTAGCACCGAGATTTCGGTGGGGAAGGCCTACACGGCGTGTTCGATGAAGATGGCTACGAAGGACATCGGACCTTTGACCCAGCCAGGTCAACCCCTCTACGGGCTTGAGTACACACACCAGCGCCCACTCGTTACCTTCGGTGGGGGACGGCCCCTGGAGATCGCGGGGGACGTCGTAGGTGGCGTCGGAGTCGCCGGGGGAACCGTTGACCAAGACGACGAGATTGCAGCCGCCGCGCTCGCGGCTCTCACCTCCTAGGAGGAATGCATGCAGCTCCAGGGGAAAAAGGCGATTATCACAGGGGCAGCAACGGGCATCGGGGCGGTCACCGCCAGAGCGTTTGCTCAAGAAGGTGCGGCCGTCGTTGTGGCCGACATCAACGAGGACAACGGCTGGCGTGTGGTCGAGGAGATCCGCAGTCAGGGCGGCACAGCAGAGTTCGTCCGCACTGACGTCACCAGAGAGAGCGACGTAGCGGCGCTCGTAAAACAAGGCACAGAGACGATGGGTGGTCTCGACGTCTTGTTCAACAATGCCGGTGCCCAACGCTCGGGGGCCATCACCGGCTTCGAGCAGGATCAGTGGGACCTGCTCATGGCGGTCAACCCCCGTTCATGCTTCTTCGGAGTCAAGCATGCCGTACCTGTCCTTCGCGAACAGGGAGGCGGGTCGATCATCAACATGGCGTCGCTGGCTGCCGTGAAGGGAGGTGCCGGCTTGACTGCCTACTCCGCCTCCAAAGGCGCCATAGTGGCTTTCACGAAGGCATTAGCCCCGGAGCTCGCGCCTTACCGCATCAGAGTTAACAGTGTTTGCCCTGGATGGATCGACACTCCGTTCAACCGGCCCGCAATCGAGTTTATGGGTGGTGCGGAGGAGCAGGAACGCATCGTCAAACAGGTCGTACCCATGGGCCGTCAGGGAACACCGGAGGAAATCGCGCCCATCGTGGTGTACCTCGCCTCGGACGGTTCCACCTATATGACCGGCCAAGCACTAGTAGTGGACGGAGGCGTGTACTGACGGGGCTTTATCGGCCCAGGTGATCGTCTTCGGGGCGGTCCATTGTCCCGGGGGTCAGTGGCTCCGGTTCACCTTCCAGGATCTCGAAAGATACGGATGGCAGTTGCCGGCCCGTAGTTGGCTCTTGCTGCGAGTCCAGCGCTCACTTAGGTTAAAGGTGGGCGGTCGCGGGCAGCTCCCGTTGGGGGAGTCGGCGCTGCCGTTCCAGAAGGAAAAGATCAGCATGGCAACAGGCACCGTCAAATGGTTTAACGCCGAAAAGGGGTTTGGCTTCATCAGCCAGGACGACGGCGGGCCGGACGTGTTCGCACACTTCTCGGCCATCGCCGCGAGCGGCTACCGCTCCCTGGAAGAAAACCAGAAAGTTGAGTTCGACGTCGTCCAGGGACAAAAGGGACTGCAGGCCGAGAACATTCACCCGCTCTAACACTTGCTCAAACCGACGCCCCGCACTCCGAAGGTGCGGGGCGTTGCCATATAGCCGACCGCGAACCGCCCAGGCTGGGCGTGTCTAGCGCTCGAATCCCTTTCGGTCTGCGCACAGCAGGTAATCAGCAAGTATGCTTACTATCTTGGGAAGGGCGGCTACGTCTGCCAGGAGATAAGGAGAACCACCTCGCGGTGCCCACACCACCCGGGACAGACCGGGAACAACCTTTGAAAGGCACACACCATGTTTCTTCTCTTCGGTCTTAAGACCGCCCTTCGCGATCTGCCCGGACGGATGGCGACGTGCCAGTACTGCGGCCGGTTCGTCCACCATCACCTGCAGGAACGCGCCACCAAACTCACCGTGTTCTTCATTCCCGTCTTCACAACATCCAAGAACTTGATCATCACCTGCACAAACTGCGGACAGAGCTCCAAAACGAAGTCCCGACAGAAGAACGCCCTCCTCCGCTAGCAGTGCGACCTCGCTGACGAACGAGCACGCCGTCACCGCCACCATCCTCCGTGCCACCGGCAGGGGGCGGGCCGTTCCGCCACCCGTAGTACTATTGCAGCCCAGATCTCACACCCCGGCACGGAGGCACCATGACTGACAAGCTGCACCTAACCCCAGAGGAACACTTTCCCGAGGACTTGGCCGTGGTCATGGATCGGCAGCTACAGGTTCTGGACAGCCAGATCCAGCGTCAGCTCGACTACGAGTTTATTGCTGACGGCGAACCCAACCCAGAGACGGAGTTCCGGCACTTTGAGCTCGATGAGGAATTCCAAACCCGCGACAATCGGTGACTGCACCGACCGCCGGAGCTCCCGCAGAAGATTTAAACGGTCAAGTTCCCCCTGGCAGGGTGTAGCTCACAGGGTTTCGCACGCCAATCCGAGCCCGGATCAGTGACACGGTCCGAGGATGCACCCGGTAAAAGGACTCCCAGATTTGCCGGGCCTTCGCTGTACCCTTTCCTGTTGCACCACCACGTCCATGACCGCTTCCGGTAAGTGACCCCGGATTTGAGTGGGGTTGGACGAGCGGACCTCCAACCCCTCTCACTCTCCGGCGACGACCACCATGGAGCTGCCCGCTAGCAAGGTCACGATTGCATTGGCGGTGCTGAGCTCAAGACGATGTGAGTTGTCCAGGCCGCGCCGTTCATCTGGTTCAGGCAGGCGGTGAAGCGGTGTGGGCATCGTTTGACCGTTCAGTCCAGTCGTATGGCCGTGGGCGCTGTCGAAGCTGCTAGTTGCGTCACGCTGCATTGTGCAGTCGCACACTGACGGCCCCCGCGTGCCCTTGTAGCGTCACATACGCACTCTTCGAACACCTACGCCAAGAAGGAATCTGTCAATGACGACGCCTGTCTTATCTCCCTCAGCCGCACAGTCCGGGCAAGGCGCGCCGGCTCCCAGCCAGGACGCGGGACCACTGGAGAACGCCCATAGGCAGCTTGCTTCAGCAATCCGAACGCTGGGATACAGCGAAGGGCTGCACCAACTGCTGGCCCAGCCGCGCAGGGAGCTCTCCGTGAGCATTCCCTTGCGCCGGGACAACGGCACCGTTGAGGTTCTCACCGGTTACCGCGTGCAACATAACTTCTCCCGCGGACCCGCCAAAGGGGGACTGCGGTACAGCCCGCACGTGTCGTTGGACGAAGTGCGTGCACTGGCGATGTGGATGACGTGGAAGTGCGCGCTGCTGGACGTCCCTTACGGCGGTGCCAAGGGTGGGATCACTATTGATCCACGGAATTACTCACAGCAGGAACTGGAGCGGGTAACGCGCCGCTACACCAGTGAAATTCTGCCCATCATCGGCCCTGAGAAGGACGTGCCGGCGCCCGACATCGGAACCGACGAGCAGACCATGGCATGGATGATGGACACCTATTCGGTCAACGTCGGCTACACGGTTCCAGGCGTAGTGACGGGCAAGCCTGTCAGCGTTGGCGGCTCCCTCGGCCGTTCGAGCGCCACATCCAAGGGCGTCGTGCACGTCGCTCTGGCATCGCTTGCCCACGCCGGGCTTGATCCCAGGCAGAGCACCGCGGCTGTTCAGGGCTTTGGCAAGGTGGGAGCCGGAACTGCAGAGTTCCTTGCCGATGCCGGAGTCAGGGTGGTGGCTGTGGGCGACCAGTATGGGGCCATCCACAATGCTGATGGTCTGAACATCCGTGCCCTGCAAGACCACGTTAAGGAGACGGGCAGCGTCGTCGGCTTCGCCGGCGCAGGTGCCATCGCTTCGGATGAGCTGCTGGAGCTTGCGGTAGACCTGCTGGTCCCAGCAGCAGTAGAAGGCGTGCTGCACGGCGGAAACGCCGACAAGGTGCGCGCCAAGGTCATCGTGGAAGGCGCCAACGGCCCCACCACGGCGGCAGCGGACATCATTCTGCAGGACAAGGGCGTGCTCGTTGTCCCGGACATTCTCGCCAACGCCGGCGGCGTCATTGTCTCCTACTTCGAGTGGGTGCAGGGCAATCAAGCCTACTGGTGGACTGCTGCCGAAGTTGAAGAAAAGCTGGAACACCGAATGTTGGCGGCGTGGGAGAACGTCCTGTCCATTGCGTCAAAGCGCGGCCTGAAACTACGCGAAGCCGCTACAGTGACGGCCGTCGAGCGTGTGGCACAGGCGCACCTGACCCGCGGGCTCTACCCCTGATCCTTACTGCGCGCAGTTATCGGCGGGTCCGGCACGCCCGGCATCAGGGACGTGGCCAGCAGGGGATGTTGCCGAACGAGGGCGACATCCCCTAAGCGACGGAAGTCTTTTGGTTTGCCCCTCCTAAAACCCGGTATGAGTCAAGAAAACTGCACAACATTGAGAGGAAAGGTCTCCCATGACGGTAGACAACTGGAAAGAACTGACGGGCCAGCACGTTCAGATCCGAAAGGATGGGAAGCCAGTCCGGAAAGGCCGTGTCGAAGAGGTGACGCGGGCAGCGGACGCGTTGTGGCTGGAATGGCATGGCGGATACCTAAGGCAGCTTTATGAAAAAGCGGAAGGCTACTCGGTGGAGCTCGTTGCTAGCCCCTAAAGCGAGGTGCTCAAGGCGCTCGGCCCGTACAGGTGGTCGTCAAGACGGGCGGTCGAAGCAACAGTGCGGCGCCCGCTGGCGGAAGTCGACCTAATAGCCATGGTCTGTTCCGTAGACGAGCTTGTCCAAGAATTTGAGGCTCATCTCATCCGCTGCCAGTTCCACACCCCCGTCTTTGGTCCGGATACTCACCACCCGCTGGTTCCTTCGGAGCTCCTTCCGCGCAGGCGAAATCGAGCTGACCCTGGTGGAACCGATCGTCGTCGAGGTGTCAGCAGACACTGCGATGTCCGGGACATCCTTCAGACACTCTGTACGCTTCATTAGAGCCAGGCCGGAACTGGATCCAGCCGCAGTCGAGCCGCCCTGCTGACGGGCTCGAAGGAATGCCGAGAGGACCCCGATGACAGAAGGCAACAAGCCCCTTTCCGGAACCGCGGTGTTCGCCGGGCTTGTCCTGGGCGCTGCTGTTGGGGCGGTCATTGCCGTACTCAGCTTCGTCATCGGCACCGAACTTCCTGCCCGCGTGGTCGGGCTGATGGTCATCGCAGGGATCGTCGGTGCGGGTGCCGGTGGCCTCGCGGGTCTGATTCTTGGGGCGGTCGTCTGGAAACTGGACCTCATCCTGTTCCCGCAGCTTTCCTTTATGGCCCGGTCGGCGATCGAGTGCGCGCTGATCACCGCGGCCACAGGATTTACCACCGCGCTGGCGTTCTGGGGCCTGCCTCCCGGTACCGTGGCTGCCAGAATCGCGTCGGGCTCCCTGTTTGCCCTGGCGGTATCAGCCGCCTACTTCGCCTGGCGGTACAGAAAACAAACGACACAGCCGGCCTGAGTTTGGGCACCAAGCGCCATGGCCCGAGCTGCACCCATTCCGGGACGAATACCAGCCGCGGTTAGTTGTGCCGACAGCGTCGGTCAATTCTGCGCCACTCGGCCGCTAGGGTGGGATTGACCGCCCCCAGCGGCCCGGACCGGAAGGACGCGATCACCCATGAGTCAGCATGAGGATTTCGACGTTTTCGCCGACTTTGACCGGGACGCCCAGCGGCAGTGGATGCAGTCCCTGCGGCCGCGGACCGCCAGCATCGAGCTCGTCTTCCTTGACGGCGACACTGACCACCCACTGACCGACGCGCTGGCATGGTTGGCCCCGATTCGGCAGGTCGGCGTCGGCGAACGTCCAGGCTACCAGCTGCCACAGCCAGCGGCCGTGCTGCACCGATACCCCTACGACCGGACGATCCTTCAGGCCCTGGACGGACTGGGCGGGCTCTTTGAGCACATTCCGTCCCCGTCCGGTGATCGCGTGCAGTTCACCGCACTGGGCAATGTCGACGTCTCCTTCCTAGACCGAAGCGGGACGATCATCGGGTCCACCGTGACCCATGAGGGGCTGATCCTCATGCCCCAAGGAGACGGAAGTCTCCGCTGACACGGCGATGGTCGGTGCATCCTTTCGCCATGCGTTTCGTTCCCTCCGGGCAAGGCCGGAGAGGGACCCGGCATCGGTGACGCCTCGGCCGGCCGGTTAGCAACCTACATGCCCCGGCTGTGGACACGGGACTGGACATGCTCAAATGTCAGGCTTAAACGTTATGATCGTCACATCGCCGGGCAGTCCATGCGTGCCCGGCGGTCTTTCCCTTGGCCCTGCCAAGGGGGAGTGCCGGTGCTGTCAGCCATCTCGGCCAATGGGGGATGCGGCGGAGCCATGGCGATCTACGCATGACAAGTAATCACAGCACCACTACGAAAGGGACAGCCATGTCCGAGCACCAGCAGCCCAGCCCGTCCTACTATCCGCCGCAGGGCCCGCCCACGCAGACCATGCAGTCGCGGGAAATGTTTGAGGGCCAGAAGGCCGCCCAGTCCTCCCTGATCTTCGGCATCGTCGGATTCTTCTTCCTCGGCATCGTCTTCGGCCCGCTGGCCATCGTCAACGCGAAGAAGGCCGAGCATCTGAACATCCCGGCCACCGCCGGCAAGGTTCTCGGCTGGATCGACACCATCTTCGGCGTTATCGGGATCATCGTCTTCATCGTCCTGATTGGCGGCATGGTTGCCGCGTCGGGAGCCTGACGGAACTTGAAAGCCGGGCAGGGGATCCTGCCCGGCTTTCTTATTGCCTGAAAGTGCAGACAGTATCTGCACAAACCCAGGTAACGGTGATTATTCGCGAGGGCCGATCATGCATCGGATGCAATAATCACTGTTTTACTTGTCATAACGGAGCTTATCGGCTTCGGAGTACGCCACACAGTTCACGCCAGGGCTATGAGAAATGCGCAGCCGCGCTGGGCCGCCTTGTACTTTTCGACGATGGACGCTTGGGTCCGGCAGCGGTCGTTGACCTCCAGACTCTGCTCCCGGGCCCAGGCACGTACGGCTCCGGGTGCCGGTTCCTGCCTGGACGCTGAAGGACGCGGCCTTGCAGAACTGTGCACGGGCAACCTTACGGGAGGCTTTCACGCTGTTGCCCGGGCAGCATTGTTCACGATCCATTTGAGTCCGTACTCACCCCAGCCTCGGTGCCAGGCCGGTCGTTCTCCTGATCCCGAGACGCTTGGCCGGAATGAGCTAGCCGCAAGACGTGTGAAAGCATTCGTTCGATTTCGTCTGTCCGGCCGTGGTCGAAGGGGTTGGCTGCCTGCTTGACGTCGGGAAATGTGGCGGCGGCGGCAGTGACCACTGCCGCCGTTGGAAACCATTCAGGCAGCTCGCGATAGACGCGCTCAAAGCTCACTGCACCTGAGTTCGGATTTTCTGTCTGCATCCAGTGAGCGCAGCAGAGGAGCAGCTCCCGCACGCGATCCGGCTGAACCTCCAGTGCAGCAGCGAGTCGGTTGCGGGGCTCGCTCATTGACGTGAACGATGCCCAGGTGGCGAACATTCTCGAGCCGTAGTTTTCGTTGCCTTCCCAAGCCTCATTGCTCGTCCAATCCGCGTGCTCTAGTTCCGTCACTAGCGCCTCACGAGCTCGGCGTGCGAGGTCTTCATGTCCCTGCTCGTCGAGAACGTTTGAGAGTTCTCTGAGCAGAGCGGCGGTCACGCACAGAGGGCGCAGATTTCGGTCTTGATCGATCAGGAGGGCGAATTCGGTCGCTTCAGCGTTTCGGGCTACGACGCCGGCAAGGTAGGCCGTCATATCCAAATTGATCCTGATGGCTTCAAAAACCGGAGGAATTGTTGCCGCTTCCTTGGCTGCTTCAGCCAATTGCGCGCGCAGTTCGGAGTTGTAAGGGAGATGATCCACCCGTGAGAACGGCCTCGCACGATCAAGAAGGTGCTTATGTCGTGTAAGTGCGTCATCTTGCACCTCCTCTGTACCGGATGAAGCGGGCTCGGGAGGGGCGGCGGGAGGAGGCGCCACATGGTCACCGCGTAGCACAGCAGCAACCGACTGCGCGGCTTGGCGTAGTTCAGCGATGGCCGTCGTTAGCGCGCCATCGTCTTCCGCAGGAGGAGGCCCAGGCCAAGTTCCGGCGGCTTTGACTACACCGTTGGCTGCTCGCGTCAGCCAGTCACACCACGGCGCAGCGTTCGACTTAATTGCTTGAGCAGCGGCTGCTTCCGCCCTCAGCTGCCGTAGATTTGGTTTGAGGGAGTCCACCGCCTCTCGGAGGGCGTGAATGAGGGCGCCCTTGTGCCTTTCTGTCTCCATTCTCGAGGGCTCGGCATATAAAGGATTCCCGTCTTCGTCCCAAGCCACCATGACGTTTCGAGCATTTGCCCAAGTACGTCGCCAAGCCGCAGCTTCAACAACAGCTGAGTGCCGAGAGGATTCCGCATCTGTTGCTAGGTGCTCCGCGGCTCGGACGACTTCAGCTAGGACTGAAGCTGTCGGTGCGGGAGCGTGGATACAGAGATGCCTTCAAGAATGTGCAGTTCATGTTCGAGCTGCTCGCGCTCCACCTGACTCATACAGGGAGTCTGCCACACGCTCGCCTGAGGCACTCGCACAGAGCCAGAGCATCATCGGAGCTGCCTCAGGAACTGAGGAATCCAGACGCGGGCCCAGTGTCAATCTCCGGCACTAAAGGTTCACTCAATGCGCGCACGCGCCCCGAATTGCGAACCTGGCACGCATAGGGTCAACGCTTGTGTCCGGTCTCGTCGATTTCGACCTCGCGCACCGATTCCAGAGCGGACAGGAGACGTTGCGCGTTCCTAGGTGACGCCAGCAGGTAGCGTGTCTCCACCAACGAGTCGTACTCGGCTTTCGACATCAGCACTGCGGACCCGTGCTTTGACACGATCTCAACGGCGGTGCGGTCGAGGTTGACTCGATCGATGAGGCGGATAAGGTCGCGCCGGGCCTCGCTCGCGGTAAGGGCCATATCTGCCTCCTGGTTGTAGAACACATGCTAGTACTTGGCCTCAGCGACGTTCCGGCTATGCCGAGGCCCATTACAGCACCCTTTGATATCCCTGAATCGTTGTCCCTTGCGGAGAACCGTCTTTCGGGTCCTTCAGGAGGAGGCCACGATCTCCAACGTCTTCTGCACGTTCTCCGGGTGTCCAGCAAGTTCCACCAAGCCGGTGGACGTTCGCAGTTCCACGACCTCGGCCGTGGGATAGATGCTGAAAACTGCCTCGGTCAGTGTAGGCGCGCGGTTGCTTCCCGTTTCCTTGACGGACAAGACGTGGACGTCTCCTTTATCCTGCCGGCTGTTTTTCCAGCGGGGCTGAAATGCCAGACTTCCCTGTGATGGGGTCACGAGCCCGAACCGCCACTTTGTTTCGGTCGAAAAGCGCAGAAACCCTTCGAACTGGGAACGCGCGGCGTACTGCTTGTTAGGTCGTTTTCGCTTCCACGCACTGAACAATCCGACGCCGGTCGCCGTAACAGCCACCGGCACCACTAGCCAAGAATTCCCACTCCGGTGCCCCAACCAACCAAAGCAGACCACAACCAGCACGATGGGGATTCCCCGAACCATCAGGGCAATTAGAGCATTACGATTGGGCATAGCTCCAGCCAAGCCCCACGCCCTTGGAAAAAGCCGAATCGGTTGCTGTGCGCCGGGGCACCTGGGCGAGAAAGGCAAGAAGTCCGAATAGCACCGGAGGGCCGCCGACGGCTGCGAAGGCCCGGCGTGTCCACGTACACCCGCGAAGATCACTGCCATGAAACCAGCGAAGCCGCCATGACGGTGGCCCACCGCTTTGATCGGCTGGTCAAGGATTCTCCCGCCGCCGTGGCCGAGAGCAGTTTCGAGGCTGCCAGCAACGCCACCTCGAAACCGCGTGTCAGGAGCGCGCCGCAACCGGCTGTCCATGAGGGTGTCATCTAGCACGGTGCCGGCTCGGAACAAGCCCACGTGGCACGATGTGATGCGGATGGGCCCGTGCTCCTGACGCTGATCAGTGTTATTCAGCATCCACCTCGGAGGACAGCGCCATCCAAACCCGTCATCGTCAGCCAATCTAGTACCGCGTTGAGACAGTTCCTGCCCAACTATTGCCACTTATAGGCAGTTATAGCCACTTATAGGAAAAAACCAATAACCCCCTATAACTCGGTAAAGACGAGGACGGGGCGCTGCGGGCCTCTACCCTGCGAACTCAAAGTCGAGGGTGATCTCGGGATCGACGCTTGCGATGACCCCGGAGTAAAACGCCCAGGCAACGCTCCAATAACAAACTGCTCGATCTGAGGCTGATTTCTTAGCCAGCCTGCTAGCTTCAGCGAATGAAGCAACGACTAATGCCGGTTCTAGCAACTGCGGGACTGCTCTCGGCTGCCCTGCTCACCGGATGCGGGGCGGAGAATGCTGTGGATCCTGGAAGCCAGTCACCCACCGGTTACCCGGGTAGTACTGCCACAGCAGTCTCAGATCCGGTCTTCGGTACTTTTACGGGGACACAGACGATCGAGCTGGGCGATCCGCCCGCGGAAGCCACCCACATTTATGTGGAGCTGACTTGTCTCAGTGCCGGGACTCTCCGTTTGCACGACATCGACGAAATAACCTGCGCGGATCCGGATGAGGGTACAACCCGCGCATTCTCGTCATATGACCTGTCACTCGACCAAACCTCTTTTGAAGTGACGAGCGATACCGATGTCAGCTACATGGTGAGGGCCGTTTACGAGAACGGCGCATCTGTGCAATAGCCTCATCCCATCTCGGGAAGGCAACGCCGAGGACAGCTACCAGCAAGGTGGGCGGGCGCCACTGTCACGCCTCGTTTACTTCTTCCTCTTGCGATCTGCCTGAGCCAAAGCAGCTACAGAGATCAGCAGAAAGACCTACCGCGGTGCCCCAAAATCCGACGTTGCCCTGGGCTACGAGGATCAGAGACCACACAAGGCCGACTCCGGCGCCTGTGGCGAGAATCCAACGGAATCTGCGCATCGTTCCTTCTGTTTTCATGGGGACATGGGCTGATGGGCGCTAGGCTACCCGCATGGGGAAAGAGCCGGTGGGCAGGTTCGGCACATTGACGCAAAAACAAGCGCTGCTCTTGGCTTTTGTTTGGAGGCTCGGCGGTATTGCTACCTCTGTGCTGCGTCTGGCGAACGGTGAGTCCCTTCTCGTCAGCCTGCTCATTTCTTCAGGATTTTTGGTCGCCGCCGGACTCATGTTGGTGGCGTGGCGCATAGCCAAGAGCCGCGCCGAAAGAAACCGGAGTTAGTCCTTCAACACCCGACATTTCAGGGTGACATGCGCTTGTTTCCTCAGCCGAGTGCTCCAGCTGACCACTCCCCGCACAATCGACGCAGTGAGCCGCTGGCTTAACAAGGTGGCTTCAGCGTTGAGGGCCGCAAGAGTACGGTCAGCACATGGAAGCTCACCTGATAGATCCCCGTGATCAGACTTCGGAGGTCGCCAGTCCGACATACCGCGTCTATTTCTGGACAGACGACGGTGCCGCGAGTGAAGAGTGGGAGCTGACCAGCACTGACCTCGATGAGGTCCTGGAGTGGATTCCAACTCGATCCGAGGGACGCTCGCACAGCCTCTGGGCAGTGGTTCGATCGCCAGGCCACGTCTGCCATGTACGTCTTCGCGGCATCGACCTTGATGCACAGGCCGGAACGTGGCCCAGCTGGGCGGGTCAGGTGTATCGGTGAGTCAATCCCTCAAGGCCACCGCCTCATGGAAGGTACTCGGCACAGCCCTCTGGATCATGCTTGGCCTGGCTGTCTGCACGTTCGCAATTGTTGTGCCGATTTTAATGACGCTAGGTCGGCGAAGCAGCTCCGTGTTGCTTTCTCCGCAGAGCAATCACCTGCTGAATTGCGTTACTGATCGCCGAGACAATCGCTGCAATAGATGCCCACACGGGCACCGCCGGCCAGCCCCAAATCAGAAGCGAGGCGACGCCGAAGAAGGCCGCTGAACCGCTGGCAGCAATCACAATGCGGCCCCAACTAAGTCTTTGTCTCAAACCAGCACCCCCGTTTCTAGGCCACACCCTGCCGTCCTTTCGCCTATAAGTACAGGGAGGCCCCCACTGCGATCGAGAATTGGTCAACGATCGCCAGCGACGAAAAGGCCAGCCGCACAGACGATGCAGAGCGCACCGACCAAACCCAGGGAAAGCAGTGCTGTCCGCTGAGACCCCAACGGTTCCCCTTCCCGCCGTGGCCGTGCGATGTTGTAGATGGCCGATCCTAGAATCAGGATCAAACCGGTGATGAGGAGCACCAGTGCCTGCTGCTGCATGGCCCCATCCTTGCACCGCGACCTTGGGGAGACCGTATCGTGGTCTCATGACTTCCAGCCTGTCGGCCGGTCTGTGGCCGCCTGTGGAGGTCGCACTGGCTCATGCGGTGGAGAAGATCCCAGGCCCCGGGGCTCTACCCGGCGGAGCCTGGTAGTCGGAATGGCCAACAGTCCCTACGCTGGGAGCATGTCGGAGCAGCCGCCGAGGTCCAAGCTTGCCCCGCGGTTTCTTTTGCTGCTGGTCGCCATTGTGCAAACGGTCTTCGCCCTCTATGTGATCTTTGCTGCGCTCTACAACTTCTGGCTGGGCTTGGGTGCGGTGTTACTTCTGGTGAGCGGTTTGTCCCAGTTCATGACATGGCGAAAGCTAGGACGTTCTCCTGACCCCGACGCCCGCTAGCCGCTCCGGGCAAGCAACCCTTTTTGTGCAGCAGGACGACTACGCCGGCGTGGTGACCCCGGGTGTCTGTTCGGCAAGCGTTAGCCCAACTCCCAGGCCACCCCTAGGCTTGGGCCATGACGGAGGTTCTGATTTTTGGCTCGGCCCTCATCGGATTCGGTATCGCTGTTCTTACTGACATCGAGCGCGACTCAGGAGATCAGACTGCGCGAAAAATACTCTGAGCCGTTCTATGGCTAGGGTTCACACTCGTGCTGGTGGCGTCGGGCTATGCGTCGTTTTGGGCGATGATCTCTGCGGGTATTGGTGCCATGGCGGGCTTGCGCTATCGCAGGTGGCTCCGAAATCGAGCCGAACAGCGGCACTAGTCCCGGTGAAGAAAAAACAGATACGGATCGCCTTGGCTGCTTTGTATGCTGTCGCCGCAGTCGCAGCTGTTCTCACGGGCCACTTACACCAGTTGCTCGTCATGGGACTGCCGACGATGATCGTGACTTACTGGGCCGCCGGAATTGGTCTCAGGGCCTATGAAGAGCGGCAGAGGGAAGCCGAAGGCGGGCGCCCGCCCAAGTAGAAGGGTGGGGGTAGCCCCTCGTATGAGGGCCTATTACGAAGACGCGGAGCATCTCTCCAATAGCTTCTTCCGTCGCGCTCTAAGCTGGCGTCTTCCAAACCGTTAGAGCTATCAAGAAGATGATGGCGAACGCCGCAATGCACAGACCTCCGGTAAGGCACAGCGCGAGCATCATCTTTCGTTGCGGCCCGAACGGCTCCCCTTCTCGTCGGGGATGTGCAATGGCGAAGACGGATGAGATCCCAACCAGTACCAGGCCGACGATGAGAAGGATCAGCGCTTCGGGATGCATGGGCCCATACTCCCATCGCTCCGCCTCTGGTCACTTCACGCGTTCGATGAATTCAGCCAGGTCCTTGCCGCACTGACCGTAGTCATAGACCGTCGTTTCCATGCGCGGTGAGCACTGCGCGTCAATACGTGCAGGCGTGTTCTCGGGCAGGCGAATTGAGATGACTTCTCCCCAGGTCCAGATATTGGGCCGGATGTATACCTTGATCATTGAATGCTGGGTCTGGACCTTGACGTATTTCGCATGGCTCTCGGCAATCGTGAAGATCTTATGGCGAAGAGCATCGTGATCGCCGTGCCAATCGAAAGAACCGACTGCCGATGCCCCTCTCACCGATACCCCTTTGCTGCGCGAGGCTTCGTTCGTTATGCGAGTCCGGCGGCCCAGAAACATCACCAATCCCACGCTGACGACAGCACCAGCGGCCAACAGAACCGGAACGTAAACCGGGATCCCCATGTGTCATATCAAACTCGATGGGGTCGCGTAGCGCCAGCGGAGCGGCGCGCCTGATGATGTGCGCATCCCCAATGGGGCGGGCGCCACTGTCACGCCTCGTTTACTTCTTCCTCTTGCGATCTGCCTGAGCCAAAGCAGCTACAGAGATCAGCAGAAAGACCTACCGCGGTGCCCCAAAATCCGACGTTGCCCTGGGCTACGAGGATCAGAGACCACACAAGGCCGACTCCGGCGCCTGTGGCGAGAATCCAACGGAATCTGCGCATCGTTCCTTCTGTTTTCATGGGGACATGGGCTGATGGGCGCTAGGCTACCCGCATGGGGAAAGAGCCGGTCGGCAGGTTCGGCGCTCTGACACAAAAACAAGCGCTGCTCTTGGCTGCTATTTGGATGGTCGGCGGTATTGCTACCGCTGTGCTGCGCCTGGCGAACGGTGAGTCCCTTCTCGACAGCCTGCTCATTTCCACAGTATTTTTCGTCGGCGCCGGACTCATGTTGGTGGCGTCGCGCATAGCCAAGAGCCGCACCGAAGGAAACCGGCGCTGATCTCTCACCGTGAGACGCGGCCGAATCAGCCCAGAAGTGTTCGTTCGGCAAGCTGAATATGGGGGTTAGCGTGCAAGAGAAAAAGAGCGTGACGGGGAAAATGATCCTTGTTTTCGTTGCCATCGGAATCGGTGTCGCTGTTGTGGTGGGGGCAATTTTCGGATGGGAATACTCGATCCTCGGCCTGGGTGCAGGGCTGGGGCCCTGGATCGGCGGATACTTCGGCAATAAGAAGGCGCGGGAAGTCGACAAGTACCGCGAGGAGCTCATCAAGGGCCGGAAGCGACCTTCCACGGAGGAAGATCCGAAGAGCTGAGCTGGACCGGCTCAGCCGCCTTCCTTGCCACAAAGGTGGCGGTCCGCCACCTTCCTTGCCACAAAGGTGGCGGTCCGCCCGCGTCTCCGCCATCGCCGGTCTTTGTAGACGACAATCGAGAATTGATCAACGATCGCCAGGTGATCTCTCCGGCGATGTTCTTGCACAGCAGGTCCCGCAGGTGCGGGTCGTCAAGATAATGTCCGGGCGAGCCGTTGACGCCGTCGATGTACGCCATTCGCTCCTCGACCTCGGCTTCGGTGAGGCGCGTTGGTTCCGGATCAGGCTGCCACGGAGTGGTCGAGCTGGTGTCTGCCATGGTCGGCCTTTCAGTCGTGAGTAGTGGTGGGACGGAAAAGCCCCCGAGGAGCGTAATGCTCCCCGGGGGCTTTTGTGTTGCCTGGCGTGGCCGCAGGGCTTACGGGCAGCGGATCTGTGCGCCGTTTTTGTCAACGGTCCAGCAGACGCCCATGGAGCTGCGGTCGCCGATAACGCCGCCACCACCACCGCCCGACTTCTTCGTCCGCACAGTCTTAGTGACAGTGGAAGAGGACCTTTTGACCTTCCCGTTGACGGACTTCGCGTTCGCCTTCACGGACACCGTGTACTTGGTGTCCTGCTTCAGCTTCGTGAATGTCGCCGTGGTGCCGGTGGTGGTGTAGACCTTCACCGTTTTCTTGCCCTGCTTCAGCGTGACGGTGTACCCGGTCAGCTTGCCGGTGACAGCCGGCTTCTTCCAGGAAACCGTGACGCTGCCCTTACCTGCCGACGCCTTGACAGACGCCGGTGCGGCAACCTTCACAACCGAAGCCGAAACCGTCTTCACGGTCTTGGAGACCGTGGAGGAAGCCTTCCGGGATTTGCCGTTGGGAGAGACGGCGTTCGCTGTCACGTACAGCCTGTAGCTGGTGCCGGCCTTCAAACCGGTGAAAGTCTGCGAAGTGTTCGTGGTGACGAACGTCTTCACGGTCTTGGAGCCCTGCTTCAGTGTGACCGTGTAGTTCGTCAGCTTGCCGGTGACGGCAGGCTTGCCCCATGAAGCGGTGATTGAATCCGTGGTAGCGGACGCATTCACGGACTTGGGAGAAGCAACACTGACGATGTTGGCGGGGTCCTTCGCGGTGGTAACCGCCTTCTGGATGATTCCGGTGTGTCGCCTGCCATCGTCAGCGATCGCGTCGCCGTGGACCGAAATAAGGTACTTGGTTTCCGGCTTCAGTCCCGTGACGGTCAGGGAGGTGGCCCCGGCACCGGCATTGATCCATCGGTCGCCGCCCGCTCCCTCAACCCGGATCCGGTAGCCGGCGGGGGTGCCGCGTACGAGAGGCTTCGGCCAGTTGACGGTGACCCTGTCAAAGCCGACCTTGCTCATGGTGAGGGAAGTGGAAGGCGGGAAGGTCACCTCCGCCGTGGAGTCCTTCCGGGTCGTGAAGTCGACCGTCACGGGGGCGGAGGCGATCTTGTGCAGGCCGTTCGGGGATACCGCGTTGGCGCGGACCTCGGCGGTGTAGGCCGTATCGGGCAGAAGGCCGTACAGGAACTCGATAGACGCGTGCGGTACAACGACATTCCTTACGAGGGCCGTGCCCCTCTTCAGCGTCAGGGTGTAGTTCACGATTTTGCCGACGTAGAACCGCGGTTCATACCAGGACAAGACTGCGTGGGAGTTGGTGAGCTCCCGGATCTTGAGATCGCGCACGGGATCCGCGAGCACGGTGTCGGCCTCGATGCCGGTCTTGAAGCTCACCCAGGTGACCGGGGATGGGTTAAGCCCGCCCTCGCGCCCTCCCACCCAAATTCCGATCCGGGTCTCGGTGTTTTCGCTCAAGCGATGGGCGCGGAATTCCCCTACCGGATCAGAAGTGTATTCGTCGGACCCGGTTCCCACGTTGCGGGTTTCCCGGCCCTCCTGTTCGATGATGAAGTTGTAGGTATAACCCAGCCCTCGATAACCGGCCGGTATCGCCCAGGTCAGCGTTGCTGAATCGAAGGAGACTTTGGAGACTTTGACATTGGTCGGTGCAGCGGGCGGCACCTCCGGGGCGACCGGCGTGGCGTAGGCCGGCGCAGCCGTCAGGGCAGTGGCGGCAACGCCGCCGCCGGACAACAGGACGCCGGCCGCCAGGACCAGCGACAATCCTTTTCTGAATTTCAAGGTGATAAACCTGCCCTACTTCTAGATGGATGGGCGAGACAGAACCTTCACGAAAAATAACCTCGGAACTTGCAGCGCTTGATGAGAACACCAAAGGGCCTGTCGAAGCGGTTCTACCTCCCTTGTAGGTATCGACTCGTTCCGGGCAGATGTAAGTGAAGCGGCGCCGATTTGCTGTATCGACGCCGACAACTTGCCAGTAAACCGTCCATCGGTACAGGGACGTGATTCGTACGCCTTGCCGCCCTCGACTATCGAAGCAGCGTGACAGGAGATACGACATCGCGGTGCATTCGATCGCGACGGATAAACTCCTACATGCCCAGTGAGGCGCATACCGAGGGCCTTCCTCAGGCGCTACTCATCGTCGGAAACATGTACTAGATGCCAGCCGTCCCAGCCCGGATGTTTCCGAACTTCCAGTGTTCGCAACGGCGACGTCGACGTGGCCTGTACCTGGAGGCGCCAAAATTCGACGTCAACAATGTTGCCCTGGCCGCGCCCGGCGGGCAGGTTGGATTCCCACCAATTCCACCGGCTGAACCAGTGCAGCGGCTCGGCCGCTACCGGCCAGAGCCGGCCCCGCCAGCGCACCGCCAACGGCACCCCGTGGGGCGTGAAGCGGAGTTCGACCGGCTCATTGAGCGTTCGCTGGCCTGTGTGTTCCTGTACCGCTGTCATTGGCCTGTCCCGTCCTGTCTCCCAAAGCCGTGTTCCGTACCTGATCGTTCCGCCGCCGCACCGCGGATGCCCACACCCAGGTCACCCGCCGGACCCCTGCGTCCGTCCAGGTGACCTGCACCGCCCGGGACGTCCAGCCGAACGCCTCACCGGCAACCAGCTCGGCCGAACCCGGGAACCGGATCCACGCCCACACCGGCACCCCGGGCACCACCCGGGTCACTTTGCAGTGCTCGAGGTCCAGTTCCTCCGGGGTCAGCGACACCGGCTCGGCCCGCCTGGTGTAACGGGCCGCCAGCTTCGCCAGCGCGTCCCGATCCATCCCTTAAAAATAGAACACATATTCTAATAAAGCGAAGAGACGGAACGACAGATGCCCGCGTCTTTGCCCCGGCCATTGAGTCCAAGGTGTGCCTTGTATCGTGGGCTCATGGATGCCAAGCTGCCGGCGGCGCTGAGCCTGCCGGTCAAGGTGGCCTTGGCCCGCGCGGTGGAAAAGATGCCGGGCCGCGGCGCGCTGCCCGGGGGAGCTTGGTACGAACCCAAATGGGACGGCTACCGCGCGGTCATCAGCCGCGACGGGGATGAGACGTCCATCTGGTCCCGGCAGGGCAAGAACCTTTCCCGGTACTTCCCCGACCTGGTTGAGGCGGCGGGGGAGCAGCTGCCGCCGGGCTGCCTGCTCGACGGGGAAGCGGTGGTCTGGTCGGGGGAGCGGCTGGACTTCTCCGCCCTCCAGCAACGCATGAGTGCGTCGGTGAAATCGCTGCCCGCGCTGGTGCGCCGGGTGCCGGCCCACTTCGTCGCCTTCGACCTGCTCGCCGCCGCCGGGCACGACATCCGCAGCGAACCGTTTCTGACCCGGCGGGAGCTGCTCGAAGAACTCAGCCAAGACTGGGACGGACCCCTCGAACTATCCCCGGGCACCACCGACCCGGACACCGCCGCCACCTGGTTCGAGGAGTTGCCCGCCACCGGCATCGAAGGACTCGTCATCAAGGGCGCCGGCCAACCCTACGAGGGAGGGCAACGGCAATGGCAAAAAATCAAACACCGCGACACCGTCGACGTTGTATGCGCAGCAGTCATCGGTCCGCTCACCCGGCCCGAAGCCATCGTCGCCGGACTGCCGATCGACGGGGAACTCCGGATTGTCGGTCGTTCCGCGCCGCTGAAGGCGGCGGCCGCGAAACTGCTGGGATCCCAGTTGCAGGCGGCCGGCCGGGATCATCCCTGGCCGCACCGGGTGAAATCCACGGCCATGGACCGGTTCAATGCCGACGCCGGCGAAACCGAGCTGACCCTGGTGGAACCGCTCGTCGTGGAAGTGTCAGCCGACACCGCGATGTCCGGGACATCCTTCCGCCATGCAGTCCGCTTCCTGAGGGCCAGGCCGGAGCTGGATCCGGAATCGGTGTCCGCGCCCAGGACGCGGTGAGGCCGGAGATAGAGTAATGGCCATGGCCAGCCGTGAGATTGCCCTGCCCGATGACTACCAGGATCTTTTGAAGGTTCTGAAGGAGCGGGTGCGCGGGACCCGGGCACAAGCGGTGCGGACGGTAAATTCCCAGTTGATCGGGCTGTACTGGTCGATCGGGCGGGACATCCTGCAACGTCAGGATGCCGAAGGCTGGGGCAGTGGCGTCATCGCCCGGCTTGCCGAAGACCTCAGGGCAGAGTTCCCGGAGATGAAGGGCTTCTCCCAGCGAAACCTGCAGTACATGGCCACCGTTGCCAAAGCCTGGCCTGATGCAATTGCGCAGCAGCCTGCTGCGCAATTGCCCTGGGGCCATCTGATGGTCCTGGTCGATAAGCTCAGCGATCGTGAATCCTTGGACTGGTACGCGGCCGCAGCGGTGGAGCACGGATGGTCCCGGAACGTGCTGATGAACATGATCATGAGCCAGACCATGGAACGCACCGGCTCCGCGCCGTCGAATTTCGCCGAACTGCTGCCCGCGCCAGGTTCGGAGCTGGCACAACAGGCAGCGAAAGACCCGTACAACTTCGAGTTCCTCGGCCTGTCCGGTGAAGTCGCTGAACGGGATCTGGAGCAACGGCTGACCGACCGGATCGTGGAGACCCTGCGCGAACTCGGCCCCGGCTTCTCCTTCGTCGGCCGGCAGGTGCATCTGGAGGTCGGGGGAGACGACTTCTACATCGATCTGCTCTTCTTCCACGTCGAACAGCTTCGCTACTACGTATTCGAGCTGAAGACCGGCCGGTTCCAACCCGAGTACGCCGGGAAACTGAACTTCTACGTCGCCGTGGTCGATGACCTGCTCAAGCGCGATTTCCACCACGAAACGGTTGGGATCCTCATCTGCGGCAGCAAGAACGACCACACCGTCCGCTACGCGCTCGGCCGCACGACCTCGCCCATGGCGGTGTCCGCGTACACATACGAGCAGCTGCCCGCCGAAGACCAGGCCTTGGTGCCCGGGGAAGACAAGCTCACCGCCGCCCTGGACCGACTGCCCGACAACTAACAACCGTCCCTGCTGGGACAAGTCCTGGACGCCATGGAACGCGGTGGAAGGGAGGCGGGGAACAGCCCCGCGGTTGGGGGGATTGCGGGGCTGTTCCTCTCGCTGGGTGCCTTCGGCGCCGCACCGGCAGTTGGGGGAACGCCGGGGCGCTGCTTGGAGCGGGCACCGAAACCAGTCTTTCAGAAGGCGGCCAGTTAAACGAGTCATGCCGCGTGTGGTGGGCCAGTCCTTTCCCGGATTCCGGCAGTGTTCCTTGTGGGGCACGCTGGCTCTCTTGCTGCAGGTTCAGCCCTCGCTTAGGTTGAAGGTGGACTGCCGCGGGCGGGCTCCCGTTGGGGGAGTCGGCGCTGCCGTTCCAGGAGGAAGAGATCAGCATGGCAACAGGCACCGTCAAGTGGTTCAACGCCGAAAAGGGATTCGGTTTCATCAGCCAGGACGATGGCGGGCCGGATGTATTCGCACACTTCTCGGCGATCGCATCCAGCGGCTACCGCTCACTGGAAGAGAACCAACGGGTCGAGTTCGACGTCGCCCAGGGACAGAAGGGGCTGCAGGCCGAGAATATCCGCCCGCTCTAAGCTTGGCCACGACCGAAGCCCCGACGCTGCGAACGGTCAATATTGCAAGTAGTTTCCTTAAGCAAGCAGCTACTGCACTCGGTGCTGTGTATATATTGCTTTGCATGAGAAACAGGATCGCCAGCTCTACGGGTGAGCGCGTCAGGATCCCGGTGGCTGCTGCGGGAGGTGTGGGGTTCTCTTTTCTCGGGTCCTGACTGACTTCGGTAAAACGTAGAGCACTCCGCGGCTAAAGCCACATCGAGACACCAGCGGGCGATCATTCTGCGCTCGGTACACGCCAGCGGCATCAGCTTCCACACTAAGGACACCCCCACAGCCAGCAGAAGCTGTGTCGGCTGTCAGGTTCTTCACGACCACACACATACCACCAGGAGTGCGTTGGGGTCGGGCAAAGCGTTTTACTACCTGACAATTTCTGCTCTGCGAAATGGTTATTAGGCAGAGGAGTTCCTCGGGATATGACCTGAAAGAAATACGAGATCGCATCAAAGAAAGTAAGGCTGCTGAATAGTTGAAAGTTGAAGTAATGACGTCCACGGGAATATGATTCGTCAAGGTTCTTGATGGAAGCTTTACCAAAAACTTCCCAAAGGTCGCCATGCATCCTGTATCCCAAACAATCACGCGGGGCGCCGATCAGCCCGTGCTGAGACCCGGTGTCCTTTGTAGTCCAGAGGTCGAGTTCCTCCCCGACGGCGTCGTCTTCGTTCGCTGGCCTTCGCATGCAACGATCGAAGAGCCTGATGCTTTGGCGGCGATATCTCTCATTGAAGGGCTGGGCGGGGACGAGCCCAGGCCGATGCTGGTCGACATGCAGGGAATGCGTTCTGCCAGCTCCGCAGCGATGACAAGATTTGCCAATGGCCTTCCCGCGACAAGGATGGCACTGGTCGGAACTTCCCCGGTTGAGCAAACGATTGTGCAGTTCTTCCGCACGATTCACCGGCCGACTTACCCTGCCACGTATTTCACCAAGGACGCGGAGGCGCTGCGGTGGCTCACAGGCGGGCAATACAAGAGTGCCCTGGACGCAGTTCCAGAGACTCAAGAGAAGCGGGATCCGGGCTCTTGCGCGGTCGATGACACCACCGTCCCCACACGATGGTTCCGCATAAGCAAAGCACTGACCGGGCTGGTTCGTTCCGCAGTGGAGGCACAACCTGAGCTGCCATCCTTGCGGACCCGCGTGATGCGGGCCCGCAGACGGTTCATCCTGATGGAAATATCTCTCACTGGTTGGGAGGCCCCGCCGAGCGTGCGCTCAGCGGGGCCTCTTCCTGCCCGGTGATGTGGGCTCACGTCCTTCGGTCGCGGTGCAGGATCGCCGGTCTGCTAGGAAATGGTGAGCTGGTCGCCGCAGGGCTGGGTTGGCCCGGGCCACCACATGTCAACACCTGTCATGACCTCGGGCCAGCTGTGTCCTTGTCCTCTCAGTGGTTGTGCTTGCCGTCGTGCCCATGATGATCGTGTTCCTTTGGGTCCGGGGCGACCCGGTAGATGGTTCCGTTGGCGTCTTCGCTGACCAGCATGGCGCCGTCTTGGGTGACCGTGATGCCGGTGGGGCGGCCGAAAACCCGTTCTTCATCCAGCGCGAACCCGGTCATGAAGTCCACGTACTCCCCGGTCGGCTCGCCGTTGACCATGACGGCCCGGACCACTTTGTACCCGGTCCGGTGTTCACGGTTCCAGGACCCGCGCAGTGTGGCGAAGGCATCACCGTGGTACTTACGCGGGAACGCTTCGGCGTCGTAGAACTGGACTTGCAGGGTGGAGGAATGGGCTTGGATCAATACCTCGGGCGCGATGACCTCGTCCTGCAGGTCCGGGCGCTCACCGGCGTGGGCGGGATCCTCAAAGCCGCCGGTGTAGAACCACGGCCAGCCATAGAACCCGTCCTCCTGCACGGTGGTCAGAAAGTCGGGCGGGACATCGGCGCCGAGATGGTCGCGTTCGTTGCCCGTGCACCACAGTTCGTCGGTGGCCGGTTGGATGGTCATGCCTGAGCAGTTGCGCAGCCCGGTGGCGTAGTTCCGGACGTTCTCGCCCTCCGGGTCGAAGACGCGGACCACGGCCCGGTCCTCCTCATCGGCCCAGGCAGCGCCCCGTCCGTGGGTGGCCTCCCAGTCCTGGATTTCCTCGGCGGTCTTCTCCGGCATGTCACCGGCGACATTGGAGGCCGAGCCGATCGAGACGAAGAGGTGCTCCCCATCCGGGGCCACGGCCAGATCCCGCGTCCAGTGCCGCTCGGTGGGGATGTCCGAGATGATCACCTCGGCCGGCCCGGCGGCCACGCGGTCGCCCTCACTGTAGGGGTAGCGCACGACCTGGTCTGCCGCGGCCACGTAGACATACTCCGGGTCCTCCTGGGGGTAGAACGCGATACCGAAGGGCCGATCAAGGCCTTCGGCAAAGACTTCGGGCTCGGCCGAAAGTTCTCCATCGGCGTCGGCGGCGAAGACCAGGACGCGCCCGGCGCCGCTCTCGGACAAGAAGACGTCGCCGTTGGGGGCGAGGCGCATGACGCGGGGCTGGTTGAAGCCGCTGGCGAATTCCTCCACCTCAAAGCCCTCCGGAACCTCCGGCATCACCCCGGCCGGCCGATCGACCACCGTGGGCTGCCGTTCGAAGTCGGGTGCTTCGGGGTCCCCTTCGTTTACCGGCGGGGGCAGCTCCTCGGCTCTGATCCAATGCCGATCGCCGGGTTGGTCCTGCTCGGCAGGCGCCGTGACCAGGGGCGCCGGCGAGGCGACAGCGGTCGAACCCGGCAGCAGGGACATGGACAACAGCAGAGCTACCGGGATTGAAGAACGCTTCAAAAATATGGACGTGCGCATAGTTTCCTCCGCGAAACTATGGGGTGGTGGCGTGCCGCTCCGGCTGCCTCGCGCGGGCTTGCAAAGCACCTGCCACCACGGTGACTTCTTGATTTTTTCGCCGTTCGGGTGCTTGCGAGAAGAGCGAACGGGAACACTGCCAACAAACAAACGTGGCGGTCGCAGAAGAAGACGACCCGGGTGACGTCAATCACGTCAGCTCCGATCATAGTGACACAGATGGGCGGCAACAAGTCGAGGGCGAGACGCCAAGCATCTCGGCCATGAGGCACGCATTACTACTCCCTAGGGGAGGTACCCCGCTCCAAGGAGCCTGTGCGCTCTGCTTAAGCCGGGCGTCAGGGCATTTGCTATCGGGCGTCATTTGCCGGACTCGGCGACCCCGAGGTGTCCGGCCGCACTGGTGCCGAGGACGCGCTGGGCGAAGGCGGCGTACCGACGAGGGGCAGCCCTTCTTCGCCCCAGAATGGCAAAAACAGGGGGCGGCGAAGGGTCCAGGTGAACTGGACGTAATCGCACCCTCTGGAAAGGCCTTGCACCCCAGCCCTGCGGGCGGCCGGCTGCCTGCTTCGGGCCCACATCGTAGACAGTCCCGTCACCGGAGGACGTGTCACTTAGGAGTCCTGGCAGTGCAAAGAAGGCCACGACAAACACCGCCTGCGGCTCCGAGGAGTTCGGGCTGCAGGCGGTGCCATCCGTTCACACTGGTGCTAGCGGATCGGGGTCTTGGTCGAATCCGGGGTGAATTTGTCCTCGAGGTAGCTGTCCTTGGGGGTCATCATCCATCCGCCGGCGAGCATCAGCATGCCGGTGGCCGCGAAGACCAACAACGCGGCGGTCCAGCCTCCGGTTGCCGAGAACAGGGCGCCGCCGAGCAGCGGGCCCAGGGTACCGAAGAGGTAGCCCACGCCCATGGCAAACCCGGCCAGGGCCGCGGAACCAGCTGCGGTGCGGGTCCGCCGGTTGAACATCGTGATGGCCAGCGGGAAGGCGCCCCCGCCTACGCCCATGATGAAGGCCCACAACATCGGCGTTCCCGGAGAGAGGATCAGGCCGAAGTAACCGATGGGCGCCACGAGGCTGAGCATTGCTGCCAGCGGGAACACGCGCTTAAGCCTCGCGGCCAGGATCGGGACGATGAAAGCCATCGGCAAGGTCATGAACGTGAAGACGGAAAACGCGCCGGCGGCCGCGTCCAGGTCCATGCCGCCATCCTTAAGGATGGTCGGCAGCCAGGCGAGCATGCCGTAAGTGTTCAACGACGCCATGGCGTAGAACAAGGCGGTGCCGACGGCGATCCGGCTGGTGACCAGCTGCGCCAGCCCAAGCTTGGGTCCCGATGCGGCGGCCGGTGATGCCGGCGTTGTTCCCGCCGCAGCTGCTGCGGTTCTGTTCCTGCGCAGGCGGATCAGCTGGATGATCCAAGGAAGCGCCGCCGCTAGGGAAAGGAGCGACCAGGACGCGATGGAGGCGCGCCAGCCGGCCGCGTTGTTGATCGGCATCGCGGTCATCGCCGGCAGGGTGGCACCGGCCTGCATCAGCAGCGCGAAGACGGTGAGCATGGCCGCCTGACGGTCCGGGAAGTACTTCTTGACCAGCGGCGCGCCGACGACATTGCCAAAGCCCATGCCGATCAGGGCGACCACGCTGAGGACGAAGAACAGCGGAACGCTCTCCGTGAGGGAACGGCCGAACGTGCCGGCGGCGGCGAGCAGCATGGCCAGGGCCGCGGCCAGTTCCGGTCCGCGGGCACGGATCAGCACGGGGGCGAGGAAGCCGGCGAGGCCGAAGCTCAGGGTCGGCAGCATGCCCAGAAAGCTGGCGCCGGCGACCCCGATACCGAGTTCCTCACGCAGGACCGGCAGCAGTGGGGACAGGCCGGTGACCGCGTGCCGCAGGGTGATGCCCAGCAGGACGATGCCGACGATGAGTAGGACCCGCCCGCGCCACAGGCCGCCAGGCCCGGACGTGGCGGCGGCCGCAGCAGGGGTAGCAGGCGTGGAGACGGACTCTCCCGCGCCGGAGGCCGGGGCGGAAAGCGATCGGGTGCTCATCAGACCGCTGCCTTGGAGTCGCCGTCGATGGGGAACATCTGGCCGGAGATGGTGCGTGCGTGCGGGCCGGCGAGGAACAGGATCAGTGCGGCGATGTCGTTCGGGTCAATGAACTTCTTGACGGACTGGTTGGCCATCGCCCCGTCGATCTCTTCCTGGACAGTGCGCCCGGAAACCGCCGCGCGGCCCTCGAAGACGCTCATGATCCGCGGGCCGTCCACCGCGCCCGGATGGATGGTGTTGGACGTGATGCCGAACGGGCCCAGTTCCATGGCGAGGGTCTTGGCGAAGCCAACCAGGCCCCACTTGGTGGTGGAGTAGGCGATGCGGTTCGGGTAGCCGAAGCGCCCGGCCAAGGAGGACATACTGACGATCGCGCCAGCCTCGGAATCCTTCAGCAAGGGAATGGCCTGTTGGGTGACGTTGAACGTTCCCTGCAGGTTGACACCGATGACGGCAGCGAAGGCGCCCGCGTCGTACTGCTCGACCGGCGCGGTGGGGCCGGCGATGCCGGCGTTGTTGACCAGCACGTCCAGGCCGCCGAGCTGGGACTTCACGTCGGCGAAGAGCGCCTCGACGTCGCCCGGTACGCTCACGTCGCCAACCGTGCCGGTGATGTTCGCGTTTTCGGCTGTGACCGATGCGACCGCGTCAGCATTGATGTCTGCGATGTGGACACGCGCGCCGCTGGCCGCAAAGGCCTTGGCGACGGCCAGGCCGATCCCGTTTGCTCCGGCAGTTATCAGAACCCGCTGTGACATTGTCTTCTCCTTCGATCATGGCAGGCGGGGACAGAAGCAGGCGGGCTGTAGCTCGCTTGTCTGTGTGCCCCGCAATCACGCATTTTGTATGCGTATGCATTTACATTGACCCCGTTAAGTTGAAATGTCAACTAAGTGTGAGGTGGTCCACCAAGCGGCTCCCTTCGCCCCGGCATCGAACACCCCGGACTTGTTCCTGCGATCTGCTTCCGCGCAGGCGAGCCGCCGCCGCGCGATCACCTGCTCGTGGCAGCGAATCGGTGTTAGGGCAGGTGGTCCATTGCTTCGCAGGGGCTGGAGCCGGGCTGTGAGCGGTGGACGTCCATGGCCAGGCGGGCGATCAGCGCCGCCAGGGTGTCCGCTTCGGGCGCCTTGAGCCCGGACAGCAGCCGGGATTCGGCGGCGGCCACCCGTTCCTCATAGCGGGCCAGACTTTCCCGGCCTTTTTGGGTGGCGACGATCTTGCGCGACCTGCGGTCGGAGGGGGCAGGGACGCGTTCGACAACGCCGGCTTCAACCAGGGTGTCCAGCAGGTAGGTCAGGACCGTGCGGTCGATGACCAGATGGGAGGCCAGGGCCTGCTGGTTGGGCGGGTCGCGGTGCACGACGGTGGAGAGCACCTGATAGCCGCGGACTCCTCCCGGCATCCCCTCAACGGCCTCCTCGAAGCCGGCCTGGTACCCGCGCAACACCATGCCCAGATGCCAGCCCAGGTCTCCGGGCGGTGCGGAGGCGGGACTGTTGCGGACGGCTTGGACGCTTTTACTCATGGTTCCATCCTACCGCATGTATGCATTTGCGCAGATGATCTGTTGCCAATATAGTCTGTTGAGCAACATACTTTTAGTGCTGGGAGTCCACCGTTATGGAACTAGGCGTTTACAGCTTCGGCGACGTGCAGAAAGATCCGTCGACCGGAAAACTCCGGTCGACGGCCGAGGCAATGCGCAATCTGGTCGAGGCGATCCGGGTCGCGGATGAGGCCGGGCTCGACTACTTCGGAGTGGGCGAGCACCACACACGGGAGATGCCGGCGTCCGCGGCCGCCGTCGTGCTGGCCGGAGCGGCGACCGTGACATCGAACATCCGGCTCGGCAGCTCGGTCACGGTGCTGTCCACCGATGACCCGGTGCGCGTGTTCCAGCAGTTCGCCACGGTTGACGCGCTCTCGAACGGGCGGGCCGAGATCACCGCGGGGCGGGGTTCCTCGAAGGAGTCCTACCCGCTTTTCGGTTTCGATCTGGCCGATTACGACCGGTTGTACGCGGAGAAACTGGACCTGCTCCAGCTGCTCAATGAGCACGAAACCGTGACCTGGTCCGGGGAGTACCGGCCCGCCTTGGAGGACGCGCTGGTGGTCCCGCGCCCGGAAAACGGGGAACTGACCCTGTGGCTGGGCACCGGCGGCAGCCCGGGCTCCTCGGTGCGCGCCGGCCGTCGCGGACTGCCTGTGGCCTACGGGATCATCGGCGGCGAGCCGGCCAAGTTCGCCCCGCTGGCCGACCTGTACCGGCAGGCCGCGGCCCAGTCGAACACCCCGGCCGAGAAGATCCGGGTGGGCATCGCCACCCCGGGGTTCATCGGCGATGACGGGCAGAAGACCCGGGCCATGTGGTGGGGGCACTGGAGCACGCGGATGGAAATGATCTCCGCCCAGCGCGGCTTCCCGATGATGAGCCGCGACCGCTACCAGAAGACCGCCACCGGCAGCGGGGCACTGTTTGTCGGGCACCCGGAGGAAATCGCCGAACGCATCGTCGACCTGCACCGGGTGATGGGCCACGACCGCCAGATCCTGGAAATGGACTACGGGCACGTCCCGCACAAGGAGCTGCTGCACTCCATCGAACTGCTCGGCACCAAGGTCAAACCACTGGTCGACGCCGAACTCGGCACCACACCGGCCACGACAACGCCCACCACCGAACCTGCCCCTGAAGGAGCACCCGCATGAGCCCGCAGGCCAAGACCATCCAAACAGTCGGGATCCTCGGCGCCGGACGCGTCGGCACCGCCGTCGCCCGCCAAGCCCTCAAAGCCGGCTACCAGGTGAAAATCGCCACCTCGAAGCCGGCGCAGGAGATCGCCCTGCTCGTGGAGATCATCACCCCCGGCGCGGCTGCCGTCGACGCCGCCGAGGCCGCGGCCGCGGACCTGGTCGTTGTCGCGGTGCCCCTGCACAAATACCGCACCATCGACCCAGGCCTCCTGACCGGGAAGACGGTGATCGACGCCATGAACTACTGGGCTCCCACCGACGGGGAAGTCGACGACTTCGAAAACGACCCCCGGACCAGCAGCGAAATCATCCAGGACTTCCTCACCGGAGCCCGACTGGTCAAGTCGCTGAACCACATCGGTTACCACGAACTCGAAGAAGACGGCCAGGAACCCGGGGCCTCCGGCCGCCGCGCCCTGGCCCTCGCCGGGGACAACGACGAGGCCAAAACCGCGGTTGCCGGATTCCTGAATCGCCTGGGCTACGACCCGGTCGACGCCGGCCCGCTCGCGGCGGGACGGGCCTTCCAGCCCGGCACTGTGATCTTCAACGGATCCCACACTGCCGCAGAACTCGAAAACCTGCTGGCCGAGGCCACCGCACCAGCTCGGAGCTAGATCCCGGCCATTCCCTCCCGACCCCAACTGACTAACCCCAAAGGAAACACCATGGAAATCGGCGCCTACAGCTTCGGCGACACCCAACTGAACCCCGACGGCACACCACGCTCCACCTCCGAAGCCGTCAGCAACCTCTTCGAGGCCATCGTCCACGCCGACAGGGAAGGACTCGACTACTTCGGCGTCGGAGAACACCACACCACGAGCATGCCGGCCTCATCACCCGGTGCGCTGATCGCAGCGGCCGCCGCCGCGACCAAACAGATCATCCTCGGCAGCGCCGCAAGCATCATCGGCACTGACGACCCCGTCCGGGTCTTCCAGCAGTTCGCTACCGCCGACGCGGTATCCGGCGGTGGGCGGATCGAGATTACCGCCGGCCGTGGGTCCTCGGTCGAAACCTTCCCCCTGTTCGGCTACGACATGACCGACTATGACCAGCTCTATGCCGAAAGGCTCGATCTGCTCATGACCATCAATGGCAACGACGACGAATACGTGAGCTGGTCCGGCTCCCGCCGCCCGTCCCTGGACAACCTTGCCGTCGTGCCCCGCCCGGTGAACGGCAGGCTGCCGATCTGGCTGGCCACCGGGGGCAACGCCGGATCCTCCGCCCGCGCCGGCCAGCTGGGCCTGCCCGTCTCCTACGGCATCATCGGTGGAGCCCCGCACCGCTTCGCCCCGCTCGCCGAGCTCTACCGGGCCACCGCGGCCCAGGCCGGACACCCAGCGGAAACCACCAAGGTCTCCGTCGCCGCCATCGGGCTGGTCGCACCTACCAAAGCAGAGGCGCTCGACCGGTTCTACCCCGGCTGGCACAACCTCAATGTCGAGATGGGCCGGCTGCGCGGCTGGCCCGCCCCCGACAAGCGGGCCTACCTCGCCCAGGCCGATGCGCCCGGAGCCTACTACATCGGCGACCCGGACGAAGTGGCCGAACGTATTGTCCATTTGCACGGCTACTTGGGCCACATGCGGCACTTCCTGCAGATGGACATCGGCGGGCTGCCCCACGAGCACTTCCTCGAATCCCTCACTCTGTTGGCCACTGAGGTAAAGCCCCGCGTCGAGCGCCTCCTGGCCGCCAAATAGCCCACACCCACACGAAAGAAGGAAGACAACCATGAGTAAGTACGAACTGCCCGGACTCGACTATGATTACGCGGCCCTGGAGCCGCACATTTCGGCGAGGATCATGGAGCTGCACCACTCCAAGCACCACGCCACCTACGTGGCCGGCGCGAACACCGCGCTGGAGCAGCTGGCCGAGGCCCGCTCCAAGGGCGAATTCGGCAACGTGCCGAAGCTGTCCAAGGACCTGGCCTTCCACCTCGGCGGCCACACCAACCACTCAATCTTCTGGAAGAACCTCTCCCCGGAAGGCGGCGACAAACCCACCGGCGAACTCGCTTCCGCGATCGATGAGTACTTCGGCTCCTTTGACGCGTTCCGCGGCCACTTCGGCGCTGCCGCGCTGAGCCTGCAGGGCTCGGGCTGGGCCGTGCTGGCCTACGAACCCCTCGGCGGCAACCTGGTCATCGAGCAGCTCTACGACCAGCAGGGCAACATTCCGGTGGGCACCATCCCGCTGCTCATGCTGGACATGTGGGAGCACGCCTTCTACCTTGACTACGTCAACGTCAAGGCCGACTACGTCAAGGCGTTCTGGAACATCGTCAACTGGGCCGACGTCGCCGCCCGCTTCGACGGCGCCCGCGCCGGCGCCTCCGCGCTGATCACCCCGGCCAAGTAACACCGGACCAACACGGGCGGCTTGGCCCCGGTCTGAGCCGCCCGTGACCTCAGAGATGGAAGGTCTCCACCGACGGTCCGGAGGCCGGCGGTCATCTCGATCCGCCCGCCATCGGAGGCCGCGTCGGCCGAGGTCAATTGCTCCTGTTTGCGCACCTGACCCCGTGCCGGCAACGGCTTGGTGTTTTGTCCGGAAGTATAGAAGAAGATAGAGTAGATGCATTCGCATATATGCGTATGCGTACCGTGTAAGGAAGTGAATGTAGTGAAGGCTTGGCAGTTTACTGAAATCGATGCACCGCTCTCCCTGAACGAGGTTCCTGCGCCCGAGCCTGCGGCGGATGAGGTTGTCTTGGACGTCAAGGCTGCCGGACTGTGCCACAGCGATGTCGGGTTTATGGACGGAACACTGACGCCCCTGCTTCCTTTCCGGCCGATCACCCTCGGTCATGAGATCGCCGGCATCATCTCTGCAGTAGGTGCCGATGTCACCGCGTTCAAAGTGGGGGACCAAGCCGTCATCCCCGCCGCGATCGAAGGGCCCGGCACCTCGCTTAACGGAGGCTTCGCGGAGAAGGTCGTGGCTCCCGCACGGCTGGTGGCTCTGCTGCCCGATGGCGTTCCCTTCGACCAGGCGGCCGCAGCGACCGACGCCGGCATGACCTCCTACCACGCAATGATGGTGCAAGGCAGGCTCAAGCCGGGGATGAAGGTAGGCGTTATCGGACTGGGCGGTTTGGGCTCTCTTGGCGCACAAACGGCAGTCGCCAACGGTGCAGAGCTCTACGTCGCCGAAGTTAACGAAAAGGTGCACCCGATGGCGCTCGAAATAGGCGCCGTGGCAGTGTCAAAGGACATCAGGGACTTTTCTGATAAGCAGCTGGATCTGGTGGTCGACTTTGCCGGTTTCGGCACCACAACTGCTGGTGCTGTTGAGACGGTGCGCCGCGGCGGTCGCGTTGTCCAGGTGGGGCTGGGACGAAGTGAGGGCACTATCAACCTTCAGCAGCTCACGCTGAACGAGGTAGAGCTTGTCGGTTCCCAGGCAGGAACACTGCAGGACTGCGCGGATGTGCTTCAACTGGTGGCCGACGGCAAACTGTCATCCCATATCACCCGAATTTCCTTCGACGAGATCGCAGAAGGTGTCGGCAGGCTGGCCCGCGGGGAAGTTATCGGCAGGTTGGTCGCCATGATCGACTGAGGGCAGATTGTTCCCGGCTTCCCGCAAGCCCTTTGAGGCACCTCCAGCTCTGGCTGGGGGTGCCTCCCTGGTGTTTGCGGCCTAGCATCTGCTCGGAGGGGAGAGAAGCGTAGGGCGATAAGGGGGCAGACGTATGCGCTGTTATCGGCTCCGGGAGCTTAAAGGTTCAGCCGAGGACACATTCGCTCGCGGTTCCTGCCCATAAGGTGGATCCAGTAAACATCGGTCTGGTTGGGGGAGACCCTGCCCGTGTTCCTGGAAGCAGCTATGAACTACGCATCCTTTATCTGGTCTATCGCGGACCTGCTCCGCGGCAACTTCAAGGCTCACCAGTACGGCGACTTCATCCTGCCGTTCACTGTGCTGCGACGTCTGGACTGCGTGCTAGAGGAGACCAAAGATGCGGTGCTGGAAGTTGTGGCCGATGCAAAGGCTAAGGGACTTCCGGTTCGTCCGGTTCTGTTGGCCCAGCGCGCTGGGCACAAGCACTCGTTCTTTAACACCAGCCGGTTTGACCTGAAATCGCTCCTCGGGGATCCGGAAAACGTCCGCGAGAACCTGCTCCAGTATGTGAACTCCTTCTCCGGGAACGTCCGGGACATCTTTGAGAAGTACAAGATAGAGGACCGCATCGAGGAACTGGAAGCGGCCGACCTGCTTTTCCTGGTCATCCAGCGCTTCACCGAAGTTGACCTTCATCCGGACGTGGTCGACAACGCCAGGATGGGTCATGTTTTTGAGGAGTTGATCCGGAAGTTTGCTGAATCCTCCAATGAGACCGCCGGTGAGCACTTCACTCCGCGTGAGGTCATCGAATTGATGGTCGATGTTCTCTTCGATGCCGATACCGAAGCTCTGCGTAAGCCGAATGTTGTCCGTAGCATCTACGATCCCACGGCCGGCACCGGCGGCATGCTTTCGGTGGCTGAAGACCACCTCCGGGCCATGAACCCGAAGGCGACCCTGACCCTGGCCGGGCAGGAGATCAACCCTCAGTCCTATGCCATCTGCAAGGCTGACATGGTCATCAAGGGCCAGTCCGTGGACGCCATCGTCTTCGGGGACACCCTGCTCAACGACGGACACGACGCCACGACCTTCAACTATTGCCTATCCAATCCACCGTTCGGAGTGGACTGGAAGAAGCAGGAGAAGGCGATCCGCGAGGAGCACGCCGAGCGCGGCTTCGCCGGCCGATTCGGACCCGGTCTGCCCCGCGTCTCGGACGGGTCCCTGCTGTTTTTGATGCACCTGATTTCCAAGATGCGCCCTAAGACTGATACCTCTGCCGGTGGCCGGGCGGCCATCGTGCTGAACGGCTCGCCCCTATTCACCGGTGGCGCCGGGTCCGGGGAATCGGAGATCCGCAAATGGATCCTGGAGCGTGACTACCTTGAGACGATCATCGGCCTGCCCACCGACATGTTCTACAACACTGGCATCAGCACCTACGTCTGGGTCCTGTCCAAGAACAAGGCACGCGAACGGACCGGCAAGGTCCAGATGATCGACGGCACCTCGTACTTCCGGAAGATGCGCAAAAGCCTAGGCTCCAAGCGCAATGAGCTTGGCCCCGAGGACATCGAAGCTATCGTCAAGCTCTACGGTCAGTTTGAGGAGAACGAGCAGTCGAAAATCTTCGACGTCACCGACTTCTTCTACCGCACCATCACCGTCGAGCGTCCACTTAAGCTCAGTTTCACGGTTACCGAAGAACGCATCGACGCGGTGCTGGACCAGAAGCAGTTCGCCAAGCTGGCAGGACCCGAGACAGCAGCCCTGCGGATCTCCCTGGAAGCCCTGATCACGGGCCACGGCGGGATTCATCTCGTCAGAGTGAAATCTAAGACTGTAGCCAGAGAGCGTCAGAAAATGCGAGATGGCACTCTACTCTGACGGATTCCGGCGACTCAGCTGACGTCAGGTTGATGTGTACCTGAACTGGCGAACACACGGAACGCGAGCCAGTCTCCCAAGCAGGACCACTCACGGTACCCGAGGACCAAAGCAAGGAGCCGTGTGTCAGCTTGGAGTTGCCGCTGTGAAAGGCTGCAGTTATGGACAACTCATCCCGGGAACATGACCTCGTTCTCTACGGAGCGACGGGTTTCGTTGGCCGACTGATCGCCGGCTACGTCGCGGAGCATGCACCGACCGGCATGCGAGTCGGACTCGCGGGCCGGTCGAGGTCCAGACTCGAGGCGGTTCGGTCGCAGTTGCCGGTCGCGGCACACGGATGGGCCCTCATCGAAGCCGACTCGGAGGACGCGGACTCGATCGCTGCCCTGGCCGCGGGCACGCGCGTGCTTCTCACAACCGTCGGTCCATACACGAAACACGGATTACCTGTCGTCGACGCCTGCGCACGGGCCGGTACCCACTACGCCGACCTCGCGGGTGAGGTGTCCTTCGTCCGGGAGGCGATCGATCGCTACGACACTCTGGCCAGGACGAGCGGGGCCCGGATTGTGCACTCCTGCGGCTACGACTCCGTGCCGTCCGACCTCGCTGTATTGCTGCTTCATCAGGCAGCAGAAGCCGATGGCGCTGGCGGTTTGGTCGAGGTCCAACTCGTTGCTACGGCCAAGGGTGGCATCAGCGGAGGCACGCTCGAGTCGATGCGCGGGCAGCTCGACGCCATGCGATCGAGCACCGCCCTGCGGTCATTAGCCGCGGACCCCTACGCTCTGAGCCCCGACCGCACACGGGAGCCGACGACACAACAGCCTCCCGACGCCGGTCCTGTGCGCCGTTCCGATGACGGCACCTGGACCGCGCCTTTCATCATGGCCGCGGTCAACACTCGGACAGTGCGCCGCAGCAACGCATTGCAGGGTTGGGCCTACGGCCGCTCCCTTCAGTACGGCGAGGTGATGGGGGTAGCCCGCGGACCGGCAGGAGCGGTCATCGCAAGGGCAATGGCACTCGGGCTCCGGGCATTCACGGGCGCGATGGCGTTCCCGCCGACCCGAGGAGTGCTCGACCGCTGTCTTCCGTCACCAGGTTCGGGTCCGAGCACCAGCACGCAGCGCGCGGGCTGGTTCCACTCCCAGGTAACCGCCCGCGCCGAGAACGGGCACCGATACCAGGCGATTGCTGCTGGCCCCGGCGATCCCGGCTATGCCGCCACCGCCGTGATGGCAGGGGAGACTGCACTCGCTCTTGCCCTCGACGGTGACCGGCTGCCGACTGCGAAAGGGTCGCTAACACCGGCCACTGCACTCGGCAACGTGCTCATGCAGCGACTCCGTGCGGCCGGCCACACTTACCAGGTAACCAAACTCGCCTGAACCCAGATCCTGCAGGTCCCCTGATAACGGGGCAATCATTGACTGGACCAGTCCGACTAGCGGCCCGATGGGATTTCGCCGAGGGAGTATGCCAGGGTCATCTAATGATCGCGACCAGCGATGCTTCCAAATCGGCTTTTAACCCTGGGCCGCCCCGGCGCGCACCTTCACGCCCTGAGTCCAGACCAGCACTCTCCTCCAAGTCGCGGAGCCCTTGAGCAGCCACTCCCTCTGCCCGTTTTTAAGGGCCGATAACCGTGAGTATGTCCGGACAGGCGCCTCAATGAAGAATGCTCAAATGGCGCACCGGACTTATCCAGGCACTGGCATAAGTCCTCGCTCATCTTTGCGCGGTAGGGGACCGGCTTACGCGCGCTAGGGCACGGAAAGGCCGTGCCGCTGCACGGCCTTGCACCGCGGCTCACGGCGCGAAGGAACCCGCTGACCCTGCGCATCGCTTGGTGCCCATTCCGAGGTGGCCGTTCGACCGGGACCTGCATCCAAAGGGGTACGGCTGTGAGCTGGTCATCCCTCGGCGTGCCAATGGTGGCCGGACTGGGTGCCAGCGGATTACAAAGTTTTGCCAATTCTTTGCCAAGAGCGCAACCCTCGCATACGCGAAAGGCCCCGGTTCCCTTTATTTACAAGGGAACCGGGGCCTTCTCAGTTGGCGGTGACGGTGGGATTTGAACCCACGTTGGCTTTCACCAAACAACATTTCGAGTGTTGCACCTTCGGCCGCTCGGACACGTCACCAACGCGTCAACTTTACCCGCTGTTGGCCCTCAGCCCCAAAACGGTCCGGCGGGGCGGCCGGACTGGCCGGCTTAAGTCCCTATCGTGAGGCCGGGACTGGCGCCGAAGCCAGCGGGAGCGGCCGCGCACGTGCAACGACGGAAGGAGAGTGTTAGTCCTCCGGAAGTTCGCCTCGGTGGCGCGCAAAGAACGCGCGCAGCATGGCTGCCGACTCGTCGGTGCGGACCTCCGGGTAAACCTCCACCCAGTGGTTCAGCCGCCGTTCGCGCAGGACGTCGAAAACGCTGCCGGCGGCGCCGGCCTTCTCATCCCACGCCCCGAAGACCACTTTGGGGATGCGGGCGAGCACAATGGCGCCTGCGCACATGGCGCACGGTTCCAGCGTGACCACCAGCGTGCAGCCGTCCAGGCGCCAGGAGCCGAGCTTGCGGGCCGCCTCCCGGATGGCCACCATTTCGGCATGGCCGGTCGGGTCGTGCAGCGCCTCCCGTTCGTTGCGCCCGGAACCCAGCACCGCGCCGTCGGGCCCCATCACCACGGCGCCGATGGGCACATCGGCGGTCTCCAGGGCCAAGCGGGCCTGGTCCAGGGCAAGGCCCATCCACTGGTGGTGCTGCGGATCAATCGGGCCCATGCCATCATTCTGGCAGGCCCGGTGTTTGTCCCTGCTATCCGGCTGCCGGTAGTTTTGTGGAATGCGCGTACTCGAAGTGGATCATCCCCTTGTTGCCCACAAACTCACCGTTCTCCGCGACAAGACCACTCCGTCGCCCGTCTTCCGCCAACTCACCGAAGAACTGGTGACCCTGCTGGCCTACGAGGCCACCCGCGACGTCCACACGGAGCCGGTGGAGATCGAGACACCGGTGACCCGGACCATCGGGACGGCTTTCACCAAGCCCACGCCGCTGGTGGTGCCGATCCTGCGCGCCGGCCTGGGCATGCTCGAGGGCATGACCAAGCTGGTGCCGACCGCCGAAGTGGGCTTCCTGGGCATGGCGCGCAACGAGGAAACCCTGGACATCATTACTTATGCCGAGCGGCTGCCGGCCGACCTCACCGGCCGCCAGGTGTTCGTGCTCGACCCCATGCTCGCCACCGGCGGCACGCTGCGCGAATCCATCAAGTTCCTCTTCGCCCGCGGCGCCGCCGACGTCACCTGCATCTGCCTGCTTGCGGCACCGGAAGGGCTGCAGGCCTTGCGCGATGAGCTCGAGGACCGGAACGTCTCCATCGTGGTGGCCTCCATCGACGAGCGGCTGAACGAAAAGGCCTACATTGTGCCCGGCCTGGGCGACGCCGGCGACCGGCTCTACGGCGTTGCCGGCTGACGCTGCCGACCACGGGCACCTCTGACGGGTTTTTTGGGCTGCCACACGGTGGCCCGCAAGAACCAGGGGTGTCCACACTTTGGATGGCTTGCAAATTCCCGCGGTTTGCACCCGGCGCGTCCGAGGTCGAACCAAACGCCTCGATGAATAATTATTCAGCAGCTGCCCGCAAGGCCGACCGTTGGCTGATATTTATGCACATCGATGGTGTGATGTGTGGCACAAAACCACTGCTTCTTCTCACTATGTGAGACAAGCAGGCTTATATTACTTGCACGTAAGCTTTGTTACGAGCAAACTCATGGTTGTGAACAACAACGCAACAGCATCTGCAGCCGCAGCCTTCAGTTACGGGACGTATCCCGGCGGACTGGCGGACTGTTGCCGAATGCAGGCCTAACTCACCACCCCTCGAGTTATTCAGGCAATTCATCTGTCCAATGGCGGGCACCAGAAACATCCCGTGCGGGCACACCCATGCATTCGCGCCGCGATGACGGCCATTTTCACACATGAGGTTCTAATGTCAGTTTCATCCGGATACGTCCACATCTCCGTCCGCAACGCCCAGAACCGCGCGGCCGCCGCCCAGCGGCAGGCAGCCGGACAGCACCCGCAGTTCGCCGGGCAGCCGGCTTACCCGGGGGACCAGCAGGCCTACCGCGTGTTGCGCGCTGTTCCCGGCCAGTTCGACGCCGCTGCCCCCAACCCGACCACTGCCCCGACCCCCGTGGTCACCCCCAATGGAATTCCCGGCCCGCAGGCGGTGTCGAATGACACTGTTGCCCGCGGGTTTGTTCTCTATGTGGGCTTGGACGAGGAAGCCGCCGCCGCCCAGGGAACCACGCTGAGCAAACTGGCTTCCCAGGTGCGCGGCTACGTGCAGTCGCTGGCTCCGGACGCCCAGACCCACGGGGCCGTGGCCCTGGCTCCGGCCGACGCCCCGGGCGAAAACATTGACGTGGTGCGCCAGGCCCTGGGCGATCCGACCGTCAGCCGCCGTCCGCGGACCCCGGCCGTGGAGATCCAGCGGCAGCCGCAGCCGGCCTCGCACGCCAACCGCCCCAGCGGCGTCCTGATCGATCTTTCCCGCCGCGAGGTGCACCTGGACGGGGACACCCTGAACCTGACGTTCAAGGAATTCGAGCTGCTCAACTACCTCGTGGAGAACGCCACCCGCACCGTCGGCCGTGAAGAGCTGCTCTCCGGGCTGTGGAAGAACGCCGAGGAAGTTCCGAACGAACGCACCATCGACGTGCACATCCGCCGGCTCCGCTCGAAGCTGGGCCGCCTGGCCAACACCGTGCGTACCGTCCGCGGCCAAGGCTACCGGTTCTACGAGCACCCGGAAGTAGTGGTCTGGGCCGCGCCGGAGTACTCCATCTAGGTTCTACCTGCCTGCGCTGCCTCAGCTAGAGCCCGTATTCTTCGAGGAGGCGGAGCCAGACTTCGCTGATGGTGGGGTAGGAGGGCACTGCGTGCCAGAGGCGGCCCAGCGGGACCTGGCCGACGACGGCGATGGTCGCCGAGTGCAGCAATTCGCTGACGCCGGGCCCGGTGAACGTCGTGCCGACGACGACCTTGCGGTCCTCGTCCACCACCATCTGGGCCCAGCCCTGGTAGCCGTCGGCATACAGGGACGATCCGGCGACGGCGATCGGCAGTTGGGTGGCGGACACATTAAGCCCGCGATCCCTTGCCTGGCCTTCGGATAGGCCGACGACGGCGACCTCCGGATCGGTGAATATCACCGAGGGAACCGCCGCCTCGTCGGAAGTACTGGCAAAGCGGCTCCACGGTTCCGGGTCGCCGTCCAGCTCGCCGGCTGCCCGGGCGGCTATGGCATCCCCGGTGGCCCGCGCCTGGTATTTGCCTTGGTGCGTCAACAGGGCTTTGCCGGCCGCGTCGCCCACCGCGTACAACCAGCCCCCGTCAACTCCGACGACGCGCCCGCTGGCGTCCACCTCCAGCCGCTTCGGATCCTGTCCCAGCTCCTCCAAGCCAAGTCCCGACAGGGCCGGCCGTCGTCCGGTGGAGACCAGCAGCTTGGCACCCGTGACGGTGTCAGCCGCACCCGTCTCCCCGTCGGCACCCGCAGCGGACAGGGTGAGGGTGACGCCGCCGTCGTGCGCATCCACCCGTGCCGCCGGCGTGTGGAGCCGGATCCGCACGCCGTCGCGGCGCAGCCCGGCTTCCACCAGCCGCCGTGCGGGTTCGGGGACGTTCGTCAGCAGGTCCCCGCGTGCCACCAAGGTGACGTCGGTGCCCAACCGGGCGTACGCCTGCGCGAGCTCGCAGCCGGAAACACCGCCGCCCAGCACCAGCAGGCTCTCCGGGACCTCCCGGGCGGAGGTGGCTTCGCGGGTTCCCCAGTAATCGATGCCGTCCAGCCCGTCGAGCGGCGGAACGTTCGGCGCTGAACCGGTGGCCAGCACGACGGCGTGCCGTGCGGTGATGCGGGTCTCGGTCCCGTCGTCGTCCGTGGACGTCACTTCGCGCGGACCGCTGAGCCGGGCGGTGCCGCGGACCAATTCGATGCCGGCGCCCTTTACCCACTCCACCTGCGAGCCGTCGTCCCAGCCGGAGGTGAACGAATCCCTGCGGGCCAACACCGCCTCCGCCGCCAGGCCGCCGGTCACGGCCTGGGCCGCGCCCTTCACGCTGCGTGCGGCCTGCAGGGCCGTGCCGGGACGCAGCAGCGCCTTGGAGGGCATGCAGGCCCAGTAGGAACACTCGCCGCCGACCAGCGCCGATTCCACCAGGATGGTCTTGAGCCCGCCGCGGGTGGTTCGGTCCGCCACGTTCTCACCGACCGCCCCTGCCCCGAGTACCACGACATCCGCTTCCAGCGTCCGCTCTGCCATGTTCCGAGCCTTGCACCGGGAGGAGGCGGAGGCAAGGGCCCGCACTACACTCGTGGTGTGAACGACCACCACCTGAAGAAGCTGATGATCATGCGCCACGCCAAGGCCGCGTGGCCGCTGGGCGTCGAGGACCACGAGCGCCCGTTGGCCCAGCGCGGCCACGACGAGGCACCGCAGATCGGACGGTGGATGGTGGAGCACGACTGCATCCCGGACTTCATCCTGTGCTCGTCGGCACTGCGCACCCGCCAGACCTGCACCTGGGTGTGCAGCGAGCTGGGGGAAAAGGCGCCAACGCCCATGCTGTCCGACGAACTCTACGACGCGCCGGCCGTGCGGGTCCTGTCCGAAATCAACCAGCTGCCCGACACCATCACGTCACTGCTGGTGGTGGCCCACATGCCGGCGGTGCAGGACCTGGCGATGCGGTTGGCGTCGGTGGATTCCGACGAGGAGGCCGTGGTGGACATGGCCACGCACTATCCGACGTCAGGCCTGACGGTGCTGCGGCATGGCAAGAGCTGGGCGGAGCTGGACGGGCGCGACGCCGCGGTCACCGATTTCGTGGTGCTGCGCTGACGCGCGTCATCCAGCGCCTGCCCGGGCGGTGCGCCTTGGCCCGAAGCCCAGCGGCCAGGACTGGCCACGGCCGCGCCTGCCCGGGCGGGGACTCCGCCGATCAGAAGAGAAGGATCGGTTTGATCGTGGAACCGTTGGCCGAGTCCTCGAATCCCTGGTTGATGTCGGCAAAGGAGTAGGTCTTGACCAGCTTGTCGTAGGGGAACCGTCCCTGCTTCCATAGCTCGATCAGGCGCGGAATGAAGACCTGATACACCGAGCTGCCCTGGACGTTCATTTTGAACGTCCATCCCTTGACCTGGGACTCGCCGATCTCGAACGGCGCCTCGGTGCCGAAGGTCGTGTTGCCCACGGCCACCAGCGTGCCGCGGAACGCCAGCGCCCGGGCAGCCTGGTTGAGCACCGCGGGCACGGAGGTGGTGTCGACGATGTAGTCCACCCCCTCCCCGCCGGTGATGCGGTCCAGTTCCTCGCCCATGTCCGTCTTGGCGGAGTTGATGGTGTGGGTCGCGCCGAGTTCAAGCGCCGTCTCCAGGCGGTTGTCGTGCAGATCCACCGCGACCACCGTGGTGCAGCCGGCGATCTTGGCGGCCATGATCGCGGCCGAGCCGACCGCGCCCGCACCGATCACCGCCAGCGATGTCGCCGCCTCCGGCCGCAGATCGTTGAGCACGGCCCCGGCCCCGGTCTGCAGCCCGCAGCCCAGCGGGGCGAGCATCTCCAGCGGAACCTCGGGATCGACCTTGACCACGCAGCGCTCCAGCACGTTCGCGTAGGACGAGAAGGATGACTGGCCGAAGAAGTGCGAGGCCACGGATTCGCCGTCGGCCGAGAGCGCGGTGCGGCGACCACTGAGATTGATGGCGATGTAGTGCTCGCAGTACGCCATCTCCCCGCGGCGGCACTGCTTGCACGTACCGCACGATGCCGGCGCCATCACCACGTGGTCACCGACCGCGACGCTCGTCACCGCGGTTCCCACACCGTCCACAACACCGGCGCCCTCGTGACCGAGCACCGCCGGCCACTGGAGGGGATAAGCCCCATTTCGGGCGGTCGAATCCGTGTGACAGATACCGGTGGCGACCATGCGGACCCTCACCTCATCGGGCCGGAGCTCGGCAAGCTCCAGCTCTTCAACTGAAAGCGGTGCGCCCGTCTCGCGCACGACGGCGGCGGTGACCTTCATGGGTACTCCTCCTAAATCCGGGACCAACACAACAGGCCCACGCGCGATGGCGCGGATGCCTGTTTTAACCGTCTCATGCCCGCTGGTTCGGCCGGCAGTGATGACCGCCACGAGGTCAGTGCAGCTAGATGCTGATGCGGCCAAGCTTGTCCGGGTTCCGGATGAGAAAGATTTCCCGGACCAAGCCGTCATCGACCCTGAAGCCCGCGACCGTGTCCACCGCGCCGTCCTCGTCCACGGCCACCAACCCGGGCAGCCCGTTGACGTCGGCGACGTGCAGATGGAAGGGGGCGCCCGGCTTGCTGGTGATGCCGAGCAGGAAGCGCAGCACCTTCTCGACCCCGAAGATGGGCCGCAGCGCCGCGGACTTCTGGCCGCCGCCGTCGCTGGTCAGTACGACGTCCGGAGCCAGCAAGCCCAGCAGCGGCTCGATGGCCCCGGTGTTGGCCGCGTGCAGGAACTGCTCGGTGATCCGCCGGTGCAGGGCCGGATCCACCTGGTTCCGGGCCTGCCGGCTGGCGACGTGGTCACGGGCGCGCGACATCAGTTGCCGTACCGCCGCGGGCGAGCGGCCCAGCGTCCGGGCGATCTCCGGTGCCGGGTAGCCGAAGACCTCTCCTAGGATGTAGGCCGCACGTTCCAAGGGGGAGAGCTGCTCCAGGACCACCAGCATGGCCAGCGAGACATCGTCGGCCAGCACGGCGGCGTCGTCCGGCGCGGGAGGGGTCGGGGCACCCGGCAGGGAGCTGACAGGCTCGGGCAGCCACGGCCCGACGTAATTCTCGCGGCGGCGTTGCTGGGCGCGGATCTGGTTCAGCGCCAGATTGGTCACCGTCCGCAGGAGAAAGGCGCGCGGCTCCCGGACATGGTCCTGCGGCACGTCGGAGAACCGCAGCCACGCCTCCTGCAGGACGTCCTCGGCGTCGGCGGCGCTGCCCAGGAGGCGGTACGCAGCTCCGAAGAGGAGCCCGCGGTGCTGCTGGAACACGGCCAGGTTTGCCTGGGTCGTCGTCATCTCAAACCTCCTACGCTGCAGGTTTCCGTGAAGCCCTGGCTGGCCAGGCCCAACGCCGCGTTAACCCTCGACCGCTGGTTTTCCACCGCAATCAGATAGGTCAGCTCCGCCAGCTGGGCCGGGTCCAGATGCTGCTTCAGCCTATCCACAAGGTCATCCGTGACGGCGGGTGGGGTTGCGGTCATGGCCTCCGCGTAACTGAGCACATCGCGTTCCAGCTGAGTGTAAACGGTAGCCGTGTGCCAGCGCGGCACCTCCCGCAGCTTCGCCGGGTCCACGCCCCGGTGATGGAATTCCCAGTAGCCGAAGTCAATGCACCAACTGCAGCCGATTGAGGAAGCCGCTCCCATCACGGCCAACGCCTTGAGCACGGGCGGCACGGTGTTGAACCTGGCGACGGAACTTTCGTGCCGCAGCCAGGCAAACAGCACCCGCCGGTTGTGCAGCATCGCCAGGCCGGGGTCCAGCACCTTGCCGTACTTCCGCTTGCTGTAGCCCGACATGATTCTCAGGAACAGGCTGGGGGAGTGCTCCAGGGGTATCCGTGCCATGCTGTCCTCCTCGTCGATGCCCCGGCGAGCGGGGATACAAGGAAGACACCGCGGAAGCAGCGGGTGTGACATGAGGCCCAAAGGACGTCCAAGCCTCAGAAACCGCCGGGCTGCGGCACATTGGCGGCAAAGAGAAATGCAGCCCGGTCGGTGACCGGACTGCATTTCGTTGGTGCGCCCAGAGGGATTCGAACCCCCGGCCTTCTGTTCCGTAGACAGACGCTCTATCCAGCTGAGCTATGGGCGCTTGGCCTCGCGGCCGGATACAACTGTAGCGTGTTTGCCGGACAGTCGCCAAATCGAGGGAGCCCCGCCGGCCTCCGCCCCGGAATTCCGCGCATCCCGGCTCTTGGCGGTCGTGCCTCATCCCCGTGGACGGACTGCCGGGCCTGGGAAGTCGGTGTGACGGACCCATCAAAGGACATATGAACTAGACCGGTCTATATGACCTTAATCACACGGGTGGCGGTTGACACGTAGAAAAAGCCCGGAATTCCGGGCCCATGCTATCCGACCCGGGCAAATCCCCTTTTTCGGCAGCCAGCTGGTCTAGCCATCGACCCATAGCATCTAGAAACACCACTGGCCCAGGAAAGGGATGAGTCATGGGCGATATTACGCGTCAGCCGGTTCTTGAGGAAACACTTATGGATGCCCCAACTACACACGCAAAGCTTCTGGCCTGGGTTGCCGAAGTTTCAGAGCTGACGCAGCCCGACTCCGTGTATTGGGTGGACGGCTCCGAAGAGGAGTACGCGCGCCTGACCGACCAGCTGGTCGAGGCCGGCACCCTTAAGCGGCTGAACCCGGAGCTGTTCCCGAACTCTTTCGTCGGCTTCTCCGACCCGAAGGACGTCGCCCGGGTCGAAGAGCGGACGTTCATCTGCTCCGAGAAGGAGGCAGACGCAGGGTTCACCAACAACTGGATGGACCCCGCCGAGATGAAGTCGATCCTCACGGAGCGCTTCGCCGGCAGCATGCGCGGACGCACCATGTACGTGATTCCCTTTGTCATGGGGCCCCTGGACGCAGAGCAGCCGCAGTACGGGGTGGAAATCACCGACTCGGCCTACGTGGTCGCCTCCATGCGCATCATGGCCCGGATCGGCACCGACGTGCTGCGCAAGATGGAGGCCGAGGACGCCTTCTTCGTCCCGGCGCTGCATTCCCTTGGCGCCCCGCTGGAGCCCGGTGAGGCCGACGTGGTCTGGCCGTGCAACGAGGAGAAGTGGATCGTGCACTTCCCCGAAGAGCGGTCCATCTGGTCCTACGGCTCGGGCTACGGCGGCAACGCGCTGCTGGGCAAGAAGTGCTACGCCCTCCGCATCGCCTCGGTCATCGCCCGCGACGAAGGCTGGCTGGCCGAGCACATGCTGATCCTCAAGCTCACCAGCCCGCAGGGCAAGGCGTACAACATTGCGGCAGCCTTCCCCTCGGCCTGCGGCAAGACCAACCTGGCGCTGCTGGATCCGACCATCGACGGTTGGAAGGCCGAGACCCTCGGCGACGACATCAACTGGATGCGCATCGGCAAGGAGGGTGAACTGCGCGGCGTGAACCCGGAGTACGGCCTGTTCGGCGTCGCACCGGGCACCGGCTGGAGCACCAACCCCAACGCCATGCGCGCCATCGCCAAGGGCAACTCCATCTTCACCAACGTGGCACTGACCGACGACGGCGGCGTCTGGTGGGAGGGCATGACCGACGAAGTGCCGGATCACCTGATCGATTGGGAGGGCAACGACTGGACACCGGAGTCCGGCCGGCCGGCGGCCCACCCGAACTCCCGCTTCTGCACGCCGATCTCGCAGATCGACATGCTGGCACAGGAGTACTACAGCCCGGACGGTGTGGAGATCCACGCGATCCTCTTCGGCGGCCGCCGCAAGACCACCATCCCGCTGGTTACCCAGGCCCGCTCCTGGACCAACGGCATCTTCATGGGCTCCACCCTGTCGTCCGAGACCACCGCGGCAGCCTCCGGCGCCGTCGGTGTGGTCCGCCGCGACCCGATGGCCATGCTTCCGTTCATCGGCTACAACGCCGGCGACTACCTCAAGCACTGGGGCACCATCGAGGGAAAGGCCAACCCGGACCGCCTGCCCAAGGTCTTCCTGGTCAACTGGTTCCGCCGCAATGCCGACGGCGGCTTCGCTTGGCCCGGCTTCGGGGAGAACTCCCGGGTGCTCAAGTGGGCCATCGAACGCATCGAGGGCACCGCGGACGCCACGGAAACCCCGATCGGCTACATCCCGACCGGCGATTCGATCGACCTGACCGGGTTGGACATGACCCGAGAGCAGGTGGAAGAAGCCGTCAAGGTGGATCCGGAGGAGTGGAAGGAAGAGCTCAAGGGCATCGAGGAATGGTACGCACAGTTCGGCGATTCCCTGCCCGAGGAACTGGATGCCGAACTCAAGCAGCTCCAGGTCCGCTTCGCCTGATTGACTGAAGGAGGGACGCCAGCACAGGCTCCCGAGATGAGGCCCCCGCGCAGCTGCGCGGGGGCCTCATCCGCTTAACGGCCGATCTTCGACCCCGGATGGCCCCGCGGGCATCCGGTCTAGACCGGCCGCCATGATTTCGCGCTCCAGCACCCCGAAAGCGCTTCGGACCGTGGATTCGGGTGCCGCTCATTGGTATGTTGAGGCCTCCCACGCACGCTCAGGAGCAACGACCCAAAGGAGGGCGTTCCATGGCCGATACTCAGGGCGGGGATGTCATCGATATCCTCACGACCGATCACCGCGAAATGATCGAACTGCTCAGCCAGATCGAGCAGACCGCAGACCCCGGCCAGCGCCGGGACCTGGCCGATACCGTCATTGCCGAGGTTATGCGCCACGCCGTCGCCGAAGAGATGCTTGTTTACCCCGTGATTGAAGAACACGTGCCGAACGGCAAGGAAGAGGTTGAGCACGACAAGAAGGAGCACGACGAAATCGTTCGGCTCATGAAGCGGATGGAGGACGTCGACTCTTCCGATCCGACCTTCATGGAGCTGGTCAGGGAACTGGCAGGACAGCTGCGCCACCACGCAAACGACGAAGAGACTGATCAGTTCCCGAAGCTGCGCGCCCACATTCCCCAGGACAAGCTCGTCGATCTGGGTGAAAAGGTCCAGAGCGCCAAGAAGGTCGCGCCGACCAGGCCTCATCCCAGCGCCCCGCACTCCGAGCTGTTCCACAAGACCGTGGGACCCGGCGTCGGCATGGTGGACCGGCTGCGCGACAAGCTCTCGGGACGCCAGACCGGCTGAGGCGAGACGGGTCAAGGGGCAGCCGGCGGGCAGGCCGCTCCACGGGGACGCGGGCTGGCGGTTCCCGGAGGCCACCGACCGCCGCAGTGGTCAAAGGTGGCGCGGCCCGGCGTGGATCACGCCGGACGGCGCGTGAGCAACGCCATGAAGACGGGCTCCATCTGCGACCGGTGTGGCAACGTAGACACGACGAGGGGATCCAGTTCGCGGTAAAAGGCCTCGCGGGCCCGGCGCAGCGCTCCGCGCAGCGCGCAGTTGTTGTTCATCGGGCAGTCGCCGCTGGCGGACTCGCAATCCACCAGGTCCTCCCGCGCGTCGAGGGTCCGCAGCAGCCCGCCCACCGTCGCCAGCCGTCCGGCTGCGCTGATCCGGATGCCGCCGGAGCGGCCGCGCACTGCGTCGACCAGTCCGAGCGAGCGCAGCTTCAGCACCGCCTTGCTGACGTGGTTGTAGGGGGTGCCTACGCCGTCCGCGATGGCCTGTGTGGTCATCAGTTCGCCTTCCGGCGCCGCGGAAAGCAGCATCAGTGCACGCAGGCACACGTCCGAGAAGGCATTGATACGCATGCTGCCTATTTTAGTGGCCTGCCCGGACCGGAATTGGCCACGGTGCGCCGGGAACGGTCCGGCCGATCAGCCCCGGGGCGGCTCGGCTCCTTCGTCGGGTTCCTGATCGGGCCACACGAGGCGTTCCTGCGGGTCCACGAAGGGGTCCGGGTAGCTCCAGGTGCCGTCGTCGTCGTGATGATAGGGCTGGATGGCCGAGACTGCGATGCCGGCCGAGTGCTCCACGGCAATCTGGATCGCGTCGGCGTCCTCTTCGGGCAGGAAGATGTCGCTGATGACGGCGATGGCGCGGAAATCGGCGCGATCCTGGCGCAGGGTGGCGTACAGGTCCTCAATCATGCCGTCCACGTTGACCTCGGCTGCCTCGGCGTCCAGGTCGTCGGGGGAGACGACCACGAGCCGCAGTCCGCCGTCGTGCGTGGTGACCAGGGCCGCGGGCAGGAACGCCCCATGCTCGGTCAACTGTTCCTGCGCCACCCCGAGCCCCGTTCCGAACAGGGTGTCGATATCGGCCAGTATCTCCGCGGGGATGCCGTCCCGCCACGAGGCACTCATCCTGCGTCCCGGACGCGGGCCAGGACGTGGCCGCGGAGGGTGTCGAGGAGGCCGGGGTTGGTGGCTTCGGCGTTCAGCCGCAGGAAGGGTTCGGTGTTGGAGGGGCGCAGATTGAACCACCAGGAGCCGTCGTCGGCGACCACGGTGGTGCCGTCGAGCCGGTCCACGCTTACCCCGGTGCCCGCATAGGCGGCCGGGCAGTTACCGGCGGTGGTGTCCGTTCCGGCCGCGGCGGGATCGGACGCGAGGGCGGGGGCGAAGTCGGCCAGCACGCGGGCGATGGCGGCGTCCTTGTCTTCGACCTGGGAGTTCAGTTCGCCGGTTGCGTGGTACGGGTCGTATTCGGCTGCCAGTTCGGACAGCGGCGACTCCTGCTCGCCGAGGGCGGCGAGCACGTGCATGGCGGCGAGCATGCCGGTGTCGGCGTTGTAGAAGTCGCGGAAGTAGTAGTGGGCGGAGTGTTCGCCGCCGAACACGGCCTTCTCCTCCGCCATGTGCGCCTTGATGAACGAGTGCCCCACCCTGGTGCGCACCGGGCGTCCGCCGGCGGCGGTGATGGTTTCGGGCACCGCGCGGGAGGTGATCAGGTTGTGGATCACCGCCGGGCTTTCTTCGCCGGCGGCCCGGGCGCGGGCGATTTCCCGCCGGGCGACCAGCGCGGTGATCGCCGAGGGGGAGACCACCGCCCCGGTGTCATCGATCACGAAGCACCGGTCGGCGTCGCCGTCGAAGGCCAGGCCGATGTCCGCCCCGTGCTCGATGACCGCGGCCTGCAGGTCCACCAGGTTTTCCGGTTCCAAGGGGTTGGCCGGATGGTTGGGGAAGGTTCCGTCCAGCTCAAAATACAGCGGCACGACCTGAAGCGGCAGCGCCGGCAGCAGGGTGTCGCCCAGCACGGCGGGGGTGGTCATGCCGGCCATGCCGTTCCCGGCGTCCACCACTACCTTCAGCGGACGGATGCCGGCCAGGTCCACCAGGGAGCGCAGGTAGGAGGCGTAACCGGCCAGCACGTTGGTTTCGCTGATGGTCCCGGGTTCGGTGCCGTCGGGGATGCCGGTCTCGAGGTACTTCTGCGCCAGGTCGCGGATGTCGAACATGCCGGTATCGGAGGAGACCGGGACCGCCCCGGTCTTGGCCATCTTCAGGCCGTTGTACTGCGCGGGGTTGTGGCTGGCGGTGAACACCACCCCGGCGGCGTCCAAGGACCCGCAGGCGTAGTAGAGCTCGTCGGTGGAGATCAGCCCCAGCATGCGGATGTTGGCCCCGCGGCCGGCCGCGCCGTGGGCGAACGCGGCGGCGAACTCAGGCGAGGACGGACGCATGTCGCCGCCCACCAGCACGGTCTGCCCGGCCAGGGACAACACGTCCACGAACGCGGCACCGGTCGCCTCGACGGTCGCCGCCGTAATGGTTTCGCCCACGATCCCGCGGACGTCGTAGGCCTTGAAGGACAGGCCGAGATCTATGCTGCTCACTTCACCAGCTTATAAGGGGCCGCTGTGGAAAAGGGCCAGGTTGTCGGCAGCGGCTGCAATACTGGGCAGCATGGCTGAGCTGATCGACGGGACAATGGACGCGGCGACGACGGGAACGGCGGGTCCGGGGCAGGACGACGGCGGGCTGCGCGGGGAGGCCACCGCGTTGCTCCGTGCCCTGGTGGGCAACGACACAGCGGAGTTCCACGAGGGCCAGTTCGAGGCCGTCGAGGCGCTGGTCTCCGGCGGACGCCGGGCGTTGGTGGTGCAGCGTACCGGTTGGGGAAAGTCGGCGGTGTACTTCGTGGCGAGCCTGCTGCTGCGCCGCCGCGGCGCCGGCCCCACCCTGATCGTCTCGCCGCTGCTCGCGCTCATGCGGGACCAGGTGGCGGCGGCCGAACGCGCGGGTGTCCGGGCCGCGGCGATCAACTCGGCGAACCAGCTGGAATGGGGCCAGATCCAGGAGCAGCTGGCCGCCAACACGGTGGACGTGCTGCTGGTCTCGCCCGAGCGGCTGAACAATCCGCGCTTCCGCGACGAACAGCTTCCGCAGCTGGTGCAAAGCTCAGGCCTGCTGGTGGTCGACGAGGCGCACTGCATTTCCGACTGGGGCCACGATTTCCGCCCGGACTACCGGCGGATCCGGGACCTGATCGCCCAGCTGCCCGACCGGGTCCCGGTGCTGGCCACCACGGCCACCGCCAATTCCCGCGTGGTCCACGACATCGAGGAGCAGCTCGGCGTGCATGCTGCCACCGGGCACGACGGCGGAGTGCTCACCATCAGGGGGCCGCTCGCCCGTGCCTCCCTGCGGTTGGGAGTGCTCCGCCTGGCCAGCCCGCGCGCCCGGCTCGGATGGCTGCTCACCCACCTGGACGACCTGCCCGGCAGCGGAATCATCTACGCCCTCACGGTTTCCGCCGCCGAGGACACCGCCCGGCTGCTCCGGGAGGCCGGCCACGAAGTGGCCGCCTACACCGGCCGCACCGACCCGGCCGAGCGGGAACAGGCGGAGGCGGCGCTGAAGGAGAACCGGGTCAAGGCGCTGGTGGCCACCAGCGCCCTCGGCATGGGCTTCGACAAGCCGGACCTGGGCTTTGTGGTGCACTTGGGTGCGCCGAGTTCCCCGGTCGCCTACTACCAGCAGGTGGGGCGCGCGGGCCGCGGAACTCCGAACGCCGACGTACTGCTCCTGCCGGGTACCGAAGACCGGGACATCTGGGAGTACTTTGCCACGGCGTCGATGCCGAACGAGGGGACGGCCACGGCCGTGCTGCGGGAGCTCGCCGCCCCGGGGACGGTGCTGTCCACGGCGGCACTGGAAACGCTGGTGAACCTGAAACGGTCCCCGCTGGAACTCTTACTGAAGGTCCTGTCCGTGGACGGCGCCGTGCGCAAGGTCAGCGGCGGCTGGGAGGGAACCGGCCAGCCCTGGAGCTACGACGCCGAGCGCTACGGGCGCATTTCGCAGGCCCGGGTGGCCGAACAGAACGCCATGCTGGACTACGAGAACACCTCCGGCTGCCGGATGGAATTCCTGGCCAAGGCCCTGGACGATCCCGCCGCCGCGCCCTGCGGACGCTGCGACAACTGCGCCGGACCGTGGTACTCGGACAGCATCGCGGCCGAGGCCACCGAAAGCGCGGGCGCCGCCCTGCAGCGTGCCGGCGTCGAACTGGAGCCACGGGCCATGTGGCCAAGCGGCATGAACAAGCTGGGCGTGCCGGTCAAGGGAAAGATCCCGCCGGCGGAGGCCACTGGCAGCGGCCGTGCCCTGGCACGCCTGACGGATCTGGGCTGGGGCGGAAAGCTGCGCGAAGTCTTCTCGGACGGGGCGCCGGACCGCGAAGTGGATCCTGTCATGTTGCAGGCCTGCGTCCAGGTGCTGGCGCAATGGGGTTGGGCGCAGCGCCCGGTCGGCATCGTCAGCGTTCCCTCGCGCAGCAGGCCACTGCTGGTGCAGTCGCTGGCCCGCGGCCTGTCCGAGATCGGCAGGCTGCCGTACCTGGGCGAGCTCACCGTCCCGCACGGCGGACCCCGCAGCGGACCCGGCGGCAACAGCGCCTTCCGGGTGGCCGACGTGTGGGACCAGTTCCAGGTCCCCGAGGGCGGTGACGCCTGGTTGGCAGAGAACCGCGGCCCCGTGCTGCTGGTCGACGACGTCGCCGACAGCCGCTGGACCCTCACCGTGGCCGGACGCGCGCTCCGCCTGGCCGGGGCCGAAGCTGTCCTGCCCTTCGTTTTAGCCCTCAAGGCCTGAGCTTCCCGCCGACTCCGCGGACCTGATACCTAGAACTGCTAGGGTTATACCTTGCAGATCTAGGTATGAGGAGGCCCGGTGCGCATTGATAAGGACCTGGTCGCCGCTTCGGCCACCCCGCTGGTGCTGGGGATATTGGCGGAGGGCGAACTGTACGGCTACGCGATCAGCAAACGCGTGAGCGAACTGTCCGACGGGGGGCTGGAGTGGACGGACGGCATGCTCTACCCGCTGCTGCACCGACTCGAGCGGTTCGGGTATGTGTCGTCCTCGTGGGGCCTCTCGGAGGCCGGGCGGCGGCGCAAACACTATGCGCTCACGGCCCAAGGACGCGAGGCGCTCGCCGAACGGCAGCAACAGTGGACGGTTGTCGCCGAGACGCTGCGGCGGGTGTGGCAGGCGGTGCCGCCGCCCGCCGCTCCGGTCGAAGGGTGGGCCTGATGGAACCCCATGCCGAGTTGGAAGCACAGATAGACCGGTGGCGCGGGTACGTCCGGCGGCGCCAGGCGATTTCACCCGCGGACCTCGATGAACTGGAGGACCACCTGCGCGGACAAATCGCCGACCGGCAAGCATCAGGACTGGACGACGAGGAGGCCTTCCTCGTAGCGATCAAGCGCCTGGGCAACCTGGATGCGGTCTCGCGCGAGTTCGCCCGCGAGCACTCCGACCGGCTGTGGAAGCAGCTGGTGCTCGTCCCGCAGGACTCCGACACCGCAGCGCCGCCGTGGCGGGAGCTTGCTGTGGTCCTCGCGCTCGCCGTTGGGGCAGGGGCGGCCGTCAAGGCAGGCACCGTGTGGCTCGATGGCGCGGCCCTGGCGCGGAACCTCGGCCTCCTCGTCTTCCCGTTCCTTGCCGCGTATTTCGCCTGGAAACGCCGGTTGACGGTGTCCATGGCGGCGGCGCTGCTCCTCCCGTTTGCCGCGCTGGCGGTGCTGCTCAATGCCTACCCGTTCGCGGCCGCCGGTTCCACCGAGGTGCTCGCCGTGCTGCACGCCCCGGTCGTCCTGTGGCTGCTGGCGGGCGTGGCGTACGTTGGCGGCAGGTGGCGGGACCACAACCGGCGCATGGACTTTGTCCGGTTCACCGGGGAACTCGCGATCTACTTCACGCTGCTGGCCCTCGGCGGGGCTGTGCTGATTGGGCTCACATTCGGGGCGCTGCAGGCTGTCGGCGTCGACTTCGAGCCGGCGATGGAGGCCTGGATACTGCCGTTCGCCGTTCCGGGTGCGCTGGTCGTAGCAGCCTGGCTGGTCGAGGCCAAGCAGAACGTTGTTGAGAACATCGCCCCGGTGCTCACCCGCGTCTTCACGCCCCTGACCATTGTGATGCTGCTGGCGCTGCTGGCAGTGCTCACGGCGGCCGGCGGCCTGGTGGACGTCGACCGGGGACTGCTCATCCTCATGAACGCGATCCTCGTGCTCGTCCTGGCCCTGCTGCTGTACGCGATCTCCGCCCGCGAGGCGCTGGCGCCGCCGGGCCTGTTCGACGGCCTGCAATTGGTCCTCGTCGCCGCCGCGGTCGCGGTCGACGCGGTCATGCTGACGGCGATGCTGACCCGGATCGCCGAATTCGGTACCAGCCCCAACAAGGTCGCCGCGCTCGGCCTGAACCTGCTGCTGTTGGTGCACCTCGTGAGGGCAGCGTGGCTTACCGTCGGGTTCCTGCGCGGGCGGCGCCCCTTCGCCGCGCTTGAGCGCTGGCAGACGGGGTACCTGCCGGTCTATGGTGCCTGGGCCGCCGTCGTCGTCGTGGTCTTCCCGCCGGTCTTCGGCTTCGCCTGACGGGCGGGGCCGGCCGCGGGCGGGCCAGGAAACACGGGGCGGCCTAATCGGCTGAGCCGGCCGGACGACGGCCGTGACTGCAGACACTGCATGTTCCCCGCCACTTCCAATGTAGCGCGCAGCAGGGGGCTTGCTGCAAGGCCACCGTCATGCCTCAAACTGGCTCGGACGTGTCCCCAAGGAGGCGCACGGAAATGGCTCGGAGAGGCGGGGGATGTGATGGGCGAAGTCATCGTTGCCGGCGGCGGCCCGACGGGGATGATGCTGGCCGGTGAGCTGGCGCTGGCGGGTGTGGATGCGGCCATTGTGGAGCGCCGCCCGACGCCGGAGCTGGTGGGCTCTCGTGCGGGCGGCTTCCACTCGCGGACCATCGAGATCCTCGATCAGCGCGGGATCGCCGACCGTTTCCTCGCCGAGGGCCAGCCCGTCCAGGCCGCGTTCTTCGGGAGCACGAGGCTGGACGTGGGCGACTTTCCCACCCGGCACCCCTACACGCTCGGCCTGTGGCAAAACCATATCGAGCGGATCCTGGCCGGCTGGATCGAGGAGCTGGGTGTGCCGGTGCATCGCGGGGTCGAGGTGGCCGGCTTCGCCCAGGTCGACGGCGGGCTCGACGTGCATTTTGCCGACGACGGGCCGATGCGCGCGCTGTATCTGGTCGGCGCCGACGGCGGACGAAGCGCCGTCCGGAAGGCGGCCGGCATCGGGTTCCCCGGCTGGGACGCGACGAAAAGCAGCCTGATCGCCGAAGTGGAGGTGACAGAGGAGACGCCGGCGGGCATGCGCATCGACGAGGTGGGGGTCCACGGGCTGCACCTGATGGAGGACGGGCGGACGGTGCGGGTGGTTGTGACCGAGAAGCAACTGGGGCCGGCGGCCGAGCCCACCCTGGAAGCTCGCCCTGGTGGTCAGGGGCATGGCGCCGGACAGCCTGCTGGGCACTTATCACGCCGAGCGGCACCCCGCGGGGGCCCGCGCCCTCAAGCACACGATGGCGCAGTCGCTGATGCAGCGGGCCGACCCGCGCCTCGGCGCGTTGGCCGACACGGTGGCGGGCCTGCTGACGATCGACGAGGCCCGGAAGCGGCTGGGCGGACTCATCTCCGGCCTGGACGTCCGCTACGACCTCGGCGAGGGGCATCCGCTGCTCGGGCGCCGCATGCCCGATCTCGACGTCGTCACCGCCAACGGCCCGCTGCGCGTGTTCACCCTCCTGCATGAAGCCCGCGGGGTGCTGCTCAACCTCGGCGTGCCGGGCAGCATCGAGCCGGGGCCGTGGGCGGACCGGGTGCAGCTGGTGGAAGCCACGCACGACGGCGGGTGGGAGCTTCCGGTGATCGGTTCGGTCAGCGCTCCTGCGGCGGCGTTGATCCGGCCCGACGGGCATGTGGCGTGGACGGGAGACGGGACCCAGCGGGGGCTGGTGGCCGCGCTGGCCCGCTGGTTCGGGCCCGCGCGGCCTTAGAACGCCCGCGATGTGGACGGCGAGGCCCTCGGACGGGCCCATGGACGCGGTGACGCCGAGGACGAGGAGACGCAAAAACTCCCCCGGTTTCCCGGGGGAGTTGACGCGGAGACGGGGGGATTTGAACCCCCGGTCGAGTTTAACCCCGACCCTTCATTAGCAGTGAAGTCCATTCGGCCGCTCTGGCACGTCTCCATACGCTATTGCTAGCCACACAAGACTACCCAGAATCCGGGGCCAAGAGCAAAACCGCGAACGGGCTAGCCGGCCAGCGCGCGCCATAGGAACGCGTGCGAGAGTGCCTGCAACCGGGCCGTCTGCTTGTTGTCGCTGGCGCCGGCGTGGCCGCCCTCGAGGGCTTCGTGGAACCAGACGTTCCGGACCCCGAGCTCCTGCATCCGCGCGGCCATTTTCCGGGCCTGCACCGGGCCCACCCGGTCGTCCGAGGTTGCGGTCCAGATGAGAGCGTCGGGGTACTCGGTGCCCGGCTGGAGCAGGTGGTAGGGCGAGAACGTGCGGATGAACTCCCACTGCGCCGGGTCCTCGGGGTCCCCGTACTCCGCAATCCAGGAGTAGCCGGCGGAGAGTTTGGTGTAGCGGGCCATGTCCAGCAGCGGCACCCCGCACGACACTGCGCCAAAGAGGTGCGGGTAGCTCGTCAACATGTTTCCCACCAGCAGGCCGCCGTTCGAGCCACCGGCGCAGCCCAGCCGCTCCCGGCGGGTGACCCCGCGATCCGTCAGGTCCTGCGCCACCGCGGCGAAGTCCTCGTAGGCGCGGTGCCTGTTGGCCTGCAGCGCCGCCCGGTGCCAGCCCGGGCCGTACTCGCCGCCGCCGCGGATGTTGGCCACTACGTACACGCCGCCGCGGCCGTCCGGGGTGCGCTGTTCCAGCCAGGCCCGTCCCACCGTGCCGCTGTAGCCGGGGGTCCTGGCCACTTCGAACCCGCCGTAACCCGAGAGCAGCACCGGGTTGCCGCCGTCGTACTCAAGATCCTTGGGGCCCACCTGGAAGTAGGGGACCTGCGTGCCGTCCTTGGAGGTGGCGAAGTGCTGCTGGACCTCGTAGGCGGAGGCGTCAAAGTACGACGGCGATGCCTTGACTTCCAGCGCCGGCCCGCCGATGGTGCCGCGCGAGAGGGTCGACGGCGTGAGGTAGCCGGTGGCCACCAGCCAGTAGTCGTCGGATTCGTCGTCGTCCACTCCGGAAGCATCCACTGCGTGCAGCGGCGGGCAGTCCCGGAGTTCGGAGGCGGCCCACTGCGCGGCGGGATCCAGCACCAGGATCCGGGACGAGACGTCCTGCAGCAGGTTGAGCAGCAGGTAGTTCCTGGTCCAGCTCCAGGACTGCAACGAGGTCGCCGCATCGGGGGCGAAGAGGACCTGCAGGGAACGGTCGCCGGCCAGGAACGCCTCCAGGTCGGCGGCGAGCAGGGAGCCGGCCGGGTGGACGGTGCCGTCCAGCTCCCAGTCGCCACGCGGCCGCAGCAACAGCCACTGGCGGTGGAGATCCACGTTCACGTCCGTGGGAACGTTGATGGGCAGCCACTCGCCGTCGCGCCGCAGGTAGGTGCGGTAGTTGAAAAAATCGATCACGTCCACCGCCACGTCCCGTTCGAAGCCGGGGGTGGAGTCGTGGCCCACCTGGGCCAGCATGTGGTCCCGGGGGACGTCGAAGTACTCCGTGGCAGCCTCCGGAGCCTGGCCGCGGCGCAGGATGCGGCTGGTCCGCGGGTAGGAGGAAGTGGTCAGCGAGCCGGGGCCGAAGTCGGTGCCCAGCAGGATGCGGTCCTCGTCCAGCCAGGAGACGTAGCTCTTGGCCACCGGAATGTCGAAGCCGCCGGGCACGAAGGCGCGGTCCTCGACGTCGAACTCGCGCAGCCGAACCGCGTCGCCGCCGTCGGGCGAGAGCCGCAGCATGGCGCGCCGGTAGCTGGTGCCGTCGGCCGGACGCAGGAAGGAAGAGCCGGCATAGACCCAGTCGATGCCCTCGGCAGCGGCCAGCGCATCAACGTCCAGCAGCACCTCCCAGTCCGGGGAATCGGTCAGGTAGCTCTCCCAGCTCGTGCGGCGCAGCAGGCCGCGGGGGTTGGCCTTGTCGCGCCAAAAGTTGTAGTAGTGGGGGCCGCGCTTGGTGACGGCCGGGATCCGGTCCTCCGCGTCCAGGACCTCCAGGATGCCGGCTTCCAGCGCTGTGAACGAGTCGTCCACGAGCTTCGCCTCGGTGCGTTGGTTCTGCGCCTTCACCCACTCCAGTGGCAAGGCGCCGTAAATGTCCTCGAGCCAGATGAACTCGTCCTGGGGCAGATGCTGGGTGTCTTGGGCCATGGACCCATCCTAGGCATGCCGCCACGGGGAGCCGGCTGCCAACCCGTAGGCTAGACGGCATGGACAATCCGGTCAGTTACCGTGTGGCGATCGTGGGCGCCGGCCCTCGGGGCACCTCCGTGCTGGAGCGGTTGCTGTCCAACCACCGGGCACACGGCGGGGCGCCGCTGCGGATCCACCTGGTCGATCCCTACCCGCCCGGCGCCGGGCATGTCTGGCAGCCGGGCCAGTCCCGGTTGTTCCTGATGAACACGCCCTGCCTGTTCCCCACGGTGGTGCCCGCTCCGGGGACCGGGCAGGTGGGCCCCGATCCGGTGGCGGGGATGACCTTCGAGGCCTGGCGCTCCGCCGTGGCGGCCGGCGGCCTTCCCGAGGTGCCGCAGGAGGACCGCGAGGAAGCCGCGGCGCTGGGGCCGGCCGATTTTCCCAGCCGGGCGCTCTACGGGCGCTACCTGACCTGGACCTTCGCGCAGTTGGCCGCCCGGACCGGGGCGGACTTCTCCCTCACCGTTCATCCGGCGGAGGCCACCGGTCTCAACGAGCACGACGGCGAATGGCAGCTGGAGCTGACCGACGGTGCCACCGTGGCGGCGGATGCCGTGGTGCTGGCCTTGGGTCACGTCCCCGCGGCGCTGAATCCTGAGCAGCAACAGCTTCAGGATGCCGCGGCCCGGCACGGCCTGAACTACCTGCCGCCCAATGTGCCGGCCGACGTGGACTGGGATCGGCTCCCGCCCGGCCGCACGGTGCTGGTGCGCGGCATGGGGCTGAACTTCTTCGACCTGATGGTGCAGGTCACCGAGGGCCGCGGCGGGCAGTTCCTCCCGGCGACGGACACCGAGCCGTTGCGCTACGTACCTTCGGGTCAGGAACCGCGGCTGGTGGCCGGCTCCCGGCGCGGCACGCCGTACCGGGCGAAGGCCAGGATCGACACGTATATTCCGGCCGGTGTGGAGCTGCGGCATTTCACCACGCAGGCGGCCCGCCTGTACGCCGAAGCCGGCGTGCAGCCGGGCTTCGACCACGACCTGTGGCCGATGCTGCACCGCGACGTCTACTGGGCCTACTACTCCACGCTCGCGCGGGTGGAACCGGAGTGCCTGAGCGTGCCGCCCGAGGAGCTGCTGGCCGGACTGGGGCAGCTGCTGGCGGAGAAAACGGAGCCGGGCAGCCGCACCCTGCAGATGCGGGCGGGGGCCTACCTCGCCGAACGGGTCGCCGGGCACCGGCTGCTGGATGTGGAGGCCCTGGCCAAGCCGTTCAACGGGCGGAAGTTCGCCTCCGCCGCGGACTGCCAGCACGCGGTGCTGGACTATCTGGATGCCGATGCGGAGGGCTCTGCCCGCGGTACCGACGATCCGCTCAAGATGGCCATCGGGGCGCTCAACGCCGGGCGGTCGCTGTTGAAGAAGATCGTGGCCGACGGCGGCATTACCGAGGAATCCTGGCTGGCCGAACTGCGCGGCTGGTTCGAACCGCTGGTCGAAGGGCTGGCGAGCGGACCTCCTGCCCAGCGCATCGAGCAGCTGGCCGCCCTGGCACGGGCCGGCATCGTCCGGTTCGCCGGGCCGGAACCGGTTTACGAGGTGGACCCGGACAGCGGCCGGTTCCGGGTGACGTCTCCGTGGATCGACGGCGCCGAGTACACCGGCGCGTACCTGGTGGAGGCGATGATGCCGGCCAACCGGGTGGCCCACAACCGGTCTCCGCTGCTGCGACGGATGCTCGAGGACGGCCTGGTCCGGCCGAAGCTGATGATCGGGCCCAACGGACAGCCCGTGACCGCGTCGGGCCTGGACGTGACGCTGCCGCCCTACCGTCCGCTGAACCGGAACGGCCAGCCGGCCCGCAGCCTGTATGTGATCGGACTGCAGCTGTCCTCGGTCCAGTGGGGCACGTCGATCGCCGCCGAGGCGGGGGCGCCGGGCGACACCGGCGGCCGCACGCTGCAGGATGCGGACCGGATAGCGCGCGCCATCCTGGCCGCGGCAGACAACAGGAGCCTGGCCGACCCGGCGCAGGCGAGCACCGACGTCGTCGCCAGCGGGGTTCCGGGGTCCTAACCCGGCCATGGACGCGCGTAGGCCCTCCCCGGTTGGGGGAGGGCCTACGCTCTGGCTTCTAACGGGCGTAGCCGGCGCGTGGGCCGCTCCCCGGTGGGGAGCGGCCCACGCGGTCGTTTCTAACGGGCGTTGCCGCCGTCCTTTGTCTTGCCCATGTCCAGGCCCACGATGATCGGGTCGTGGTCGCTGGCCCGGTAGGGATCCGGCGCATAGAAGTCGGTGGCGTTGTAGTTGTACCGGCTGTACTCCAGCGCGATCGACTCCACCGAGTTGATGTTCCAGATGTCGGCGCCCTTGACCTTCGCGTCCGCCGCTGGCGAGGCGAAGATGTAGTCCAGCGAGCCGACCATGCCTCCGAAGCTGTAGCTGTGCTCGCCTGTCTTGGCGCCCTGGTCGACGTACCCGGCGTCGGTCAGGACCCTGATCGGGTCCTCCTTCGCGTAGGCGTTGAAGTCGCCGGTCAGCAGCACCTTGTCGGTCCGGAACTGTTCCTGCAGCCGGTCCGCGAAGCCCACCAGGGAGTGCGCCTGCGCGGTGCGGGCAGCGTTCCAGGCGCCCTGGCCGTGGTCGGCGTTCTCGCCCGAGTTGGGGCCCGAACCCTTGGACTTGAAGTGGTTGGCGATCACGATGAAGGTATCCGAGGCGCCGTTCTTGGCCTTGAAGGCCTGGGCCAACGGCTTGCGGGCGTTGGCGAAGGCCTCGGTGTCGTTGTGGATCACCGACTCCTTGACCGTCTTCACCGCGTCCTTCCGGTAGATGAACGCGGTGCGGATGAAGTCTTCATCCGCCAGGGCCGGTAGATCCTTCGGCGAGCGGACGTAGTCCCAGCCGCCATGCTTGCCCTGGCCGGTGTGTTTTCCGTGGTGGCGGGTGTCGCCCAGCTCTTCGTTCAGTGCGTCGGTCAGCGCGGCAAGGGCCGCATCGCGGTCCTTGCCGAATCGGGCGGAGTTCTCGATTTCCTCCAGCGCCACGATGTCCGCGTCCAGGGCGTTGATGGCGGCAACGATCTTGGCCTGCTGGCGTTGCAGGTTCTCCGCGTCCCAGGCGCCGCGGGCGTCGCAGTTGCGGGCCGTGATCGGGTTGCCGTCGCGGTCCAGGTAGGCATTGCAGTCCGCCAGTTGGTCTCCCGTGGTGGTGAAGTAGTTCAGCACGTTGAACGACGCGACCTTCACGTCCCCGCGCACCTTCTCCGGGGAGGTGGTGCGGGTGTTCTGGAACGACGCCGGCTGGACGGTTCCGGCGTTCTCCACCGTCAGGTGGCCCAGCGGCTGGAGCCGCCACAGGTTAAAGCGGTAGTCCAGCACCACGCTGGTGGTGAACTCGGCGGGGGATCCCACCCGGACCGGATCGTCGGCGGAGAGGTAGGGCAGCGGGATGTCCTTATTGGCGTCGGCGCCCAGGTAGTTGACGCTTGAGCCGTCGTCCAGCGTGACGGCCAGGGCGGCGTTCTTCTCGGTTTCGGCCCAGAAGGCGTCCGATCCGTAGGTCCCGACGGCGGTCGGCTGCACCAGCGGGGAGTTCCCGGCGGCCAGGCCGATTTCACCGTACTGGTTCAGGGAGTAGTTGTCGGTGACGGTGAAGCCGCCCTGGGGGGCCAGCAGCATGCCCTCGAACTTCTCGCGCTCCTCGTCGGTGGCGGGCCAACCGATGGCGGCCGCCTTCGGAGCGGCGGCTGCCTCTGTGAGCAGCTTGAGTCCGTCGGCGGCCACCGTGAGCTCGGTCAGGCCGTGGAACTCGCTGACCTTGCCCGTGACCTCCACGAAGTCGCCAGCCTTCACCTGGCCGACCGTGGCCGGGGAGTAGACGAAGACGGCATCGGACGCCGTCCGGGCTGCTGCGTCGGTGTCGCCGCCGGTGCCTTCCGTCTGGATGTAGTAGCCGTCAAAGCCGCCCGTGGCGTAGGCGGCGGTGACCACGCCCCGGGTGGTCACGGTCTTGCCGGCCAGCGGGGACTGGGTGCCGGTGCCTTGGATGTCGGCGATGGCCACGGACTGCGGCTGCGGTTCGGGATCACCGCTGCCGTCACCCCCGCCGGTGCCCTGCGGGGTGATGTCTTCGCTGAGGCTGAAGTCCGCGGAGTTGTTGTCGGTGTCCGTTCCCCCGGCGCGGTTCAGCGACCGGACGTCCTGGTTGTTGTCCGGCGACTGGGCCGCTTCGGTTTCGAAGGTGTTCGAGGTGCCGTAGCCCAGCAGGTCCACCACGTTGGCGCGGTCGACGACCGAGCCGGTGCCCAGGTCCGCCACAGCACCGGCCTGGTTCGACAGCACCAGCGTGCCTCTCGTGCCGGACGGGGCCATGCCGGTCACCAGGTCAGGGGCCGGCAGTTCTTCGCCGATGCTGCCGTTGGAGTTGGCCTGCACCAGATAGTGTCCGCCGGCCTGGATGCTGCCGGACAGCTCTGCCACGGCACTGGGGTTTCCGGAGCCGGTGGCCGAGCGGTACTGCAGCGACCAGCCGTCGAGGCTGATGTCCGCGTCCGTGGGGTTGTACAACTCCACGAACTTGTTCCGGTAGGCCGCACCGGCGCTGCCGCCGGACAAATAGGCCTCGTTGATGACCACATGGTCGGCGCCGGTGCCACCGGCAGCGAGGACGGCCGGCAGCCGGAAAGTGGTTCCGGACGCGTCCGCGGTCAGTTCGAAGTAGCCGCCGTCCAGCGCCGAGGGTGCGCTGAACTCGACGGAGGCAGCGCCGTCGGCCACCGGGAAGGTGCCCAGCGCGGTCCTGGTGCCTGAGGCGTCGACGTAGGCCAGCGACACCTGGGCGGTCACGGGGGCGCCCAGCGACGTGAGGTCCAGCTTGGTTACCTGCACGCTGACCTGCTGGCCGGGGCCGACGGCTTCCGGCGCGCCGGTGAGCTGCACGCTGCGGCGGGCGAAGTCCGGGGAGAGCGGGCTGTTGCCCCGGAGGTAGGCGATCCACGCGTCGCGGTCCACCAGGCCCGAGTCGCGGGTGTCCGTCCCGTCGTTAAAGATGTGGAAATTGTCGCCGCCCTGGGCCAGGAAGCTGAAGGTGCCCACGCGGTAGCCGCGCTCCGGGTCCAGCGGTTCGCCGTTGACCCAGACGCCGGTGATGCGCTCGCCTTCGGGCAGGGCCGGGTCGTAGGTGTAGTTGACGTTTTTGCTCAGGCCAAGCTGCAGGTAGGCGCGGCTCGGCACGTCACCGGCGCCGGTGCGCTGCCACTGCTGCTCCAGCATGGTCTTGACCTGCGCGCCGGTCAGCGTGGTGGTCCACAGGTTGTTCAGGAAGGGCAGCACCGCGTTGGCCTCGGCGTAGGTGACCGTGCCGTCGGGCGCGTAGTAGAGCTCGTTGCGCAGGCCGCCGGGGTTCACCACGCCGATCTCCGCGCCGCCGCGTTCGGCGGAGGAGAGCGACGCCAGCAGCGAGTCCGCCACCAGGTTGCCCAGCGTCGATTCGGAGGCGCGGTCATCGCGGTCCGGCTCCGTGCCCGCATCCGGCCCGTCGGGAAGGAACGCGGTGGTGATGTCGGCGGTGACGGAGCCAACCGGCTGGGCGCCGATCTCCGCGGCGTGCTCGAGTGCGGCCTGGACAATCGACGAGACCTCGGCCACCCGCGGGTAGGCGGCCACCAGGTCACCGTCCGAGGTCTTGGTCCGCGGCACCACGGCTCCGGTGTGCGCCACGACCTGATCCGTTCCGGCGTCATAGCTCAGCTGCACCTGGCCGATGTTCTCGCCGTAGGAGCCGGTCTGCACCACGGGCCGGGTCTTGCCCTCCGCTCCCGGGACCGGGGCGTCGAAGCTGTAGGCCTGGTGGGTGTGGCCGTTGAAAATGACGTCCACGTCCGGGCTGGTCTCGTTGACGATCCGATTGAACACCGCGCTGGCGCCTGCCGCGCCGCCCAGATCGGTGTTGGTGTTCGCTCCCTCGTGGAAGGACGCGATGATGACGTCGGCTTCGTCGCCTTCGCCGTCGGTCAGCCGGGCCGCCACCCGGTTGACTGCGTCCACCGGGTCGCCGAACTCCAGGTCCGCGATCCCGCCCGGGGACACCAGCGAGGAGGTTTCTTCCGTGACCACCCCGACCACGCCGACGTCCACGCCGTTGACCGTGACCAGCTCGTACTCGGGCAGGGCCGGTTCCGTGGTGCCGGCCCGGTACACGTTGGCGCCCAGCTGCGGGTAGTCGGACGCGGCAGCCACACGGTCGGTCAGGTCGGCGAAGCCGCCGTCGAACTCGTGGTTGCCCACCGCCGTCGTCGCCAATTCCAGGGCGTTGAGCACGTCGATGGTCGGCTGGTCCTGCTGTGTGGAGGACGCGAAGACGGAGGCGCCGATGTTGTCGCCGGCGGACGTGAACAGCGTCCCCTCGGGGTTCTGCGCGCGGAGCTGTTCCACCGTGCCGGCAAACTTGACGGTGTTCGCGTCAATCCGGCCGTGGAAATCGTTGATGCTCAGCAGGTTAAGCTCGACCGGGTCGGCCGCGTGCGCAGGCATCGCGGCGAAAGGCGCCGCCACCAAGCCTGCCGTCAGGACCGCTGCCAGCGCGGTCCTCGGTGATGAAGTAGCCATGTGGCCCTATCTCTCAGGTGGAAGTGATGATCCTCGCACCGCAGGGAAGGGCTGCGGCACAGCTGGTTGCACGGTGCACAGGGCGCACCGCCCCCAGTCCAGCGGGCATGGATGAACGGGAGGTTACCCGAGGGCCATCAGCAGCGGAAGACTTCTGAGAAAGAACGTTTAAATGGGCGGGCGGAACGCCCCCCACCCTTGACAGGAAGGGCCTGGGGCTAGCGCCGGGCAGCTACCGCCGGGCGTCCTTGAGCGTGCCGGTGACGGGCTTCGAGCCTTCCTCGCCCAGCAGGCACAGCAGCTCCCGGTCCTGCTCGCCGGTCCAGCTGGCTTCGGTCGGGTTCAGGTAGGTCAGTTCCAGGGCCGAATCGTCGTAGGGGATGCCGGCGAAGGCCTCGAACTCGGCCACGCAGAACTCCTCGGCCTTGGCCGCCACTTCCTCGTCGCCGGGAAAATCGCCCTCGGGCAGGTTGCTGGCGGCAAACGCCTCCAGTTCGTGGGCCTGGTCGCACGGCACGAACTCCACCTCGGTCAGGCGGTCGGTGTCCGGGTTGTTCAGGCAGTCGCCCACCTTGATGGCGTAGGCGCCGGCGGCGGCGGCTTCGGTCACGGCACCGGATTCGTCCCGCGGCGGTTCCTCCGTTCCACCGCCACAGCCACTGAGCAACGCCACGAGGACGACGGCGGCGGCCGCCTTGAGCGGGCGGCGGACAGGTGCTGGCTGGCTGGGCACGGGGGACTCCTCAAGCTTTAGTGCGAACGGCTCCTAGCCGAGGGTATACCGGGGGAGCGCCGGGTCAGAATACTTGACGCCGGATGGCCGGCGACCGGAACATGCGGTGCGAAGAACCTGGGACTGCAGCAGGCGTGGGAGCACAAATGCAGCAGGTGCCCGGGCCATGCGGCCAAGACACCTGCTGCGAAGCGGAAGGTATGGGATTTGAACCCATGAGACGGGGTTACCGCCTACTGGTTTTCAAGACCAGCTCCTTCGGCCGCTCGGACAACCTTCCTCACCTTGTAGTCTGACACGGAGGGGTCTACCCGGGCAAAGCGCGCAGCACCGGGGGTTTTGATGTCCGGACAAGGCGAAAGGCTGGTATGAAGGCGGTTTTCTACGACGGAGCAGGCGGACCCGAGGTCATGAGCGTGCGGGACACCGAAGCCCCGCAACCGGCCGAGGGCGAGGTGGTCATCGACGTAGCTGCCGCAGGCGTGAACCGCGCCGACGTCCAGCAGCGGCTCGGCGTCTATCCGCCGCCGCCGGGCGCATCCGAGATCCCGGGCTTGGAAGTATCGGGCCGGGTAGCCGCGGTCGGTGCAGGCGTCGGCGGCCTACGGGTGGGCGACGAAGTGTGCGCCCTCCTGGCCGGCGGTGGCTACGCCGAGCAGGTGGTGGTTCCGGCAGGCCAGGTGCTGCCGGTCCCGCGGGGGACCGACGTGGTGACGGCCGCGGCCCTGCCGGAAGTGGCGGCCACCGTCTTTTCCAATCTCTTCATGACCGCGGGCGTGCAGGCCGGGGAAACGGTGCTGATCCACGGCGGCGCCGGCGGCATCGGCACCATGGCCGTACAGCTGGTTGCCGCTTTCGGCGCGATTCCCGCGGTGACCGCCGGCAGCCAGGAGAAGCTCGACGTCGCGCGTGCCCTGGGTGCCGAGGTGCTGATCAACTACCGCGAGGAAGACTTCGTGGAGCGGATTAAGGACGCCACCGGAGGCCGGGGCGCCGACGTCATCCTGGACGTAGTGGGCGCCAAGTACCTGCAGCGGAACGTGGACGCGCTCGCCACCTCCGGGCGGCTGGTGGTGATCGGGCTGCTGGGCGGGGCCAAGGCCGAGCTGAACCTTGGCCAGTTGATGGCCAAACGCGGGGCGGTCATCGGCACCACCCTGCGGGCGAGGCCGGCGGAGGAGAAAGCTGCCATCGTGCGGGCGGTCGCCGAGCATGTCTGGCCGCTGGTCGTCTCCGGCGACGTCAAACCCCAGGTGCACCGCACGTTCCCGCTGTCGGAGGCGGCGGCGGCCCACGAGTACTTCGATTCAGGCGAACACACGGGCAAGATCCTGCTCACTGCCTCCTGAAACCGGCTTTACCGTTCCCTCCCACGGGCGTCGCTGCTACGGTGCTGCGTACAAACGATCGGCCTTCGATGAGGGGAGCATCATGAGCGGGAATTTCAGCGGACCCCGGCCCGGGCAATCCGGGAGGAATGGTCCCACATCCGACGTGCTGGTGCAGGATCCGACCCTGCCGCCGGTAGCGCTGGATCCGGCCGCGGAGGCCGATGCCCGGAGGTGGACCCCGACCAAGATCGTGATCTGGGTGGCCATCGCCCTGCTGGGGGCCGTTAGTTGGAGCATCCTTGCCTTTTCGCGGGGAGAAACCATTAACGCGATCTGGTTCGTCTTCGCGGCCGTCTGCACGTATTTCATCGCCTACCGGTTCTACTCCAAGTTCATCGAGAACAAGCTCACCCGCCCCAACGACCTGAGGGCGACGCCGGCGGAGTACAACGCGGACGGTAAAGACTTTGTCGCGACGGACCGCCGCGTGCTCTACGGGCACCACTTCGCCGCCATTGCGGGCGCCGGCCCGCTGGTCGGACCCATCCTTGCGGCGCAGATGGGCTACCTGCCGGGCACCCTGTGGATCATCGTCGGCGTGATCCTGGCCGGTGCGGTCCAGGACTACCTGGTGCTGTTCTTCTCCATGCGCCGGGGCGGCCGTTCGCTGGGCCAGATGGCCCGCGAGGAACTCGGTGTCATCGGCGGCACGGCGGCCCTGATCGCCACGCTGACCATCATGATCATCATCGTGGCGATCCTGGCCCTGGTCGTGGTGAACGCCCTGGGCGAATCGCCATGGGGCGTCTTCTCGGTGGCGATGACCATCCCCATCGCCATCTTCATGGGCATCTACGTGCGTTTCCTCCGGCCGGGCAAGGTCAGCGAGGTCTCCCTCATCGGCTTCGTGCTGCTGATCGCCGCCATCATCGGCGGCGGTATGATCGCGGACACCGAGTGGGGCGCGGCGGTCTTCACGCTGGACAGGACCACCATCGCCTGGGGCATCATCATCTACGGCTTCATCGCGGCGGTACTGCCGGTGTGGCTGCTGCTGGCCCCGCGCGACTACCTCTCCACGTTCATGAAGATCGGCACCATCCTGATGCTGGCGCTGGCCATCGTGCTGGTGCGCCCGGAGATCAACGTGCCGGCGTTCAGCGAGTTCGCCGGCCGTGAAGACGCACCCGTGGTGGCAGGGTCGCTGTTTCCCTTCCTCTTCGTGACCATTGCCTGCGGCGCACTCTCGGGATTCCACGCGCTGATCTCCTCGGGAACCACGCCGAAGATGGTGCAGAAGGAGAAGCAGACCCGCTTCATCGGCTACGGCGGAATGCTGATGGAGTCCTTCGTGGCCATCATGGCGCTGGTCGCGGCCATCTCGATCGACCGCGGTATCTACTTCGCGATGAACGCTTCGGCAGCGGCCACCGGCGGCACTGTGGAAGGCGCGGTGGCCTTCGTCAACGGCCTGGGCCTGGCCGGCGTCAACCTGACACCGGACATGCTCACCGACCTGGCCAGCAACGTCGGCGAGGAATCGGTGGTATCGCGCACCGGCGGCGCGCCCACCCTCGCCGTCGGCCTGGCACACATCATGCAGGGACTGATCGGCGGCATCGGGATGATGGGCTTTTGGTACCACTTCGCCATCATGTTCGAGGCGCTGTTCATCCTCACCGCGGTCGACGCCGGTACCCGCGTGGCCCGCTTCATGCTGCAGGACACCGTCGGCAACGTCCTGCCGAAGTTCAAGAACATGTCCTGGCGTCCCGGCGTCTGGATCTGCACGGCCATTATGGTGGCGGGCTGGGGATACATCCTGATCCTGGGCGTCACCGATCCGCTGGGCGGCATCAACACGTTCTTCCCGCTCTTCGGCATCGCCAACCAACTGCTGGCGGCCATCGCGCTCGCGGTCTGCCTGGCCATCGCGGCCAAGCGCGGGGCGTTCAAGTATCTGTGGATCATCGGGCTGCCGCTGGCCTTCGCCGCCGTCATCACCATCTGGGCCTCGATCCTGAAGATCTTCAGCTCGGATGTGAAGGTGGGCTACTGGGCCAACCACATCGCCCACCGCGAGGCCCTGGCGGCCGGCGAAACGAGCCTGGGGAACGCCGCCTCGGTGGCAGAAATGGAGGCGGTGGTCCGCAACACCGCGGTGCAGGGCACGCTGTCCATCGTGTTCGTGGTGCTGACCATCATCGTCATCGCCACCGCCCTCATCGCCACTTACAAGTCCTGGCGGCTGGGCGGAGAACCCTCGCACGAGGACCCGGCGGTCGTCTCCTCCATCTACGCGCCGTCCGGTCTCCTGGCCACCCGGCCGGAGAAGGAACTGGAAAGGCAATGGAACGAACTGCCAGCGGACACCGGGCGCGCCAAGGCGGGCCACTGATGTCCGGCGTCATCTGGCCCCGGGCCCGCAGCGGCTGGCAGAGGTTCGCCTGGTACTTCCAAGGCGTCATGGGCGAGCATGCCTACCAGGACTATCTTCGGCACCACCGGCGGGCACATCCCGGCACGGAGCCGATGAGCGAGCGCGAGTTCTGGCGGGACAAAACGGACCGGCAGGAGAACAACCCGCAGGGACGCTGCTGCTGACCGGGGGCTGGATATGATCTGCGCCCGCTGGTCGTCTCTGGCAAGATGAAAACATGAGCGAAGAGCAGACGCCGCAGCCCGCAGAACCGGTCATCCTCCCCGCGCTGCCCAGCGGCCACAGCCCGGCCGCCGGAGAGCCCGTGAACCCGGAGCCCGGTCCCGCTGCGCGGCGATCCGGCCGCGGCAATTCCGCGCTGGCCGATCTGGTCGATGAACCGGCCAAGGTCATGCGGATCGGCACCATGGTCCGCCAACTGCTCGAGGAAGTGCGCAGCGCCCCGCTCGACGACGCCGCCCGCGTCCGCCTGGCCGAAATCCACGAGCGGTCCGTCAAGGAGCTTGAGGACGGGCTGGCACCTGAGCTGATCGAGGAACTGCACCGGATCAACCTGCCGTTCACCGACAACTCCACGCCGTCGGACGCCGAGCTGCGCATCGCCCAGGCGCAGCTGGTCGGCTGGCTGGAAGGCCTCTTCCACGGCATCCAGACCGCGATCGCGGCGCAGCAGGCCCTCAACCAGCAGATGGCGGCCCGCATGCAAATGCGCCAGCTGCCGCCCGGCACCATGATCGCGCCCGGCGTCGTGATTGGCGACGACGGAGAACCGCGCCGGGCCACCGGAGCCGAGGGGGAGAATGCCGGCTCGGTGCAGGGCGGCGAACGGCACACCGGGCCCGGACAGTACCTGTAGGACCGGTGGCGCTCTTCGGTGCTGCCCGGCAGGCCCGCCGGGAGGATAAGGAACTCGGCAAGGGAATTTGGCGCCGCGCGCACGACCGCTTCCGGCGTGCCCTGGAGCGTTACCACCAGGTCCTCGAGGGCGTGGAGGACGACGGCCTTTACGGCGAGCTGCTGCCGATAGCCGACCAGCTCGCCGGCCTCCTGCCCCGGGTGCGCACCTGCTGCACGACCGCCCAGTCGCTGCATCCCACCGACGGGTTGGACATCCCCGGCGGTGCCCTGTCAGATGTCCACCGCAGCCTCTCCAGGGCCGGCAACTCCCTGGCGGCGGCCGCCCAGGCCGCCGCGATGGTCAGGCTCGGCGGCAGCCAAGGCTACGAAGCCGGCGTCGAGAACGTGCGCCGCCGCGCCGCCGTCGTTCTCTCGGACCTGGCCGATGCCGAGCGCGTGCTGGCCGGCCTGAAGCACTGACCGGCGCCGGCGCTGTGGGTCGGCCTCTGCTCACAGTCCCGGGTACAGCTGGTCCACAATGGGAGCGAAGTAGTGAATCCAGAGGTAAGTCCCGAAGCCGATGAGGATCAACAGGAGAGCTGCCCCGATCACGACCCATGGATGTGGCCCCGACTTCCGGGTGAATCTGCCCATGGCCCCTCCGCGGAGAAAGACATCGCGTTTTCTGTTCCGGTCCGCACCTGGGAATTGTGCCCCCGCACCCTCGCTGCGGCATGACCCCGCTCTTAATCGCCCCCGTGCCCCTATGGCGGGTAACGATCTCACTTTAGCAACATGACGAAACCGCGAGAGGCTGGTCGCTGATTTTCACGCAGCTATCGGCTCGGCGGCGTCAATTATTTCCCGTATCTGGGCCGGTGGGGGTACCAGGGCCGTCAAGGCGTTGGGGATCGCCGGTCACTCCGGTTTGTTCCCGCCCGTTCCGGGGTTCATTATCGCCGCGCAGGAAGTAGGCGCCGACGGAGCCGGCGAGTGTCGCAAAAACGGCGACCGAGTAGATGGCCAGAAAAACCTGCAGCAGGCGGGCAAAGGCATCATCAGCACCCAAGCGGGTGCCGGTGATTGTCGACATCGCCGCGTCGTGCAGCGCGTCGGCGTAGCTGCCGTAGGAGCCGCTGATGTAAAGGAGCTGGCTGGATACCAGGACGACGACCGCAGTGACCGCAGCCAGCCACCCGATCCGGTTTGACAGCAAGCGCCCGGCCGAGCGTGAACCGCGCACACCGGCGGAAAGGATTCCGCCAACACGGGACAACCGTGCCACGCGCCAGATCCGCAAAGCCTGCAGTGCCCGGAAGAAGCGCAGGAAAGGAACCAGCAGAAAGATGACCTGCCACCAGTTGCGTTTCCAAAAACTCCACTGAAAGCCTGCAACGAACGCCCGCAGGAGAAACTCGGCCACGAAGACCGCCCAGAAAAGCCATCCCGCCGTGCCCAGGACCGCAAGCAGTACCGGGTCAGTCGCCAGTAGCTGGGCCAGCACGATGAACAGGAATAACACGCCCAGAATGCCCATAGGCCGGTCGAGCCGCGCGGCCAGCGCTTCGGCACGGCCGAGCTGTTCACTCCGGGGCTTGGGCTGACGTTCTTCACCCACGGCCCCGGCCCTCCTTGGCGGCGGCTAGGAAACCGGCAAGGTGTCCGGTGCCTGCGCCGGCCGTCCTGCCACCCCGGGGGCGGTTACAGCCGGGGCTTCGGCCCCACCTGTAACAGAAAACGAACCATACGGTCAGGATGCCAACGAGCCGCTCAAGCCACGGAACAGGGGGCGCCGTCCGCTTTGCCCTGCCGCGACCGGAACCGCTTCCGCGACCCTTACCCATTGTCCCTGCCGGCCCGACGGCGTTGTATCCATGACCTGTCCAGCACCACATCATGTACGATCCTCGCACAGTGCGCCCACCGGGGGCGCGGTTCAGATAGGCGCTGTTTCCGTAGCCGGGCGATTGCTTTCTTGTCAGTCTCAGCCGGCGTGTCAGACAGGAAGCGATGCAGTACGATGCGAGGGCCGACTCGCTGAGGGGGGAATCCATGGTCATTCCGGGACTGCTTTTGGGGCCGAAGACCCTAGGCTCTTGGCTCGGTGCGCCGGGTCCGCATACTCGGTGCAGGGGCACATGGGTCCTCACCTCACCGGGTGACGGGTAAGACCCGTGGGTCAGCGGGCGCTGCAGGTGTGGGACGCCTACCGCACGCAGCTCTGGCCGCTGCCCGCTCTGTCTGTTGGCGCTGCCGTGGGCTTGGGGGTGGCGCTCCCCGTTATGGACGCGGCCCTAGACGATGACATGCCGCGGTCCGTGGCCGGGCTGCTGTTTGGGGGCGGTCCCGAAGCGGCACGGTCGTTGTTGGAGACGATTGCGGGATCTCTGATCACGGTCACGTCGCTGACGTTTTCACTCACCGTCGTCACGCTCCAGCTGGCCAGCAGCCAGTTTTCACCTCGCTTGCTGCGCACCTTCACCCGTGACCGCTTCGTCCACGCGACCTTGGCCCTGTTTCTGGCCACGTTCGTCTTCGCCCTCACTGTGCTCAGAAGCGTCAGGACAGGAGGGCAGGAGAGCGGTTCCTTCGTCCCCGATATTTCCGTTACCGTAGCCTTCGTCCTGGCCGTCGCCAGCGTCTTGGCCCTGGTGCTTTTCCTGGCGCATCTCACACGCGAAATCCGGGTCGAAACCATGATGCGGACAGTGCACTCCGAGACCAGGGCGACCTTGGACCGAGTTTTCCCCGAGGACCGTCGTGATCGGCCACCGCACCCGGGGATGGAAGGCTCACCCGTGCACGTTCGAGCCGTGTCCTCAGGTTTTCTCACAGCCGTGGACGAAGCAGCCTTGGTAGCGGCCGCAACGGCCGCCGGCGCAGTACTCAGAATAGACTGCCCACCCGGCAGTTCCCTGATTGAGGGCGTCCCGCTCGCGAGGGCATGGCCGCTGGAGCCGGCCAAGAAGCTCACTGCCGAGGCCACTGAGCGGCTGCTGCAGCAGGTTAATGCTGCCGTCACCACCGGTTTCGAACGCACCAGCGTCCAAGACGTCGGCTTCGGTTTCCGCCAGCTCGTCGACGTGGCCGCCCGCGCGCTCTCGCCGGGCATCAATGATCCCACCACCGCAGTGCACGCTCTGGGCCATCTGTCTGCGCTGCTGTGCCGACTGGCTGCCCGGAACCTTTCTCCTCGAAGGCTCACCGATGATAGCGGTAGGGTCCGGGTGGAGTTAGCGCTGCCGTCGTTCGAAGACCTCCTAAACCTGGCGGTGGGGCAGCCGAGGCTGTACGGGATAAAGGATCCGGCCGTGGCCCAACGGATCGTGGAACTGCTCAAGGAAGTCTCATGGTGCGACCAGGAAGGCCGGTACCGGTCGGCTATCCGCGAGCAGCTTGCTCAGATACGCGAAGCCATCGAAGCCGGCACCTACACCCAAACGGAACGCCGGCAGCTCCTCCGGGCGGTCACCGACGCAGCAGCCCCGCCCGTCATGCCTCCAGAACCGTGACGAGCGCCAGCAGGCCAGGCCTGCGCTGAACCAGCCGAACCTGGAACCCCCGCTGGAGGGCAGTTCTTCCTTGAAAACGTTCAAGCAGTACGAAACCGGCCAGGAGCCGTCAGCACTGCCACGGCCAGCGTGCCCGTGGGTGCCGCAACAGCGGAGAGCGCCCATCCCGCCAGCAGCGAACCGGCCAGGAACACCCGCCCGGTCGCAGCGAAACGGTCGGGGCAATGCTCGTCAAGACTTCTTCCGGCACGCCATGCGGCTAGTCGACGCTGGAGAGTCAGCAGTCCAAGTGGCCCGAAACATGGGCATGGGTAGAGCGACGCTCTACCGCCGGATAAACGAACTCAAGGCGAGGGCGTAGGACTGAAGTTCGGCGGAGGGGACAGTCTTGAGGCGATCGCAGGTTGCAATGAGACGCTGGTGCTGTCCTGAAGGGGCGACACTTCGGCAGGTACCGCAAGGGACATGAATCACACGATGGCATAATCCGAACAAACTAATAAGCGCACTGTGACCCACCGGGGAGACGCAGTTGCAGAAGAAAATCAGGGCAGCGGCGAAATCACGGCATCCTTGGATGAATGGCTGGAACTCGTTGTTGGAGTGCTGGCGATGATGCCGGGGAAGCTGAATGAACAGCGCGACGGCTTCGCGCTCTGCTCAGTGGGCACTGGTCGGGAAATGATCGGCGCCTTGGTGGGCTACCAAGATTACGGAGCTTCGCAGCATCTAGCTTGACTCTGCAGGGGAATAGAAAAGGACGGGCTTCTGCCCGTCCTTTCGGCTTGCAAAAATAGTGGGGACGTTCGGATCAGGTAATCCAACTGACGATCACAGCCGCCACGACAGCACCAAAGATTACAATCACCAATGCGGGCACATGATCTGTCATCATGCGCGACCACCACGAAGGCTTTTCGCGGGGGGCGATAGAGAAGTCTTCCGTCGACGGTGCCTCAGGCTCAGCCTTGATCCGTTCACAGATGGCTTTGACCCCATCAACGGTTATCCGGTCCTTCCCGCTAATCCGGAGGCTCAGGGCTCCATCGTCGATCAGGAAATAGATATAGACAGTAAAGGACGTTTCACCAAACACGCCCGCATCTCCGCGCTTATATCCGTAGCGCGTGTGTGGCTCGAGATGCTGATCCCTAAATTCCTGGAAGACACCACGTACCGACCTGCCCTTGGTCTCGCTGCCAGAGCTGTCTTTAAGACACCATTCGCCGTATCCGCCACGCTTCCACTCGTGGAAAGAATCTCCACCTGGGAACAACTTTGGCAGTTCCCTCTCAAGGCGGATTGCTGCTATCTCAGCCGGATCTACGGGACTGATCCGAACATACTTCCTGAATGCGACAGCCAAATGGAATCCCCTTCTAAGTCCGTCCGATTCTACTTCAGCAGGAGCGGATGCAGTTGGATGGCCGTCTGATGTGAGCGCCGGCGGGCGCACATATGATGCCGGTTGTAGGGGACTTGGTGAGGTTAGCGACTGCGCCGGCGCAACGTCACATGGGCGCATATAAAGCCTCTGCGCGTCAGGGGGTTCCAGGTTGCGTCACGTTGGCAGCCAAGGCGCTTCCCCTTCGGCTTGCCGTGCAGGCCCCACGCTGGGATCGGTAGATAGCGGCTTAGCCCATGTCCGCTCCGCTGAAGGTGCGCGGCCTGCCTGCGGACTGTGGCAACCTGTAGCTCCTAAGAGAAACCAGCCCAAGGGGAAGGCATGGGCAGGACTGCCGTCCTGCCGGAGGAGGTCATGCTGCGCATCCACGCCGACCGCGAGCGCGGTCTGTCCTCCGGAAGACGTTTAAGCTCTGACAGCGGAAGGCATCCAGACTGCTACGGGCAGGGCGTGGCAGGCATCCACCGTAAAGGCAGCGTTGGAGCCGGTCCCCCTGCCGCGTGCCAGCTATAGGGGCTGGTCCACCGCCGGTACGCTTCGATGGAGATCCTTTGGGCGGGAAGAAGGGGAGGGTCCGTGAACCCTCTTTCGGCCAGCGGGCAATACATAGTGTGAACACAGACAGCGACATCATCAGGCGGTCTCGGGACAGCCCCGCAGATTTTGGGGAGCTGTACGACAGACACGCGTCAATCATTTACAGGTATGCCGCCAGACGCGCCGGAGACTTCGTGGCCGATGATGTCACATCGGAAACTTTCCTGGTCGCGTTCGAACGGCTGGATACCTTCGATCACGCCAGAGAAGATGCGCGGCCTTGGCTGTTTGGCATCGCAACGAACCTCCTGCGCCGGCACCACCGTGCCGAGGCCCGGACACTGAAAGTCCTGGCAAAGTCCGCCGCCCGGGAAGCAACGGACGACAGCGCCGACCGCATTTCCGCGCAGGTCGACGCCACGGTCGCCACAGGCCGCATTGCGCTGATCCTGAAACGCATGCCGGCCATCGACCGGGAGACCTTGCTGCTCTATGCCTGGGCTGACCTGACGTACGAAGGCATTGCCGATGCGATGGACGTCCCTGTAGGGACCGTGCGCTCCCGTCTGAACCGCGCACGCAAGACGCTGCGCGACGCCCTGCCGGAACAACTTGAAGAAACGGAGAACGATCATGGACGAATTAACGCTGCTGCGCGCAATGCGTAGCGAGGTCGGCTCGGCGCCGCAAGCCACACTGGCACGGGGGCGGAACAAACTGATGAAGGACATAGGCGTCGACAAGGGTCAACCGATCAGGTCCGATGCTCCGCGATCCCGGAGCCTATCGCGGCGTGTTGCCCTCGGCTCAGCAGCTGCCGCCCTGCTCGTTGGAGCCTTTGTGGCCGCCGACGCCCTTGCCCCTGGCATCCACGGCGGGGCAACCGCCGAGGCTGCCGAGGTGCTGAACGATGCAGCGGCAGCAACCATTCGGACCTCCGACCCGGTGGTGGGACCCGGCCAGTACCTGAAAATCGAAACGACATCCATCACATGGGGAGGCCAGCAAGCCGCCGATGGAAGTGATATTTCCTGGCAGGAGATGACCGGCGGGCAGGTTTATGTTCCGGCAGACAGGGAGGGGGAGTGGGTCTGGAATCGTGAAGACCCAGTCCCGGTTGGGTCCTCCAGCGAAGACGCCAAGGCTGCGGCAGTCGAGCTAGCGAAAGCACGGCCGGCGGAAGTGCAGGCCCAGATGGTCGGGACTCTGCGTGCACCAGGAGGAGCCTTCTACGAAAACGAGCCAGAAGTCCTGAAAGGCACTCCCCTCGCGGAAGCCGACAGTCTGCCCCGGGATCCTAAGGCTCTGCTGGACGTCATCTACGAGCGGACGGACGGTTCCGGTAAATCACCGGAACACGGGGCATTTGTCACGATCGCGGACGGCCTGCGCACCGGAGTCGTCCCTGCCGACCTGCGCGCCGCCCTGTACAAGGCAGCTGCCCTTATCCCCGGCGTGACCGTGGGGGACAAGACTGCAACAGTCGACGACAGGACCGGCATCGCAATCGGCATCCCCTCTCCCGATGGAGTCGCGAGGACGGACATCATCATCGACCCGACTTCGGGGCTGGTGATTGGAGAACAGGATGTACTGCTGAAGGACTACCCCGGTTTCCCCGCCGGGACCGTTTCAAGCTGGACTTCAGTCAAGACCTCCGTGGTCAATTCAGCACCGTAAGGATCCGCGCAACCGGGGGGCGGCCGGCCACTGTTCGGGTGGCCGGCTGCCAGTTCCTCTAACAGCAAGCAGTCGACGCAGGAATGGCGGGTTGAAACCGCCTTCTCTGTATCTGGAGCCGGATGAGAGGCAGGCGCAGGAGGCGCTGCGTGCCTGTCTTCGGGCCTATCGGCTAACCACGGGTTCTGGCTGGGTTGAACCTTTTCCAGCGTCTCAGTCCCGCGAGCGCGGTTTACCCCTTCGGAAGATCGCGGAAGCTCTCACCTCCGAAGGCATCACCACACCCACGGGCAAGGCGTGGCACGCATCCACCGTGAAGGCGGTGCTGGAGTCGGTCACGCTGCGGCGTGCCCTCGGAGATGAATAGGTATTACACCCCAGACTTGTATGGAGGATTGGGAGGCGGATGTTCACTGATGCACACTAAGTATTCACAGATATCCTAATAGAGGAGAACGATGGAACCCACAATGCTCTTCGGGGTATGGATCTCTCTCCTTGGAGTCATTGCCTTGGCATTGCGAAAATTCCTATCTAGACACGCTGCGAGAATTTTTTCAGCACTCTTCCCTGACCGTAATGCGAAACGATACGAGCGATTACAAGTCATATACGCATCTGTTTTTGGACTTGTGTTCGTTGCCGCTGGTTTGGTGCTCATAATTTGGTCCTTGGCGGGAGGCAGACTTGCCGGGACATGATGCTGCAACGGAGGTGCGGCCGACCAAGATTTGCGCAACGATGGCATCGGAGGCTATTAGCGGTGAAGTCCATGGCTGACAGAAAATGGCAGTTAGGCAGTAAATGGCTATCGTAAATGCTATCCTCATAATTTTTGTTGGCCTGGGGCTGATCATATTTAGGCGGTTCGTGGCGAAGTTTCAGGTGCTGGTTCTCGTCGAACTCAGCATCATGAAGAAACACGGTGAAAGCGTAAGGAAACTTCTGACCGCCGCCTGTGTCTTATTCGGACTGTTTTGCATTGGGCTTGGCATTGCTTTATTCGTAGGCAATCTGTCCTAACCTCTGGCGTTTGGCGGCCTTGTCGCCGAGCATGAACCACATCGGCGTCAGTCTTTGGTCGGCGCTCTTGCCGGCAGGCGGAAGCGGGCTGACCGGGCCAAGTCGGGGGCTTGCCTGTATGACCCGCTACCGGACGCTTCACCCGGAAGGACGCTCCCGGGGCCATCAGCGCAGGCTGGTCACGGCAATCCGTGCCCAAACAAGCAGAGCGCCTGCGGCCACCATTTGAGTGGCCGGCCGGCTGTTCCTCTAACGCCGAGGAGCCGGCGCAGGAATGGGACGGGCTGGCGTGCCCGTCCTTCTCTGTATCCGGAGTCAGTGTTGGACTCGGTCACGCTGCGGCGCGCCCTCCAGAGATAGAGCAGGACGGGCTGCTGGAAGAGCTTATAGCGCTCTCTGCCGTAGTCTGACGTTGATAATAGTCGCCCCGCTCACATCAGCGGGGCCTGATGTTGGGGGTTCAGCTTGAAGAGATCATCGGTCGGACTGACCACTGTTTTGCTGTTGACGGCAGGAATGGTTGTGGGCGCGCCGATCTGGATAAGCGGAACATGATCGGCGCGGAGAACAGTATCGTGGTGTCGCCGGCGGAAATGCGCGCGATGGGCATGCCCGAAAGCGAGATCAGGACGCAGGACGCCGCTGTCGGTCAGTAACCCGGTTCCCGACTGCTGCCGGTCCAACAAAGGTCGGCACCCGTCATCCAAATTCCGCAGCTATCACGACTATCTGCAGGATGGTGGTTGCCAGGACGGGACCCACGCCGAGCGTCAACGCCGTCCAACGCCACCGCCGATGTTCCGGCTGCTGCGTCATCCGTTGGACCAGCGTCACGATTGTGACGAGTAGCGTCACGGGTAGATACATATGGGTCACCCATGTCCCAACCGATGGGTGGACGGGGGCGTCGTGAAGAGTCATCGCAGTTTGCATCAGTGCTGCATTGAGCCAGATTGCCGGCAGGACAAGCAGCATCAATAGTACGAGCGCCCAGGCGGGTACAACGGCGCGTCCGTTGCGGAAGTAGAGCGTGGCCAGGACCCCGAACAGTCCGAAGCCTGTCATCGTAGCTGCCCCCCACAGCGCAACGTCACCCACCGCAGCACCGATCGTCTGGGAATCCGTCAGGATGGCGTTCTCAGACAGATATGCGAACCGGTGTAAGAGGAGCACGTATGCAGGAACTAACGCAAGACCGATCGCCGTTCTTGTCCAGATGGACGACCACCACCGCCGGGTAGATGGCTGGTCCGTAAGTAGCGGCATCGGCTAACGCTTTCCTAGTAGACGGCGCAGGAACGGGACGGGCTGGCGCCCGTCTCTCTCTGCTTCTGGAGTAGGACCAGATACGGGGGCAGGAGGCGCTGTGCGCCGGGAAAGTTCGAGGAGATGTACCACCGCATGTTCGAAACACAGACGGAGTGATCACACAGCCAGGAAGCCAAGGCAGCGACGTTCGCGGATACGCCGAAGACATGGGGCTGGACATGGCAGCCTACGACGTTGCGGTAAAAGACCCTGCAACGACGGCGCGAGTTACAGCGGACAAGAACGACGGCATCGGGCTTGGGGTGTCAGGGCACATCAACGTTCTTCCTACGTGCGGAGCAAACCTCCCCCTCGGCGAACAGCTCATCGAGACCGCCATGTAGGAGTAGCCCCATGACCCATTGGGCTGACATCAGTGTCAGGTGACGAGAAAGTGACATCAAGCTGGAGAAAGTGGCCTCCAAAGCGGGATTTCCGGAGAATCCGACCCCCTGCGCTAGACATGAAAAACCCCTAGAATCGCGCGTATTCTAGGGGTTTTCAGTAGAGCCCCCTGCCAGAATCGAACTGGCGACCTTTTCATTACGAGTGAAACGCTCTACCGACTGAGCTAAGGAGGCCGGGATCTTCACCGTTTCCGGGCCGAATCCACGAAGAACAACTATATGGGAGCCGTGGCGGGCCGGTCAAAACGACCGGCCCGCGGTGGCTCAGGAGCAGACGGTGCCCTCGGCCGGCATCGTGCCGTCGGCGAAGTAGCTGTCCACCGCATCGCGGATGCAGGTGTTGCCGCGCCCATACGCCGTGTGGCCTTCGCCCTCGTAGGTCAGCAGCGTGGCCGACGCCAGGCCCTCGGCCATCGATTCGGCCCACTCGTAGGGGGTGGCCGGGTCGCCGGTGGTGCCGATCACCAGCATCGGCGCGGCCCCCTCGGCGTGGATCGGGGCGCGTTCACCGGTCGGCTCGTACGGCCAGTGCTTGCAGTTCGCCCCGCCGTAGGCCAGGTAGCGGCCGAGGGTGGGGGAGGCCTGCTCCAGTTCCTTGGCGTCCTCGCGCATGGCGGCCAAGTCGGTCTCCATCGGGTAATCCAGGCAGTTGACCGCCATGAAGGCGAACGTGCTGTTGCTGGTGTAGCGGCCGTCGGTATCGCGTCCGGCGCTGCTGTCCGCCAGCAGCAGCACGGTGCTGGGATCGCCCTGGAACGCGCTGGTCAGCGCCTGGGTGAGGATCGGCCAGCTGGCGTCGTCGTACAGCGGCACCAGCAGGCCGGAGACAAAGGTGCCGACCGGGACCAGGCGGCCGTCGGATGCGGTGAGCGGGCTCTCCTCGACCGAGCGGATCAGGTCGCGCAGCTGGGCCACGGCGTCGTCCACGCTGCCGCTCATCGGGCAGCCGTCCTTCTCCAGGCAGGACTCCGCGTAGGCGTGGATGGTGTCCTCGAAGGCGGCCGCCTGGCCCAGCGTGATTTGTTCGTTGCTCAGCGAGGGATCCAGCGCACCGTCCAGCACCATCCGGCCGGTCCGCTCCGGAAACAGCCCGGCGTAGGTGGCGCCCAGGAACGTGCCGTAGGAGAAGCCCAGGTAGTTCAGCTTTTCGTCGCCGACGACGGCCCGGATAATGTCCATGTCCTTGGCGGCGCTGACGGTGTCCACATGGCCCAGGACCTCGCCGGTCTTCTCCGCGCACTGGGCGGCGAGTTCGGCCGCATCGTCGATCGCCCGCTGGAGGTCCTCGGCCGAGTCGCGGTCGTACTCCGCCTGCCGGGCCTCGTCGCGTTCGGCGTCGGTCTGGCAGGTCACCGGCGCCGAGCGCTGGACGCCGCGCGGATCGAAGCCGACCAGGTCGTACTCGCTCCGCAGCTGCTCGGAAAACATCGTCTGGAGGCCGTCGCGCAGCAGGTCGTAGCCGGAACCGCCGGGTCCGCCCGGATTGACCAGGATCGACCCCTGCGCCGAACCGCCGGCGTCGCTGCGGATGGTGGCAATCTGGATTCGTTCGCCGCCGGCATCCGAGTAGTCCAGCGGCACGTCGACGTCCGCGCACTCCAAACCGTTCTCGCACGGCTGCCAGTCAACGTCCTGCGTGTAGAACGGCATCAGTTCTTCGGCCACGCCGTTGGTGACCTGCGCCGGGTCCGCGGGCTCGCGCTCCTGTTCCGGGGCGATCACCGAACAGCCGGAGCCCAGCAGGAGGACGACGGCGGCCAGCACCGCTGCTGCGGAACGGCGCGCTGTGGAAGCGGGGTGCCTGGGGCGGGTGCGGGGCATGCGGGCGGCTCCTGGATAGTGCTGCGTGCGGGTCCGGGGCGGACTCAGAGCAGGCTGACGGCCATGGCTTCCATGGCCAGGACGGGGGCAACGTTGGTGCCCAGGCGCTGCCTGGCCTGGGCAATGGCGTCCATCCTGCCCAACGTCTGTTCGGGGGTGGATCGTTCCGCATACGCGGTCAAGTCCGGGCGCAGGTATTCGTTGACCAGCTCGGTGCCGGTGCCCAGCTGGAGGGTGAGCACGTCGCGGAAGAACGTGCTCAGGTCGATCATCACCCGGTCCAGCGAGTCGCTGACACTGCGCTTGGCGCGGCGTTTCTGGTCTTCCTCCAGCCGCTTGAGCTGGCTGCGGATGGCCGGCGGCATGGCGCCCTTCTCGGGTGCCCCGAGCGCGATCAGCAGCGCTTCGCGCTCGGCCTCGTTGCGCTGTTCGGAGGCGGCCGCGGCGTCGGCATTGGAGATTTCCACCAGCTCGCCGGCGGCCGTGACGGCATCGGCCACGCCGCGCAGCCGCAGCGGCAACCGCACAATCGTGTCGCGGCGGTGGCGGGCATCGGCGTCCGTGGCCAGGCGGCGGGCCACGCCGATGTGGCTCTGCGAGACCCGGGCGGCGAAGCCTGCCAGCTCGGGATCCGCACCGTCCCGTCGGATCAGGAGGGCGGCGACGTCGTCGGGCGGTGGAATGCGCAGGCTCACCGGGCGGCACCGCGAGCGGATGGTCACCAGGACGTCCGCCGGGCTGGGGGTGCACAGGATCCAGATGGTCCGCGGCGGCGGTTCCTCGATGGCCTTGAGCAACACGTTGGTGGTGCGCTCGGTCATCCGGTCCGCGTCCTCGATGATGATCACGCGCCAGCGGCCCGACGACGGCTTGTCCTGTGCCTTGCCGACAAGGTCGCGCATCTCCTGGATGGAGAACGTCACGTTTTCGGTAGCCACGAGGGTGGCGTCCGCATTGGAACCGGCCAGCACGGTGCGGCAGGCATGGCAGGCTCCGCAGCCGCGTTCGGCCGGATCCGCATGGTCGCACAGCAGCGCAGCGGCGAAGGACTTGGCGGCGTTGCTGCGGCCGGAGCCGGGGGGACCGGTGAACAGCCAGGCGTGCGCGGGGCGTTCGGCGGCGGCCGCCCGGCTGAGCTGTTCGATCACCGCGGTCTGGCCGGGCAGGTCGGACCAGACGCTCATGCCAACAGCTCCCGCACCCGGGCCATGATGGCCCCGGTCAGCTCTTCGCGGCCGGCGGCGGCGTCCAGGACCAGGTACTTCTCCGGGGCAGCGCTGGCCAGTTCCAAGAACGCGTCCCGGATCCGTGAGTGGAAGTCGTCGGATTCGGACTCCAGCCGGTCCTCGGCGGCATCTCCGGCCGTCCGCCGCTCGCGGCCCTGCTGCGGGGCAACGTCCAGCAGCACGGTCAGGTCGGGCAGCAGCCGGTCCGTGGCCCACAGGTTGAGCTCCCGAACCGCCGCCAGGCCGAGGCCGCGGCCGGCACCCTGGTACGCCACCGAGGAGTCGATGAACCGGTCGCAAACCACTACCTCGCCGCGCTCCAGTGCGGGCCGGATGACCTGTTCGACGTGGGCGGCCCGGGAGGCCGAGAAGATCAGGGCCTCGGTGCGGGCATCGATCTCGCCGTTGCCGTGTGCGAGCACCAGCGCGCGCAGCTTTTCGCCCACGGGCGTGCCGCCGGGTTCGCGGGTGCGGAGCACCGTCCGGCCCAGCTCCTGCAAGCGTTGTTCGACGGCGGCGGCCTGGGTTGATTTTCCGGCCCCGTCCCCGCCTTCGAATGCGATAAAGAGGCCGCGGGCGGCGGCGGGCTGGCGGTCGGAACTCACCTGATTAGCCTAGCTGGAATCGCCCGTGCACGCGGGACGGTCACAGTTAGCGTGTGGATGGCGGCGGTACTAGTGTGCTGTCATGACCGACGCCTTCTCCCACGGCCGCCAGCATGCCGAGCATCTTGCTCCGGACACCGTTGTGGTTTCTTCCGGACGGCCGCCACGCGACCACGACGCACCGGTCAATCCGCCGCTGGTGTTGTCCTCCACGTTCTTTGGCCGGGGCGAAGTGGTGCAGGGGGACCGCGCCTATGGGCGCTACTCCAACCCGACCTGGGACCCGTTCGAACAGACCCTGGCCGAGTTGGAAGGCGCGTCCCGGCCCGGACTGGTCTTCGCGTCCGGGCTCGCTGCCGTTTCCGCGGCGCTGTCGCTGATCCCGCCGGGCGGCGTGCTGGTGATGCCGCGGCACAGCTACCAGGGCAGCCTGGCCATCGCCGAGCAGCTGGCCGCACGCGGCGAAGTGCAGTTGCGCACGGTGGACATCGCGGACACCGCTGCCGTGACGGCACAGTTGGGCGGCGCCGACATGCTCTGGCTGGAAAGCCCGACCAACCCGATGCTTGAGATCGCCGAGGTGGAGGTGCTGGCCCGCGCCGCACACGCGGCCGGTGCCCTGGTGGTCGCGGACAACACCTTCTCCACGCCCCTGGGCCAGCGTCCGCTGGCGGCGGGGGTCGACGTCGTCGTGCATTCGGTGACCAAGTACCTGGCCGGCCACTCCGACGTGGTGCTTGGCGCCCTCGTGACGTCCGACGAGGAACTGCGCTCCAAGCTGCTCGTGCACCGGTCGCTGCGCGGCGCCATCGCCGGACCGTTCGAGACATGGCTGGCACTGCGCGGGGTGCGGACCATGGCGCTGCGGGTGGAGCGCTCCCAGGCCACCGCCGGCGAGCTGGCCCGGAAACTGCAGCGGCACCCGGCCGTGGAGGCCGTCCGTTACCCGGGCCTGCCGGAAGATCCGGGGCACGCCCGTGCCGCCGCCCAGATGGACGGCTTCGGCTCCATCATCGCGATTCAGGTCAAGGGCGGGGCGGCGGCCGCGGACAAGGTCATTGACGGGCTCCGGCTGTGGCTGCCGGCGACCTCGCTGGGCGGCGTGGAATCGCTGATCGAGCGGCGCCGCCGCCATGTCAACGAACCCGAGAGCGTCCCGGAGAACCTGCTGCGGCTGTCCGTGGGAATCGAGAACCCCGCGGACCTCTGGGCGGACTTGGACCAGGCACTCGCCGCGGCGGACGTATGAGACTGCCGAAACGCACCCCCACCGGTTAGGCTTAACCCGTGCTACTCGCCTACGACATCCAATACTGGCTATATACGGTCCTGGGACTGATCGCCCTGGTTATCGAGATATGGGCGCTGGCGGATTGCGTGGGCCGCAAGGCCGACTATTTCCAGGCCGCGTTCAAGAAGACCAAGGGCTTCTGGGTCGGCGTGCTGGCAGCCTCCACCGCGGTCGGTGCCCTGGCTGCGCTGGGCGCGGGCGGCCTGGGCACGTGGATGATTTTCCAGCTGGCCGCCGTTGCCGCTGCCGGCGTGTACCTGGCGGACGTCAAGCCCGCCCTGATCGAGGTCAAGGGCGGCGGGTCGGCCTACCCCTGGTAGGCTCGGCGTCGCTCAGCGAGCGGGCGCGACGGCGTGCCACGCCACGGTGACTTCCCCCAGCCGCCATCGCGACGGCCCGTCGAGAAGCGGCCATCCGGCGTCGTGCATTGCATGGCACATGGCCAGCCAGCGCTGCCGGGTTCCGAACGAAGCCAGCGGAGCCGCGTCCGCCCAGGCCCGGTCCAGCGCCTGCAGGTAGCGGTGCACCCGCTCGCCGGGAACATTGTGGTGGATCAGCGCCTTGGGCAGCCGCTCGGCCACGTCCGAGGGCCGGGAGAACGCGCCGAAGCGCAGCGAGATGCTCAGCGAGAGCGGCCCTTCCGGCGCCACCGCGATCCACGTGGCGCGGCGGCCGATCTCATCGCAGGTGCCGTCGATGAACAACCCGCCCGCCGCCAGCCGTCCCCGCACCGTGTCCCACGCCGCGCCATACTCGGATTCCGGGTACTGCCGCAGCACATTGAACGCGCGGACCACCGCGGGCCGCCGGCCCGCCACCGGAATTTCGAAGCCGCCCTGCCGAAAGGTCAGGCCCGGCCGCTCCAACGGTTTGGCCGAGGCGACGCGTGCCGGCTCTATTTCGATCCCGATTACCTCGATATCGAGGCGCACCCGGGAGAGGCGGTGGTGGAGTTCGACGGCGGTGGTTGGCGCCGCCCCGTAGCCCAGGTCGATGACCAGCGGGTCCGCGGACCGGCGGAGGCAGCTGACCGCGGGACCGGCCAGCCAGCGGTCCATGCGGCGCAGCCGATTGGGATTCGTGGTGCCGCGGGTGACCGTGCCGATGGGCCGACGGACTGGCCGGGTTGCGGTCGCGGTGGTCTGGGGCACGAGAAAAAAGAATAAGGGCACGGCGGCCCCGCACCGGCCGCTTCGGGCCGAGTGTGCCCAAGCTCACGCGCAGGAATTTCCGGGCTGTCCCCTGTTTGGCTGCGTAATGTCCTGCCGGCGCCGCCGGCGCCACGCGGTGCTCCGCTAGGATGGCAGCCATGACTTCCACCTCGAAATACACGCTGGTCCTGTTGCGCCACGGGCAGAGCGACTGGAACGAAAAGAACCTGTTCACCGGCTGGGTCGACGTCCCGCTGACCGACTTGGGACGCAAGGAAGCGCACCGCGGCGGCGAACTGCTGGTCGAGCACAATCTGCTTCCCGACGTCCTGTACACCTCCCGGCTGAAGCGGGCCATTGTCACGGCCAACCTCGCGCTGGAGGCCGCCGACCGCAGCTGGATCGACGTCAAGCGCAGCTGGCGGCTGAACGAGCGCCACTACGGCGCCCTGCAGGGCAAGGACAAGGCGCAGATCCGCAGCGAGTTCGGCGAGGAACAGTTCATGGTCTGGCGCCGGTCCTACGACACGCCGCCGCCCGCCCTGGACGATGCCAGCGAGTGGTCGCAGGCCAACGACCCGCGCTACGCCGACCTGGGCGACGCCGTCCCGCGGACCGAATGCCTCAAGGACGTGCTGGAGCGCTTCCTGCCCTACTGGGAATCGGACATCTCCGTGGACCTCAAGGCGGGCAAGACCGTGCTGGTGGCCGCGCACGGCAACTCGCTGCGGGCACTGGTCAAGCACCTGGACGGCATCAGCGACGAAGACATCGCCGGGCTGAACATCCCCACCGGCATCCCGCTCGTGTACGAGCTGGACGGGAACCTGAAGCCCGTCACCGCCGGCGGCACCTACCTGGACGCCGCCGCCGCGGCGAAAGCCATCCAGGCCGTGGCGAACCAGGGCAAGAAGTAGGCACACGCTTAAGCAGGAAGGCCGGCCCCCGCGGGGAGCCGGCCTTCCTGCTGAGGTTCTTGCGTCACACAGACTGACCGTTGGGGCGCCACTCACCGGTGACCAGGTACGTCACCTTGCGGGACACGGAGACCCCGTGGTCGGCGAACCGCTCGAAGTAACGGCTCGCCAGCGAGACGTCCACGGTGGTCGGCGCGGAGGAGTTCCACGCCGGATCGGCAATCGCCTTGAAGACGCCGGCATGGAGCTCATTGATGCGGGAATTGTAGGTGTCGATCTGGGCCGCGAGGTCAAGGTCGCGGGTCTCGAGCAGCTCGGTCAGCTTCTCCGAGATCGCGATGTCCTTCTCGGCGAACTCCCGGAACGTGTCGCGCAGCGAGGCGGGGATCACGAGGTCGGGATACCGCAGCCGGACCAGCTGCGCGATGTGCCGGGCGAGGTCGCCCATCCGCTCCAGCGAGGCGCTCATCCGCAGGGCGCCGACAATCATCCGCAGGTCCGAGGCGACCGGCCCCTGCAGCGCCAGGATGTCGATGGAACGCTCGTCCAGGTCCGTCTGGAGGAAATCGATCCGGGCGTCGGCGGCAATGACTTCCTGGGCCAAATCGATGTCGGCGGTTTCGAGCGCCGTGGTTGCCTTCTGCATCGCCTCGGTGACCAACCGGGAAATCTCTACCAGCTGCTCTCCGACTTGATGGAGCTCGGCCTGGAAAACCTTGCGCACTGGCGTCCTTTCGCTTGTGTACGTGGAGCATAGGGGTCCTAGCATCCCACTGGCTTCATACCGTCTCAGCCCGCGGTTAACTATTACGCCACCTCAAGTGAACGTTAGTTGAACGGAGGGGCGATTGCTACTGGAACGGCCTACGGCCGTGGCTGGCTGCGCCTAAGCTAGAGGCGTGGATCCACTGATATTCGGCTTGCTGGCAGGGCTCGTTGGCTTGGTGCTGGGCAGCTTCGGTGTGCTCGCCTTCGGCCTGAGCGATCGTCAGCGGCGGCGCCTGCAGGACGTGGACGAACCGACGCTGCCGGACGGTGCCGCCGAGGTGCTGTCCGTCGTCGGCCGCGCCTACGTGGTCGTGGACGCGATCGACGGCGTGGTCCGGGCCAGCCCGGCCGCCTACGCCTTCGGCTTGGTCCGCGGACACACGATGGTGCATTCCGAATTGCTCGACCTGACCGCCCGGGTGCGCCGCGATGGCGTGATCGAGGAGCGGCAGCTGGAGCTGCCGCGCGGTCCGCTGGGCCAGGGCACCATTGTGGTCCAGGTGCGCGTGGCGCCGATCGGCGAGGAATACATCCTGCTGCTGGCCGATGACCGGACGGAAATAACCCGCACCGAAGCGATGCGCAACGACTTCGTGGCGAACGTGTCCCACGAGTTGAAGACGCCGGTCGGAGCAATCTCGCTGCTGGCCGAGGCCATCGACGACGCCGCCGACGACGAGGAAGCAGTGCGCCGCTTCGCCGGCCGCATGCACAAGGAATCGCGCCGGCTGGGCGCCCTGGTGCAGGACATCATCGAGTTGAGCCGGCTGCAGGGCGCGGACGTGGTGCAGGGCGGCACCGAAGTGGACCTGAACGCCGTGGTGGCCGAGGCCGTAGACCGCAACAAGCTGATGGCCGAAAGCCGCCACGTAGAACTGTCGGTGGGCGGGAAGGTCGACGCGCCGGTCTTCGGCGATTACGAACTGCTGACCACCGCCTTTCGGAACCTGATCGACAACGCGATCCGCTACGCGCCCGAACGCAGCAAGGTGGGGGTCGGGCTGCGGGTGCGGGAGGGACTGGCCACCGTCTCGGTGACCGACCAGGGACCGGGCATCACCGCCGACCAACAAGACCGCATCTTCGAACGGTTCTACCGGATCGACGATGCCCGCTCGCGGCAGACCGGAGGAACAGGCCTGGGCCTGAGCATTGTTAAACACGTCATCTCCCAGCACGGCGGGGAAGTATCGGTGTGGTCGCAGCCCGGACAGGGCTCCACCTTCACCGTGCGGCTGCCGGAAATGGAGCAGGAAGACGGCGGCACCACAGAATCCGTGGAGCCGCGTACGAAGGGCGCCGGTGTGGCGCATGAACAAGGAGTCGGTGCTTGACCCGCATTCTGGTCGTCGAAGATGAAGAATCGCTGAGCGATCCGTTGAGCTATCTGTTGGGCAAAGAGGGCTTCGAAGTTGAGGTGGTGGACAACGGGCTGGACGCCATTGTGGCGTTCGACCGGGCCGGCGCGGACCTGGTCCTGTTGGACCTGATGCTGCCGGGACAGTCCGGAACGGAAGTGTGCCGGCAGCTGCGGCAGCGCTCGGCGGTTCCGGTCATTATGCTCACCGCCAAGGACTCGGAGATCGACAAGGTGGTGGGACTCGAGCTCGGTGCCGACGACTACGTCACCAAGCCCTACTCCTCGCGCGAGCTGGTGGCCCGGGTCCGTGCGGTACTGCGCCGCCAGGGCGAACCGGAAGAACTGGTGCCGAACGCCGTCTCCGCCGGACCGGTGCGAATGGATGTGGAACGGCACGTGGTCAGCGTGGACGGCGAACCGGTGTCGCTGCCGCTGAAGGAGTTCGAACTGCTGGAGATGTTGCTGCGGAACTCCGGCCGGGTACTGACGCGCGGGCAACTGATCGACCGGGTGTGGGGGTCCGACTACGTGGGCGACACGAAAACCCTGGACGTGCACGTGAAGCGGCTGCGCAGCAAGATCGAACCCGATCCCTCAGCGCCGCGCTACCTGGTCACCGTGCGCGGGCTGGGCTACAAGTTCGAACCGTAAACCGAGGGCGCCACCACAGCAAAAGGCCGGGCCGCTTCCTGAACGGGAAGCGGCCCGGCCTCTTGTGAAGCGACGGTCGGTTAGGCGCCGGCCTCTTCGGTCGGCTCTTCGGTGGCGCCGTCTGTCGGAGCGGCGGTCTCGGTCGGCGCCGCGGTTTCGACGGGCTCAGCGGACGGAACGAAGTCCCGGTACTCCGGGAGCGTACCGTCGAGGACCGGCACCAGCACGTCGGCGGACTCGTTGTTCACGCGGACGGTGATGTCCACCAGGGCGCCGGGAGCGGCACCCGGGCTGCCGACGATGGTCTCGTTCTCGTCCTCTTCGAAAATTACCTTCCCGTCTGCCGGGACGGTGACGGTGGCGGTGCTGCCGGGGCCGGTCAGGGCCAACTGCACGGGAGAGTCCGAGGTGTTGAAGGCGGTGCCGAGGATACGGGCGGGGGCGTCGGCAGACTCTGCGACGACCAACAGGTTGCGCAGTCCGATCGAGCCGACGTTGGCCACGATGCCGTCGCTGGCGGAGTAGGACTTGGTGGTGGCCTGTTCGTTGATTGCGCCGCATCCGGTCGATGCGAGCAGGGTGAGCGCGGCGGCGCCTGCTACAAGGGTGCGCTGCACGCGGTTCTTCGGCGCAATCTTCACGGCGGAAACTCCTCAGTCAAAATCAGGTGCGGTGCTGCAGATCTCGGCAGCTTGCCTCGCCTAGCCTATCCGCAAACCGGTCAAAAGTTGGATTCGACGCCCGTAAGAAGCCGCGGACGAAGCACCAAATCCGGGATCCGTCAAGGGGTCAAAACGGGGCATTCTAGCGTGCCGACGGGCGTCCAGGCCCGCAAACTCGCGGAAGTGCCCAAACCATCCGTGATAAACTAGAGGTCGGGAAAGGGGATACTACAGATGGTATTTGAGGTCGGCGAGACGGTTGTTTACCCTCACCACGGTGCAGCAAAGATCGAAGAGATCAAAATGCGCACCATCAAAGGTGAAGAGAAGATGTATCTCAAGCTCCGGGTTGCCCAGGGCGATCTGACTATTGAAGTTCCAGCAGAGAACGTGGATTTGGTCGGCGTCCGCGATGTGGTGGGCAAGGAAGGCCTCGAGCATGTGTTCGATGTGCTCCGTGCCGAGTTCACCGAAGAACCGACCAACTGGTCCCGCCGTTACAAGGCGAACCTGGAAAAGCTGGCCTCCGGCGATGTCATCAAGGTAGCGGAAGTTGTCCGCGACCTGTGGCGCCGGGACCACGACCGTGGCCTTTCCGCGGGCGAGAAGCGGATGCTGGCCAAGGCGCGCCAGATCCTGATTTCCGAACTCGCCCTGGCAGAGAAGACCGACGAAGACAGGGCTGCCGAGGTCCTCGACGAGGTTCTCGCCTCCTGATTGCGCTTCAAGCGGCCGGCATCCAGCACTGGATGCCGGCCGCTTTTTCGTGGCCGAACCGCCCGGCCGTGGCCCAGTAGGCTAAAGGAGTGAGCACAGCAAACACGTCTTTGGGCGTGATCATCGTGGCGGCGGGCTCGGGCACCCGCCTCGGCTACGGCCTGCCCAAGGCCCAGGTCCCGCTGGCCGGCGAACCGATCCTCGTCCACGCCCTCCGGGGCGTGCTGGCGGCCGGCATCGCGTCACGGATCTGTGTAGCCGTCCCCTCCGGCGACACCGCCCTGCGGCAGCTCTGCGCCGGCTTCGCCGCGGAGTACCCCGACGTTCTTGTCTCCACGGTCGACGGCGGTGCCACCCGCGCCGCCTCGGTCGCCGCCGCGCTCCGCGGGCTGGGCGACGGCATGTCCGGCGTCCTGGTGCACGACGCGGCCCGGGCACTCACCCCGCCCGAGGTTTTCGAGCGGGTAGCCGCCGCGCTGGCGGCCGGCGCGCGCGCCGTCGTTCCTGTGGTGCCGGTGGTGGACACCATCAAGACGGCGGCGCCGAGCACCGGTGCCGAGGCCGCGATCGCGCCGGAGAAAGTAGCCGCAACCGTGGACCGCGCCCAGCTGCGCGCCGTCCAGACGCCGCAAGGGTTCGACGCGGCAACCCTGGCCCGGGCGCACCGGAGCCTGGCCGGCATGGCCCCCGAGGAGGCCGCGGCCATTACCGACGAAGCCCTGTTGATGGAGCGCCACGGCATCGAAGTGATGCTGGTGCCGGGCTCCGCGCGGGCCCTGAAGATCACTACGCCGCTGGATCTGGCCGTGGCGGAGGCCCTGCTGGCCGCCGGCCAGCCCCGACCCGTCCTGGAAGGCTGACCGTGCCCGAATTCCCGTATCCCCTCCCGCGCACCGGAATCGGCGTGGACGTCCACGCTTTCGCCCCGGAATCCGACCCGCAGCCGCTGTGGCTGGGCGGCCTGCTGTGGGAGGGGGAACGGGGCCTGGCCGGTCATTCCGACGGCGACGCTGCCGCGCACGCCGCCGCGGACTCGCTGTTCTCCGCGGCCGGCATCGGGGACCTGGGCACGCACTTCGGCACCGACCGTCCGGAGTATGCGGACGCCTCCGGTGTCCGGCTGCTGTCCGAAGCCGCCCGGATCGTCCGCGAGGCGGGGTTCGAGATCGGCAATATCGCGGTCCAGCTGGTCTGCAACCGCCCCAAGTTCGGGCCGCGCCGGCCCGAATCCGAGGCGGTGCTCAGCGAGGCGGCCGGGGCGCCGGTCAGTGTTTCGGCGACCACCAGCGACGGGCTGGGATTCACCGGCCGCGGCGAGGGGATCGCGGCGGTGGCCACCGCCGTCGTCGTTCCCATGCGCTAGGAGAGGGCAGCGCCCGAGCTTGCCCTGCCCCGCATGCGGGTGTGCCGCCGATGGACCGAGTGGTTAGGCCGAGTTGCTGCGCCGCGCTCCACTTCGGGTGCCTGCTCCGTAAAATAACCGGAGCAGGTGCCCCAAACGGAGTGCGCTGCGCACGTGCAGCGGTTCGCACCGGCACGGCGGCCGCCGCTAGGCTAGAGCGGTGAGCCTGAGATTCTATGACACCGCCACCGCGCAAGTACGCGACTTCGTCCCGCTGGCCCCGGGCAAGGTCGGGCTCTACTACTGCGGAGCCACGGTGCAGGGCGACCCGCACGTCGGCCATATCCGCTCGGCCATCGCGTTCGACCAGCTCACCCGCTGGCTGCGCTACAGCGGCTATGACGTCACGGTGGTGCGCAACGTGACGGACATCGACGACAAGATCCTGGTCAAGTCCGCCGAATCCTTCCGCCCCGATGCGGCCGAAGACCCGATGGTGCCGGTGCCGAACGAGCCGTGGTGGGCGCTGGCCTACCGCTACGAGCAGGAATTCGCCAAGGCCTACGACATCCTGGGCGTGGAACGGCCCACCTACGAACCGCGTGCCACCGGCCACATCCCGGAAATGCACCGCCTGATCCAGCAGCTGATCGACCGCGGCCACGCCTACCCGGCGCTGGACGATTCCGGCGACGTCTACTTCGATGTGCGCTCGTGGCCGGAATACGGCTCGCTGACGCATCAGCGGATCGAGGACATGCAGGCGGCGCCCGACGCCGGCCCGCGCGGCAAGAAGGACCCGCGCGACTTCGCGCTCTGGAAGGGGCACAAGGACGGCGAGCCGGAGACCGCCAGTTGGTCCAGCCCGTGGGGAGCAGGCCGGCCGGGCTGGCATCTGGAGTGCTCGGCCATGGTCACCAAGTATCTGGGCACCGAATTCGACATCCACGGCGGCGGGCTGGACCTGCGGTTCCCGCACCACGAGAACGAGGTGGCGCAGTCACGGGCCGCCGGGCACGGTTTCGCCAACTTCTGGATGCACAACGGCATGGTCACCTTCGAGGGCGAGAAGATGTCCAAGTCCATCGGCAACATCATCACCCCGGCGCAAATGCTTCAGGACGCCAGGCCGCTGGTGGTCCGCTACTACCTGGGCCAGGCGCAGTACCGGTCCGCGCTCGACTACAACCCCGGGTCGCTGGCGGAGGCCGGTTCCGCGGTGGAGCGGATCGAGGGGTTCCTGCAGCGGGCGCTGAAGTTCCTCTACGGCGAGCAGTTCGGGTTCGTGGTGACGGAACGCGTGCCGGAGGCCTTTGCCGCGGCCATGGACGACGACCTGAACGTGCCGCAGGCGCTGGCCGTGGTCCACGATACGGTCCGTGCCGGCAACACCGCGCTGGACACCAGGGACAAGGAGGCGGCCACCCGCGCGCTGCACCAGGTCATGGCGATGACCGACGTGCTGTACATCAATCCGCTGGATCCGCACTGGAGCAGCGGCGGCGCGGACCCCGCGGCCCACCAGGCGTTGGACGTGCTGGTGGGCGCCCAGCTGGAGGAACGCCGGCTGGCCCGCGAGGCCAAGGACTGGGCCCGCGCCGATGCCATCCGCGACACCCTGGCGGCCGCCGGGATCGTGGTGGAGGATTCGCCCGAGGGCGCCAGCTGGAGTCTCGGCTGACGGCAGCCCGCACCGTGGGGCGGTACCCTTTAAAGCAGACGATTCCCGTCGGGCTTGCCGCGCACAGCCGGTGTGCCGCACGTGGGAACGTATCTTCCCCAACACAAAGGTAGTTTTTCGATGGCCAACAAACCTCGCCCCGGAGCGGTGCGCAAGTCCAAAAAGGGACCCACCGCCGGAACCGGCGGACACGGGCGCAAAGCGCTCGAAGGCAAGGGGCCGACCCCGAAGGCCGAAGACCGCCCGTACCACAAGGCGTACCGCACCAAGCAGCTCTCCGAACGCTCGGCCGCCAAGCGCCCGGGCGGCCAGCGCGGCACGGCCCCCCGCCGCGGCAAGTCCGCCGGCGAGATGGTGACCGGACGCAACTCCGTGGTGGAAGCCCTGCGCGCCGGCGTCCCCGCCAAGGCACTGCACGTCGGAGTCCGGATCGAGATGGACGACCGCGTCAGGGAATCCCTGAAGATCGCCGCCGAACGCGGCATTCCGGTGCTCGAATCGCACAAGCCGGAACTGGACCGGATGACCGATGACGCCGTCCACCAGGGCCTGGTGCTGCAGATCCCGCCGTACGACTACCAGGACGCCCTGGAGCTGGCCGAGGACACGATGGCCAAGTTCAAGAAGGGCTACATCAACAACGCCCCGCTGTTCGTTGCCTTGGACGGCATTACCGACCCGCGCAACCTCGGTGCCATCATCCGTTCCGCCTCGGCCTTCAGCGGCCACGGCGTGATCGTGCCCGAGCGCCGCTCGGTCGGGATGACGGCCTCCGCGTGGAAGACCAGCGCCGGCGCGGCGGTGCGCGTGCCGGTGGCCAAGGCGGGCAACCTGACCAATACGCTCAAGGCATTCCAGCAGCTGGGCATCTTCGTGCTCGGTCTGGACGGCGACGGCGACGTTTCGCTGCCGGACCTGTCGCTGGCCACCGAGCCGGTGTGCCTGGTGGTGGGCTCCGAGGGCAAGGGCCTGTCCCGGCTGGTCCGCGAACACTGCGACCAGATCGTCTCCATCCCGATCGACTCGGCCATGGAGTCGCTCAACGCCTCCATGGCCGTGGGCATCAGCCTGTACGAAATCTCGCGGCAGCGCGCGCGCTAGGAGCAGGTGGACCGTTTTGGCCCGTCACGCCAAGAGCCTTTCCCCTGAGCCGCCCGCGCGCCAGGCGCAGCTTTCGCGTGCCTTCCCGCTTGGCGTCAGCGACACCGCCCCGGGCATGCCGCCGATTCCCGGAGCGGTGAATGTGGCGGTCTTCGCCCCGGGGTTCGGGACCATGGACGTGCACTTCGAGGACGCTGCAGGCGCCTGGCAGCGCGCCGAGCTGACGGCACTCACCGACGGCGTCCACCACGGGACGGTCAAGGGTCTGGAGGCCGGCAGCCGGTACGCCTTCTGGCCGCACGGCGAAGAGCTGCCCGCGTCCGGGCAGCTGCTGCTGGACCCCTACGGCCGTGCCATCGACGACGACGGCGGCGTCCTACGCTCGGTGTACGTCACCGGCGGTTTCGACTGGGGGAACGACGCCCGCCCGCACGTGCCGTGGCGGGACACGGTGGTCTACGAGTGCCACGTCAAGGGCCAGACGATGCTGCACCCCGACATCCCGGAGGAACTGCGCGGTACCTACGCCGGCCTTGCCCACCCGGTGATGATCCAGTACCTGCTGGAGCTGGGGATCACCACGGTGGAGCTGCTGCCGGTGCACTACCACCTGGACGAACCGCACCTGCAAAACCTTGGACTGGCCAACTACTGGGGCTACAACACGCTCGGCTTCTTCGCCCTCTGGCCGGGGTACGCCACCGCTGCCGCCCAGGCCGACGGGCCGCGGGCGGTGCAGGACGAGTTCCGCACCATGGTCAAGCAGCTGCACGCCGCCGGCCTCGAGGTGATCCTGGACGTGGTCTACAACCACACGGCCGAGGGCGGCAAAGACCAGGACACCTACTCCTTCCGCGGGCTGGCGGACCACGTTTACTACCGGCACGACGGCCACGGGAACTACCTGGACACCACCGGCTGCGGCAACACGATGAACTTCAACGAGCCGCGCGTGATCCAGTTGGCCCTCGATTCGCTCCGTTACTGGGTGGAGGAGTTCCACATCGACGGCTTCCGCTTCGACCTGGCGGTGTCGCTGGCCCGCGACGGAAACAACCATTTCAATCCCCGCCACCCGTTCCTGGTGGCCGTCGGCGCCGATTCGGTGCTGTCGGGAGCCAAGCTGATCTCGGAACCGTGGGACGTGGGCGACGGCGGCTGGCAGACGGGGCACTTCCCGCCAGGGTGGACCGACTGGAACGACCGCTTCCGCGATACCGTCCGCGATTTCTGGCTGGCGGACCAAGCCGCGCTGGCGGCGGGCCGGCAGGCCGGGACGGTGGCGAGGCTGGCCGGCTGCCTCGCCGGATCCACCGAACTGTTCGCCGGCTCCGGCCGCACCGCGCTGGCCTCGCTGAACTTCGTGACCGCCCATGACGGCTTCACACTGGCCGACCTGACGTCGTACGACCGCAAGCACAACGAAGGCAACGGCGAAGAAAACCGCGACGGCCACGACCATAACCGCAGCTATAACCACGGCATCGAAGGGCACACGGGGGACAGCCAGGTCCTCGACGCCAGGGACCGGAGCGCCCGGAACCTGATGGCTACCCTGTTGCTGTCGCTCGGGGTGCCCATGATCTGCGCCGGCGACGAGATCGGCCGCAGCCAGCAGGGAAACAACAACGCATACTGCCAGGACAACGAGCTGGCCTGGACCGACTGGCAGCTGGACGAGCGCGAACACCGGATGTTCGATGCCACCCGCCGGCTCATCCAACTCCGCCGGTCCTTCCTGGCGCACCAGCCGTACAACTACCCGGCACGGACGGAAAGTTCCTACCTGCTCTGGTTCAACGCCGACGGCGAACCGATGACCCCGGATGATTGGAACAACCCGGACTGCCGCCTGGTCCAGCTGCTGATGGGGTCGCCCCAGGGCATGATCGACGGACTGGTGGTGATCAACGGCGGAGGCCAGCCGCAGAAAATCGTGATGCCCACCCCGCAGTCGCTGCAGGACTTCGGCAAACACCGCGGCGGGAAGCACCTCTTCGAGCTGCTCTACACCACGTCCCACGACGGGGAACACCGGCACGGCGCCAAGGTCCGCAGCGGCGACATGGATGTGGCTGGCGCGAGCACCATCTCCATCTACCGCTCCTAGGCAAACGCGCCGGCGCCGGGAGTGCCTCAAGGGCTCTCCCGGCGCCGGCATGCTGGCCGTCAGGCAGCGTGGACGAAGGGCCTAGATCTGCCGGGGCGGATCCTGCACGTTGCCGCGGGCCTCCTGTGCCCGCTGCTTCACATCCTCGGCGGCGGACGTTCCTTCGGACTTCACCCTGCCCGCCGAGTCCTGGGCCGAAGACTTCAGGTCTTCGGCTGCCTCGCGGGCCGGCTCCTTCATGTCCTGGGCCACCTGGCGGGCGGAGTCCTTGACTTCCTGCACCACCGGTTCGGCCTGTTCCTTGACCTTGTCGGCTGCCTGCTGCTCCACCCGGCTGGCCGGGAACAGCGAGGACAGCAACCAGCCGGCGCCGAAGGCGATCAGGCCGGCTGCTACCGGGTTGCCCTCGGTCTTGCGGGCGAGCTGGTGCGGGGCGTCGCTGGCCATTTCGCCGGCGTCGTGCATCATGGAGCGGGTGCCGCCGGTGGCGTCGTCAGCGGCGCCCATGATCTTATCCTTGACGCGGCCCACGGAATCCTTCACTCTGTCCGTCTGCCGGTGGACGATGTTCGACGGCGACGCTTTCTCCGCCACGGCGTCGACGTCCGTGCCCAGCCGGGCGCGGGTGCGTTCGATGTCGGCTCGGATTTCTTCGGGTGACTGGCTCATAGCGCTTCCTCACTTGGCTTCAATGTTTCCGGAATCTGCTTTACTGACTCGGTGGTCTGGGGCATCCCTTCGACCGTCTTCAGCTGCTTGCGGCCGAGCGAATAGAGAATGGCAGCGATGATGGCCCAGAGGACTGCCACAATCAGGCCGGACCAGGCCCACCCGATCCCGTCGGCGATGAGCGCCCACAGGGCCAGGGACAGGAACAGGAGGACGAAGTGGCCGGCCACGCCGGCTCCACCCAGCATGCCTGCCCCCTTGCCGGCCTTGGTGCCGGTCTCCTTGAGCTCGGCCTTCGCCAGCTCCAGTTCCTGGCGCATCAGGACGGAGATGTCCGTGCTCACCTGGCTGAGCAGGTCGCCCAAGGATTCGTTTTCGGCCTTAATTTCCGCCCGGGTAGGTTGGGCGGCATCCTGGCCGGGCACCCGCGTAGGTTCGCCGGAATCCGCACCGGGCACTTGCTGGTGACTCATCGAGTCCCTCCGTCCTCATAGGGGTTCCGCTCCGGGATCGCGGTGCCGCGGCCCCCGACGGGCGGTTCGCCCACGGGGTAGGTGGTTTCAGGCTGTGCCGGTGCACCGCCGAGGGCGGAACCAGTCTGCGCCCCGGGCGCCGCAAAACCTTCGGCGCTTTGGGCTTCATAGCTGCCGGCCCCGGCCGTGCCATAGACCGAACCGGTGGTGGCACGGTGCGTGCCCACTTGCCTGCCCGTCATGGAGCCGCTGGCTGATCCGCTGTCGGCGGTGAGCCCCTTGGTCAGCCGCCCGGCCAGGACGCCGGCTCCTGCCGCGATCGCAAGGAAGGCACCGGGACGGCGCCGGGCAAAACGCTTGACCTCGTCGAGCAGCGATCCCGGATCGCGGTTCTCCAGCCACCCCGCGACGGAGTCGGCTCGGCCTGCCACCTGGCCGACCAACCGGGTCGCCGGCCCGGACTGCTCGGAGTTGTGGGCCATGGAGTTGAGCTCCTCCCCGATCGACCGCAGCCCCGAAGCCACGCGCTGCTGCTGCGTGTTGGCCTGGCTGTGAATGCCATCGCCCATTTCTGACATCAGGTTGCGGGCCTTTTCCTTGGCTTCGTGCGCTACGTGCTTAACCTCGTCCTTGGCAGTCTCGGCAACCTGCTGGCCCGCTTCGGCTCCTTCGCGCCCCACTTCCCTCGCCTCGGTCTTGGCTGTCTCGCTCTTGGACTGGCCGGTGGACGGGGGATTCGAGGGTGGCGGGACGGCCGTGCCCCCTGTCGGGTAAACGGGAGCGCCCTCGTCGTAACTGCCGGAATGTGGATTCGTGGTCATGGCAATTCCTTTTCCTTGTCGGGTTCTTCCTGTCAGTCCTGATCTTGATCAACTACTGTCACGGGATTCCTCCTCGGAATGCGCGAACTTGCGGCGCAGATCGCGCCCCCGTGTAATGTCCTCCTCTTCCTTCTCAGCCTTCTTGTCGATCTTGCGGCTATCGCGGACCGGCAGTTGGATGTTTTCTTCGGCAGCCATGCCGGCCTGCAGTTCGCGGCCGCGTTCCGTCTCGGCATCAAACTCCGCGCCGAACAGCAGGGCGAGGTTCGCCAGCCAGAACCACAGCAGCAGGACGATCACGCCGCCGATGGCTCCGTAGGTCGCGTTGTAGTTGCCGAAGTTGGCTACGTAGAAGGCGAAGCCAAGGGTCGCCAGGGCCAGCACAATCAGCGCCAGGAGGGCGCCAAGGCTCATCCAGCGGAACTTTGGCTGCTTCACGTTGGGCGTCGCGTAGTACAACACGGCCACGATCACCACGGCGAAGATGACGACGACCGGCCATTTGGCGATGTTCCAGGCGGTCACCGCCGCCTCGCCGAGTCCGATCACCGATCCGATCGCCTCCGCAATCGGGCCGGACACCACCAGCATCAGCAGCGTCAGCACGGCCAGCAGCAGCACCACGACGGTGATCAGCAGCATCACCGGGCGAAGTACCCAGAACGGCCGGCCTTCCTCGACCTCGTAAATCCGGTTCATGGCCCGGGCGAAGGCGTTGACGTAGCCGGAGGCCGACCAGAGGGCACCGACCAGGCCGACGACGAACGCGAGCCCGGCTCCCGGGGCGCTGGCCAGTTGTTGGATTGGCTGTTGGATGACCTCCACTGCCTGGGCCGGTGCTACCTGCCCGAGCATGCTCATCATGGCGTTGGTGGTCTGTTCCGCCTGTCCAACGAGCCCCAGGATGGAAACCAACGCCAGCAGGCCGGGGAACAGGGACAGCACTGCGTAGTACGTCAGTGCCGCCGCAAGATCGGTGCAGTTGTCATCGGAAAATTCCCGAATGGTCTTGCGGAGGATGTACTTCCACGAAGCCTTCTTTACCTGCTGCGGCTGCTGCGGCTTGTCCTCGTGGTCCGGCGGTGGTGCCTCCCGGTCGGTGCTCGTGCCCATGTTCGCCTCCTTCGTAGTCCGTTCGGACGGAACACCCTCATGCTATTAGTCAGCATGCTGATAATAAAGGGGTGAGACACACAGAAGGACGTACGAAGGCGCTTATTTCCGCTCGAAATCGGCATGAACGTGCGGTCTTTAGCGGAATTAAACAAACTGCCGGATAGTGACGTTTCAGCCGTTCCGCGGCCCTCCCCGAACGCCGCTCGCGCCGGCGGCGGACGCGAGCGGCGTCGGGGGCGACGTTGGCGTGGCTCAGCCGGTGGCGTTGGAAACCAAACCGAGTTCGGCCTGGTTCGCCAGCGCCGGGTGCTTGGGCAGCACCCGCACGCTGTACCCGAACGACCCGGACCGGTCGATGGTCACCGGGCCGGTGAAGAGATAACGGCCGTCGCCCAACTGGTCGCTGACGGCCAGTTCGTCGCTGGAGGTCTGCGCGAGGTCGTCGTTTTCGGTGACCTGGCCGTGCACCACCTGGACGGTGACGCTGTCCGGCGCCAGGGATCCGAGCCGGACGTAGGCATTGACCGTCAGCGACTCGCCGATCTGCGGCTCGTCCGTGATGCCCATCGAGTCCACGTGCTCCACCGACACGTCGTCCCAAGCGGCGTGGACCCGGCTGGTCCATGCCGCCAGTTCCTTCGCCGCCGCAAAATCGTCCGCCCGGGCCGTCCTGCCGGATGCCCAGGCCGGACGGTAGAGCTGCTCCACGTAGTCGTGCAGCATCCGTTCGGCGGAAACCGCCGGTCCCAGATTGGCCAGCGTGTGTTTGATCATCGCGATCCACTGGTGCGGGACGGTATCGTTCGCCACCGGCTCGGACGGCCCGGCAGCGCCTGCGCCTTCGGAGACCTCGGCGGCATAGAAACGGGGTGCCACGTGGTGCTCAATGAGGTCGTAGAGTGCGGCGGCTTCAATATCGTCGCGCTCGTCGGGGGTGAACATGTCGGCCGTCCGGGGGCCGGTGGAAGGGTTCGCCGTCGGAATCGCCCAGCCGTTGTCGCCGTCGTACATCTCGTCCCACCAGCCGTCCAGCACGGAGAGATTCAGTCCGCCGTTGATCGCGGCCTTCATGCCGGACGTCCCGCAGGCCTCCAGCGGGCGCAGGGGGTTGTTCAGCCAAACATCGCAGCCCGGGAAGAGCGTGCGCGCCATGGCGATGTCGTAGTTGGGCAGGAACACGATCCGGTGCCGCACCTCGGGGTCGTCGGTGAAGCGGACCAGGTCCTGGATCATCCGCTTGCCCTGTTCGTCCGCCGGGTGGGACTTGCCCGCGATGACCAGCTGGACCGGCCGTTCCGGGTGCAGCAGCAACGCCTTGAGCCGGGCCGGATCGCGCAGCATCAGGGTCAGCCGCTTGTAGGTCGGCACCCGGCGGGCGAAACCGATGGTCAGTACGTCCGGGTCCAGCACGGCGTCGGTCCACGCCAGCTCCGCATCCGCGGCCCCCCGCTTCTTCCAGGAGGCACGCAGCCGGCGGCGGACATCCTCGATCAGGGCCGTCCGCAGGCTCCGGCGCAGCGCCCAGATGTCCTCGTCGGACACGTCGTAAACGCGGTCCCACTGGCGGGCGATGACCGTCTCGTCGCCGAACGCCGACCGCGCGAACTCCGCGATCCGGGGATCCACCCAGGTCGGCACATGCACGCCGTTGGTGACCGAGCTGATCGGCACTTCCTCCTGGTCGAAGCCCGGCCAGAGCCCCGAGAACATGCCGCGGGAGACCACACCGTGCAGCTTGGCCACGCCGTTGGCCCGCTGCGCCAGCCGCAGGCCCATCACGGCCATATTGAACTTGGACGGATCTCCGCCGTCGTAATTCTCGTCCCCGAGTTCCAGGATCTTGGCGGTGGGTACATCCGGGGCCAGGCCCGCACTGAAGAAGTGCTGGATCTGTGCCTTGTCGAACCGGTCGATGCCCGCGGGCACCGGCGTGTGCGTGGTGAACACGGTGTTGGCGCGGCCTGCCGCCAATGCCTCGTCCCACGTCAACCCGGCGGCCGCCAGCTCCTGGATGCGTTCGATCCCCAGGAAGCCCGCGTGCCCTTCGTTGGTGTGGTAGACCTCCGGGGCCGGGGCACCGGTGAGCCGCTGGTGGATGCGCAGCGCCTTCACACCGCCCATGCCCAGCAGCAGCTCCTGCTGCAGGCGGTGGTCGCCGCCTCCGCCGTACAGCCGGTCGGTGATGCCGCGGGCGGCCTCGTCGTTGCCCGGGATGTTGGAATCCAGCAGCAGCAGCGGCACCCGGCCCACGTCGGCGCGCCAGATGTAGGCGCCGAGCCTGCGCCCGTTCGGCAGCGGCAGCGTGACCTGGGCCGGCTGCCCGTCCGCCTCGCGCAGCAGCGTCAACGGCAAACCGTCCGGGTCCAGCACGGGGTAGGTCTCCTGCTGCCAGGCATCGCGGCTCAGCGACTGCATGAAGTAGCCGGCGGCGTAGAGCAGGCCCACGCCCACCAGCGGCACGCCCAGATCGGAGGCGGCCTTCAGATGGTCGCCGGCCAGGATGCCCAGGCCGCCGGAGTACTGCGGAAGCACATGGGAGACGCCGTACTCGGGGGAGAAGTAAGCGATCGACGCCGGTGCGTCCGCTCCCAGCGTCTGGTACCAGCGGTCCTCGGCCAGATACTGCTCCAGGTCGGCGTCCAGCTCGCGCACCCGCGCCACCACGTCCCGGTCGTCGGCCAGCGCGCGCAGCCGTTCCCGGGTGAAGGAGCCCAGCAGGGCGACGGGATCCTCGCGCACCTCGGCCCAGGCCTGCGGATCCAGCTGTTCAAACAGCTGCTGGGTGGGCCGGTGCCAGGACCAGCGGAGGTTGCCCGCCAAGCGGGCCAACGGAGCAATGCTCTCGGGGAGGACAGTTCGGACAGTAAATCTGCGGATTGCCTTCACCCGGCCTAGGCTAGCGCACATCCCTGCGCCGGTGATGGCCGGCGGGTGAATGCCCGCCGAACTGGCCGTCAACACGGTCGCAAGGGGTAAGGGTCCTTCGCAATCGGGAAGGAATCTCGCTAACGTCTGTCTTGTGACGACTTCGATGCAGGAGCACAGTACAACCCAGCCAGCCGCGCGCCTGAAGTTTGGCCGGATACCGGTTGTCGACGTCTGGCCCGTCGTCGGCGGCGGCGAGTTTCCGGCCAAGGCGATCCCGGGCGAGGACATAGAGGTAGCCGCTACCGTCTTCCGCGAGGGGCACGACAAGATCGGCGCCACCGCGGTGTTGTTCGACCCGGACGGCCAGCCCGTCCAGCGGGCAAGACTCTCGCCGGGCGCGCCCGGCACCGACCGCTGGCACGGCACGCTCCGGCCCACCGGCACCGGCCTGTGGACCTTCCACGTCGAAGGCTGGGGAGACAATTACGCCACCTGGCGGCACAACGCCGAGGTGAAGATTGCCGCCGGCGTGGACGTGGAACTCATGCTCGCCGAGGGCCGGCTGCTGCTGGACCAGGCCGCTGGGCAGGGCGGGCGGCCGGAAGGCAATGCGCAGGTGTTGCGCGATGCTGCCGCCGCGCTCGGCGACGAATCGCTCGCCGTGCAGGAACGTTTGGCCGCCGGAACCTCGAACGCCGTGCTGGACGCCGTGAACAGCCACCCGATCCGCAGCCTGGTCAGCCCCTCGAAGCAGTACCCCATCCTGGTGGAGCGTGAACGGGCCGGCCGCGGCGCCTGGTACGAATTCTTCCCGCGCTCCGAGGGTGCACACTACAACCCGGCGGACGGGACCTGGACGTCCGGCGACTTTACGACGGCGGCCGAGCGGCTTCCGGCCGTTGCCGCCATGGGCTTCGACGTGGTGTACCTGCCGCCGATCCACCCGATCGGCGAGGTCAACCGCAAGGGGCCGAACAACACGCTGACCGCCGGTCCCGGCGACCCCGGATCGCCCTGGGCCATCGGATCCAAGGACGGCGGGCACGACGCCATCCACCCCGACCTGGGCGGATTCGAGCAGTTCGACGCCTTTGTGGCCGCTGCCGAGGCGCTCGGCATGGAGGTGGCCCTGGACCTGGCCCTGCAGGCCGCCCCGGACCACCCGTGGGCCACCGAGCATCCCGAATGGTTCACCACCCGTGCCGACGGCACGATTGCCTACGCGGAGAATCCGCCGAAGAAATACCAGGACATCTATCCGCTGAATTTCGATAACGACCCGCGCGGCCTTTCCGAAGAGGTCCTGCGGATCGTGAAGCTGTGGATCTCGCACGGAGTCAAAATCTTCCGGGTGGACAACCCGCACACCAAGCCCTTGTGGTTCTGGGAATGGCTGATCGGAACGGTGAACCGCGACCACCCGGAGGTGGTCTTCCTGGCCGAGGCTTTCACCCGCCCGGCCATGATGCACGCGCTGGGCCGCGCCGGCTTCCAGCAGTCCTACAGCTACTTCACCTGGCGCAACACCAAGGAAGAGATCGAAGAGTATTTCACCGAAGTCAGCCACGAGACGGCACCGTTCTTCCGGCCAAACTTCTTCGTCAACACCCCTGACATCCTCACCGAGTACCTGCAGTACGGCGGCCCCGCCGCGTTCAAGGTCCGGGCGGTGCTGGCGGCCACGGCCAGCCCGCTCTGGGGCGTGTACGCCGGTTTCGAACTGTACGAGCACGTGGCCCGGCCGGGCGCCGAGGAATACATCGACAACGAAAAGTACGAGTACAAGGCCCGCGACTTCGCCGCCGCGGAGGCCGAGGGACGCTCGCTCGCGCCGTACCTGACCCGGCTGAACACCATCCGGCGGGCCCACCCGGCGCTGGGGGACCTGGGCAACCTCACCGTGCACCGCAGCACCGACCCGGCCACGGTGGTGTACTCCAAGCACAAGGCGCACCTGCCCCAAGGCCACGGCGGCGGGCGGGACACGATCATCGTCGTCGTCAACGTGGACCCGCACAGCGCGCGCGAGTCGACGGTCTCGCTGGATCTGGCGGCGCTGGGGCTGCGGGACGAGGACTTCAACGACGACGGCACGTTCTGGGTGGACGACCTGCTCAGCGGGCAGAGCTGGCGCTGGGGCGAACACAACTATGTGCGGCTGGACGCACACGTGGAACCCGCCCACATCCTGCACATCCGAAGGAACCGCTGATGGCCAGCCCCTTCCAGCTGCACGCTCCGGGGCTGCCGCATGACCCGCACTGGTACCGCAAGGCAGTGTTTTACGAGGTGCTGTTGCGGGGCTTCGCGGACTCCAACGGGGACGGATCCGGAGACTTCTCCGGGCTGATCGACAAGCTCGACTACCTGCAGTGGCTGGGCGTCGACTGCCTGTGGATTCCGCCGTTCTTCACCTCCCCGTTGCGCGACGGTGGATACGACGTCGCGAACTACTTCGACGTGCTGGACGAGTTCGGCACCATCGGCGACTTCAAGCGCCTGGTGGCCGAGGCACATGCCCGCGGAGTCCGGGTGATCATCGACCTGCCGATAAACCACACGTCGGACAAGCACGACTGGTTCGAACAGTCCCGGCGGGACCCGGAGGGGCCGTACGGAGACTTCTATGTCTGGTCCGACACCGACGAGAAATACCAGGACGCGCGGATCATCTTCGTGGACAGCGAGGATTCCAACTGGGCGTTCGACCCGATCCGCCGTCAGTTCTACTGGCACCGCTTCTTCAGCCACCAGCCGGACCTGAACTTCGAAAACCCCAGGGTGATCGAGGCACTGTTCGACGTCGTACGGTTCTGGCTGGACCAGGGGATTGACGGTTTTCGCGCGGACGCCATCCCGTACCTGTTCGAGGAAGACGGGACCAACTGCGAAAACCTGCCCGCCACGCACGCCTTCCTGCAGGACCTGCGCGCACTGGTGGACACGGAATACCCCGGCCGCGTGATCATCGCCGAAGCCAACCAGCTGCCGCACGAGGTGGTGGAATACTTCGGCCAGCCGGACGGCGACGGCGGGCTGCGCCCCGAATGCCATATGGCCTTCCACTTCCCGATCATGCCCCGGCTGTATTACGCCCTCCGGGACCAAAAGGCCGCCCCGATCATTGCCACCATGGAGCAAACACCTGCCATCCCGGCCGGAGCGCAGTGGGGAACCTTCCTGCGCAACCACGACGAACTGACACTGGAAATGGTCACCCGCGAAGAGCGTGAGGCGATGTTCGGCTGGTACGCACCGGATTCCCGGATGCGGTCCAACATCGGAATCCGCCGCCGCCTGGCCCCGCTGCTGGACAACTCGCGCGCCGAGATCGAACTGATTCACGCGCTGCTGCTGTCGCTGCCGGGCAGCCCGTTCCTTTATTACGGGGACGAGATCGGCATGGGCGACAACATCTGGCTCGAAGACCGCGATGCCTCCCGCACGCCGATGCAGTGGAACCCCGACCGCAACGCCGGGTTCTCCACCGCGGACCCCGGCAAGCTGTACCTGCCGGTGGTGCAGTCGCTGGTCTACCACTACAACTACGTCAACGTTGAGGCGCAGTTGGCGCACAACAGCTCGCTGCTGCACTGGGTGCGCCAGATGCTCGCGGTCCGCAAGGCCCATCCCGCCTTCGGCCTGGGTACCTACCGGAACGTGCCGGTGGACTCGGAATCGGTGCTGGCCTTTTTGCGGGAAGTGCCGGAGGGCAATGCCGAGGGCCTGGAGAAAGAGGTGCTGCTGTGCGTGTTCAACCTGTCCCAGCACCCCGTGGCGGCACCGCTGCGGCTGCCCGAATTCGCTGGCCGCGGTCTGCGCGACACGTTCGGAGGCGTCCCGTTCCCCGCCTTTGACGACGCCGGCCAGCTCACGCTGACGCTGGGCAGCCACGACTTCTTCTGGTTGCGGCTGCGTTCGGCCGCGTCCAACCTGGCATCTCCACAGACCGAGACACTCCCAGTCATCAAACCCGCGACTGAAGGAACAGAGGTGGCAACACATGCCTGAAATCACGCCGAGCCTTCCCGAACTGCTGCACCAGTGGCTGCCCGTCCAGCGCTGGTTCCCCGCCAAGGGCCAAGAGTCGGTCCTGCACCGGCTGGGCGGCATCCGGTTGCAGGACCCGGCCGGAGCGGTGGGACTGGAAGTGCACATCGTGGCCGTGCACACCGCCGACGCAGTCCACGTGGTCAACGTGCCGCTGAGCTACCGCCGGGAGCCCATGGCCGGTGGTGAGGCGGCCCTGCTGGGGCGCGCGCAGCAGGGCACCGAGGACACCTGGGCGGCAACCAGCCACGAGGGCGAGACCGCCGGGGCGGACGACCGCGCGGGCGCCGCCGCGGAAGCGGCCGGCGGTGCTGCGGGCGATTCCGGGGAGCGCTGGATCTACGACGGCGCCCACGACCCGGTGTTCGTGGCCGCCTGGCTGGAGCTGATGCGGCGGCAGCTGGTGACCGGCGACGGGCATACCCGGGGCCACGCCGGGGCCGGGTTCGAATCCTGGCCGGAGTTCACCACCGGGCTGCAGGCCTCCGTGCTGCTGGGTGAGCAGTCGAACACTTCGGTGGTGGTGGAGTCCGACCAAGGCCCGCTGATCGTGAAGTTCTTCCGGGTGTTGGAAGCCGGCACCAATCCGGACGTCGAAGTCGGCGTGCTGCTCACGGAGGCCGGATGCCGTGAAGTCCCGGTCACCTACGGGTGGGTCACCGGCGGGTGGCACACTCCCGGACAGGACAACGACGGCAGCGACCGCCTGTGGGATACCGGCCACCTGAGCGTGCTGCGGGAATTCATTCCGGACAGCCAGGATGCCTGGCGCACCGCGTCGGGCTCCGCCCTGGACGGCACGGACTTCAGCTCCCAGGCCCGCGAGCTTGGAGCCGTCACCGGACGGATCCACCGCAGCCTGCGCGACGCGGCCGGCGCCTACCCGGCGGATGCCAAGGCCGTCGACGCTTTCAAGACCGCGCTGGCGGAACGGATCCGCTGGGGCTGGGCCCAGGCGGGTGCGTCCGTGGGGCCCCTGGACGACGCGGTGCAGGAACTGCTGGACCGGCTGGACCAGGTGACTGAGCTGCCGGAGCTGCAGCGGATCCACGGCGACTACCACTTGGGCCAGGTGCTGTTCTCGGCACAGCGGGGCTGGGTGGTGCTTGACTTCGAGGGCGAGCCGCTGCGGCCCATGGGGGAGCGCGGCACCGACGACGTGCCGCTGCGCGATGTGGTGGGGATGCTGCGCTCGTTCGATTACGCCGCCGGCGTTGCCCGGCTCGCGGAGCCCGACGATGCAGCCGGCGCCGCCGCCGACAACTGGGCGGCGCAGGCCAGCTCCGCGTTCCTGGACGGCTACCGGGAAGGGACGGGCGAGCCGGTGGACACGTCGTCCACGCTCTTCCGGGCGCTGCTCCTGGACAAGGCCCTCTACGAAGTCGTGTACGAACAGCGCAACCGCCCGCGCTGGGTGCAGGTGCCGGTCCGCGGGGTCCGCGAGGCGCTGGCACCGCTGGCGGGAGCCGGCACCCCGGTCGGGACCGGCAACAAGGACAAGGTTGCCGCGGGCACCGGCAACCGGCCCGGAGCCGGCAACCGGGACCAGGCCGCGGGCAACGGCGGGACTTTCGCCGCCGCCGGCGCAGCCGCGGCCGGAACCACCGCCGCCGCCAACACCTCCGGCGCGGCCACCGGTTCCGGTCGGCGGGCCCGTCCCGTGCACTCCACCGCCACGGAGCCGTCCCGGCCCGGGCCGGCATCGCCGGCGGGCAGCCGATCCGGCACCCCGGTGCATGTCGAGCAGGAGGTGCTCTCCGCCGTCGCGCACGGGTCCTACCACCAGCCGCACGCCGTCCTCGGCGCCCACCTGGACGACCACGGACACGTCACGGTCCGCACCCGGCGCCCGCTGGCCGATTCCGTCACCGTGATCACGCCGTCCCTGCGCGTGCCGATGGAACACGAGCACGAGGGCATCTGGGTGGCGGTCTTTCCGGCCGACGATCCGGGACGCGTTCCGGATTACCGCCTCGAGGTAGCGTACGACGGCGGTGCACCCGCCATCAGCGACGACCCATACCACTATCTGCCCAGCCTGGGCGAAATCGACCTGCACCTGATCGGTGAGGGCCGGCATGAGACCCTCTGGAGCGCGCTCGGTTCCCACGTGCGGCGCTATAACTCCGCGCTGGGCGACACGTCCGGGGCCAGCTTCGCAGTCTGGGCGCCGAATGCCCGGGCCGTCCGGGTCAAGGGCGACTTCAACCACTGGGATGGCGCCCGGCACGCGATGCGCTCGATGGGCGGATCCGGCGTGTGGGAACTGTTCATTCCCGGCGTCGAGGCGGGTGCCGTCTACAAGTACGAGTTGCTGGGCCAGGACGGCCAGTGGCGGGAGAAGGCCGACCCGATGGCCCGCTGGACCGAGGTCTCCCCGTTGACCGGTTCCCGCGTGGTCGAATCGCACTACCGCTTCGGCGACCAGGAATGGATGGAGCGGCGTGCCGCCCGCGACCCGCACAACGGGCCGATGAGCGTATACGAGGTGCACCTGGGGTCGTGGCGGCTGGGGCTGGACTACCGGCAGCTGGCCGACCAGCTCGCCGAATACGTCAGTTGGCAGGGCTTCACGCACGTGGAGTTCATGCCCGTGGCCGAGCATCCGTTCGGAGGATCGTGGGGCTACCAGGTCACCTCCTATTACGCGCCGACCTCGCGATTCGGGCACCCGGACGACTTCAAGTACCTGGTGGACCGATTGCACCAGGCCGGCATCGGCGTCATCCTGGACTGGGTGCCGGCGCACTTCCCCAAGGACGAGTGGGCGCTGGCCCGGTTTGATGGCCAGCCGCTGTATGAACACGGCGACCCCCGGCTGGGCGAGCACCCGGATTGGGGCACGCTGATCTTTGACTTCGGCCGCCGCGAGGTGCGCAACTTCCTGGTCGCGAACGCGCTGTACTGGCTGGAGGAATTCCACATCGACGGACTCCGCGTGGATGCGGTGGCCTCCATGCTGTACCGCGACTACTCGCGCAAGGAGGGGGAGTGGTTCCCCAACATCCATGGCGGCCGCGAAAACCTGGAGGCCATTTCCTTCCTGCAGGAGGTCAACGCCACCGCGTACAAGCGGGTGCCGGGCATCGTCATGATCGCGGAAGAGTCCACCGCGTTCGACGGCGTGACCCGCCCGACCAGCGCGGGCGGCCTCGGCTTCGGGCTGAAGTGGAACATGGGCTGGATGCACGACACCCTGGAATACATCGCCGAGGACCCGGTCAACCGGATGTACCACCACGGCAAGGCCACCTTCTCGATGGTCTATGCCTACACGGAGAACTTCCTGCTGCCGATCAGCCATGACGAAGTGGTCCACGGTAAGGGGTCGATGCTGCGCAAGATGCCGGGCGATCGCTGGCAGCAGCTGGCCAATCTGCGCGCCTACCTGGCATTCCAATGGGCGCATCCGGGCAAGCAGCTGATTTTCATGGGAACCGAGTTCGGCCAGGAGTCCGAATGGTCCGAACAGCATGGGTTGGACTGGTGGCTCTCCGAAAACGTTCCGCACAAGGGGCTGCAGCACCTGGTCCGCAACCTCAACGGGATTTACCGCTCCACGCCGGCTTTGTACGAGCGCGACAATGAGCCGGCCGGCTTCCAGTGGATCGATGAGAACGACGGCGCGCACAACACGCTGTCCTTCATCCGCTGGGACCAGCAGGGAAACCCGCTGGTCTGCGTGGCCAACTTCTCCGGCGCCCCGCACGAAGGATTCCGGCTCGGCATGCCGTGGGCGGGCGAATGGGACGAGGCCTTGAACACCGACGCGGCCGAATACGGCGGATCCGGAGTCGTCAACGGTGGTGCCGTCACAGCCGTGGAAGGCGGCTGGAAGGACAGCCCCGCTTCGGCGACCCTGCGGGTGCCCCCGCTGGGGGTGGTGTACCTGAAGCCGTCGGTCGGTGGTCGGCCCCGGGTGGCGGAAAGATGAACGGCAGTGGAATTTACATCCGCGCCGACCGGTGCTAGAGTTTAAAGCCGCGCAGGGCGGTAAGGCCGCCCCTCCGGAACCGACCGAAGGCACTCGCCAACGGGAGGAACGGACAGGGCAGTTTGACAAGGACTGCCGGCGCGGGTAAGTTAGAAAAGTTGCTCCGGAGCGATGGAGGGCCTGAGAGGGTCGTCCTGGTGCCGGGTGCTCCTGTTGTTTGAGAACTCAATAGTGTGCCAAGTTTGTTGATACCAATTATTTATTGGTTGAAAGTGCCGTGGCGTGCCGCCCCTGTGGTGTGTCGCGGTTTTATCAGCCTGGTTTGAATTTAGTGCAGTGTCTTCGGTCGTTTTCC
>NZ_JBNHGC010000002.1:0-785999 GCF_059090885.1 Arthrobacter sp. Y3223065 | reverse complement strand
CGCGCAAGCTGCAGGCGCACTTGGAGCGGCTGGCCAGCTCGGCCCGGATCATGGACCTGCAGCTTCCCGCCCCGGACGCCTGGGAGCGTGCCATCGAAGCGGCGAACACGGCTTTGACCAGTGCTCAGTCGCGTGTGTCCGTTTGTCGTCGTATTCTCAGATCTGCCGTGGATTGGACGGTCAGTTCACCGACCGCGTCGATACAGCACTTTTCACGAAGGCCGCGTTGCGCCCCACGCTGGGCATCGCTTGAGCGGCGCTCTCAAATCGCTTCTTAGCCTCAAGATCTGGCTCAGCCAACATATTTAGCAAATCCTTCTGCGACTCGGAAAAGTGCAACGACAGCGCTTCTCCTAGACCGAATGACAACATGCAGCCTCGATCCCTCCTGCATGGCCGCACCACCTAAGAGTAGGTTTCATATGCGTCTGGACTACCCGCCTCATGCCCTACACCTTCTCCGGACAGCCCCGAACTGACCCTAGCTGGGCCATCGCGCCACATACGGCCACTACCTCCTGCCGTTATTGCAAGGTGGCCACCCCTTGGCCAGTTTATTTTTTCATCCCCAAATCACCTGATTGTCAAATTTGCATTCCGCGTCAGATAAGGGAAGTAGCCCGCCAACAATGGTGACGAATAGCATCGGTAACCCCTCTACATCGGCTTGCTTGCGCGGATCGGCAGAAGAACTAATGCAAATATTCCACTAGTGTAAATATCAGAAGCACGCACCTTGATAAGTAAGTAGCGTATCAGCAATAAATGCCAATGATATTTACAAACTACATACCGAGGGAGGTTATGTAAATGGGTATAAGAATCTGTCCGCGAGGACATGAAGTGACGCTGGAGAACGCGTACGTGAACGGCAGCTGCAACATCTGCCGCAAGGAGAGATCGCGGGAACAGCGTGAGACACACCATGAAGAACTGAGCCGATACAAACGAGTCCGGCGCCTTGCAGCAAAATCCACACACGAGCTGGTAGCACGCCGCAGCGAGATTAATGAAGCGCTAAACATCCTGAAAGGAAACGCACATGCATGAGGTACATATCTCGCCGATCACGAGGTACAGCGATCGCGGATACACATGGTCCGTAACTGGATGGGACGGCACCACACGCTCCTATCGCACGGACGACAGCGGATACGGACTCTGGGAAATAAATGGCCGACTTGAAGGCCGCTATGGCGAGCGTAGAAGCGACCAGCAAGTTCTCGGAACCTCACAGTTTGTGCTCGCCCGCAGGAGCCGGTCGACGATTCGCCGCCGGGTAGTCCAGCACTTCAAAAAGGACTGACTGGCACCTGAGCCAACAGATACCAGTCAGTTCCAATCCAAACGGCCCGGAGCGCCAACTCCACATGGGCCAAATCAAAACCCTTATCTCAATGAAAGGCATTGACATGTCTAATTTTACGGCACTTCTGTCCACAATGACAGTTCTCACGACCGGGCTGACTCCCCTCCAGCAGACGGTGGCCAACTGGCTGACACAGCACGGTGATCCCCGGCTGGCCAGTGTGGATCGATTTGTTTATCCGCTCGCTTTCCAAGACGAGTTCGAAAGCCGGATCGGCAAGTGGAACGGCAACGCTAAGGATTCCAAGGCACGGTTCAGGTCAGGGCTCAGCATCCAGCCCACCACTGCACGCCGCGAGCCCGCTGGTACGGCGCCCCGTGGTCGCAAGGACCGCTCCACCCGCCCGTAGGCGGATGCATCACCTCAGTACCGCTGTCCGGCCGGACGTGCCTCAGAGCCCCGGCCGGACAGCACCCATCCACAGCAAATCTTTAGCCCTGAAAGGCACACACGTCATGAGCAAGAACATCTTCACCGCATCGTCCTTGTCCCTCGCAGCGTTCGGTCTGCAAGCCGCCATCGTTGACTGGCTGGAAGAAGAAGGCAGCACGGACTTTGTTCCGGCCTACAAGTTGGCACGGGTCAAAGGCGCCAAGGAAGCAGCAGCCGAGCTCGCCCACCACGGCTGGTGGGAAGCAGTCCGGCACGGTGACCGCACCGTTGGCTACCTCGTCCGCTACGAGGTCGATCAGGACGTTCCCGACACCGATGCAGCAGAGCCCGCAGACGCCCCGGAGACCGCCGAAGAAGACTTCACCGTAGCGCCGGAACACAAGGTCGACGCCACCCCGGCAGAGGACGAGGCAGAGCCCGAGGCGTCCCAGTTGGCACGCGGGTTGGTGGCAGCAGCACTGGCCGACAAGGGCATCAAAACAGAAGTCGCAGAGATCAACTCCGATGACGAGCCTGCCCCGTTCACCGAGGAAGAACTCGACGAGGCGTTCGACGAGTTGCGTTCGGTCTACCCCGATCGTGTCCGCCGCTCAGAGCGCACCCGGTCAGCATTTCGTGCCGCAGCGATCCGCATGGGCAGCCTCGACGCTGTCTTGGACGAAGCAGAGGAGTACGACGTAGACCTCGAAGAGAGTCGCCGCGATCCCCGCCCGGCACTGGAGTGGTTGGAACAGCTTCGCCCCATCCACGAGCTCACGGTCAGCAATCGCACTGATGTTCCGGACACCGGGTTTCCGCGAACCGACCGCAACTAATCTGCACAACGCCCGAACAGCAACGGGCGCCGAAACAATCGTGAGGGCAAGACATTGGAAACGCAATTTGATGACGTCTCGTACGTCACCACACATAGGCCTAGCGCCCTAGGAACAGATCACGACGGCACAGCCACCAAGACCGTCCAGCGGCACCATGGTTTGGTCGGTATGAGCCCGCGTGGTGTCAGGACCTACACTCCGAATGATCCGAGCGTGTTGGACCTGACACCGGAGGAGAAGGCTGCCAAGGCCGAAGCCAAGAGGGAAGCGAACCGTGCTCGTCGTGCGGGCGAGGCGATCCGCAATGCTGGCAAGCCGAAGCGTTCTGAGGGTACGGGGAATGCTGGGCACACCCCGCGTGTGATGCAGTACATGCTGACCTCCATCATGATGATCGACCCGGAGCCGATTGAGCGTCAGGTGGCTGAGGTCGAGGGTGTTAAGGCCCGATACTTGTCACTGACGTGGCCTCCGGGCGTGTACGTCAGCGCGGAGATGAAGTCGTCCACCGTCGAAAAGCTGATGCGTTTTGGACGGGACATGGTCAAGAAGCGCGTCGGCTATGACGCCAGTGATGAGGAGCTGGGCTTCGCGTACGTATGGAACGTGGAGTCCAAGAAAGTGGATGCCAACGGTCACCGGCAGCCGCACATCAACGTCATCACTGCGCTGACCGACGAGGAGGCGTACCGGTTCCGGAAAAAGTGGTTCAAGCTCGCTGGCTGGGATGAGGACGTCAGGTTGTCCGAGGCTGCCTTCGTGAGGAGTCCGAGCCCATACCAAGAGCGCACTATGACCACCCGGCAGATTCTGGAGATGTTCTACCGGTACATCGTGTGCATCGGCAAGACCGCCAAGGCCGCATCCAAAAAACACCAGTACTGGACGTGTGAGCGTTGGCTGCGTGAGGGCAGCACCAAGGCGATGTGGGGGCACTCCGAGAACATGCAGGCGAGCGAGGAAGTGCACTTCGTCTTCACCAACCTGCGGCAGCGTCAGACGGTCGATGCTTACTTGCGCAAGCGTCTGGGCATCCAGCCGGACTTGGTCTCGTGGGTGTACACCGACGGCGTGGTGTCACCGCCAAAAGACAAGGCACCGTTCTCGCCAGACCGGTGGGCTGGCAGTCGATACGCCGCGTACATAACGCCGGACATGGTCGACGACATCAGGTACATCATCGCCGCACTGGCTGACTGACACAGCACTCCCCCGGTCTCACTCGCCGATTCCACCGGGCAACCAACGGGAACCAGCCATCCCATGTAAATGAACACAGTAGTGAGGACCGAACAATGGAAGCACGATCACTTATCGAACTGGCAGGCACCGAGCGCTGGGACGCCTTGAAGGCGAACCTCGACCAGCTCGACGACCTGCGGGCACGTCGCAAGGCGATCAACGAGGCAGAGGCTGCCGGGTTGCTGACGTACGACGAGGTCAAGGACGGCATGACCTCGTACCGTGCGGCAAGGGCTGTCAACCACCTTGCGTGGCAGCAGCTCCAGCGTCCCGTGGAAGTACCCGTGGAGCCACCGGCACCCGTTGTTGCAGACCTGCGCCGGTGGCAGTGGATGCTGTGGACGGCGGCCTGTTCGCGGAACTGGAGGCATAGGACATGGACCCCGTTACCAATGCGGAAGAGCGCCGCATCGTGCAGTCCCGCGACCTAGAGAAGCTGCTGGCTAAGTTGCTGGAGTTGCGGATGAAGGTGCTGACATTGACGCCTGAAAAGAACCTTGATGAGTTCGCGGCTCCCATCTACGAGGAGTTCTTGGAGAAAAAGTTCGGGCGTTTGACCAGCGTTGAGCACCTCGAATACTGCCAACATGCGCTGCGTGGAAGGGCTGTTTGGCGAGGCTGGGCTTTAATCTCCCGCGCTTGCGGCGCCCCTGAGGGGGCTGGAGTTCTCCCCCGAGGATTCCAGCCCCTTAAATCGCGTTCTGGCGGTTCTTCCCAAACGGGGCAGACCCCCCATATGCCGGGTCGGAGCGTGGTGTCCCACGTTTAGATGTGTTTCTAATACCCACATCCTTGTTTTTGGAACGCAGTCTTGCCTCCCTCCCCGTGCTCCTCCCTGTGCGCGGGTCGGTCGGCGCCATGCTGATCGGCTCAATGGGGCGGCGGCGCGGCGGCGGCAAGTTTTTGACCGAGCCTCTATTAATTGCCAACACGGTTTAATACACTCCTTGAATGGTCACCATCGACACTGCACTCGAAGCCGATCTCATTTTTCACGACGGCGAGGTCCTTGTGCTGACCGTCGATGGGAGCTGGCAGGCGGTTAGCTGATGTATTTTCAGCAGCCCGAACAACTCGTCGCAACGATGCAGATGCCCGCGTGCGACGAGGAATCGGTGCAGCGGGCCATGGAGCCGGTAATCGAGTCGATGAAGTATGCACTCATGGCGAAACTGTTCGCAACCGGCTGGAGCGAAGTGACGCGCGAGCATTTTGACGCGCGGCTTTACTTCCCGGGAAGTGATCGCGTGCACACTGTGGTCCGGCATACTCCCCGGCTGGCGCGCGGGGTGCTTTATGGTGGCGGCGCCGACGGTGGGGAGATCGAACTGGGTGACGAGGCTTTGGACTACGGGCCACCGTTGACGATGATCATTGTCGAGGAGTCCGATCTCTTGCCGTGTGGTTGTCCCGTGCCGATTGATGCTCCCGATGGCATCGACGTTGTGCCCGGTGAGCCCGAGGAAGCTGCCGTGTGGGAGCTGCGCGGTCTCGTCGTGGACGCAGAAGGCCCCGCTTGGGCGTACACGATCAACGCTCGTCTTGATCCCAAGCTGCGGCGTCTGCACGACTCTGAAACAGCCCATGAGGACTGCGAGCTGTGTCGCTTCGAACGTCGCCGCCGGGTGATCTACGACCTGCCCGCCGTGCTGAAAACTGAGCACGTGGACAAGCACGACGTCGGTCAACCTCATGCCACGTCTGCGTGTGAAGCCTGCATCGTAGAACTCCCCATGGTGCGACCGAAACGATCAAGGAAGGTGTGACCTGATTGAGCTTTGACTTCGTAAATTTCGACGGTGAAGTAATAACGGAGTCCCAGTACCGCGAACTCATGGCAAGCCCCGATGCCCAACCAATGAAGGACAGTGCGGCGGGCGGGTTTGTCATCAGCAAGTGGGTCGGAACCATGAAATATGGCCGCCATGCCGAGCCGGTGTGGGTCCACAAGCTGCGCGGCGTGCAACTGCCGGAACGGGTGCTGCATGTTCTTGCAGGTGAGGACGGCGAGCTCTACTCAGACACTATGGAGCAGGCTCTAGCGACGCACAACGCGCTGGTCGGTCGCATACAAGACATCGAGAAGGCGCTACGTGAGGGCGCGTCCCCTCTACTCGTGGAAGGAGTGCTCTGATGCGGAAGAATCTGGCTGAGGAAATTTACTGGGCACAGCCGATGGACGGGACTCGGTTGGAGCGGGAGCAGGTCGAGCGCTTGCTGGCTCTCGTGGAGAAGCATGCCATCGTGATGCCAAAATCCAAGGTTGGCGACGCCATTTTCACCGTGGAAGACGACGGTGAGATCACCGTGAATTTCCTCGGCGCCTACGGCGGACGCCGTTCCGAAGGGGCATTCGAGAAATGGATGGTGTCCCGTAAAAAGGCACAAACGAAACTGGCACAAGTGTTGTCTGTGTTGAAGATGATCGAATTCGAGTCGCGCTTCTTTGGCAAGCAGTACGAAGAGGCAAGGGCAGCGTTTCAACGACGTGAAGTAGAGCGGGAGTACCTCGACGACGGGAACCCTGTGGCACTGGTGGAAGGGGCACTGTGAGGGACTGGCCCCGACGGCGTAGGCCGCCACTCGCTGAGCTCGTATACGAGGGCTTGCCAGCGAAAGCAGGCGAGAAGGAACTATCCGATTGGCAGTACAGGCGCGTGCTCAAATTAGCCGGAGCATTCGCAGTTGTGCTCCCGTACGCCCAACTGCCAAACCTGTACTTTGATTTGGAATCCGACGGCAGCCCGGTGGCGCTGCTGGCCCCCGAGACTCAGCGTGCCCACACGGTGCCGTTCGACGAATCGATGCTCTCCGAGCAGCATGCAAGGACAGCACTCCGGCAAGCTGCTGCGGTATATCACGCCCTCGTGGAAGAGCGGGCTGCTGGTCAACTGGACGGCTACTGCGATGCGTTGGAGGCGTTTAGCAGGAAGCAGATCGAGGACCAGCACATTGCCGACGGAGGTGCTCCTCCGCTGGCGACCGGAGCCCTATAACGACTGAAGGTGCGCGCCAATCACCGTGACCAGAGGCAAAGTGAAGCGGCGATACGTGCTCCTGTTTGTGCTCGTCACGATGGCTGAGTCCTTCCTGGCGATGTTTGTGTTGCTTGAGCTAGGTCAGTGCACCCGTGCCCCCAGCAGCTGAAAGGAAACGCCTCCTAGCTGGCGTATATGTTCGCCCAGCAATCCGCACAAATGTTCGCGTCGTCTTCTCGGGGTTCCATCCGGCTCCCGCATCTATCGCAGAGCGTCAGCTCGTCATATTCATAGACTTCGGCGCAGTGGAAACACAAATGGTGCACGTGGGGCCGCCGTGCGACAACCACGCCCGTGACCAGCGCAGTCTCGCTGCATTCTGGGCAGTCAGATACTGGGTCGTCGTCCCCATATGACCAGTTGAGCACCTGCGACGCATAAGAGTCAGCTGCCTCGAGAGGAGGTTCCTCAAAGTAGCAGAAAAGGCAATGGGTATCCGCGCCGTCTCCCGGAATGATGAGAGCCAGCTTAGAACATCTGGAGCATTCCACTACCACGGGCTTGGTCCCGATTTCTCCGGTCAATCTAAGCATGCGTTTATCGGCAAAGTCCTTCAGCTCGGCATACGCGGCCACAATCTTCTCCAGCGCATCGTCAACCGCCGCTTGGCTCTCTTGCGATAAATGAGGCCTAAGGTGTTTGTGAAGAAACGAAGTGATGAAGTTTAGTCCCTCAGCAAGGACTACACGCGACGCAATTCCCGATGGCGACGGCGCCAAATGAACAAGCCTGTTCCTCAGGTCGAATACGCTCTTCACAGTCACGGCATCCACGTTCGAACCTGTGACATTGTTGAAGCGGCTGATTACTTCGCCAGCCTGAACACTGCGGAAGTCTCCTGCTTCGAACTTGGAGCGGACCGCCTTACCCGGCTCGTCAAAGACCAGCGACCAATGTTCCCGGGCGAGCCGCGCCTTGACGAGAATTTCTATTCCTGAAGACAGAAACAGAGCAGCATACTTGTTCTCGTGTTCGAGATCCCCCTGCTGGGCAGTTATCTCGTCTATGGCCCGGTCAATGAAGTCTAGGGCATTGGTCAACATCAACCGCTCAACGGTGGCCTTATCAGAAGTCATGGAACAAGACTCTAGTCCTTGGACGGAACAACGGACGGACCCATGGCATATTTCCTGCCCACTCGCCTACTTTGCTCTCACGCCCCAAACAACCGGCTGAGTTCAGCCAAATCCGACCGGAACGCCAGAGCATATCGAACATCCACCGGCTACCGAGGACTGCGATGACGATCAGCCCTTAGGGAAGCACACTGGACAGGTCCTTGACGTGTCAGGCTCCGCAGTAGAAGCCCGGGCTGATGCAAGTCGCCTTTCCCTATCTCACTCATGACGTAGTTGGAGGCTTTGATGACTCATGGACCACCGAGGTCGCGTCAGGGTTGGTTCGGGAATGCCGCGTGGGAACGCGCTTCGCGTTGGCGTTCCATCCTAAGCTTGTCCAATGGACAGCATATGGTCAGACACGGAAATCACTGACTTTCAAGAAGACAGACTTCACCGAGTGCCGTTCGGAACGCAGGTCGCCAACCTGATCAACAAAATTCCCGCAGGATCTGAAAGCACTGTATTCGGCCTTATTGGTCCTTGGGGTAGCGGAAAGTCCTCCCTGCTGCATCTTGTTGAGCAGTCCCTTGATGGCGTGACGCCGCTGAGATTCAGTCCTTGGTCCGTTTCGGATGAAACAGGGTTGCTTGCCGAGTTCTTCGGAACGCTAATGCGCAGTGATGTTTTTAGGGCTAGAAGGAACCGCAAGGCGCTGCTCACACTCGTACAGAAGAGTCTTCCAGCGGTCGGTGCAATTCCGCTTCCCTTCGCCTCCAACGTGGCGGACGCCGCCGGGTCTTTCATTGGTCAAACCAACTGGGACACTCAGTTTAGACAAATCGACAAAATTTTGAGCGACAAGAACGAGCGAATCTTACTTATCGTCGACGACGTTGACCGATTGCACGGCAACGAAGTCCTCCTCTTAATCAAGACGATTAGGTTGCTTGGCCGGTTCCGCAACGTGCACTATCTGTTGGCGTATGACCACGACGCTCTGGTAGATGCGCTAGACCCGACAGTGGGTGGCCGTGACCGGGCGGCACGGTATCTGGAAAAGATTGTTCAGTATCCGCTGGCCATCCCTCCCGCACAACGGACGCACCTTCGACAACTGCTGGCAGACGGGCTGAACCAACTTTCAGAGGGAAATTTTCCCGCTCGTACGAAGGAATCGCTTGAGCGCTTCGCATGGTTTCACGACACGTTGGGATTCAAATGCCAAACTACTGTCCGGTCGGTCAAGAGGTTCGTGGCACAAGCCACCCATTACCTCGAACTAGTGGGGATTGATGAAGTAGATCTCGCAGACTTTCTCACGATTACGTTTCTGCGACTGCACTTTCCTGCCGTGTACAGCCGTATCCTCCCGTGGAAGGAAGACCTGCTCGGCATGTCCCCGCCCGGCACGGCCCGTGACCGAGACCCGAACGAGGCACTCTGGGATAAGCGTTTTCGAGAATTGATTGACAACGACGACGATCTTCTCGTCGTCAAAACCGCGATGAAAACCCTCTTTCCGCTAACCAGTGGACGAACGTCCACGCCGGACCCGGGCCGCATTAGCGATCCTGACTATTTTGACCGGTATCTCATTTTTGGCATCCCCGAGGGCGACGTTCCGGACGTGAAGATTCTGGCGGATCTTCAGCGCATCGTGGATATGACTTCAGACGATTTCAATGGCGCAGAGTTCAGATCATCGTTCACTTCTCTGAACGAAGCGACAGCAAACACCTCTGTAAAGAAGGCAGAGATCCTGACTCGGTCCTTGATCAAGGACCCGCAGGGGATATCGAAGCTGACGTCATTCGTGCTCTGGTTGCTGGGCAACGGCCTGTTTTCATCGAACCCATGGCGGCTCTCCACGTGGCTGGGCGATCTGATTGCCGTGCACCCGGGCTTCGAGGATGTGCAGGAGGTGGAGAGCAAGCTGAGTTTCCTGCCCGAAATTCATGAACTTCGAGGAGCCATCGGCCGCGCCGACAGATTGATGCAGCAGGTGTTCAACAATGCCGACGCTCGGAGCGCAGACGGACCGGCCCTCTCACAACTCAAGAAGGTTGCGTCCGATATCGGAACGCGTCAACTAATCGGGTATGCCGCTGCCCCGGCTACCGGCTCCAATATTCGGCGCTTTTTCGAAACCTATAGTCTGATCAAGGACTGCGCGGCTCTGGATCACGCACGGCACAACGTCTCCAATGCAGTCCGCCGTGGCGATCTGCCTCTCGTGTCCGTTGCCGCGTACTTCGTCTATGACACCACGACCGTCGGCTCAGCCGACTACGTGCTGTCGGACCTAAATGTCGATGACCTACTGTCGTTGATTGACGAGGAGGTCCTGCTCACCGCTGACCTCGCTGTCCCATCGGGCTCCCCCAGCGATAGCGAGCAAAGGATGGATATGGCCGTGGCAGGCCTTGTATCGCGACGTTCACCAACGGCACGGGCTGCCTTAGATGGTTCCGGACGATCCCTGAGACAGGAGTGAGTGCATAGCCAACTGGGCCATTTCGCCTACTGTTGCACCGGACTCCAGCGGTGAATTCGGGAGGATCATCAGTCGGCGGCCTCCAACCCACGCTGTCACCGACGGCGAGTACATGCTCAGGATTCGGATGGGCTGCGATAGAGGAACACGGTAGGATTCTTTCGAAAAAGTCACCTTGTGTCGGCTCAGTCGGGTCATTACCGGCAACGACTTGGAATCATTCGTATCATCGAATAATGGCCCTACCGAGTATGTTTGGAGAAATAAAGAATGTCGCTCCCGGGACATGGTTTCCGGATCGCAAATCCGTCAGGGCCGCCGGACTGCACCGCCATGAACAGGCCGGTATATCCGGCCACGTCGATGAGGGCGCCGACGCAATCGTGGTGTCTGGAGGCTACAAGGACGACCGCGATCACGGCGATTGGCTAATCTACACTGGGCAGGGCGGACGGGACTCAGCAGGTCACCAGATAGAGGACCAAACGCTGACTCGGGGCAACAAAGCCTTAGCATTGAGCGAGGAGCGGGGGCTTCCCGTCAGAGTGGTCCGAGGAGCAGATGGGGACCCTGCGCACTCCCCAACGAGCGGTTACAGGTACGACGGCCTTTTCTCCGTCGTCCGCCATTGGATTGAAGCTAGTTTGGACGGTCCCCTGATCTACCGGTACGAGCTGCAACGCGTAGAGAACGACGGCCAGTGGATCTCAGGCGATAGTTCTTCCGGTTTCGAAAGTGGTGAAGCCATTCAGCCGGAGGGGAATCGCTCACCCGGCAGGCAAGCGTCGTTAGTTCAGCGTGTCGTTAGAAATAGCGCCGTGACTCAGTATGTCAAGGAGCTCTACAACTATACGTGCCAATTCTGCGGGATTCGCCTCAGCGTCCATGCAGGGGCCTACGCCGAAGGTGCCCATATTCGTCCAATCGGAGGCACTCACAACGGTTCCGACACAATCGACAACGTGCTCTGCCTTTGCCCGAATGATCACGTTTTATTCGACAAAGGTGCGCTGTATGTCAACGACAATTTCGACGTCGTCGAGGTCGCAACGGCTATGCCTCGTGCCCGCCTGACATTGGTTCACTCTATAGATGTGAGCAATCTTGAGTACCACCGCAAGCACCTGACTGCCATTTCCAATTCGAACGATAGCTTGAACCGATGAAGCATTCCTACGCTGCTGTAACCGCCGTTTTGGTTCTAGTAGTTGTCACTTTGATCTTCGGGCCGGGGCTACTGGTAACTGTGGGGCAGGATTCCGAAGCAGTGGGCGCCGTGGCCTCTGCCGTCGCGGCGGTCGTGGGTGCTGTCGCTGCGGTTGCCGCTTTTGCTGCCGCACGGGAGTCTTCTCAGGCTGCCCGCGACTCCGCACGTGCTCTATCACTTGCCACCAAGCCTGTACCCGAAATTCGGTTTTTGCACGAGGTAATCGCTTCACAAGAAACCCCACCCACTTTGACGACGAAACTTATGATTCATGTCGAAAACCTGTCTCTGCATCCGATCAAGAACGCTCGACTGCTGTGGAGCGTTCGCGGGGGGCAACACGGTGTCCGGGAACTGGGACGGGTTGAGGGCCGAACCACACCCTATGGAGGCATGATCCATCGAGTTCAGGCTGCGGCATCGGTCACTGTCGAAGATTTTCCCGCTCATCTCTGGGGGGTCGACCGAGTGCTACTGGAGTACCAGAGCGAACTAGGCCCGCTCCGCTGGCGCAGGGAGTATGTTCGGGCTTTCACTGCCGTCCCCGGGCAGTACACCACGCATAATGGCGAGAAAGTGCCCGTCGTGTCGCAGTTAGATTACGACCAGACTGAGATCGAATTAGCCTAGACATCCTGCACCATTCCAATGCGTGTTTGCGTGTTGGAAGTGAATGAGCCTTTCTACGCGGTCCTCACAGCCATGCAACGTTTGCGGGGAGAGACACCCACTGAACGATCGGCTATTGACCAGACTCCCCCTCAGAGAGCACTGGAGAACGAGTTTCAGAGCGGCCGCCTTGCATCTCGTTATCTGATCTCATGATGGCTTCGCGGAGGTTGGCGATGCATTCCAGCGTGGCCCTAGAATCTTCTCCAGTATGCATCTTCTCTTCGAGTAGCTTTTCGTATGTTCGGACGGCGTCGTAGAGAAGTCCGGAATCCTGATAAGCCGTGGCCAAATAGGTCAAACTATCCATAACTTCCCTGTCCCCCTGCGGGAGCACACCGTGCCATCCCGCGAGAACCGATTCATAAGTGGTTATGGCGTCGGCCAATCGTCGTCCATCCAGATAGGCGAAGGCAAGAGCACAGAGTGTGCTCCTTAGAGTTGGGTGCCCCGGGGTCAGGACTTGCTTCCGTTTTTTCAATACAGCCTCGTAAGCAGTGATACCGGCTTCCTTCTGCCCATATAGAAAATACTCTTGAGCCAGCATGAACTCGGTTTGCAGGGTCTTCGGGTCATCCTGCCCTAATACGGTTCGTCGCTTTGCCAGTACCGTTTCATAGAGTTCGATAGCCTCGTGACTGCGCCCCGCCTCGGAGTAGGCCATGGCCAGAGAGTGCTGGGTTTGTAGGGTGTCGGCATGATCCGGCGGCAGCACTCCTTGGCTGTCTTCCAGCACCCTGTGTAGCTCAGCGATACCGGCGTCCCTCCGCTGTGGTTCAGAGGTGTAAATGCCCGCAAGGTTGTTGCGAGTAATGAGTGTCGTGGGATGAGCGGTTCCCAGTTTTTCCTTCCGAACCTTTAGGACGGCGGTGAATAGCAATTCCGCTTCTCGTAGTCTTCCACTCTCGGCATAGGCCAACGCAAGATTGTCGCGGGTCGAAAGCAACTCAGAGTCGTCCCCTTGCAGAACCCGTTCTTCGTCGGCGAGCAAAGCTTCGTAGGCGGCGATGGAATCGCTATGGCGACCAGCGCGCCGCAAGGTGTCGGCGATCCTGCCGCGCGTAATCAAGGTCAGCCGGTCGTCGGCACCCAACGAATCCATGCGCACTGCCAGTACGGTCTCGAACATCTCCAACGCCTCGTCAGTGCGGCCAGCGCCTGACAGCGCGTAGGCCAAGCTGCTGCGGGTCCTCGTGCTGTCGCTGTCTGCCTTCCCGAGTGCAGCTTCCTGACAGGCGAGGACAGCCTCGTACTCATAAACCGCCGCTTGGGGTTTCCCTGCGCCTGACAGTGCGTCTGCGACACTTCCCCGCAGCCTCAAAGTACCCCGGTCCTTAGCGCCGAAGCGGGTTTCCCATTCGACCCGAACTTGTGTCAGTACGTCTATGGCTGTCTGTATCTGGTGGTCTTCCGTGAGGCACAGTCCGTATAAGAAGCGAATTTGTAGTCCGAGTTCGGTGGACGGATCGATTCGCCCGAGCGCGTGTTCGGCCAGCCTGAGTCGTTCCGGGAGCTCACGAGGATTGTCCGAAAACTCCGTCATCACGAAAGCAACGGCAACCGCCAGCGATTCCGGCTCGACCAAGTCATCGCTATCGAGGGCAACTAGGAGTTGTGCTGCGTACAGCATGTCCCTTGCATCGGCAGAGTCCGGATTCTCGAGCAGGGAAACAGCTTTGTCTTCCAGACACTTGCTGATCTCAGCGCGTTTTGACTCACGGACATAGGATTCACGATTGCGTGTAGCTACGTCCATCTGGATGGGTTCATGGAACTCGCGAAGTACGTCTGCAACGGTCCGCGCCCATGCGTAGGCGTCACCAGCAGAATGCATTGTCTCTATGATCCGGTCAGCAACCGTCGGACGGGTCCTGCGAATGATCTCATCCAGCCAGTGCTGATTCCAATGGCGTGGATGTGCTCCTATGGGGTCAATTGCCGCAGGAATTCCTAGAGTAGCCAGAGCGAGGCCCTGCTTGAGAAACTCAGGCAATTCGTCCCACACCTTCTCGTAAAGCCCTTCGACTTCCTTAGGTATTTTGACAATTTCCGTCTCGGACAGAACGAGTACCGCATCTGCGAAATCGTCGCGGATCGAGGGGATCTTGCAGAATAATTCAAGGGCATAGGGGTTCCTGTACCGCTCCAACACCGACTTTTCGGTATTGGCTTCGACCTCGGGGTAGTAGAAGTTCAGGATCGACTTATGATCTTCGGCGCTCATCTCGCCGAGACTGCTGCCGGGAGGAAACGGTGCGGGCAGTTTCTCTGCATCGGGAAGGATATGAGTGAATTGGTCGGGGCGTAGCTCCATTGCGTTGGCAATGGGATCGTCCGCAGCTATTCTCCCAGACCATGCTGTAGTCAAAATCATCAAAGCGGCCGAGGGTTCTGCCATCAAGCGCTTCAGTAGCTCGGCAAAGAGCACATCGGCCTCATGAAGGTCCTCGACGAAGATGACTACGGGTAAGCCTTTGTTCGCTATACCGGCTATCAGCTCGAAGGCCGTGTCTACTAAGTCGGTCGTATGGCGCCCATCATGGTCGACGATCAAGCTGTTGCCCTTCAAGGTGCGGTCGCGTTCCCGTCTATCTCCATTCGCCGCCCACACTCGTTTCCCCAGCTCCATGCTCAGCTCAAGGTAGGGCACGGCGGCACCGGCCACGGCCTCTAGCCCTCGAGCAAGTCCTTCATCGGCAATTTGCTTCGTAACAGCACGTCCTAGATCGCCAAACAATGAACCCGCCCTGTTGGGGTTCAGTGTCAGGTCTAGGTATTTGGCGTGCGTGTTGAACTGGTGAAGTTCTTTCGCGAGGGTCAGCGTTTGAATGCCGTTGTCGTTGCTGCATGTCACACCCCACCACATCCATGACGGCTTGCTGCCTTGTGTGTGTTGCCTGATGCCGGGGTAGACGCGCTTGCGGCGGGACGCGACGTCAAGATGTTCCTCTCTAGTGTTGCCCATGGAACCGAGAATTGAATCGGGCCAGTAGAACGGAGGCTCCTGCCGCTCGGCTGCCAGCCTCGCGTAAAACTCACGGGCGATCCGGGTCTTCCCCCAGCCCGACTGCGCCTCCATGTGAACCCATTGGGACCTGCCCGAATGCCGGACCTCGTCAAAGACATCTAGGAGGCCGTCAACTAAAAGATGCCGTCCCTTCCCCACGAATTCCGGCTCAATCGCTACATCTTCGTTCCTGTTCGGCACGTACGCCCGCCACTTCAGTTGATTTCGTCTGGAGGTGCAAAACAGCCCCCTAACTTCTTATTATCGGCTGCTCAAGTACAACCTGTTAGGTCGACAGACTCGCCGTGCTTATCCCATGGAAACTTTGAAGGCGCGCAAGCAAAGCTGAGTATTCCCACCCAGTCCATGAACAAGTTGTAGCGCTTGGCCTTTTCGAACGCTTAGTCGGTCGTGCTCTGAAGCCCGGCGTGCGAGGCCTCCGCCATACGAAGGCGAGCCTCCAGCTCGCGTATAAGGGCTGAAGTCGATACCCGAGTAAGATCCGCGTCATGAACATCGTGGAGGCGCTCTAATCTTTCCGCAATGTAGACCGGTACCGGGGTTTCGCCACTTTCCCAACGAGCTACCTGCCGGATCGACGCGTCGAGCGCTGAGGCAAACTGCTGCTGTGTCTTACCGAGGGCCGTTCGGGCCGCACGAAACTGCTCTTTCGTGATGGTCCCGTCTGAGGCCTTCACCACTCGAATCTGCTTCATATAGTGACCTAACTAGTTGAACATCTTACAAAGGGGTGCTACGTATTATGCTTCTGGAATTCCACCGCAAGCCTTTTTGTCGAGTCCCACGCGCTGGAAGTCTCCCCGCATCGGTGCGGCAGCTGGCACGTCCGAATAAGTACAGGGTCTGAAGGGCTTGCTCTTCTTCGCCGATTACGGCGGGAGCCCTCCGTCACGTCGTCACGCTTGCCCCTGTTATTTCACTTTGGGCGTCGCCTTCGAGGCCCTATTCGCCGTGGCATATCCGGACTTGGAGCCGATCACCTTCACCTTGATCGTGTCGTAGCGATCGGCGGAGACCAGCTTGTACGAACTCTTGGTCGCACCCTTGATGGCCTTCCCCGAGCGGTACCACTGGTACTTGAAGCTCGTGCCCGAGGTCCACGTTCCCTTGCTCACCTTCAGCGTCTTGCCGACCTTGACGGTGCCGCTGATCTTCGGCGTCGTGGTCTTCAGCGTGCCCGTGGCAACGGCCTTGGAGTGCCAGTACCTGTTCACGCTCGTGTACCCGGTTTGGTAACCAGTCACCCTGACGCTGACCTTCTTGCCCCGGTCGCTGGAGGTCAGCGTGTAGGAACTCCGAGTCGCACCCCTGATGGACTTGCCGTCGCGCAGCCACTGGAACTTGAACGACGTTCCGGGCGTCCACGAACCGGCGGACGCTCCCAGTTTGTGTCCGACCTTAGCAGTGCCGCCCACCGTGGGCGTCGCGGTCGTGAGCGTGCCGTACGGGATCGTCTTGGCAGCCGATGTCTTGGCTGCTCCGGTGTAACCGTCCTTGGAGCCGGTCACCTTGACGCTGATCTTCTTGCCGCCATCAGCAGGCGTCAAAACGTACGAGTTCTTGGTCGCGCCGCTGACGGGTTTGCCGTCGCGGTACCACTGGTACGTAAACGCAGTGCCCGAGGTCCATGCCCCGGCAGATGCCTTCAGCGCATATCCGAACTTGGTCGTGCCGCTCACCGTGGGCGACGCGGTTTTCAGGGCGGCGACAGCGACAGCTGCCGTAGCAGGCGAATGACGGTATTCGGTCTCGTACCCGTACTTAAGGCCCACGACCCCGACGCTGATCCTCCTGCCGAGGTCGTTGGCGGTCAGACGGTAGGTCGCGGCGTTCGCCCCGGATATGTCAGCCCCGTTGCGCTTCCACTGGTACTGGAACGACGTGCCTGAAGACCAATTTCCGGTATTCGCGGTGAGCACGGAGTCAACTACCGGAGTTCCGGAGATGGACGGGACGGAAGCGGTCAGCGTACCGGCTTCAACGTAGTTCGTGACGTCGGTGTCAATGAAGGCGTTGTTGTACCCTTCCAAGTGGCCGGTGACCTTCACCCTGACCCATTGGCCTTTGTCCTCAGGGGCAAGCTTGTAGGTGCGCCCCGATCCAAGGGCTTCCGACTTACTGCTGAGCCACTGGTACGAGAACGTGGTCCCGGCAGGCCAGTTGGCCGTGGAGACGGTCAATACCGACCCGACCTTTGCTTCGCCGCTGACCGCAATATCACCAGCGTCAAAGTACCCCTTGACCACCCCCGGCGTCTGGACGGAGGTCAGGCTCGCCGTGGTGTATCCGGACTTGGCACCCGTCACGGTCACGGAAATCCTCTTCCCGATATCCGCAACCTTCGGACGGTAGATATCCGAACCCAGAATGCTGTATGAGGTCCCAACATTCCACACATAAGACAGTTCCGTGCCCTCGGACCAGTGTCCGGGATTCACGGTAAGGACGCCCCCAACAGCGGCAGAACCGGTGATCTTCGGGGTGGATCGGCTCAGGGTACCGGCGGCAACGCTGACAGAGGCAGTGGTCTGCTGGGCCGTCGCGTACCCGGTCTTCGATCCAGTGACCTTCACGGCGAGCTTCTTGCCAAGGTCCGCGACAATCGGTTCATACTGGGTGTCGGTGGCACCGGAAATTCCACTGCCGTCGAGGTACCACTGGTAGTCGAAATCAACCGGTGCCGGGCTCCAGCTCCCCGGGTCCACCGTGAGGGTGGAGCCTACTTTGACAATGCCGTTGATGACGGGCTTACCCGGAGTCAGAGGCAGGGCATCGGGCCCAGCCACCGGAGCGGTGGCGTCGGATTCGGCTGAGGCGGCACTGTAGCCGCTCTTGGTGCCGGTGGCCCGGACTGAGAGTGTCTTGCCCTGATCGGCAGCAGTCGGCGTGTAAAAGCTGTAGCTGGCACCGGAGATCGCACTTCCGTCTCGCAGCCACTGGTAGCTGACGGAGACCGGAGACGGGCTCCACGTACCGGGGTTGGCGGTCAGGCTGCCGCCGACCTTCACCGTGCCTGTCACGAACGGCTTGCCCGGAGTGATGTCGCCGGGCGCGACCGCAGTGGAGCTCGGGCTGGTTACGGACTGGGTTGCGTACCCGCTCTTGGTGCCCGTGACCGTCACGGTGATGTACTTGTTCACGTCCGTCCAGATGGCGGTGTAGGAGGTCCCGGTCTCCCCGGAGATGGGCGCACCGTCGCGGTTCCACTGGTAGCTCAGGGACACCGGGGCCGGGCCCCACGATCCGGGGCTAGCGTACAGCTTGGCGCCGACTTTGGCCGTGCCCGAAATGGCTGGCACGGGAGCGGTCAGCTCTGCAATCGGTGCAGTGGAAACAACCGCAGCGGACGCATCCGCGAGACCGACGCCGCAGCCAACAGTGCAGGAGCCCGGCAGGGGGCGAGCCGTTGACTTCAGCCTCGCTTCGATCTGCGCGGCAGTCAGCCTCGGATCGGCGGCAATCATCAGCGCGCCGACGGCGGCGGCATACGGGGTCGCCATGGAGGTGCCCTGCATGTACGCGTAGCTTTCCCCACCCGGCACGGTCCCGCCGGAGTTCACGGTGGACGCGATCATGCTGGCGGAGCCGGTGATGGCATCGCCGCCCGGGGCAGACACGTCGATCGTGCTGCCGTAATTCGAGTAAGGTGCGCGGCTGCCCTCGCGTCCGGTCGCTCCCACCACGATCACGTTCTGGCAGTTCGCCGGGCTGACGTTGGCGGCGTTCTGGTTCTCGTTACCGGCAGCGACGAATACGGTCGCCCCACGCCCGATGGCAGAGTTGATTGCGTTCTGCGTCGTGGTCGAGCAGACGCCGTTGCCGCCGAGGCTGAGGTTGATGGTCCGGGCCGGGTTCGCGTTCGCGGGGACGCCCGTCACGGTGCCGCCCGAAGCCCAGATGATCGAGTCGGCAATGTCGGAGTCATACCCGCCGCAGGCGCCCAGCGCGCGGACAGGAACGATCTTGGCGCCGTGGGCTGCACCCGCTACACCGACACCGTTGTTGGCTACTGCTCCGATGATCCCAGCTACGTGCGTGCCGTGCCACGACGACGGTGTGTCGGAACCGGCGTGGCAGGGGTCGCCGGAGGCCGTGTAGTCTCCTTGGTCCTGCGGATTGGAGTCACGTCCGTCGCCATCACGCGCGATCGCGCTGCTGGAAATCATGTCGTAGCCGGGCAGGATGTTGGCATTGAGGTCGCTGTGCGAGGTGATGCCAGTGTCGATAACGGCGACGACCTGCCCGGCGCCGGTCGATTTGTCCCATGCCGAAGGTAGGCGAAGCCCGGCTCGTTCCTCGTGGATTCCCCACTGCAAGTTGTACATCGGATCGTTGGGGCTCGCCGCAGCAGGGACCATGATGGTGTCCGGCTCGGCGTACGCCACGTCCGGATGGGCGTTCAGGCTCATAATCAAGTCCTTGAACACTTCCGGGGAGAGTGCCTCATCCGTGCTGACGACCTTCGCACCGGTAGCTGTGGTCCGCACCTCGGCAACGCCGATCCCGGAGTCTTGCTCGGCCTCCGCGTAAATCTCCTCGCGCTCACCCGCATCGGTCTTGGCGTCCCCGGTGAACTCCACAACGAAGCGGTCCGTTGCCGTGGGCTTGCCTGTCCCCCAGTCCTGTACAGCTACGGGAAGGTCTTCGTTCTCGGCTGCGGCGCTTGCCGGAATGGCAGAAAAGGAGCTGATAAACAGAGAGACAATCGATAGAGCAGCGACGCCCACGAGTTTACGGTTCTGGCTTTGGAGTGGGGTCAGGCCGGCCGCCTCGCTGCCCGAACTGGAAGTCCCCACAGCGGTCAGGTCAAGCTTCCTGCCACCGTTTCTTGTCGGAGTGGCCCGACGCTTCTTCTTCAATTCTCGTCCCCCGTTTGTTTGTCGGAGCGAAAAAATCTCCGTCTACAACACATATCGGCAAGCCATTACGCGTTGTTAGCACAGGAGAGAGTATGCGCGGTATTTTCCACGCATCCTTTTGAACTGACTCCACAGCGGCGGGCGCTGCGCCCCCACCTCGGTGTTGTGGCGACGGCTCGGGAACTCCCGACTACGGCTACGGAGGCTCACGCAGTGGCGGTTCCGGCTACAGAGTGCAATGTGCAGACGGGACCTACTCCGATTCTGGCGGAAAGCAAGGCGCTTGTTCATGGCATGGCGGGGTCAGATAGGCTGCTGATCCTCCGCTAATTATTGAACTCAGGAAAGCCGTATGGGTCTCGGAACTGATACTCCTGCTCCTACAAGATGACGAGTCGATCATCCTTCAACGCTTTAATCAGACGCACTGAAATCTCTGCATCTTTGGCCAATTGTTCCTTAGGGACGATTCATCCCTCCTGGTCTCAGCGACTGGCCACCTCTAATCCCGGCGTCGCCGAATCGCCAAGGAACTACTAGTCCTGTCCTTATCCTTGAAGATAGCAACCTGTCGATCAAGGATAAGGACTCCCTACCTACTAACTGGGCCCCCGGCTTGTCTCCCTTCATGGGATGCAGGCCGGGGGCTTTTTGTCGTTTCTGGAGACACAAAGCGTCCTAGGAACGGATCACGACGGCACAGCCACCATCACTCCACCCCAGATGTTTCCCCTGATTCAGCTGCCTGCACAGTGCAGCGCTCCGCTCCATCCTGTATCAATCTGCTGCCGTGCTGTGTGGCTCGGTGGGATGATGGGTAGGTGAAGGTTGATGCATCGAGGGCTGTGGGGCTGGCTCAGGGGAAAGCTGGCTGGCGTCCTGACTTCTCCGAGTTCCCGCCAACCCGTGCTCAGTACAACCGTGAGCCGTATGTACGGGCACAGCTCCCTGATGGGGTGACTGTGGATGCGAAGGCGATTGGCTGGGCTTCACAGCATGTTCATCTGAAGTGGCAGGGCGATGACTTCGAGATGCGCACCCTGTGGGTGAATGCCGACGCGGTGGAGCGGATCAGCCGGGACGAGTCGTCATGGCGCCACCCGTACGACGAGCTGGCCGCGTACTAGCCTCGCATCTCTACGGTGTCTTGGAGCTCCTTCCAACGGCAGGTCTCGCTGGTGGTGAGCTGTTCGCCGTTGTCGTGTGTGGAGGTCCACGTCATGGGGACCTCGTATGCAATGCGGTCATACGGCAGTTCGATCTTTTCGACTGGGCCGAGGAACTCGTGCGCCGTCACCTCATAGTGTCGCGGCGGGACTCCGGCAATGCTTCTGGCGGCGTTCTTTGCCACCGCCTCTAGGTGGGCGACGCATTTGGCTTCCACGCTTGCGGCGAGGCTCGCGTCCACGGGCACTACCGGCTCTGGTGTGGGGGTGTGCGCATACGGGTTGGACTTTTCTTCCGCGCATGCAGTGGCTGTCAGCAGGAGGGCTGCTGCTGTGACGGCGGCGCGCACCATGATCTTGGGGCTCATGGGTGAAAGGTTATCTGAGTCACGTCCTACCTACGGGTAGGCTGCACTCCATGATGAAACGTTGGGGCACGAAGATGGTTATTGCAGCTGCTGGGTCCATGGCGCTGGCTGGGTGTGGTGAGTCTGAGCCGGAGGTGTCTTCCCAGTGCTCGCAGGCGATTGAGGCGCTAGGGACAGAAGCTGACCGGATGTACGCAGCTGAGGCGAACGGCACCAAGTACACGGACGTCGCGTGGAACCGCATTGAGCTACCGTCCTTGAGCGCGTGTTCCAGTGCGGATGAGTGGTTGGCTGCGGCGAAGGAGCAGCCGGGCTCTGTTGGGCTCACGCGTGCGGACGCAGTGGACGAGTTGCTCCTGTACACCCGGTGCCTGATGATCGGCGAAGGCACTCCCGTCTGCGAGGATGCCAAGGCACAGGGAATGCTCGACTAGAACCCATAAGCGAAGCCCCCGGCTGCATCCTTCACAGGAGCAGCCGGGGGCTCTTTTTGTTGCGGTGTCCTAGCGCTTGTTCTTGGACACCTTCTTTTTCACGGGCGCCTTCTTGACGACCTTGGCTGGTGCCTTCTTCACCGACTTCTTGGCGGTCGCCTTCTTCGTCGCCTTCTTCTTGACCGGCGCTGTCTTCTTCTTCACGGTCTTCTTCGCAGGTGCGGTCTGGACGGTCTTGGGTGCAGAGGGCTTCGTTGCAGGTGCAGGCGCTGGTGCGTTCGGAGGTGGCATGACAAACGGCGGCGTGGTGTCATCTTCAAACTCGGTGCATACGCTGGCGCCGTTGCCCGCTGTGAAGCATACGACCTTGGCCTGAGCAGGTGCGGCGAGCCCTAGCGATCCAACCAGAACCAGTGCGGCTGTTAGTAGTGCACCGTGCGATCTCTTCATGGTGTCTCCCCCGTTGTCGAATTAATTGGCACAGCATACAGGAGGAAGTTCAAGCTTCAATCAAGTGTCAGAGAGGTGTCCGCAAACGACCGTTCTTGTGACAACCGGAGTTCTACCCCTATCCGGAGTCGAACTGTGTCACAAAAGCCGTTGCGAAATCTATGTCAACTTAGTAGACAGAGCTAACAAGTAATGGAACACTCAGTTCCAAGAGGCAACAAAGTTGACGAGGTTGGGGGACAGAATGGCACTCATCGGATACGCCCGGGTCAGTACGGCGGAGCAAAACCTAGACCTGCAACTGGATGCCCTCACGGCCGCTGGCACGATCATCAACTACGAGGATCAGGGCATCTCTGGTGCCAAGGAGGAACGCCCGGGTCTGGACGAGATGCTGCGCAACCTTCGCCCGGGTGACACCGTGCTGGTGTGGAAGCTGGATCGGATCGCCCGCAACACCCTGCATCTGCTGAAGCTTGTGGAGAAGCTGGAGGACAAGCAGGTGGGGTTCCGGTCGCTGACGGACGGGATCAGCACGGACGGCCCCATGGGCAAGGCGATGCTCACGATCATGGGCGCCTTCGCCACGCTGGAGCGGGACCAGACGATAGCTCGCACTCAGGCGGGATTGGCTGCGGCACGCGCTCGGGGACGAGTGGGCGGCAGGAAGCCTTCCCTGAGCCCTGCACAGGCTCAGCAGGTGCGGACGCTCTACGACGCAAAGATGACGGTTTCATCGATCGCTACAACGATGGGTGTCTCCCGGCAAACCATTTACCGGTACTTGGACGCGCAGAAGGTAGAGTCACCGGCTAGCTAGCCTCCGCTGTCTGTTCTTCTTCCCTTGCTGCGCGCTCTGCCGCCAGTCTCGCCGCGTACATCTCCTTCAGCCGGGCGCTCGTCCTTTTGTCCCGCTTCGGCGACACTCTGCTGCTGTCGAAATTGCAGCCGGTCTTGCCGCCTCGGACCGAGGGTTTGATGATCCATTCGGGCCAGAGGGCTGCAATGGCCTCGCGTCTGCGGTCGACGTCTCCCTCGGATTGCTCCCAGTCCTCCAGCGTGGTGATGGCCGCTTGATACTGTGCCTTCGCGACAGCCACCTTGGTGGTGCCGATTGTTTTCAATTCTGCTTCGCGCGTCACTGCCTCGTTGATCATCCTGTCGGACGTCTCCTCATCGATCTTTCCGTCCAAATGGAGCTTGAGGATGTACGCCTTCTTCTCACGCAGTGCGTCCAGTTCGGCCGTGTCGGGCGGGGGTATTTCGATGGCAGGCTGAACCACTCGATTCCTGATGCCGGGGTGGGAGACAGCAACTTCCACCGCGTGGAGGACCATGGTCTCAATCGCCCGCGTCGAGACGCCGACACTGGCGCACCCGCCGTGTGAAAACTGGCACTTGTACGCTGCCTTGGAGTACCCCATGGTCACGCCGCAATTGCCGCAGATGAGTAATCCTGACAGCAGGCTCTTCGCTGGGCGCCCGGCGCGGTTCTTGACGGCCAAGACGGCTTTGAGCTGCGCCTGTGTGGCGAGGTCGAGGATTGGCGGCCAACTAGCTGTCTTCAGGGGGCGCATGGGGAGCGGCTCGCCGTCGATTATGGCCGCTCGCTTTTCTGCTTCCGTGACATAGCCGCGCATGCCGGTCACTGCTGCCCCGAGCAGGCTTTCCCGCAGCGAGATGGGCTTCAGGTTGGTGCGCCCGGTGAGCGCCCTGAACTCCCTCGTTGCAGCGGAAATACCGTAGATCGGCCGTTGGGTTTGCCCGACGATCAGCTTCGCTGCGACGGTTTGCAGCGCTTGCGCCTCTACAGGGTCGACCACTAGCGTTCCGGGCTTGTTGCCGGGTTTGTATCCGGTAGGCGGGCGCCCGCCTCCCCAGCCTCCGGATTCGAACACCCGTTCCTGCGCAAGGGACTGACGCTCCGCTTTGTGCTCGATCTCGTACTCCGACACGGCAACCAAGATGCGTGCGTTTGCGCGCCCCGTGGGGTCGTTGAGGTTGATCCACGCCGACTGCACGCTGTGGATGTGGAAGGGGTCGCCTTTGCGCCTGTGTTCGATCACGCTGATAAGGGCGCTCAAGTCCTCGCTGACGCGGTAAAGGCGGTCCGGGTGCCAGACGACAATGCCGTTGATCTTCCTCGCACGGGCAAGCTCCAGCAACCGCCCAAAGCCCTTCCTCCGGATACGCCCGGCAGCAGATACGTCGTTTTCCCGAATGCTCTCCACGATCTCCAGACCGTTAGCATCGGCGTATTCGATGCACTTCTGTTCCTGAGCTCGGACGCCGTGCTCAAGGCGCTTCCGGTCCTGCGAGATGCGGGTGTAGATGGCGACGCGCTGCGGCGGCGATTGCGTGAGGGACATGGGTTAAAGCTACTACCAATCTGAAACCTCTTTTTGGCATCCACGAAGGGCGATGACAAGTCCAGGCGGCGTCCGGACGACTTCAACATCCGCTCCACCAGATCCGCAACCTGTTGCTGCGTGAGCGAAACGGACGTCAACTCGGATTCGCCGCCTCGGGCTACATAGACCTCCGACGGAGAGTTGATCCAGATTTCTTCGACGGATCGGTCGTCCAGCAGCGGTTGCAACGGGCCAAATCCGGCCACGGCGTCGAAAATGTACCTGCGCGCATGGTCCAGTTGGCCGAGCGGCGGAAGAGAGCCCAGCAAGGACCGCTCGTCATAGTCAGTCACCGCGGCTTCGACCAGCCGTCGGACCTCCGGACCTTGGCGGACAGGGTCCAAGCCTCGTTGGCGGATCAGCTCACGGACCTCCCCCTCGACGATCCGGATGCCCTCCATCCCTTCTCCCCCCTCAGAGTTCGGGCGCAACCCCCGCCGCGCGAACCTGAGACCGGCGGGCGGGCGTTTCCACCGACCCTAGCGACCGGTCTTCAGACCGGCCAGCCCTTGCACACGGATTGTGGAAAAGCTGTCCCATTTTCAGTCCACCACTGGCCAGTATCCGTCGCGGGTGATAAGGGCGCTATGGAATAGGCTGAGGGGCAGTATGAAAAGCATCCTCGACGTTCTTGTGCCGCTGCTGCGTACCCTGCCCGACGGCAGCCGGCGTTTCCTCACCGGCTATGGCGCAGCGTCGGCGGCGCTGGCCCTGCTGGACGTCGTCGCCCTGGGGCTGATCGCCGCGCTCCTGCCGGCCCTGGTCGGAAGCTCCGACGCCGAGCTGCCCATCGTGGGCAACGTCGCCGAAAACGGGCTGGCCCTGCCGCTGTTGGCGTTCATCTGCCTGCTCATCGTGCTCAAGGGAGTGCTGGCCGTCCTGCTGCTGCGCTTCGCCACCAAGCGCTTCGCCCGGCACGAAGTGGCCATCGGCGACCGCCTCTTCGCCGCGTACCTCGCCTCCCCGTGGGAGAAGCGGCTCGGCCGCAATTCGGCCGAGATCGTCCGCTCCGTGGACGTGGGCGTGGGGATCACCGTCTCGGGTGTCCTGATGCCGGCGATGAGCCTGTTCGGCGAGTTGGGCACCTTGGTGGCGGTCGTCGTCGTGCTTTTCGTGGCCCAGCCGTTGATCGCGGTGGTGACGATGATCTACCTGGGCCTGGTGGCGCTGCTGCTGGCGAAGGTGATCTCCCCGCGTGCCGTGGCGATCGGCCGGGAAAACCGGGAATGGTCCAACCGCACCGCCAAGACCCTGTACGAGGCGCTGGGCGCGCTCAAGGAAATCACCCTGGCCGGCCGCGGGCCCGAGGTGCAGGAACAGGTGCACGGCACCCGGACGAAGTCCTCGATAGCGCGCGCCGGTGCCATCCAGATCTCGCAGATCCCGCGCTACGTGCTGGAGACCGCCCTGGTCCTGGGGTTCGCGCTGCTGGGCGGCGTGGGCTACCTGACCGGCGGACCGGCCGGGGCGGTCAGCGCCGTCGGCCTGTTCGCCGTCGCGGGGTTCCGCCTGATCCCCTCGCTGACGCGCATGCAGGCCGTGCAGTCCTCCGTGAACACCAGCGCGTCCTTCGCCCGGCAGATCGTCGAGGACATCCACCTGGGCGAGGCCGAAATGTCCCGGCTGCGCGACGAGCGCCCGCAGCACGAGCTGCCGGACAACGCCGCCGACATCGAGCTGCAGGACGTCGCCTTCAGCTACCCGGATACCGCGGCGCCGGCCCTGCACGACGTGAACATCCGGATTCCGGCCGGCAGCCACGTGGCCTTCGTCGGTGCCTCCGGCGCCGGCAAGTCGACGATGGTGGACCTGCTCCTGGGCCTGCTCGAGCCGAGCCGCGGGCGCATCCTGGTGGGCGGCGAACCCATGGAGTTCGTGCTGGATTCCTGGCGGCGGCGCATCGGCTACGTGCCGCAGGAGGTCTCGCTCTTCGACGCCTCGATCGCGCAGAACGTCGCCCTGGCCTGGGATCAGGCCCGCGTGGACCCGGAGCGCGTGACCATCGCCCTGCGCCGTGCGCAGCTGCTGGACACGGTGATGGAGCGCGACGGCGGCCTGGATGCCTTGGTGGGTGAGCGCGGCATGGCGCTTTCCGGCGGGCAGCGGCAGCGGCTCGGCATCGCCCGCGCCCTGTATGACAACCCCCGGGTGCTTGTCATGGACGAGGCCACCTCGGCACTCGACACCGCCACCGAGGCGGCGGTGACGACGGCGATCCGGCAGCTGCACGGTGACGTCACCGTCATCACCGTGGCGCACCGCCTGGCGACGATCCGGGACGCCGACATCGTGTTCTTCATGCGCGGAGGAACGGTGGCCGCCGCCGGAACCTTCGACGAGGTGGTGGCTAACGTGCCGGACTTCGCGGAGCAGGCTGCCCTGGCCGGCCTCGGAAAGACCGGGAAGCCGGTAGAAGAACACCGCTGAGCGGGAATCCCTTGCTGGCTATTTTGCAGCGGCTGCTGCGTCCAAGCATCAAACTCGGGCGCAGCCGCCGCTACCTGTCGGGACGGGCGGACCTATGCGGCAACCATCCCGTGCGGATCGATCACGTACTTCTTCGCCGCTCCTTGGTCGAACTCCCTGTAACTCTGGGGCGCCTCGTCCAGGCTGATCGGCGTGGCGTTCACGGCCTTGGAAATGTTGGCCTTACCGGCCAGGATCAGATCCATGAGCCTACGGTTGTACCGCTTCACCGGGCACTGCCCCGTGGTGAACGAAAGCGACTTCGCCCAGCCGGTGCCCAACTGCACACCGATCTGGCCGACCTTCGCGTTCTCGTCGATGCCGCCCGGATCCCCGGTGACGTAGAGGCCGGGGATGCCCAGGGCACCGCCCACCTGCGTCACCGACATGATGTCGTTCAGCACCGTCGCCGGCGCCTCCTCGGCGTCGGGCCCATGCCCTTTGGCCTCGAACCCGACCGCGTCCACCGCCGCATCGACCACGGGGACGCCGAGGATTTGCTCGATCTTTTCCGGCAGGGAGCCCTCCTGGCTCAGGTCGACGGTTTCGCAGCCGAAGCTGGCGGCCTGCCGCAACCGTTCGGCGTTCATGTCGCCGACGACGACAGCCGAGGCGCCCAGCACGTGCGAGGAGAAGGCCGCGGCCAGTCCCACCGGCCCCGCTCCGGCGATGTAGACCGTGGAGCCCGTGGTGACGCCGGCGGTGAACGCACCGTGGTAGCCGGTCGGGAAGATGTCGGAGAGCATGGTCAGGTCCAGGATCTTCTCCAGCGCCTGGTCCCGGTCCGGGAACTTGAGCAGGTTGAAGTCCGCATAAGGCACCATCACGTACTCGGCCTGGCCGCCGATCCAGCCACCCATGTCCACGTAGCCGTAGGCCGCGCCGGGCCGGGCGGGGTTCACGTTGAGGCAGACGCCGGTTTTGCCTTCGTTGCACATCCGGCAGCGGCCGCAGGCGATGTTGAAGGGTACCGAACAGATATCGCCCTCCTTCACGAAGAGCACGTCGTCACCGGTCTCGACCACCTCCCCGGTAATTTCGTGACCGAGCGACTGGCCGACCGGTGCGGTGGTGCGCCCGCGCACCATGTGCTGGTCGCTGCCGCAGATATTGGTCGCGACCAGCTTGAGGATCGCGGCGTGCGGTGCCTTCTGCTGGATCCCCATTTTGTTGGCGACTTCGGAAGGCAGTTCCAGCTTAGGGTAGTCGATCGTTTCAACCGCAACTTCCCCTGGGCCTTTATAGACGACTACACGATTTCCCGTCATGGCTATTCCTCTCATCTTTATGTCAAGCCGCGCCATAGCCGGCGGGGCCTGCGCAGCCGTATTTTTTCTTTTGATTTGGTTTTTTACTCTGTGTCGGAATCCGGTTTCATGTCTTTGTCGGCCGACATTGACGCATCGTCGGCGCGTGGCTCGCCTTCAGGGATCTCGCGCGGGCGGACAACCAGATCGTAGGCAACGGCAGCGGCTACGCTGCCAATGAAGGGACCAAGAATGTAGAGCGGGAACTGGGACCATTCGACGGTGCCGCCGAAGATAGACTGCGCGAGGTTCGGGCCAAAGGTCCGTGCCGGGTTGAGCGAACCGCCGGTCAGCGGAGCGAAGACCAGGATGGCCCCGGCGACAGCCAGCCCGATGATTAGGCCCGCCCAGCCCTTCGGCGCCCGCTGGTCCACCGCTACCGCCATGACCGCCAACATGAGCAGGAAGGTTCCCAGCGCCTCCGCAGCGATGCCTTGGCCGTAAGCGACCCCCTCACCCAACGCGGTCGCGCCGCTGCCAAAGTCCACTGCCCGCATACCGAATGACGCCACCAGCACGAGGCTGCCGACAGCGGCGCCGACAAACTGGGCAATGAAGTAGGGAACCACTTCCACCCAGGGGAACCGTTTGGTCACCGCCAGCGCGATGGTCACAGCCGGGTTGATGTGGGCTCCCGAAACCGCCAGAAACGCATAGATAACCACCGCCACGGCAATGGCAAAACCCAGGGCAATGAACCCGATCCCCGGATAGGTTATTTCCCCCCTGCCAGCAGTCAGCGCCGCCAGCACCGATCCGACTCCAAAAATCACCAGAAGCGCCGTGCCTAGCACTTCAGCCGCAAGCCGCCGCATCAAGGTCGGGGTCATTATGCACCATCTCAAGTAGTAACGAGAAAATGTTACGAAAATGGAAGGAGGTGGAAGTTCTGCGAGTCTAGGCGGGATTTGCGAAGGGAGTCAATAGGGCACGACTATTGGTACCGGTTCACCAAGACGTTATTTTTCCGGCTGCTTCGCGCCCGAGCAGACGGACGGAAGGCGGACTAACCGGCTACTGCCTCGGCGTAGATCGCCGCCAGACGGTCCACCACGCGTGCCGGCTCGTGGTGTTCCCGGAGCCAGGCGCGGCCGCCCAGGGCCGCGGAGGTGCGGGACGGGTTCTCCAGCGCCGCCGCGGCCGCAGCCGCGAGCGCGTCGGCCGACTCCCCCTGCAGCACGGGAGGCGACCGGTAGTACCCCTCCCCCAGCTGCAGCACCACGGGAACCCCGATGCCGATGGCCTGCAGCTCACTCATGGCCAGGATGCCGGCCGCCTGGCCGATCACCACGTGCGCGGAGGCGAGCCAGCGCAGGTACGCGGGCTTGGGCATCTTCGGCACCATCACGACGCCCAGCTCCGCCGCCCGGGAAGCGCCGCCGCCCCACTCCAGCCCCTGCAGCTCCACCTCCGTGCCGGCGGCAACCTGCAAGGCCCGCACCAGCTCCAGCTGCCGCTGGCCGCCCTTGGAGTCATCCCAGCGGGAGGCGAAAACAATCCGCGGCCTGGAAGCCGGCCGCCACTCGGGCAGTTCCTCCAGGTCCACCGGGTTCGGCAGGTACACGGCGCCGGGGCGGGCCGTTTCCGCGTGTTCGCGCAGGTCCGGGGTGGAGTACAGCACCTTCACCGCGTGGTCGGCGCCCCACTGCAGCGCGGGCCGGCGGACGGGATCGTAGTACTGGGTGCGGATATCCGTGCCGTGAAAATGCAGCACGAAGGGCTTGACCGGACGCGACCGCACCACGCCGATCCGCGACCCCGAGTGCACATGCAGCAGGTCCGACCGCAGAATGGCGGCGGCCCGCCGCGCCTGCCAGGCGGCACCGGCGGCGAGTTTGCCGGCCCTGCCCACGGCGGACGACGGCGTCCCTTCCGGTGGGATCACGTTGAAGTGCCGCCACGGACGCCCCGCCCGCTGGCCGTATTTGACCAGGGTGGCCCCGACGTCGGCGGCGTCATAGATGTGCAGGACGCGCGGTTCTGCTGCCACCGCTCAGGCCTCCTGCCGGACGAACAGACCGTCCACGGCCTGCTCCCAGCCCTTGATCTGGTGCTCGGAGGACAGCTCGCGGGCGGCGGCGTGCGCGTTGGCCTTCCACTCGTCCACCAGCTCGGGCGTCAGGGTCTTGAGCACCTCCACGAGGGCCGCGGGGGTGAAGTCGGCGGTGACGGCGCCCAGCCCGTGCCGTCGCAGCAGCGTCTCCATGGCCGGTGAGGGCCCGATGATCAGCCCGGTGCGGGCCTGGACGGCTTCGAAGAACTTGTTCGGCAGCGCATGGGCCAGGTTGAAGTTGGTGGGAGGGATGATGGAGACGGCGACGTCGTATTCGGCCACGGTGTCCACCAGCTGGTCGTACGGGACCGGCTCGCGGAACCGCACCCGCGGCAGTTCCTCGCCGAGCGCCTTGAGCTCGGCGACGTAGGCCGGCTCGTTGGGCATCACGATCAGGTCCAGCTCCAGGTGCTCCGGCGCGCCGCGCATGGCCTCCATGATGTCTTCGATCTTGCGGTAGCGCTGTCCCGCGGAGCTGTAGATCATCCGGATCTTCGCGCCGGTGGGCCGCGGCTGCCGGTCCGCGTAGGGGGCGGCGTTGGTCACCACGGACGCGGCGACGCCGAAGTCCTTGGTGTACTGCTCGGCGATGCCCTCCGCCACCGTGGTCACCGAGCGCACGTCCGGCAGGTAGGTGCGGCAGAGCCAGCGGACGTACGGGGCGACCAGCGCCCGCCAAGCCGGTTTGTTGAAGTGCTCTTTCGGCGCGAACTCGTGCAGGTCGGCGTGGACGCCGTGGTCCGGGCGAAGGCTCAGCGCCAGCGGGACGGTGTTGGTGTCGTTGGCCAGCACCGCGTCGAAGCGCTGGCCGCGCAACAGCTTCCGGGCCTGCGCGACGGCGGCGATGTTCCAATACACGTCCACGTAGCGGCGCAGGGCGAGCCGCCGGGGATCGCGCGGCCAGCTGGCCAGTGCGGTGTCCAGCTCGAAGTGCCCGGCGACGCCGTCCGGCGCGGGGCCGTAGCCGCAGGTAAATACCCGGTACTTGTCCTTAAACAGGGTGATCTGCTTAAGCACCCGCGGGTCGCTGCGCAGCGGCGAGAGCGAGAGGACCAGCAGGGATCGGGGATCAGTCACGGGGCTGCCTTACGTCTAATTTGGCGGATTCCGGGGCTGCGGAGGAGCCGTTGGCTGCGGAGGAGCCGTTGGCCGCGGCGGGGCGTCCCGCGACGGCGGCCGGGCGCGCCTTCGGCCGGGCATCGCGCAGCCGACAGGCGGCGGTGAACGCGAGCGAGTTCAGGTTGGTCCGCAGCGGGGCTTCGCGCCGGGCGTTGTCCTGCCAGCGCCGGGTGAAGGTGCGCCGCAGCGCGCCGGCGGCCTCCCGGCGTCGTACTTCCGCCGAAAGGTCGGCGGCGGAGGCCGCGTCCCGCAGGGCCACCAGCAGGCGTTCGTCCGGGGCGCCCAGCAGGCGCGGTGCCCCGGGGGCGGCGCTGGTCAGGGAGCGGACGACGGCGGACATCGCCTGCCTGTCCTCGGCTCCCCAGGCGAAGCCCGCACCTCGGCGCAACGCCGCGCTGATGACGTGGCCGCGCAGCAGCTTCACCGCGATGGCCTCGCGCTGGGCACCCGGCAGCGCCTGGAACCAGACCCCGGACACCAGCGACTCGACGTCCCGGAACTGGATGTGCAGCGGCAGCACGGCCGCGGTGACGCGTTCGTCCGCGTCCTGCCCCACCAGGTACGCCGGGGCGTGGGCCGGGTAGGCGATCTTTTCGCCCGAGAACCACAGGCGCAGGCCGAATTCCAGATCCTCCCCGGTGCGCAACCCAGCGGTCAGCCGCAGGCCCAACCGGCCGACGGCCTCGCACCGGATCAGCCCCAGCGGTGCCGTCCGGTAGGCCAGGCGGTCGCGCAGCGGATCCACCAGCGGGCCCCTGAACACCCGGGCGCGCGGCGTCAGGATGCGTGCGCCGCCGCGGTAGCGGAGAGGTGCGATGACCGCGCCCGCGCCCGTGGCGTGCGCGGCGTCCAGCCAGGCGGACACCGATCCGGGCTCCAGCGTGTCGTCGGATCCCATGATGCCGACAAATTGTGCCCGCGCGTGGCCCAGCCCGTGGTTGAACGGCCCGGCCGGGGACGGTATCCCGTCGGCCAGCTCCAGCAGCCGGACGGTCTCCGGCAGGCCCGCCAGCTGTTCGCGCACGGGCCCGGGATCCATGTTGTGGCACACCACCGTGGCGCCGACGCGTCCCGGCGCGGCGGCCAGGACCGATTCCACGGCGCGCCGGACCGGGCGGTCAGCGGTATGCACGGCGATCACGATCTCGGCCTCCGGACCGCCGTCGTGGCGGCGAAGATTCTCCGGCACGCTCACTGCCCGCTTCCCGGGGGTGCCGCGTCGTTCGGTCCCGCCACCTCATCCGGCTTGGGCACCTCGTCCAGGGCGATGCGCCGGGCCAGCTTGGTAATCCGCTCCTCGAGCTGCCGGGTGCGCTGGAAAGAGCTCGCCATGTAGATCAGGAAACACACAATCAGCCCGTACAGCACCAGGTCGGTGCCGCGGCCGATGCCCAGCGCATTCGCCACGGCGGTCAGGATGCCCGGGAAGAACACGGACAGCGCGGCCAGGACCGCGAAGAGCAGCAGCAGGATGCGGCGCACGGCCTGGTGCCGCGCGTTCTGGCCCCCGCGCATCAACGCCAGCGCGCCGAGGGCGACGGCCAGGACCAGGACGATTTGGACAACTATGAGCATGGGTTCACCGGAAGAAGAGGTCAGCGAGGATGTTGATGCCGTTGAGCAGGGACTGCCCCTTGGACTTGGAATATTCCGTGTAGACGATGTGTACCGGTTGCTCCACCACGCGCGCATCGAGGGCGGCGAACTGGTGGATCAGTTCGGAAGCGTGCGCCATCCGGTTTTGGGTCAGGTGGATCCTCCGGGCCACGTCGGCGGAGATGGCACGCAGCCCGTTGTGCGCATCGGTCAGGCGATAGCCGGTGGAAATCCGGGACTGGATGGCCGCCGTGCGCAGCACCAGGCGCTTGAGCGCCGAGACCTCGCCCCGCCCGTCGAGGAAGCGGGAACCGAGCACCACGTCCGCTTCGCCGGCCCTGATCCGCGCCAGCATCGCCGCGGCGTCCTGGACCCGGTGCTGGCCGTCCGCATCGAACGTGATGACCGCGTCCAACTGCGGATCCTGCACGGCATATTCGATTCCGGTCTGCAGCGCGGCGCCTTGGCCCAGGTTCACCGGATGGGCAACGACGACGGCGCCCGCCTTGCGTGCCAGGGCGGCGGAATCGTCGGTGCTGCCATCGTCCACGCAGACCACGTGGGGAAAGGTTTCGACCAGCTCCTGGATGACTGAACCGACGACGGTGGCCTCGTTGTACATCGGCACGACGACCCAGCAGCGACTCACCCGCCTAGTATTCCACACAGGGAATGGTCACGGCTGTTCCGGCGGCGGCGGGCCCTGCCGCCCGGTGGCCGGCGTCTGGGCTGCCACGTCGCGATAGTGGCCGTCCAGCTCCCGCACGCTGCCCGCCAGGCTCCGGTGGTCCACCACGAACTTGCGCGCGTCGCGGCGCATGGCCAAGTACTCCGCGCTGCCCAGCTGCAGCAGTTGCTGCAACCCGTCCTGCAGCTGGTTGTACTCGGCTTCCGGTGCCAGCAGGCCGGTGACGCCGTCGTCCATCATTTCGGGAATGCCCCCGCTGCGGTAAGCCAGCACGGGAGTGCCGCACGCCTGGGCTTCCAGCAGCACCAGTCCGGCGGCTTCCCGGGCGCCGCCGGCTTCCTGGCTGGGGGCTACCAGGACATGTGCCCGCTGCAGCCAGGAGCGGATCGCGCTCCGGTCCTGGCGGCCCAGGTAGTCGATGTGCGGATGGCTGGCGGCCTGCTCGGCGACGGTGTCGCGCAAGGGGCCGTCCCCGATCACCACCAGCCGGTGCCGTGCCTTGCGCCAGACGGCCAGGGAGGCGTCCAACAGGTCCCGGATGCCCTTTTGCGTGTTCAGCCGGCCGACGAAGAGCACGACCGGTATTTCATCGGCCTGGTAGCGGGCCGGCTCGAAATAGTCGGTGTCGACGCCCTGGTAATGCACCCGGATTTTCGCGGTGTCCAGTTCCAGCTCGGCGGCGCGGCCGGCCATGTAGTTGCTGACCACCAGGATGCGGGTGCTGTGCGCCGCGGCGGCAAGGACATTCCGGTGGTGCCACCGGGCCATCATCGTGTCCGCGGGATTCCCCAGCGAGACCATGTCGGAGCCGTGCATGGTGGTGATGAGCGGCGTCCCGGACACGATGGAGGCCTTGACGGCGGGCGTCGACCAGGTGGCGAAGTGCTGATGGATGATGTCCGGTTCAAACCGGCCCACGGCCACGGTCATGGCCGGCATGAAAGCGGGCATCATGAGCTCGCGGCGCCGGAAGCCCAGCCGCGGCACCGGAACGAAGTCCGTGACCGGGATCGTAACGGATGAATCCTCGATCTCCGCCACCAGCGTGAAGACACGGAAGTCGTGCCTGTCCTTCAACCGCTCGGCGTGCGCCGTGGCGAAGTACGTTGGCGGAATCCGCAACGTGCTCTTGGTGATGGCGATCTTCACGGGGCTCCCGGACCTTGGTGGGCTGCAGCCGGCTCGGTGCGGCTTATCGCCATCCTAGCCCGGGGTCCTGAACGCCAGCCCGGCGCTCCGGGCTTCGCCCGGGGGCCCCTGCCTCGGGCCCGGGTCCGCTTGCCTCGCGCCGCGGTCCGGCGCGCCCGGTGCGCCGTCGCGCCGCGGAGGACCGATTCCCGGACGGTAATCTTTCAGTGTCCGGCATTCGCCCGGCGTCAGCGACAAGGAGCAGTGGTGGCCCAGCAGATCCTGTGTATCTCGTTCTCGGATATCCAGGCCGATTCCCGTGTGCTGCGGCAAGTCAAGCTGTTGGCCGAAGCCGGTGAGGTCACCACGCTCAGCTACGGCAAGCGTCCCCCCGGAGCCACCCACCACCTCGAAATCGACGCGTCGCTGCCCTCGCTGCCGCAGACGCCGCTGGGTGTGCTGCTGTTGGCGCTGCGCCTGTATTCTGCGGTGGAGCTGGCTGCCCCCGCCATCAAGCAGGCCCGAGAGCTGGTGGCGGGACGCCGCTTCGACCTGGTCGTGGCGAATGAGGCCCGCGCCCTGCCCCTGGCCCACGCCGTGGCGCAGGGGGCACCGGTGTGGGGTGACATGCACGAGTGGGCGCCGGAGGAACGCTCCCATATACTGCCCTGGCGGCTGCTGGTCGCGCCGTATATGCACAGGCTCTGCGCCAAGTACCTGCCGAACAGCGCCGCGGTCACCGCCGTCAACGGATCGATCGCCCGGATGTATGCGGATCAGTTCGGCTGCACCGTGGAAGTGGTCCGCAACGCGGGGCCGTTCCGTCATCTGGATCCGTCGGCCCCTGTGCCGGGGAAGATCCGCCTGGTCCACAGCGGCGCCGCAGTTCCCGGCCGCAACCTGGAAGGCACCATCAACGCCGTCAAGCTGCTCGATGACCGTTTCACGCTGGATCTGTACCTGGTCAAAGCCCGCGACGGCGGACGCTACTGGCAGCAGCTCAAGGACCTGGCCGACGGCGACGAACGCATCACCTTCCACGACGCGGTGCCGCCGGAAGAGCTTCCCGCCACGCTCAATGCCTACGACGTCGGGGTCTTTTCCCTTCCGCCGCAGACGATGAACCACCGGTTCATGTTGCCGAACAAGTTCTTCGATTTCGTGCAGGCGCGGCTGGCGCTGGTGTTCAGCCCGTCCCCGGAGACCGCGGCGCTAATGAAGGCCTACGACCTGGGCGTGGTGACCGAGGACTTCAGCACCGAGTCCCTGGCCCGGGCGCTGGCATCGCTGACCACCGAACAGGTGGACAAGTACAAGGCCAACGCGCACGGAGCCGCCGCGGCGCTCAGCTCGGCCGAGGACGAGGCCGTCACCAGGGGCATCCTCGCAGCCCTGCTGACACCCTGACGGGGCCGGGCGCCAGCGGCATTCTCGCGGCCCTGCTGTCGCCCTGACAGGGCCTTCACGCATTCTCGCGGCCCGGCCGACGCGCCGTCGGAGCCGGCGTCAGCGCGGCCGGAAGCCTTTCGCGGCGTCGGCGACGGCTTCGGCGGCGCGGGCCCCCACGCTGCGCAGCGAGTAGTTCCGCTCGACCCAGTCGGACAGCCGGCGGCGCTCGGCGTCGTCCGGGGTCCGTTCCAGCGCCGCGGCCAAGGCCTCGGCCACCTGGCCGGCGTCCCAGTCCACGCTCCGGCCCAGCCTGTGGTCGGTCACCAACTGCCGCAGCGGCCCGACGCCGGCGTAGACCACTGGCGTGCCGCAGCTCAACGAGACGAAGGCCTTGGTGGCGAAGGCAAAGTCGTAGCCGCGGGCCGGCCGCACCGAGGCCAGCCCCGCGGTGGCGGAGCGCAGCGCGCCGGCGATGGTGCCGCCGTCGGCCGTTCCCATGAAGCGGATGCGCTCCCCCGCCGGTGCCGCCCGGCGGCGCAGCTCCTCCAACTCCACGCCGCCGCCGTACATCAGCAACCGCGCGTCGGGGTACCGGTCCATGATTTTGAGGAAGCCGTCCACGAACACGCCGGCGCCCTGGATCTCGGACATGGTGCCGGCGTAGACGAAGGTGGGGCCGGGCTGGGCAGCTCGGGGCCCGTGCAGGCTGAAGGTGCCAGTATCGATGCCGGTGCCCACCTCGGCCACCCTGGCGCGTCCGGAGGTCAGCCGCGCCAGCGCCTGGGTCACGCCGGGCGAGATGCTCAGGATGCCGGAGGCACCGGTCACCACCCAGCGTTCCACGGCCCGCAGCACCGTGACCACCCGCGGGTGCACGCCGATTCCGGCCGCCGCATCGGAGCTGACGTCGGCGGAAAAGTACACATAGGGACGGCGCCGCAGCGCGGCCGCCACGCGGACCACCACGCCGGTGGTCGGCGGCGGCTCCACGAGCAGCACGTCGAAGGGTTTCTGCGCCAGCAGGCGGAAGAACAGCGGGATGTCGAAGCTGGCGTACTGCAGATAGCCCCGCACGGCGCCGCTGGCATCCCGCAGCACCGGCCAGCGCAGGATCCGGACGCCGTGGCGGCCGGTTTCCCCCGCCGCGGCACCAAGTCCCTTCGGGGGCCGGGTGGTCAGCACGGTGACCTGGTGCCCGGCGTCCGTCAGAGCGCGCACGGTTGCGGCCAGCCGGTAGGCGGCGGCGCCGGCCTCCGGCGCATAGATCCGGGTGGCCAGCAGGATCCGCAGGCCCATCAGGCCTGCAGCCCGATGGTGCGGGATTCCTTCGCGCTGGCGATCATGGCTTCGGCGACGCGCAGCGTGTTCAGCCCTTCGCGCATGGTGACGATGGTGGCCGCCGGGCGGTCGGGGCCAGCGCCGCCGTCGTGCTGTGCAGCCGGGGAACCGGGCGGCAGTCCGCGCGTGGCGAGCACGGCGTCGCGGAAGGCCTCGTGTTCGACCTTCAGCGGTTCCCGCTTGGGAATGGCCAGGCGGGTGATGTTGCCTTCGGAGACGCCGCGGAAGTTCGCCACGGATTCCCATTCGGTGTCGATGGTGCCGTTTTCGTAGAAGGTCAGGTCGGCGGTCAGCGTGTCGGCCACGAAGGCGCCGCGTTCCCCGGTGACCACGGTGACCCGTTCCTTCATCGGCGAGAGCCAGTTCACCAGGTGGCTGGTGATCACCCCGTTGGCCAGCTGCCCGGTGGCCGCGACCATGTCCTCGTGTTCGCGGCCGGAGCGGGTGGTGGTGCGGGCACTGACGGACTGGTACTCGGACTGCGCCAGCCAGGCGGTGAGGTCGATGTCGTGGGTGCCCAGGTCCTTGATCACGCCGACGTCGGCGATCCGGGCCGGGAACGGGCCCTGCCGGCGGGTGGCGATCTGGAAGATCCGGCCGAGTTCGCCGGCCTCCAGCCGGACACGCAGCGACTGCAGCGCCGGGTTGTACCGTTCGATGTGGCCGACGGCGCCGACCAGGCCGCGGGATTCGAACGCGGCGGCCAGTTTCTCGCCGCCGGCGACGGTGTCGGCGAGCGGTTTTTCCACCATGGTGTGCACGCCGGCTTCGGCCAGGGCCAGGCCGACCTCCTCGTGCAGGCCGGTGGGCACCGCGCACATCGCGATGTCGATCCCGGCCGCGATCAGCTCCTCGACGCCGCCGCAGACGGGCAGGCCGGGCGCGGCCCCGTGCGGGTCGCCGTACGCGTCGGCCACGGCCACCAGGTCCACGCCGTCGGTCTCGCGGAGCACCCGGGCGTGGTGGCGGCCCATCATGCCCAGGCCGATCAGCCCGGCGCGCAGCACGGTCTTGCCGGTCCCTGCCATGTTCAGGCACCTGCCTTCGCGAGGGCGTTGACCGCGGTGGCGATCCGGTCCAGGTCCTCGGCGTCGAGGGAGGGATGCACCGGCAGCGAGAGCACCTCGGCGGCCGCGGCCTCGGTCACCGGCAGGTCCGCGGCGGTGTTAAAGGAGGGCAGCCGGTGGTTCGGGATCGGGTAGTAGACCCCGGACCCGATCCGGTATTCATCCTTCAGCGCCGCGGCGAACCGGTCGCGTTCCCCCGCGCCGATCCGCACCGTGTACTGGTGGTAGACGTGCACCGCGCCGTCGGCCACCCGGGGGGTGCCCACGCCGTCCAGGTTCGCGTCCAGGAACGCGGCATTGGCCCGGCGCCGGTCGGTCCAGCCGCGGACCTTGCCCAGCTGCACCCGGCCGATCGCGGCGTGCAGGTTGGTCATCCGGGCGTTGAAGCCGACCAGCTCGTTCTCGTACTGGCGTTCCATGCCCTGGTTGCGCAGCAGCTGCAGCCGGCGCGCCACCTCGTCGCTGCCGGTGGAGACCATGCCGCCTTCGCCGGAGGTCATGTTCTTGGTCGGGTACAGGCTGAACATCGCGAACTCACCGAACGTGCCCACCGGGCGGCCGCCCAGCGACGCGCCGTGGGCCTGGGCGGCGTCCTCGAGGAGCAGCAGCGATTTTTCCGCGGCCAGCCTGCCCAGCGCGTCCATGTCGGCCGGATGCCCGTACAGGTGCACCGGCATGATGGCCTTGGTCCGCCCGGTCACCGCGGCGCGGACCGCCTCCGGGTCCAGGCAGTAGTGCACCGGCTCGATGTCGGCGAACACCGGGGTGGCGCCGGTCAGGGCCACCGAGTTGGCGGTGGCTGCGAAGGTAAAGGACGGGACGATGACCTCGTCGCCGGGCCCGATGCCGGCGGCCAGCAGGCCCAGGTGCAGGCCCGAGGTCCCGGAATTGACCGCCACCGCGTGCCGGCCGTCCAGCAGCACCTGCGAGAACTCCTGCTCGAAGGCGGCCACCTCGGACCCCTGCGCGAGCATGCCGGAGGCCAGCACGGCGTCCACCGCGGCCCGTTCCTCGTCCCCGATGATCGGCTTCGCCGCCGGTATGAAGTCCTTGCTCACAGCTGTTCTCCTCCGGTCTCGTTAGAAACTTCGTGCAACACGCCCTCGTCCTCCCGGTATTGGGACCCGGTCGCCGGGCACACCCACACCGATGGATCCGCCGGGTCCTGCGCCAGCCGCTGTCCGGCCCGGCCCACCCAGCCGATCCGTTTGGCCGGAACCCCGGCCACGAGGGCGAAGTCGGGCACGTCGCGGGTGACCACGGAGCCGGCGGCCACTGTGGCCCAGGCGCCGATGGTCACCGGGGCCACGCAGACCGCCCGCGCGCCGATCGACGCGCCGTCGCGGATGTCCACGCCAACGGGCGTCCAGTCCTCGGCGCTCTTCAGCGAACCGTCCGGGGCGACCGCCCGCGGGTAGGTGTCGTTGGTCAGCACCACGGCCGGGCCGATGAACACCCCGCGGCCCAGCCGCGCCGGCTCGTACACCAGCGCATAGTTCTGGATCTTGCAGTTGTCTCCGGCCTGCACCCCGGTGCCGATGTAGGCGCCCCGGCCCACGATGCAGTTCTCTCCCAGCACGGCGCCCTCGCGGACCTGTGCCAGATGCCAGATCTTCGTGCCCTCGCCCAGCCGGGCGGCGTCGGCGACGTCCGCCGAATCGGCGATGAACGCCATGGTTTCCCTCTTTCCGCTCACGGCCGCTGCGCCGCCGTCGATTCCGTTTTCGTTCCGGCGCTCAGGGCTTGCCGATCACCCGGTACGCCACGCCCGGCCACCGCCCGGCCGAGCTGACCCGCCGGCCGTCGACAAACACCTTCACGCCGGGCAGGTCGTCCGGTCCCAGCTCCGAGTATTCGGCGTGGTCGGCCTGCACCACCGCGGCATCGGCGGGCTCGCCCAGATGATAGGGCGTGAAGCCCAAAGCCGTCAGCTCGGCATCGCTGAACATCGGATCATGCACGACGGCGGTGCCTCCCCGCGCGTTGATCGCCTCCACCGCGCCGAACACCCCCGAGAACGCCGTCTCCTTCACGCCGCCGCGGTAGGCCGCGCCCAGCACCGCCACGCGCGCGCCGGCCAGGTCGCCGTACGCGCCCTCCAGCAGGCCGATCGTGTAGTCCGGCATGCCCGCGTTCGCCGCCCGCGCCGCAGCGACCACCGTGGCCGACGGATCGTTCCATAGGTACAGCCGCGGGTACACCGGGATGCAGTGCCCGCCCACGGCGATGCCGGGCTGGTGGATATGGCTGTAAGGCTGGGAGTTGGACGCTTCGATCACTTGGTAGATGTCGATCCCGGCGGTGGCCGCATAGCGGGCGAACTGGTTCGCCAACCCGATGTTCACGTCCCGGTACGTGGTCTCGGCGAGCTTGGCCAGCTCGGAGGCCTCAGCGGAGCCCAGGTCCCAGACCCCGTTGCCGCGCGGCAGGTCCGGCCGGTCGTCGAAGTCCAGCACCGCCTCGTAAAACTCCTGCGCCGCGGCGGCACCGGCCGCGGAAAGCCCTCCGACGAGCTTGGGATACTTGCGCAGATCCTCGAACACCCGCCCGGTCAGCACCCGCTCCGGGGAAAACACCACGTGGAAGTCCTCGCCCTCGACCAGCCCGGAGCCGACCTCGAGCATCGGTTTCCACCGGGTCCGGGTGGTGCCCACCGGCAGCGTGGTCTCGTAGGAGACCAGCGTGCCCGGCCTCAGGTGCCTGGCCAGCTCCTGCGTAGCAGCATCCATCCAGCCGAAGTCGGGCTTGGCCTCGGCGTCTACAAACAAGGGCACCACCAAGACCACCGCGTCCGCGCCCGGCACCGCGTCCGCATAGTCCGTGGTCGCCCGCAGCCTGCCGGCTGGCACCAGCTCGGCCAGCCTGTCCTGGAGACCTGCCTCGCCCGGGAACGGTTCGCTGCCCGCGTTGACCAGGTCAACCACGGCAGGGTTCACGTCCACGCCGACGACCTCGTGCCCCTTCGAAGCGAACTGGGCGGCCAACGGCAACCCGATCTTTCCCAGAGCAATGACAGCGATCTTCACCAGAGCAAGGCCTTTTCTCGTTGTGTCGGTGTGTGGGCCTTTCGGCCCAGAGTCAAGGGTATCGCTTGTTCACGGCAGCCTCCGGTTCCGCAGTTATCCACAAACCGGGCGAAGCACGGGAAAATGGCACGCCTTTCTGCCTAGGTTCCTTGTCATGGTCCTCCATGTGACGCTCGCGGCCGCCCCCGGCCTGCAGGCCACCGCCACGGCCTGGGTCGCCGCGAATGCCGATGCCGTCGCGGGGCTGGAAACCGGAAACAGCGCCGCGCCGTTGGCGGCCTGGCTGCGCGGGCGCCTGCCGGGGGTGGCCTTCACGGTGGCCGGACAGCAGCTGTCCTCACTCACCGCCGGCGTGTCCCCGCTGGTCGACGGCGCCGTCGTCGTCTGCGCCCCGGACGCGGCAGCTATGCCGCGCCGGGAAGCACCGGCGATGCCGCCGCTGCTGCTGGCCGTCACCGCCGGGCCGGACGCCGGCCACTTGTTCGCCCTCACGCGCGGCCGCTTCACCGTCGGCCGGCATGCCTGCGGGCTGACCATCGCGGATCCTGCGTTGTCTCGGCTGCATGCCACCGTGGACGTCACCGACCGCCAGGTGTTGCTGCGCGACGCCGGGTCGTCCAACGGCATCGTCTGGGGCGGCAGGCGGACCAGGCAGGTCGTGCTGAGGGCGGGGCACCCGGTGCGGATCGGCGGCAGCCGGCTGCAGCTGGTAGTCGGCAGCGAACCGGGCGAACCGTTCCGGCCGGACACGGACCTGACCGTTCCGGTGCCCGTGGCTGAAAAGCCTGCGGAGCGACGGACCGGGACGACGTTGCTGCTGGCCGGGCTTCCGTTGCTCGCCGGCCTGGTGCTGGCCCTGCTGACGGGCCTCTGGTTCTTCCTGGCCTTCAGCGCCATGTCCCTGCTGGCCGCCGCCGTGCCCTACGCCGCCGGGCGGCGGCAGCGTCGCCGCTACCGGGCCGCGGTGCTTGCCGCGGCAGAAGCGGATGCCGGGCGGCGGCGCCTGGCGGCCCCCGGCGCCGCCGAGCTGACCGTGTCCCTGTTGCGGGCGGGCACGGGGCTTTTGCGTCCCGCCGCGGACCCGACCCCTCCGGCACGCCCGGCCCACGTGTGGCTGCGGCTGGGGACGGCCAGCCTGCCGGCACACATCGGCTCGGCGTCGGCGCCGGTCGCCGAGCCTCCCGCGCCACAGGATGTTCCGCTGTGTGTGGACCTGCTCGCCGAGCCCCGGTTGCGGTTCCAGGGAGCACCGTCCGGGCTGGACGGACTGCTGCGTTCCGTCCTGCTGCAGTTGGCCGCACGGGCAGCGGGAACGGCTCTGCGTGTTGTCTGTTTTGCGTTGCCGGAGTCGCTCCGGGCGTCGGCGCGGTTCCTGCCGGGGGTGGATCTGGTGGACCGGCCCGGGCAGCTCGCGGAGCGGCTCGCCGTCGGAAGCGGCACCCTAGTGCTGCTGGTGGCCGGACGCGGCTGCGAGGCAGCCCGGGTCCTGGCGGATTCCGGATGGCCGGCCGCGCAGCTCTGGTTCGACGGTCCGGCCGAACCCGGGACCCGGATCATCGTGGCCGGACAGGAGTCCCGCCTGATCGCCAACTCAGGCGACGTCGCGTTTTCGGCGGATCTGGTGTCGGCCCTGACGCTGGACCGCTTTGCCCGGCTGGCCGCCGCTGCCATGCCGGGCACTGCGCCACAGGCGGCCGGCTCCGTGCCGCCGGGCTGTCGCCTGCAGTCGATGCTTCCGCCGGAGCCGCTGGCGGAGCGCTGGTCCCGCGGCGACCGCCATCCCGGCCTCACCGCCCTGCCGGGTGCCGGCGCCGCGGGACCGCTGGCGCTCGACTTGGCCGTCCACGGGCCGCACCTGCTGGTCGCCGGCACCACCGGCTCCGGCAAGTCCGAACTGCTGCGGACCCTTGTCCTCTCGCTGGCCCTGACCAAGTCCCCGAACACGGTGAATTTCCTGCTGATCGACTTCAAGGGCGGGTCCGGGCTCGGCCCGCTCGCCCGGTTGCCGCACTGCGCCGGCCTGCTCACGGACTTGACGCCGGAGGCAGTCGGCCGATGGCTGGCCTGGCTGCAGGCGGAGGTGCGCCGCCGCGAAGCCCTGCTGGCAGGCCGCGGCGTCGGCGACATCGCGGCCTGCCCGCCGGGCACGTTGCCGCGGCTCGTCGTCGTGGTGGACGAATTCCGGATGCTGGGCGCGGACGCGCCGCAGGCGCTTCCCGAGCTGATGCGCGTGGCTACGGTGGGCCGGGCCCTGGGCATCCATCTGGTGCTGGCCACGCAGCGGCCGCAGGGTGCGGTCTCCTCGGACATCCGCGCGAATATCACCACCATGATCGTGCTGCGGACGCAGAACACGGTCGAGTCCCGCGACCTGCTGGACTCACCCGTGGCAGCCGACATTCCGGTGACCGCAAGGGGCAGGGCCTACCTGCGCATCGGCACGCAGGATGCGGTGCCCTTCCAGTCGGCCTCCAGCACCTTGCCGGCCGCCGGTCCCCTCCCGGTCTTCCGGACGGTGGACGAATGGCTGGCGGCAGAACCCCCGGCGGCGGCTGCCCCGGAGGGCGCCGGAGAGGTCGGGCGCCTGGTGGCCGAGGCCGCGGCCGCCTCCCGTGGCCTCGGCCTGGCGGAAGCCAGGCGGTTGCCGCCGGCCCTGCCGGCGAGACTGGCCGTCGCCGACCTGCCCGGGTCCGGGACGTTCGCCGCGGCCCGCTATCCCGGCGGCGGCGACGGCGGGAGCCAGCACCCCGCCGGTGCCTCGCCTCACGACGGGGGCAGCCTCGCGATCGGGCTGCTGGATCTGCCGTCCCGGCAACGGCAGGTGACGCTGCGCTGGCAGCCGGAACGCGACGGTCACCTGGCGGTTCTCGGCGTGGAGGGCGGGGGGCACCGGGAGTTCTTGCGAACCCTGGCGGCACAGGTCCTGGGCGGACCGGTGGAACGCCACTGCTACGTGCTGGACGGCGACGGTTCGCTGGGCCTGGCCTCGGGCGCCGGCCGGACGGGCGCCTACGTGGGGCCCCAGGACACCGAACGGGCGGCAAGGGTTTTGCGCCGGCTGGCCAACGAGGTTGCCTCCCGGCTCGGCGGCCTGGCGTCGGCCGTGGGGCCGGCCGAGCCGGCGGCCACCGTTCCGTTGGTCGTGCTGGTCACCGGGTGGGGCCGCTGGCTCAGTGGCTTCCGGGCCGGCCGGCTCGGCTGGGCCGAAGACTGTCTGCAGGATCTTGCCCGCGACGGCCAGGCGACGGGTGTTGTCCTGGCCGTGTCTGGAGACCGTGAGCTGTCCGGCAGCCGCTTCCTGCCGCTCATGGCCAACCGGCTTTACCTGCCGACCGGAGCCGGTCCAGAAACGTTGCTGGGCTGGCCCCGCCTTCCTCCCATGGATGCGGTGCCCGGCAGGGCTCTGGTGCAGGGGCGGATCGGTGGCGACGGCGGGATCTGCCACCTGACCACCGATCCGGCGGGCTGCCTCCCGCCGGCCGATGCCTGCACCCGCCCCTTCCGGATAGAAGCGCTGCCGCTGACGGTTTCCGCGGCCGCGCTGCCCCGCGCGTGCCGCGGGCATCCGGTGATCGGCGTGGAAGGCGACGAGCTTGAGCCCTCCACGCTGGCGCTGGCCGCCGGCGAGGTGTACCTGGTCCTGGGCCCCGACGGCAGCGGGAAGACCAACCTGCTGGTCCTGCTGCAGCAGTCGCTGGAGGGACTGAGGCCTTGTTGCGCACCGCCCCGCGAGGGAAACGCCGACGAATTCTGGGCCGGCCGCGCGGCCGCCGGGCGCGGCGCCGTCCTGTTGGTCGACGACTCCGAGGGCCTCGGCGGGCGTGCCCACGGTGCCATCGCCGCCTTGGTCGCTGCCGGCGCATCGGCCGTGGTGGCTGCCCGCCCGGGGCCGTTGCTGACGCAGCAGGTTCCGCTGGCCCTGCAGGCCAGGGCCCGGGGGCGCGGCATGGTTTTGGCGCCGCGCGCGGGCGCGGATGCGGACTTCTTCGGGGTGCGGCTCGACGACGGGTGGAGGCCGCCGGGACGGGGCTACCGGATCGATTCCGGCCGGGCCGTCCCCCTGCAGGTAGCCGTGGCTACAAGGCGCGGGGAGCCGCGCCCTTGACCAAAAAAGCCGTCACGGGCTTGGTCAGCAGCAGGACGAAAGAGGCTCCGGCCGCCACCAGCAGGACCGGGCCAAGCAGCAGCTGGCCGCCTTGGATCATGGAGATGGCCACCACCACGACGAAGATCTGCCACACCAGTGCAGCAGCCCGCGTCCAGCGGTAACCGCGGAACAGGAAGTGCCCGACGACCAAAAGCCAGAGGCCGAAGACCAGCATCAGGACCAGCAGGAAGATGCTGCTGGACAGCGATATCGGGGTCTGAGTGGCCAGCCCGTAGCCGTACAGGGCGGCTCCGCACAGGAGCACCAGCGCTTCCAGAACCACTGCCGCCGCGATGATTTTGATGGCGATGGGACGGGCGGCAGGGGCGGATGACGGTGCAGGCATTGACACACTCGCACCCTACCTTAGATAGTCGGATTATCGGCTGCAGATCGCCGGGCACCGGTTCCCGGCCGGAGCCGAACCATACCACCCTGTGACGAATGACTCAGGTATTACGGCCGGTTAAGTCCCCATGACCTCTTGTTTACGCGGATTTAACATGAAACGCTTGATGGCGAAGCGCAGAGGGGGCCGGTCGGGCTCCCTTTTCTATGAGTCTGTTCGTGAATGTTTTCACAAAAACCACCGGACACCATTTAAAGGAGTATGTGATCAGCATGGATTGGCGTAGCCGCGCGGCATGCCTGGACAAGGACCCGGAACTGTTTTTCCCCGTGGGGAACACCGGGCCGGCACTCCTGCAGATCGAAGAGGCCAAGAGCGTCTGCCGGCGCTGCCCGGTGATTGATACCTGCCTGCAGTGGGCCATCGAGTCCGGCCAGGACGCCGGTGTGTGGGGAGGCATGAGCGAGGACGAGCGCCGGGCGCTCAAGCGCCGCGCCGCCCGGGCCCGCCGGGCGTCCTGACCCAAGACCCCCAGTTTGGCGAGAGGCCGCTGCCGGATTCGGCAGCGGCCTCTCGCGTCGGCGGCCTGCCCGCGCTCAGCGGGCACCCTTGTTGTTGAGCACCAAGTCGATCCGCACACACGTCCCCCCGCCGTCGCGCGGGGTCCATTCGATCCGGCCGCCCAGTTCGCTGGTGACAAGCGTGCGGACAATCTGCAAACCCAGGCCCTCCCCCCGCGGTTCCTCGGGCAGGCCCACGCCGTCGTCCTCGACCGAGACGGTCAGCACTTCGTCGTCGCCCCGCCGGCTCCGCCGGGCAGTCAACCGGACCGTGCCGTGCCGCCCGGCCAGCCCGTGTTCGACGGCGTTCGTGACCAGTTCGTTGATCACCAGGGCCAGCGGTGTCGCGAATTCGCTGGGAAGTTCCCCGAACTCGCCGCTGCGCTCGGTGCGGACCGCTTGCGTGGGCGATGCAACTTCCGCCGAGAGACGGAATTGACGCCCGATCAGTTCGTCGAAGTCCACGTTCTGCGCCAAGCCCTGGGACAGCGTTTCGTGCACCAGCGCGATCGTGGCGACCCGGCGCATGGCCTGTTCCAGCCCCTGTTTCGCTTCGTCGCTGACCATCCGGCGCGACTGCATGCGCAGCAACGCGGCCACCGTCTGGAGATTGTTCTTCACGCGGTGGTGGATTTCCCGGATGGTGGCGTCCTTCGACACCAGCTCCATCTCCCGCCGGCGCAGTTCGGAGACGTCCCGGCACAGCACCAGGGCGCCGAAACGCTCCTGCTCATTCCTCAGGGGTATGGCCCGCAGCGAGAGCGAGACGCCGCGGGACTCAATCTCCGTGCGCCAGGGCATGCGCCCGGTGACAACCAGCGGCAGGGTTTCGTCGACCATCCGCCGGTCCTTGAGCAGCGCCGTCGTCACTTCGGCCAGTGAGCGCCCTTCCAGGGACTCGACGTCGCCGAGCCGCCGGAAGGCCGAAACGCCGTTGGGGCTGGCATATTCCACTACCCCGTCGGCGTCCAACCTGATCAGGCCGTCGCCGACCCGGGGCGCGCCGCGGCGCGACCCGGTCGGCGAGGCGAAGTCCGGCCACAGTCCCAGCGTTCCCATTTTCAGGAGGTCGTAGGCGCACTGCCGGTAGGTCAGCTCCAGCCGCGACGGCATCCTGGAGCTGGACAGGTCCATGTGCGACGTCACGATCGCCAGCGTCCGGCCGTTGCGGACCATGGGCACCGCCTCCACCCGCATCGCCATCTCCGTGGTCCAGTCGGCCTCCGACGACCGTTCGATCGTCTGCGACCGGCGTGCCTGGTCCACCAGCGGCTTGAGATCCTCACGGATCCGCTCCCCCACGAAGTCCCGGTGGAACACCGTGTGAGTGGTCGACGGCCGCACATGCGCCAGCGCCACGTAGCTCCCGTCCGGCGTCGGGAACCACAGGGCAAGATCGGCGAACGCCAGATCCGCGATCAGCTGCCAGTCGCCGACCAGCAGATGGAGCCACTCCGCGTCACCCGGTCGAAAGTCGGCGTAGTCGCGGATGGGATCGGTGAAGATGGCCAAGCTATCGCCGAACTGTCGAGCGCATCAGTCGCAGGGCCACGGACAACGAGGCCATGTCGTCCTGTTCGAGCTTGTTCACTTCCTCGAACATGTCCCGGGTGCGCTTGATGTTCTCCGCGTTGGCCCGCTCCCACTCGTCGAGCCTGGCCTCGGCCTGCTCCCCTGCCGGGGTGCTTCGCATCACCGCCACGGTGATGTCCGTGACGGTCGTGTACAGGTCGTCGCGCATGGCGGCCCGGGCCAGCGACTGCCAGCGGTCCTCCCGCGGCAGCGAGGTGATGCGCTCCAGCAGGTTGTCGACGTCGAACCGATCGTAGACCGCGTAGTAGACGCGTGCGACGGACTCGACCGGTTCGTCCACCTGCCCGGCGATGCGGGCGACGTCGAGCAACCCGAAGCTCTCGAACTGCTCGGCCCACTGCCGGGCGATCCCTGCCGGCAGCCCGCGTTCTTCGGCGGTTTCGAGCCATTCGTGCACGCGGGCCAGGTCGTCGCCGCGCAGGTACTTGACCAGGTTGTTGCGCAAGGGATCCATTTGGGGCTTGAACATTGCGACGCCTTCGGCGACCGGGGTTCCGCTGTCAACATGGTTGATGTACCAACGTACCGCCCGGTCCAGCAGGCGGCGCATGTCCAGGTGCACCGTGCACCACAGATCCGTCGGGAAGCTGGCCGGCAACGCATTCAGCGCCTCCACGAGCTTGTCGAACTCATAGATCTCGCGCAGCGCCACGAAGGCCCGTGCCACGTCGGCCTCGGAGACGGACGTTTCCTCCATGACCCGGAACGCGAAGGTGATGCCGCCCATGTTGATCATGTCGTTGGCAACGACGGTGGCGATGATCTCCCGGCGCAGCGGGTGGCCTGCCATATCGTCCCCGAACCGCTCGACGAGCTGGTGCGGGAAGTAGCCGCGCAGCACGCCGTCGAAGAACGGGTCGTCGGCCAGATTGCTCTCGGTCAGGGCATGGGTCAACTCAATCTTCGAATAGGCGGCCAGCACGGAAAGCTCCGGGGAGGTCAGGCCCTGGCCGGCGCCGATCCGTTCGTGCAGCTCCTCGGTGGACGGCAGCGCTTCGAGTTTCCGGTCCAGGTCCGCATGGTTTTCGAGCCAGTCCATCAGGCGTTCGAAGCTGGGGCTCCACTCGATGATGCGCTGGCGGTCGTTGAGCAGCAGGACGTTCTGGTCGATGTTGTCCTGGATGACCAGCCGGCCGACTTCCTCGGTCATCGAGTGCAGCAGGTCGGCACGCTCCGCTACCGGCAGTTTTCCGGCGGCGACCATCTGGTCCACGAGGATCTTGATGTTGACTTCGTAGTCGGAGCAGTCCACGCCGGCGGAGTTGTCGATGGCATCGGTGTTGAGGATGATCCCCTGGCTGGCGGCTTCGATCCGGCCGCGTTGGGTCATGCCCAGGTTGCCGCCTTCGCCGATCACCTTGACCCTCAGGTCGGCGCCGTTGACGCGGATGGCGTCATTGGCCTTGTCGCCGACTTCGGCATTCGACTCGGTCGACGCCTTCACATAGGTGCCGATGCCGCCGTTGTACAGCAGGTCCACCGGCGCCTTCAGGATGGCCTGCAGCAGCTCGGGCGGACTCATGCTCGTGAGCTGCGGATCGAGGCCGAGGACTTCCCGAACCTGCCCGGACAACGGGATCGACTTCACCGACCGCGGGTAGACCCCGCCGCCGGCGCTGATCAGCTTCTCGTCGTAGTCGGCCCAGGAGGACCGGGGCAGCTCGAACAGGCGCCGGCGCTCCTGGAAGGAGGCAGCGGCGTCGGGGTCCGGGTCCAGGACGATATGCCGGTGGTCGAAGGCTGCGACCAGCCGGATGTGCTCGGACAGCAGCATCCCGTTCCCGAAGACGTCGCCGCTCATGTCCCCGACCCCGACGACGGTGAAATCCTCGGACTGGGTGTCGACGCCGAGTTCGCTGAAGTGCCGCTTGACCGATTCCCAGGCACCGCGTGCGGTGATGCCCATTGCCTTGTGGTCGTAGCCGACCGAGCCTCCGGACGCGAAGGCGTCACCCAGCCAGTGGCCGTATTCCAGCGAGATGTCGTTGGCGATGTCGGAGAAGCTCGCAGTCCCCTTGTCCGCGGCAACCACCAGGTAGGTATCGTCGCCGTCCAGCCGGACAACCCGCTCCGGGGGCACTACTTCCTGGCCGGATTCGGTCCGGACCAGGTTGTCGGTGATGTCCAGCAAGGCGCGGATGAAGGTGCGGTAGCTTTCCTGCCCTTCCGCCATCCAGGCCGCGCGGTCGACGGCGGGGTCGGGCAGCCGTTTGGCGAAGAAGCCGCCCTTCGCGCCGGTCGGCACGATGACCGCGTTCTTGACCGTCTGAGCCTTGACCAGTCCCAGGATTTCGGTGCGGAAGTCCTCCCGCCGGTCGGACCAGCGGAGTCCGCCGCGGGCAACGTCGCCGAACCGAAGGTGGACGCCTTCGACCCGCGGCGAGTAGACCCAGATTTCATACTTCGGCCGCGGGAATGGTGCACCATCGATCCGCGACGGGCTGAGTTTGAAACTGAAGTAGGGCTTGTCCTGGAAGTAGTTGGTGCGAAGCGTCGCGTCGATCAGGTTCGCCAGCGAGCGCAGCACCCGGTCGGCGTCCAGGGTGGGCACGGCTTCCAGTCCCGCTGCGAGCTCGGAACGGGCGGCCTCGACCGCCGCCTCGCGGTCACCGTCCAGGTCCGGGTCGAAGCTGGCGTTGAACACCGCTAGCAGGGCGCGGGCCACTGCCGGGTTGGCCAGCAGGGTGTCGGAGACGAAGGCGTAGGAGACCAGGTTGCCCAGCTGCCGCAGGTACCGGGTGTAGGCGCGCAGCACGGCAACCTGGCGCCAGCCGATGCCTTCGGCCAGGACCAGCCGGTCGAAGCCGTCCGACTCGCTGCGTCCGGTGACGGCAGCGCCGAAGGCTTCCTCAAGCAGGTCGCCGGTGGCGATCGGGTCGACGCCCGCCGGGTACCGGAGGCCGAAGTCGTACAGGAAGTAGTCTTCGCCGTCCGCCGTGGCGATCTCGAACGGGCGCTCGTCCAGTACCTCCAGCCCGGTGTTCTGCAGCACGGGCATGATGTTGCTCAGCGACCGCGCCTCCGGCAGGTACAGCTTCAGCCGGGCGTCGGCGGCGAGCACGTCGGCGCTGTCCTCGGGGACATAGACGTGCAGCACGGGGGCGGCGCCGGCGTCGCCTCCCTCGTAGTTGCGGAAACGGGCGATGTCCTCGAGCGCGTCTTCCACTTCGTAGTCCACCCGGTAGCTGGGCGGGAACGCGTCCTTCCAGTTCGCCGAGAGGCGGGCAGCCTCCTCGCCGTCGAAATTGGCGCGCAGCACCTCTTCGATGCCCTCCGACCAGGACCGGGACGCCTGGGCCAGCCGGCGCTCAAGGTCGGCGGTATCGACCTTCGGCACCGTGGAGTCACGCTTGAGCCGGATGCGGAAGAACAGACGGGCCAGGGCGGATTCGGACATCCGCGCCTCGTAGTCGATGCTCTGCGGGTCGAAGGTGTTGCGCAGTTCCTGCTCGATCCGCAGCCGGACGGCTGTGGTGTAGCGGTCGCGCGGCAGGAACACCAGGGCAGACACGAACCTGCCGTAGGCGTCGGTGCGCAGGAACAGCCGGGTCCGGCGCCGCTCCTGCAGCCGCAGGATGCCCATCGCGGTCTCGGCCAGCTCCTCGGCGTCCATCTGGAACAACTCGTCGCGGGGGTACGTTTCGAGGATCGAGAGCAGGTCCTTGCCGGAGTGCGAATCGGCCGGGAAGCCGCTGTGCTGCAGCACTGCGGCGACCTTTTCCCGGGCAATCGGGACGCTCTTCACCGAGCGGTTGTAGGCGCTGGTGGCGAAGAGGCCGATGAAGCGGCGCTCGCCGTCGACGTTGCCCTGCGCATCGAAGCTCTTCACGCCGATGTAGTCCAGGTACGCCGCACGGTGCACCGTGGAGCGCGAATTCGCCTTGGTAATCACCAGCGCACGCTTTTCCCGGGCGCGGGCGCGGCCTTCTTCGGTGAGGTGCTGGATCCGCTTCGTGTCGCCGATGTGGCGCATCATGCCCAGGCCGCTGTCCTCGCGGACCAGGAGCACGTCTTCGCCGTCCTGGGTGACGAGATCGTATTCGCGGTAGCCCAGGAAGGTGAAATTCCCGTCGTCGAGCCATTCAAGCAGCGCCTTGGCCTCCTGCAGGTCGGGAATCTCGTCGGCGCCTGCGACCGCATCCAGCGACGCGGCCACCTGCCGCACCTGCCGGCGCATGGCCGGCCAGTCCTCGACCGACGCCCGGACGTCCGCCAGGACGCTCTTGAGTCCGGTCATCAATTCGGCGGCCTTCTCCGGCTCGATACGTCCGGTCTCCACGGCCATCCAGGACTCGATCCGCAGGACCTGGTCGCCGCCGGTCTCAAACGATCCCAGATGCGGCAGTGCCGCCGTGTCGCCGCTGGAGACCCCGGCGGCGACCGGCACCTGTTCCACGCCGGCGAGGTCGTGGCTGTCCCGGGCCCGGGTGGTCACGAAAGTGGGGTGCATGATCATCCGGATGGCAATACCCTGCCGCAGCAGCTCGGCGGTGACCGAATCGACCAGGAACGGCATGTCGTCGGTGACGATCATGACGACGCTGGCCTCGGGTTCGTCGCGGATGCCGATCACTGGCTGGGCCGGCGGCCGGTGGACTGCCAGCTCCCGGTGCGCGAGCGCACGGGCGCGGAGCACATCCGGACTGTAGCTCGCGGCATCCTCCGCGGCCAGGTGCTCGTAGTATTTGGCGATGAATTCCTCATCGCCGGTTGCTGAGCTGGACAGATCCGCCATGCTGGATCCAGTCGACATGTAAAACGCCTCCGATAGGTGTGTCCCGACCGCGCCGTTGCGGTCCTTTGGCTAGCCTAACGCGGCGCGTTCAAAACTTCACTTTGGCCGGGTACGGCGGCGGATTCCCCGCCTGGGTGCCGCCGGCCGGCTTCCTGCCAGCCCGGCGATGGCGTGCCGCAGCACAGAGCCGGGCGCGGTCTCCAAGAGGACCGAACCGCCCAAGAGGGCGGCATCGGCCGCGGGGGAATCGGCCGGCAGCAGGGCGCGGATGTCACGCGCGGGCCCGAACCGCTCCCAAGCCTCCCGCAGCTGTGCTTCCGGCCTGGCTCCCACTGCTGCCGCCCGAACCTTGTTGAGCACGACTTCTGCCGGGGCCGAGGGGACTGCGTGCGCCAATTCGTCCAATCCGCGGACCAGCCGCGGCAGCCCCAAGGAATCGGCGCTGCCCACAGCCAGCACCCGGTCCGCCGCCTGGAGCACCCGCAGGGTGGCGCCGTTGCGCCGGGGCGCCATCGAGTCAAAGCTCAGCTCCTCGTCGTGTTCCAGCGAGAAACCGCAATCCACGACGACGGTCTCCGCAACCGCCCGCGCCACCTCCAGCACCGTTCCAAGCGCCGATGGCCTCAGCTCGGTCCACCGGTCCACCCTGGTAATCCCGGTCAGCACCAGCATCGAGGTTCCGGCCACGGCCACCTTCAGGCATACCCGCTCCAAGGCTTGAAGATCCAAGACGCCCTGGTCCGCCAGCCGGCAAGCGTGGGCCAGGGCGGCGGATTCGTCGAGCAGGCCGAGGAACGCGGCCACGCTGGCCCCATAGGTATCCGCATCCATCAGCAGGGTCCGCCGCCCCGCGGCGGCGTATTCGGCCGCGAGGTTGACCGCCACCGTGGTGCGTCCCGGCGCCCCGGCCGGACCCCACACCGCGATCAGTTCGCCCTTCGGCCCTGCAGGTACCGCCGGTCCGGGTTCAGCGCCGTGCGCGTGCAGGGCCCGGGCAGGGTCGGCCAGCGCCGCCGGTCCGGGCGCCGCAGCCCGCCCTGCCGCCCCGGCCGGCGTCAGCGAGCCCAGCTGTGCGACCGACTCGGCGACCAGTGCTGCCAGGGCCACGGGTTCGACGGTTTCGGCACCGGTGCGGATGCCGAGGGCTTCGAGCCGGAGGCGTTCGCCGCCGTCGTCGGTCAGCGCCACCACGGAAACCTCGGCGCTGTGCAGCCGCTCCAGCACGCTGCCGTCGAGTTCCCGGGTCCGGCCTGCCACGATGGCGGCCCGGGCCAGCCCGGACTGCGCCGCCGCCAGCAACTCGGCGAGCTCGGTGCAGCGCCGGACCACCGTCACGGGTCCATGCAGCCGTTCCAGGCCCGCGACGAAGTCGGCGGCCGCTGTGCCCAGCGTGACGACCGGCAGGCTCATGGGGTGCCGGCCGGGTTGAGTACGACGTTGATGCGTGCCCCGTTGGCGAGCGCATGCAGCAGCGCCGGCATGGTGTCATCCCCCACCAGGACGTGCAGCCGTTCCGCTCCGGACGAGCCGAAAGCGGTGGTGGCGTCGGTCAACTGCGACACCTCGGCCGCCTCGAGCAGCCTCTCCGGCTGCTTGAAGCCGTTCCGTCCGTCGGGCAGCGAAACCCAGACATCGACCCTGGAACCGGGGCCGGCGCCCTCGGGCAACGGGCTCTCGATGTTCAGGCCGATCGGCTTTCGGTCCAGGTCGTCGGCGACGCCCAGCACGGAGGCCGGCAGCAATTCCCCGCCCCGGACCAGTGCGGTGGCGACGGCACCTGCCGGCAGCCCCGTTGCTGCCGGCAGGTAGCGGCCCTCGGCCTCACCCAGCCGGACCTCGACGACGACGACGTCCGCGGCGGAGATTGGTTGTCCCACCGCGATGTCCGTCCTGGCTGCCAGGACACCGGTGGTTTGGTCCGCGCCGGTTACCAGCGCGGAGACTCCGGCCACCGAAGCCAACACCAGCAGCAGTCCCACCAGCAGCCGGGGATCTTTCCACGACGGGCGTTTCAACCGTTGTGCCGTGGTTTTTTCGGCGATGGCAGCGCTCACGGATTTTCCCCCTCAGCCCCGCGCCCCGAAGGGACAGCCACGCTGCGGTCCGAACAAGGGCTTCGAGGCCGCGGGTGGCACCATTCTGGTCGTGGCGGCAGGGAAAGGGAACCGCGGCGGCCGATCGGCCCCGGTCTGTGGAAAAACTTTTCGGGTCAACAGCACGGCAGCAGCCGGATCAAATGACATCAAACGATGCCATAATGGGGAAAACTATCCCCGTCCCAAAGGATCTGTCCATGCCACGGTTCCTGACTCTGTCCGATGTGGCGGAGGAGTTGCAGATCTCCTCGTCGCAGACGTACGCCCTGGTCCGCAGCGGCGAACTTCCCGCCATCCAGATCGGCGGCCGGGGCCAGTGGCGCGTCGAGCAGGTCATGCTCGATCAGTACATCCAGGACAAGTACGCCCAGACGCGGCGGCTGATCGAAGAAGCCAAGTCGACCACGGAATGAGCACCTAGTCCGGGCTGCGCGATACGAGGGCGGCAAGGGCCGGGAAGGGCACCGTGTAGACCGACCGGACATTTGCCGCGCGCCGGTCCTCGCCCGAGGGCACTGCCGCGACGTCGAAGGAGTCCGCCCCGACCCGGTCGATTACCCCCTCCGCCGCGGGCACGCCCGAACTACCGGATAGATAGACGGCGACAGGGGCGCGGTCGCGGCCCAGGGCCCGAAGCGCGGAACCGAGGCCGAGCCGACGCGCTCCGGACTCGTCGGCAATCGCATGCCGGCCCATGCCTTCGAGCAGCTGGAGGGCAGCCAGCGGCACGAGCATGCTGCGCACGCCCTGGTTGAGCACCAACCAGGTTGATCCCACATGGGCCAACGTTCCCTCGAACCTGAGGTCTGCGCCGAGATGCAAGCGCAGCCAGCTTCCCAGCTGCCCCCGAAGCCTGTCGGCCAGATGCACCGCGGCCAGCTCGATCCGGGCACGCTCGTTGGCCTCGGCTTCCAGCTCCAACCGCCCCGCGGCGTGTAGCTGCGTCTCCAGATCGGCAAACAGGGCGTCCCAACGCATGGCGCCAGCCTAGGAACCCCGATCAAATTCCGTCAATCGAAACCAGCCACTTTACAACAAGCCTTGGCCAGTGCCACCATGGGTGCTCAAGCAGCAACAAAAAGCAGCAAACTGCATCAAACGGAGTCAAAAGCCGATCCGGACCGGAGGCGCTTCCCATGCTCAGAACCACCGCCGATCTGGCAATCGCAGGGCTGGTCGCGGGTTGCGCCGCCGTGCTGATTCTCGCCGGGACCGAAGTAGGCGCCGGCGCCGCGTGGCCGGCGCAAAACTATCAGGACCTGCTGGCCGTCCTGTCGATCGGCGGCGGCGCGGCCGTGCTCTGTTGGCTGCTCCTGGGCATGGCAGCAGCTGCCGCCAGCGCCGTGCTGGCCAGGACCGGCCACCGGCGCCTGGCGGCTCGGTGGGCCGCCCTGAGTCCCGCGTTCCTGCGGCGCTTGGCGGGCGCGGTCGTCGGCCTCAACCTGGTGATGGTCGCCGGGGCCCACGCGGCGACCACAACGCGTACGGCTGAACCTGCGGCCGGGACCGGTATCTCCGGCGCCGAAGTCGTGGATCCTCAGTGGCAGCCGAACGGCCCGGCAGGTCCGGCAAATCCGCCGGTGGACCCCTTATGGAAGCCCGCGCCGCCGGCCGCGGCACCGGGCGTCGTCGCCAAGCCGCTGACCCGGCACACTCCCGGCAACCCGCGGACCGTTACCGTCACCGCCGGGGATTCCCTCTGGCATCTCGCGGCCGCCGAGCTGGGTCCGCTGGCGACCGACAGGGAAATCGCCGAGCGGTGGCCCGATTGGTATGCCGCCAACCGGACCGTCATCGGCCTCGACCCCTCGCTGATCAAACCGGGGCAAACCCTCGTTGTGCCTCCACCGGGGCAGTGAACCTTTCCGGCGGGCGGAGAGACGCACAGCCGCGGACCACGGACGCCGCGTGGATGGTGGAGCGGCTGGAAGTCAAGGCAGTACCAGTGCAGTACCAGTGGAAGGAACGGCAGGACATGGACAACGTGCGACACCTCCCGGCGGTGCAGGCGCCGGGCAAAGAAGCCGCGGCGGGCGCGCGGATCCAGGCGCTGGCACCCGCGAGCGGGGAGCCTCGGCCCCTGACGGTACGGCGGGTCAAACCGGCGGGGCCGGACGGTTATTTCGCCCCCGTCATCCGGTTGCAGCCCAGGCGGCCGGAGGACACCGGGGCCCACGGAACAGCCGGACCCGCTGCAGTGCCCCGGCCCGTTCCACTGCCCGTGGGCGGGGATCCGGAGACGGAGGCCGAGTTGAGCCACGTCACCGCGACGGCCCGGTCCGTGGCGCAGGCCTGCCTGGAGGCCGTCTCCGGCACGCGGCCGGTCCATCAGCTGGCCCGCTGGCTCGATCCCGTCAGCTATGAAAAGCTGGTGCACCGCGCGGACATCGTCCGGGCGCACCAGGCGAAACTTCGTTCCGATGGCCGGGCCCCGCTGCGGCTGCACCGCAGCGCCGTGGTCCGCTCCTCCCGGGTGTGCCGCGCCGCCGACAGCGCGTATGAAGCGTCGCTCGTGGTGGCCGAGACCCACCGGATTCGCGCCGTAGCGCTGCGCCTGGAGCTGATCCGCGGACTGTGGAAGGTCACGGCCCTGGAGATCGGCTGAACCGAAACTACTTCCGGCGCTTGCCGCTCTTGGCGGGCCGCTTGTCCCTGGCGGGACCTGCCGCCTTGGCCGGAGCCTGGCGTGCCGCCTTGGCCGGAGCCTGGCGCTCGACCCGCGTCTCGGCCTCCCCGGACGCGCTGGGCGCCGTGAACTGCAGGGCAACCGGGCGCTGCGGAGCTTCCAATCCTGCCGCAGTGATCTGCGGCCCCGCCGCCGCCCGGGCATCTGCGACCCCGGGGACAGTCGCCGCGGCAGGCTGCTGCACCTGAACCTCGAGGTTGAAGAGATAGCCAATGCTCTCTTCACGGATGGACTCCATCATGGCCTGGAACATCACGAATCCCTCGCGCTGGTATTCGACCAGCGGATCGCGCTGTGCCATGGCCCGCAGGCCGATGCCCTCCTTGAGGTAGTCCATCTCGTAGAGGTGTTCCTGCCACTTCCTGCCGATCACCGAGAGCACCACGCGCCGTTCCAGTTCGCGCATGGTCTCGGAGCCGAGTGCCTGCTCACGCTGCGCGTAGGCGACCTTGGCGTCGGAGACAATTTCTGCGCGCAGGAAGTCTGCCGTGACTCTCGAGCGCCCGCCGGCTTCCTCCAGCACCTCGTCGATCGTCAGTTCAATCGGGTAAAGCTGCTTGAGGTTGGTCCACAGCTGCTCGTAGTCCCAGTCGTCGCCATGGCCCTCCATGGTGGCTTCGTTGACCATCGCCGTCACCACGTCCTCGAGGAAGAACGAGACCTTCTCGTGCAGGTCGTCGCCTTCCAGGATCCGCCGCCGGTCGTTGTAGATTGCCTCGCGCTGCCGGTTGAGCACGTCGTCGTACTTCAGCACGTTCTTGCGCTGCTCGGCGTTGCGGCCCTCGACCTGTGCCTGGGCGTTCTGGATGGCCTTGGAAACCATCTTGGACTCCAGCGCCACGTCGTCGGGCATGCGGGAGGAGTTCATGATCCGCTCGGCCGCACCCGAGTTGAACAGCCGCATCAGGTCATCGGTCAGGGAGAGGTAGAAGCGCGATTCGCCCGGGTCGCCCTGCCGGCCGGAGCGGCCGCGGAGCTGGTTGTCGATGCGCCGCGATTCATGCCGCTCGGTACCCAGCACGTAGAGCCCGCCGAGCTCCTTGACCTCGTCGTGCTCCGCCTGCACGGCTTTCTGGGCCGCCGCCAAGGCGCCGGGCCAGGCAGCCTCGTATTCCTCGGGATTCGCGGCGGGGTCCAGGCCGCGGCGTTCCAACTCGGCCACGGCGTTGAACTCGGCGTTGCCGCCGAGCATGATGTCCGTACCGCGGCCGGCCATGTTGGTGGCCACCGTGACGGCACCCTTGCGCCCTGCCTGCGCGACGATGGCCGCTTCCCGGGCGTGGTTCTTGGCGTTGAGCACCTCGTGCCGGATGCCCTGTTTCGCCAACTGCTTGGACAGGTACTCGCTCTTCTCCACGCTGGTGGTGCCCACCAGGACCGGCTGGCCCTTTTCGTGGCGCTCGGCGATGTCCTTCACGACGGCGTCGAACTTGGCGACTTCGTTCTTGTAGATCAGGTCCGACTGGTCGAGGCGGGCCATCGGCTTGTTCGTCGGGATCGGAACCACGCCGAGCTTATAGGTGCTCATGAACTCGGCCGCTTCCGTTTCGGCGGTGCCGGTCATGCCCGACAGCTTGCCGTAGAGGCGGAAGTAGTTCTGCAGGGTCACCGTGGCCAGCGTCTGGTTCTCGGCCTTGATCTCGACGCCCTCTTTGGCCTCGATCGCCTGGTGCATGCCTTCGTTGTAGCGCCGGCCGGCCAGGATACGGCCGGTGTGCTCGTCGACGATGAGCACCTCGCCCTTGAGCACCACGTAGTCCTTGTCCCGCTTGAACAGCTCCTTGGCCTTGATGGCGTTGTTCAGGAACCCGATCAGCGGCGTATTCGCCGATTCATACAGGTTGTCGATGCCGAGGTAGTCCTCGACCTTTTCGATGCCCGACTCCAGCACGCCGACGGTGCGCTTCTTCTCGTCGACCTCGTAGTCCTCGGTGTCCTTCAGCCGCATCACGACGCGCGCGAATTCGGTGTACCAGCGGTTCACGTCGCCGGAGGCCTGGCCGGAGATGATCAGCGGGGTACGGGCCTCGTCGATCAGGATCGAGTCGACTTCGTCCACGATCGCGAAGTGGTGTCCGCGCTGCACCAGTTCATCACGGCTCCAGGCCATGTTGTCGCGCAGGTAGTCAAAGCCGAATTCGTTGTTCGTGCCGTAGGTGATGTCCGCCGCGTACTGTTCGCGGCGCGTCGCCGGGTTCTGGTTCGAAAGGATGCAACCGCTGGTCAGGCCCAGGAAGCGGTAGACGCGGCCCATCAGGTCGGACTGGTACTCGGCCAGGTAATCGTTGACCGTCACCACGTGGACGCCCTTGCCGGTGAGCGCGTTCAGGTAAGCCGGCGCTGTGGCCACCAGTGTCTTGCCTTCACCGGTCTTCATCTCCGCGATGTTGCCCATGTGCAGTGCTGCGCCGCCCATCAGCTGGACGTCGAAGTGGCGCAGGCCGAGCGTGCGGCTGGCGGCTTCGCGGACAGCTGCGAAGGCTTCGGGGAGCAGGTCGTCCAGCAGCTCGCCGTCCTGGTAGCGCTGCTTCAGCGTGTCGGTTTCCCCGCGCAACTCGGCATCCGTGAGGGACTTGAAGTCCTCTTCCAGGACGTTGATCGCATCGGCGTAGCCGCGCAGCCTCTTCAGCGTCTTCTTGTCGCCGGTACGAAGCACACGCTCGAGAATCGTTGGCACTACATTGCTCCCAGTCAGTTGCGCAGAAATCTGGCTTGTTCAGTCTACGTGAGAGACGAGTCCCGCACCGTTTTGGTTCCCGCCGGCTGTTTCGCTGCCTCACGGGCCAGGGCGGCGGCCAAATCACCCCTCTCCTCGACGACGACGGCGTCCAGCGCCAGCCATTGGGCCATCATGGCGAGCTCGGCTGCCAGCTCCGCAGCGGTTCCGGGCGGAGCGTCGGCCTCGGCGTGCGCGGCCCGGACCACGAGCCTGCCCGAGGCCCGGTCCGCTTTCAAGTCCACCCGGGCGCACAGCCGGTCCCCCAGCAAGAACGGCAGGACGTAGTAGCCGTAGGTCCGCTTCGGCGCCGGCGTATAGATTTCGATCCGGTAGCGAAAGCCGAACAGGCGCTCCACCCGCTGGCGTTCGAACACCAACGAGTCGAAGGGGCTCAGCAGCGCCCTGCCGGTGGCCCGGCGCGGCCGGGCTGCCTCGGCGTGCAGGTACACGTCTCCCCTCCAGCCGTCCACCTGCACCGCTTCCAGCTTTCCGGCCGCCTGCAGCGTCCGCACCGCCCCGGCCGCGGCCCGCGCGGGCACCCGGAAGTAGTCGGCGAAGCACTTAATCGTCCCGATGCCGTGAGCCAGCGCTGCGGCCTCGATCAGCCTCAGCATCGCCTGCTCCGGATCGGGCCGGTGCTGTGCGTCGTGCGGGGCGGGCAGCACCCTTTCGGTCAGGGTGTAGAGCCGTTCGAACTGCGGAGTGCGCGCGGCGGCGCTGACCAGCCCCTGTTCGAAGAGGTCCTCCAGCACCCGCTTGACGGCGTTCCAGTTCCAGCCCCAGTCAGTCTTCGGCTGGTGCGCGTCATGGCCGATTCGGGCGGCGACCGCCCGGGCGGTCAGGCCGCGCGAGGAGGCAAGGGTGTCCAGGATCTTCGCGGTCAGGTCCCGGACGAGGTCCGGGTCCATTCCGGTCGCGCCAACCCATCGGCGCCGCTGCCACTGGCGGAGGTCGGCGAAATCCTGCGGCTTGATATAGCTGGCTTCGTGCGCCCAGTACTCCATCATGCGGCGCGGCGGTTTTCCCGCGAACCGGTGGAGGATGTCCACGTCGTAGCCGCCGAGCCTGGAGAAAAACGGCAGGTAATGCGAGCGCACCAGCACGTTCACGGAGTCAATCTGCAGCAGCCGCAGCCGGTCAAAGGTCCGGCCCACCTGCCTTGCCGTGACAAGGCCGGTGGGCCGTTCCTGAACCAGTCCCTGCGCCGCCAGCGCGATGCGGCGGGCCTGGGCCGGAGTGATGCGGGCTGTCATGCCTTCATATTAGGCAGCCGCGGCGGCAGTCAGGCCTTCGCGCCCGCCGACGAGCGGTAGGCCAGCACCTCTTCGCGCGCCTCGGCTTCTTCGGCGCTGCAGTCGGCATCGAGGGTAATCACGCCGTACGTCCAGCCGCGACGGCGGTACACGACGCTGGGAGCGTTCGTCGCCTTGTCGATGAACAGGTAGAAGTCGTGTCCCACCAGTTCCATGTTGTCCACGGCATCGTCGAGGGTCATGGCCGCGGCCGGGAAGACCTTGCGGCGGATCAGCACCGGCGAGTCTCCGGCGGGAACGTCATTGTCAATCTCGTAGCCGGTCCGGTCCTCGGCCTGGTCCTGGGCAGTGGCCGCAGCCAGCGCCTCTTCATGCAGCGGCACGTCGGTGCTGGCCGGTTCCAGCGTGGCGGTAGCCTGGTGGACGGCGGTCGGGGTGTGGCGGCCGTGGTGGACCTTGCGGCGGTCCCGGGCGCGGCGCAGGCGCTCCAAAAGCTTGTTATAGGCAATGTCGAAAGCTGCAAACTTGTCCGCGGCCTTGGCCTCTGCGCGGACCACGCTGCCCCGTCCGAGCACGGTGAGCTCGACGGTCATCGAGCTTTCGGCATTGCGGGCATTGGCCTCTTTGGTGACTTTGGCATCAAGCCTCTGGACCTTGTCGCCCAGCTGCTCGATCTTGGAGATCTTCTCCTCAGCGTACTCGCGGAACCGGTCCGAAACGGACAGGTTGCGGCCGTTGATGTTGAATTCCATGGTGCCCTCCATAATTGCCTAGATGACACAACAGCGACCGAAAGTGAAACTCCTTTCAGCCGCTGAAGACGGGTTGCCTCCCTCGCGGGAGCCCATACCTCACGTTAGATCACTGACACTTTTTATTCACCCTTTACCCACGAATATCTACAACATTTCCCGACGATGCCTTGGGGCACTCCGACGGCCGGTGCACGGGTCGGCGCGTAATCGTTACACCGGGCGCCACACCGCGGCGCTCATGCGGGTCGGGGTCCGGCCTCCCCGCCCGCATATCCGCCGGCGGGCCCGGCCGGAGCCGAGGCGGCTGCCAACACCGCTCCGCCCAGGGGAAGTCCGCCGGCGGCACGCAGCGCCCGGGCCAGCTCACCCATCGTGGCCCCGGTGGTGAGCACATCGTCCACCAGGAGGCAGCACCTCCCGGCGATCAAGCGTGCGTATCCCGGCGGCACGGCCATGCTCCCGGCAACGTTCCGTTGCCGGGCCGACCGGCCCAGCGCCTTCTGCCCGCCCGGGGAACCCGGCCGCCGCAGCCGAGGCACCGGGTCCACCTGGCGGACGGCGGGCAGCAACTGCAGACCGGCCGGCAGCAGGCCTTGCCGCGCCAGGCGGGACAACAGCAGTTGGAGCGGATCGTAGCCGCGGCGCCGGCGGGAGCTGCCGCGCGGGGGAACCGGGACCAGCACCGCTGCGGCGGGCCGGCCGGCCCGTGCCGCGGCCGCGTCCAAGGCTCCGGCCAGCACGACGGCCAGCACCGGCGCCAGCTCGGTCCGGCCGTGGTTCTTGAACGCCAGCACGGCCTGGGACAGTTCCCGCCGGTAGGGTCCCCCGGCGGTCACCGGCAGCGGCCGGCCGGCCTCGTCCAGCGGCAAGGAGTCGGCGTCCTGCTCCACGGCGATCGGGCGCACCGTCGCCCGCCGCAGCCGCTGCCGGCAGGCGGCGCACAGGACGTAATCCGGCGCACCGCAGGCCACGCAGTCGGTCGGCAGCAGCAGCCGCCCGAACTGCCCGGACCAGATCCGCAGGGCCTGGGCTGCCCGGCTGAAATACAGCCTGTCCAGCCCGGCGCCCACGTCCGCCGTCGCCCTCATGAGCGGGTCCCTGCCATGCCTCCAGCATGGCCGCGCCCCAACCCGCCGGGGGTGACACAGCCACCGGATGTGGAGACGGCCCGCGCTGCGGCGGCTGTGGAGGCAGGGCTACCCCGGGAAGGACGGATCGATGACCAGCGGCGAATTGCGTTGCGGGGCCCAGCTGTTGCCCACGCGGATGTAGAGCATCTCGTTGGTCTGGGCGTACACATCCTGGTCGCCGTTGCCGGCGCTGATCTCCACCATCCCCTGCAGGGGCGCGGTCCGCAGCGTGCTGCCGTCCAGGTTCAGCACCTCCGCGGTCACCGCTTCTTCGGGCGAGGCCTGCATGACGACGACGGTGTCTTCGTCGGCCCAGACGCCGGAGTCCACCGGCACCGAGGGGTTCAGCCGCTTGGGCGTGGTGATGCCCCGCGGCCTGCCGTCCTGGTCGCGGACGACGCCGGCAATATAGACCGAGGTGCTCTCGCCTTCGCGGGTGGTGATGAGCGCCCTGGAGCCTTCACGGGAAATCTGCAGCTCGGTCACGGTCCGCTCCGTCAGCCATTGGGCGCTGACCGCGACCGCTTCATCCGGCTTTTCGATGGAAACCGCCGAGACTTTCCCGCCGCCGTCTCCGGCCGCCGTCCAGGCCCAGCCGAAGGGATCGACGCTGGGTCCGGTGAGGTTGCTCCCGGATGCCGCCTCCACCGCGCGGCGGTCACCGCCGATCACGAACATCCGGTCGCGCTCGGCGGTCAGGAAAGCAAAGCGTTCCTGGTCCAGCGACATCGCCGGTTCGCGCGGCCGCAGCCGGTCAACGGACGGCAGGTCCTCCGGCCTGACCGGCCGCGATCCCTCGTAAAACACCAGCTCCTCGTCCAGGACCCCGATCTGCACATCGCCGACCGCGGGGTCCGTCACCGCGGCTTGGAACTGGGGATCGGGCGAATTGCCCAGGTCCACTTCCCGCTGGTCCACCGTCATCTGGACGGTGGAGACAGTATTGAGCCCTCCCAACGTCAGCTCCAGCTGCTGTTGCATCTGCTGCCGGCGCAGGAACGTGGTGCCCGTCAGGACTTCGGCCGACAGGTCCACGCTGGCAGCACCCGATTCAATCGGTACGGCCCGGCGCACCAGCTGCGACCCTTCCGGGAAGGCACTGATCACGGCGCCGGCCAGGTACGGTGCCGGCCCCTCCAGCATGGCGGCCACGATGGCCGCGGAAATGCCCTGCCGGTTGGCGAACCAGCGGACGTCCGGCACGGCATAGGTGTACGTCGGATCGTAGTAGTACAGGTTGAACGGAGAAAACAAGCTGCGGAAGTCCACCGTGGAGACCATGGTTCCGTCCGGAACGCTGGAAATCCGCCATTCACCGTCCACTTGGGTCAGTTCCACCGGCAGCGATTCGGTGGCCCCTTCCTCGGCCTGGGTCCGGACGCCCGCTTCGTTGATCGTGGTATCGACCTCCACCTGCAGAACGAATTCGGTTTCGGACGGCGATCCGACAATCCTCACGACGTTCCGGTACACCAGCGTCCGCTGCACCGGCTGCCATTCGCCGGCCAGGTCCGGAGCCAGGAATTCGCGCGCGATCCGGTAATCGTCCTGCGTGGCCGTGCCCGCCTGGATGAAGCCGGCGACGATCTGCTGCGGGGTGTCCCCCGGCGACGGCCCCGGCGGGTTGAAGGTGTAGCCGGTCCCCCCGGTTTCGCCTGAATCGGCCTGGACCGTGCCCACCGGCCCCGACATCGGGATGGAGGAACAGGAGACCAGCGCCAGCATGGCACAGAGCATGACGACGACGGCGCGCAGCCGGGTGAGGCGGGCAGGGTCAGCTGGGATCCGGAACACCGTTTTCCTCCTGTTGTTCGAGGAGTACGTTCTCGGCCACCAACTGCCCGTGCCACGCCGAGGCACCGGCCGGTGGCAGCGGCAGCGGCGAATGCGTGAGCGTGCCGCCGCTGTGCCGCGGCAGCGTGAGCCGGAAGCAGGCACCGTTACCCGGCTCCCCCCACGCCTGCAGCCAACCGCCGTGGAGGCGGGCATCCTCGGTGGAAATCGACAGCCCCAGGCCGCTGCCGCCGGTGGTCCGCGCCCGGGCCGGGTCGGCGCGCCAGAAGCGGTCAAACACCCTGGAGGCTTCCATGGGGGTCATCCCAATGCCGTAGTCCCGGACCGAGACGGCCACGGCGTCGTCGGTTGCCCCGACCGTGACTTCCACCGGTTTGCCTTCGCCGTGTTCCAGCGCATTGACAATCAGGTTGCGCAGGATGCGCTCGATTCTGCGGCGGTCCATGTCCGCGATGCAGCGCGGCTCGTGGGCGATCAGGCGCAGTTCCGACCCGCTGTTGTCCGCCAACGGCTGGGCGGCGTCGAGCGCGGTGCGGGCGATCTCCACCAAATCGGTCGCCTCCGCGTCCAGCGCGGCAGCACCGGCGTCGAAGCGGGAGATTTCCAGGAGGTCGGCCAGCAGCGCCTGGAAACGCTCTACCTGGTTGTACAGCAGTTCCGTGGAGCGGGCGTTGATCGGATCGAAGTCCCGGCGCGATTCGTACAGCACTTCAGCGGCCATTCGGACCGTGGTCAGCGGCGTCCGCAGTTCGTGCGACACATCGGAGACGAACCGCTGCTGCATTTCGGACAGCGCGGCCAACTGCGTGATTTGCTCCTGCAGGCTGTTTGCCATGTGGTTGAAGGAGGCGCCCAGCCGGGCGAGTTCGTCTTCGCCCCGGACTTCCAGCCGTTCCTGCAGTTGTCCTGCCGCCAGCTTCTCCGACGCGATCGCCGCCTGGCTCACCGGGTGCACCACGGCGCGGGTCAGCAGCCACACGATGCCGCCGACCAGGACCAGCAGCAACCCGCCGCCGATCCAGAGCACCCGGTGGATAAAGTCCAGGGTCTGCTGCACGGAGGAGAGGTCGTAGATCAGGTACAGGGCATAGGAATTGCCCGGTGGCAGCGACACCTTGGTGCCGAATCCGATCGCGGGGACATCGCTGTCGCCCACCGGCAGGGCGAGCGCCTGGCGGTACTGCCCGGTGCCGGTGGCGACTTCCTGGGCCAGCCCTTCCGGAATGATGTTGGCGGTGATGGAGGTGTTCGACTGGCTGAACACGTAGAGGTTCTGGCCGCCCGGCAGCGGCGTCAGCAGGTAGTAGCGCGGCGCTTCGGCGCCGGTGCCTTCCAGCAGTTTCAGCGTGTCCGCCACCATGCTGGAGACGGTCGAACGGTCGCTGGCAGATGAACTCTCGAAGATCGTCTTGACCTGGGAAAGCCCGCGCCGGGACTCGGCCTCCGCCTGGTTCACCCGCTCCTGGTAGAGCCCGGAGGCTATCTGGCTGGAAAGGAAAGCGCCGACGCCCATAAAGGCGAAGGCGGTGAGCAGCACGGCGGCCGTCACCGTGCGGAACTGCAGCGACCGCCGCCATTTCCGGTTCAGGAACTCGCGGGCCCGCTGCGTGGCATGCCAAGCGGCCTCAGCTGCCGCCTTCAGCTTGGCTGTCCACCGGCTGAGAACCGGCTCCACTTACCCTTGGCCGGCCTTGTAACCGACCCCGCGTACCGTGAGCACCACTTCGGGGGCTTCCGGATCGCGTTCGATCTTGGAGCGCAGCCGCTGGACGTGGACGTTGACCAGTCGGGTGTCTGCGGCGTGGCGGTAGCCCCAGACCTGCTCCAGCAGCAATTCGCGGGTGAAGACCTGCCAGGGTTTCCGGGCCAGGGCCACCAGCAAGTCGAATTCCAGCGGGGTGAGCGAGATCTTCTCGTCCCCGCGGTGGACCACATGCCCGGCAACATCGATCACCACGTCGGCGATCCGCAGGGTCTCCGGTGCCCGCTGGTCTCCCGGACGCAGGCGGGCGCGCACCCGGGCCACGAGTTCTGCCGGCTTGAACGGCTTGGGCACATAGTCGTCGGCACCCGATTCCAGGCCCCGGACCACGTCGGAGGTGTCCGACTTGGCTGTCAGCATGACAATGGGAACGTCCGATTCGCCCCGGATCTGGCGGCAGACCTCAATCCCGTCCAGCCCCGGGAGCATCAGGTCGAGCAGCACCAGGTCCGGCTTGCTGCTGCGGAAGACCTCGAGAGCCTGGGCGCCGTCCGCGCAGAACACCGGATCGAATCCGTCGTTGCGCAGCACGATGCCGATCATCTCGGCCAGGGCCTCGTCGTCGTCTACGACCAGAATGCGTGCCTTCATATCTCCCTATTGTTCCCTATTCACCTCATCCCCGGCGTAACGACGCACAGGGCACACCGACAGCGCGCCCACGGCCGGGCCCACGGGAATGATAGGAACTGGCGGACCGAAACTATAGGCTGATGAGAGGCTAACACTTCACCGAAGGCCTCCGGCCGTCGGCGACACGAGACGAGGAAGACGGGACGCGATGAGCCACGGGGCCAATGACGCCGGGCACGACAGCAGGGATCCGCAAGGCCAGGGCCCCGGCGGCCCCGGCTCCAACTCCGCCGCCGGCTCCAACGGCCAGGCGCCGGGCCAGCCGGCGTGGGGACAGCAGCCGGTGTGGGGACAGCCCGCGCCCGGCGCGCCGCAACCCGCGTGGGCGCCGCCGGGCCAGCAGCCTCCGACCGCCCAGTCAGGGTGGGGCCAGCAGCCTCCGCCCGCCCCGCCCGTGTGGAACCCGCAGCCGCAGTGGGGACAGCCCGGGCCCGGCGGGCAGCAGCCGGGAGGCTGGCCCGGGCAGCCTGCCTGGACGGGCCAGCCAGGCGGCGGTTGGCCGGCCCCGGCCGGCCCGGGCCCCTACCGCGGCTACGTTGCTCCGCCGAAACCGGGCGTCATCCCGCTGCGTCCGCTCCGCGTCGGCGAGATCCTCGACGGCGCTTTCCAGGCTGCCCGCAAGAACGCCGCGGCGGTCTTCGGGACGGCGGTGCTGCTCCAAGTAGTGGTCAGCGCGCTGGCCTGGCTGGTCGGCGGACTGATCATCTCCGCCTTCGGCGGCCTGCAGGTCATGGCGAACGAGGAACTCACGGACGAATCCGCGGTGGCCTTCGGCCTGTCCATCATCATCTCTTCCCTGGTGCTGGGCCTGCTGTCCGGGGTGGGGATCCTGGTCCTGCAGGGCATCCTTGCTATTCCCACGGCCCGGGCCGCGGTCAACCAGAAAACCGGCTTTGGCCTGATGTTCGCGCTCGCGAAGGGCCGGATCGGCGCACTGGTCGGCCTGGCCCTGCTCTATCTGGCGCTCACTGCTGCCGCGCTGGTCGCGATCATCGCCGGCTCCTTCTTCCTGGCCGACCAGCTCGGCGTGTCCTCGGCCTGGATCATCGTGCTGATCATCCTCGGGCTGACGGCGGTGTCCGTCTGGATCGGCATCAAGCTGATGCTGGCGCCCGCGGTCATCATCATGGAACGCGCACCGCTCTTCCGGGCGCTCGCCCGGTCGTGGCAGCTGACCGACCGCAGCTGGTGGCGGACCTTCGGCATCATCCTCCTGTGCACCATCATCGTCACGGTGATCACCTCCGTGGTCAGCATGCCGATTTCGTTCATCGTGGGACTCGCCGGTCCCCTGCTCGGCGATCCGACGTCGGCCGAGAGCATGCTGGCGACCATGGGGCCGCTCACGCTGGTATCGATGCTGCTGTCGTCCATCTTCTCGGCCATCGGCTATGCCTTCCAAGCGGCCGTGATCGCCCTGGTCTATATAGACCTGCGGATCCGCCGCGAAGGGTTCGACGTGGTGCTGTTGCGCGAGCATGAAGCCTCCGGCGGCCAGGACACCCGGACCATCCCGGGACTCGGCACCGGCGCCGCGCCCGGCCCCGCGGTTCCCGGGCCATCCGGTCCATGGACCACGTGATCGTGGTCCCCATGGGCGTGGCGCCGGTGGCACCGGGCTTCGCAGCTGTCCCCTTCGACGTCCCGGTGGAACCGGGACCGGAAGAGGCGCGTGAACTGCTGGTCCGTGAACTGGCCAAGGAGGAGTACCAGGATGCCCGCCCCGGAGTCTTGGAATCGGTGCTGCAGGCTATCCTCGACTGGCTGGCGGAGCTGATCGCCCAACTCAATGGCTTCACCCCCAATCTCGGCACGCTGGTCCTGGTCCTGGCTGCCCTGCTGCTGATCGGCGCGGCCGTGTGGCTGGTCAAACCCCGGCGCAACTCCCGCCGCCGCGCGGCGGCAGAGATGTTCGACGGCGCCGTCCCGCTCACAGCCGACGAGCACCGCCGGAACTCGCGGGCGGCCGCGGCCGAAGGCGACTGGGACTCGGCGCTGACCGAGCGGTTCCGCGCGCTGGTGCGATCGATGGAAGAGCGGGTGGTTTTGGACCCCCAGCCGGGCCGCACCGCCGACGAAGCTGCCGCCGGCATCGCCACCGCGTTCAGCACCGAGGCCGGGCGGCTGCGTGATGCCGCCACCCGGTTCGACTCCGTGCGGTACGGCAAGGTGCCGGCAACCCGTGAGGACGTCGACCGGCTGGCAGCCCTGGACGATGCCCTGGCCGTGGCGACGCCGCACCCGGGCGGCAGCAGCCCGGCGCCGCTAACGGTTCCGCGATGAGCCGCGCCGGCGCCGCGGATCAGGCGGTTGCAGCACCCGGCGGCTTCGCCGGAGGCGCCACCGGAACCGGCGGCGCGCCCGGATCCCTGCCGGAGACCATCGGCGACGGCGGCTCGGTGCTGTCCACGCTGCGCAACCGGCTGCGCCGGTGGAGCTTCTGGCTCCTGTTGCTGGTGCTGCTGTGCGGGGTGGTAGCGCTGGAGCTGCTCCGCGGCCCGGCCGCCGACCGCGCCGACCTCTCCCCCGGCAACGCCGCGCCCAACGGGGCCAAGGCCGTGGCCGAAGTGCTCCGTCAGCAGGGCGTGCAGGTGACCGCGACGAATTCGCTGCAGGAAACCCGGGACCAGCTGAAGGCAGGCGACACCGCCTTGCTGGTCCACGACCCGGACGGCTACCTGACCACCGGCCAGCTGGAACCCCTGAAGGAGCAGGCTGCCCGCATCGTGCTGCTCGAGCCCGGCTTCGAGGCGCTGCGGGCACTTGCCCCCGGCGTCCGGGCCGCCGGCGTCGTCCCTGCCGACGGTGGCAACCTCACGGCGGCATGCGGCGTGCCGGGCCCTGCCGCAGCCGGCGAAATCACCCGCGGCGGCTTGTCCTACCGCGGCGGCGGCGAACTGTGCTTCGCCTTCGAGACACCCGCCGAAGACGCGGCCCCCTTCGTGGTGTCCGACGACGGCGGCACCATCGTGCTCGGCGCCGGACACGTGCTCAGCAACGAAGGCGTTGTCCGCGCCGGCAACGCCGCGCTGGCACTGCACACTCTGGGAGCCACCGAGCGGCTGGTGTGGTACCGGGCGGGACTGGAGGACCTTCCGGTGTCCGACGAAGCGGTCAACCCCCTGAACCTGCTGCCCCGCTGGGTGCTCCCGGTGTCCCTGTGGCTCATGGGGGTCGGCGTCGCCGCGATGTTCTGGCGCGGACGCCGGCTCGGACCGCTGGTGTCCGAGCCGTTGCCGGTGGTGGTCCGCTCGGCCGAGACGATCGAGGGCCGTGCCCGGCTTTACCAGAGCGCCAAGGCCGTGAACCACGCCGCCGACAACCTGCGCGCCGCCACCCTGACCCGGCTCGCCGCCCACCTGCGGCTGCCCGCAGGAGCCGCCAGCGCCGACGTCGTCGATGCGGTAGCCCGGGACAGCAGCCGCCCGCGGGCGGACGTGGAGCGCCTCCTGCGCCATGAGGCACCCGGCACCGAAGCCCGGTTGGCGGCCTGGGCACAAGAACTGCAGCAGCTAGAGAAAGAGATAATGCACCGATGAGCGATCAGCCAGGACAGCAGCAGGCATCCCACTACGGCGGGGGCCCGGCCGTCGCCACGCCGCCTGCCGACGACGACCGCCTGCGCCAGACGCTGCACGACGTCCGCAGCGAGGTGGCGAAAGCAGTGGTGGGCCAGGATGCCACCGTCACCGGGATGCTGATCGCCCTGCTGTCGCACGGGCATGTGCTGCTGGAGGGAGTGCCCGGCGTCGCCAAGACGCTGCTGGTCCGCTCGCTCTCCGCCGCACTGAGCCTGGATACCAAGCGGATCCAGTTCACCCCGGACCTGATGCCCGGCGATGTCACCGGCTCCATGATTTACGACACCCACACCGCCGAATTCCGCTTCCGTGAGGGCCCGGTGTTCACGAACATCCTCCTGGCCGACGAAATCAACCGGACGCCGCCGAAGACGCAGGCCTCGCTGCTGGAAGCGATGGAAGAACGCCAGGTGTCGGTCGACGGCATGTCGCGGAAGCTGCCCGAGCCGTTCATCGTGGCGGCCACGCAGAACCCGGTGGAATACGAGGGCACCTACCCGCTGCCGGAAGCCCAGTTGGACCGCTTCCTGCTGAAGCTCACCATGCACCTGCCCGACCGGGACGCGGAAATCGAAATCATCCGCCGCCACAGCCAGGGCTTCGACCCGCGCGACCTGCGCGGCGCCGGGGTGCGGGCCGCCGCCTCCGCCGGGGACCTGGTGCAGGCCCGGGCCGCCGTGGCCCGGGTGGCGATCGCGCCGGAGGTGGTCGGCTACATTGTGGACCTGGTCCGGGCCACGCGCTCGGCGCCTTCGTTCCAGCTGGGCGTTTCGCCTCGCGGCGCCACCGCCCTGCTCAACACCTCCCGCGCGTGGGCGTGGCTGAACGGCCGCGGTTTTGTCACGCCGGACGACGTCAAGGCGATGGCCCTGCCGGCGCTGCGGCACCGGGTGGGCCTGCGGCCGGAGGCCGAAATGGACGGCGTGCAGGCCGACGACGTGCTGCAGAGCATCCTCGCCACTGTGCCGGTCCCCCGCTGAGTGACGCCGTGGCGATCACCGGACGTTTTGTCCTGCTGGCCCTTGCGGGCATCATCCCGCTGATCCTCTTCCCGCGGCCCGTCACGGTGCTGGTGTGCTGCCTGCTGCTGGCCGCGGCCGTCGGCGTTGACCTGGTGCTGGCGCTTTCGCCGCGCCGCGTCGGGCTTCAGCGGAGGCTGCCGTCGAATGTGCGGCTGGGAGAATCCGTGACGGCCGGGTTGCTGCTGGCGAACCATGGCCGCACCCGGCTGCGGGCGGTGGTGCGGGACGGCTGGCAGCCCTCGGCCGGGGCCGCCAATCCGGAGCAGCGGGTGCGCCTTGCACCGGGGGAACGGCGGCTGGTCGACGTGCAGCTGACACCGCAACGCCGCGGCGACCTGCTGTCGCACCATGTCACGATCCGGTCGCTGGGGCCGTTGGGAGTGGCCGCGCGCCAGGTCACCATCGGCCTGCCCGGCCGGCTGCGGGTGCTGCCGCCGTTCCATTCCAAGCGGCACCTGCCGTCCAAGCTGCGCAAGCTGCGCGAGCTGGACGGCCGGGTGGCGGTGCAGGTCCGCGGCGCCGGCACCGAGTTCGACTCGCTGCGCGACTACGTGCGCGGCGACGACGTACGCTCCATCGACTGGCGCGCCACCGCCCGGCGGCAGGCCGTCGTCGTCCGCACCTGGCGTCCGGAACGCGACCGCCGGGTGGTGATCGTGCTCGATACCTCCCGCACCTCGGCCGCACGGATCGAGGACGAACCGCGGCTGGACACCGGAATCGAAGCCTCCCTGCTGCTGGCCGTGCTCGCCGAGCGCGGCGGCGACCGCGTGGATTTCCTGGCCTTCGACCGGCGGCCACGGGCCAAGGTCGCCTCCGCGGCCAAAGGCAACCTGCTCAACCAGTTGGTCAACGCCATGGCCCCGCTGGAGCCGGAATTGATCGAAGCGGACTGGTCGCAGATTCCCGCGGAAATCCACGCCTTGTCCTCGCACCGGTCCCTGGTCGTGCTGCTGACCGCGCTGGATTCCGGAGCGGCCGAGGAGGGGCTGCTGCCGGTGCTGGCCCAGTTGAGCGCCAAGCACACCGTGGTGGTCGCCTCGGTCAACGATCCGCACGTGGATCGGCTGCGCACCGTCCGAGACACCGTCGATGACACGTTCCGGGCCGCCGCCGCGGAGCGCGCCGTGCTGGAACGGGCAGCAGTCGCCGCACAGATCCGCCAGCTCGGCGCGGAAGTGGTGGACGCTCCCCCGCACGAACTGCCCCCTCAGCTGGCGGATATGTACATCCGGCTCAAAGCCGCCGGACGGTTGTAGCCGCCGTGGATCCCGTCAACGTCATGAGTGGCCGCCAGCCCGCCTCCCGGCGCGGGTGGTGATGCTGTGGTTTCCGTCTACCAGATGGCGCTGGGGCCGGACTTCCGGTTGCTCCAGCCCGAACTGCAGGAATACTTTTCGCTCGCCCCGCCCGGCGCGGACGACGGCGGAACCGGAGCCGGCGGGATCGGCTCCGGCGTGTTCGACGTCGCCGGCTGCCCCCGTCCGGCGTTGCGGCCGTTCCTCGGCCTGACCAGCGCCGACAACGCCTTGTTCCCCGAGTACCAGCACAATGTGCCCTTCAGGATCGAGAACCGGGCCTCCCTGAATGCCCGCGGCGAGCCGGAGCTCACCGCCGTCAGGACACTCAGCTTCCACCACCGGACCCGGATCGTGGAGGACCGGACCAGCTGGGACCGCGATCTGGGCCTTGCCGTCGGCGCCCTGGGCCGCAGCGGCCGCCTGCTGACGGACGTGGCGTGCTCGGTCGGCGCCGACGGCCGGATGCGCCTGGCCTCGCGGCGCTGCCGGCTGTCGGCCGGCCCGCTCAGCATCGGCCTTCCGCTGCTGCTGGATGCCGCGGCTTTCACCGAACAGTGGTGGGATGGATCCGAGCGCCGTTTCCGGATCCGGACGAAGGTCATCCAGCGCCAGTTCGGCACCGTGCTGGAATACTCCGGGTCCTTCTCGTACAGCCTCGTGTCCTAAGGAGTCAGCCGGTTCTGCCGTGCGGTGGTGGGCCGGCCCTCGGGCTCAGGCCTCCGCGACAACCTGGTTGAGCGCGTCCGCCGCCTGGGTGAGCCGCTTGACCACCGCGCGCGCCGTGTCCGGTGCGTGTCCGGCCAGGCCGGAGGACGGCGTGACCCTCAACCGGGGCAGCTGCGTCAACGGCAGGCCCAGCTGCCGCCAGGGGCGAACGACGGAATCCACGAGCGCGCTGACCTGCGGGACGGTGCCTGCGGCCGGGTCGATGAGGCCTGCCCACACCGTTCGGTCCGCTTCCACCGCGGCAGCGATGGTTTCCCACTGCCGGGTGGTCAGCGCGCCTGTGGGGACGGCGAAACCGTCCAGGCCGCTGGCGGCCACGGCGTCGAGGGACGAATCCGCGGCGGGGATCAGGGCGACGACTTCCACGGCTCCGGCAGCGCGCAGGGCGGCGGCCACCAGGTCCCAGGCGGCGGCCGCTTCCGAGGCCGCGACCGACCGCAGCGTGCGGTATCCGCTGGCCGTGGGAATGGTCCCGGCCAGCACGGCATCGAGCTCCGGCTCCTCCAACTGGACCACCAGATCCGTGCCGGCCGGCAGCGCGGCCCTGACGTTGGCCAGGTGTCCGGCCGCACCTGCCGCGAGCGACTGGGCGAGGTCCCGCCGGGCGCCGGCGTCGATCAGGGCACGTTCGCCGTTGTGCAGGTGGAGGTTTGCCGCCAGGGACATGGGCCCGCGCACTTGGACCTTGAGTTGATTGCCGGGGCGGTCTTCGGCGCCGGCCACATCGGCCAGCACGTTCAGGTCGGTGCGCAGCGCGGACACAGCCCTGCGGTGATCCTGGCCCGGACGGTCCACCAGGCGCCAACCGTGCGGCTGCAGGTCGATGAACAGTCCCTCCAGCATGCCCGCGGTTCGTCCGGTCGGGTCCGACCCGGGGCCGCGGTCCGGCAGTTCGACCAGATGAGGCAGGTTTGGCTCGCCGAGTTCACCGCGGACGATGCGTGCAGCCTCGGCTGGTTCCGCGCCGGGCCAGCTGCCCAGCCCGGTGGCGCTGACGTGGGCGGGCCGCCCGCCGGCGGCAGGTGCGGCGGCGGCAGGCACGTCGGAACCGGCTGCCATCTCAGTTACCGCCGTTGTGCTCGTCGGAGATGGCCTGATGGTGCCTGATGACCTCGGAAATGATGAAGTTCAGGAACTTCTCGGCGAAGGCCGGATCCAGATGCGCTTCTTCGGCCAGCCGCCGCAACCGGTTGATCTGGGCGGTCTCGCGGTCCGGGTCGGCCGGCGGCAGCTTGTGCGTGGCCTTGAGGTACCCCACCCGCTGGGTCGCCTTGAACCGCTCGGCCAGCAGGTAGACCAGCGTCGCATCGATGTTGTCGATGCTTCCGCGCACAGCCAACAGCTCCGCCATCACCTCGGGCGCTACCTGGTCGGAGAGGGAGCTGGCGGTCGGGTCGTAGTCATCGGCAAGGTGGGGCTCGGTCATGCCACCAGTTTATGGTTCGGCCCGCGCAGGCGACGCACCGGTTACCGCTCTATGAAGTACCGCCGGTCCTCCGGGCCGGCCCCGGCCGGAGGACGTTCGCGTCCGGCCCGGCCGGAAGAAGGTTCCCGCTCCCCGAAACTTGCGCCTTCAGGAAACGTTGGCCGGGTCCCAGCTCAACGACCGCGCCGAGTCGATGGTTGCCTGGCCCAGCACCCTGGTTCCTTGGTAGAGCACCATGGTCTGGCCCGGGGCCACGCCGCGCATCGGCTCGATGAGGGTCACGACCAACTGCTGGCGGCCGTCGTCGCCGACCTCCGCCTGGGCCCGCGCCGCCACCGGGTCGCCGTGCGCGCGGACCTGCACCATGCAGTCGAACTCGGTGTGCGACTGGACCTCGGGCAGCGGCAGGCCGGCCCAGGAGACTTTGATGCCGCGCATCTGGTCGACGGCCAGCAGGTCCTCGGGTCCCACCACTACCTTGTTCTCCTTGGGCCGGATCTCCAGCACGAACCGCGGCTTGCCGTCGGGTGCCGGCCGGCCCAGTTTGAGTCCGCGGCGCTGGCCCACGGTGAACGCGTTGGCGCCCTCGTGCTCGCCGACGACCTTTCCGTCCTGGTCAACGATGGAACCGGACTCCATCTCGATCTTTTCGGCCAGCCAGCCGCGGGTGTCGCCGTCGGAAATGAAGCAGATGTCGTGGCTGTCCGGCTTGTTCGCCACGGACAGCCCGCGCCGTGCGGCCTCCGCACGCACCTCGGCCTTCGACGGCGTTTCTGCCAGCGGGAACATGGAGTGCTTGAGCTGTTCGTGGGTCAGCACGCCCAATACGTACGACTGGTCCTTGGCCCAGTCGGCGGCGCGGTGCAGTTCGCGGTTGCCCTGCGCGTCCTCCACCACCTTGGCGTAGTGGCCGGTGCACACCGCGTCGAAGCCCAGCGCCAGCGCCTTCTCCAGCAGGGCGGCGAACTTGATCCGTTCGTTGCAGCGCATGCAGGGGTTCGGCGTCCGGCCGGCGGCGTATTCGGCGATGAAATCGTCCACCACATCTTCCTTAAACCGCTCGGAGAAGTCCCAGACGTAGTACGGGATGCCCAGGATGTCGCACGCCCGCCAGGCGTCGCGCGAATCCTCGATGGTGCAGCAGCCCCGGCTGCCGGTGCGCAGCGTGCCGGGCATCCGGCTCAGGGCCAGGTGCACGCCCACCACATCGTGGCCGGCCTCCACCGCCCGTGCCGCCGCCACAGCGGAGTCCACGCCGCCGCTCATCGCTGCCAGTACCTTCATGAATTCGTTTCCCTACTGATTCGTTGTCTGTGTCCGCCGCGGCCGCCAAGCCCTGCGCCCCACCGCACCGGCCCGGTCCGCCGAGGCGTCAGCCGGACTGGGTGCCTGCGGTTTGGATGCTGGAGACGTGGCCGGCCATCCCGGCCTTCCTGGCCCGCGCGTATGCCTCCGGCAGCGCTGCCACCAGTGAGTCAACGTCTGACTCGGTTGTTGTATGCCCGAGGGTAAAGCGTTGTGCTCCGCGGGCTTCTTCTTCGCTCAACCCCATGGCCAGCAGGACGTGCGAGGGCCGGGGCACTCCCGCGGTGCAGGCCGACCCGGTGGAGGACTCCACGCCGGCCAGGTCCAGCAGGAACAGCAGGGAGTCGCCCTCACAGCCGGGGAAGGTGAAATGCGCGTTGCCGGGCAGCCGCAGGCCCTCGTGGTGCGGGTCCGGGGTGCCCCGCAACACCGCCTCCGGGACGCTGCGCGCGACGCCGGCGATGAGCTTTTCGCGCAGTCCCGCCAACCGTGCGGCTTCTTCCGGCAACTGCCCGACGGCGGCCTCCGCGGCCGCGGCGAACGCTGCGATCGCCGGGGTGTCCAACGTGCCCGACCGGATGTCGCGTTCCTGTCCGCCGCCGTGCTGGACAGGCGTCAGCTTCACGTCCCGGCGGACCAGCAGCGCACCGACCCCGACCGGGCCGCCGATCTTGTGCCCGCTGACGGCCAGGGTGTCCAGACCGGACGCTTTAAAATCCACCCCCAGGTGGCCGAACGCCTGGACGGCGTCCGAGTGGACCGGGATCTTGTGCGGCTGCGCGGCGGCGACGATCTCTGCCACCGGCTGGACGCTGCCGACCTCATTGTTGGCCCACATGACGGTGACCAGCGCCACCGCGGCAGGGTCCGCTTCGATCTCCCGTCGCAAGGCCTCGGCTGAGACCACGCCGTGGGCGTCGACCGGCAGCCAGACCGCCTCGGCGCCCTCATGCTTTTCCAGCCATTCCACCGTGTCGAGCACGGCAGGGTGCTCCACCGGCGAGCACAGGATCCGCCGCCGCCGGGGGTCGGCGTCACGCCGGGCCCAGTACAGGCCCTTGACGGCAAGGTTGTCGGCTTCGGTACCGCCGGAGGTGAAAATCACCTCGGACGGATGCGCTCCGGCCGCGGCGGCGATGGTCTCGCGGGCTTCCTCGACCACCCTGCGGGCACGCCGGCCGGAGCCGTGCAGCGAGGAGGGGTTGCCGCTGCGGCTGAGTTCATGGGTGAGTGCGGCCAGGGCCTGCGCCGTAAGGGGCGTGGTCGCCGCGTGGTCAAGGTACACGGGCACGCCAATATTTTACATGCCCCGGTGCGCCTGGTTTCAGCGCTCCTTCCGAACCCGGGGCGGCCCGGTGCCGGCAGGCGGCTCAGCGCCGGTTGATCCTGGCGCAGCAGAACGGCCCGTCCGGATCTGCGGCGACGCCGTGGGACTGGTCGGCACAGCCGGCCAGCATTCCTTCCAGCAGGGCGAGGTTCAGGCCGCATACCGTTTGCGTATGGCTGCGGGCCAGCAGGTGGAACGGGCAGTTCCCCAGCGCATAACCGGCCCCGTCCGGCAGCGGCCGGTAGCCTGCCGCGGCCAGGGCTGCCTCCAGGTCGCCGGCGCCGGCCCCCAGCTCAAGGCCTTTGGCCCGGGCAGCCTCGGCCACCAGTTCGTGCGCCGGGCGGGCGGTCCTGGCCGATTCCTCCACCGCCGTGGCCAGCAAGTCGCCGGCCAGGTTATAGGCACGCTCCGGCACGGAGGCCGATACTTCCGGCACCGCAGCCGCGTAGACCTTGGCCGGCCTGCCCGAGCCCGGTCCCGATTTACCGCTGAGTTTGCGGAACTCGATGGTCAGCAGCCCGTGCCCGGCCAGCGCGTCCAACTGGAGGGACACGGTGCTGCGCGGCAAATCCAGGGCGGCAGCGGCCTGGTCCCGGGTGACCGGTCCGGCGCTGTAGCGGACGAATTCGAAGAGGCGGCGGCGCACGTCGTCGCCCAGGGCCGAGACGGCAGAGAGTCCGGGTGGCGGCTGGTCGGCCATGGCGCCCCTTCCGGTGGCAGGTGCATTGACTTATCCGGAACTGATTTCTAAAGTCGGATGTACCCATTTTAGAACATCTGGCCCTGCCCGGACAGGCAGCCGCCGGTGCTTCCATCAGATCGGCTGCCAGGGGCGGACCCGCTGCGTGCCCGCCGGCACATGAAGGAGCGCTGCCATGGCAGGGAACCCGATCGTCATCGCCGGAGCCGGCCTGGCCGGAGCCACCGCCGCCAAGGAGCTGCGCAGCGGCGGCTTCAGGGACGAGATCGTGCTGGCCGGTGCCGAGGACCAACACCCTTATCTTCGGCCGCCGCTCTCCAAGGGCTTCCTGGCAGGACGGGAGGACGCACAGTCGGGGCTGGTGCAGCCGCCCGGCTGGTATGACGAGCACGCCGTCCAACTGTTGCGCGGCACCACGGTAGTATCCTTCGATCCCGCTGCCTGTACTGTCACGCTCTCCGATGCAGGCACGCTGGAGTACTCGCAGCTGCTGCTGGCCACCGGGGCATCGCCGCGGAGGCTGGAACTGCCCGGCGCCGGGCTGGGGGGCGTGCACTACCTGCGCACGCTGGCGGACAGCCAGAGCCTGCACGCCGTGCTGGCCTCCGGGGACCAGCGGCTGGTCGTGATCGGCATGGGCTGGATCGGCATGGAGGTTGCGGCCACGGCCCGCCAGCTCGGAAACGAGGTCACGGTCCTGGGCCGCGGCGACATCCCGCTCGCCCCCGCGCTGGGCGACGCCGTCGGCAGCATCTTCGCCGATACCCACCGCCGCGAGGGCGTCCTGCTGCGCACCCGGCGCTGGCCCGTGGAAATCCTCGGCGAGGACGGCAAGGTCACCGGCATTGTTTTGGATAACGGCGAGCGCCTGCTCGCCGACGCGGTTCTGGTGGCCATCGGCGCCGTCCCGAACACCGCGTTGGCCGAAGCTGCGGGGCTGGCCGTGTCCAGCGGCATTGACACCGACCAGACGCTGCGCACCTCCGCGGAGCATGTCTATGCTGCCGGCGACGTTGCCCGTGCCTACCATCCCGGTTACGGCGCACCGTTGCGCAGCGAGCACTGGGCGAACGCCCTGGCCCAAGGGAAGAACGCTGCGTCCGCCATGTTGGGCCATAACCCGTCCAACGACGAGATCCCGTACTTCTATACCGACCAGTTCGGAATCGGAATGGAGTACTCCGGCTATTTCCCGTGGTCGGCGCGGGGCGAGCCGGTGTTCCGGGGGAACTACCAGGACCTCGACGCCCTGGAGTTCATCGCGTTCTGGCTGCGCGATGGCAAGGTGGTGGCTGGTATGAATGTAAATATTTGGGACGTCCAGGAAACCATCCAGGACCTCATCCGATCCGGCCGCAGCGTGCATGCCGCGGACCTGTCCAATCCCGACAAGGAGCTGACCAGCCTGTGAGCCAGCCACTGATGGCGCGGACGCCGTCCAGCGCCTTCCTGCCCGAGCTGTACCACCCGGTGCATGACTTCGGCGTCCGCCGGATCGACTTCCGCCGCCACGTGGCGCTGATGGCCATCGTCAACCGCACCCCCGATTCCTTCTACGACACCGGCCGCACCTTCACCCGGCAGGCGGCCATCGACGCCTCCTTGGCGGCGGTGGCCGCCGGCGCGGACTGGGTGGACATCGGCGGCGTGCCGTTCGCCCCGGGCCCGGCATTGTCCGCGCGCCAGGAAGCCGAGCGGATCGTTCCGGTGATCGAGGCCGTGCGGGCCGGTTCGGACGCCATCATTTCCGCCGACACCTACCTGCCCGAGGTTGCCGAAGCGAGCATCCGCGCCGGGGCCAACGTCATCAACGACACCACCGGCCTGCACCATCCGGAGCTGGCGGCGGTCGTGGCGGAAGGCGGCGCGCATCTGGTCATCACCCACTCGCTCGCCGCCCCGCGCACCGTGTATCCCCGCCCCCGGTACGACGACGTGGTCGACGACGTCGCGGAGTTCCTGCGGCGCAAGGTTCAGCTGGCCTTGGAATTGGGCATTCCGGCCGGGAAAATCATCGTCGACCCGGGCCACGACCTGAACAAGAACACGCTGCATTCGCTGGAAATCACCCGCCGCTTCGGCGAAATCGCCTCCCTCGGTTACCCGGCGCTGGCGGCGGTGTCCAACAAGGACTTCATCGGCGAGACACTGGCGCAGCCCAAGCAGGAACGGCTCTCCGGCTCACTGGCCGCCGCGGTGATGTGCATCATGAACGGTGCGCGGATCCTGCGCATGCACAACGTCGCCGAGGCCAGTTCTGCCATCCGGATGACCGAGGCCGTGATGGGCTGGCGGGAACCGTCTTACCTGAAGCACAACATGGGCGACGTCAACGAACCGGCGGCGCCGTGACCCGCCCGATTCGCCGCCTCCTGCCGCCAGGACCGGAACAGGCCACCGACCAGCAACTGCTGGCCTGGTACGGCGAACTCCCCCGCTCCGGCACGTGGGTCCGCTTCAATTTCGTCGCCAGCCTGGACGGCGCCGCGACCTATGCCGGCCGCTCCGGAACCTTGGGTGACGAGGTGGACCAGCGGGTCTTCCTGCTGCTGCGCAGGCTGGCCGACGTCCTGGTGGTCGGTGCCGGAACGATTCGGGCCGAAGGCTATGGCGGTGAGCTGCTCTCGGCCGAGTCCCAGGCGTGGCGCCTGGACCGCGGCATGAGTCCGCACCCGCCTGTCGCCGTGGTCTCAGCGTCGCTGGACCTGGACCCGGGCAGCGCGTTCTTCACCGCCGCGCCCGTGCGGCCGATCGTACTGACCAGCGCCGCGTCGCCCGCGACCCGGCGCCGCGCACTGGAACCGGTGGCCGACGTGCTCGACGCCGGCACCGCCCGGGTGGAACCGGCGCGGGTGGTGAAAGCGCTGGCAGCCCGCGGCTACGAGCAGATCCACAGCGAGGGCGGGCCCCTTCTCTTCGGCAGCTTCCAGGCGGCGGGACTGGTGGACGAGCTGTGCCTGACCATCAGCCCGGTGTTGGCCGGCGGGACCGCCAAGCGGATATCGGACCACCTTCCCGGCGCGCGCGAGTCGCTGCAGCGGCTTCAACTGCGGCAGGTGCTCGAGTCCGGGTCCATGCTGCTGCTGCGCTACACCGCCGCAAACAGCGCGCCGGGGACCGCGTCCACCGACACCGGCAGCCTCCCCACCCGCTCGCCGTCCGCGTAAGCGGTGACGCCGGCAGCTTCCAACCGGACCGTCCTGACCTGCTCGATGTGGACCGCCGGATGGCTGATGTGCCGGCCGGCATAGACGCGCGGAAAGATGCCGACGAAGGCGGGACGGGACAGTGGCGAGACGATGAACAGATCCAGCAAACCGTCGTCGTACGCCGCCTCCGGCACGACGCGCATCCCGCCGCCAAAGGAGCGGCCATTGGCCACGGCCACGAGCATCGCGTCGGTCTGCCGCGGCACGCCGTCCACGACCAGGCGGTAGCGGATGGGGCGGAAGGCGGCGAGTTCGCGCAGCATGGCCAGCGGATAGCGCAGCCGGCCGCGGGGGAAGCTCCAGCGGTTGGCACGGTCGTTGACCGCCGCGTCGAAGCCGGCCGAGAGGACCCCGGCGAACCAGGCTGTGGAACCGTCCGGATGCGTTACCCGGCCAAGGTCCACCCTGCGGGGCTGCTCCAGGGCGCGCAGGAAATGCCCGACGGCGGCGACCGGCCCGGCGGGCAGGTCGAACAGCCGGGCGAAGTCGTTTCCGGTGCCTGTCGGCACGATGCCCAGCGGAACCTGTGAACCGGCCAGCGCGTTGACTGCTAAGTGAACCATTCCGTCACCGCCCACTACCAGGAGGGCGGAGACCCCGCGGCGCAGCACGCCGGCAACCAGGTCAGCGAGCGCAGCCCACGTTTCCGCCCGCAGCTCGACGGCGGGGCGGCCGCGCTGGGCGAGTTCGGCCATCACTTCCGCTCCGGCACCGGCGGCCGCTCCGAAGGACGCGTGCGGGTTGACGGCAACGGCGATAGGCGCGGAGGACGGCGGCGAAGTCACAGCAGATCATTGTGGCATCGCGACGGCCCGCCGCTGCGGTACGACACAGGCGGCCGGCAGGTGGCGGTTACACTTGGCTTCGCGCAGGACCCCGAGACCCTACAGAGAGGCGGCCGGTGATTCCCCTATCCCACTACGACGTCCTGGGGCTGCCGGTCAATGCCACGGCGCACCAGATCAAGGCCGCCTACCGCCGGGCCGCCCGTGCCACGCACCCGGACCACGGCGGGGACGCCGCCGAGTTCCGCCGCGTCAGCCTGGCCTACGAAATCCTCAGCAACCCGCAGGCCAGGTCCCGCTATGACCGTTCCTACGGTGCCGCCGATCCGGGCGCCTCGCCGGACGGCACCGGAACCTTCGCGGCCGGCCCAGGTCCCCGACACTCTGCGCCCGGACAACGCGGCCCGTCGGCGGCGGACTCCCCCGTCTACGTTCCCGCCTACGGCTCCCCGGACGAATCCCCTGCGCTGCCGGAGAGCATAGCCCGCCAGCACATCCACGGGGTGCCGCGAAAGCGTGGCATCTTCGGTGCCGGAGCCAGGCTGCGCCGCGAGGCGCTGACGGTGCAGCTGATCAGCCGGCAGATCCTGCCGGCCATCCCGTCCGCCCGGCTGGTCAACGGCCTGCATTCGCCGGCGGACAACGGCTTCATCGACCACGCACTGTTGGCCGGCTACCGGCTCGCACTGATTGATTCGATGCTGCTGCCGCGGGGGAACTTCCGCTGGGACGGCCGAACCCTGCACAAGGACGGGCGGATCGTGGAACCGCCGAGGCTGGCACCGGCGGTGCGCAGGATGCAGGAACTTTTTCCGGAGCTCAATGTCACCGGCTGGACGGTGATCCACTCCGCGGACGGCAACCTCCACGAACCGGTGATCGATTACACGCGCGGCTACGACCCGGACGGGATCGTCCCGGTACACGTGGTCAACGCGGCCCGGCTGGTGCGCGAACTCAAACAGTTCCTGTCCTCCGGCCCGGCGCCGAACACCGTGCACGTCCCCTCGCTCGCCAAGCTGCTGGGCGGCATGCACGCCTGACGTCCTGCTTCCGGGCCCGACGGCGGATGCCGGGCCGCGGCCGCGGCGCGCTTAGGATGGAATCCGTGTTCCGCATCCTCTTCTACACTCCCGAAATCCCCGGCAATACCGGCAACGCCATCCGGCTGGCGGCGGTCACCGGGGCCGAACTGCACCTGGTCGAACCGCTGGGCTTCACCTTCGAAGACTCCAAGCTGCGCCGCGCCGGGCTGGACTACCACGATCTTGCCGTGGTCCGGGTCCACGCGGACCTGGAAGCGGCGTGGGACGCCCTGCAGCCGGAGCGGGTCTTCGCTTTTGCGTCCGACGGGGAGCGCTCCTACACAGACGTCGCCTACGCTCCCGGCGACGTGCTGATGTTCGGGCCGGAGTCAGTCGGGCTGCCGGCATCGGTCAAGCAGGATCCGCACGTCACGGCGCGGCTGCGCCTGCCCATGCTTCCGTCGCTGCGGTCGCTGAACCTGGCCAGCTCGGCCTCCATCGCCGTCTATGAGGCCTGGCGGCAGCACGGTTTTGCCGGGGCGAAACTGTAGCGCCTACGCGACGGGATGCCCCGGCGTGTCGGGCTGGACCCTGCCTCCCCCGCGGACGGATAGACTTGAAACCTATGGATACGCCCCAGCCATCTGATCGCCTGGCCAGCCCCGGTAACTCCACCGGGGACAACGACTACGCACCGGATGACGACGTCTCCGTGCTGCACGCCGACCAGCTCACCGGCGGATCAGAAGACACCGAGCGGCGGCCGATGCCGGCCGTGACCAAGTGGCTGCTGCTTGCCCTGGCCGCCGTCGTGGTGGTGGTGGGGGCCATCGCCGTAGCGAAAACCCTGGGCGGAACCTCGGACCAGGACGTCACGGCTGCTCCGGACGTCTTCTCCAGCCAGCAGGAGCTGGAGGGAGGCGGCACAGTGGACGCCTCGGTGTCGCTCCGCGAGAACGCTGCCGTCCTGACGTTCCGCGGCGTCCAGGCGTCCGAGGGGCGCACGTACCAAGTCTGGCGGCTTCCGCTGGACGGCTCGGCACCGGTGTCGGCTGGGACCATCGACGCCGCCGACATCACCTCGGGCAACCCGGTGGTCATCGACGGCATCTCCACCAGCCGCGAACTTGCGGTCTCTATCGAGGCACCCGGCGGGGCCGAGTCCCCCAGCCTGCCGTTCGCCGTCGTCATTCCGCTCGCCACGCCGTAGCCCGGCGCCGCCGGCGACCTGCCGAGGCCGGGTGCGACGCCCGGCGCAGGCCTGCCACAGTGCTGCCGCGTGGGGCAACCAGCCCCGGTGCCGCCGCGAGGGCAGATCGGCCAGCCGACAGCCTGTCAGAATCCGGCGATGGTTTCCGGCGTATTGATCCCCACCACGTGGAAGGCTTCCGCGCTGCGTCCGGGCAGGCCGCCGCGCATGGCGTTCTCCGCCAGGTTCTGGCGCACGCGGGCGTCCATCGCGGCCAGGTCCGGATGCTGGCTCGCGTGGATCCGGATGGCGGCCAGCTTTGTGTCGACGTGGTCGGTGATGTCCACGTAGTGGTTCTCGCGCTCCCGCGGCCCGCCGTAGAACCACAGGAACGGCACCTTGTAGGCGGCCAGCCCTGCCTCGAGCAGTTCGGGATAGGCGTAGGGATTCTCCACGGCCGGGTAGATCGCGCGGGTGACGATTTCGCCGCAGGCCAGGTGGTCCGGGTGGCTCTTCTGGATCCGGTCCCAGGCGCGCTCCGGATGCATGGAGAGCACGATGTCGGGACGGATGCGGCGCATCAGTTCCACCGCCTGGCGGATCACGTCGTGGGTAGGCTCCAGGTAACCGTCGGGTTGATGAAGGAAATGCAGGTCGGTGACGCCGGCGAGCGCTGCGGCCTTGGCCTGCTCGGCTGCCCGCAGTTCGACGATTCCGGCGCGCTGGGCCTCGTCGAAGCCGCCCGCGTCGCCGTCGGTCATGATGCAGTAGCTGACCTGAACGCCCGCTGCCGTCCAGCGGGCGATGGTGCCGGCGGCCCCGAAGTCCAGGTCGTCCGGGTGCGCAGCAAAGACCAGGACGCGTTCCGGCTGGAATTCCTCAACGGTCACCGCGGCTAGCCCTTCCGCCGGCGGATCTCGGCGGCGGCCTGCGGCAATACGGTGGCGAGGTCGCCCACGATGCCGAAGTCGGCGATCTCGAAGACCGGCGAGTCGGCGTCGTTGTTGACCGCAACAATCACCTTGGCCGTCTGCATGCCGGCCTTCTGCTGGATCGCCCCGGAGATGCCCGCGGAAATGTACAGCTGGGGCGAGACGGTCTTGCCGGTCTGCCCCACCTGCGCCGAGTGCTCAATCCAGCCGGCATCGGTGGCGGCCCGGGACGCGCCCACCGCCCCGCCGAGGGCGTCGGCCAGGTCTTCGATCGGCGAGAAATCGCCGCCGGTGCCGCGGCCCCCGGCCACGACGACGCGTGCCTCGGTCAGGTCCGGCCGGCCGCTGGCGGCCTTCTCGGTGCGTTCGGTGATGCGGGCGGCGGGGCCGAAGTCCCCGGCCTCGACCGTCACAACCTGCGGCACCGCCGCTTCGGCCGCCGGAGCTTCGGCCACAACATTGGCCTTCACGGTGATGACCGGCGTGCCTTCGGTGACATTGGCCTGCACGGTGTAGGCGCCGGCCAGCACGCTCTTGGTCACCGTCAGGTCGGCCGAGACGTCAATGGCGTCGGTGATGACCCCGGATGACAGCTTGATGCCGACCCGGGCCGCGATCTCCTTGCCTTCGAAGGTGTTGTCCAGCAGCACCGCGGCCGGAACGGCCTGGCGCGCAGCTGCCGCCACGAAGGCGGACTTCGGGGCCACGAGGGCGCCGTCCACGTCCGCGGCCGGCACGTAGACGGTGCCCACGCCGTACTCCCCGAGCTCGGTCCGCAGGGCGTCGGTGAGATCGCCGTTCAATGCTGCCACCGGTTCTCCGATGCTGCGGGCGAGCGTGAGCAGTTCCCGTTGGATCTTGTGCAGGGCTTGGCCGGGACGGTCGATGAAGACAAGAACAGAAGTCATGGTGCCGATATCCTTCGCGGTTTCCGTGGCGGACTAGAGCAGGTTCTGGGCGGCCAGGAAGTCCACCAGGCGGATCCCGGCGTCGCCCTCATCGGTGATGATGGTGCCCTGCGACCGCGGCGGCCGCGCTTCTGCCTTGGCGACGGCGGTCCAGGCGCCTGCGGTGCCGACCGCGCTGGGTTCGATGCCCAGGTCCGCCAGCGACACGGTGGCAACGGGCTTTTTCTTGGCGGCGATGATGCCCTTGAAGTTCGGGTAACGCGGTTCGTTGATCTGGTCGGTGACCGATACCACCGCGGGCAGTTCCGCTTCGAGGCTGTCGGCGTGGGTATCGCCCTCCCGGCGGGCGCGCACGGTGGTCCCGTCCACCTCAAGGCTGGCGGCGAAGGTCAGCTGCGGCAGGCCCAGGCGTTCGGCCAGCTGCGCCGGAACCAGCGAGGTTTCGCCGTCGGTGGAGGCCATGCCGGTGAGCACCAGGTCGACGTCGCCGAGGCTGCGGACGGCGGCCGCCAGGACCAGCGACGTTCCGGCGGCGTCCGAGCCGGCCAGGGCATCATCGTTCACGTGCAGGCCTTCGGTGGCGCCGATCTGCAGCGCCTTCTTCACCGCGGTGGCCGCCGCTGCCGGGCCCATGCTCAGCGCGATCACCCGGTTGCCGGCCTTCGGCCCGCCGCGCTCCTCCGCCAACTGCAGGGCGGATTCAATGGCGTATTCGTCCAGTTCGGACAGGATGCTCTCCGACCGGTCCACCGTCGCCGGATCGCCGGTCAGGTGCCGGTCGAACTGCGCGTCCGGTACGTGCTTCACCAGCACCACGATGTTCAAGGCTGTGCCTGCTGCTTTTTGCATCCTCGCTGAACTTCCTTCCGCCGTCCGCGGCCCGCGCGGGTGTTGCGGGTCGCTGCAAACACCCTAACCTTACCGGCAACGCCGCGGCGGTAAACACCTGCGGCGCTGCCGTGTGCGCCACCCGGGGCGGCAGGTGCGCCCCGGGGACGTGCGGGTCAGGCCTGGCCTTCGCCCAGGGTCACGTCGGCGGTGCGTTCTTCGCCGCCGCGCAGGTAGGTGACCTGCACCGTGCTGCCGGCGGCGTGTTCGCGGATGGCCGCGGTCAAGGACTGGCTGTCGCCGATGACCCGGTTTTCCACCCGGGTGATGACATCGCCCTTCTGCAGGCCGGCCTCCTGTGCCGGCGAGCCCTCAACCACCTCCACGACGGCCGCCCCCACCGAGAACTGGGTGTTGCCGGAAGAATTGCCGGAGGGCTTGGCGGTCACTGTCACACCGAGTTGGCCGTGGCTCGCCGTCCCGTCTTCGATCAGGTCCTGGGCGATCCGCTGCGCGTAGTTGCTCGGGATGGAGAACCCCACGCCGATGCTGCCGCTGTCCTCGCTGGAGGACGCGATGGCCACGTTGACGCCGATGACCTCTCCGTTGGTATTCACGAGCGGCCCGCCGGAGTTGCCGTGGTTGATCGCCGCGTCGGTTTGGATCACGTTCAGGAAAATGCTGCCCTGGTTCGAGGAGCGTTCCTCGCCGGGGAACTGGAAGTTCCACTGGTCGCCCGGACCGGGCTGGGCACTGTCGCCGGAATCTTCCGGTACGGCGGAGGACGAGACGCTGATGGTGCGGCTCAAGGTGGACACGATGCCGTCGGTGACGGTGCCCGCCAGGCCCAGCGGCGCGCCGATGGCAATGGTGGTGTCGCCGACGTTGAGCTTGTCCGAGTCGGCAAACGTCGCGGGCGTGAGGCCCTTGGCGTCGGTCTTGATCACGGCCAGGTCCGACAGCGGATCGGTGCCGACCACCTTGGCCCGGTGCACGCCGCCGTCGCTGGTGCGCACCTCGACGTCGGGATTGGCAGTCTGGCCACCCAGCGTCACCACGTGCGCGTTGGTGAGGATATGCCCCTCCGTGTCCAGGATGATGCCCGACCCGGACCCGCCGGTGTTGCCGCTGGCCACCGAGATCGTCACCACGCTCGGCGAGGCCTTGGCCGCCGCGGCGGTGATCTCGTTGACCGAGTCCGTGTTGTTCACGATCAACTGCTCGGGCCCGCTGCCGGTAATCGCGGTGCCCGCGGAGCCGTCAGCCAGTGCCTGCGAACCTACGGCGACTCCGCCGCCCGCCAAACCGGCCAGCAGCATCCCGGCGATCAACGTCCCGGTGCCAAAACGCTTCTTGGTGCTCGCCCCGGCCGGCTGCCCGCCGCCGAAGCCGTAGCCGGAGCCCAGCCCGTGGCTTCCATTGCCGTAACCGGAGCCTGAGCCCGTCGCGTTCCCATACCCGGAACCTGTCGCGTTCCCGTAGCCGGACCCGTAACTTCCACTGCCGTGACCGGAGCCCTGGCCTTGGCTCCCGTAGCCGCCGTGGCTGCCCGCGTTGTCCTGGCCGTAGGCCGGCGCGGCATACTGGCCGAAGGTGCCCGGGGCGTTCTGGCCGTACCGGGGCTGCTGGGCTGTGGCGTTCCGGGGCTCCTGCCGGGCCTGGTCTTGTGCCGGGACCTGCCCGGCCGCCTCAGCTGCCGGGCGGCGGAACGGTTGGGTCTCGTCGGCTGACGCCGGGTGCTCCCCGGCACGGGAGGCCGGCGGATTCTCCGGCAGCGGGGGCATGGGCCGGGCGGGCCGCTGCTGCGGTTCCTGGTTGTTCTCGCTCATGGCAGGTCCTTTCTTGGTCTGCCCTCCACTATGCACGGCTTCGCTGGGATAACCTCGCACGTTTCCTGTAAGGACTCTGGAAACCAGCCGGATGCGCACGGCGGCCGCGGTCCCCGCCGTCGGCCGTGCCCGATGCCGAACCGTGGTGGAACGATGAAGCAGGGCGTTCCAGAGCCGGGAAAAGGGCTGCTCCCGCGTTCGCCACCGGCGGAGGGCGGTGGTGGACGGTGCCAAACGCGGACCATAGAATCACCAGTGGGTGGATCCGCCCCGGCCGGGGCCAGGACCACGTTGACGAGCCGGGGCGCCACGGCCCCAGCTTGCGTTGCTGAAGGGACCTTTATGCGCTCACCGCTCAGGCGTCTGGCGGCCGTAGCCGGCCTGACGGCAGTCTTCCTTGCGCCGGCAGCACTGGCGCACGCCGTGCCGCCGGTCGACATCCCGCCGGGCGAGTTCGTGGTGGACCAGGCCGGTGTGCTGGGCGGCCGGACGGCCGAGGTCGAGGACGCCGTGCGCGAGCTGCAGCAGTCCGAAGGCCTGAACGTCTACATCGTCTTCGTGGATGAATTCACCGAGCCGGCCGACCGCGACCAGTGGGTGCTGGACACGGCGGAGCTGAACTCGCTGGGCTCCGTCGATAGCCTGCTTGCCGTTTCCGTCGACGGCCGCGAATACCTGTTCCAGTCGGCCGAGGACAACCCCGTCGTCTCCCGGGACCAGAACATCGCGCAATCAATCCGGCCGGCCCTCGGCCAATCGGACTGGGCGGAAGCCGCGTTGACCGCCGTGGCGGCGGTCGAGGACGCTGCCACCGGCGGCGACGGTTCCGTTGATTCCGGTGGCGGGGGCGGCTCGCTGGGCCCGGTGCTGCTCATTGGCGGCGTCGTGGTGGTCGGCGGCGGCGCGGCACTGCTGTATGCCCGGTCCAAGCGGAACAAGAACCAGCGCCCGCAGCCGCAGCTGCAGACCGGCCCCGACGGCCGGCCGCTGGATCCGCATGACGCCATGTCCGTGGAGGACCTTCGCAAGAAGGCCGGCAGCCTGCTGGTGGCCGCCGACGACGCGATCAAGTCCAGCGAGCAGGAATTGGGCTTCGCCATGGCCCAGTACGGCGACGAAGCCGTGCAGCCGTTCCGCCAGGACATCACCGCGGCCAAGTCCCACATGATGGAGTCCTTCAAGCTGCAGCAGCAGCTCGATGACCATATTCCGGACACCGAAGAAGAGCAGCGTGCCTGGCTCGGCGACATCATCCGCCGCTGCGAGGCGGTCAACGATTCCCTCCAGGCACACAAAGAGGACTTCGACGCGCTGCGGGAGCTGGAAAAAACCGCACCGCAGGCGCTCGAGCGGGCCCGGGCCGCCGCCCGGGAAACCCGCGGCAGGCTGGATGACGGCACGGCCCGGCTGCGGGAGCTTCGCGCCCGTTTTGCCGACAGCGCGCTGCAACAGGTGGCCGACAACATCGGCCAGGCCGGGGAGCGGCTGGATTTCGTCGAGAACGCAGCCAACACCGCGCAGGACAAGCTCGACGAAGGAGACCGCAGCGCCGCCGTGATTGCCGTGCGTGCGGCCGAGGAGAGCCTGCACCAGGCCAACATCCTCTTGGAGGCCATCGCCAAGACGGCCAAGGACCTCGACGACGCCCGGAACAGCATGGACCGCACCATCGCCGACGCGACGCAGGACATCGCCCAGGCCAGGGCCATCATCGCCTCGGGGCAGCACCCCGAGCTGACGGGCCCCTTGGCCGGGCTGGAAGCTGCGGTGTCCGCGGTCCGGCAGGAGGTCGCCGGGGGACGCGTCGATCCGATCATGATGGTGCAGCGGCTGGAGGCAGCCATGGAGCCCCTGGATGCCTCGCTCTCCGGGATCCGGGACGCCCAGGACCGCAACCGGCGTGCCCGTGAGGCCCTGCAACACGCCATCATGTCCGCGCAGGCGCAGATTTCCGGCACGTCGGACTACATTCAGGCACGGCGCGGCGGCGTTCGCAGCGAGGCACGCACACGGCTGGCCGAGGCGGAACGGAACCTCGACCATGCGCTGGCCATCGCCGACTCGGATCCGGAGCAGGCGCTCAACTATGCCCGCCAAGCCAATGCCTTGGCACAGCAGGCCAGCCAGATGGCCCAGGAGGATGTGGACGGTTTCGGCGGCGGCATGGGCGGCTTCGGCGGCGGCGGGATGTTCGGCGGTCGCGGCGGCGGCTTGGGCGGGGCGATCCTCGGCGGCATCCTCATCGATTCCATCCTGCACGGCGGCCACGGCTCGCACGGCGGCGGCGGAATCTTCGGGGGCGGCGGAGGCGGTGACGTTTTCGGCGGCGGCGGCTTCGGCGGGTTCGGCGGTGGCGGCGGCGGCTTCGGTGGCTTCGGCGACGGAGGCGGCGCCGGCGGCAACTTCTAGACCGACAGGCCGGGCAGCCATGTGGGCTGCCTGGAAGGCAAACAGTTCGAGTAATCCCGATCGAAAGGCATCACCGTGGTAAAGCACTCAATATTCGGCCGCATGGCCCAGCTGGCCAAGGCAAACATCAACGCCCTGCTCGACCAGGCGGAGGATCCGCAGAAGATGCTGGACCAGATGGTCCGCGACTACACGAACAACATTGCGGAAGCCGAAAGCGCCGTCGCGCAGACCATCGGCAACCTGCGCATGCTGCAGGACGACTACAACGAAGACCTCGAGAACGCCCGCAGCTGGGGCGCCAAGGCCTTGGCCGCCAGCCGCAAGGCCGACGAATACCGCACCTCGGGCCACGCCGCCGACGCCGAGAAGTTCGACAACCTCGCCAAGGTGGCGATCCAGCGCCAGATCTCCTCCGAGAACGAAGCCAAGGGCGCCGAGCCGACGATCTCCTCGCAGACCGAAATCGTCGAAAAGCTCAAGCAGGGCCTCAACCAGATGAAGTCCAAGCTCAACGAGCTGCAGAACAAGCGCGATGAGCTGATCGCCCGCGCCAAGACCGCGCAGGCCCAGTCGCAGGTCCACGACGCCATCAAGAGCATCGACATCCTGGATCCGACCAGCGAAGTCGGCCGCTTCGAGGAGAAAATCCGCCGCGAGGAAGCAAAGGTACGCGGCCAGGCCGAGCTTTCCGCTTCCAGCCTGGATGCCCAGTTCGAGAGCCTGGAAGACCTCGGCGAGCAGACGGAGGTGGAGGCCCGCTTGGCAGCGCTGAAGTCCGGCACCAGCCCGGCCCCGTCGTCGCTGGAGGCCGGCAAGGAAACTACCTCAGAAAGCTACTGAGCACCAGCCGTCCAGGCCCTCACGCATGAATGGCTCCGGGCCGCACCTTCCCTGGTGTGGCCCGGAGCTTTCTTGTGGGGCCACGGGACCCTGTTCACGGGGTGGTCCGACCGCGTCAACGGCGCGGCTTTACGACCCGGAGAAGGCGGCGGCCGGTGAAGCCCCCCGGCCGGGAGGCAACGGCCCGCGCGCGGCGCAGGGCCTTGGGATTGTAATGCCGGGGACGGTGCTCCGCTGCGTCCGGCACACGGGCACTCCGCCCCCGCGGTGCTGCGGCCGCTCCCCCGTCCTGCTGCGGCGGACGACGGCGGGACCCCGCCTTGGGGACCGCCGGCACGGCCTGCGCGGCCGGCGCCACGGCAGGAGCAGGGGTGGCGGCCTGGTCCGGCCCGGACCCTGTTTCCTCGGGCCCGGGACGCCGCCTGCGCAGCAGGAACCAGCCGGTCAGTGCCAGGTAGGCAGCCGGAACCAACCAGGCGGGGACGGCCTGCAGCGCGTCGGTGAGCAACCCGTGGACGCCGTGCGCGGCGTCGATCAGCCGGTCCTCGACCTCGTGCCCTGCGGCATTCCGGACAGCGAAAAAGGCGTAGTAGGCGGTGCCCAGCCCGGCGAGCAGCAGCAGGTAACCCTGGGCCTTTTCCAGCAGTGTCCCGGCCTCGGGCCACCGGCGGCCGGCGCCGGCCCCGAGCGACGACGCAGCGGCGCACAGCAGCCCGAAACTGGCGAGCAGGCCCAGAACGTAGGCGGCCAAGCCGGCGACAGGGGCTTCGGCTGCGCCCTGCTCCCCGGCCGCGGCCAGCAATTCCGGCAGCTGTGGCGCGAGTGATGCCAGCCCGACTACCGCCCCGGCAACAGCCATCCCGCTGAGCCGGACTAATGATCCGCCCCCCGCCGCAGCTGCCTGCAACAGCCGGACACGCCCGCCTGCCACCAGGAAGGACGCCAGCAGGACCAGCAGCATCCCGGTCCCGGCCGAAATGTAGGCCAGGACGCCGGCAGCGGTTGCCGGATTTCCTGCGGCCAGCAGCGCCGACGAGAAGGACGTCATGTAGCCGCCGGTCAAGACAAGCGCGGACAGTGCGGACCGGCGCACGGCAGCAGCGGGCGGGGTGCGCCAGCTGCCCACGGCGACCGTCAGGAGCCAAGCCGGCAACAGGAGCAGACTGCATGGATTGAACAAGGCTGCCACTCCGGCGGCCAGGGCGTAGCTGCTCACTGATTCCAGCATGGGACAACAACGATCTTTCCGAGGGAAAATCGGGGACGGGTGAAACCATTCTACCGGCCCGGGTTGTGGTCCCGGACACGCAAAAGCCCCGCCCGATATGACATCGGACGGGGCCTTAGCTCTTGGTTGCGGGGAGAGGATTTGAACCTCTGACCTCTGGGTTATGAGCCCAGCGAGCTACCGAACTGCTCCACCCCGCGGCGCAGTGAATACATTACCGGCCGCGGGGTAGCGAAGCAAATCGGTCAGTTGCCCTCGGTCGCCTCCGGAGAAGGCTGCTCCGTTGCCCCCTCTGCGCCGCCTTCGGGGGTGGCACCGGAGATCGCTGCCTCGGCGTCGATGGCGTCCTGCAGCGCCGCCTGCAGCCGCTCCTGGGCCTCGCCGTAGGCGGCGAAGTCGCCCTCCGCCAGCGCGGCCTGTCCCTCCTGGATCGCGGTGCGCGCCGCCTGCAGGGCCGCCTGCAGATCCTCCTCGGCGCTGGTTTCCGGAGCGTCCGGCGTCGCCGGTGTCTCACCGACGTTCTCTTCGTCGCCGGTGGTGGCACCCGAGTCGCCTTGGAACACCTGATCCAAGGCTTCGGACAGCGTCGGGGCGAAGCCGACTTCCTCACCGAAGCTCACCAGCACCCGGCGCAGGATCGGGTAGGAGGAAGCGCCGGAGGACTGGACGTAGACCGGCTGCACGTACAGCATGCCCCCGCCGACCGGCAGGCTGAGCAGGTTGCCGTTCTTCACCTCGGAAGCACCCTGGCGCAGCAGGTTCAGCGCCTGCGAGACTTCGGTGTCCGAGTTGAACAGGTTCTGCGCCTGGCCCGGACCGGGCACGGTGATGTCGCGCGGCAGTTCGAGCAGCCGCAGCGTGCCGTAGTCCTCGGACTTCACACCGTCCTCGCCGGTGCCCGCGTCCGCGTTGGCGGAAAGGAACCCGTACAGCACGTTGCGTGCCTGCTCGCCGGGAACGGCAAACGGAATGAACGGCGTGGTCAGCGAGAAGGACGCCGCGTCCTGGTTGGGCATCTGCAGGGACAGGTAGTACGGCGGCTGCTTGACGGTCGATCCCTCGCCCAGCGTCGGATCCGTGGGAACACTCCAGGCATCGGAGTTCTCGTAGAAGCGGTTGACGTTGGTCACGTGGTACCTGGTGAGCAGCTCCCGCTGCACCTTGAACAGGTCCTCCGGGTAGCGCACGTGTGCCATCAGGTCGGCCGACATTTCGCTGTACGGCTTGATCGTCGTCGGGAACACGTTCGTCCAGGCCTTGAGCAGCGGATCCTGGTCATCCCACGCGTACAGGTTCACGGACCCGTCGTAGGCGTCCACCGTTGCCTTGACGGCATTGCGGATGTAGTTGACTTCCTCCGCCGGCAGCGCCACGGTGGCGCCCCCGGTGGTCCCGGAGTCAATGGTGGCCGACTCCAGCTGCTGGGGAGTCGAGTACGGGAAGTGCTCGCTGGTGGTGTAGGCATCCACGATCCACTTCACGCGGCCGTCAACGATGGCGGGGTAGGCGTTGCCGTCCACCGTCAGGTACGGAGCGACCTTTTCGATACGCTGGCGCGGATCGCGGTCGTAGAGGATCTGCGACTCCGAGTTGACCGCGTCCGACAGCATCAGGTCGGTCGACTGGAATTTCAGGGCGTAGACCAACCGGTTGAACCAGTTGCCGATGTTGGGACCGCCATCGCCGTCGAACGTGTTCCGGGTATCGGTTTCTGCATTGGCGCTCTGCGGCCGGTCGATTTCGATCGGAGTGCTGCCCTCGGGCGCACCGACGATCGAGTAGTCCGGAGATGCTTCGCCGAAGTAGATCCTGGGTTCGTAGGTCGAGTCGTCGCCCAACACGCCCTGCGACGGAATCCCGGAGAGCATGAAGGACGGTTTGCCGTCCGGCTCCACGCGGGACCCGGCGGCCGCAACCACGCCGTAGCCATGGGTGTAGAGCAGGTGCTCGTTCACCCAGCCGGCCGGCACGCCCGCGGTGTTCAGTTCGCGGACGGCAATGACGGTGTCCTGCACCTCGCCGTCGACCGTGTAGCGGTCCACGTTGAGCGTCTCGTCGAACTGGTAGTACTGGCGGAACTGCTCCAGCTGCGCGAACGCGTCCGACACCAGGTTCGGATCCAGCAGGCGGATATTCGCCGTCGTCTCGGCGTCCTCGCGCAGCGCGCCGGCTTCCGCGTCCACCGTGGCTTCGTAGTTCATGGTCTGGACGTCGTCCAGACCGTACGCCAGGCGCGTGAGGCCGATGTTGCGTTCGATGTACTGGGCCTCGACGTCCTGCTCATTCGGAATCACCTGGAAGCGCTGGACGATCCACGGGTAGACCCCGCCGGCGAGGATGGCGGTGACGATCAGCATGGCGGTACCGACGATCGGCAGCCGCCAGCGGCCGATGAAGGCCGAGACGATGAAGAGGATGGCCACCAGCACGGCGGCGACGGCCAGAATGGCCTTGGTGGGAATCACGGCGTTGACGTCGGTGTACAGCGCACCGGTCCAGTTTCCGGCGTCGGACTGCACGGTGGCGTAGCGGTCCAGCCAGTAGTTGACGCCCTGCAGGATGAGGAACAGTGCGGCAAAGACGGCCACATGGATCTTCGCCGCGGTGGAGGCGAAGAACCCCTTGTCCTCCAGCCGGATCCCGCCGTAGAGGTAGTGGGTCAGCAGCCCGGCGATGCCGGCAATCAGCACCACGCTGATCAGGAAGCCGTTGATGAAGCCCAGGAACGGCAGGGTGTTCATGTAGAAGCTGTAGTCCAGGCCGAACTGCGGATCGGTCTGGCCAAACGGCTGCTGGTTGAAGAACAGCAGGACGGTCTGCCACGCCGAGGCGGCGGCGGTGCCGGCGAACCCGGCCAGGACTACCGGGATGCCTATCATCAGCAAACGCCGCACCGGCTCCAGCTGCTGCTGGTAACGGTTCAGGTTGTCCTGCAGCGAGCTGTCCGGCGCGTACACCGGGCGCGAACGGTAGGCCATTCGCAGGCTGAAGTAGACGGCAAGGCCCATGATCAGGAAGGCAATCAGGAAGATGGCAATCTTGGTGCCGGTTTCCTTGAGCATGACTTCCAGGTAGCCCAGCTGGTTGTACCAGAGGATGTCTGCGTAGATTTGGGAGAAGAAGACGAAGCCCACTACCAGGACGGCCACCACGATCAGGGTGGGCACCAATGCGGAACGTTTCTTGCCAGGACTGCTAAGCGGTGTTGGCCGGTCGCCGTAAGACCGGTCTTGTCCGAACGTCACTCGTTACCTCGTTGTCTACATGCGTGGCATCACGGCGAAACCGCCGCTGCTGGGGACACTCCCCCTAGATGCCACGAACGGACGCCTCGGAGGGTTCCGTTCCCATTCTGCCTTGTCAACACCGGCCCCGGCGAACCGCGGCGCCGGGACGGGCCGGCACTGTTGCCGGAATGTGACCGGGCCGCTGCTGAAACGAATCAGCTGCAGCCGGGCAGGGCGGCTGCGTCGCCGCCCTCGCCGATCGACGTCACGGCTTCAACGGCGTCGTCCAGCGTCGCCACCGGGACAACCTGCAGCCCTTCCGGGACGCGGCCGGCCACCTGCGCGCAATTTGCTTCCGGCGCCAGGAACACGGTGGCGCCGGCTTCCCGGGCGCCGATCATTTTCTGCCGGATCCCGCCGATCGGCCCGACGGTGCCCTCCGCGTCGATGGTGCCGGTCCCGGCAAAGTGTTTCCCGCCCGTCATTTCCCCTTCCGTCAGGGTGTCGATGATGCCCAGCGCGAACATCATGCCGGCGCTGGGGCCGCCCACGTTGTCCAGCTGGATCTTCACCTCGAACGGGAAGTCGAATTCGGTGCCCAGCAGGACGCCCAGCTGGTAGTCGCCCTCGTCGTTGGCCTGCGGTGCCACATCCACGGTTTCCTCGCGGCCGTCGCGCGCGATGCCCAGTTCCACCGGGGCGCCCGCGCTGGCGTTGAGCTCCTCGCGCAGCACCTCGATACCGGTGACCGGCCGGCCGTTGATGGTCCGGATCGCGTCCTGCAGCTCCAATACTCCTGCCGCCGCCGCGTCCGGGGTGAAGTCGGCGACCGAGAGGGTCTGCGAGTACTCCACGTCCAACTGGGTCAGGGCAGCCGCGACCGATGACTCCTGCGACGACGCCATCAACGCCGCGTTTTGCTGCTGGATGTCGTCCTGCGTCACGTCCGGCGGATAGACCAGGTCGGCCGGTGCCACGCTGCGCTGGGGGTGGAGCCAGGCGGCCAGGACCTGCAGCATGTTGACGTTCGAGTTGGGCCCGCCTTCCACGTACACCGTCGTCAGGTCCAGGGCACCGGAAGTCTCGTAGGTGGGGCGGTCCGGAACCTCGATCAGCGGGGTGCCGGAGACCTCACCGATGGTGTTGATGGCAGGACCGGGTATCTCGATGACGTAGCCTGCCGGCAGCGCCAGCCCTGCCGCACCGGCCACGACGGCAACGACGGCGGCGGTCGCCATGACCGGCTGCCTGAGGTTTCGGGCCTGCGGCGCGGCCGGCTGCGGACCGGGAGCGTTGGCGGCCCAGCCGTCCGTGCCGTGCTCGGTGCCCTTGTTGGTGGACTGTGTCACCTGCTGGTTTCCCTCTCGCTGCTGTCCGGGTCGCACACCTCACGCGCTGCCGCCCGACGGCGCTCGCGGCGCCTGCTCTAGCGTACGCCGTCGGCCCGGCATCGGTGGTGCTGCGCTGCTCGGCCTTGAGCGAACTGCCCTTCTCCGGCGCGACAAGGAATCCCGGCTGCCGGTAACGTGGGACTCACGCAACATCCCGGGCACAGCCCCCGCCGCCTCCCCGGCAGCCGCTCGACCCGTGCCCGCTCCAACCCTCGAGGACCGGTGGTAGTGATGACCCCTAAGCAGCCCGACGACGACCCGCAGGATCCGCTGGCGGAGATGTTCGCCAAGCTCTTCGGCGGCCAGGCCGGGGCAATGGATCCCGCGGAAATTGCCAAGGCGGCAGGACTGCCTTCCGACCCGAATGCCCTTGCGCAGATGTTCCAGCAGGTCCAGGCGATGATGAGCGCCCCCGCCGAAGGTCCTGTCAACTGGAAACTGGCCCATGAAAGCGCCCGCAAGGTGGCGGCCTCGGACAGCGATCCGTCCGTCTCGTCAGCACAGGGCCGCGCCGTCGACGAAGCGCTCCGGCTGGCCGAGATGTGGCTTGATCCGGTGACGAGCATGCCCGGCACCGGCCTGATCGGCAGGGCCTGGTCCCGTGCCGAGTGGGTTGAGGCAACGCTGCCGACCTGGAAGCGGCTGACGGAGCCGGTCGCCAACAGCATCGCCTTCGCGCTGACCAGTGCGCTGACCGAGCAGGTGCCGGAGGAAATGAAGCAGATGCTCGGTGGGGCGCATTCCATGCTGCAGAACCTCGGCGGCGCGATGTTCGGCATGCAGCTGGGCCAGGCTGTCGGGGCCTTGGCCAAGGATGTGGTCAGTTCCACCGACATCGGTGTCCCGCTGGTGGAGGGCAAGATGGCCCTGCTGCCGGCCAACGTTAAGTCCTTCGGCGAGGGCCTGGACATCCCCGGGCAGGACGTGCTGCTCTTCCTGGCGATCCGGGAAGCTGCGCACACCCGCTTGTTCACCCACGTCCCGTGGCTGTCCGGCTATTTGCTGGGCGCCATCGAAAGCTATGCCCGCGGCATCCACATCGACATGGGGCGGATCGAGGAAGTGGCCCGCGACCTGGATCCCACCAACCCCGAATCCATGCAGCAGGCACTCTCGCAGGGGGTGTTCATGCCGAAGCGCACGCCGGACCAGGAGGCCGCCCTGGCCAAGCTGGAAACAGCGCTCGCGCTGGTCGAGGGCTGGGTGGACGAGCTCACCGCCAGCGCGGCGGCCAACCTGCCCTCCGCCCCGGCGCTGCGCGAAACGGTCCGGCGGCGGCGCGCCACCGGCGGCCCGTCGGAACACGCCTTCGCCGCACTGGTCGGACTTGAGCTGCGGCCCCGCCGCTTGCGGGATGCGGCCGCCCTGTGGTCCGCCCTTAAGGAGGAACGCGGGGTCGAGGGGCGCGACGCGATCTGGCACCACCCCGACCTGCTGCCGACCGCGGAGGATCTGGACGATCCTGCCGGCTTCAGCGCCCGCCGGAAACTGCTGGACGCCTCCGAGGCAGAAGTCGACGAGGCCCTGCAAAAGCTCCTGAGCGGCGGATTCGAAGAGCAGCCCGGCGAGGGCGATGCCGGGAAGCCGGACGGTACCGCCGATGGCGGCCCGGACGGGCCCGCCGACGGTGAGGACTCCGGTACCGGAGACGGCGGTCCGGAGGGTACCGGAAACGGAGACCGGAGCTAGCTGTCCCTCCGGCACCGCCGACGGCAGTGCCGGAAGGTACCGGAAACGGAGACCGGAGCTAGCTGTCGCTTTCGGCGGCCCCGGCGCCGTCCACATCGTCCTCGTCCTGTAGGCCGCGGCCCATGGCAAAGGCCGCGCCGGAGAGGAAGGCCTTGGCCAGTTCCAGCTGCGGATAGGCCTGCAGCAATTGCCAGAAGCGCGGGCCGTGGCCTGCCTCCAGCAGGTGCGCGAGCTCGTGCAGGATCACATAGTCGATGACCCAGCCGGGCATGTCCTTGATCTTGTCCGAGATGCGGATGGTGCCCCGTGCCGGCGTCGCCGACCCCCAGCGGTCGTTCTGGTTGGAAACCCACCGGATGCTGGTCGGGATGGCGTTGCCGGCCAGGTAACGCTGCGACAGCTCCGCTGCGTGCCGGGCCAGGTCCGTGTCGCTCGCAGCGGTCCGTCCCGCCGGACGGGAGCTGCGCGTCTCGAGCCTGGCCAGCATCCGCTGCACCCACTCCCGTTCCTGCGCCTGCGAAAAATGGCCGGGAATGGAAATCACGGCGGCTCCGTCCCGCCAGGCGGCCGAGACGGTCCGGCGCCGGCGCGCGGACCGTTTGACCACCACGGGGGCGCCGTTGGATGTGGTCAGGGCCACCCGCTCCCCCGTGCCGGCCACCAGTGGCACCGGCCGCGTAGGCGTTGCGGTGTCGGGGAATTCCTGGGTCTGTTCTGCTCGGGACATGCGATGAGGTTACCGGGTGTCTTCGACCGTCCGCATCCGCGAACGCCCGCTGCCCGTTTTCTGTGGATAACCGTCCGGCGCCTGCCACCGCCGTGCCAGCATGGAGGACCGGGACGCGCCCGGACCACGGGCTGGCGGCGAGGAGGGTGGCGGTGGCACAGTTGAGGATCAATCCCGGCCTGCGCACGCTCGAAGGCGCCGCGGGCAGCGTCCAGTTCGGCCTGGGTGCCGGCGGACTGGTGATCGAGGGAACCGGGGAAGCGGACCGGCGCTTCCTGCGCCGGCTGTGCCAGGGGATCGAATCGGCCGATCTGGACGACGTACGGGCAGGCTGCGGCCTGGATAAGGAGCGGGCCGCGTCGCTGCTGGCGGCGCTGGCACCGGTCCTGTTGCCGGACTCCGGCGGGGAACGCCTGTCCGGTTTGCGCGCCGACCGGCTCGCGCCGGATGCGCGCCGTTGGTCGGCGGTCTACTCGGCCGACGGTGAAGGACAGCTCGCCGCCCGCGGCCGCTGCATAGTGCAACTGATCGGGCTGGGACGCACCGGCGCAGCGTTGGCCACCGCCCTGGCGGCGGCCGGCGTCGGCACTCTTCTGCTGGAGGACCCGGCGGTGGCCGGCCCGTCGGATGTCGGTTCCGGGGCCTTCCGGGTCGCCGACATCGGCCTGGGCCGCGGGCAGGCCGTGCGGCGGGCGGTGCACCAGATCGATCCCACGGTCTCCTGCCACCTCTTGCCCGGCGCGACCGCGGAGCAGGGCGCCGCGGGCATCTTTCCGCGGGCGCTCAGCCTGGCCGTCTACGTGGACCGCGACGTGCCCGACCCCCGGGTCGCCGCGGCGCTCATGAGCCGGGGCCACCCCCACCTGAGCGTCCTGGTGCGCGAGCAGGACACCCTGATCGGGCCGTTGGTGGTTCCCGGTCAGACAAGCTGCCTTGGCTGCGTGGAACTGCACCGCGCCGACGCCGATCCGGCGTGGCCCGACGTCGTTGCCCGGTTAACCAGCCGTCCGTTCGCGCCGGCGGCAGACCGGGGCCCGGCCGACGAAGTATCGCAGTCGGTAGCCGCGGCCGGGCTGGCGGCGATGCAGGCACTGCTGTTCCTGGACGGGCGGAACCAGCCCGGCAGTTTTTCCGCCGTGCTCAAACTCGACAGCGGCGACGGCACCGTGTCGCGGCACGCCTATCCGCCGCACCCGGCCTGCGGCTGCGTGCCGGCCCCGGCATCCTGAGCGCGCACTGGCCGCGGGCGCCTGCAGGCTCAGTTCGCCGCCAGGACGCGCAGCACATCCTCGCCGTAGCGCTCCAGCTTGGACGGCCCCACTCCGGCCAGCCTGGACAGCTCCTGCAATGACTGCGGCCGGGCTTCGGCGATGGCCACCAGGGTGGCGTCGGTGAAGATCACGAAGGCGGGCATCGAGGCTTCGCTGGCCGTGTCCTTGCGCCATTCGCGCAGCGCCTCAAACGTCGACTCCTCGTAGGTGGGAGGACAACTGTTGCACCGGCCGACCTTGCGTTCCGCCCCGCTGCCGAGCAGGCTGCCGCAGACGCGGCAAACCGCCGGCGCGGCCTGCTTGCGCCGAGCCGGGCGCTGGCCCGACGCGCCGCGGACCGAGGAGGAAGAGGCCGGCCGCAGCCCGTCCAGGAACCGCGACGGTTTGCGGTTGGCGCGGCCCCCCGGGGTCCGGGCCAGCGACCAGGACAGGGCCAGGTGCTGGCGGGCACGGGTAATGCCCACATAGAGCAGCCGGCGTTCCTCGTCCACGGCCTCGTCAGTGTCGGCGAAGGAGATCGGCATCAGCCCCTCGCTCAAACCGACCAGGAAGACTGCGTCCCATTCCAGGCCCTTCGCCGAGTGCAGCGAGGCGAGGGTGACACCTTGCACCGTGGGAGCATGCTGCGAGGCCGCCCGTTCGTCGAGCTCCGCCACGAAGTCGAGCATGGTGAACACACCGCCCGCTGCGGAACCGCGGGCGGTGTCCAGCTCATCGGCCAGTCGCACCAGCGCGGCCAGCGATTCCCAGCGTTCCCGGACAGCTCCGCCGGTCTGCGGAGCCTCCCGGGTGTAGCCCAGGTTCGCCAGGACGTCCCGGACCAGTTGGGGCACGGGCTCAGTTCCGGCCGCACGGGACGAGGCCCGCAGCTGAAGGATCGCGTCGCGGACCTCCCGCCGCTGGAAGAACCGCTCTCCGCCGCGCAGCTGATAGCCGATACCGGCGCTGGCCAGCGCCTGTTCGTAGGCCTGGGACTGGCCGTTGGTGCGGAACAGCACCGCTATCTGGGCAGCGGCCACGCCGTCGTCCAGCAGTCCGCGGATGCGGGTGGCCACCTGCGACGCCTCCGCCTCGTCGTCGGCACATTCCGTGAACGAGGGCTCGGGCCCGGCCGGACGCTGGGCGATGAGCTCCAGCGGCGTCGGCCAGCTGTCCGTGCCCCGCGACGGCTGCCGGGTGCGGGCGGCCAGCAGCGAGTTGGCCAGCTGCACGACCTGCGGCGAGGAGCGGTAGTCCCGGACGAGTTTCACGACGTCGGCTCCGGGGAAGCGTTTGGTGAACTCGAGCAGGTGGCGGGAGGTCGCTCCCGTGAAGGAGTAGATGGTCTGGCTGGCGTCCCCGACCACGCAGAGTTCTTCGCGGTCCCCCAGCCAGAGGTCCAAAAGCCGCTGCTGGAGCGGCGAGACGTCCTGGTATTCGTCCACCACGAAGTGCCGGTACTGGTCCCGTACGGCGGCCGCCACCTTCGAGTCTTCCTCGAGGATCCCCACGGTGATGAGCAGGACGTCCTCGAAGTCGATGATGTTCCGGTCCGTCTTCACGTCCTCGTACGCCTGGTACAGCCGCGCCACCGTCGTCAGGTCGTAGCCTGCCGGTGCGGCACGGCCGGCCGCCCGGCGGACATAGCTGTCGGGCGTGAGCATGGAAACCTTGGCCCACTCGATCTCGGCCGCCAGGTCGCGGATGGCGGCACGGTCGGTGGTCAGCCGCAGGCGCCGGGCAGATTCGGCGATCACGCTTGCCTTGTGGTCCAGCAGGCCGGGCAACGGACCGCCGACCGCCTGCGGCCAGAAGAACTGCAGCTGGCGCAACGCCGCGGCGTGGAACGTGCGCGCCTGCACTCCGCCGACACCAAGGTCGCGCAGCCGCGTCCGCATTTCGGCGGCTGCGCGCGCGGTGAACGTCACGGCCAGCACCCGCTGCGGCGTATACACCCCGGTGTGGACGCCGTAGGCGATCCGATGGGTGATCGCGCGGGTCTTGCCGGTGCCCGCTCCGGCGAGGACACACAGCGGTCCGGCCAGGCTGGTGGCCACCTGCCGCTGTTCGTCGTCCAGCCCGGCCAGGATCTGGTCTTCGAGGCTGCTGTCCGGGAGGGGCCCGGCGGCGGCTGCGCTCATCGTCCGGCCTGCGGCAGCTCGCCGCCGTACCAGTGCTCGATCATCGCCCGCGCAATCGAAATGCCGCTGGCCACCTGGACCTCGTCGGCCCTCAGCGCCGCGGCCAGTTCCTTCCGGCTGAACCAGCGTGTGTCCAGGATCTCCACGCCATCGGGCACCGACGCCGCGTCGGTCGCTACGGCCGTGAAGCCGATCATCAGCGATGCGGGGAACGGCCACGGCTGGGAACCGAGATATCGGGGCGAGTGCACCACGACGCCGGACTCCTCCTCGATCTCCCGCATCACCGCGGCCTCGAGCGACTCCCCCGGCTCGACGAAGCCGGCCAGGGTCGAATAGCGGCTGGCCGGCCATGCGCTGTTGCGGCCGAGCAGCAGGCGGTCGTCCTCGTCGACGACCGAAACGATGACCGCGGGATCCGTGCGTGGGAAGTGCTCGCTTCCGTCGGCGGGACAGCGGCGCACCCAACCGCCCTGCTCGATCTCCGTGCGGTGGCCGCAGCGCGGGCAATGGGTGTGGGTCAGGTGCCAATTGGAAATCGCCGCGGCCTCCACAAACAGCCCCGCGTCCTGCGCAGAGAGCTCCCCCGCCACATCGCGCAGGCCCAGCCACTCGCCGTCGTAGCCGGCCGCTTCTGCACCCTCCGCCAACACGGACAGGACAATGTCCGTCCCGACGGGCACATCCGCGCCTTCCACGGCCCGTCCGAGGTAGACGGACAACGTTGTTGCGGTCCGTTCACTGCTCGGAAGCAACACGATCCTTCCGCCGCGTACCAGCGTCTTGCCGTCGGAAATGAGCATCACGTGGGTGGTGTCCCTGTCCCAGATGCCGTCCACCAGGCCGGGATGGCTGCGTCGCTCACAGCCGCGGTCCATGGTGGTGCGCGCCAACATCAGCTGGCCCAGCGGCGGGAACCCTGCAGCGGCGGTGCTAAGACTCATGCTCTCTACCGTACTCACCACAGCGCCCGGACTGTTATTCGCGCCGCCGCCGCTGTGGACTGCGCGACGGCGGTGCCTGCCGGTGCGGCCTGCGTCACCCTTCCGGCGACTCGCCGCGGCCGTGGCCGGGCTGCCGGTACCGGTTGCACGTACGGTGGACTACGTGAGAAAGACACCCCTGGAGCTGGCGGCGATAGCCAGCGCGGCCGTACCCGGGTTGACGCCCACGGGCGTTGCCGGTTTGCCAGACGATGCGGCGGATTTCCAGTCCGCCGTACTCACCGATGCGGCCGGCAAGCGGTGGCGCGTGCGTTCCCCGAAACACGCCGAGGCCAGCATGCGGCTGGAAACGGAACTGCTGGTGCTCCGGGCCTTCTCGCCTGCCATCCGCGCGGAGCTGCCTTTCCAGGTGCCCACGGTCGCCGGGACCGTCCAGCAGTCCGAGCTGCGCACCTTCGTTTACAACCACGTGCCGGGGAACATGCTGGCGCTGGAAGCGCTGGTCGCCGCCGGCGCCGCCGTCCCGGTATCCATCGGACGGGCAACGGCCGGCATCCACGACCTACCCCAGCGCATGGTCGATGCCGCGGACCTGCCCAGCTACACCGCCGACCAGTTCCGCCAGCGCAAGCTCAACGAACTGGACCAGGCTGCCACCACCGGCAAGATACCGCCGGCCCTGCTGCGCCGCTGGGAGCACGCCCTGGAGGACGTGGCCCTCTGGAAGTTCAACCCGTGCGTGGTTCACGGCGACCTGCACGAAGACAACCTGCTGGTCAATGACGGCAGCGTCAGCTCCGTGACCGGTTGGACCGACCTGCGCATTGGCGACCCGGCCGACGACTTTGCGTGGCTGGTGGCCGTGCACGAACAGTCATTCGCCGACGTCGTGCTGGAGTCCTACCGGAAATACCGCAAGGACCCGGTCGATCCCCACCTGATGCGCCGGGCAGCGCTGTCCGCCGAATTCGCGCTCGCCCAATGGCTGGTCCGCGGACTGGCAGCCGGCGACCAGACCATGGTTGACGAAGCAGTCGACATGCTGAACGAGCTCGAATCCGATGTCGCCGAACACGGCGGCCAGCCCATCAGTGTGACCGCTCCCCCGCCGCCTGCCGCTCCCCCCACGGTGTCTGCGGCTGCGCCTGCGGCTCCGGCCCGGGAACCGGCCGCGGGTTCCGAGGGCCGGAACCGTGCCGCGGAGCCCGCTCCCAAGGTCACGCTGCTCCCGGTTGAGGGTCCGGCCGGCGATCCCGCATCTGCGGCATCCCCCACAGCCAGGCAGGACGCCGCGGAGCCTGCGCCGCCGGAGGACAGCAGCGCTGAAGGCACTTCGGCCGCCGGGGACGAGGCCCGGCCGGCCAAGGAAGCCGACCCTGCGTCCGCGGACACCAGCGCGATTCCGATCATCAACCAGCAGCGCTGACGCTGCTGCCGCGCGGCCTTCCCGTGGCCGGCCCTAGGCGTAGGCCCGCAACACCGCCGATTCCAGTTCCGCTTCGCCGGCCAGATCGTGCGGGCGCACCAGTTTGTCCTGCCCAACGTAGTAAAAGGCAGCCTTAACCCGGTCCAGGTTGATGCCGTGCAGGCGCGCCCACGCCAGCCGGTAGACGGCCAACTGCACCGATTTCACCGACATTTGCCTGCCCGTCGGCGCCGTACCGGTCTTCCAGTCGATCAGGTCCCAGCTGCCGTCGGCGTCGCGGAACACTGCGTCGATGCGTCCACGCACTACGACGCCGCCGACGCGGGTCTCGACCGGCACCTCAATGGCTGCCGGGACCCGGTTGGCCCATTCGGAGGCCTTGAACGTCTCCACCAGGCCGGCCAGCTCATAGGCCTCGTCGACGTAGGCGTCCGCCGCCCCCGGGTAGTCCTCGAGATCGAACATCCCTGTCGTGCCGAAGTATTCCTCGATCCAGCTGTGGAAGGCGGTGCCCTTTCGGGCGGCCAGGCCGGGTTTCCGGGGCACCGGACGCCGCAGGCGCCGCGTGACTTCGTCCGGGTCGTCGGCCAAGTCGACCAGCAGCGACGCGGAGATATGCGCCGGCAGCTCCACCTCGCCGGCGGTGGGGGCGGCATTGTGCCGTTCCAGGAGCAACCTGGCTTCATGTGCCCACTCGGAGTCCGCGGCCGGCTGCCGGTCCTGTGCCAGCGACCCGAGCACTGCCTGCGCGGCCTGTTCCATGGCCGCCCGGCGGCCTGCACGGTGCCGCTGCGGGATACCGCTGCGGTAGACCTGCGGTCCTTCCAACGGATCGAAGGGCCACAAGGCTGTTTCCACTTCGGCCCGAAACGGATTCTCCGGCCCGAGTTCCTCGTCCCCTACCCATTTCCACACCTGCACTGCGGTGGGTTCGTCGTGTGACATCTCGTGCAGTTCGGTCAGAAAGGCCGACGCCGCGGTTGGCTTGACCTTGGTGCCGGTCCAGCCGGCTGAACTGCAGACCAGCAGGTGCTTGGCCCGGGTGTAGGCGACGTAGGCCAGCCGGCGCTCTTCGTCTTCACCGTGCGCCTGGACTTCCGACTTGTAGTCTGTTTCCGCGTTCAGCCAGGACAACTGGTCCGGCTGGTCGGTATCCCACTGGGGAAGGTCGGACCGGTCGCCGCGCAACGGCCAGGGCAGGGCGGCGTGGCCGCTGCTCCACCGGTTGTCCGAGGAGGAGGGGAAGGCGCCGTCGTTGAGTCCCGGGACGAAGACCGCGTCCCACTCCAGGCCCTTGGAAGCGTGGACCGTCAGCAGCTGCACGGCATCGTGCCGCACGTCCACTTGCGCCATGTCCAGGCCCCCCTCCTCGGTGGCAGCTGCTTCCAGCCATGCCAAAAAGGCCAGCAGGTCCACTCGCTGTGATGTCTGCATGAATGCGGCCGCTGCATCGTGGAACGCATCAAGGTTGCGCCGCGCCTGGTGGATGCTATGGCCCGGCTTGGAGGCAACTTCGATGTCCAGCAGCATGGTGCGTTCCACTTCGCCCAGCAGCAGCGTCAGGTCATCGCCGACGAAGCTGCGCAGGTAGCGGACCTCTTCTGCCAAGCGCTCCAGACGCTTAAGCGCGATGGGCGTCAGCGATCGTCCGTGGCGCGAGGTCCAGCCCGGCTTGGGCAGCCGGTCCAGCGCCTCGATCAGGGACGCGGCCTCGGCCAGGTCCTGTTCGACGACGGGCTCCCCCGCTGCCTCATCCCGGTCCAGGTCGGCCGCCTCGCCTGCCGCTGCCGATCGGCGCCGGCTCTCCAGGAACCGGGACCAATCGGCGAGGGCCATCAGGTCGGCCGGCCCGATCCGCCAGCGGGCCCCTGCCAGCAACCGCATCAGCGCGTCGGAGCGTCCGGGATCGGCCAGGACGCGCAGGGTTGCCACGAGGTCCACGATCTCCGGCTGCGCCAGCAGCCCGGCCAGCCCGATGATTTCGTAGGGAATGCCCCGCTCGTCGAGTGCCTTGGCGATGCCGGGGATCTGTGCCCGCCGCCGGCACAACACGGCGGTGCTGACGGGTTCGGCACGGCCCGTTTCCGGATCCCGGGCGAAGACCGTCATCCGCGCTCGTTCGATCGCGTCGGCGAGGGCGAGGGTCTCCTCCGCCTCGGTCGCGTAGCGTCCCAGTGCCACCGTTCCGTCCGTGGCTCCCGGCCGTGGGCGCAGCGGCGGAACGCTGATCCTTCCGGGGCGCGGCCGGTTCGGATCTTCCCGGTTCAGCGGTGCCGAAATCCGGTTGGCCATCATCAGGATGTTTTGGCTGTTGCGCCAGGCCACCGTGAGGAAACCGGCCGGAGCCGGGGCCCTGCGGCCGTCGTCGTCGACCAGGGGGAAATGCTCCCGGAAAGCGAAGAGCTGGCCGGCGGAGGCACCGCGGAAGCCGTAAATGGACTGGTTGGGGTCGCCGACCGCGGTGACGGCATGCCCGTCCCCGAACAGTTCGGAGAACAGCACCATTTGGGCGTGGGAGGTGTCCTGGAATTCGTCCAGCAACACCACTTTGTATCGGCTGCGCTCCAGTTGGCGGGCCTGCGGCACTTCGCGGCCGATGCGGGCCGCGAGGGAGACGAGATCACCAAAATCCAGCACACCGCGTTCCCGCTTGGCCCGGTTGTAGCCCGCGGCCAGGTTGGCCACGGTGATCCGGGTCCGCAGCCGGTCCAGCATTTTCCGCACGTCCTGCTTGGCCGGCTTCGTGCTGCCCTCGATATAGGGAAGTGCAGCGATCCGCTCCACCTCCTCCGCCAGATAGCCGGCTGCATGGTCCGGGGTGACCAGGTGTTCGGAGCATTCCCCGGCGAACTGCATCACGGCGTTGACGAGGGTCGATTTGCTGGCCGCCAGGTGCTCGATGGGGCCGTCGTACGCCTCCACGCAGTGGCTGGCCAGCTGCCAGGACTGCGCGGTGCCTAACAGCACCACGTCGCGTTCGATTCCCAGGCGCAGCCCGTAGTCGCTGACCAAACCGTTGGCGTAGGAGTGGTAGGTCGAGACCTTCGGTTCCATCAGTCCGGCGGCGTCGTCGGCCTCCTGCGGCAGAAGGCCCTTGCGGTCCAGCCTGGCCAACTGCGCGCGGATCCGGGCGGCCAGCTCGCCTGCGGCCTTGCGGGTAAAAGTGACACCGAGGATTTCATCCGGGCGGACGAGGCCATTGGCCACGAGCCAGACCACGCGGTCGGCCATCGTCGCTGTCTTGCCGGAGCCCGCGCCGGCGATGACCAGCATCGGCTGCAGCGGAGAGCTGATGATGGCCGCCTGTTCCGCTGTCGGCAGATGCTGGCCCAGCAGCCCGGCAAGTTCTTCCGGGCTGTAGGTGGTGGTGACCGCTCCGATGCTCATTCGGTGACCTGCCTTCCTTCTGCGCACAGGGGACAAATTTCCGGAGCACGGCAGCCGTGGCCGCCGTTGCCGGTACGCTGCGGATCGTGCCGGGCCTCGAATTCCGAACCCGCCATGAGCGCCGCGGCCTCATGGATCATCGCTGTGGCCCACTCGTCGCCGTCGGCCAGGCTCTCCTGCTGCTGGACCTTGACCGTTTTCAGGTCCTGTCCCAGTTGGACCAGGGAAGCGCCGCCGGCACTAGATGCATGCTCGGAGAATCCTCCGGCCTGGACCGCTGCCTGGTAGCTGCCCAGCTGCGGGTGCCGCTCCAGTTCTGCCTTGGTGGGGGCAGCCCGACCCGTTTTCAGGTCCACGATATGCAGCCGCCCCTCGGCGTCCAGTTCCAACCGGTCCACTTGCCCGCGAAGCCTGGCCACGCGTTCCGGGCCCTGCAGGTCCACGGAGAAGTCCTGTTCCACGCCGACCAGGCTCCGGCCCTCCGCGCGCATCTGGATGACGTACTGGGCAAGCCTCCGAACCATCCCTTCGGCACGGTTGAAGTCCAGCCGTCCCTCCCAGTTCTCCTTCATCCCCAACTGCGGCCAGCGCCGGACCAGTTCGGCAACGTATTCCGTTCCCGTGGCCTCGGGAAAGTCCTGCGCAATTCCGTGGACCAGGGTGCCCAGGCTGCGGGCGAAATCGGTGGCCGCTTCGCCTCCTGCCGCTTGGATGAACCAGTCGAGCGGAGATTTCTGGACGGCCTCTACCTTCGAGGGAGAGACCGGGACGGGTTCCCCGTCCGGCACGACGGGTGCCGTGCTGCTCAGCGGCTGGAGGCCCCACCAGTCGCGCGGGTGCGCCCCCGGGACCGGAACCGGGCTGGCCGCCAGCATAGCGAGCACGGCTGCAGCATCCGACGCCTGTTCCGGACGGGTCGCGGCTTGCTGCGCAGCCTGCCGGAGTTCCGCTGCCAAAGCACGCACGGTTCGCGGCCGGAGGACTTCGGTCGCCGGCCGGGGGGTTTCCGGGTCGAGCCAGGGGTCAACCAGATCCAGGAACTGGGACGGCTGGGCGTCTTCGGACTGCACTGCCGTGCAGATCAGCCGGCGTTCGGCGCGCGAGATCGCCGTGGAGAAACTGCGCAATTCGTCGTACCGGATTTCCCGCAGCCTGGTCACCGCGTCGATCCGCCGGGCGTCCTCGACGCCGTGCTCCAAAACCTCCACGAACTCCGTGCTGCCCAGCAGCTCCCCACGCAGCCTGGTGTTCGGCCACACTCCTTCCTGGACGCCGGCAACGATGACCAGCGGCCAGCCCCGGCCTGCCGCCGAGGCTGGCGTGAGCAGTTCGACAGCTTCGCGCACCTGGGCCCGCGGCGCGAGGTTGTCCATCGGCAATTCCTGGTTTAACAGGTATTCCAAAAACTGCCGCGGGCTCGAGCCGGGCAGTTGGTCCACATACCGCTCGGCGGTCTGGAACAGCGCCATCATGGCGTCGAGGTCCCGGTCGGCCCGCACGCCGACCGGTCCGCCTTGCAATGCCTGTGCAGCCCAGCGATCGGAGAGCCCGGCGGCGGACCACAGTGCCCACAGCATGGTCTCGGCGTTGGCGCCCGGCTCGGCCGCCGCGTCCCGACCGGCTTTGAGCATCCGCGCGATCCTTCTGGCGGATCCGCCTTCCCTTCCGAGCGTGCCGAGGAAAGCGGGGTCGCCGAGGGCTTCCACGAGGAGCGAATCGCTGGACCGGCCTCCGCCGCCGAGCAGCTCTTCGCGCCGGAGTGCCTGGCGCAGGCGGCGCAGGTCGATCGCCGTCGCGCCGCCGATCCTGGAGGTCAGGAGGGCGACGGCAGCGTCAGGGGTGAGAAGTTCCGGCTCCAAGGCCACGGCCAACGCGTCCAGCAGCGGCCGGACCGCTGCCTCGTCGCGCACCGCGGTTTCGGCAACCGGGACCTTGACCGCGATGTCCTGGCCGGTGAGGTAGCGCGCGAGGGCCGAGAGCTGGCCGCCGGTCCGGACGATCACAGCCATCTCGCTGAGCCGGTACCCCTCGAACAACCTGGCTTCCAGGATCCGCTGCGCGACATAGCGGTGCTCGTGGATCGGCGACGCGACCACGTGGGCGCTGGCGGCGGCCACGCCGTTCCGGTCCGCGGCGTCGTGGGCGGGTTCGGCTCCGCCCCCCGCTTCTGCTTCCGCACCGGGATGGACGAGGTCACGGGCGCGGTGTGCCCCGGCGACCTGGGAGATCCGGGCCGCAGCGGACTGCCAAGCGGTTGCGATGCCGGGCGCCATCCGGTGCGAGCTGGTCAGGACCAGCGTTTGGAGCGGCCTGTCCGGTGTGCCAACCAGCCCGGGCAGCTTGCCGAGGACATCCGGACGGGCACCGCGGAACCCCTGGACGACGGTGTCCGGCGAGGCTGCGAGCACGGCATCCTGTCCCTCCACGAGCAAGGCCAGGAGTTCGAAGACAGCGGGATTGGCTTCCTGAAGGTCGTCCGCCAGGATCAGCCGGAGGCGGCTGCGCTCCCGGTCCAGCAGGCCGGGATGCTCCAACAGCAGCTGGCGTGCCGAGGTGATGATTCCGGCGGGGTCGAAGGCCTCGGGCATCCGGAGGTCAATCACGTCACGGTACTCGCGATACAGCCGGGCCGCCGCGATCCAGTCCGGCCGGCCATACTCACCGCCCATCTGCTCCAGTTGCCCCGCGGTGCTGCCGTACTCGGTCAGCCGGTCGAAGAGCTGGCGGACCTCCTGCCGGAAGCCGCGGGTGGTCAGAGCCTGCTGCAGGTCTTCCGGCCAGCCGGCCCCCCGGCCGAAGCCGGCGCGATGGCCGGCCAACAGTTCGGCAATGATCTGGTCCTGCTCGGGCCCGGACAGCAGCCGGGGCGCCCGCTCCACCAGCGGCAGCAGTCCTTCCACCCGTGCCCGCCGGATCAGGTCGAAGGCGTAGGCCGACCAGGTCCTGGTCGGGGACGTGCCCAGGCTGCGGTTGAGGCGCCCGGTCAGCGCGTCGCGCAGGCGCGCGGCCGCCAGACGGTTCGGGGCCAGGAACAGCAGGTTCGCCGGGTCCAGCCCGGTTTCCTCCACGCGACGGACCGTGTGCTCCACCAAAGCGGTCGATTTTCCTGTACCCGGGCCGCCAAGGACCAGTACCGGGCCGCAGCCGGCGGGCAGGTCGATGACCTGCGCCTGGTCCGGGCTCGGAAGCGGCGCACCGGCGGACCTGGTTTCGGGCCGGACGAGCTTCAACCCGGCGGATGGCTTGGTCTCGATCATGGCCCCATCCCATCAGCCGCTTCGGACACTTTGCGCCGGAGCTCCTCAATCGCTGCAAATTCTTCAGGCCCGGGCACCCAGCGGGCTTGCGCCATGCGCACCCTGGCCGGCCACGCCGGCTCCGCCAAGGGTGTGCCTTCCCGGCGGTAGTGCGCGACGGCCTGTTCCATCAGCTCATCGGGCAGTGAACCGTTGGCGCGAATGATGCGCCACCAAGGAACCGCGGCCCCGTGCAGGGACATGATCCTGCCGACCAGCCGGGCGCCACCGGCATCGAGCAGCTCGGCGACATCGCCGTACGACAGCACCCGGCCCCGCGGAATGATTGCTGCGAGGTCGAGGACCGCCTCTACTATCGCATCGCGCATTACACCAGTGTAATTTGGTCGTCCCGCCCGCCCTGCACCGGCTGACGGCAGGCGCCGGCTTGCACACACCCCGCGGCGCCTCCCCGGAATTGTCGGATCCGCCGGATAGCGTTGCGGACATGAACAGCTGGCATACCGGTCCCCGCGCGGCATTCGATCTCGAGACCACGGGCCGTGATCCCCACAGCGCGCGGATCGTGACGGCGTCGATCGTCCTGGTCGACGAAGCGGGACAGCCGCTGCAGGAGCGGGAGTGGCTCGTAGACCCCGGAGTCGAGATCCCGGCGGAAGCCGCGGCTATCCACGGGATCAGCACCGAGCGGGCCCGCAGCGAGGGCCTGCCCGCGGCATTTGCCACCGCCGGTATCGCCGAGGCCCTGACAGGTTACTTCGACGCGGGCATTCCGGTCATGGCCTTCAACGCTGCCTACGATTTCACCGTGCTGGCGCACGAATGCTCCCGGTACGGCCTGACGGCTCCGGTGGCGGCTCCAGTGATCGATCCGTATGTCCTGGACAAGCAGATGGACCGCTATCGGCGGGGGAAGCGCACCTTGGCGGCGCTGTGCGAACTCTACGGTGTCCGGCTCGACGCCGCGCATACGTCGGCGGCCGATGCCCTGGCCACCATCGGCGTCGCGGATGCCCTCGCCCGCCGCTACGCAGGCTTGTGCATCGACGCGTCCGAGCTGCATGCCCTGCAGATCGACTGGTGCGCCCAGCAGGCGGCAAATTTCGAGGCCTGGCTGCGGCGCAAGGATCCGCAAGCAGTCGTGGACGGTGTCTGGCCGGTGCGCCTGATGCCCGCGGCCGTCTGACGCTTCCGCCCTGCACCACCCCAGGCCCCCCGACTCAGCGCGGCGCTGTCAACTTCGGGTCGCCGTATGACGCAACGTCCCGTCGAATTCTGGCGCGTTGTCGCGGCTGTCATAATTAATCCTTGATGGCAGCACATGCTATGGCGGCTGTCGACGCTCCAGAAATCAATTTCCCGAGGTTCCATGATCACCGTTACCGACCTGCGCAAGGTCTACCGCCAAGGCGGCCGCGAAGTGGTAGCCCTGGACGGCGTCAGCCTGTCCGTTCCCAAGGGCACCGTCCACGGCATCGTCGGCCATTCCGGTGCCGGCAAGTCCACCTTGGTGCGTTGCCTGACCCTCCTGGACAGCCCGACGTCCGGGTCGGTGTCGATCAACGGGGCTGAGCTCAGTGCCGCCCGCGACGCCGACCTGAGGTCGGCCCGGCGCCGCATCGGGATGATCTTCCAGCACGCCAACCTGATGGACTCCCGCACCGCCGCCCAGAATGTGGCGCATCCCCTGGAGATCGTCAAGACGCCCAAAGCGTCCATCCGCGCCAAGGTTTCGGAGCTGATCAAGCTCGTCGGCCTGGAGGGGTTTGAGGACGCCTACCCGTCGCAGCTCTCCGGCGGCCAGCGGCAGCGGGTCGGCATCGCCCGCGCCTTGGCTTCCGACCCGGACGTCCTGCTCTGCGATGAGCCCACGTCAGCCCTGGACCCGAAGACCACCGACGAAATCCTGACCCTGATCCGCGATCTGACCGAGCGGCTCCAACTGACCGTGCTGGTGATTACGCACGAGATGCAGGTCATCAAGCGCATCTGTGATTCGGTGTCGCTGCTGGAGGCCGGCCGGATCGTCGAACACGGCCCGTTGCGTGAGGTCGCCGCCGATTTGGGCGGCCGCCTTTCCAGCACGCTGCTGCCGCTGCCTTCGGCGGAGGCGACAGGCGGCGGCACGATGCTGGAAATCCTTTATTCCGGCGAACGGGCGTCGGAGCCTGTGCTGACCGGTGCTGCCCGGGCCTTCGGCCTGGACTTGAACGTCCTGGCCGGCAGCGTGGAGTCGTTGGCCGGCACCCAGTTCGGCCATTTGCGCATCCAATTGCCGGCCGGAGCGGACACGGCTGCCCTCACCGAGCACCTGGTCGGCCAGGGCGTTGCCGTCCGCGTCCTCCAGGAGGAGGCGGCATGAACTTCTTTGACGAACTGACGACCAACCCGGGCATCACCAACGCCCTGCCGGAAGCCATCGGCGAAACGTTGCTGATGGTCGGGGTCTCGGGGGCCTTTACCCTGCTGATCGGCCTGCCGCTGGGCATCTTCCTCTACACCAGTGCGCCCGCGGGGCTGCGGCCCATGCCGGTGACGAACCGGATCGTGTCGGACATCATCGTGAACATCACCCGGTCCATCCCGTTCGCCATCCTGATGATCTCGCTGATCCCGCTGGCACGGGTCATCACCGGCACGTCGATCGGGGCCTTGGCCGCTTGTGTCTCGCTCACCATCGGCACGGTGCCGTTCTTCGCCCGGTTGGTGGAGACCGCGCTGCGGGACGTGAGCTCCGGCAAAATCGACGCGGCCCTCGTCATGGGTTCCACCCGCCTGCAGGTCGTGGCCAAGGTCCTCGTTCCCGAGGCCTTGCCCGGGCTGGTGGCTGCCTTGACGACGACGTTGGTCACGCTCGTGGGATACTCCGCCATGGCGGGACTCACCGGCGGCGGCGGCCTCGGCCAGCTCGCCTACAACTACGGCTTCCAGCGTTTCGACACCACGGTCATGGTGGTCACCATCGTGATCATGGTGGTCCTGGTCCAGCTGATCCAATGGGTCGGCGATGCCGCGGCCCGGCGGGTGGACCACCGCAGCGCTTCCACCGCCGGCTCACAGAAGCGCCGGCGCCATGAGCCGGAAACCGCTGTCTGAACCGCGGCGCCACGACCGTGTCGGGACACTGCCGTCCCGCTCCCCAAGCTTCCCGCCTGCCTGACGGGCAGCGGAAGAATGCAGCCAGTAGCCGCTAGCTGCACCACTTCCGGGACGAGCCGCCCTCGGCCAGCCCGGTCATTCGAAAGGAACGCACGCAGATGCGTAAAGCACTAACGCTCATTGGTACCGGCCTGGCTGCGGCCTTGGCGCTGACGGCTTGCGGTGGCTCCGAATCCACCCCCAGCGCCGAGACCACGCTGGATCCGGCCAATCCCGTCACTGTCACCGTAGGCGCCACCCCCGTGCCGCAGGGCCGGATCCTGGAGTTTGTGGATGAGAACCTGGCCCAGGAGGCCGGAATCGATCTGGAGATCAAGGAATTCACCGATTACCAGACCCCGAACATTGCCCTGAGCGATGGCTCGCTGGATGCCAACTACTTCCAGCATCTGGACTTCTTTGAGCAGCAGGTGGCCGACAAGGGCTACGACCTCGAACATGGCGAAGGCATCCATATTGAGCCGTACGCCGGGTTCTCGTCGAAGCACAAGAGCGTCGACGACCTTGGCGAGGGCGCAACCATTGCGATCACCAACGATCCGGGCAACCAGCCGCGTGCGCTCAAGATGCTCGAGACGGCGGGCCTGCTGACCGGGATCGAGGACGATTCGGCTGCCCTGACGCTGACCGACGAGCAGAACCCCAAGGGCCTGAAATTCGAGGAGAACCAGCCTGAAATCCTGGTCCAGCTGATCGAGGATCCGAAGATCGACCTGGCCATCATCAATGGCAACTTCATCCTGGATGCGGGGCTGAACACAGACGATGCAGTGGTCGTCGAGTCCTCCGAGAACAACCCGTATGCCAACTTCCTGGCCTGGAACGCCGGTGACGAAAATCCCGGCATCGCCAAGCTCGAAGAGCTGCTCCACACGCCGGACGTGAAGAAGTTCATCGAGGAAACGTGGCCCAACGGCGACGTCTTCCCCGCTTTCTAGCAAACAGTCCGGCGCCGCCGGTGTGAGCGGCAGCAGCCGACGCCAGGAAGGTCCCCGGAAGCTTCGGCTGCCGGGGACCTTCCCGTTCCTGGCCCGCTGGTACCTGCCCCGCGGCGGCCCGCCGGCGCCTGGTCAGCGGCCCGGCCGGGCCGGCGCGGGGTCCTCGGCGGTGGCCCTCCCCGACAGCACCTGGATCACCACCCAGCCGACGGCCGTGACCGGAACGGCCAGGACCGCGCCGATGATGCCGCCCAGGATGGTCCCCGCGGTCAGGGCCAACAGGATCACCAGCGAGTGCAGGTCCACCGAGCGGCCCATCACCACCGGCTGCAGGAAGTTGCCTTCCAGCTGCTGCACGATGACCACGACGGCGATCACCACCAGCGCGGCCAGCGGCCCGTTGGCCACCAAGGCCACCAGGGTCGCCAACACACCGGCGACCGTGGCACCGACAATCGGGATGAATCCGCCGATGAAGATCAGCACCGAGAGCGGCAACGCCAGCGGCACCTGCAGGATGAACAGGGCCAGGCCGATGAAGAAAGCGTCAACGGCCGCCACGGTGGCCGTGCCCCGCACGTAGCTGCCCAGCACGTCCATGGCGCGCGAACCGGCCAGTTCCAGCTGCGGCCGCCGGACCGCCGGGAACCAGCTGAGCAGGAAACGCCAAATGCGCGGGCCGTCCTTGAGGAAGAAGAACAGGATCACAGCCATCAGGACGGCCCCGGTGACGACTTCGGCCGCCGTCGACAACCCGCTCAGCGCGCTGCGTCCAACCGTGGCGCTGGTCAGGAAGTCGACCACCCCGGCGAGCGCCTCGTCGATCTGCTGCTGGCTGACCGGCAGCGGGAAGTTGGCCAGGAACTGCTGAAGCTGCATCCAGCCCTCGCGGGCGGAGCTGACCAGTTCATCCGATTCGTTGCGGACCGCGAAGACGATCCCGGTTATCACGCCGCCGAGCACCACGAGGATCCCGAGGAACGCGGTTGCCGTAGCCAGCGCCGCGGACCAACCCCAGCTGCGCAGCAGCCGCACCACCGGGCCCACGGCCGCCGCCAGGATCAGGGCGATCAGGACGGGAATGACGAGCAGCCTCACCTGCAGCAGCCCGTAAATCACCACCACAGCCAGCAGCAGCGTCAGCAGCAGCTGGGCGGAGCGCGTGGCCGTCCGTCCCAGGCCGTCGGACCACATCGCGCGGGGCACGGGGGCGGGGCCGGGATCCGGCCGGGAGAGCGCGGGCGCCGGGCCGGCCTCGGGTTGGGGCGGCACGGCGTCGTACGCCGCCTCCGGGTGGGGCGGCGTACGCACCGGGGCGCCCTCGGGCCGGGCAGCCTCGGCGTCGTGATTTTCCTGCGTTTGCCTGCGCCTGGAGAACAGGCCCATCTGCACTCTCCTGGGTTCGCGCGGCGGTTCCGTGTACCGCCGTCAGCATCAGTCTGCCATGCCCGTCTCCCGGGGACCGGACGGCAGCCGGATGCGGACCCCGTCCCGCGGGTCCCGGAGCTGCGGTCAGGCCGGCGGCGTGGCTGCCGCGGCGGCCCGGGCGGCTGCCGGCAACGCGGCGAAAATCTTCTCCATCGCGGCGTCGTCGTGCGCCGCGGAGAGGAACCAGGCCTCGAAAACCGACGGCGGCAGGTAGACGCCGGCGTCGAGCATGGCATGGAAGAAGGGGGCGTAGCGGAAGGCCTCCTGGCCCTGGGCATCGGCGTAGTTGTGAACGCCGTTGGCCGAGGTGCCGAAGGCCACGCTGAACAGGTTCCCCGCGGTCTGGATGCTGTGGTCCACGCCGGCGTTGGAGAGGGCGGCGGTCAGCGCGGCCTGCAGTTCGAGCGAGCGGGCATCGATCGTCGCGTAGACATCCGGCGTCGCGGCGGTCAGCGTCGCCACCCCGGCGGCCATGGCGATCGGGTTGCCGGAGAGCGTGCCTGCCTGGTAGACGGGACCGGACGGCGCCAGGTAATCCATCACGTCGGCGCGGCCGCCCAGGGCCGCCACGGGCATGCCGCCGCCGATGACCTTGCCGAAGGTCAAGAGGTCGGGCACGAACGGATCGGCGGTCCCCTCGGCTCCCCCGGTCAGGCCCCAGTAGCCGGCATAGCCGGTGCGGAAACCGGTCAGCACCTCGTCCAGGATCAGCAGCGCTCCGTGTTCCCGGGTGATCCGGGACAGGGCCGCGTTGAAACCGTCGGCGGGGGTGACCACGCCCATGTTGGCTGGGGCCGCTTCGGTGATGACTGCGGCGATCTGGCTGCCGCGGGCGGCGAAAACTTCCTCGACGGCGGCGATGTCGTTGTACGGCAGCACCAGGGTCTCCGCGGCTGTCGCCTCGGTGACACCGGCCGAACCGGGCAGTGCCAGGGTGGCCACGCCCGAGCCCGCGGCGGCCAGCAGCCCGTCCAGGTGCCCGTGGTAGCAGCCGGCGAACTTCACGACGAGGTTGCGGCCGGTATAGCCGCGGGCCAGGCGTACGGCGGTCATCGTCGCTTCGGTGCCGGTGGAGACCATGCGCAGGCGCTCGACGGCGGAGACCCTGCCGACGACCAGGGCCGCCAGCTCGGACTCGGCGGGCGTGGAGGCACCGAAGGACAGGCCCCGGTCCACGGCCGTGTGCACCGCCTCGAGGACGGCCGGATGGGCGTGGCCCAGCAAGGCCGGGCCCCAGGAGCACACGAGGTCAACGTACTCGCGCCCGTCGGCGTCGGTGAGGTACGCCCCCTTGGCGCCGACCATCATGCGCGGGGTCCCGCCGACGGAACCGAAGGCCCGGACCGGGGAATTCACCCCGCCGGGCATCAGCTGGCGGGCGCGTTCGAAGAGTTCCTCGGAGCGGACGGCTTCAGTCATGGTCTTGGGTCCTTTCGGGACAGCGGAATCCGCTGCGGGCAGGGTGGTGTGGCGCGGCACGCGGCGGCCAGGGTGAACGTCTACTTCAGCCAGCGGGCGATTTCCGGGGCCCAGTAGGTCAGCACCATGTCGGCACCGGCGCGGCGGATGCCCAGGACAGATTCCAGGATTGCCGCCTTCCGGTCGATCCAGCCATTGGCTGCGGCTGCCTCGATCATCGCGTACTCGCCGGAGATCTGGTACGCGGCCACCGGCACCGGAGACATCTCCGCCACATCGGACAGGATGTCCAGGTAGCTCATGGCGGGTTTGACCATGACCATGTCCGCGCCTTCCGCCAGGTCCAGTTCCACTTCGCGGATGGCTTCGCGCCGGTTGGCGGCATCCATCTGGTACGTCCGCCGGTCTCCGGTCAGCTGTGAGTCCACCGCTTCGCGGAACGGCCCGTAGAAGGCCGAGGCATACTTTGCGGCGTACGCCAGGATGGAGACGTCCTGGTGGCCGGCCTCGTCGAGTGCCTGCCGGATCACCGCGACCTGGCCGTCCATCATGCCGGAGGGGCCGAGCACGTCCGCGCCGGCCGCGGCCTGGGCCACGGCCATCTCCGCGTAGATCGGCAGCGTGGCGTCGTTGTCCACCGTGCCATCGGGAGCCAGCACGCCGCAGTGGCCATGGTCGGTGAATTCGTCCAGGCAGACGTCGCCCATCACCACCAGGTCGTTCCCGACCTCCGCCTTCACCTCGGCAATGGCGCGGTTCAGTACGCCGTCGGGATCCACCCCGGCGCTGCCGGTGGCGTCGCGCACCTGCGGAATGCCGAAGAGCATGATGCCGCCGAGGCCCAGCTCCACGGCCTCGGCGGCCGCGCGCTTGAGCGTCTCGGCGGTGTGCTGGACCACGCCCGGCATGGACTGCAGCGGCACCGGTTCGCTGAGGCCTTCGCGGATGAAGGCGGGCAGGATCAGCTGGTTCGGGTGGGTCCGGACCTCCGCGGTCATCCGGCGCATCGCCTCGGTGGCCCGCAGTCGGCGGGGCCGGTGGTAGGGGAAGCTCATGGCGTTCCTTCGGGTTCGGTGGGATGGTTTTCAAGCGACCGGGCCAGGGCGTCGGCGATGCCGGGCGGCGTCGGTTCGGCAGCGGTGGCGGCGATCTCCAGGCCCAGTTCGGCGGCCTGCCGCGCGGAACTGGCGCCGATCGCGATCAGCCGCAGTCCGGCCGGCCACGGGTCAAGGAGGCCGGCCAGCCTCCTGGTGACGCTGGGCGAGGTCAGGACGACGGCATCGATGGTGCCGCTGCCGGCGCGGCTGCGGAAATCCGCGGCGGTGATGAGTTCCAGGTTGTCGGCGGGCTCGTGGGCCGCGATCTCCAATTCCGCGGTCAGGCGGAGCTCGGGACGGGCGGGGTAGTCCACCGTGCGGTAGGCGGTCACGGGCAGCACCTGCCAGCCCTTCGCCATCAGGCCTTCGAACACCGTGGGCGCGGCGATGTCGGCCTGGGGCAGCAGGACCAGCATCCGCTCGGCCGGACCGCCGGCGGTTTCCGGCGGCAGCGGCCAGGCGTCCACCAGGCCGACGGCGTCCATGCTGCCGGGCGGCACGAGGTCGACGGTGAGGCCCTCGGCCTCCAGCGCCCTGGCGCTGGGGCTTCCGACGGCCGCAATCTTCGTGTCCCCTGCCAGCGCCGCGAGGCTGGTGCCACGCTCCAGTGCGCAGGCCTTCAGCGCCCGCACAGTCGTGATGCTGGTGATGACCAGCCAGACCGCCTTGTTCTGCGCCAGCAGGGTGAGTGCCTGATCCAGTTCGTCCGGCTTGTCCGTCCGTTCGAAGTCGATCAGCGGCAGGACGCTGGCGGACGCGCCGCGGCGGACCAGTTCGGCGGCCATGCCGGCCGCCCGGTCAGGGCTGCGCGGCAGCACCACCCGCAGCCCCTGAAGCTGGTTGTCCGGCGCGCCGCGCTGCCACAGCAACGCCATCGTCAGCGCCCAACCAGGCTCATCAGGTCGCCGGCGCCCTTCCCGAGCAGCTCTTCAGCCAGTCGGGCGCCCAAGGCCACGGCATCTTCGGAACCGGCTGCCTGAACCGTCCGCTCTCCGTGCAGCAGCCGGCTGCCGTCGGGGCTGCAGACCACCGCCCGCAGCACCAGGGAGCCGGCGTCGACCGATGCCAGCGCCCCGACCGGGGCGCTGCAGCCGGCTTCCAACCGCGCCAGCAGCGACCGTTCGGCCGTCACCGCCAGGCGGCTGTCCGCGTCGTCGTAGTCGGCCAGCGCAGCGGCCAGCGCCGTTCCGGAAGCGGCGTCGGCCACCCGGCATTCAACGGCCAGCGCGCCCTGGCCGGGGGCCGGCAGCATGACCGACGGATCCAGCAGCTCCGTGACGTGCTCGGTGCGTCCCAGCCGAGCCAGCCCGGCCGCGGCGAGCACCACGGCATCAAGATCCGCGTGCTTTCCCTCGTGCCTTTCTTCGCCCGTGAGCCCCTTGACCCGTCCCAGCCGGGTGTCCACGTTGCCGCGGATATCCACCACGTCCAGGTCGGGGCGGGCGGCACGCAGCTGGGCTGCCCGGCGCGGGGAGCCCGTGCCGACCTTGGACCCGGCCGGCAGCCCGGCCAGGGTCAGCCCGTCCCGGGCGCACAGGGCGTCGCGGACGTCTACGCGGGCGGGAATGGCCGCAATTTGCAGCCCGTCGGCCACGCCGGTGGGCAGGTCCTTGAGCGAATGCACGGCAACGTCGCAGCGGTCGTCGAGCAGCGCCTCGCGCAAGGCGGCGGTGAAGACTCCGGTTCCGCCGATCTGGGCCAGCGGCCCCCGCAGCACGTCGCCCTCGGTCTTGATCCGGACGAGTTCATACTCCAGGGCCCCGCCGGCGGCCAGCGCCTCGGCCACGGTGGTGGTCTGGGTGACCGCCAGGGCGCTGCCGCGGGTGCCGATGCGGACTTTAACGGTCATGGCTGCGGCACCCCTACGGTCGAATCCATGCCGGCCACCGTCGGCTTCTCGCCGCGGCGGTTGGCGCAACAGCCGGGCATGCACACGTCCATCCAGGGTCCCAGGTCGGTCAGCGCAGGACGGTCGGCGCGGTGCTGTTCCATCGTGCGCTCGCAGACCAGGTCCACGAGGCCCTCGACGAACTTCCGGTGCACGCCCGGGGTCGGAACGCGGGCGGCGGCCAGCCCGAGGCTGCGGCAGGTCTCCAGTGCCTCCGTGTCCAGGTCCCACATCACCTCCATGTGGTCGCTGACAAAGCCCAGCGGCACGATGACCACGCCCTTCACCCCCTGGGCGGGCAGCTCTTCGAGCGCGTCGTTGATGTCCGGCTCCAGCCACGGCACATGCGGCGCGCCGGAGCGGGACTGGTAGACGAGGGACCAGTCGACGCCGGCTGCTCCCGGCACCCGTTCCAGGACGGCCCGGGCGGTGGCCAGGTGCTGCGCCACGTAGGCGCTGCCGCCCTCGTATTCCACCCCGCGCGGCCCGGCGTTTTCGGCGTCGCCGATGGGGATGGAGTGGGTCGCGAACAGCACGTGGATCGGCGCGTCCGCGGCGCCCTGGGCGGCCAGGTCGGCGCGCACCCGGCCCAGGCCCTCGGCCAGGCCCTCGGCGAACGGTTCCACGAAGCCCGGGTGGTCGAAGTACTGGCGCACCTTGTCCACTTCCAGCTTGCCGGCCAGCCCGGTCTCGACCAGGGCCATGCCGAAGTCCTCGCGGTACTGGCGGCAGCTGGAATAGCCGGCGTAGGCGCTGGTGGTCACCGCCAGCACGCGGCGGTGGCCGGCGTCGTACGCTTCCTTGAAAACGTCGGTGATGTAGGGATCCCAGTTGCGGTTTCCCCAGAGCACGGGCAGGTCGAGCCCGCGGCGGGCGAGCTCGGCCTCAAGCGCCGTCTTCAGCGCACGGTTTTGCGCGTTGATGGGGCTGATGCCGCCGTTGGCGCGGTAGTGCGTGGCGACTTCCTCCAGCCGTTCATCGGGGATCCCGCGGCCGCTGGTGACGTTGCGGAGGAACGGAATGACATCGTCCTGGCCCTCGGGGCCGCCGAAGGAGGCCAGCAGCAGGGCGTCGTACTTCTTCGGCTGCATGGTCCCGTCGGCGGCGACGCCGGCACGCGGGTCAAAGGACGGTTCGGCTGACTGGTTCACCGCAGCACCTCGGCGATATCGGCAGTGCTGATGCGCTTGCCGGTGTAGAACGGGATCTCTTCGCGCACGTGGTTGCGGGCGTCGGTGTAGCGCAGGTGGCGCATCAGGTCGACCAGATCGATCAGTTCGGGGGCTTCCAGGGCCAGGATCCATTCCCAGTCCCCCAGCGCGAACGAGGCCACCGTGTTGGACAGCACCTGCGGGAAGTCGCGGCCGAGCAGGCCGTGGTCGCGCAGCATCTTGCCGCGCTCCTCGGCCGGCAGCAGGTACCACTCGTAGGAACGCACGAACGGGTAGACGCAGAGCCAGGACTCCGGCTCCTTGCCCAGCGAGAAGGCCGGGGCGTGGTTCTTGCTGAACTCGGCATCGCGGTGGACGCCCATCGCGGACCAGACCATCTCGGTGGGGGCGAACAGCTGCGTCCGGCGGATGTCGCGTACCGCCGCCTGGAGTTCGTCCGGCTGCGGGCCGTGCAGCCAGATCATCACGTCGGCGTCCTCGCGCATGGCGGAAACATCGTACGCTCCGCGCAGGGTGACATTGCGGCCGGCGAGTTCGGCAACCGTCTCATCGAACGCTGCGGCAGCGGACGGATCCGCGGGTGCGCCGGTGCGCTTGAAGACGGTCCAGAGGGTGTAGAACAGTTCCTCGTCGGTGCCGCCGGCGGCGGGGATTGCTGACTCTGACCTTGCCGATTCGCTCATGCTTACCAGTCTGCCTTCTGCATCGTAATTAATCGAAAACTGTGTTTCTACACATTGTAGAAGATCAGGACGCCGCGGGCCGCAGCGGTGCGGCGAGGTCCCGTGCACGGCGCCGCGCATCCCCCACCACGGCCACCAGCCCGGTGCCCGCCAGCCAGGCCCCGGTGATGCCCAGCCCGGCGTGCGGGAGCAGTTCGCGGCGCACCGCTGCCACCCGGTCGCGGTGCCCCACGGTGGCGGACGGAAGCGCACCGATCCAGCGCACCACCTTCGAGCCCACCACGTCGTCGTCGCCCACAGCCACCCCCATCAGGAAGCTGGCATCAACCAGTGCCTGTCGGTACAGCTCGTCGTCGGCCCAACCGGTAAAGTCCTCGGCCCCCTGCTGCCCCACCGCGCGGCCGTAGGACAGCCGCAGCACGTGGCTTCCCGGACCGGCTTCGTCCGCCAGCCACGGCCATTTTGCGGTGGCATGGGTGAGCGCCTTGGCCTTGACGTCGCGGACCGACGGCGCCACCAGCATCCCGGTGCCCCGCGGCATCGCGTCGAGGTCGGGCAGGTCCACCACCAGCGTCACCAGCGAGACCGCGGGTCCGGTTTCGGGTTCCAGCCCGGCCAGCCCGGGCACGGTGCCGGCCAGCAGCCGGACGGCGGCAGCGCCGTCGGCTGCCATCATGACGGCGTCCGCGCGGAACGCCCCGGCCGGGGACTCGACCAGCCAGCCGCCGTCGTGCCGGGTGACGGCGGTGGCTTCTTCCCCGGTGCGCAGTGCCACGTGGCGGGCTTTCAGGTCGGCCAGCAGGGCCTCGGTCAACCGGCCCATGCCGCCGGCGATGCCCGCCACGTTGGAACCGGCCGGGGCGGCTTTCCGGATGGCACCCACCGCGGCGGTCAGCGACCCGTGGGCGGCCACCGAGGCGCGCAGCCCCGGCATCACCGAGTCCACGTCCAGCACATCCGGATCCGCCGAGTAGACCCCGCCTGCCACCGGCGCGACCAGCTTTTGGAGCACGGCTTCGCCCATCCGGGCGCGCACCAGCTGGCCGAGACTGAGCTGCTCGCGGCGCAGCAGCGAACCCAGCGGCATGACCTTGTCGCCCGAGGCCCGCAGCGCCGCGCGGCGGCCGATGGCACGCACCACGTCCGGGTCGGAGGGGTCGGCCGGAATGCCGAGCACCCCCGTCTTGGGGAGCCGTTGGGCACCGTCCGGCAGCTGGATCCAGGCGCCGGCCGGGTTCGGCTGGACAATGTCGTTGCCCAGGCCGAGTTCGCCGATCAGGTCGGAGACCACGCTGGAGCGCGTGGCGAAAGATTCGGCGCCGGCGTCAAGCACCAGCCCGCCCACCTCGTGCCGGGTCACGCAGCCGCCGAACCGGGGAGCGCGTTCCAGCACCGTCACCTCGACGCCGGCCAGCGCCAGCTCGCGGGCGGCGACCAGGCCGCCGATCCCGCCGCCAATGACGACGGCGGTGCCCGGCCGGGGCTTGCGCCCGGCCTGCCGTTCGGGACGGCGGGCGGGATGCGGGTGCGGGTGCTGCATGGCTACGGGGCCACGGAATGAATCAGGTCGACCACGCGGGTCAGGACCTGCGGGTCGGTCTCCGGCGGCACGCCGTGGCCCAGGTTGACCACGTGGCCCGGAGCGTCGCTGCCGGCGGCCAGCACCTCGCGGACATGGGCCTCCAGCACCTCCCACGGCGCGGACAACAGCGCCGGATCGATGTTGCCCTGCAGCGGCGTGCGTCCGTCCAGCCGGCGGTTCGCCTCGTCCAGCGGCAGCCGGTAGTCGACGCCGATGACGTCAGCCCCGACGTCGCGCATGGCCACGAGCAGTTCGGACGTGCCGGTGCCGAAGTGGACCAGCGGCGCGCCCAGATGGCGGACATGGTCCAGCGCGCGCGACGACGCCGGTGCCACGCGCCGGCGGTAGTCCGCCAGGGACAGCGAACCGGCCCAGGAGTCGAACAGCTGCCCCGCGCTGGCGCCCGCTTCCAGCTGCGCCCGCAGGAACTTGCCGGACGCGTCCGCGGCCCAGCCCGCCAAGGCATTCCAGGTCTCCGGGTCGGCGTGCATCATGGTGCGCGGCCCCAGGTGGTCCCGGGACGGCCGGCCCTCCACCATGTACGCGGCGAGCGTGAACGGGGCGCCGGCGAAGCCAATCAGCGGTTTGGCACCGAGTTCCGCCACCGTCAGCCGGACCGCCTCGCGGATCGGTTCCAGCGCCTCGTCGGTGAGTTCGGGCAGGGCGGCGACGTCGGCGGCGGTGCGGACGGGGGCACCCAGGACCGGGCCGACACCGGGAACGATGTCCACGTCCACCCCGGCCAGCTTCAACGGGATAACGATGTCGGAGAAGAAGATACCGGCATCCACATCGTGGCGCCGCACCGGCTGCAGGGTGATTTCCGCTGCCAGTTCCGGCTTCAGGCAGGCATCCAGCATCGCGATGCCCTGCCGCGCTTCCCGGTATTCGGGCAGTGAGCGCCCGGCCTGCCGCATAAACCAGACGGGACGGCGCCCCGGCTTCCCTCCGCGGTAGGCGGTGATCAGGTCCGAGTCGGCGGTACGCCCATCCAGCAAGGGATGGGAAGCATTGAGTGTCATGACATAGATTCTGGTCCAGCGGCCATGCTTCTGGCCAACCGCGGGCAGCGCCGAGGTGCGCGGGGCGGCGGCGACCGCCGGCCCGAGTGGCCAATATCACCGGCGCCCACGGCGCCCCAAATCAGATTAACGCCGGGTTAATGGGCCAAGCTTGGAGAAGCCGACGCTGGCTTCCCGCTAAGATAGAGGCGCTGTGGTCTTACTTTCACTTGTTGCAACCCATTCCAAGGTCGATCTGGAAACGGTGGCCCGCCTGAGCGCCGGCACCTCCCGGATCGATACAGACGTGCTCGCAGACGGGTCCCCGGTCACCGGCGCGGTGGTCCTGGCGACCTGCAACCGGGTGGAAGTTTACTGCGAGACCGAGAGCGAGTCCGACCTGGAGTCCGCCCGCGCCGCGCTCATCGAACAGATCAGCCGCTGCTCGGGATTGGACAATGCGCTGGTTGCCCGCTCCTTCGACCTGAACACCGGCGAGGATGTTGCACGGCACCTGTTCGCGGTCGGGGCGGGCCTGGATTCGGCCGTCGTCGGCGAACGCGAGGTGGCCGGCCAGGTGCGCCGGGCCCTGATCGAGGCGCAGGAGAAGGGCACCGCGAGCGGGGGGCTGGTCAGGCTCTTCCAGACCGCTTCCCGTACGGCCAAGGACGTGGGCACGCAGACGGCCCTCGGCGGCCGCGGGCTCTCGATCGTGTCCGTCGCGCTCGACCTCGCCACCGATCTGGCCGTCGAGAAGGACTGGTCGGACAAGCAGGTTGTACTCTTCGGGACCGGCGCGTATGCCGGAGCCACCATGGCGCTGCTGCGCGAACGCGGCTGCACCCGGATCAGCGTCTACTCGGCTTCCGGCCGCGCCGCGGCGTTTACCGAGACCCGCGGCGGCGTCCCGCTGACCCACGCGGCGCTGGACGACGCGATCGCCTCCGCCGACGTCGTCATCGGATGCAGCGGCAGCGACAACCAGATCAGTGCCGAGCGCGTGGCTGGCGTGCGCACCGGCGTCGACAAGCCGCTGACGATCATCGACCTCGCGCTGAGCCACGACTTTGACCCCGCCGTGGGCACGCTCGAGGGCGTGGAGCTGATCACGCTGGAGTCGGTGCGCATGGCCGCCCCCGAGGAACAGGCCGAATCGGTCCAGCAGGCGGCCGAAATCGTCGCCAACGCGGCCCGCAGCTTCGAGGCCAGCCGGCAGGCCCGCAGCGTGGACTCCGCCATCGTGGCACTTCGCAAGCACACCATGCAGGTGCTGGAGAACGAGCTCGAGAAGGTGCGCTCCCAGCACGGCTGCACCGGCCCGGCCCAGGAAGTCGAATTCGCCATGCGCCGCATGGTCAAGCAGTTGCTGCACCTGCCCACCGTGCGGGCGCGGGAACTGGCCGCCAACGGCGAACAGGAGCGGTACATCGCCGCCCTGGAAGCGCTGTACGGCATCACGCTCGAAGAACCCGCCCTGCCCCGGGCAGCTGACCCGGCGTCCTGCCCGGTCGCCGGGCACGGCGAAGACGCCGCCACCGCCTGACGCTGGGACAGCGCCGCAGCCCGACCGCCGCCGCAGCAGGCCAGGCCTAGTACACCGGTTTCGAGGGCTCCACGTCCCTGACCCACGCCAGGATCCCGCCGTCGAGGTGGGCTACCCGGGTGTAGCCCTGCGCCAGCAGGCTCTGCAGCACCTCGGCCGACCGCACGCCCGACTTGCAGTGGAATACCAGGTCCTTCTCCCGCGGCAGGTCGTCCAGGGCCTCGCCGGAAAGGATGCGTCCCTTCGGGACCAGGACCGCGCCCGGGATGTTCACAACGTCGTATTCGCCCGGTTCCCGGACGTCGATCAGCTGGAAGTCGCCCCGGCCGGCAGCGCGGTCGGCCAGCATCCGGGCCAGGGTGGGCGCGTCCACCGCGCGGCCGCCCTCGACCTGGGGCACCGGCGCCACGCCGCAGAACGCCTCATAGTCGACCAGCCGGGTGATCGGCTCGGCCTCGGGATCCTTGCGCACCTTCAGCTCCCGCCAGCTCATCTGGAGGGCATTGAAGACCAGTACGCGGCCCAGCAGAGTCTGCCCGATACCGGTGATCAGCTTGATTGCTTCATTGACCATCACGGAGCCGATCTGTGCGCACAGCACGCCGAGCACGCCGCCCTCGGCGCAGGAGGGCACGGAACCGGGCGGCGGCGCCTCCGGATAAAGGTCGCGGTAGTTCGGCCCGTGGGCATCCCAGAAGACACTGACCTGCCCGTCGAACCTCAGGATGGAGCCCCACACGTAGGGTTTGCCCAGCAGCGCCGCGGCGTCGTTGACCAGATACCGGGTGGCGAAGTTGTCCGTGCCGTCCAGGATGACGTCGTAGCCGGCGAAAATCTCCAGGACGTTGCCGGTGTCCAGCCGGACCTCGTGCAACACCACGTCCACGCCGGGGTTCAGCGCCAGGATGCTGTCCCGTGCCGAGGCCGCCTTGCTGCGCCCCAGGTCCGCCACGCCATGGATGACCTGGCGCTGCAGGTTGCTGGCTTCCACCTCGTCGTCGTCCACGATCCCGATCCGGCCCACGCCGGCAGCGGCCAGATACAGCATGGCCGGCGAACCGAGGCCGCCGGCACCGATCACGAGCACCTTCGCGTTCTTCAGCCTCAGCTGGCCGGCCATGCCCACTTCGGGAATGATCAGGTGCCGCGAATACCGCTCGGTCTCCTCCCTGCTGAGGGACCCGGCCGGTTCCACCAGCGGCGGCAGCTGCCCGCTCTCCAAGGTGCTCATTGTTCCAATCTACGCCCCAGCGGGTTGCTGGTGCGTAAACTGGTCGGGACTGACACTTACTGCACCGTGGCGCTGTAAGTTTCCTGACCGCAGCGCCGGAAGAGGCCGTGTAATACCGTGACGACAGAACCCCGCTCAGCCGCCAAGCCCACCCGACTGCCGCGGGAGGAACGGCGGCGCCAGCTGCTGCAGGCGGCACACGAGGTCTTCGTGGTCAACGGCTACCACGCCGCGGCGATGGACGAGATCGCCGACGCCGCGAACGTGAGCAAGCCGGTGCTCTACCAGCACTTCCCCGGCAAGCGGGAACTCTACCTGGCCCTGCTGGATCACCATCTGGAATCCCTGAACGCGATGCTGATGGCGGCACTGAACTCGACGACGGACAACAAACAGCGCGTGCATGCCACCATCCGGGCCTACTACCAGTTCATCGCCCAGGACAGCCAGGCGCACCGGCTGGTCTTCGAATCCGACCTGAACAACGACCCCGACGTGAGCGCCCGCTTGGAGGACTTCAATGCGGGGCTGGCCAGCGCCATCGCCGGTGTCATCGCCGAGGACACCAAGCTGTCGGCGGTCGAGGCCACCCTGCTGGGAAGGGCCCTGGCCGGCATGGCGCAGATCAGCGCGCGGCACTGGCTGCGCTCGGGCGGCGAACTGGACCAGGACGCCGCGAGCGAACTAATCTACCGTTTAGCTTGGCGCGGAATTTCACGCTTCCCGAAGGAACCCTAGGATAGATTCGCCAGTAGGGAACCCACCCGGCTTACAGCATTAACCAGGAGGCATCAGCGTGGAAGTGAAGATCGGCATGCAGAACGTCGGCCGTGAAATCGTGCTCGATTCGTCGCAGTCGCCGGACGAAGTGGCTGAGATCGCGAGCCGCGCCATGAACGGCGGCGCCGAGCTGCGCCTGACCGACGCCAAGGGACGCCTGGTCATCATCCCGTCCAATGTGCTGGCCTATGTCGAGATCGGCGCCGAGGGGCCGCGACCCGTCGGATTCGGCGCCCTGTAACCACCCATGGTCCCACTGGTCCTGCTGGTGCTGGTCGCCGCCGCCGTCGGCTTCATTGCCTGGGCGGTGGACCGACGGCGCCATGCCTACGGGGTGCTGTTGCTGCCCGGGATCGCGGTGGCGGCGGCGGTGCTGCTCTGGTTCATCCTCATGGCCGCCGGCCTGGGCTCCGAACCGGGAGTGCACTTCCTGTCCTGGCTGCTGCCGATGGGCGTTTCCATCCCGGCGGCGTGGGCCGGTGCCTGGTGGATCGGACGCCGGCGCGTGCAGCGGGATACCGAACAGCTGACCGCCCTGCTGGGCTGAGCGAAGCTTAGTCCGGGTAGCTGTCCGGGTCAGCGTCCGCGGCGAGCTTGCGGGCCAGCACGCTCACCGCTGCCGCCGCGGACACGTCACGGGTCGTGACTTCGGAATCGGCGTCATGCGACGTGAAGCGCAGGAAGACCTTGTTGTACCGCCAGTCCAGGTCGGGGTGGTGCCGCTGCTCCTCGGCCAAGTCACCGACGGCGGCAATGAAATTCAGCGCCTCGCGCCCGTTGTCCAGCTTGAACGCGCTGACCAGCGCTCCGCCCGCATAGCGCCACTCCGGCAGCCCGCGCAGCTGCCGGTCGATTTCTTCACTGCCGAGTACGTCTTTCGCACGTCCCACGATGCCCTCCCGGTTTGCCGCGCGGCCCCGCTGCCCGCAGCATGGGGCCCGCCTGTGCCGCCAGCCTACCGGCGAACCCGGCCGGGCTGAAGGCTTCCGCTCAGGCCGTCAGGCCCAGATCGTTCATTCGGCGCGAATGGTTCTGGGTCAGCCGGGCAAACAACTCTAGGGTGGCTTCCGCCTGCCGGTCGGGGTCCTGTCCCCGCATCAGCTCGCTCAGCACGGCGCGCTCAATCCCGATCCGCTGGGCTTGGGTCAAGGCCTCGCCCACCAGCCTGCGCCCCCACAGCGCCAGCCGGGAGGACAGCCGCGGATCGTCGGCCAGCACCTGTTTCAACCGGGCCGCGATCAAGGAGATCTGCTCGGTGTTTTCCTTGATCCGGGCGACCAGCTTCTGCGTCTCGCCATCGAGGGCTCCGGCGATGTGCAGGTAGAAGTCGCCCAGCACGCCGTCGGTGACGTAGGCCTTCATCAGGGACTCGTACCAGTCGGCCGGGCGCGTCCGGTCATGGAAGGCATCGATGGAGGGCTGGAAGGGAGCCATGGCCGTTTCCACGTCCACGCCGAGTTGCTCCAGCTGCGCGGCCACTGCCTCGAAATGTTCGAACTCGGTCACCGCAAGCCGGCCAACCGCGGCCCGGTCATGCAAAGTGGGCGAAAAGCGTGCGTCGGAGGAAAACCGCTCGAAGGCGGACAGCTCGCCGTAGGCCATCACGCCGTACAGATCGATCAGGAATTGCCGGCGGCGGCCGGAATCCTCTCCAGGCGCTGCGGGAACGGGGCTCACGGTGCTCATAAATCCAAGGGTAGCGTCCCATTTCGGCGCGGCTGCCGTTAGGCTGGCCGTGTGCCGTACCCGCATTTGGATCCGAAGGTCAACGAGTCCCAGCATCTGCTGGCACGGGTGCTGAAGGACCTGCGGACAGAGTTCGACCTGCCGCAGGAGTTCGACGCGGGCGCACTCGCGGAAGCCCGGGCCGCCGTGGCCGCCCATCGGCTGCCGGAGACCGATCTGACGGCACTGGAATTCGTGACGATCGACCCGCCCTCGTCCACCGACCTGGACCAGGCCCTGTACATAGAGTCCAACGACGGCGGGTACACGGTCTGGTACGCGATCGCCGATGTCCCCGCTTTTGTGGAAGCCGGCGGCGAACTGGATGCCGAAACCCGGCGGCGCGGCCAGACCATCTACGCCCCGGACGGACGGATCCCGCTGCATCCCGACGTCATCGGCGAACAGGCCGGGTCGCTGCTGGCGGACCAGCTGCGGTCGGCCTACGTGTGGCGATTCGAGCTCGACGCCGGTGCGCGCGTCACGGCGGCCACGCTGGAACGCGCCAGGGTGCGCAGCCGGGCCAAGCTGAACTACGAGCAGGTGCAGCAGGACATCGATTCGGGCGACGCGGCGCCCACCCTCCTGCTGTTAAAGGAAGTGGGCAGCAAGCGGGTGGAGCTCGAACGCGAGCGCGGCGGAGCCAGCCTGAATGTCCCCGACCAGGAGATCGCCCACGACGGCCGGCACTATTTCATTGTCACCAAGCCGCCGTTGCCGGTGGAGGACTGGAACGCCCAGATCTCGCTGATGACCGGGATGGCCGCGGCCAAGATCATGCTGGAGGGCAGGATCGGGATTCTGCGCACCATGCCGGGCCCGGACGCGGACGCCGAAGCCCAGTACCGCCGGCAGACCGAGGCGCTCGGGTTCCCGTGGCCGCATGAGATGGCCTACGGCGACTATCTGCGCAGCCTGGACACCACCGATCCCAAGCAGTTGGCCCTGATGCACGGGGCGACCGCGCTGTTCCGCGGTGCCGGCTACACGCCGTTCGTCGGCGAACTCCCGCCCGAACGGCAGCAGGCGGCCATCGCCGCACCCTACGCGCACGCCACGGCTCCCCTGCGCCGGCTGGTGGACCGTTTCGTGCTGGTGATCTGCCACGCCCTGTGCGCCGGCGAACCTGTTCCGCAGTGGGCCCGGGAAGCGCTGGACGAACTGCCCAAGCTGATGGCGGCTTCCGACCAGCTGGCGGGGCGGGTGGACCGCGCTGCGCTGGACGCCGTTGAAACGGCGCTGCTCAGCCACCGTGTCGGGGAGGAGTTCGACGCCGTCGTCATCACCGGCACCCGCTACCCCGGCAACGGGAACGGCAACGGCCAAGGAAGCCGCAACGGCAACGGAAACGGGAAAGTGCTGGTGGCGGGCAGGGGCAAAGGCAACGGGAACGGCGGCCAGGAGCCGTATGGCGTGGTCCAACTCAGCGACCCGCCGGTCACCGCACGATGCTCGGGAGTGCTGGAGGCGGGGGCCACGGTGCGCGTTCGGCTGACGCTGGCGGACATCGAGGACCGGCGCCTGCACTTCGAACTGGCCGACGGTTAAGGCCCCGCCCGGTGCGCCGGAGGGCCCGGTTTGCCAACGACCGGTAGACTTAACCGTGTAGTACTGGATGCCCGGTCGTTGATTGAGTGAAGTGAATCCATCAACAGATCCGTCCCTACGCGATCTTTAACCTCCTTGGCTGCCTCTTTGGCCGGCCGGGAAAGCAGTTGTTAGCCCGCGATCGGCTTCCACTGGTTGCGCCACGCTTCCGCCTTGTTCCGCTCCCGCAGCACCTGCAGGACCGTTGAGCACCGCCGGCGTCGGCGCCTGAATGAACGGTATGTAATTGAACACTGAAAATATCCAGGTGGCTGGCGAACAGCTCATCCACGCTGACAACAGCGCCGAAGAGCTGGTCGTCGAGGCCGTGCTGGCCTCCGACGAACGCCCGCACGAACTGCCCAAGCAGACCTTCGCCGACCTCAACGTCCGCGCCGACATCGTGCGGTCGCTTTTCGACGCCGGCATCACCCACCCCTTCCCGATCCAGGCCATGACCCTGCCGGTGGCCCTCGGCGGCCACGACATCATCGGCCAGGCCAAGACCGGTACGGGCAAGACCTTGGGCTTCGGCATCCCCGCGCTGCAGCGGGTGGTGGGCCCGGACGACGACGGCTTCGACAAGCTTCCGGTGCCCGGTGCACCGCAGGCCTTGATCGTCGTGCCGACGCGCGAACTGGCCGTGCAGGTCGGCAACGACCTGACCACCGCCTCCAAGCAGCGCAACGCGCGCGTCGCGGTCATCTACGGCGGGCGTGCCTACGAACCCCAGATCGAGATGCTGCAGAAGGGCGTCGAGGTCGTGGTCGGCACCCCCGGCCGGCTGATCGACCTGCACCGCCAGAAGCACCTGAGCCTGAAGAACGTCCGCATCGTGGTCCTGGACGAAGCCGACGAGATGCTGGACCTGGGCTTCCTGCCGGACGTCGAGACCCTGCTGGCCGCCACCCCGGCCGTGCGCCAGACCATGCTCTTCTCCGCCACCATGCCCGGGCCGGTGATCGCCATGGCCCGGCGGTATATGACGCAGCCGACGCACATCCGCGCCGCCGATCCGGACGACGAAGGCATCACCAAGAAGGACATCCGCCAGGTTGTCTACCGGGCGCACAACCTGGACAAGGACGAGGTCGTGGCCCGCATCCTGCAGGCCGAGGGCCGCGGCCGGACCATCATCTTCACCAAGACCAAGCGCACTGCCGCCAAGCTGTCCGAGGAGCTGATCGACCGCGGATTCGCCGCCGGCGCCATCCACGGCGACCTCGGCCAGGGCGCCCGTGAACAGGCGCTGCGCGCGTTCCGCAACAACAAGGTGGACGTGCTGGTCGCCACCGATGTCGCCGCCCGCGGCATCGACGTGGAAGACGTCACGCACGTGATCAACTTCCAGTGCCCCGAAGACGAGAAGGCATACCTGCACCGAGTGGGCCGGACCGGCCGTGCCGGCAACAAGGGCACCGCCGTCACCTTTGTGGACTGGGATGACGTCCCGCGCTGGGGCCTGATCAACAAGGCACTGGGCCTGGATGTACCGGAACCGCAGGAGACCTACTCCTCCTCCCCGCACCTGTTCACCGACCTGGACATCCCCGAAGGCACCAAGGGCAGGCTTCCGCGCAGCCAGCGCAAGCTCGCAGGCATCGACGCCGAGAAGCTCGAAGACCTGGGCGAGACCGGCAAGCACCCTGCCCGCTCCGGCGGCCAGCGGCAGGACGGCGGCCGCAGCGGTGTCCGCCGCGGCGGGGCACGCCAGGGCGGCCCGCAGGGCCGGTCCGACGCGGGCAACCCCCGGCAGCGCCGCAGCGGCGAGGAGGCAGCCGCGGAGAACACGGCCGTCGCCCCGGCCGAGAAGCCGCGCCGGAAGCGTTCACGCACCCGCCGCCGGAACGGCGAGGTCGTCACCGGGACCGCACAGCAGGTCACCGACGGCGCCAGCGGGGAATAGTGGCCGGTATCCCGTGGAGGCCCGACGGCAGCTCGCTGGTGGTCCACGCGGACAACGCCGACTTCCTGCCCACGCTGCCCGACGGCGCTTTCACCCTGATCTACCTGGACCCGCCGTTCAACACCGGCCGGGTCCAGGTCCGGCAGCAGACCTCCATGGTGCGCAGCGCCGATGGTGAAGGCGACCGCATCGGGTTCAAGGGGAAGTCGTACCAGACGGTCAAGGGCACCCTCGCCAGCTACGACGACGCGTTCGACGACTACTGGTCCTTCCTGGAGCCCCGTCTCTCCGAAGCCTGGCGGCTGCTGGCCGACGACGGCACACTCTACCTGCACCTGGATTACCGCGAGGTGCACTATGCCAAGGTGCTGCTGGACATGCTCTTCGGCCGCGAGAGCTTCCTGAACGAGATCATCTGGGCCTACGACTACGGCGCCCGCGCGCGCAACCGCTGGCCCGCCAAGCACGACAACATCCTGGTCTACGTCAAGAACCCGAAGGCCTACCACTTCGACAACGCGGAAGTGGACCGCGAGCCGTACATGGCTCCGGGCCTGGTGACGGCGGAGAAGGCCGCACGCGGCAAGCTCCCGACCGACGTCTGGTGGCACACCATCGTCTCCCCCACCGGCCGGGAAAAGACCGGCTACCCTACCCAGAAGCCCGAAGGGCTGCTGCGCCGCATGGTTGCCGCGAGCAGCCGGCCGGGCGACTGGGTGCTGGATTTCTTTGCCGGCTCCGGGACCCTCGGCGCCGTGGCCGCCGGCATGGACCGGCGGTTCGTGTGCGTGGACCAGAATCCGCAGGCCATCGACGTCATGCGCAAACGCCTGGGCCGCCATGCGGCCGTGGTTGCGGCCGATGAGTCCGCGCTCGGCGAGGTCAGTATCGGCGCCGGCGAGGTCAGTATCGGCGCCGGCGAGGTCGCGGCAGCACAGCCCGCGACCTGAACCAGCGGGCCCGCCGTAGCAAAGGCGTACCCAATCAGCGGACGATGCGGCCGGGAAGGTGCGCCGCGGCACCCGTCCCGGCGGCGAGGATGCGGTCCAGCATGGCCGGGTCGGTGGTGTTTTCGCCCAGCCGGTTCGGCTTGCCCGCACCGTGGTAATCGCTGGATCCCGTGATGATCAGATCGTGCTTGGCGGCCAGCCGGCGCAGCTCTTCCCTGCCCTCTTCCGGGTTGTCCCGGTGATCGATCTCCACGCCGGCCAGCCCTGCGTCGAGCATTTCCTCGACGACGGCATCGCCGACCACCCGGCCCCGGCTGCTGGCCACCGGATGGGCAAAGACAGGCACTCCCCCGGCCTCGCGCACCAGTGCGACGGCGGTGGCCGGGTCGGGGGCGTAGTGCGACACGTAGTAGCGCGAGTGGGCGGTCAGGATCCGGGCGAAGGCTTCGCTGCGGTCGGACACAATCCCGGCTGCCACCAAGGCGTCGGCTATGTGCGGCCGGCCGATCGTCGCTCCGTGGCCGACGCGGGCCGTGACCTCCGCCCACGTGATCGGGAAGTCCTCGGCGAGCAGTTCCACCATGCGCTCGGCCCGGGTCATGCGCGCGTCCCGTGCCTTGTTGATTTCGGCCAGCAAGCCGGGGTGGGCGGGATCGTGCAGATAGGAGAGCACATGCACGCTGATCCCCGCCACGGTACGGCACGTGACCTCCATGCCCGGCACGAAACCGATGCCCGACTCGACGGCGGCGGTGCGCGCCGCTTCCCACCCGGCAGTCGAGTCGTGGTCGGTCAGCGCCACGACGTCAAGACCGGCGGCTGCCGCGGCACGCACCACTTCGTCGGGAGGTTCGGTGCCGTCGGAAACAGTGGAATGCGCATGCAGGTCGATCTTCACACGACCAATTTACGCCAGGATCCCCGCCGCCCGCGGATGTTGGCAGCGCCTTGGGCCGATGAGACGATGGGACGGTGAGTACTTACCAAAATGAAGACGCCTCACAGCAGCCCGCCGGGGAGCAGCCGCTGGAAGACCGCGTCAACAACCGTTCCCAGCGTCCTGAATCGGATGCCTTCAAGGAGTTTATGGGCAGCCACTGGGCTCCGGCCGGCTCGTCCGCCCCGGAGCAGGCAGCCGTCGCGCCCTTCGCCGCGCGCCGCCGTCGGGCGCTCTCCGAGAAATTCCACGGTGAGCGCCTGGTTATTCCGGCCGGCCCGTTGAAGGTCCGCTCCAACGACACCGACTACCGCTTCCGCCCGCATTCGGGGTTCGCCCACCTGACCGGCCTGGGCCTGGACCATGAGCCGGACGCCGTGCTGGTCATGGAGCCCACCGAGGCGGGCGCGGGTGACGACGGCGGCCATCACCGGGCCACCCTCTACTTCCGCCCGATGTCCGGCCGGGATTCCGCCGAGTTCTACGCCAACGCGCGGTACGGCGAGTTCTGGATCGGTCCCCGGCCCACCCTGGAGGAACTGAACCGTCGGCTGGGCCTGCCCACCGCCGACCTGGGCGAACTCGAAGTCGCCATCACCAAGGACGCAGGGGTTGTCCACGTGGGCGGGATGCGGATTCGGCTGCTGCGCGAGGTCGACCTGAACGTGGACGCCCTCGTGGACACCTCCCGGATCAACACCGGCGTGGACCTGGAGGAATCCGACCAGCTCGACGGCAAGCTCTCCGAAGCGCTGTCCGAACTGCGCCTGCTCAAGGACGAGTGGGAAGTCCAGGAGATGAAGAAGGCCGTGGAGGCGACGGTCAACGGCTTCCATGAGGTGGTCAAGGTGCTGCCGCGCGCGCTGACGCATGAGCGGGGCGAACGCGTGGTGGAAGGCGCGTTTTTCGCCCGGGCACGCGAAGAAGGCAACGACCTGGGCTACGACACCATCGCCGCCAGCGGCAACAACGCGACCATCCTGCACTGGATCCGCAACAACGGGCAGGTAAAGGCCGGAGACCTGCTGCTGTTGGATGCAGGGGTGGAAGCCGACTCGCTGTACACCGCGGACGTGACGCGTACGCTGCCGGTCAACGGCACGTTCACCGAGGTCCAGCGCAAAATCTACCAGGCGGTACTCGATGCTGCCGACGCCGGTTTTGCCGCGGCGCAGCCGGGCGTGAAGTTCCGTGACGTCCACACTGCCGCGGTCACCGTGCTCGCCGAACGCCTGGACGAGTGGGGCCTGTTGCCGGTTCCCCTGGCCGAAGCGCTCTCCCCCGAGGGCCAGCACCACCGGCGCTGGATGCCGCACGGCACCAGCCACCACCTGGGCCTGGACGTTCATGACTGTGCGCAGGCGAAGCGCGATTTGTACCTGGACGGTGTGCTCACCCCGGGCATGGTGTTCACGATCGAGCCCGGACTCTATTTCAAGGACGAAGACCTGGCCGTCCCGGCCGAATACCGCGGCATCGGGGTGCGGATCGAGGACGACATCCTGATGACTTCCGATGGTCCGGTGAACCTGTCGGCGGCCCTGCCGCGCAAGCCCGAGGACGTGGAGTCCTGGATGGCCGGCATCTACGGCACCTGAGGGGACTAACGACTCCGGCGACAGCCGCCGAAGCAACGCCACATGGGATGGGATCCGCCGTCTGCAACGGCGGATCCCATCCCATTCGCGTGCGAGGCTGGTGGCGTGCGGGCTACGTGCCGGGGCGGTCGTCGTCGCGGAAGGAGCCTGCGTCCCCCTCGCCGGCTCGTGGGGTGGCGCCCGGCTGGGCCTCGCCGGCCCGGGGGCTGGTGCCCGGCTGGGTCTCGCTGGTCTGGGGGCTGCCGCCGCCGGGCTCGGTCTCGCCGGCCTGGGGGCTGCCGCCGGGCTCGGTCTCGCCGGCCGGCCGGGGCTGGGCGGGCTCGGGAGTCACGCGGATTCCGTACTGCGGGCGGCCGTCGGGCAGATCGGGAAAGCGTCCGCGCACGGGCTGACCGGTCACGCCGGGCTGGGCCGCGTCGGGCTGGGCCGGGCCGGGCTGGGGCTGCTGCGCCGGGGCGTTGCCGCCCTGGCGGTACGGGTCCTCGCCCCACTGGGCCGGGCGTTCCGGGGCCTGCGGCTGTTGGCCGGCAGGAGGCTGCTGCCCGTAGCCGGCAGGAGGCTGCTGCCCGAGGGGTGCCTGGCCCTGGTTTGCCGGCTGGCCGGGGCGCGCGGTGCCGGCCATCGGCAACTGCGCGGCGAGCCGCCGGGCTTCGTGTGCCACCTCGGTGGACACCACCACGTCGTAGCTGGTCGCGATGACCTGGTTGGTGGAGGTGAAGTCCCGCTTGCCGCGCTGCAGTGCGTAGGAAATGATGCCGAACAGCATCCAGAAGGCCGCGCCCATGGCCATCGACGAGATCAGCAGCACAAAGGTTTCGCCGCCGCCGAAGAGCATCAGCAGCAAGCCGACGAAGAGTCCGAACCACGCGCCGGTGGCCGCGCCGGAGAGGGCGACCCGCGGATAGCTGAGCTTGCCGGTGACCCGCTCGACGGTCTTCAGGTCGTTGCCGACGATGCTCACGTGCTGGACGGGGAATTCCTCGTCCGCGAGATAGTCCACCACCTTCTGGGCATCCAGATACGAGCGGTAGTTACCGATCAACTCGCCCTGCGGAAGGGTACGGCTGAGGTCCCGGGAATCTGTACGGCCAAGCATCGACATACCCCCATTGTCGCTGATATATGCAACCAGTGGTTCGGGTATCGCTTCAGGTGAACGTGGGAACCCCTCGTGCACCCTCCGCCGCCGCCCGGGCGCGCCTCTGCGCGGGTCCGGCTGGCCCGCCAAATCCCGGATTTCGGGGCCCAGCACGTAGCCTAAAGGGGTGAGCACAAAAACCAACCGCGTCTTCGTAGCCCGGCTGCTCGGCCTGGACGTCTTCGACCCGCTCGGGGACCGCCTGGGCCGACTGCGCGACGTCGTCGTCCTCGACTACGGCCCTGCCAAGCCGCCCCTGGTGGTCGGCCTGGTGGTCGAGGTCCCCGGTAAAAAACGCGTGTTCGTCCCCATGACCCGGATCACCTCGATCACCGCCGGGCAGGTCATCTGCACCGGGCTGGTGAACCTGCGCCGGTTTGAGCAGCGCGGCGCCGAAACCCTGGTGGTCGCCGAGATGTTCGACCGCCGCGTCACGCTCGCCGACGGCAGCGGCGATGCCACCATTTTGGACATCGGCATGGAGCAGTCCCGCGACGGCGACTGGTATGTGTCCCAGCTCTTCGTCCGGCGCGGCCATTCCACCTCGCCGCTGCGCAGCCTGCGCCGCAACGAGACACTGATCGTGGACTGGCACGAGGCCTACCAGGGCGCCCGCCACGAACCGCAGGCCGCCACTACCTTCGTGGCCAGCCACGAGGACCTCAAACCCGCCGACTTCGCCGAGGCGCTGCACGAAATGACGCAGAAGCGCCGGCTGGAAGTCGCGAGCGAGCTGCAGGACGACCGGCTGGCGGATGTGCTCCAGGAGCTGCCGGACGACGACCAGGTGCAGATCCTGACGTCGCTGGATGCCGAACGCGCCGCCGTCGTGCTGGAGGAAATGGATCCGGACGATGCCGCGGACCTGCTGGCCGAGCTGCCCGAGGAGCAGAAGGAAGAGCTGCTGCAGCTGATGGAGCCGGAAGAAGCCAAGGACGTCCGGCGGCTGCTGGAGTACGAGGAAAACACCGCCGGTTCCATGATGACGCCGGTGCCGGTGATCCTGCCCCCGGAAGCCACGGTGGCCGAGGCCCTGGCGCATGTGCGCCGTGAAGAGCTCACGCCGGCGCTGGCGTCGGCCATCTTCGTCTGCCGGCCCCCGCTGGAGACGCCCACCGGGAAGTACCTGGGCGTGGTCCATATCCAGCAGCTGCTGCGCTATCCGCCGCCGGAGGCGCTGGGCAATATCGTGGATTCGGACTTGGAACCGGTGCTGGACCTGAGCGATGTCAGCGAGGTGGCCCGCACCCTGGCAACGTACAACCTGAATGCCCTGGCGGTGGTCAACAGCGCCGGCCGGCTGGTCGGCGCCGTGACGGTTGACGACGTGTTGGATCATCTGCTGCCCGACGACTGGCGGGCGCAGGACGACTCCCCCGTAAGCGGAGGTGGACGCTTTGGCTGAGAAGGCAGATCGGAAAATCAAGGTCGCGGGACTGGACACCCCGCGCGAGACCCGCACGCGCCTGCTGGTCCGGTTGAGGCCCAACCCGGATTATTTCGGCAAGGCCACGGAGTCCTTCGCCCGCTTCATGGGCACCCCGCAGTTCCTGATGTGGATGTCGGTTTTCTGTCTGCTCTGGCTGGCCTGGAACACGTTCGGACCCGAACACCTGCGCTTCGACAGCGCCGCGCTGGGCTTCACGGCGTTGACCCTCATGCTCTCGCTGCAGGCCTCCTACGCCGCTCCCCTGCTGCTGTTGGCGCAGAACCGCCAGGACGACCGGGACAAGGTCTCGCTGCAGCAGGACCGCCAGCGCGCGGAACGCAACCTGGCGGACACCGAGTACCTGACCCGCGAACTGGCAGCGCTGCGGATCGCCATCCGCGAGGTGGCCACGCGCGACTTCGTCCGCAGCGAGCTGCGCTCGGTGCTGGAAGAACTGCTGGACGACGAGTCCGGGGACGAACGCCGCCGCGGCCGGCGCCGGCCCTCCGATGCCACCACCTCGCTGCCCAAGCTGCCGCCGCCTGGAAGCGGCGGCCAGGAGAACTGATCCATGACTGATCCACACCTGTCGCAACACCCGGATCCGGCCGCCGTAAGGCGCGCGCTGGGAACGGTGATCGACCCCGAGCTTCGCCGTCCCCTCGCGGAGCTGGGCATGCTCAAGGACGTCCGGATTGACGACGGCGGACGGGTCACCGTCGGCGTGCTGCTCACCATCTCGGGCTGTCCGCTGCGCGGCACCATCACGACCGATGTGGAGCACGCCCTGGCAGCCGTCCCGGGCGTTTCCGGGGTGGCGGTGGAGCTGGACGTGATGACGCCGCAGCAGCGCAACGATCTCAAGGAACAGCTGCGCGGTGCCGGACGCGGCAATCCGTTCGCCGATCCGTCCTCGCTTACCCGCATCTACGCCGTGGCCAGCGGCAAGGGCGGGGTGGGCAAGTCCAGCGTGACCGTCAACCTCGCGTGCGCCATGGCCGCCCAGGGGTTGCGCGTGGGCATCATCGACGCCGATGTCTACGGTTTCTCGGTTCCCGGGCTGCTGGGCATCACGCAGGCCCCCACCCGGGTGGACGAGATGATCCTGCCGCCGGTGGCCTACGGGGTGAAGGTCATCTCGATCGGCATGTTCGTGTCGGGCAACCAACCGGTGGCCTGGCGCGGGCCCATGCTGCACCGGGCCCTGGAGCAGTTTCTCACCGACGTCTACTTCGGCGATCTTGATGCGCTGTTCCTGGATCTGCCTCCGGGCACCGGGGACGTGGCAATCTCCGTCGCACAGCTGCTCCCGTCCTCGCAGATCCTGGTGGTGACCACCCCGCAGGGCGCCGCGGCCGAGGTGGCGGAACGCGCCGGCGCCATTGCCGCGCAGACCGGGCAACAGGTGGCGGGAGTCATCGAGAACATGTCCTGGCTGGCGCTGCCGGACGGATCCAGGATGGAAGTCTTCGGCTCAGGCGGCGGAACTGCCGTCGCCGAGCGGCTCTCCGCCGTGCTGGAGACGCCGGTACCGCTGCTGGGAAGCATCCCGCTGGAACCCCGGCTGCGCGCCGGCGGCGACGCCGGCCGTCCCATCGTCTTGGACGGGGCAGACGGCTCCGGATCCGGGGGCGCCGCGGCCGAACTGCGGCGAATGGCGGCGGAATTGGCAGCGCGTCCGCGCGGTCTGGCCGGACGCACGCTGGGCGTCACTCCCCGCTAGCGCGTGCAGGGGCACCGCGCTGGGCGCCACCGAGCGACGACGGATGCCGCGCTTCGCGGTCAAGTCGCCTCGGTGTCGAACGGCGCCGCCTCGCCCGGGGCAAGCCGTGCCGCGGGCCCGGCCGCCGGACGCGCCGGCGCCCTCGAACCGGTTGACATGCCCGTGCCGGCTGCGGTTGCGGCTGCTGCCGCGACCGCCGGCGCCGCCGGGGCCGGACGCGGCGTCTCGTCGTCGTCCAATAATGCTTCTTTGATGATCCGGCGGGGGTCGTATTGCCGCGGATCTAGCTTCCGCCAGTCCATGTCGACGATGTCGTCGCCGACTTCCTCGCGCAGCTGCTCCTTGGCGCCCGCGGCCATGGTTTTCAGCTGTTTGACGAACCTGCCCAGCTGCGCGGCGTATTCGGGCAACCGCTCAGGTCCGAGGATCACCAAGGCAAGGATTGCCAGGATGATCAGTTCTGAGCCGTTGATTCCAAACACGATTGAAGGTTACCCGTTCGCCGGGCCGGTCAGCCACTTGGCGGGCTGACCATCATGCCCAGCCCGCGGATGATGCGGCTGAGCGGATCGTCGGCCGGCGACGGCGCCGGGAGCTTGAGGCGGGAGTTCTCCGACAGCACCACGTGGCTGACCGTCTCCGGCATCTCGGCCAGCGGAAGGTCGGACCACAACGTGTACGTCACCTCGTCGGAGTGGAGCACCACGGTCCAGTCCTCGCCGCCGCGGATCCACACCGCCCGGTTCAGCCCGGCGACTTCCCGGAACCCGTCCATGGTCACGGGATGGCCCGTGGTGGCATTCACCGGCGGCGCGGAATCCGTCACCCGGGCCGTTCCGTCCGCGCTCCCGTCCCCGCGCCGCTGCTCGGTGACGACCACCCGGTGGCTGCCGTCGCTCAGCTCGAGCCGGACGGCAGGCTGCCCGTCGACGATCGTCTGTTCCGCGCTCTGCATGCGGTAGCCAAGCCCGGGCAGCAACGGGCAGGTCCAGCCACTGCGCCGGAGCTCCTCGAGTGCCGCGCTGTCCATGGCGATCGGACGGGCGGCGCCTGCATCCGCGGCCACCGGCACCCAGGCCGTGCCTGTGGCAAGGCCTTGGCCGGCGTCCGCGTCCGGGGTCTCGCCGCCCAAAACGAAAGCCGCGGACAACGTCAGCACGGCGCAGCCGCCCACCACGCCGCCGGCGACGGCCAGCACCCGCCTGACCGGCCTGCGCGCGGGCACCGCCTCCGTCCGGGAGCCGCCGGCCGCCGGGAGGGCAGCGGCACCGGACACCGCGGCAGCGCCGGGTACGGCAGCGGGCCGGTTTTCCGGGGCCCGGAAGGGCACGGCGCCGGGCGGGGGCCCGTCCGGCTCGGCAGCCCCGGGTCGGCTGCAGCGCAGCAACCGCGCGGTCAGGTTGTCATCAGGGGGCGGCACGTCCAACGAGCGGAGGCGATCCTGAATCTGGCGGAACTCGTCAACGCTCTTGCGGCACCGCCGGCAGCGTTGAAGATGGCGTTCGAGTGCGGGGCGGCGGTCATCGGAGAGTTCGCCGTCCAGATACTCCGCCAGCTCTCTTTCCGGGTGGAGCATGGCAACGATCAGTGGGCTCCGGCGATTCGGGGCAGTTTCAGGCGCGCGCGTTTGCCGGCGGGATCCCGGTGCGCCAGCTTCTCCCGGAGCATGGTCCGGCCGCGGTGGATGCGCGAGCGGACGGTGCCCAGCTTAACGCCAAGGGCCGCGGAGACCTCGTCGTAGGACAACCCCTCGAGGTCGCAGAGCACCACCGCGGCGCGAAAGTCCGGCGGCAGCTCGTCCAAGGCGGCCTGGACATCGATGTCCAGGTTGTTGTACTCGAAGCTGCGCTCGGGGCCGGGATCCTTGCCGGGCAGCCTGGCTTCGGCTTCGTCGCTCAGTCCATCGAACCGGATGCGGCTTTTGCGCCGGGCCTGGTCCAGGAACAGGTTGGTGGTGATCCGGTGAAGCCAGCCGTCCAGCGTACCGGGCTTGAAGTTATCCAGCGACCGGAAGACGCGGACAAAGACTTCCTGGGTGAGGTCTTCGGCGTCATACCGGTTGCCCGTCAGCCTGAAGGCCAGTCGGTAGACCTTGGCGGAGTGGTTGCGGACCACTTCTTCCCACGTCGGAGCAACCCACTGATCGTTGCCGGCCGCGGCGTCCGACGCGGCGTCCTGAAGCTTCGTCATCTTTGTGCCCCTTCGTCGACCCGCCCGCCTGCCGCCCGCCTCCTGGGCGTCCGGGAATGCGGCTGGCGTGCTGCCGGTCTGATTTCGGCGTCCCGGGTACCCATCTTGGCCCAAAAAACTGGGAGAATTCTGTAAACGGGCTGCACAAATACCGCTAAGTGCTCCCCGGCTGTCTTCCCCGGCCGGCGGCGCCTGCCCCGACGCCGCGGCACGCGCCCGATCCCGTCAACTGTGGCAGTAGGCTTGGCACTGCGGCCCTGCGCCGTTTCCCCGGAACAGCCGAAGAGAAAGTGATGATACATGAGTGCCGACAAGCAGACGAGTTGGTCCTACACGGAGGGGCTCCCCGCCGAGGATGACGTCTTGCTTCGGGCCCGTGAGCGTTCCCATGAACTGGGCGTTGCGGCCGTCGGCACCGGGGTCGGCGCTGCTTTGACTGTCCTCGCCGCGGGAACCAAGGCGCAGACTGTGGTGGAGATCGGTTCCGGCGCCGGCGTGTCCGGGGTCTGCCTCCTGCGGGGGCTCCCCCCGGCCGCGGTGCTGACCACCATCGACGCCGATGTCGACCATCTGCGCGCGGCCCGCCAGGCGTTCGTCGACGCCGGCATTCCGGGCAACCGCACGCGCACCATCTCCGGCCGGGCGGCCGACGTGCTGCCCCGGCTGACCGACAACGCCTACGACCTCGTCTTCGTCGACGCGGACAAGCCCTCGTATCCGCTGTACGTGGAGCAAGCGGTCCGGCTGCTCAAGCGCGGCGGCATGCTGATCGTCAACGACGCCCTGGACCATGACCGGGTCTCGGATCCGGCCATCCGCGAAGATTCCACCACCACGCTGCGCAAGGTCGGCAGGGCCATCCGGGAAAACGAGCAGTTGCTGTCCACCATCCTGCCGACCGGCGAGGGACTGCTGCTGGCCGTCAAACGCTGACCGTTCCGCTGCGCCCTGCCGGCGGGCAGCCCGGCCGTCCGACGACCGCCTGCGCTAGCCGCGGTAGGAGCGCAGGAAGGACAGCAGCAGCCGGGCACCGTATCCCGTGGCCCCCTTCGTGACCTCGGCCCGGTCGGAGTCCGCGCGGGCCGTTCCGGCGATGTCCAGGTGGATCCACGGGAAGGTGCCGACGAATTCGCGCAGGAACAGCGCCGCGGTGATCGATCCTCCGCCGACCTTCGAACGCTGTGACGCTATGTGCGAGATGTCCGCGATGCCGGATTCCAACGCGAAGCCGTACTCGTCCGCCACCTCGTCCAGCGGCATGTGCCAGACCCGCTCCCCGGTGGCCTCGCCCGCGGCTTCGAAAGCGCGCACCAAGGACGGCCGGTTGCCGTACAGCGCCGCATGCTGCCTGCCCAGCCCCATGGACGCCGCGCCGGTGAGGGTGGCGATATCCACCAAGACGTCAGGCTGCAGCCGGGCGGCGGCGTAGGAGAGGCCGTCCGCGAGCACCATGCGCCCTTCCGCGTCCGTGTTGCCGATCTCCACCGTGGTGCCGTCCTGGACGGTCACCACGTCGCCGGGCCGGTAGGCGTCGGCGCCGATGGCGTTCTCTGCCAAGGCGAGCAGCCCGGTGACACGGTGCGGTACGCGCAGCTCCGCTGCGGCGGCGAGCACCGCCAGCACGACGCCGGCGCCCGCCATGTCGGTCTTCATCGGCAGCATCGGTTCGCGCGGCTTAAGCGACAGCCCGCCGGTGTCGAAGGTGATGCCCTTGCCGACGATGACGATGTGCCTGGTGTCCTCGCCGGCCTGTGCGGGCGTGTAGTCCAGCTGCACCAGCCTGGGCGGAGTCGGCGACGCCGATCCCACGGCCAGCAGACCGCCAAACCCTTCGGCAGCGAGCTGATGCTCGTCCCAGGTGCGGATACCCAGGCCGCTGGACGCGGCGAGGCGCCCGGCCTGGCCTGCCATCCACTCCGGACTCTTCACGTTGGAGGGCATGTTCGCCAGGTCCCGCGCCAACCACGTGGCCCGGGCGCCGATAGCTGCCGTTGCGGCAGTCCCTGCCGAGATTCCGGTAAGCTCCAGCACCGCGGCCATCGGTTTTGGCCCGTCGGACGTGCCCGCGCGCGGCGGCCGGTAGCCGCCCAGCAGGAATCCCTCGATGAAAGCCTGCTGCAACTCGTCCGGCAGGCCGTCGACGGCGGTGCTGCGCACCCGGTCGGTGCCCATCGTCGCCTTGGCCAGGGCGGCTCCGGCCTTGCGCAGCTCCGCTGCGCTGCCACTGCCCAGCCCAATCAAGACCAGGCGCGCCGGCAGCTGCGCGGAACGAGGCGGCGCCGGCGCCGCCAGCACGTCGCCTGCCTTGCCGGAGATCCCGTGGACCTCCGCCAGGGCCGCCACGTCGGCGCCAAAGTCTGCCGCCGCTTCGGCGGCTCCCTGGCGCGGCTGCGGCGTCACCTGCTCAGCATTGAACTCGCCTGCAGCGATGGGTACCGCCAGCACGGTGACTTCCTCGGCACCTTGGGCCGGCGACTGTCCGCGGCCGAGGGCCGGCAGGGCCAGGACGCGCGCCATCTGCGGTTCAATCAGGGCCTGTTCCAGATGACGGGCGGTTTGTTCCTCTGCGGTGGAGGGAACGCGGCTCACAGCAAACGGTTCCTAGCTTGCCACGTCGCTGGTGACGCCGAGCAGGCAGTCCTTGAGGTTGCCCGCTTCTTCGGCGTTGAGTTCCAGCACCAGACGTCCGCCGCCGTCGATGGGCACCCGCAGGATGAGGCTCCGCCCCTCCTTGGTCACTTCCATCGGTCCGTCACCGGTACGCGGTTTCATCGCAGCCATCTGGGAATTCCCTTCCGCCATGGGGCAGCCCGATCCGTGATCGCGCTGCCCGCCAACCTCACATCGGCGGCCTTGGTTCCCCGGCCGCCATGTCCAACCACTACCCATTATCGCGTACATCACAACCGGGTGCTAATTTCCGCGACACGCGGTCCCTCGGCAACCCGCTGGCGCTAGGGCGGATAGTCCCCGCCACCGGGCAGCTCGGCCCATGACCAGAGCCAGGTGACCCAGACAATCTGCCCCGCCAGGAACATCACTGCCAGGCACACATGGTAGGCCCGGCTGCGCGATACGAAGGCCGCCGCCAAAGCCAGCGGAAAGAGCGGAAGCAACAACCGGAACGTGCTGGTCTGCGGATGAAGAAAGGCCAGCAGATAGCCCAAGTAGCAGGCGCACCACAGCCTCAGGTCTGCCCCGATGTTCCGGGTCGGCGCGCAGCAGAGGAACCAGGCCGCCGCGGCTACCAGCAGCAGCGGGGCGATCATCCCGCCCAACAGCCCGAACAGGTTCACGCCCATGTCGAACCAGGGCCTGAACAGGATCAGGTCTTCGCCCCGCCAGGCGGTTTCCGTCTCGGTGTACGCGGTCATCTCGCCCGTGACGGACCAGGCCAGCACCGGCCAGGCGAGGGCCGCGGCACAGCTGACCAGCGCCAGCACGGCTGCGCGGAGGAGTTCCGGGGTCTGGAGCGGATCGGTGCGGCGCTGTTTGATCCGCCACAGCAGGTGCAGGCCGGCGAGCGCGGCGAAGGGCACGCCAACGGGCCGGGAGAGGCACATCAGCACGACCACGGGGATCGCCAGCACGTACTTCCGCTGCAACAGCAGCAGCAGTGCCGCCGCCAGCAGCGCCAGGTTCAGCGATTCGGCATACGGAACCTGGAGGATCGGCGAGACCGGAAAGACCGCCACGAAGACCACGCCCCACAGCGCGGTGCCGTGGGGAGCATAGCGCCGGAAAATCTTGTAGATGAGCAGCACGGCGGCAAAGCCTGCCAGGGTGGCAACCAACGGTGCCAGCAACTGCCACCCCAGCCCGGTGGCCGTCGCCAGGACGCGGACGATGCCGGGGAAAAGAGCGTAGAACGCCCACTGGTTCTCGTCGACCCGCCCGTCCTGGCCGCGCGGAATATCGGTGGGATAGCCCTCCAGGTAGACCTGCCGGTACCAGGCGCTGTCCCAGATTCCGATGAAGGACAGATAGTCAGGATGCGCGCGGGTCCACGGATTCGGGCCCTGCTGACGGGCCACCGCGAGGAAGACCAGCAGCGAATACAGCCGGGAAAGGGCGTAGAGCGCGGACACCTGGACCCACCACGGCCAGCCTGAGATCCGCCGGCGCCAGAAGGAAAGCTCCGCGTGCACGGCCTCCCGAAGCACCCGTGTCCGCGGAAGGCGGTCCTGCACCCCCGTCATCCTTCCCGAGCCGGGTGGGCACCGCCGTCGTGCTGTGGCTGTTCCTGGCTCAGTTGCCGGATCAGGCGCTCCTTGGCTCCCAGCTCTGCCCGCAGGACGTCCAGCACTTCATCCACCTGGTCCATCCGGTAGCCCCGCAGGGCGGTGGAAAACCGGACGCTGTCCAGGTCTTCGGCGCGGGGGTGTTCGGGCAGCAGAACCGCCGGCAGCCGAGCCTCGTGCTCGCTCAGGCCCTGGAGCGCGGCCACGTGCCCTCGCTCCCAGGCGGTGCCGGGGCCGCCGCCGGCCGCATTGTCAGCGGCTGCCTTCTTCCGGGCCCACCGCCCGGATGCAGCAACAGCTGCCGCACCTGCAACGGCGATGGCAAGGAAAACGAGGAATGCGCTCACAGCACCATCGTGCCAGAGAGGACGCCCCGCCGGGTCAAAATCCGGAGCGGGGAGACAACCCGGAGATGATCTGCTCGACTGCTTCCTCGGCGGTATCCACCACACTGACCAAGTCGAGATCAGTCTCCGCGATCATTGCTTCCGCCAGGAGCGTGTTGCGGATCCAGTCGATCAGCGGCGACCAGAATGCCGTGCCCACCAGCACGATCGGGAAGGATGTCACCTTCTTCGTCTGGACCAGCACCATTGCCTCGAACAGCTCGTCGAGCGTGCCCAGCCCGCCGGGGAGCACGATGAACCCCTGGGCATACTTGACGAACATGGTCTTGCGGGCGAAGAAATACCGGAAATTGATGCCCAGGTCCACCCAGTTGTTGAGCCCCTGCTCGAACGGCAGTTCGATGCCCAGTCCGACCGACACGCCGCCGGCCTCGCTGGCCCCCTTGTTGGCCGCCTCCATCGAACCGGGCCCGCCGCCGGTGATGACCGCGAAATTGTGCCGGACCAGCAGCTGCCCGATCTCTTCGGCGATGGCGTAGTGCTTGCTGCCTTGCCGGGTGCGGGCCGAACCGAAGACGCTGATCGCCGGGCCGAGGTCGGCCAGGGTGCCGAACCCTTCGACGAATTCGCTCTGGATCCGCAGCACGCGCCAGGGATCCGTATGCGTAAACTCCGCCCGGTCTTTGGTGTCCAGCAGGTACTGGTCAGCCTGCGGGATGTCCGCCTGGCGGCGCCGCAGCTCCACTGGTCCCTTGAAACGGGTTTTCGGTGCGCCCGGAAGTTGCGACGGGAGCGGAATGTCTTGCTGGTTTGTCATTTCCCAAGGCTACAGATTCGCCGGCCATCCGTAACGGTTTCCCCTGTTTCAGTGGCATTCCGGCGTCCAAGCGGTGCGGGGCGCAGGTTGCTCTTAAATCACGATTCCGGCGGTTCGGTCGCGAATGCATTGCTTGAAGGGAATCTTTCGCTAGATTCGTTCCATGACCAGTGACGCATCGCACAGTAAAACGCCGCCTGCTGCTCCGGCGGCAACCGGAGCCACGTCCGCCGCCCCGGCGGGCCAGCCGCTGGTGTCCCTGAAGAACGTCAACAAGCACTTCGGTTCCCTCCACGTGCTGCAGGACATCAACCTGGAGGTCACCAAGGGCGAAGTGGTGGTCGTGATCGGGCCGTCGGGTTCCGGCAAGTCCACCCTCTGCCGGGCGATCAACCGCCTGGAGACCATCGACGACGGCGAGATCCTGATCGACGGCGAGAGGATGCCGGCCGAGGGCAAGGCTCTGGCCAAGCTGCGGGCCGACGTCGGCATGGTGTTCCAGTCCTTCAACCTCTTTGCCCACAAATCGATCCTGGAGAACGTCACCCTGGGACCGATCAAGGTCAAGGGGATGAAGCAGTCCGAGGCCAAGGAGCTGGCCATGAGCCTGCTCGAGCGCGTAGGCGTCGCCAACCAGTCGCAGAAGCTGCCGGCCCAGCTCTCCGGCGGCCAGCAACAGCGCGTGGCGATTGCCCGGGCACTGGCGATGAAGCCGAAGGTGATGCTCTTCGACGAGCCCACCTCCGCACTGGATCCGGAAATGATCAACGAAGTGCTCGACACCATGGTGCAGTTGGCCAGGGAAGGCATGACCATGATCGTGGTCACGCACGAGATGGGATTTGCCCGCAAGGCAGCGGACCGGGTGCTCTTCATGGCCGACGGCCGGATCGTGGAGCAGGCCACCCCGGAAGAATTCTTCACCAACCCGAAGAGCACCCGCGCCAAGGACTTCCTCGGCAAAATCCTCGAACACTGACCCCTCACACCTGGCCCTCTACTGACGGAGGGCCGACAACGCAAGGAGAAAACATGCGAAAGACCCGTTATGGAATGGCTGCCATGGCAGCCGGAGCTGCGCTCGTGCTGTCCGCCTGCGGTGGCGGCGGCGGCACAGGCGGCGAAGGCGGCGGCGGCGGCGGCGAGACTGCCGGCGGCGGCACAGGCGGCGGCGAAGGCATCCGCGTCGGCATCAAGTACGATCAGCCGGGCCTGGGCTTTTCCTCCGGCGGCCAGTTCACCGGCTTCGACGTGGATGTAGCCAAGTACGTGGCCAACGAGCTGGGCTACTCGGAGGACCAGATCGAATTCGTCGAGTCGCCGTCGGCCAACCGCGAAAACATGCTCGCCAACAACCAGGTGGACATGATCTTCGCGACGTACTCCATCACCGACGAGCGCAAGCAGACGGTTGACTTCGCCGGTCCGTACTTCGTGGCGGGCCAGGATTTGCTGGTCCGGACCGATGACACCGAAATCACCGGCCCGGATGCGCTCAACGGCAAGAACCTCTGCTCGGTGACCGGCTCCACTTCCGCCCAGCGCATCAAGGACGAGCACGCCGCCGGAGTGAACCTGGTCGAGCGTCCCAGCTACGCCGAGTGCGTGACCGCCATGCAGGGCGGCCAGATCGATGCGGTGACCACCGACGACATCATCCTGGCCGGACTCGCGGCGCAGCCGAACAACGCCGGCAAGTACAAGGTGGTCGGCAACCCGTTCTCGGAGGAGAACTACGGCGTCGGCCTGCCGAAGGGCTCCGAGCTGTGCGCGGACATCAACGCAGCCATCAACAAGATGGTCGAGGAAGGTGCCTGGGAAGAAGCCCTCGCGAAGAACACCGAGGGTGTGGACTACTCCTACAACAAGGACCTGAACCCGCCGAAGCCGGGCGAAGCCTGCGCCTAGCAACACCTGTTGTGGGGCGGGCCTCTCCCGCCCCACAACATGGCCTGCCTCTTCCCACCGAAAGGGGATGGACAGTTTGTCCGAGTACTTCCAGAGCTACCTGACGGCGCTGGAGACCTACGACGTCGTCGGAGCCTTGTGGGTCAATATCCAGCTCGCTTTTTGGGCCGCCCTGGGTTCGTTGGTGCTGGGTACCGTCCTGGCCCTGATGCGCATTTCACCGGTGCCCAGCTTCCGTTGGGCCGGCGCCGCGTACGTCAACGTCTTCCGGAACACGCCGCTGACCATCATCATGGTGTTCTGCATTCTGGTGGCGGTCTTCCAGCTTCAGCTGAACCTCTCCGGCGATTTCGACTTCAACTTCTTCCTCTGGGCCATCGTCGGGCTGTCCGTCTACCACGCGGCCTTCGTCTGCGAATCCATCCGCAGCGGCGTCAACACCGTGCCCCTGGGACAGGCCGAGGCCGCCCGTGCCATCGGGCTGAGCTTCCTGCCGGCAGCACGGATTATTATCCTGCCCCAGGCCTTCCGCGGCGCGGTTGCTCCGCTCGGCAACACCATGATCGCCCTGACCAAGAACACCACGGTGGCAACGGCGGCGTCGGTCGCCGAATCCGCCGGGCTGATGAAAACCATGATCGAGTTCCGGCCGGATGTCATCATGGCCATTTTCGCGACCTTCGCCATCGGCTTCGTGATCATCGTGCTGCCGATCGGCCTGGTGACCACTTGGCTCTCCAAGAAACTGGCGGTGTCACGATGAACATCAAGCAGAGCGTCCTCTTCGACGCGCCCGGCCCGAAGGCCCGTGCGCGGATCATGGTCACCAACGTCATCGGCATCCTGATCTTCCTCGGCGCGGCGATCTTCGTCATCGTCGGATTGAACGACAAAGGGCAGTTGGCACCCGAACTGTGGACGCCGTTCCTGACCGGGGAGGTCTGGCAGTTCACCATTCTGCCGGGCCTGATCAATACCTTTAAGGCAGCGGCAGTCTCGATCCTCACGTCCGTGGTCTTCGGATTGCTCTTTGGCGTGGGCAGGCTCGCCTCAAACGGCCCCCTCCGGTGGCTCTGCGGAGTGATCGTCGAACTCTTACGGGCTGTCCCGGTGTTGCTGATGATGATTTTCTTCTGGCTCCTGTTTGGGCAGCTGAGAATCGGCACCCCTGCGGACATCCCGTTTTACGCCGTCGTGACGGCCCTGACGCTGTACAACGGATCGGTGATCGCTGAACTGGTCCGCTCCGGCGTGTTCGGCCTGCCCAAGGGCCAGCGTGAAGCCGGGATGGCGATCGGCATGAGCCGTGGCCAGTCGTTGCGCAGCATCGAACTGCCGCAGGCCCTGGTGGCCATGCTGCCGGCCCTGGTCAGCCAATTCGTCGTGATCTTGAAGGACTCAGCCCTCGGCTACATCATCACCTACTCCGAGTTGCTGCGGTCGATGCAGATTTACGGCTCCGCCGGTCCGATCCTGCAGTCGCTGACGATAGCGGCCGTCCTCTTCATCGTCGTCAACTTCGCCTTGTCCTGGGTGGCCAACTGGCTCTCCAAGTTCCTGAGCAGCCGGACCGCTGGCGAGACCACGCCGCTGACCACGCAGCCGATGGCCGTCAAGGTGTGACCGGCTGCCGCTGACCGTCCGACAGGGAAGGGGAGGATGCCTGCGCGTCCTCCCCTTCCCTGTTGCCCGGCGCGCCGGCTGCCGCTGCCGGTCAGGCCGTCAGCCAGCGGCGCAGCGCCGCCCGGCACTCGCGGACGGCCTGCGCCGGCACGTGTTCGTTGTCGGTGTGGGCCAGCAGCGCGTCGCCGGGGCCGAAGTTGACGGCCGGAATCCCCAGCTCGCTGAACCGCGCCACGTCGGTCCAGCCGTACTTGGGCTTCGGCTCCGCCCCCACGGCGGCAACGAATTCGGCGGCGGCGGGATGGTTCAGGCCGGGCCGCGCCCCGGCCGCGGCATCCGTGCACACCACCGTGAAGCCCTCCAGCAGGTTGCGCACGTACCGCTCGGCGTCCCCGGGTGTCTTGTCCGGTGCGAACCGGTAATTGATTTCCACCGTGGTGCTGTCCGGAATGATGTTGCCGGCTGTGCCGCCCCTGATCTTCACCGCGTTCAGGCTTTCGCGGTAGTCCAGTCCGTCCACCGTGACCGTGGCCGGTTCATGGTCCCGGAGCCGGACCAGGATGTCCGCCGCGGCGTGGATCGCGTTGACGCCCCTCCACCCGCGGGCCGAATGCGCCGCCTGGCCGACCGTGCTCGCTTCGAACCGGGCCGTGCCGTTGCAGCCGCCTTCCACGGTTCCGTCGGTCGGTTCCAGCAGGATGGCGAAGTCGCCCTGCAGCAGCTGCGGGTGGTTGCGCGCCAGCCGGCCCAGTCCGCTCAGCGACGCGTCCACTTCCTCATGGTCGTAGAAGACGTAGGTGACGTCGCGGCCCGGCGCCGCCAGCTCGGCGGCCAGCGCTAGCTGCACCGCTACCCCGCCCTTCATGTCGGTGGCGCCGCGCCCATACAGCACGTCTCCGTCCCACACCGACGGCACGGTACCGCGCGAGCCGGGCACGGCCGGTAACGGTACGGTATCCAGGTGGCCGGCCAGGATAACCCGCTCCGGCCGCCCCAGCTGCGTGCGGGCCACGATGGCGTCGCCGTCACGCACCACCTTCAGGTGCGGCAGGGCACGCAAGGCGGCTTCCACGGCGTCGGCGAGGGCGGTTTCGTTGCCGGACACGCTGTTGATGTCGATCAGCGCCGCGGTCAGGTCTGCGACGTCGGCGGTCAAGTCCAGGGCGATGGTGGAAGTCACTCCCCCAGCTTAGCCAGACGTCCGCCTGCTCACCTTCCCGGCATCACTGGGCCCCGGCGCGCTCGGTAGACTTGCATCCATGACCGCGAGCACCACCGCACACACCGCGCCCCGCACCGCCCACGGCACCGGCCTGGCCACCGTCACCGACAACGGCACCGTCCTCGACGTCTGGTATCCCGCCCCGGGACTGGGCCCTGCCCGCGCCGCCCGGGACGCGGAGGCCGGCCTCGAGGCCGACGCCGCCGACGGCGCCGACGCGGACCGTGGCACCCATCTGGAGGTCCTCACGCGCAGCATCGACCTGGACGCTGCGCCCGCCGACACCGCTGATGCCTACCTCCGCCTGCATCTGCTCTCCCACCGCCTCGTCACACCCAATTCGCTGAACATGGACGGCATTTTCGGGCAGCTGCCCAACGTGGTCTGGACCAACTTCGGCCCGTGCGCCGTGGACGGTTTCGAATCGGTCCGCCGCCGCCTGCGCCGCCGCGGCCAGGTCACCGTCTTCGGCGTGGACAAGTTTCCGCGCATGGTCGACTACGTGGTCCCCTCCGGCGTGCGGATTTCCGATGCCGACCGCGTCCGCCTCGGCGCGCATCTGGCCGCCGGGACCACCGTGATGCACGAAGGCTTCGTCAACTTCAATGCCGGCACGCTGGGCACTTCCATGGTCGAGGGCCGCATTTCCGCGGGCGTCATCGTGGCGGACGGTTCGGACGTCGGCGGCGGCGCCTCGATCATGGGCACGCTCTCCGGCGGGGGGAAGGAACGGATCAGCATCGGCGAGCGCGTGCTGCTGGGCGCCAACTCGGGCGTCGGCATCAGCATCGGCGACGACTGCGTGGTCGAGGCCGGCCTGTACGTCACCGCCGGAACCCGGGTGAGCCTGATCGACGTTGCCACCGGGGACCACCGCCAGGTCAAGGCCGTGGAGCTCTCCGGCATGCCCAATCTCCTGTTCCGCCGAAACTCCACCAGCGGCGCGGTGGAAGTCCTGCCGCGCAAGGGCCAGAGCGTCGAGCTCAACGCGGTCCTGCACGCCAACTAGCAGTTCCGGACGGCACCGCCATGTCCCGGCAAGCCCGTGCACGCAGGACACGCAGCCTGCTCAGCCTGATCGTCCTGTTGACCCTGGTCGGCGGTGCCGCCTACTTCGCCGCCACCTTCATTGACCGTTCCCAAACCCTGGTCCGGGAGCGGTGCACCGCCGTCGTTGGTTCAGACACCTTCGAACTGGCACCTGACCAGGCCGCGAACGCGGCGCTCATCTCCGGGATTGCCATCGGGCGCGGGCTGCCCGCACGCGCCGCGTCGATTGCCCTCGCGACGGCCATCCAAGAGTCGAAGCTGCGCAACATCGACTACGGCGATACGGCCGGTCCCGACTCCCGGGGCCTGTTCCAGCAGCGGCCGTCCCAGGGCTGGGGCACCGAGGAACAGGTGCAGGACCCGGTGTACGCGGCAAACAAGTTTTACGAGGTGCTCGAACAGGTCCCGGGCTATGAGTCCATGCCGGTGACCGACGCGGCCCAGACCGTCCAGCGCAGCGCCTATCCGCTGGCCTACGCGGACCATGAGCCCGAAGCCAAGGCCTTCGCTTCGGCACTGACCGGCCACTCGCCTGCCGCCCTGAACTGTGTGCTCAAGGATGCCGAGGCAGCCGGCGACCCCGCTGTCGTCCTGGCGCAACTGGAGGCCATGCATCCGGGCCTGGAGATGGCCGTCGCCGGCCGGGAGGTCCGGGTGGCCGCAACCGATGAGCGGGGCTGGGCCGTGGCGCAGTGGGCGGTGGCTTCTGCCAAGGAGCTCGGCCTTGAGTCGGTTGCCCATGCGGGCCTGCGCTGGCAGCGTGACGACGGCGGCTGGGTCGGCGCTGATAGCGACACCGGCTACGTCGTGATCACCGTGGCGCAGGGGTCGGCCGCCTGAGTTACCCGCGCGCGGCTAGACGATGAGCTCGACGATCGGCTGAAGGTAACTGCGGAAGGCACCTTCGTCGTCCATCAGTGTCTGGCACAACAGCACCCGGTCCGGCTCCACGAACCAGGCACGCGGCTCGCACAGCGGCAGTTCGATGAGCTTCAGCTCGAAGGCCCGCGCGGCACGTCCGAGTTCCATTTCCCGGTCCTGGACCAGTTCGCGGATCAACCCGGTGGTGCCCTTGGCCTCACGTTCCTGCGCCAATTTCCCGTACTCGGCCATCCGGGCCCGGGCCCAGCTCATCCCGGCGCCAAAGTGGGCCTGCAGCAGCCGCTGCAGCGCGGGGCTGCCGGCGAAGGCGGGAAAGGACGGCGGTGCCAGTTTCGCGGCGTTGCCCGGGCGGTCACGGACCAGGTCCTCCCACCACTTCTCCCACTCGTCCCGCAGCGCCGCCGGGCCGCCGACATGCGCGGTTAGCTGGGTGGGATCGGCGGTGCGGACCGTCGGCAACACCGGCGAGACCGCCGGCCAGCCGGCTCCGGCCAGGCCGGCGACGTCGCGAAGGTAGAGTGCCAGCAGCATGTGTCCCGAGGTGTCTGCGGTGATCCGCCACCCTGGCCCACCCGTCTCGTGCATCCTGTCCGCGTCCTTTCGCTCGGACCGACGACGCAGCTAATCTGCAGTGGCTCCCGCTGCGGGTGCCGCCCGCGGGGTTCCCCCGCTGCCCGTATTTCAACTCTAGACCTTGCTGTCCAGCCCTGTACTGAACCCGCTGCGGACCGTACCGGGGAGACGGGGGGTGAGCTACTAAGCTGGTTGGCATGAGAATTTTGGTCACCGGAGGAACCGGCTTCATCGGCTCGCACACCACGCTCGCCCTGCTGGAGGCGGGGCACGACGTGGTGGTGCTCGACAACCTGGCCAATTCCAGCGAAGAGTCGCTGCGCCGGGTCCAGGAGCTGGCCGGCCGGCAGGCACGGTTCCACCAGGCCGACCTCCTGGACGAGGCCGCGCTGAACCGGGTGTTGGAGGCCGAATCCGTGGACGCCGTGATCCACTTTGCCGGCTTGAAGGCCGTCGGCGAGTCCGTCGAAAAACCTTTGCACTACTACCACAACAACGTGGGCGGCACGCTGAACCTGCTCCGCGCGATGGACGCCCACAACGTCCGCACGATCGTTTTCAGTTCCTCTGCCACCGTGTACGGCGCCACCGAGGAAGTGCCGCTGACCGAGAAGCTTCCGCTGGACGCGATCAATCCCTACGGCCGGACCAAGGAGCAGATCGAGGACATCCTGTCCGATCTGGGCGATTCCGACCCGCGCTGGCACGTGGCCCTGTTGCGCTACTTCAACCCCGTCGGCGCGCATGAAAGCGGGCGGATCGGCGAAGATCCGACGGGCGTGCCGAACAACCTGCTGCCGTTCGTGGCGCAGGTGGCCGTGGGCCGCCGGGACAGGGTCCGCGTCTTCGGCAGCGACTACCCGACGCCGGACGGCACCGGCGTACGCGACTACATCCATGTGATGGACCTGGCCGCCGGACACCTGGCGGCCCTGGACTTCATTGCCGACCGGCCCGGAGTCCGCCGCTGGAACCTGGGCACCGGCAAGGGCTCGTCCGTGCTGGAGGTGCTCGCCGCGTTCGGCAAGGCCGCGGGATTCGACATCCCCTACGAGCTGACCGACCGGCGCCCCGGCGACGCCGCCATCAGCTATGCCGACCCTTCGGCCGCGTTGGCCGAGCTCGGCTGGTCGGCCGTGAAGAACCTCGAGCAGATGTGCGAAGACCACTGGCGCTGGCAGAAGAACAACCCGAACGGCTACGCCGGCTGACCAAACGGTGCAGGCGGCAGGCGGGGATTATCGTAAGCGCGCATCGCCGAGCGAGGAACGAGCGCAAGCGAGCAGCGAGGGACCCGGCCTGAGCTTGCGAAGGTCGGGAAGCTGCGAACGGCTAAGCGCGTCGATGATCTCCGCCTGAAGCACAACGAACGGCCCCCGGATTGCTCCGGGGGCCGTTGGCGTTAAGGCGTGCACCGCCGTCGTGCTAGCGGGCCGGGTACTCGCGCTCCTGCGCACCCGTGTACAGCTGCCGCGGGCGGCCGATCTTGGTCTGCGGATCCTTGATCATTTCCCGCCACTGGGCGATCCAGCCGGGCAGGCGGCCGATGGCGAACAGCACGGTGAACATCTTCTCCGGGAAGCCCATGGCCTTGTAGATCAGGCCGGTGTAGAAGTCCACGTTCGGGTACAGCTTGCGCTCGATGAAGTAGTCGTCCGCCAGCGCCTTCTCTTCCAGGCGCATGGCGATGTCCAGCAGCTCGTCGTTGCCGCCGAGCTTGCCGAGGATCTCGTGCGCGGTGGCCTTGACCAGGCGGGCGCGCGGATCGTAGTTCTTGTAGACGCGGTGCCCGAAGCCCATCAGGCGCACGCCTTCTTCCTTGTTCTTGACCTTTTCCATGAACTGCTCCGGGGCCTGGCCGCTGGCCTGGATTTGGCGGAGCATGTTCAGCACGGCCTCGTTGGCACCGCCGTGGAGCGGACCGAACAGGGCGTTGATGCCGGCGGAGACGGACGCGAACATGTTGGCGTTGGAGCTGCCCACCAGGCGCACGGTGGACGTGGAGCAGTTCTGCTCGTGGTCTGCGTGCAGGATCAGCAGCAGGTCCAGCGCCTTCACCACGGTCGGGTCCAGCTCGTAGGGCTCGGCCGGCAGGCCGAAGCTCAGGCGCAGGAAGTTCTCCACCAGGTTCATGGAGTTGTCCGGGTAGAGCAGGGCCTGTCCGATGGACTTCTTGTGCGCGTAGGCGGCGATCACCGGGAGCTTGGCCATCAGGCGGATGGTGGAGAGTTCCACCTGCTCGTCGTCGAACGGATCCAGCGAGTCCTGGTAGAAGGTGGACAGGGCGCTGACCGCGGAGGAAAGCACCGGCATCGGATGTGCGTCGCGCGGGAATCCGCCGAAGAAGCCCTTGAGCTCTTCGTGCAGCAGGGTGTGGCGGCGGATTTTCTGGTCGAAGGCCTCCAGCTCGGTGGGCGTGGGCAGTTCGCCGTAAATCAGCAGGTAGGACACTTCGAGGAAGCTTGAGTGCTCGGCCAGCTGCTCGATCGGATAGCCGCGGTAGCGGAGCACACCGGCGTCGCCGTCGATGTAGGTGATGGCGGAGGTGGTCGCCGCAGTGTTCATGAACCCCGGGTCGAAGGTGACCGCGCCGGTCTGCTTCAGCAGTTTGGATACGTCATAGCCGTCGTTGCCTTCCGCGGCCTTGAGCCGTGGGAGTTCGAGTTCGCCGCCGTCGAAGTGCAGCTTGGCACCGGTCTGCTCAGTCATTGAGTCCCCTTCAGGAGGTTTGGAAGCTTAGGGCACGCCGGCGCTTGTGGCACTGACCATGCACATACTCGGGTAAAACGCTACCCGTAGAGTCACGGATATATCTAATCCAAGACATATATTTTTGTTCATATCCACAGTCAGGCGCCGGGATCAGGAAAGCCGTTCGACGGCGGCGTCGATCCGTTCGTCGCTGCCGGTCAACGCAACCCGGACGTAGCCGCTGCCGGCCTCGCCGTAGAACACGCCGGGCCCGATGACAATGCCCAGCTCGGCAAGGCGGCCCACGGTGGTCCATGTATCTTCCCCCGCGGTCCCCCACAGGTACAGGCCGGCCTCGGAATGGCGGATCTGCACGCCGAAATTCTCCAGCGCCGGCAGCAGCCGCTCGCGCCGGCTCCGGTACAGGTCCTTCTGCTCCTGCACGTGCGCGTCGTCGCGCAGGGCGGCGCGCATCGCGGCCTGGACCGGGAACGGCACGATCATGCCCGCATGCTTGCGGCTGTTGATGATGTTCGGCATCAGCGCCGGGTCTCCGGCCAGGAAGGCGGCCCGGTACCCGGCGAGGTTTGACTGCTTGCTGAGCGAGTAGGCGCACAGCAGGCCCTCGTGCGAGCCCTGCGCGACGTACGGATCCAGCACGCTCGGCACGGCCTGCCCGCCGCGGGCGGTGTCCCAGGCGCCCCAGCCGAGCTCCGCGTAGCATTCGTCGGAGGCGACGACGGCGCCCAGGCTGCGGGCGTCCTCCACCAGGGTGCGCAGCTCTGCCCGGTCGCGCACCAGGCCGGTGGGGTTGCCCGGCGAGTTGACCCACACCAGTTTCACCCGGCTCCTGGTCTGCGCATCCAGATCCGCCAGGTTGTCGGCCGCCACCGGGGTCGCGCCGGCCAGGATGGCGCCGATGTCGTACGTCGGATACGCCACGACGGGGCGCACTACGATGTCGCCCGCCCCTAGTCCCAGCAAGGTGGGCAGCCAGGCGACCAGTTCCTTCGAACCGACGGTGGGCATGACCGCTTCCGGATCCATCCCGGGAACGTTTCGACGGCGCCCGAACCACTCCACGATCGCTTCCCGCAGTTCGGCGGTGCCGTGCGTCGTCGGGTAGCCCGGGGCGTCGGCGGCTGCGGCCAAGGCATCCCGGACGACGGCCGGAGTGGGGTCAACCGGCGTGCCGATGGACAGGTTCACCGTGCCGCCCGTGTGTTCGGCCGCTTTTTGCGCGTAGGGCGCCATGGCGTCCCACGGGTAGTCCGGCAACTGCAGGCCGAAAGAACTCATCGAGTTCAGTCTTGGTTCTGCGGCGGCAGCGCGGCGATCAGCGGGTGGTCCTTGTGGGTGTTGCCCAGCTTGGCGGCACCGCCCGGGGAACCCAGATCGTCGAAGAACTCCACGTTGGCCTTGTAGTAGTCGGCCCACTCCTCGGGAGTGTCATCTTCGTAGTAGATGGCTTCGACCGGGCAGACCGGTTCGCACGCGCCGCAATCGACACATTCATCCGGGTGGATGTACAGGGACCGTTCGCCTTCGTAGATACAGTCCACCGGGCATTCTTCGATACATGCCTTGTCTTTTACATCCACGCACGGCTGTGCGATTACGTACGTCACGTCCGTCAGCACCTTTCTGAACAGTTCCCTCTAGCGTATCGGTTGGGACCATTATCTCCCCAGCCGGGGACGGCCCACCTAAGATGGTCACGTGATACCCGCTACCCCCGCCGCGTTTCTGGCCGCAGCAGCACCGGGAACACGCGTGGTGGTCCGCTACCGGATCGCGGGCGGCTTCACCGACGTGCTCGGCGAGCTGCTGGCCGTCGATGCCGACAGCTGCACGGTGGGCACCAGGCGCGGCGACGTCGTCGTTTCCTTGTCGGCCGTGGCCGCGGCCAAGCAGGTGCCGCCCGCCCCTCCGCGGCGCCGCCCGCGGGCCGGCGGTCAGCCTTCGTAGCTGTCCGGCAGTTTCCGCAGCGCCCACAGGGGTGAGAACAGCACGGGCGCCGCGGCGAGCGCGGACCCGGCCGCACCGATCCACAGGGTGGGCACCAACCCGATGGTTTCGCCCAGCACGCCCGCCAGCAGCCCGGAGAGGGGCAATACGCCGTACACCACGAACCGGATCGAGGCGTTCATCCTCCCGAGCAGCCGCGGCGGGCAGACCCGCTGGCGCATCGTCACCTGCATCACGTTGTAGACCAGGGAGCAGAAGGAGACGCCGGCCTCGCCGACGATCAGCAGGAGCAGTGCCGAGGCGGTGTCCGGCATCAGCACCGACAACGGCATCGCCGCCAGGAACACCGCCGACGCCACGCTCGCCAGCGGAATCAGCGCCCCTTCGCCGGTCAGCTTCGCCAGCTTGGGCGCCGCCACCGCGCCCAGCAGTCCACCGGCCGCGGCGACCGAGTAGACCAGTCCCAGCGCGCCCGGGCCCAGGCCCAGTTCGCGCAGCACCAGGATGGGAAACAGCGTAAAGGCCAATCCGGCGAAGAAATTTGCCAGGCCCGTGCACGCCGCTATCCGGCTGATCAGCGGATGCCGCACCACGAAGCCGAGCCCTTCCTTGATTTCCGCCACGAGCGGCCGCCGGCCGAGCCGCGGTGCAGGCACTTCGCGGTCTGCGGTGCGGACCAGGAACAGGGCCGAGAAAAGGTAGCCGAGCGTGTCCGCGAGGAACAGCAGCGGAGCCGCCATCACCTGCAGCAGGCCGCCGCCCGCGGCGGGTCCGCCCATCCTCGCCAGCTGCGCGGTGCTCTCCAGCTTGGAGTTCGCCGAGGCCACCTGGTCGCCGCGCACCAGGACCGGGATGTAGCTCTGGTAGGCCACGTCGAAGAACACCGTGGCGCAGCCGAGCACGCCCGCCACCGCATACAGGTGCCACATCTGCAGCACGCCCATCCACCACAGCAGCGGCACGGACAGCATGGCGGCGGCACGGACCAGGTCGGCCGTAATCATGACCCGCCGCTTGAGCCAGCGGTCCACCCAGGCGCCCGCTGGCAGGCCGATCAGCAGGAAGGCCGCGGTGGCGCTGGCATTGAGGACACCCACCTGGAATTCGCTGGCCCCGAGAACGATCACCGCGAGCACCGGGACGGCCAGCTGGCCGACCTGGACGCCGACCTGGCTGATGGTCTGCGCCGACCAGAAGGTGAGGAAGTTCGGGTCCCGCCACAACGACGGCGGTGCGCTGCCCGGGTGGGCAGCGTCGGCTGCCGGGGCGGTTCCGGAGCCCCGTGGAGCGGGTGCCTGAGTCACAGGTCACAGTCTCGGGCAGCGATTGGGGAAAGTCAATCATTAGGCAGCTGGTGTCGTATGCTGGAGACATGCCTACGGATCAGGACCTGCAAGCCACCGGGCGGGCGCTCAGCTCCCCGGTACGGCTGCGCATTCTCCGGCTCTGCCTCCACCGGTCGCGGACCAACAAAGAGATCGCGGAACTGCTCGGCCTGAATCCGGCCACCTCGCTGCACCACGTGCGCACGCTGCTCAATACCGGTTTCCTGGAGGCCGAGGAACCGCGAAAGGGCAACCGTGGGGCCAAGGAAGTCCCCTACCGCGCCACCCGGATGTCCTGGGGCGCGAAGATGCCGGACGCGGCACCGGTGCTGGTAGAGACTTTTTTGCAGGAAATCGACGGCCTGGCCCCGGACCAGATCGAAACCACCCGGATGGGCATCAAGCTCAACGACGCGCACCGCCAGGAGATGCTGGGGAAGATCCGCGCAATCTTCGAGGAATACGCGATGTTGCCCGCCGACGAGGACGGGACCGCAACCTCAATCTTCATGGCCCACCATCTGGACCAGACGGCCAACTGACGCCCGGCGCGCGGGCGGCCCGAATCAGGTCCCGGCCCGCCGCGGCTTGAGCGCCCATGCGCAGGCCAGCAGCGCCACGATCGTGGCGAACACCAGTCCGATCATCCAGATCCGGCCCGCCATGGCGATCGGCAATTCCACCGCCGCGGTGGTCCCGGTGACGATCAGCGGCTCGGCGCCGGGGGCCAGCGCCATCAGTCCGACGAGGACGTACGTGAGGACACCCGTCAGGCCGGCGATCAGGACGTTGTGAGTCTTGAGGCCGGCCCAGACCATCACCGCCAGGGCGAACAGCAGGGCTGCCGCGGCGCCCCACGGATACCCGGACTCCCCGGCATAGAGAATCTGCGAGTGAAGGGCCGTTCCCGCGACCGCCGTCACCACCGCGCCGAAGACAGCCGTGCCCCACCCGTGAAAGGCGGGGCGCCGCCGTCGTGCCTCGTGCCGTTCGGTTTCCTGGCCTGAAACAGCGGAAGGCAACCCGCCGTGGTCTCCGGCGGGTTGCCTCTGCTCTGTCATAGGTCCAGTTTATGCCCGGGCGCGCGCACGGGCGGCCTTGAGCCGCTCGTTGGCATCCAGGACCACCTTGCGGATGCGGATGGACTCCGGGGTGACCTCAACGCACTCGTCCTCGCGGGCGAATTCGAGGGACTCCTCCAGGGTCAGGTTCCGCGGCGGGGTGAGGTTCTCGAAGCTGTCGGAGGAAGCGGCACGCATGTTGGTGAGCTTCTTTTCCTTGGTGATGTTCACGTCCATGTCGTCCGCCCGCGAATTCTCGCCCACGATCATGCCTTCGTAGACCTCCGAGGTGGGCTGCACGAAGAAGGAACCGCGTTCCTGCAGGTTGATCATCGCGAAGGGCGTGACCACGCCGGCCCGGTCGGCCACCATCGATCCGTTCGTGCGGTACTCGATCGGCCCGGCCCACGGCTCGTAGCCCTCGGAGATGGACGCGGCGATGCCGGCGCCCCGGGTCTCGGTCATGAACCGGGTGCGGAAACCGATCAGGCCACGGGCCGGAACGATGAACTCCATCCGCACCCAGCCGGTACCGTGATTGGCCATGTTGACCATCCGGCCCTTGCGGGCGGCCAGCAGTTGGGTGACGGCGCCGAGGTACTCTTCGGGCACGTCGATGGTCATGTGCTCCATCGGTTCGTGCACCTTGCCGTCAATGGTCTTGGTGACCACCTGGGGCTTGCCCACGGTCAGCTCGAAACCTTCGCGGCGCATCTGCTCCACCAGGATGGCCAGTGCCAGCTCGCCGCGGCCCTGGACCTCCCAGGCGTCCGGACGCTCGGTCGGCAGCACCTTCAGCGAGACGTTGCCCACCAGTTCCTTGTCCAGCCGGTCCTTGACCTGGCGGGCGGTCACCTTGGCGCCCTTGACCCTGCCGGCCAGCGGCGAGGTGTTGATGCCGATGGTCATCGAGATGGCCGGATCGTCCACCTTGATCAGCGGCAGCGGCTGCGGGTTCTCTGCGTCGGTCAGGGTCTCGCCGATGGTGATGTCCTCGATGCCGGCGACGGCGACAATCTCGCCCGGGCCGGCCGATTCCGCCGGAACACGCGTCAGTCCCTTGGTGGCGAGCAGCTCGGAAATGCGCACGTTCTTCAACTGGCCGTCCTGGCGGGCCCAGGCCACTGTCTGCCCCTTCTGCAGGGTGCCGTTGTAGATGCGCAGCAGCGCCAGGCGGCCCAGGAACGGGGAAGCGTCAAGGTTGGTCACGTGGGCCTGCAGCACGCCGTCGGGGTCGTAGGACGGGGCCGGCACGTGCTCCATGATGGTGGCGAACAGGGGCTCCAGGTCCTCGTCTTCCGGCAGGGTGCCGTCGGCGGGCTGGGTCAGCGAGGCGCGGCCGGCCTTGCCGGAGGCATAGACCACGGGAACGTTGAGGACGGCATCCAGATCCAGGTCCGGAACTTCGTCGGCAAGGTCGGAAGCCAGGCCCAGCAGCAGGTCCATCGCCTCGGCGACGACGGCGTCGATGCGGGCGTCCGGACGGTCGGTCTTGTTGACCACCAGGATGACGGGGAGCTTGGCGGCCAGCGCCTTGCGCAGTACAAAACGGGTCTGCGGCAGCGGGCCCTCGGAAGCATCAACCAGCAGGACCACGCCGTCCACCATGGACAGGCCGCGCTCCACCTCGCCGCCGAAGTCGGCGTGGCCCGGGGTGTCGATCACGCTGATGGTGATGGTCTCGCCCTGCGCGGCCGGGCCGGAGTAGAACACGGTGGTGTTCTTGGCCAGGATGGTGATGCCCTTTTCGCGTTCCAGTTCCCCGGAGTCCATGACGCGCTCTTCGGTTTCGCCGTGGCTGGCGAAGGCACCGGTGTGCTTCAGCATGGCATCCACGAGGGTGGTCTTCCCGTGGTCGACGTGGGCTACGATGGCGACGTTGCGAAGGTCGCTGCGAACGGCGCTCTGCGTCGATGCGGTGGTTTCAGACATGCGGGATTACTCTTCCGTGGATTACATGGAACCTGGGCCTAATATCGGACAGCCAGCGCCGTGCCCGGATGCGGGTAGGCACTCCATTGTAATCCGCAACGCCACCCATGGCCTAACGCGGCCCGGAGCCGGGGCCGGTGATTGGGCTGGAGTCCCGGGTCAGGCCACCTCGGGCGGCAGCTCCAGGCTCGCACCGGGAATGGCGGCCAGCAGCTCCTGCGTGTACCGCTGCTGCGGGGAGTCGAAGACGTCGTCCGTGGTGCCGGCCTCCACCACCTTGCCCTTTTCCATCACGGTGACGTGGTCGGCGATCTGCCGGACCACGGCCAGGTCGTGCGTGATGAACAGGTAGCTCAGCCCCAGGTCCTGCTGCAGGCCGGCCAGCAGGTCCAGGATCTGGGCCTGCACCAGCACGTCCAGCGCGGAGACCGCCTCGTCGCAGATCACCACCTCGGGGTCCAGTGCCAGCGCACGGGCGATCGCGACGCGCTGGCGCTGGCCGCCGGAGAGCTCGTTCGGGAACCGGCGCATGGCGGACGCCGGAAGCGCCACCTGGTCCAGCAGCTGCCGGACCTTGGCTTCGCGGCTCCTGCGGTCGCCGATGTTGTGCACGCGCAACGGCTCCTCGATGGTGCGGAAGATGTTGTACATGGGGTCCAACGACCCGTAGGGATCCTGGAAGATCGGCTGGACCCGCCGGCGGAAGGCAAGCAGGGCCTTGGCGTTGAGGGCGGTCATGTCCACGCCGTCGAAGACAATGTGGCCGCTGGTCGGCGACTCGAGGTTCAGGACCATCTTTGCCACGGTGGACTTGCCGGACCCCGACTCCCCCACCACCGCCATCGTGGTTCCACGCTTGATATCGAAGGACACGTTGTCCACGGCCGTGAAGTCAGTGGACTTCCCAAACCCGCTGCGCAGCTTGTAGACCTTGGTCAGGTCCTTGACTGCAATGACGTTGTCGGTGGATTGGGTCTCCTGCCCGACCGGTGCCAGCAGTTCCGAGGTTTCGATGCCGGCGGCCTTCGCCGACTGGATACGCCGCGACGCCAGGGAGGGCGCGGACTCAACCAGCCGTTGTGTGTAGGGGTGGCGCGGGTTCTGCAGAATCTGCAGGGCAGGCCCCGACTCCACGACCCGGCCCTTGTACATCACCACCACCTTGCGGGCACGCTCGGCGGCCAAACCCAGGTCATGCGTGATCAGCAGGACGGCGGTTCCGAGGTCCCGGGTCATCGATTCCAAGTGGTCCAGGATCTGGCGCTGCACCGTCACGTCGAGGGCTGAGGTCGGTTCGTCGGCGATCAGCAGCCGCGGCCGGCACGACAAGCCGATGGCGATCAGGGCGCGCTGGCGCATGCCGCCGGAAAACTCGTGCGGGAACTGCCGGGAACGGCTGGCGGCATCGGGCAGCCCCGCCTCTGCCAGGACTTTGGCCACCGCGGCATTGTCGGACCGGAGCCCGTTGGCCCGCAGCGTCTCCCTGACCTGGAAGCCGATCTTCCACACCGGGTTGAGGTTGGACATGGGGTCCTGGGGCACCATGCCGATCGAATTGCCGCGCAGTTCGACGATCCGCTGGCTGCTGGCGCCGGCCAGGTCTTCCCCGGCGAAGACGATCTGCCCGCCGGAGACTCGGCCGTTTTCCGGGAGCAGCCCGATGGTCGCCAGCGCCGTGGTCGACTTGCCCGAGCCTGATTCGCCCACTATGGCCACGGTCTCCCCCGGCATGACCGTCAAATGGGCGTCTTTGACCGCTTCCACGTCGCCGGTGGACGTTCGAAACGTGATGGCCAGGTCCTTGATCTGCAGCAGGGGCGCGGCGTCGTCGACCTCGCGGATGTGCGTCATCGCTTCCTCGCCTTCGGATCGAGCGCATCGCGGAGGGCGTCACCGAGCATGATGAAGCTCAGCACGGTGACGGACAGCGCCAGCGCCGGCCAGAGCAGGCTGGCCGGGTTGGACCGCAGCGACACCTGGGCCGTGGAGATGTCATTGCCCCAGGACATCACGTCCGGCGGCAGCCCGATGCCCAGGAAGGACAGGGTGGCCTCGGCGACGATGAAGATGCCCAGGTTCACGGTCACCACCACGATGACGGGCGCCAGCGAGTTGGGGATGACGTGCTTGACCAGGGCGGCGAACCTGGAAACGCCCAGCGACCGGGCCGCCGTGACGAAGTCGGCGTTGCGCACGGAAATGACGGCGCCACGGGTGATGCGGGCCACCTGCGGCCAGCCGAAGACCACCAGCGTGATGACCACTGTCCAGACGTTGCGGTTGGCCCGGAACAACGGCAGCTGCATGATGATGATGGCGCCCAGGATCAGCGGCAGCGCGAAGAAGACGTCGCCGATCCGGGCGATCACCGCATCCAGCCAGCCGCCGTAGAACCCGGCAATGGCGCCGAGCGTCCCGCCGATCAGCAGTGCGCCGAGCGTGGCGAAAATACCCACCGTCAGCGATGCCTGGGTCCCGTAGATGATGCGCGAATAGACGTCGCATCCCTGCTTGGTGAACCCCAGCGGGTGCCCGGGGGCCGGTCCGCCGTCGGAATTGGCCAGAAGGCAATTCTGCGCCGGCGGCGTCTGCGTGAAGAGCCCCGGGAAGAGCGCCACCGCAACGACCAGCAACAGCAGCAGCGCCGAGATGATGAAGAGCGGTTGTGTCCGCAGGTTGCGCCACGCTTCGGCCCACAGGCTGAGCGGCTGGACATCCTCGTCGACTTTGTCGGTGGCCAGCACCGGAGTTTCGTCCAGGGGCGCAACGAAATGCTCGATGGCCTGGTTGTCGCGTTCCAGCGGTTCTCTAGGCATAACGGATCCTCGGGTCGAGCCAGGCATAGAGCACGTCCACCAGCAGGTTGGCCAGAATGTAGACGAGCACGAGAACGCTGACGATGGACACGATCGTGGGGCCCTCGCCCCGCAGCACGGACTGGTACAGTCGCTGGCCGACGCCGGGGACGTTGAAGATTCCCTCCGTCACGATCGCCCCGCCCATCAGGGCTCCGAGATCGGCGCCCAGGAACGTTACGACCGGAATCATGGAGTTCCGCAGGATGTGCACGACGACGACGCGCGGCCGGGACAATCCCTTGGCCATCGCGGTGCGCACGTAATCGGCGTTCATGTTCTCGATGATCGATGTTCGGGTCAGGCGCAGCACGTAGGCCAGAGACACAAGCCCCAACACGACGGCCGGGAGTATCAGGTCGGACCAGCCCGCCTGGGCGCCTACGGTGGGTCTGGCCCAGCCGAGCTTGACGCCGACGAGGAACTGCAGGACGAAACCGAGGACGAAAATCGGGATCGCTATGACGATCAGCGAGGCGACCAATACGGTCCCATCGAAAATCCGGCCCTTCCGTAGTCCGGCGATCAAACCGAAAAGGATGCCGAAGACGGCTTCGAAGATCAGCGCGAGGATGGCCAGCCTGACCGTAACCGGGAAGATCTGGGCCAGCACCTCGGCAACAGGCCTGCCGGAGAAGTCGTTGCCGAGATTGAAGGTGACGAGGTTTTTCAGATAGAGGACGTACTGGATGAGGAACGGCTGGTCCAGGTTGTACTGCGCCCGAAGCTGGGCAGCCACCGCGGGGTTGACGGCGCGGTCACCGAACAGTGCCTGGATGGGATCGCCCGGAAGCGAAAAAACGAGAAAATAGACTAGGAACGTGGCGCCGAAGAACACCGGGATCATCTGCAGGAAGCGCCGGAAGATGTACCAGAGCACTAGCTTCCCCCTTGCGCCCTGCGTGCCGCCAAGTGATGGATCATCAACCCTGCCTCTCGGTGGGGAATCAGGTTTGGGGCGTTGCGGGGCCCGGCCGCGGCCTGGCCCCGCAGCGCCTCGGGGTCACTTGCCGGTGATCTGGTGGTAAATCGGCACCCCGTTCCATGCGGTGTCCACGTCCTGCACGACGGAACTCCAACCAACCTGCCGGACCTGGTACCACAACGGGATGACAGGCAGGTCCTGCATCAGGATCTCCTGCGCCTCGTTGAAGATCTGGTTGCCCTCTTCCGGCGTGCTCGCCCCCAGCCCGTCACGCAGCTTCTGGTCGAACTCCTTGTTCGAGTAGTCGCCGTCGTTGGATCCCGCCCCGGTGCCGTACAGCGGCCCGAGGAAGTTGTACAGCGACGGGTAGTCGGCCTGCCAGCCGGCACGTGAGGCGCCGGTCATCTCCTTTGCCGTGACCTTGGTCCTGAGCTCGGGGAAGGTGGCATAGGACTCGAACTGGGCGTCTATGCCGAGCACGTTCTTCAGGCCGTTAGCGACTGCTTCGATCCATTCCTTGTGGCCGCCGTCGGCGTTGGAAGCGATGGTGAACGTCCTGTCGCCCCACGGTTCGATCTCGTCGGCTTCCGCCCACAATCGCTTGGCTTCCTCCTCGTTGTACTGCAGCACTTCGTTGCCCGGGATGCTGTCGCTGTAGCCCGTGAGCACGGGGGCTGTGAACTCGGCAGCCGGCTGCCGGCCGCCCTGGAAGATCACCTGGGTGATCTCGTCCCGGTTTATCGCCAGGGAGATGGCTTGGCGCCGCAGCTGGCCGGCCTCGCCGGTCCATTCGTCCAGGTACTGCGGAATGACGAGGGTCTGGTTGCCGGCATAGGGCTTTTCCAACCAGCGGCCCTCGCCGAGGTCGGTCTTGAAGTTTGCCAGCGCGCTCGGCGGGATGGTGTCGAGCACGTCCAGGTTGTCCGAGAGCAAGTCCTGGTAGGCCGCCTCGTAGGACGAATAGAACTTGAAGGTAATCCCGCCGTTCTGCGGGGTCCGGGTGCCCTGGTAGTCCGGGTTCGGCACCAGTTCAATCTGCACGTCGTGCTGCCACGCGCCGTCACCGCCCAGCATGTAGGGTCCGTTCCCCACCGGGTTCTCCCCGAAGGCCTCCATATCCTCGAAGGCCACGGGCGGCAGCGGCGCGAAAGCCGTGTAGCCCAGGCGCAATGGCCAGTCGGATTCGGGCTGTCTCAGCGTCACGTTGAAGGTCGTGTCATCGACGACCTTGAGCCCGGACATCTCCTTCGTGGTCGCGCCCTCTGAGCTGACCTCGTCGTAGCCTTCGATGCTTTCGAAGAAATAGGCGCTCAGCTGGGCGTTCTCGACGGCGGCGCCGTAGTTCCAGGCGTCCACGAAGGAGCTGGAGGTCACCGGGTCACCGTTGGTGAACGTCTGGTCCGGCTTCAGTGTGATCGTGTAGTTCTGCGCGTCTTCAGTCTCGATGGATTCCGCTACCTCGTTGACCGGTTTGCCCTCGGGATCGTAGCTGATCAGGCCTTCGAAGATGAGGTCTATCACGCGGCCGCCGCCGACCTCGTTGGTGTTGGTGGGGACCAGCGGGTTCTGCGGCTCCGTGCTGTTGGCCGTGATCACCGCTTCGGCGTTCCCGTCGCCTCCGCCCTCCGTGCCACCGCCGCCGCCACCGCCACCGCCGCAGGCCGTCACCGCGAGCGCTGCCGCGGCTGCCAGTGAAACCAGTCGGGATGTTCGAGCGAAACGCATGCCGCCTCCTCAGGTACTGTGCTCCATCCAGCGGCTTGTGACGCCGGACCGGTCCGCGCCGGCATGGTTCGCAGCCGCGCAGGCTCAGGTGGCACCAGCATATGCGCCAACTGTGACGCTGATAACAGGCCTTGCTTCCATTTGGGTTGCAATTTGGCGAAAAGGGATGCTAAAGCGGGCCGCCGCCGAGGGTTTTGCGGCCCGGCGGGCCGGGACACGGCCACTTACTCAACACCGGCGTCGGTGACGGCCGGTCGCGGGCCTCTCAGGAGAGCTCGGCGAGCTTGGCTTTCCAGTAGGCACGCCAGTGGTCAAGCTGCTCGGTCGACTCGAGCCGTTCATGCTGCAGGCCTATCGAGGACTTGCCTGACGGCTTTTCGTAGATATGCACGCTGACCCGGGAGCCGTCGGCCAAGCCGCAGCGCCAGTACCGCCACTTGGCGGTGTCGCTCAACTCGGGTCCGCGGGTGACCGCGATGCCCGAGAATTCCTCCGCGCCGCCGACCACGGCAACCCACTTGTTTCGCGCCTCGTCCATGCTTCCGGTGACGGTCTTGCTCACCGAGGTTTGGAACTCCCCGTCGCAGTCCTGGCCCGGCTGGCGCCGGCCGATCTGCTGTTCGTAGGCGACGGTGGCCGTTTGCGCCCACCAACCGTCCGCGAGCCCCGACTCGTGCAAGGCAGCGGCGATGTCCTTGTGGGTGAGTTCCTTGGCGCCGATTCCGGCCAAGAACTCCTCCACCTCGGACCAGCTGACGCCAATGCCCTTTTCGATCGCCTCGATGTTCATGCTGCGTACCACTAACACTCCTGGATTGCGCGATGGCCGGCCGCGCCGTCATGGCACCGCGCCGGCCAGGGGCGGCTGAGCCCCTGCCGCTATTTCATCATGGGCGGGGGCTCGGCACTATGGATGGCGGAATTGCAGGTGTCCGTCAGTCGCCGGCGGCGAGCAACTGGGCGCGGAGTTCGCGGCGCTCGCGCTGCTTCTCCGGATCGGGCAACGGTACGGCCGCCAGCAGCCGCTGGGTGTACAGTTCCTGCGGGTTGCGCAGGATCTCGTCACGGGTGCCCTGCTCAACGATCCGGCCGTGGCGCATGACGCAAATCCGGTCGGCGAGCACGTCGATGACAGCCAGGTCGTGAGTGACAAACAGGCAGGCGAATCCCAGTTCCTGCTGCAGGTTCTGGAACAGGTCCAGCACCGTGGCCTGGACCGACACGTCCAGTGCGGAGGTGGGCTCATCCGCTACCATCAGCTTCGGTTCCAGCGAGAGCGCCCTGGCAATGCCCACGCGCTGCTTCTGGCCTCCGGAGAGTTCGTGCGGATAGCGGTTGCGGTACGCGCGCGGCAGCTCCACCTGGTCCAGTAGCGCCTCGATCTTCCGCTGCAGGGTGGCGCCCTTGGCGACGCCGGCGAGGTACATCGGTTCGCCGATGCTCTCGCCGATCGGCAGCCGGGGATTCAGCGAGGACGACGGGTCCTGGAACACCATGCCCACGTGGCGGCGCAGCGCGTGCAGCTGCTTGGGCCGGGCGCCGGCGATCTCGTGGCCCACCACGCGCAGGGAGCCCTCCGCGACCGGCAACAGTCCGACGGCGGCGCGGCCGATCGTAGTCTTGCCCGATCCGGATTCCCCGACCAGCCCGACCACCTGTCCGGGATAGATGGACAGGTTGGCCCCCTCCACGGCACGGAAGGCAGGCACCCGCCCCTGTTTGGGGTATTCGATGGCAACGTTGGTCAGCTGCAGCACGGGTTCGCCCTTGGTCGACTCATCGCGTGCCTGCGCCAGGGCTTCGGCGTTTTCGCGTTCGCGCCGCTGCAGCTCGGTCTCGTCAATGCTCAACGAGACACCGGTGGCGGCGGCCAGCGCCGCCGTGAGGTCGACTTCCGTTCCGTCCTCGGGACGCCCGCCCAGGTGGGGCACGGCGGCCAACAGGGCCTGCGTGTATTCGTGCCGGGGATTGTTGAAGATTTCCATCGCGGTGCCGGTCTCCACGATGCGGCCGCGGCGCATTACGGCGATCTTGTCGGCCAGGTCGGCCACCACGCCCATGTCATGGGTGATCAGCACAATGGCGCTGTCCAGCTTGTTGCGCAGGTTGCGCATCAGGTCCAGGATCTCGGCCTGCACGGTGACGTCCAGGGCGGTGGTGGGCTCGTCGGCGATGAGCAGTTTGGGGTCGCAGGAGAGCGACTGGGCGATCATGGCGCGCTGACGCTGTCCCCCGGAAAGCTGGTGCGGATAAGACCGGAAAGCCTTCTCCGGGTCGGGCAGCTCGACCAGCTCCAGCAGCCGCAGCGCCCGCTGCCGGGCCTCATCGGGCGAGATGGCGTTGTGCAGCCGCAGCGTTTCCACGATCTGGAACCCGATCGTGTACACGGGGTTCATCGCCGTCATGGGCTCCTGGAAAATGACGGCGACGTCATTGCCGCGCACTTGCCGGAGTTTGGCGCTGCTGAGGCCCAGGATTTCGCGCCCGTTGAGCTTGACGCTCCCGGTGACACGGCTGTTGGACGGCAGCAGGCCCAGCAGCGCCATGGAGCTGGCGCTCTTGCCGGAACCGGATTCGCCCACGATGGCCAGGACTTCGCCTGCCTTGACGTCGTAGCTGAGGTTGATGGCGGCGGGCACCCACTCCTTGTCCACGCCGAAGTCCACGCTGAGGTTGGTGACCTCCAGGACGGGTGCTGCGCCGCCGGCTGTCTCCAGATTTCCTGCCGGCAGCGTCGGATCAATGATTTCAGTCATAGCTGGTCTTTCCCTTCCAACCTGTCGCAGTTGGTTGATGCTAGTGGAGAACTGGGACCCAGTCCTGAAACTATGGGGGCATGACAACGTCTGCTGCCGCCGGCTCCACGGTCTTCCGTCCGCGCTCCGCGACCTGGTTCACGGGTATCGTCTGGGCGATCGTGGCGGTCAGCCTGGCGTCCTCGGTGCTCACGCACGGCCCGGGCAGCCTGCTCGACTCCTGGCCGCTGCTGGCCATCGCTTATCTGACCTGGTGGCTGGCCTGGTATCCCGCCGTCGTGATTGGCGACGACGGCGTGGTGCTGCGCAACCCGGTGCGCTCTGCCTCCGTGCCCTGGGCAGCACTGGCGACGGTCGACACCAAATATGCGCTGACCCTGGTCACTCCGCGCGGGAAGTACACCTCGTGGGCCGCGCCGGCTCCCGGCATGTTCGGCGTCCACCGTGCACGCGCCGATCACGTCCAAGGGCTTCCGGAAACCACTTACGGGCCGGCGCAGTCGATCCGGCCGGGCGATCTCGCGAACACCGATTCCGGAGCAGCGGCGTACTATGTCCGCAAACGCTGGGCGGAGCTTCTGGCCGCGGGCCGCATCAGCATCGGAGATGCCGACAACGTTCCGGTGGGACGGACACCGAACTGGGCGGTGCTCGCCGTCGGGACGGTGCTCGCGGTGCTCAGCGTCGTGACGCTGGCCCGCTGAGCCGGGCCCCATGTGGCCGGGAAGGCGACGGGTGCGCATCCTAGACACCCGTCGTCGCGGTGGTTCCGGTCTCGGGGTGCGCGGAAACCGCCGCTGCCTTCGCCCGCTTGGCATTGAACTTCTTCTGCCGCGGGTCGAACGCGTCGCGCAGTCCGTCGCCGATGAAGTTGATGCACAGGCAGATGGCCACGATGAACATGCCCGGCCACCAGAACAGCCACGGACGGGTCTGGAACGCTTCCTGGTTTTGGCTGATCAGCGAGCCCAACGAGACGTCCGGCGCCTTCACGCCCATGCCGATGTAGGACAGGCTGGTCTCCAGCAGGATCGCCGCCGACATGCTCAGGGTCACGGAGACGATGATGACGCCCACAGCGTTCGGCAGGATGTGCTTGAAGATGATGCGTGCGCTGGACGCGCCGGCGATCCGCGCGGCATCGACGAATTCCCGCTCGCGCAGGGACAGGAACTCGGCGCGCACCAGGCGTGCCAGGCCGGTCCACACCACGGCGCCCACGAAGAGGCCCAGGAAGTATGGCTGCACGTTCGCCCCGACGGCTCGCCCGGCGACCTGGCCGAGCACGGCGGCGATGATGATCAGCGGGATCACGATGACGACGTCGGTCAGCCGCATCAGCACGGCTTCGACCCAGCCGCGGAAGTAGCCGGACAGCGCGCCGACCACCACGCCGATGACGCCGCCCACGAGGCCGATGATGAACATCACCGCCACGGAGATCTGCACGCCGCGCATGGTCTGGGCGAACGTGTCGCGTCCCAGGCGGTCCTGGCCGAACGGATGTTCGCCCAGGCTGAACGGGAACACCTGCAGGGTGGGCGCTCCCCCGTTCACCATGTCGTTGACCCCGTTGTGGGTGTACTTCCACCAGCCCGGCATGCCGAACATCCCGCTGGACGAATAGGCGACCAGCAGGATCAGGCCGAAGACCACCAGGCTGATGACGGCGGCCGTATTGCCAATGAAGCGCCTGCGGACGATCTGGCCCTGGCTGAGGCCGGCCTTATTCTCGTTGGTGGCTGCGACGGGTTTCGTTGCTGTGGTGCTCATGCCTTTACCCTCACTCGCGGATCAAGCGCGGAGTAGACAAGGTCCGCGACAAGGTTGAAGGCCAGTGCCAGGATGCCCGTGATGAGGAAGACACCCATCACCGGGTTCGGGTCGACCCTTTGCAGCGCCTGGATGAACAGCTGGCCCATGCCGGCGAACGCGAACACCTGCTCGGTAATCACTGCGCCGCCGATCAGCCCGCCGATATCGAAGGCGACGATCGTGGCGATCGGGATCAGGGCGTTTCGGAACGCGTGGCGCATGACCACGGTGCGCTCGCCCAGGCCCTTGGCCCGGGCGGTGCGAATGTAATCCATGTTCATGATCTCCAGCATCGAAGACCGCGAGTAGCGGCTGTAGGACGCCAGCGAAATCAGCAGCAGCGCGATGGTGGGCAGCAGCAGGTGGGTGAACGTGTCGAGGCCGTGGACCCAGTAGTCGCCCTTGAGGTTCGGCGTTTCCGAGCCGATGGTGGCGATGGGCCGCTGGTTGACGCGCCCGTTGGTGAAGTAGGTAGGCCATGCCTGCATGTAGCGGTCGAGCGCGATGAGGCATCCGACGAGGAAGGAGGTTATCGCCGCGGCGTTCATGCTCTGGCGGCGGTCGTAACCGCCCATCAACCACCCGACCGCGAGTCCGACCAGGACGGTGGCAAGGGCCAGCAGGAAGATCATCAGCCCGGTGGCCTGGGCCAGCAGCGGCTGGATCGGGAAGTAGATGATGACGCCGATGCCCACGGTGATCAGCGCCGAGTAGAGGGCCTTGCGGTTCTTCAGGCCCGCGGCCAGCAGGGTGATGCCGAAGGCGATGCCGACGCCGCTGATGGCAATAACCACCAGGCCGAGCCCGGGGGTCTTGAACCACTGGGTGACTGACAAACCCCAGAACACTGCGGCAGCCAGCAGGAAACCGATTCCGGCGGCGCCCAGTTTCCGTTTGTAGCTGCCGTTGGCGCAGACGAACCATACGACCGCGCTGATCAATCCGATGATGAGGATGGATTGCAGCGGTATGTCGGGGTTCTTCAGGAAGTTATTGAATCCGATGGCACCGAATTCTTTCAGCAGGACGGCTACCCAGAAAACGGGAAGTGAAAAGAATAGGAACGCCATGAAGGTGATGCCGTAATCCAGGGCGCTGTATTGCCGCAGTGCCGAAACAATGCCCAGGGAAACACCAATGATGATGGCGAGGACTGTTGCCGCGGTGACCAGCAAAATGGTCATGCCCATGGCCCGGCCCAGTTCGACGGTGACCGGCTGGCCGTTGACGGCGTAGCCCAGGTCGCACTGCGCCACGAACGGGACGACGCACTTGGCGGCGCCGGCCAGCCAGCCGAAGTACCGGATGGGCGCCGGCGTCCCCAGGTCGAGCAGCGCAATGCGCTGCTGCATGAGCTGTTCCTTGTTCGCGGCATTACTCTCCCGGAGGTCATGCAGGGGATCACCCGACAGCGCTGTCAGCTGATAGACCAGGAAGGAGGCACCTAAGAGAATGAGCACGGCGGTGAATAACCGCCGCACAATGTAGGTCACCATAGCGTTTTAACCTCGTTGGTATGTGTTTGCGGATCTTGTGGATCCGGCATTTTCACAGTGAGTGTAATGCAGGTTACACACGAGCGGAATTTGGGAAATCCCAATCACTTATGCGGGAAAAGTCGGTGGTAAATGCCGCAAGGCGCCGGGACCGTGGTGCTCAAGGTCCCGACGCCTTGCATGCTATCTGCCGAGGAACAGGCGGGGCGGTTACTTAACCTTCCACTCCCAGAAGTTCCACCAGACGCCGGTCTGGTTCGGCATGTACTTCACACCGTCGATCCGGTCGCTGTTGTAGGCATCGATGCCGACCGGCTGGAACAGCGGCAGGCCGTAGAACGAATCCCAGACGATCTTGTCGATCTGCTTGATGAGCTCGTCCTGCTTCGCCGGTTCCGTGGTGACGATCAGCTCGTCCATCAGGGCGTCGGCTTCCTTGCTCGAGAAACCGTTGTAGTTGGAGTCGGCACCGGAGCGGAAGATCTGCGGCACGCCGCTGACGCCCACGCCCGGAGAGATCCAGCCGAAGATGGTGGCATCGTAGGTGCCGCCGCCCAAGGCGGAGCCCCAGTCCGAGCCGCCCAGGCCGCCGTCTTCGATCTTGAAGCCGGCCTTGGATGCGGATTCCTCGATCAGCGTGAAGGCGTCCACACGGTTGGGGTTGTCCTTGTTGTACATGATCCGAACCTCGGGGGTGGCGCCGGCCAGCAGCTCCTTGGCACCCTCGATGTCGGCTTCCTGGTAGTTCTCGGAGCCGTTGTTGGCGGCGGAGTCCTCGTAGGCGGCCTGCGCCGGCACGAAGAACTGCGAATCCAGCGGCTTGGCCTCCGGATCCAGCGGGGCCATCAGGCGGTCAACGATGGCCTTGCGCGGCACGGCCTTCATGAACGCTTCGCGGACGTTGGCTTCCTCGAAGACGCCCGAGAAGTTCAGGTCGATGTGGTCGTAGGAGAGCTGCTCGCCGCGGTTGACGGTCACGCCTTCCAGGCCTTCGAGCAGTTCCACGGTGTCCGCGGAGGCCTGCGGGGCGATAATGTCCACTTCGCCGTTCTTCAGCGCCTGGACCTGGTCAGGAGCGGCGCCGATGTAGCGGATGGTGATCTCCTCCACGTTCGGCATCGGACCGAATTCGTAGGCCTCGTTGCGGACCAGGGTCATGGACTGATCAGGAGTGATGCTGTCCACGATGAACGGGCCGGTGGAGAGGTAGAGGCTGGCATCCGAAGGAAGGGTCTTGCTGTCGAAACCGGTATTCCAGAAATCGGCGACGGCCTTCAATTCTTCGTTCTCGGCCGGCTTGTCCGGGTTACCCTTGGGGCTCTCGGTGATCAGGTCGACCAGCGCCTGCTCGTCCGCCAATCCGGCCTTCTCGGCGACCACGTGGGCCGGGCTGTCCAGGACCCCGTAGGAGATTTCCCAGTCGGCGAACGGCTTGGAGTACTTCAGCGTGATGGAGCGGCCGTCGTCGCTGATTTCGGGCTTGTCGGTCAGGCCCAGGCCGGAGGTGTCGCCGGCGTAGGAGAAGTAGGCGGTGCCCTTGTCGACTTCACCCTCGTCGTTGTAGGTGGCATCGTCGAAATGGCCGGAGTAGACGGCCCAGGCCAGCAGCAGGTCGCCGGCGTCGACCGGGTTGCCGTCCGACCAGGCGACGCCCTCGTTGACCGTGTACTTGATGGTCAGCGGGTCTTCGCTGACCTTCTCGTAGGTGCCGAATTCTTCGTTCTTGACCACGTTGAGTTCGTTGTCGATGTAGTTGAAGTCCGCGTGGGTCAGGTACGAGATCTTCGAGTTGATATCGACGTTGCCGACGGCCGTGTCCGAGTTGAAGGAGCTGAAGGCGTTCACTTCAGCGACGCTGATGGAACCACCGGCTCCAGCCGCGGTGGAATCGCCTGTGCCTTCGGGGGAATTTCCGCCACCCGAATTCGCGCAGGCGCTCAGGGCCAGGGCTGCTACAGCCGCGACCCCGATAGCTTTGGAAGTACGTCCGAAACGCATTCCGCCTCCTTGTTTCTGTCTTTGGAAGGCCCCCTGCAGTGCTGCAGGGGACGGACATAGACCGCGTCGCCTGAAGTTCAACGAGCTTCCCGCCGAACGTGGCATGTCTCACACGCAATAGAGCGTAAACCGGAACCCCCCGGGTTGGGTATAAAAACTTCGCTTCATATCCGGTTGTTACCGAGATGCAACCTTAAAGCCAGGGCCGCCGCCGGGCGAAAACTCCGGCCCGACCCGGACGCAAACCGCCGGATGCCCGGAATCACGGCGTTCTAGGCCTATTGGAGGGGTAAGGCGCCGTGTGAGAACCGTTGCCTGAGACAAGCTTCAGTTATCGGTCGCTAACTGATTTGTGTCCGCCGTCGTCCCCGTGGCTGCCTCCGCCTGTTGCCTGGGCTCGCTGCACGAGGGTCCGTTGGCCGGAGTCGAGCCGACGGGTCCAGCCCCGTGCGTCGAGGTGTTCGAGCAGCGGGATGGCCACACGCCTGGTCGTGCCCAGGGCCCGGCGCGCCTCACTGGCCGTGAAGGGCTGGGGCAGGCGGGCCAATTCCCGCATCGCCAGGGCTGGTGCGTGCGGAAGCAACACAACCCCGCCGGCAAACCGGAGCAGGCGCCCGCTGCGCTCGGCGGCGGCCAGTTCACGGTTCCCGAGACCGAGAGCCCTCAGATCGTGGGCTTCCGGGGCGGCGAACGGTTCGGACCTGAGGCGGTGCTCCAGCGTGCTGACCCCGGCTTCCGCGGCACCGAGATCGCCGGGCCGGCCCCGCAGGCGGATGTAGCCGCCGATCTGTTCCAGCCCCGCCTCCCGGACGGCCGCGTCGAGGACCGCGCCCCCTGCCGGTCCGAGCAGGTCGAGGGCCGCTCCGCGGGACAGGCCGGCCGCCAGCGGGTCCCGCTCCCCCAGCTCCAGCACAGCGGCCCGAAGCCGCCGCTGCCAGGCGTCGAAGACGGGGGCATGCACCCACCACTCATCAAACGCCCGCACGTCGTCGGGGACCCTGCCGGGCGCCGAAACACCCATCCGGTGCAAGTCTTCAACCCGGACAGCCCCCCGGCGGACCACCTCGATGAGCGCGTCGCCCTCGGGAGGCATGGCCGCGAGACTTTCGGCGCGCCTGGCACTGTCCCCCCGGCGGTCGAGCGCGGGCGGGTCGACGTCGAGGACTTGGACTCCCGCCAGCACCGACCGGCTGCCTTCGGCCCGAAGCACCAGGCGATCCCCGATCACCAGCGGGAGCTGCCGCTCGAGGGTGAGTCGAGCGTGCTCCTCGTTGAACGGACGCATCCGGCACGGCACGGCCGCAGTGCCGATGTGGGCGAGCAGGCGCCGCGGCCCGTCGAGGAACGCCGCACCCATCGTGCGGCGGACGTCGATGCTGTCCACGAGGGGCCAGCTGTCCTCGGACAAGAGGACGTCACCGCGACGGATGTCGCCGACGGCCAGGCCGCGCACATTGACGCCGACCCGGTTGCTAGGACCGATGGAAGGAAAGGCTTCGTTGCGGCTGTGCAGGCCCCGCACCGACACCGGCCGGACGCTGCCGTGGCCCAGGAGCTGCAAGCGGTCGCCGACGGCCAGCGATCCGGCTGTCAGCGTTCCGGTCACCACGGTTCCCGCACCGCTGACGGTGAAGGAACGGTCGATCCACAAGCGCACCCGGCCCGAGGGGTCCGGAGCGGGAACTGACGACAGCGTCGTATCCAGTACCTTGCGCAGCTCGTCGAGGCCGGTTCCGGTAACCGCGGACACGGTGACTGCCGGCGCGTCATGCAGCCCGGTGCCGGCCAGCTCCGCCCGCACCCGCGCGAGGACCTCGCCGGCCCGGCCGGGGGCACAGTCGCTGCGGGTCAGCACCACCAGCCCGTGGTTGATGCCCAACGCCGCGACTGCGTCGCGATGGTCGCTGGATTGGGCCTGCCAGCCTTCGTCCACGGCGACGACGAAACACACCGCGGCGACGGGACCGAGTCCAGCCAGCATGTTTGACAGGAACCGCTCGTGTCCGGGCACGTCCACGAATGCTACGTCCCTGCCCGACGGAAGCATGGTCCAGGCAAAACCCAGGTCGATGGTCAAGCCGCGGCGGCGTTCTTCGGCCCAACGGTCGGGCTCCATTCCGGTGAGGGCGCGCACGAGGGTGCTCTTCCCGTGGTCGACGTGCCCTGCGGTGGCCACCACGAACATGTCAGGAGCCTGTGGTTCTCTGCTGGTTTTCGACGTGTACAAGAGCCGAACGCACGGCGTCAGCCAGCCGTTCGTCGTCGGCCTCGGGCACGCACCGAAGATCGACCAGGCAGGCACCGCGGTGAACCCGCGGCAACACAACGGGGTCGCCCGACCGCAGCCATCCGGCGGCCGGTTCGGGCAGCTCGACGGCCCATCCGGGCAGCGGCACCCCGGGCGCTCCCCCGCCACCGACCCTTCCGTCGTGCTCGACCACACGACCGCCGGCGCTGGCCGCCAAGCGCTCCGTGCGCTGCCTCAACCGGGCGGGATCGGCATGCAGGGCGGCTGCCACCGGCGTCTGTTCTCCGGTGATCGTCGCTTCCACCGCCGCCAGCGTCAGTTTGTCTGCCCGCATCGCCCGCGCGAGCGGATGGCGGGCCAGGCGGGTGATGACGGCGGCTCGGCCCAAGAGCAGTCCTGCCTGGGGGCCGCCCAAAAGTTTGTCACCGCTGGCGATGACGACGTCGGCACCGGCAGCCAGCGCACCGGAAATGTCCGGTTCCTGGGGCAGCACCGGGTCTGGCTGGAGCAGGCCGCTGCCCAGATCTACTACCAACGGGACCTGGTGTTCTTCGGCCAGGGACCGGAGCTGGCCGATGCCGACGTCCGCGGTAAACCCGCTGACCCGGAAATTGCTCGGGTGCACCTTGAGCAGGCAGCCGGTCTGCGCACTGATCGCCGAGGCGTAGTCCTCCAGGTGCGTCCGATTGGTGGTGCCCACTTCGCGCAGGCGGGCACCGGTCGACTCGATCAGCTCGGGAAGCCTGAAACCGGCCCCGATCTCGACGAGCTCGCCGCGGCTGATGACCACTTCCCGGGACCCGGCAAGGGCGGTGGTGGCCAGCACCAGGGCCGCGGCACCGTTGTTTACCACCAGCGCTTCCTCGGCCGCCGGACAGGCGTCCAGCAAAGCCTTCCGCGCGCCCGCCCCGCGCCGGGAACGCCCACCGGTGGGTAAATCCAGCTCGACGTCGACATAACCGGCCGCCGACAGCAACGCCTGGCGTGCGGACCCGGAGAGCGGAGCGCGTCCCAGATTCGTATGGACGATGACGCCGGTGGCGTTAAGCACCGGCGTCAGCGAGGTGGCCGCCCGGGCTGCCACGGCGGACAGAACCGTCGCCTCGACGTTTTCGGGAGCAAGGTCGCCACGACGCGCCTGTTCCTGCACGTCCCGAACGGTGGAGCGGATGACATCGTCGCCGAGGCGGACGCGGGCGTTGCGAAGCTCCGGGTGGGCGAGCAGCTGGTCGGTGCGCGGAATGCGTCGGCGCGGGTCGTTCTGGCCCACGGCCCTCCTTCCCCGGGTCACCTTCAGCTGCAGCAGCTGGCGGAAGCGGACGGGAATCGAACCCGCCAGGCCGAGGTACTCGGCCTCACCGGTTTTGAAGACCGGGGGGCCCACCAGGACCCGGACGCCTCCACGAGCATGGTAACACCGGCCCGCCGCTCCTATGCTGTGATCATGAACGGGATCACCGGCGTAGCTGAAGAATCCGCCGCAGCAGTCCGGCTCACCGGCTACGCGCACGGCGGAGGGTGTGCATGCAAGATCCCGCCCGGTGAGCTCGAGGACGTTGTTCGCGGCCTGACCGGCCAAGCCAACCCCGACGTCCTGGTGGGCCTCGACGACGGCGACGACGCATCCGCCGTACGGGTCGGCGGGGACCTCGCGGTGCTCTCGACGGCGGACTTCTTCCCTCCCGTGGTCGACGACGCGTATGACTGGGGCCGGATCGCGGCGGCGAACGCCCTCTCGGACATCTATGCCATGGGCGGGCGTCCGGTCAGCGCGATCAACCTGGTCGGCTGGCCCCGCGACGTCTTGCCGCTGGAGCTGCTGACCGAGGTGCTGCGGGGTGGGCTGGAAGTGGCTTCCGAGGCGGGCTGTCCGGTGACGGGCGGTCACTCGGTGGACGACCCGGAACCGAAGTACGGGATGGCGGTGACCGGCATCGCCGACCCCGGCAAGCTGATGCGCAATGACGCGGCCCGGCCCGGGCTGCCCATTACCTTGACCAAGCCGATCGGCCTCGGTCTGCTCAACAACCGGCACAAGAGGACCGGTGAGGTCTTCGACGAGGCAATCGCCGTGATGACGCAGCTGAATCGGGAGGCCGCGGACGCGGCGGTGCGCAGCGGCGTCCGCGCGGCGACGGACGTCACCGGGTTCGGCCTCCTCGGCCACCTCTACAAGATGTGCCGCGCGTCCGGCGTGGGTGCAGTCATCGATCGGAAGGCCGTGCCCCTCATCGCAGGCGCACGGGAGGCGCTGCGGGATGGCTACATCTCCGGCGGCACCCGGCGCAACCTCGAATGGGTTCGCCCGCACCTGCGGCCGGGTGCCGGCGTCACCGAGGACGATCTTTTGGTGCTGGCCGACGCGCAGACTTCCGGCGGATTGCTCGTCGTCGGGGAACTGCCCGGGCACCCCGTCGTGGGGCAGACCGTCGCGCGGTCCGGGATCGAGGTGCGCTAACCAGCCGGCCGGCTTATCCGGCGGTCGTGATCGAATCGTGGACGGTGCCCGCGCGGCGCCGGGCCGCGAGCCGCTTTCTCTGCGGTTCGATCGTGTAGCGGGGGTCCTCGGTCGAGCGGATGCCGGCGCGCAGGATTCCGAACCGCGTCAGCGCCGAGGCGGTCAGCAGCGCCGTGCCGCAGGCCGCCGCCGTCATCCGGTGTCTGCCACCGGCGAGAACCCCGACACCGGCGGCGACGGCCAGCAGCTGGCTCCACTTGAGCATTTGCCCGGGAGCACCCTCGTGGAGGGGTTCGGCTTCCACCGGGTCCATGCCGTTCTCCAGGGCCCGGGTGGCGATCACATCACCGGCCACGCCGAGGACCGCGAGCGCCCGGGCCGGCCCGGCTTCGTCGACGGGGGTCGTGATCATGGCAAGACCGGCCGCGGCCAGGCTCGCGGAACTGACGAAGACGAAAGGCAGGTTGTCACGCCCCGCATTCCAGGTCGGGTTCGCGGTGTCCGACAAGAGAACAGCGGTGTATGCGGAGAGCGGTGCCGCGAACACCGCGGCCTCTACGCCCGCCGGCCCCTCGAGCGCGCGCAGCACCGGGCGCAGCGGCCCCAGCGGAAGCCGGGAGCCGGTCAGGCGGTCGATTTCGGAAGCGGCCGAAATCCCGGCACCAGCGCTGAACGCGGCAAGGATCCAGGAGCCCAGGCTCATGGGCGAGGTGGGCTTGATGGTGCGCAGCATGTTGAGGAACCGCTCGGGCCGGCCCAGGTCTTCGACCAGCGCAACGGCACCGAGCCCGACTGCCGTGAGGGCGGCCAGGCGGCTGTTGCGGCACAGCGCACGCCTGCCCGTCAGCTGCCCGCCGAGTCCGAGCAGCGCCGAGCCGCCGGCCACGCCGCCCAGGAAGAGGTAGAGGGCTATCGGGTCTCCCCAAGGCGGCGGCTTGACCACGGGCCTGCCGTAGTAGGAGGCGAACTCTGCCTCCGGAACCACGGGCATCTCGCCCGAGCCGTCTCCGGTTCCGGCGCGGCGCCGCTTGCCTCCGCGCCGGTTCCGGCGCGGCGGTTCGGGCGGGCGGTAGCTGTCGAAGTCGGAGACGGTCACCCGCGGCCTCCCGTCAGGAAGGCGGCGGCGGCCGCCGCCAGCATGCCGGCCGCGGCGATGCCCGCCCGCTTGAACATGCGCGGCAGGTCCGCCGTCGGCACCCGCGGGTCCGGCGGCAGTCCGTACACCTCCGGTTCGTCAAGCAACAGGAACACCGAACCGGTGCCGCCGACGCCGTCGGAATCGTTGGCCCCGTAGAGGCGTGCCTCAGTCAGCCCCTGCGAGTGCAGCTCGGCAACACGTTGGTTCGCGGTGGCCACCAATTCCTCGCGCTCGCCGTACTTGATCGACGTCGTCGGGCAGGCCTGGGCGCAGGCGGGCGTCTGGCCGTCGGTGAGCCGGTCATAGCACAGCGTACATTTCTGGGCGACGCCGACGTTGCGGGTCGGGGCCTGTTGGCCCGGGGTGAAGTCACGCTCTGTCTTCGGGCCTGCGGTGCCGTCGCTGCGCCGTTCGATCACGCCGAACGGGCACCCCGCCACGCAGGTACCGCAGCCGTTGCAGACGTCGTCCTGCACCACCACCGTGCCGTGCTCTGTGCGGAACAGCGCACCGGTGGGGCACACATCCAGGCACCCGGCGTTGGTGCAGTGCTTGCACACATCCGAGGACATCAGCCAGCGAAAGTCGGGCGTATCGGGGGGCGTCGTATCCACACCCGAAGGATTCGCTGCTGCATGCGGGCTTCCCGGCGGTCCGATACCGGGCATGCCGAGGCTGACGAGGGCGCGCCCGGAGTCGCGTGCCTGTTCGATCCGGCCGCGGTCCTGCTCGACGAAGGCGACATGGCGCCACGTGTCGGCTCCCAGCGTGCCGGTGTTGTCGTAGGAGGATTGCAGCAGCTCGTATTGCGGGTCGGCGGGATTGCGGTTCCATTCCTTGCAGGCCACCTCGCAGGCCTTGCAGCCGATGCAGATCGAGGTGTCCGTGAAGAAGCCCTTTCGCGGGTGTCCGCTGTGCGGAACATGGCCGGGCGCTTCGGTCAGCCGTTTCATTTAGCCTTCCCTCGTCGTGTCGTCACCCGAGACATGGTCGGGGTCGGTGATCTTGTCACTGCCGGTCCCGGGCGTCACCCCGGCGCGGGCCTGGTAGTCGGCGACCAGGGAAAGCAACTCCGGACCCTGTGGCCGCCGGCCCGGGAAGATGTCGCAGGATCCGACCTTGGATTCCTGGATCTGCACATTAGGGTCGAGTGTCACGCCCAGCAGATCGTTGGCTGCGTCCCCGCTGATGACTGCCTCCTGTCCGACGCCCCAGTGGTAGGGCACCCCGATCTGGTGCACGGTGCGCCCGCCCACGACCAGCGGCTTCATCCGTTCGGTCACGAGGACCTTGGCCTCGATGGCTGCCCGTGGTGAGACGATCGTCGCCCAACCGTAGGGTTCCAGTCCCCGTTCGGCCGCCAGTTCCGGCGACACTTCGCAGAACATCTCCGGCTGGAGCTCAGCGAGGTACGGCAGCCACCGGCTCATCCCGCCGGCCGTGTGGTGCTCCGTCAACCGATACGTGGTGAACACGTACGGGTAGATATCCGAGCCCCGCACGTTGGCGCTCGGCGCACTGAGATTGTCTGCGCGGGGGAAGGTGATCCGGGCAGGGTTCTGCTGCTGCCGGTAGAGCGGGTTGGCAACCGGAGACTCCTGCGGCTCGTAGTGGGTCGGCAGCGGTCCGTCAACCATGCCCTTCGGCGCGAACAGCCACCCCTTGCCGTCCGCCTGCATGATGAAGGGGTCGTCTCCCGCCAGCCCGGCGGCACCGCCAGCTGTTGGATCCGGCCTGCTTCCGGGGGCGCGATCCAGCGGGAAATCGGGGACGTCCTCCCCGGTCCACCGGTTCTGCTCCCGGTCCCACCAGATGTACTTCTTGCGCTCGCTCCAGGGCTTGCCGTCGGGGTCCGCCGATGCGCGGTTGTAGAGAATCCGCCGGTTCGCCGGCCATGCCCATCCCCACTCGGAGGCGACCGGCCCTTGCTCCTGCCCGGGCTTGCGGTCGGCCGCGTGGTTGATGCCGTCGGCATACACACCCGTATAGATCCAGCATCCCCCCGCGGTCGAGCCATCGGGCCGCATCTCCGTGTACGACGAGAGGGGCTGGCCGGCCCGGGGTCCGGTGAGATGCCGGCCGTTGATTTCGGCGAGCACCGCCTCAGCTTCGGGGTCCCCGTGTTCGTCGGTGGGATAGTCCCACGTCAAGTCCAGCAGCGGCCGGTCCCGTTCATCGGTCGAATCCGCCAGCTTTGCCCGGATGCGCTTGCCCAGCTCGTAGAAGAAGTGCAGTTCGCTCTGGCAGTCTCCCGGCGGCTGGATCGCCTGGTGCCGCCATTGCAGCAGCCGCTGGGTCTGCGTGAAGGTTCCGGCCTTTTCCACATGGGTCGCCGCCGGCAGAAAGAAGACTTCGGTGCCGATGTCCTCGGTCCGCAGCTCGCCCGTGGCGATCTCGGGACCGTCCTTCCACCACGTCGCCGATTCAATGAGGTTCAGGTCGCGCACCACCAGCCATTTCAGATGGGACATGCCAAGACGCTGCATGCGGCCGTTGGCGGATCCGACCGCGGGGTTCTGGCCGAAAAGGAAGTAGCCCTCGACTTTGTCGTCGAGCATGCCCATGACTGTCTGGTAGGTCCCGTGCGGGCCGTTGATGCGCGGAAGGTAGCCGTAGCCCCAGTCCGAGTCCTCGTGGGCCGCGTCGCCCCACCAGGCCTTGAGCAGGCTGATGGTGTAGGCATCGGCGTCGGCCCAATAGCCCTTTTGGTCCGGCGACGCGATGGCGCCGAGATAGTCCTGCAAAGTCTCCAGCTCGGCCATCGGCATGGGGAGGTAGCCGGGCAACAGGTTGAACAGGGTGGGGATGTCGGTGGAGCCTTGAATGCTGGCATGGCCGCGCAGCGCCATGATTCCCCCGCCGGGCCGCCCCATGTTGCCCAGCAGGAGCTGCAGGATCGCCGCGGTCCGGATGTACTGCGCGCCCACGGTGTGCTGGGTCCAGCCGACGGAATACGCAAAGCACGTGGTCCGGTCGCGGCCGGAGTTCTCCGTCACTGCCCGCGCCAGATAGTCGAAATCCTCCAGGGAGATGCCGCAGGCATCCCGGACCATCTCCGGGGTGTAGCGCGCATAGTGCCGTTTCAGGATCTGGAACACCGACCGCGGGTGCTCAAGCGTGGGGTCCTGCTCGAAATCAGGGTGGGCCAGGGTCGGCCCTCCGCTGCCGTACTGGTGCCCTGCCGCCCGTTCCGCGGTATCGGCGCCGTGTTCGTAGCCGCCGGATTCTCCTGCTTCCGACTTCCGTTCGTAGGCCCAGGACGCGAGGTCGTACTGGCCCGTTTCCGGATCGAATCCGGAGAACAGCCCGTCCAGGTCCTCGGTGTCACGGAAGTCTTTGTTCACCAGGGTCGCCGCATTGGTATAGGCACGAACGTAGTCTGCGAACCACAAATCGTTGCTGATCACGTAATGGATCAGGGCGCCCAGAAGCACGATGTCCGAGCCGGCCCGGATGGGCACGTGCCTGTCTGCCACCGCGCTCGTGCGGGTAAACCGCGGATCCACGTGGATGACCTTCGCACCGCGGGCCTTGGCTTCCGTCACCCACTGGTAGCCCACGGGATGGCATTCGGCCATGTTGGAGCCCTGGATGACAATGCAGTCGGCGTTGGCCATGTCCTGCAGCGATTGCGTCGCGCCGCCGCGTCCAAACGAGGTTCCCAAACTGGGAACCGTTGCGGAGTGTCAAATGCGTGCTTGGTTCTCGAGCTGGATGGCGCCCGCTGCGGTGAAGAGCTTCTTGATCAGATAGTTCTCTTCGTTGTCCAGGGTGGCCCCGCCCAGCCCGGCGATCCCCATGGTCCGGCGCAGCGGCCGGCCGTGCTCATCGGTCTGCTGCCAGGTGTTCCGGCGTGCTTCGAGGAATCTGTCGGCCACCATGTCGATGGCAGTGTCCAGGTCCAGGTGCTGCCAGTCCTTGGCATGTGGAGCCCGGTAGAGCACCTTGGTCTGCCGGCCGGGCGCGTTGACCAGCTGCTCGCTGGCCGATCCCTTGGGGCAGAGCCGGCCCCGGGAGATCGGCGAATCCGGGTCGCCCTCGATCTGGACGACCTTTTCGTCCTTGACGAACACACGCTGGCCGCACCCCACCGCGCAGTAGGGACACACGCTTTGCACCACGCGGTCGGCGGTGGACGTCCGGGGAGCGATCTCACGGGTCCGCCGCGATGTCACGGCCTCGCCCCGCCCGAGTGAATCACTCGTGCGGAACTGCCGTACAACCGGCCACTCCAGGAAGCTGAACCGCGACATGGGCCCACCCTAGCCCATCGAATTCACGGACAACAGGGGAAAACGACGCCGGAGGATGGCGGTCACCCGATGAGGCGGTGGAGGACGGCGGTCACCCGCGTCCCTACATCCACAGGACACCGTCTTCCCGGAACTCCCGGATGCGGTGGGCAATCATCCTCCCCAGCAGCTCCGCGGGAACAGGCTGCGTGTAGGGCAGCTGTACCGACCCCTTGCCGGTCCGGAAGTCCGCGAGTTCGTCGGCGAACGCCGCTCGGGTACTGGGAGTGAAAACAATGTTCGCGTGCTGCCTGTATCCGGCGAAAACGAACATGATGGTGCCGTCGAGAGAGTACGCCGGCGAACCCCATTTTAGGGACTCTACGGCTTCCGGAACCTGCCCCCCGGCTCAGCACCCGCAGCTCTTCCAGCAGCGTGCGGGCGTCTTCAGGGAACGCCGCAAGATACTCGTCCACGGTCTTCGGCTTGTCCATGTCTTGAAGCTACCTCGCCACAGACCAATCCGGGGCATCCAGCGGTGAGCTCCGCCGACATCGCCTGAGAGCCGGGGCCGGGTTGCGGACGCCACCGGTGTGTGCCGAATTAGCGCGTCGGGACCGGCTGGATATTCCCTGCGGGCAGCGCGCGGTCCATACTCGGACACGTACGGGGCATCGGCAGGGCGGAGCCACCCCTGGCGCAGGCTCCGGCCGCAGGTGCAGGCGCGAAGATCGGAGTCTGGCATGGCTACTGGGAGCAGTTCCCAATCCGTCCTCCGGCGCAAGCCGATCACGGAGCTGGAGGAGGAGAGCGGGGAAAGCCATCTGTCCAAAAGCCTGGGCGTGTGGCAGCTGACCGCGATCGGAGTTGGCGGGATCATCGGCATCGGCATCTTCACGTTGGCCGGGCTGGTGGCCAACGGCGGCGCCGACGCGGCTCCGGTCGGCCCGGCGGTCCTCATTTCCTTCCTCATTGCAGGCCTGGCCAGCGCGGCGGCAGCACTGTCGTATGCGGAATTCGCGGGCATGATCCCGTTTGCCGGCTCGGCCTACACCTATGGGTATGTGGCCCTCGGGGAGGTCATCGGCTGGTTTATCGGCTGGGACCTGTTGCTGGAATATACGGCCATCGTCGCCGTCGTCGCCATCGGCATCTCGGGCTATTTCAGCGCGTTCATGGAGGGCATCGGCGTCCAGGTCCCGGCGTGGATGGAGGGCACCGCCGACACGGTCGAGGGTGGCGTGGTCAACCTGCCGGCCATCGTGGTCTGCCTGCTGATCACCTGGATCCTCAGCCGCGGGACCCGCACCTTCGGCCGGTTCGAACTGATAGCGGTGGGGCTGAAGATCCTGTTGATCATCTTCATCATCGGGCTGGGCTTCTTCTTCGTGAACCCGGGCAACTACAACCCGTTCATGCCCTCCGGATTCGGTCCGGTGCTGGCCGGAGCCGCCACGGTATTCTTCGCGGTCTTCGGCTATGACGCGATGAGCACGGCGGCGGAGGAATCCGTCGACGGCAAGAAGCACATGCCGAAGGCGATCCTGCTGTCGCTGGCGATCGCGATGACGCTCTATGTGCTGGCCACCCTGGTGCTGACCGGCATGCAGAACTACACGGACATCAGCCCCACCGCGGGGTTCGCGTCCGCCTTCGAGTCGGTCGGGCTGCCGGTCGTGGCCACGATCATTGCCGCCTTCGCCGTTGTTTCGATCCTGACCGTGATGCTTACCTTCCTGCTGGGCGTGACCCGGGTGTGGTTCTCGATGAGCCGCGACGGGCTGCTGCCGGGCTGGTTCGCGGCGACGGACCGGCACGGCACCCCGCAGCGGGTGACGTGGATCGCCGGCATCGCGTCAGCGCTGCTGGCCGGGGTGTTCCCCATCCGTGCCGTGGCCGACCTGACCAACATCGGCATTCTGGCCGCCTTCGTGGTGGTCTGCGTCGCCGTGATCGTGCTGCGGCGCACTCGGCCGGAAGTGCCGCGGACCTTCCGGCTGCCGTGGATGCCGGTGGTCCCCGCCTTCGGTGTCTTGGCCTCGGGGTTCCTGATGCTGCAGCTGGACTGGGAAACCTGGGTGCGCTTCCTGATCTGGCTGATCATCGGCCTGGTCATCTACCTGCTGTACAGCCGCAAGCACTCACTCATGAACCCGAACAGCCCGCGCCACCGGGCCGTACCCTGATCATCCGACCGCCTGGATGCATGCGCTTAGTCGTTGAGCTCGGCGGTGGCGACTTCGTACTCTTCGACTTCGAGGATCTCCAACTCTAGGGAGTTGCTTGCCTCAGAGCGGAGACTCTTCGCCTTTTCCTTACTTGCAGCCAGGTTTTCTTCCGTGTCGTACAGCGCGATGGATAAGGATTTGCCGTTCCCCTTACCGTTCATGAAATAGAAGCCCCGGCAACCCGGGAGTTCCAGCACCCGTTTGACGAGCTCCTCCGGGGGCCCGCTGGAAGTGTCCTGGCTGCCTCGGTAAGTGCTGACTCGAGCGAACATGTTACCTCCAATGGTTATTAGCTGGAGCCTCGCCTGCCGCTGCTTATTACCGGCGCAATTTCGAGGGTGGACACAACCTCCGGCAAGCCATACCGCTGGTTCGGGCTCCTCCCACCAGTAGGCACCCCTCAGCGCCTGCGGACAATACCGGGACTCGACAATAATGCCTGCCCTTCGTCAGCGGTAGGTCTACTTGCAGTCGCAGAATGGTCACGTGGGCGCAGTACAAGGGATGGTGTTTGGCCCCTGAAGCAGTGGGTCGCCGACGCCTTCTGGCGCCGTCGTCCTTGGCTGCCTCCCGCCGCCGGGACGCCGTAACCTTGCCGTGCCCGGTCAGGACGTCGCGCCGTCGTCCTTCACGCCGGCCTACGGAAGCCGCCGGTCCTCGGGATGCTGCAGGCGCAGCCACTTGTAGCCGAACCCCTCGAGGGGCAGGGTGCAGGTGCCGTCCTCGGCGATTTTCACGTCCGCGTCGCCCAGCAGGTCCAGCAGCGGCACGGCTTGGAGCATTTCCGCGGGCCGGTCCTCCGTGGCCAGGTCCAGCGCGACGGTGACCGGATCGGGCGAGAGGTTATGCAGCAGGACCATGCTGGACTCCTCCCAGGTGCAGCGATGGGCCAGCACGGACTTCTCCGGCTGGTTGAGGATCTCGAAGTGCCCCCAGCCCAGTTCCGGGCACTCGCGGTATCGCTTGATTAACGTAGCCATGAAGTTCCACAGCGAATCCGGATCCCGTTTGGCCTGGGCGGCGTTGACGAACTGCGGGCCGAAGCCCCCGTCCACCATCGGCGAGATCAGCTGTCCGGGCTCCGCGGTGGAGAAGCCCGCGTTCGGACCGTTCGTCCACTGCATGGGAGTGCGGACGGCCAGGCGGCCTTCCGCGTCCAGGTTCTCCCCCATGCCGATCTCCTCGCCGTAGTACAGCACCGGGGTGCCGGGCAGGGAAAACAGGAGCGAATACACCATCCTGATCCGGCGCGGGTCCCCGCCCAGCATCGGAGGCAGTCGGCGCTTGAGTCCGCGGCCGTAAAGCTGCATCTGTTCCTCGGGCCCGAAGGCCGCGAAGACCTCCTGGCGCTCCTCCTCGGTGAGCTTGTCCAGCGTCAGCTCGTCGTGATTGCGCACGAAGGTAGCCCACTGGTTGTCCGGGTTGGTGGCCGGCCTGCCCTGCAGGGCCTTCGCCAGCGGGCGCGCGTCCTGCCGGGCTAGGGAGAGGTACATGTTCTGCATGCGGATGAAGTCGAACATCACGTTCAGTTCGTCGCCGTCGCTGCCGCCGAAGAAGGTCAGCTGGTCCTCGTAGGGCAGGTTGACCTCGCCCAGCAGGATTCCGCCGCCGCGGCGGCGGCTCAGGAAACGGCGGAGGTCCCGCAGGAACTCGTGCGGATCCGGCAGCCCGGACCCGTCCTGCCCCGTGGTTTCAAGGAAGAAGGGCACCGCGTCCACCCGAAAACCGTCAAGCCCCAGCTCCAGCCAGAAGCCCATGGCCTTGGCGATATGGTTCCTGACCTCGGGATTGGTCACGTTCAGGTCCGGCTGATGCTTGTAGAAGCGGTGCAGGTACCACTCCCCCGTGGGCTTGTCCTTGGTCCAGATGGACTGCTCCTGGTCCGGGAACACAACCTCCTGGGAGGTGTCCGGCGGCGGGTCGGACCGCCACACGTAGTAGTCCCGGTAAGGACTGTCTGTGGACTGGCGCGCGGACTGGAACCATGGATGCTGGTCGGAGGTGTGGTTGACCACCAGGTCCGCGATGACCCGCATGCCGCGGTCCCGGGCCGTGCGCAGGAACTCCACCAGGTCCCCATGGTCCCCCAGCCGCCGGTCCACGCCGTAGAAGTCCATGACGTCGTAGCCGTCGTCACGCTCGGGCGTCGGATAAAAGGGCATCAGCCAGACGCAGGTGACGCCCAGTTCGGCCAAGTAGTCCACGCGCTGGGCCAGGCCGGCGAAGTCTCCCACGCCGTCGCCGTCGGAATCGAAGTACGTCTCCACGTCCAGGCAGTAGACAACAGCTGTCTTCCACCACAGGTCGGAGGTGTCGGTAATCCTCACGGGCTTCTCCTCGCTTTCCGTCCGGGCGGTCCAGGGCAGTCCGTCAGCGCAGCTTCGGCAGGACCTCGCCGGCGAACGTCTCGATGAAGGGCCTCTGCTCCTGGCCCACGAAGTGCAGGTACAGCTCGTCGAAGCCCAGATCCAGGTATTCCTGCAGCCACTCCACATGCCGGCCCGTGCTGGCCGACACATTGACCGCCGTGCGCAGCTGGTCCTCGCCGACGTGCTCGCTCACGGCGTCGAAGTGGCCGGCCGTGGCCAGGTCCGCGGCCACGTGCGGGGCGAACGTGTTGGAGCGCCACTGGTCCAAGCCGATTTCGACGGCGGCTTCCTCCGACGGCGCCCAGGACAGGTGCACCTGCAGCGCGGCCTTCCCGCGGCCGCCATTGTCCCTATAGCCGGCGAGGACCTTCCTGAGCTGCTCCGGCGGCTGGTTGACGGTGATCAGCCCGTCCGCCCAGCGCGCGGCGCGGCGGGCGGTCTCCACGCTGATGGCGGGGGCGATCAGCTCGGGCTTGGGCTCCGGCACCTCCCAAATCCGGGCGTGCTCCACGGTGACCAGCCCGCGGTGGGTGACCTCCTCGCCGTCGTGCAGGCGGCGTATCACCTCCACGGACTCCTCCAGCCGCTGCTGGCGCACGTCCTTGGAGGGCCAGCCGTCGCCCGTGATGTGCTCGTTGGAGTTCTCGCCGCTGCCCGGCGCCATCCAGAACCGCCCCGGAAACATGACGGCCAGGGTGGCCGAGGCGTGCGCAAGGATCGCCGGGTGGTAGCGCTGGCCGGGAGCGGTGACGACGCCGAAGCGTAGCGCGGTGGTGGCCAGCGCCGCACCGAGCCAAGACCAGGCAAAGCCGGAATGCCCCTGGCGCGCGGACCACGGCTCGATGTGGTCCGAGCACATGGCGGCGTCGAAACCCGCTTCCTCTGCCAGTTTCACGTCCTGCAGCAGCTGGGCGGGCGAGATCTGTTCGTGGGATGCATGGAATCCGATGACAGGCACCCCTCCATCCTTATGGTGCCTTGGCGGGTTGTCGAGGCACGTATCGCAGGTACGCGATGCCGTTGTCGAAGATTCTGTGTTCGGTAAGGCTCAGGTCGAGGTGCACGTCGTCGGGCAGCGCGCGCAGGCCTCCGCCCACCATCTTCGGCACCACGAAGAACCGGAAGTCGTCAACCAGGCCCGCACGGATCGCGTCTGCCGCAACCGTGGGCCCGAAGATCCCGACCACACCCTTCGCACGCTCCACGACCCGCTGCAGCTCGACCAAGCTCAGGCGCGGCACGATGTGTGCCCGGTCCGAGGTGAGCTCTTGGGCAGTCATTGTCGACGACACCACGACCTTGTCTATGCCGCGCCAGCGCCGGGCGAACTCCCGCTCAGCCACAGGACGGTCCTCGGCGTCCGGATAGGTGTCCCAGTACCCCATCAACGCATAGGTTCTTCGCCCGAGCACCTCGGTGGACACCTCGGCCATGCGCTCGAGGTGCACGGCAAACACCGCGTCGCTCGGGCCCGTCCACTGGAAATCGCCGTCGGCATCGGCGACGTAGCCGTCGATGGACGTTGTCGCGACATAGGCGAGGGTTCCCATGATCGTTCCGCCCTTCATGCTGGGTGTGCCGGGTTCCCACGGCGACATCGGCACCGGTCAGTTCTTCTTCAGTTCCTCGGCGAGCATCACGATGATGCCGCTGGGGCCGCGGACGTACGTGAGCCTATAGACGTCCTCATAGGTCGCCACCCCGCGAAGCGGACGGCAGCCGTGCTTCGCGGCTGTCTCAAGGGCCTTGTCCAAATCATCGACTGAGAAAGCGACGCGGTGCATGCCGATCTCGTTGGGGCGGGTGGGCGGAGACTCGATCGCTTCGGGGTGAAGGTATTCGAAGAGCTCGAGCCGGCCGTGACCGTCCGGGGTCTGGAGCATCGCGATGTGGGCGTGGTTGCCATCAAGCCCGACGGCGGTGTCGGTCCAATCACCGCTGACCGTGTCGCGGCCGAGGACCGTGAGTCCGAGGTCGGTGAAAAAGGCGATGGCTGCTTCGAGGTCGCGAACGGCGATACCGACGTTCTCCAGTTTGATGGCCATGCGCGACATGCTAGCGAGCCGAGAGGACAAAAAAGAAGCCCTCTGTCAGCCATCCGCCGCGTCGGCGTTGCGGCACAATAATCCTGTGGACGACCTGCATGTGCCTCCGGGACCCGGCGCGCCCCGCGGCCTCCGGGTACCGGCGGGAGAGCTGATCGAGCAGTTCTCCCGAGCCTCCGGCCCCGGCGGCCAGAGCGTCAACACTGCCGACTCCCGTGTGCAACTCAGTCTCGATCTGGGCACGACAACGGCGCTCAGCGAGGTCCAGCGCGAACGCGCTATCGCCAGGCTCTCCGAGAGGATCTCGGGCACGGTGCTCACCATCAGCGCCTCGGAGCACCGAACTCAGCGGCTAAACAGGGCTGCGGCGCGGCAACGCCTCGTAGCTCTCCTTCGAGACGCAGTGATCCCTCCTGTCGTCCGGCGGGCAACCCGCCCCACGGCTGGCTCGCGGCATCGCCGGCTCGAAGGAAAACGGTTGCGCTCCGAGACCAAGCGCAACCGCAGGCGCCCAGACTCCGAGTGACCTGCCTGTTTGCGTCGATCGTTTGGGCTCTTTCTCAGAAGATTGACCGGAACTCCACAGCGCCCCGGCGGTTAAGGACTCCTCGGAGACTCCAGATTTCATGGAGCGAGGCCATCAGACCGTCCATGGGTGACTAACTCGACACCGGTGAGCAGTGGGTAGGCGTGCAGCCAGTCCCGCGACAACCATGGACCCTTCCAGCATCCCCGGGGATGCTTCCGGTGAGCGTGCCCGATCGGGATTTCAGCGCTTGACACAGGTCCGGCAGCGGAGAAAAGTGTGGCCATACCGCCCGCTCGACCCTTAGCCGCCACCCGTTAGCAGTCCCTGGGAGTCGAGTTTGGCCGCTTGATCATGGATGGGGGTGAGCATGGGTAAAGATCCTTCGAGAGCCGAACCGGCGCCATCTCCCCGCGGAGGCCATGCGGGAAGCCTGATCGCCCGGCATCCGGTAACTGCCTTTGTGGTCATTGCGATCGGGCTGACTTGGGCTGCGCAGGTGATATCGATCGTTTTGCTGGGCAATGTTTTGCCCGGGCTCCTGGCAGAACTGCTGATCCTGCTGGGTACTGCGGTCCTGGTTACCGCAGCCTCAGGCGGCAGGGAGGCCGTCCGGGGCCTCTTTCGGCAGGCTGTCCGTTGGCAGGTAGGCGTCGGCTGGTATATCGCCGCCCTGCTCGCCATACCCGTGCTGACACTGCTGATCGCTGCGGCAACCGGGTCTTTTCAGCAACCGGAAGCCGGATGGGCCGCTGAAACGGGCAACTATTTCCTCAATGCCATCCTCGTCGGGGCTATTCTTGCGAATATCTGGGAGGAACTGGCCTGGACCGCCGTGGTACAGCACCGGCTGATGGAGCGGTGGGGCCTGATCTCCGGCTCGCTGCTGACAGCCTTACCCTTTGCCCTGATCCATCTCCCCCTCGCCTTCGCGGATAAGGGCTTCACCGGGACGCCCGTTCGGGAGGTGCTTTTCAACTGGGCGGTCCTGTTCCTCTTCGCTCCGATTTTCAGGCTCCTGGCGGGCATGGTGTATCTGGGCACGGGCGGAAGCATCCTCATCGTCGGCCTCCTTCACGGGTCCTTTAACGCCTCCGGCTCGGATAAGCTCAAGGCGTTCGAGGGAGAGTGGCAGCAGATCGCCGCCGCAGCAATGCTGGCCGTCGTGCTGGCGCTCTACCAACAGAGCGGGGCACGCGCTAAGGGGCGTCGAACAGGACCCCAACCGGAAGGTTACGAAGCAACCCCGGACGGCACCTGAAGTGGATTAATGCAGCAGCGCCGGAATCCCGGTCAGGCACAATGCCAAACGTAAGGTGAGACCATGGCGGCAGTCGTAAGCCCAGGGCGACCTACTGCTGGACCAATCACGGCGACGGTTGTGATTTTGGCTTCGTTGGTCCTCTTTTTCGTCACCGACAACGCGATTGTGGTTGTCGCCGTAGCTGGTGCCGTGGTGTTCTCACTGTTCGGACTACAGATGTCCAAGTGGTACTGGATCCCGTCTAGCCTCGGCGCATTGCTGCTGCTCTTGCTGCTTGCGCTCATGATTCCCATGTGGACGGGAGGCTAAATGGTCGAGATTGGGAACCCCAAACAGGGTTCTCAACCTACGTCCCTGCCTCCGCGAAGGCCGATAGCCGAGATTCTCTCAACCGATGCGTTAGGCCATGGGACCGTCGCCTCTCGATAGAGAGCAAATACATCCATGGGGCACACTAGCGAGCCACGAAGGCTGAACCACTCATCCGGGTCGGCATGTTCGAGCGCTTCCGCACCAGGTGAGCAATTCTCGCAGCTAATGCGAAAGTCAGCTCTGAACTGCGCGAACAACATGCGGACAAGTACTCCCGTAGACGCCGCGCGCAGGCGCTCGTTGCCCGGCGTGATGGTTTGAAACTTCGATCCCGCGAAGACCTCCCGGCCTGCGGCCATGGCATCACGGGGCATCGGTGCTCCCCAGCTGACAATCTGACGCCGCCAGGGCAAGCAGGGACCCCGACGAGATTCTGGCAGCCATGGTGCCGGGAGGCTCAGGGAGATCAGGAACTAAACATTAAATCTAAATTCCACCCACGTTCCGTAGCCGAATAACCTCTGATCTGCGTGCATGTGCGAGAGGGGCGTCCAGTCTTCGTTCTGCAAACTTCACCAGCGTTTGCATCGCATCGTGGACATGCGCCGCTCAGATCCTGCGTCATAGGAGGTAGGTCTCAAGCTCTCGGTAGAAATCATCCGTTGATGCTTCTTCGATGTTTGCCAGGCGCCCTTTGACCTCGGAGGAATGACTCGCAGCGACATCCAAGCGCTCTCGGTTCCAATGGTTTGCGCCCCGGCTTCGGACGGGCGCTTGCGCTGGCAATCCCAGTAACGACACCGATAAAGATAGCCCGGAATACCGACCCGGAACTGTTCCCCATACAACAAAAACCCGCACTCATGGCTAAAGGCCAAGGATTGGCGCCAAGATGGAAAAAAGTATCATTGTGTCATGACGCTACAGCAGGCGCTCGGTTTCTCAGTCCGTCGCCTGCGTAAATGGTATTTCAACACCACAGGGGGCCCAGCCCTCAGCTGTACAACAGGTGCTACATGGACTCCTACTCGGCTAATAAAAAATTATCAGTGGCCTCCCGTGAGTTTGGACATAACGTGGGGCGAGCCCATCACCAAGCCCCTGAGGTCGTTTCGTCTTAGCACCCCGGTGAGCCAGCTCTCTGACGCGCTCCGAGCTGGCTCGGGCGGTGCTCTGGTGACGTGACTTACTTGGCAATTGCCAGGCACCGCATCTTCCGTATCTGCGCTGAGGCTGCGGCATATGATGGCCAACAGGAGTGGCGGGAGGTCACGCCACGCGAAAGGATGCAGATGGCAGGCAGGCCGAGGCAGGACAACGGGCAGGTCCAGGGAGCTGCGGCTTCGTTGTTGAATGGTCTTGCTGTGTTGGAAGCCTTTTCCGTTCAAAAGCCGGTTCTCGGTGTGACCGAGGTCGCTCAGCGCGTGGGCCTCCACAAGAGCACGGTGTCACGTATTCTTGGTGGTCTGGCAGAGGCTGGGTATGTCCAGCGGGATGAGGAGACGGGCCGGTATCGGCTCGGACTGAGCCTCATTGCGCTGTCCGGTCCTTTACTGGCAGACCTGGATGTCCGCCGTGCAGCGGTTCCGTATTTGGAGCAGTTAACCGAAAGCACCCAGGAAACCAGCGCGATCTCGGTCTGGAATGGTCATGAGGCCATCGTCGTGGAGCAGGTTGCCAGCCCGCATCAGGTCAAACACACCGCCACCATCGGAACCCGATACAACAAGTTTGAGAGCTCCTCGGTGCGGGTCTTCCTGGCGGAACTGGCCCCGGGCCTCGCGACCGAACTGATCGATTCCGGCCGGATACTACGCATGGCGGGAGATGGCCTGCCGTTGGATCACACGGCCCACCTGCTGGAAGTCGCCCGTCAGGCATGCGCCGTCAACGACGGTTCGACCACCGAGGAGGAGTTTGGGGTCTCCGCTCCGGTTCGGGATTACCGGGGCCGGGTGGTTGGTTGCATCACGGCATCTGCTCCCCGTTCCCGCGTGCATAAGAACGGCACCAGGGACACCCTGGTTCAAGCCGTGCAACATGCCGCCTCGGAAGTATCCATCCGCCTGGGCTGGTCGGCTGCGAGCTGAGACACGGGAAGGACCCAATCCTGGCAGTCCATCGCTGCGACCAATCCGGCGGGTAAGCGGAAGGATCTCCCCTTTCCGGGCTGGTTCGCCCGCCCTGCTTCGGCGGACGTCAGCAACGCCGTGTAGCAGCCCACAGACCTCCCGGGTGCGCCGGGCGTCCTTCGCGGACTTCACCTACCCCACACTGGCTGCCGGACGCAGTGGCGCCGCCAGCTTCCCTAAAGGAGCCACAACGGCAGTCAGCCCACTGGATTTGTTTTCCGCTGGCCGGTTGCCCAGCCGGGCCGACACGCGTTCGGCCGCCTGAAGCACCGCATCGCGCAGGATCGGCTGGCTGGCCTGAAACTGCAACCTCGACCGTGGCGCGCTGACGGTGATGCAGCCGACGACGGCACCCCGGTAGTCCCGCACGGGGGCAGAGACACCATATTCTTCGAAAGTGGTCTCGCCGTCGTTGACCGCGAAGCCGTGATCGCGCACGCCGGCCAGATGGTCGTGGGCCGGGTCGTCGAGTCCCCGGTAGCTGTCCCGCAGGATGATCCCTCCCGACAGCAGGCGGGCGACTTCCTCCGGCGGCAGTTCGGCGAGGAAGACGCGGACGGAGGAGCTGGCGAACTTGTTGTAGCGCGTACCGATCGATGCGCTGTGCTTAACCTGGTGCGGGCTGGCCGTCTGTTCCACGACGACTACATTGGTGCCGTTCCAGACAGCGATCGCGGCCGTCTCCCCGGTGGCCTCGGTCAGTTCTTCGAGGTTCGGCAGTGCGGCGCGGCGGACGTCGAGCTCCGCCAGCAGCGGTCCGGCCAGCCCGATCATCCCGAGCCCGAGGCGGTACCGTCCCGTGTCGTCGTCGCGCTGAACGTAGCCGGCTTCGGTCAGGCCGGTGAGCATCCGGGAGACGGTGCTCTTATGCAGGCCGACCAGCTCGGAAATCTCGGTGACGCCCAGGAGGGAACGTTGGGCGACGGAGAAGGCCTCGAGGACCGCAAGACCGTTGAGCAGCGATGCTGCCGCCCCCTGCGGTTTGTCAGCGGTGGTTTGTGGGTCCGGCATGCGTTCTTCCTCCCTGGTCGCCGGGGCGTGCGGTTGCCGGCTGCAGCCTTCGTACGGTGCGCCTGGCGTGGGGGATCCGATCAGGCCATGGGGCCTTGACCACCAGGATCGCCGGGGCGGGGACGGTGTCGGCGAAGTCGGGCAGGTTGTTCAGGTACCGAATGACGTTCTCCCGCGGCTCGACGTCACCGAACTTGGAGTCCATGTCGAACAGGTTCCAGGACACCACGCCCGGCACCCACTGAGGGGTGCCGGGCTGTCGGCGGGTCGGCATGGGAATGCCGGCCCGCGGGACTCCGACAGTACGGTGGGGCTCAGGCCGGATCCGCGGGGGCCTCGACCTCGGGCTGGGGATCCGAGAGGGTCTTCGGGACCGTGTCCTCGAACTGCGGGAGGCCGTTCAGGTAATCCACCACCGCATCCGTGGACTCCACGTCACCGAACTTGTTGTCGATGTCGTAGAGGTTCCACTGCACCACCCCTGGGACACGGTCGCCGATGGTCTCCCTGGGGATGATCGGGCGGAACCCCTTCGCGATGGCGTCCTCGACGGTGTGGCGCACGCACCCGGCCGCGGTCGCACCGGTCACGATCAGGGTGTCGATGCGGTTGGAGGTCAGGAAGAGCTCGAGGTTCGTCCCCGGGAACGCCGAGGCGCGGTTCTTCTCGATCACGACCTCTCCGTCTGCGGGCGCGATGCGGTCGTCGATCTGCGCCCAGTAGGAATCCGCCGGAAGGGTCTCCGTGGGGATCTTCGAGTACCACAGGCCCATGTCGTTCGTGCCGGAGGCGGCGTCGCGGTTGCGGTACACGTTCGTGGTGTAGAAGATCGGGACCTTCTTGGCGCGCGCAGCCTCGTTGATCCGCTGGACGTTCGGGATGATCTCCTCCATGCCCGGGCAGCTGAACGGGTGGCCCGGACGGGTCCAGGCGTTCGCGAGGTCGATGTGGATGACGGCGGGGCGGTTGCCGTAGCCGATCCGGCGCTTGAAGCCGCGCTCGTTGTAGATGCCCGTGCCGGCTTCGAACGCCTCCTCCAGCACTGCTGCAAGACGGGCTTCGATGTCGTTGGACGTAACTGTCATGGCTCTCTCCACTCTCACGGGTAATGTGTTGCTAACCGAGCAACTTGGTTGCTGTGTTGACTACTGTAGCGCACGGACCGGCGCAGCACCAGAAATTCTCCGAAACTGTGTCCCCTCGGACCAACTGCCCGGTCGGGGCGAGCGTCGGCGAGTGCGTCACCCCGGCAGCCCGGCAAGGGAGGGGTGTTGGTAGTAACGACGTGAAATCGCGCGCTAGGGGGTGTCTCCTTATGCTGTTATTGCCCGGCCCAGATGACGGCGGCCTGCAGGACGGCCGCTGCCCGGAAGGTCAAGGCGAGCTTGTCGAACCGGGTGGCCAGGGACCGCCACTGCTTCAGGGTGTTCAAGCTGCGCTCAAAGTTTGGTCCATGATGCATCCACAGCCGAACGGGCGGTGGGCTGATGACTGGACGTGAGGGACTGTTGCGGCTGGTGAAGCCGTCGTGGAGCGGCTGAGGCGGCAGCAGGCCGGGGCAACTGTCCACTTCCGCCCGTCCGCTCACCTCCGTCGGAGACTGCCGGGGCCTGGATTCGCCGCGCCGGGCCGGCGGGGTTTTTGCTGAAGCGAGCAGCAAATGCCGCAACAGGCCTGGGCGCCGCCTCGTCGCAGAAGGAAAAACACAAGAAACCATTGCTTGTTGCTCGGAAGGGAACTATATTTCTAGGCAAGCAACACGCTGTGACCCGAGTCACAGCAATGCTGCCGGACGAGGATCCGGCCCACTGGACGGCCCGTCCGGGGCAGGGCGAACCGGACGAGAGGCCCCGAGTATTCCCCATCAACCCAGTCCCCATCAACGCAGTCCTGAGCCTCACTTTCGAAAGGACCCATTATGAAGCGCATCGGAGTAGACGTCGGCGGCACTTTCACCGACTTGTATTTCTCAGACGACGACCAGCGCATCGCCGTTGTGGAAAAGGTTTCATCCACTCCGCATGACCCATCCGAGGGCGTAGTCAACGGCATCAGGAAACTCTGTGCGAAGGCCGGCGTCTCTCTCTCAGAGATCGACCAGCTGGTGCACGGGACGACGGTGGCCACGAACACCGCGCTCACGCACACCGGTGCGGAAGTCGGGATGATTACCACCGAGGGCTTCCGGGATATCCTGCATATTGCCCGTCACAAGAAGCCGTACAACTTCTCGCTTCAGCAGGATCTGCCGTGGCAGACCAAGCCCCTGATCAAACGCCGGCATCGGCTCACCGTCAAGGAACGCATCACCGCTCCGAACGGTGACGTCTTGGTACCCCTGGACGAGGACGAAGTCCGTCAGCGAGTGGGCGAGCTGAAGGCGGCAGGCGTCGAGGCCATCGCCGTCTGCCTGTTGCACTCCTACCTGAACCCCGCCCATGAACAGCGGATTGGGGAAATCGTCGCCGATGAGTTTCCCGAAGCCTACCTGTCCCTGTCCAGCGACATCGTGCCGCTGTACCGGGAGTATGAGCGGTTCTCCACCACCGCGCTGAATGCCTATGTTGGGCCCCGAGTCTCGCGTTATCTGTATCGTCTGCAGGAGCAGGCCGAAGGCCTGGGCTACCAGCGGGAGATCCTGCTGATGCAGTCCTCCGGTGGTATGGTCCCGATCAAGGAGGCTGCCAAGCGTCCCGTTACGCTGATGATGTCCGGACCGGTCGGGGGTCTGATCGGTGGCATGTGGGCCGGACGTCAGTCCGGCTTTGAAAACGTCGTCACCCTGGACATAGGCGGAACCTCGGCGGACATCGGTGTGGCTTACCAGGGTGAGCTGCGAATGCGTCACCTGCTGGACACCAAGATCGGCGACCACCAGGCGATGGTCCCGATGGTGGACATCGACACCATCGGCGCCGGCGGCGGCTCGATCGCCTACGTCGACGCTGGCGGGGTTTTCCGCGTCGGGCCGCAGTCGGCCGGCGCCGACCCGGGCCCCGTCTGCTACGGCCGGGGCGGGACAGAGCCGACGTCGACCGACGCCCAGATGCTGCTGGGCCGGATGCGGCCTGACCGCGTCCTGGCCGGCTCAGGCATGGATCTGGATCTCGATGGCGCCCGGAAGGCCATGGAAGGTCTCGCAGAAAAGCTCAATATGTCCGTGGACCAAGCCGCCCTCGGCGCCCTGCAGATCCAGAAGTTCGGCATGACCCAGGCAATCGAGCAAAACTCCGTACGCCGTGGCTACGACCCGCGCGACTTCACCCTCGTTGCCGCTGGCGGTGCCGGCGCTTTGTTCGCCTGCGAGATCGCCGCGGAGCTGGAGGTCCCGAAGGTGCTGGTCCCCGCCCACCCCGGCATCATCGCCGCTACCGGCCTGCTGGCCACCGATGAGAAATACGAGTTCGTCGCTACCAGACGGTTCACGTTCAGCAACGCCGATCCTGCCGCCATCCAGGCCTCCTACGAACAACTGGAGCGCGAGGCCAACGCCCAACTGGACGCCGAGGACGTGCCGACCGACCGCCGCAAGCTCGGCTGGCTCGCCGACGCACGCTACGAGGGCCAGGGATACGAGATCCGCTTCAATGCCCCCGCGGGGCCGATCAACCAAGCCTGGCTGGACCAGGCCGAGGCCGCCTTCCACGACGCCCACTTCGAGGAGTACGGCCACCGCTTCAAGAACGGCACCGTCGAGGTCATCAACATCCGCGTGGAGGCCAGCGCCGTGATGGATGACCTGCCCACGCCCGAGGCAACAAAGACCGGTTCCCTCGCCGAAGCCCTGATCGAGACCCGCCCAGTGACCTTCGAACAGGATGGCAAGCCGGTCACCCTGGACACCGGCTTCTACGACCGCGACAGGATGGGCGTGGGCACCACCTTCACCGGCCCAGCCATCATCGAACAGTATGACTCCACAACGGTCATTCCTCCCGGGTTCTCCGGAGCAGTGGACTCGGCCGGGAACCTGGTTATCGACTGCCCGGCCGCCACCCAGACCGCCGAGAAACTGGCCACCCCGATCCTGATGCGCGTGATCGGCGGCGCCCTGAACTCCGCCGCAAAGGAAATGGCGTCGGTGCTGTTCCGCATGGCCTACTCCTCGATCATCCGCGAATCCGAGGACCTCGGCGCAGGCCTGTTCGACAAGGACGGCAACGTGCTGGCCGAGTCCGACTCCACGCCGATGTTCATGGGCTCCATGCCCAAGATCGTCAAGGGCGTGATCTCGGTCCTCGGCGACGACATCCATGAGGGCGACGTCATCCTGCACAACGATCCGTACCTGGGCGCCACTCACTCCCCGGACGTGGCGATCATCGAACCGATCTTCCATGACGGGGAACTGGTCGGCTTCGCCGGCGCGTCGGGGCAGCTGATCGACAACGGCGGTGCGTTCTCCGGGCTGATGGTAGACATCCAGGACGTTCAGTCCGAAGGCACCATCTTCCGGGCGGTGAAGGTCTACGAAAAGGGCGTCCGGCAGGAGTCGCTGATCCGGCACATCCTTAACAACACCCGGACGCCCACCTCCAACGAGGGCGACTTCCAGGCGATGATAGCCGCCTGCGAACTGGCCAAGTCCCGTTACCTCGCCCTCATCGAGCGCTACGGCTTCGGCGCGGTCCGGGAGGCCGGCCAGAGCTGGATCGACTACTCGGAGCGGATGCTGCGTCAAGAGATCGCCAAGATTCCTGACGGCGTCTACGAGACGGAGGTCGGCTACCTGGACGACGACGGCCGCAACTACGGCAAGAAGCTGCCGATCGTCGTGAAGGTGATCGTCGAGGGCGACGAGATCACCTACGACCTCACCGGGTCCTCGGAACAGGTGCCCACCGCGTACAACTGCGCTTTCGAAGGCACGACGGTCTCGGCGTTCACGTTCATCACCCGCATGATGTTTCTGGACGAGGTCGCCTTCCCGGTCTTCGTGCCCCAGAACGAGGGGATGCTCAAACCGCTGAAGGTAATTGCCCCGGAAGGCACCATCTTTAACCCGAAGTACCCGGCCGCGACCTTCTCGCGGTTCTCCCAGGTGCAGCGCGCCGTCGACCTCGCCCTGCGGGCCCTCGCTCCTGTGATCCCCGAACGCGTCACAGCCGGCAACTCGGCCCACATCCACTTCATCTCCTACTCCGGATGGGACGAGAAGCAGGGTGAGTACTGGGTCTACCTCGAGGTCAACGAGGGCTCCTACGGCGCCCGCGCCACCAGCGACGGGCCGGACTCTGTGGACAACCTCATCGCCAACACCCGCAACAACCCGATCGAGGAGCTCGAGTGGCGGTTCCCGATGCGCACCGACCGCTACGAACTGCGCTCCGAGCCCGCGGCGGCCGGCGAGTTCCGCGGCGGCATCGGCATCGTCCGGGAGAACACCTTCCTGACCGACACCGCGGTCACGTGCGAGGGTGAACGCCACGAGTCCGATCTGCCGTGGGGCGCCTACGGCGGCCACGACGGCCTGAACGCCTCACTCGTGAAGAACCCCGGCCGGGCGGGCGAGGAGTATTGGCCGTCCAAGGTCACCGGTCGCCAACTGCTGGCTGGCGACTCCCTCCAGATCACCGTGCCCAGCGGTGGCGGCTTCGGCGACCCGCACCAGCGGGACCCGCTGAAGGTCCTCGAGGACGTGCTGGACGGCTTCACGACCGCCGAGGCGGCCACCCGGGACTACGGCGTGGTCCTCAAGGAGGTCGGCGGCCAGCTCACGGTCGATCTGGAGGCCACCGCCGACCGTCGCGAGGTATTAGTCGCCGAGCTCAGCTCCACAAGCTGATCGAGGAGTTGCAGCAGTAAGAGGACGGCCTGGAGGCCAGTTTGTGACGCTGGCCTCCAGGCCGCACCCTTCGTTCCGTACTCATCACATCGCCCACCTATTCCTGCGAAAAAGGAACCGTCATGTCCACTGCTCCAACCTCGCAATTCGTCGAATCCGATGTCAGGCCCAAGGACGTCCGGCTGGCCACCTGGATCTGCTTCTTCGCCTGGACCTTCGCCGTCTATGACTTCGTCCTGTTCGGCAACCTCCTGCCACAGCTGGCGTCAGACCTTGGATGGAGCGCGGCCCAGTCCACGGAGATCAACACCTGGGTAACTGCCGGCACTGCGCTCGTGGCCTTCGCGATCGGACCTATCGTCGATCGGATCGGCCGCCGCAAGGGCATCCTGATCGCCGTCGCCGGTGCCGCCGTCGCCTCACTGCTGACCGCCATGGTCGGGTTGGTCGTTGGCATCGCCGCCGGCCTCGGACTCGTCTTCCTGGTCCTGGTGCGTTCACTGGCCGGCCTCGGCTACGCAGAACAAGCCATCAACGCGGCCTACCTCAACGAGATGTTCGCCCACCACAGCGATCCGGCCAAGGCGCGCCGACGCGGTCTCATCTACTCGCTCGTCCAGTCGGGCTGGCCTGTCGGCGCCGTACTGGCTGCCGGATCTGTCTACCTGCTGTTCCCCATTGGCGGGTGGGTGCTCTGCTTCATCGTGGCCGCCTTTCCCGCCGTCTTCATTATCATCGCCGGACGCTGGCTCAAGGAAAGTCCCCAGTTCGCCCACCGTCACCAGATCGAGCAGATGATCAAGGAAGGTCGACTGGAAGAAGCGCAGCAGCTCGGTCGGAAATACGGAATCGATGTCTCTGAGAAGGCAAGTCCGCTCGTCTCGGTCTTCCGCGGGGAATCGCTGCGGTCCACCCTGACCATCGGCGGCGCCTTCCTCCTGAACTGGCTGGGCGTCCTCGCCTTCTCGATCCTCGGCACGTCACTGCTTTCGGCCCCGGACGGCAAGAATCTCGAGTTCGACAACGCACTGTTGATCCTTGTCATCTCCAATGCCACAGCCTTCGCCGGTTACCTGTTCCACGGCTGGCTGGGCGACCGGATTGGGCGCCGCAACGCGATCGGGATCGGCTGGATCCTGTGCGCCGTCTCGTTCTTCATCATGCTCCAGGCCCCGAACGGGAACTTCCCGGTCATCGTCGCGCTTTACAGCGCCGGGCTGTTCTTCCTCATCGGCCCCTTCTCCGCCTTGCTGTTCTTCACCGGCGAGAGCTTCCCCGTCCACACACGGGCTACGGGAAGTTCCATCATCAACGCCTCGGGCCAGATCGGGGCGATCGTCGGCGGCTTGTTGATCACCGCTACCCTCGCCGCCGGCGGCGGCTGGATCAACGCCAGCCTTTGGTGGGGTGTTCTCCCCATCTTGGCCTCCGGACTGCTGATCTTCGCCGCCCGGAACGTTGACCCCGGCAAAGTCCGCATGGACTGACAGGCCGAACTCCCGCACCACAAACACCATCCGCCCGGCGAGAACTCCTGACACCCAGAGAGTTCTCGCCGAGCGGATGACTTTAAATCCCTACAAGCACTGTCTGGCTGGGGTACGACCTAGATCCGGGGAAGGTGAAGGTGCGGTCCTCTTCGGCGGCTCCGATGGCGACGGGTCCCGTCGATCGTGCCGTCCGGAGCGCCTAAGAAGCCTTGGAACACCCCTTCGAGAGCGTCGGACGACCAGGATACGAGGCGCAGGACCGCGAACTGTGGGCGCTGATGGACGACGCTTCACCCTCACCCGAGGAATACCTCCAAAGTAGAAGCAGCGTGCTCAAGAGCTGGTCGTCGCACCAGGGATGTATGCGCAGCCGCAGTTGTCCCAAACAGCTTCCAAATCAGCCGCACAGACTACCCCTAGTCGTTCTGGCGTGCGTGTCTGTGTATCGTCGAGCGTCCGAACGACTCGTCAGAGGCCAGAGGTTAGAGCGCAAACCTGAACTCAACCACGTTCCGTAGCCAAATAACCCTTGGGATTTCCATTGGTTGTGAGCTACGCCCCTTCTGTGTCCCCTGTAGCTTCTAGCACCTCTTGACGACGCTGGACGGTTGAGTCCGCATCGCTCCTGACTAGAGCCACAAAGTCCTTCTGCTGGATGTACTCCTGGAGCATCCCTAGGGTAGCGCCGACCCTAGGCTCGGCCGGCGCCGGTGTCGCGGACGGCTCTGCTACCGCCCGCGCCGTCGTCGTTCGTCGCATGGTCCCGGGACTCATCCGTGGCCGTCGGCGCACCATCATCGGAATGTGCCGCGTCATCGGCGGAGGGACTCGCCGGCGTGAATGAGATGTCGCGCACGTACCGCAGCACGACGATGCCGACCGCCGTGACCGGCGCAGCCAAGAGCGCGCCCGTGATACCGAACAACGTGCCAGCCACGGTCACCGACGACAGCACGACGGCGGGATGGATATGGAGCGCGCGCCCCACCAGCATCGGCTGGAGAATATTGCTCTCCAATTGCTGAACCAGCAGCACAATGCCGAGCACGATGAGCGCCGTCGTCCAGCCGCCGGAGAGGAGAGCCACAAAGGCAGCCAACGCGCCGCTAGCGATGGCTCCGAGGATCGGGATGAAGGCCGAAAAGAAAATCAGCACCGATAGCGGCAGTGCCAACGGAACGTCCAGGATCCAGAGCCCCAGCCCAATGAACACCGCATCTACGAAGGCAACGGCAGCCTGAGCCAGAATATACCCCGATAACGTCTGCCATGCCTTCACAGAGACCGCCTTTATATGCCTATAAGCACGGGCGTTGCTCCAGTGCGCGACCCACGGCAGGAATTTGTCTCCGTCCTTGAGGCTGAAGAAGACGAAGACGACGACCAGCAAAAAGATGATGATCCACGATGTGATCGCTCCCACACCGCTATAGATCCCGGAGGTGATGCCGGAAAGGATGGCCGAGATGTTCTCCCGCACCTGTTGCAGTCCGGTGTCGATCAACTCGTTCAAATCCACGTTCTGCAGATTGAACGGAGGACCCGTGAAGAAGGCACTGATCTGGGTCAGCGTTTGCCGGGCCTGCTCCACCAGCCCGGAGGTCTCCGACAGCAGGGACGGAACCATCCACCGTATGATGCCGTAGATTACCGCGAACAGGGCCACGATGATCACCAGCGCCGCCAGTGCGTTAGGCAGCGCTTTGCGCAGCAGGCGGTTGACGGGCCACAGGATACTGCTCAGCAGCAGGGCCAGCAGGATGGGAAAAACCACGGTCCACAAGTAGCCGGCAATATTCCAAAGAACTGCTGCTCCAAGGATGAGGACGATTCCCCCGGCCACCCATTTGACGGTCCCGACGAATATTCTGGCGAATTCTCCTGGTCCGCCCTGCTCCAGGGCTTGGCCGCCGCCCTCGGCTTCGCTCTGCTGGTCGCGGTTTGCTTGCGGCGTCCGGCGCACACGGTCCTGGGAGGAATCCATACTCTTTATCCTGCCGGACCGCGCCGCTCCGTAGTAGTCACCTGGTGCGGGACCATTGTGTATGTTCAGCCCCGATTCTGGATCCCGCCCAGCGTGCCGCCGCCCGCTGCGGCCAGCACCACCAAGGCTCCCGCAACCTCGACGGGTTCGCCTCGAAATCTGCGGCGTCAGAATGTACGTCTCGACCTGCATGTAAATTAGGTAGTAAATGCCTGGAGCCAATGCTGCCTCCGGTATAGAGCCCCCGGGGGCCGGGACTGCTTGGAGAGGCCCTGAAGATGGGGGGCGGACGCCATAGGGAGATCCGCACAAGGAGGCGACCCCTGAGGAGGGGGGTGGCCTTGTTAAGGCTGCACCAGAACGGGTTTACACCCACATGAGACGGGGCCCCCACCCTGGCCAGGACGGGGACCAGCAGCCATGCGGCAGCCGACGGGCCGGTCCGCGACCTGACGCCGTTGCACACCAGGGCGCGCTGGCCTTTGCACCGGCCAAGGGCAAAGCCAAGGCTCGGCTGGACGAGGATTGCAGACTGCCGTCCCCAGGGTGCATGAAATGGTGGGTACCGACCGACGGTGCGCTACGGCGCCGACCGCCTTGGGGAGATCACAGTGTGTCGGTAATCGCCCTCTTCAGTCAGCCTGAGTGAAAGACATGTAGGCCATGCTCGTAGACATCGACCGGGCCATCGTCAGAAACTTTGATTGCCAGACCACAAATGCTCGCGTTCCACGCCGCGGTGCTCCTTGCACCAGGAAACCGCTCGAGATCCTGACGTCCCGCCGCAGCAAGCGCTGCAGGGCTGGGTTCAGTAATCATGCTTGCGACGTCGATGATCCTGCCGTGATCATCTAAAAGAACGGCACCATCAATACCGGAGGCCGCTTGCAGAACTCTGATGGATGTCGGATCGCCCAGGATGCCGCCCGACACGGACGCCCGGAGGGTGCGCGCAACTCGGTCCGGGTTTGCATGGTCAGGAACGATCTCGGACGGATCTGCGTCGGCGTCCAAGAACACGTAGAGCGATCCGCGACGTTCGTACCTGCATCCCGCCACAAGCCGTAGCGCGTGTTCGGCAACATCAGCGCCTAGGCGGGCTTCCAGTAAGCGCCTCAGCACACCCCAGTCCTGATACAGCCAACTGCCCTGAGAGTTGATGAAAGTCACTCCTGTCGACAGTGCGAAGTGAATGTCGCCGGACGGCGACGCAGAGAGGATCGACGTGCCCGTCCGAAGAAATCCGTACAAACCTTTCAGACCCTCAGCCGGGGCCAGAACCTCGGAATCTTCCCACTCCCCGGAAGTGTCAGCGAAGCCTTGGGCAGCACCTCTTTGACCACCGGCGACAAGTGCAAATTTGCCATTTTGCAAGAATGGCTTCAGCCATTTCTCTCTGAGAAGCGCTTGCTCGAACGAAAGCGGTTGATGCAACGGATGGAATCGAGTACTGGCGCGTTTCGTGAACGTGGGCAAATGCTTGACCAGCACGACGTTCCCGGTGAACCGAGAACCTTCGTATGTTTGGCGCGCAGCCGCCTCGAAGATCCTGATCCATCGGAGAAGTGGCGTGGTCGAGAACGGCGACAAGCGAGCCGCCGCCCGCAAGAACTGAGTAGCTGCCAACGCACTCCATAGATCCTGTGCCACCGATACATCGCCTACAACCTGCAGGTCCGATCGGAAAACCGACAAAACTCTTTTGATCAGGCGGATTTCATTCGGCGAAGTTAGCCGACCGGTCGGGAGGCCAATGGTGACTCTCTCTCGATGATCGGCCGAAGCAACCCATGCCTCGTAACGACCATCGATCACATCGGCGAAGCCCACGCGCTCTGCGCTAGGTGGCGCGTTTTCGGTGCGTTCAATGGACCAACCTTGGACAACCTCGTTAAGCAAGTTGGCCAATTCGGCAGCAAGGTCCTGGGTCGTCAGTATTGGCATGAGGCAGCCGTAAGTTGTCGACGCGCCTGGTCGTCATAACCTCTAGAGTCGAGTCTGCGACGATCCAATTGGACCTCCGTCGTTGCCTTGCACTCGTTAAGGCGCGTCGTGGAGCTTCTACCGGAACGAAGTAGTCGAAACGCCCTCAGCCAACCATGGCGATGCCGTATTTTTCACCCTACTCCCCTCACGATCTGACTTTCATCCGTTGTGAGGGCTTTTCTGCTTCGCGGCACCGTCACCTGCAGTGATGGTTCGATTCGCCTAACAAAACTAAATTGGGTAGGGTCGAGGCCGTCAGCAGCCCAGCGCAGTAAACAGAGAGTCAGAGACCTACCAATCGTTCCCCCAGAGTGTCGGCTTGGACCGCCTCGCGGCGACCTGATCCTTCGGTCACGCAGAAGGCCTTGGGGACCTGCCACCCGATGTGCTGGCGGCTGGGCACTACGGGGCTGGCCGTTGCCCCGTCTTCGGTGCCACGTCGCGGCCGTATTGCCACCGTGTGTCTCGTGCTCCCGAACTGCGCTCGTCGTCGCCGGAGGGCATCTGCGTGCTTTTTCGCGCCCGAACCCCCTCCCTTGAAATTTTGCGAAGGAAGACTGAATGAGTGAAGGCATCGAAATAGGAGAAACGGTGACGTCCAGCGGCGCGCTCAGGCGGCACACCCCACTGATCGTGGCCGAAGCCCTTTTCGCACTCTCCGCACTCAGCGCGCTCATCCGCGGCGAGTTCACGGCAGCCGTCATCCCCGTCGCACTGCTACTGGCCTCGTTCCCGGTTCTGCTGGTGGAGCGGTGGGCGCGCGTTGAAATCCCCCCACGGCTACAGGGGCTGTACGCCGTGCTGCTGCTCGGTGGCCCGTACCTAGGAAGCCAACTGGGTTTCTACGCCATATGGACGCTGTGGGACACGGTCGTGCACTTCTACTCCGGATTCGTCGTCGCGCTCGGGGCTGTTTTTGCCCTAGGCATCACCGGCCGCCGCTACGGGTTCTCGATGCCACCCTGGTTCGCGGCGGTGATGAGCGTCGCGTTCAGCGGTTTCGTCGCCTTGCTGTGGGAGATCGCGGAGTTCGCCTCCGATGCCGTGCTCGGCACCACCGCGCAGATCACCAACTTCGACACCATGACGGACCTGATCGCCGGAACCGCGCCGGCGATCATCGTGGCGACCACTCTGTTTTTCATCCAGCACAGGGGATGGTTCCCCTCCGCCGAGGTCCCGACGCAGGGCCATCCACCTCGGCAGGTACCCGATGCGCACACCCCGGCCGCGGGGCAGCCTCGGAGTGCTCCGGTGACCGAAGGCGCCACACGATAAGACCCGAACCACCGGGCCCGGCAACGACCGGCACCGCTGACCGGCACCACCCCCTAACCACGGCCCGCCCGGGCAGGACGAGCACACCGATCGCTGTCACGCCCCCGGCGGCGTCCCCGCGCACCGGCGGCAGCTCGTGGCCGGTGCCCGGGGTCGGGAGGTCGCTGGGCATCGTGCGAGGTCGAAGCCATTCTGGCACGCCCACCATTTCACCACCGCCGTGCGTCGGGAGACACCCCAAGCAGAAGTGGTAGCACGTTGGACTCCACCGGTTCCTGACACCGCCCGCCAGGTCCGTCGTCATCCACCCCCGTGGTCGCTGCTGTCGCCCATGCAACAGTCCGACCGAGAACGCGATGCGAGACGATGGGCATGCTCCGTTGCGTGGTCACCCGCGTGGACTTGATGGGGGTCTATGAGCGGGGGGACGTCATTGCCGTGGGAACCGTACTCCTAGGCGCACCTCAACGGGGGTCGTTGCCCTCCTTCTTGATGTCCTAAGCGCACCGGAATCCGATGTGGGTGGTGCGCAGTCCTGTAGTCCGCAGTGTGCCGGCGAAATCGACCTGACGAAATGTCCAACAGATGCAAGAACTCCCGACCTACCGACAGTCAATGAGGAGCCGGAGCACAGGGCGTTCTGGACAACTTCTGAGTTGTTCCCCGCGATATCCGGACCAGCTCAAAACACCCCGGAAATCCTCACTCCCCGTGAAAACCAGGGCCCCGCGAACGCAAGCCTCGGACCTTGCAAACTCCTCCGCGACCGCTGCCACTTTTCGCCTTGACCCTCAGACGTTAAACCGGAATTCCACCTAGTTCAGGCACGGAGAAACATTTGTTCTGGCGCCACTCCCATCGGAACGGTCGTAGGTCAGAACCTCTGCGTCTTCCCAGGTTTCCACACTGCGACACCAGATTGAGAACTTACGTATCGGCCTGAATCCTGGTTCTCTTTGCAGCGTCGAGATTCACGGCAGTTGCGATGTTCGTCAGGGTTTTCGACAATCGTGAGCTGGACCGCAAAGAGACGCCCTTCAGACGGCGCAAGGATGGGAGGCGCCATCAACTGAACGCTTGCAACTAATTCATCGTCATTAGACTCGGTCGGGGCTCGATTGCAGCGTTGCGAGTTTCGAGTAAGGGGGATTCGGGGCGCTACCTCGAAAAGGTAAGCAGGCGGGTGAATAAGTTTTTTCGGGTTGGACACTCAGATACCGCAAATTCGGTCCGCAAGCATCTAAAAAGCGTTTCCCCCACCATTGCCTGCGCGAGACGTTTTCTAGTGTAGATTTCTGCTAGTCAATGCGCTTAGCGCTTCGTCCCAGGGGGGGTCAAATGATTCGAAAGCTCCTTGCTACAGCCATACTGTCTGCCCTTTTTCTGGCCGGCGTCGGCGTCTCACCTGCCACCGCCGCAAACTTCGACCTCGACAAGCAGGCGGTACTCAGTGTCTACACACCCGCCGAGGGCACCTGCTACGGCGCGTCAGGGTACTGCAAGGAAACAAGGATCATTGCCTACCACTGGCATATTCGCGACAAGCATATCGGTGAAAGGCCTGGCTCAACCACAGCGACCTTCACGAACCTATCCACCAGAAAGCCCGTCAAGGTCTACGGCGTTTCCACCGAATACGAAGCCTTCTTTAACGGCGCCACTTCGGAGCTTTTCCTAGGGGATATCGTCCTTCCGCACGGCAAGTACGAAGTCGCCTTCGAGCTCGACTACCCTGCCGGCTCCTGGTGCGAGACTCTTTACTGGTGCACCCCGATGCCCCGCTACCGGGAGACCCGGATCTTCCAGTTCGACTGGAAGGGCAAGGATCTGGACGTGGGGCAGACCTACAAAGCGAAATCCACGCAGAAGGTCACTAAGGCCACCACATATACTGCACGGAAGTCAGCCAGCTACACCGGCAAAGCAAGGCACACCGCCACGGCAACTGAGACTTACAAGGCTAACGGAAAGACCTATACCGCGAAGGCGTCCTCGACGACCACCGTAACTCACAAGGTAAACAAGACGGGCACGTACTCAGTCAAGAGCCTTAAGCGGACCGCTTCTGCAACGCGTAGCGCGACCAGCACCGTATCGCAGAAGGCCGCCAACACCGCAGCCGCCAAGGCCGCCAAGGCCGCGGCCGGGACTGCTGCGGTGAAATCTGCCAAGACCCACGCTGACAAACAGGCCTTGGCCAAGGCCAAGAAACTCCTCACCTCAAAAGTCAAAGCGACAGCCGACGCGAAAGCCAAAGCTAAGCTGACCTCGACTGTAAAGGCGAAGACGTTGAAGGACGCTAAGGCGAAGGCTATGGCTGCTGCCAAGGAGAAGGCCGGCCGTTAAGCTCGGCCAGTATGTAGACAGATCGCAAAGGGCCACCACAGGGGGTCCGGCTTCCATGTCGCCATGCCCCGAGCCTAAACCTGAGGAGGAGGGAGGGGTACCTCCTTCGGCCGGCTATAGTCCCGCCCGCCTGCATTAGTGCCGGCGCAAGCGGCTCAGTCCCTGACGATCTGTCCCCCCAACCCCTGGAGATACCCCGGGCCGGACGCCTCGACATGATCGAACCAGGTAAAAGGGTGCCGCTCCGCGAGGACAGCGTGCAGGAGCGGATGCCCGTTGCGCAGCGACACCTCCCACTCGTCCCATCGGCACCGATCATCGAAGCCGTCGCTGACGATGTCCCAGTCGTTGTCTCCGATGGGACAGTCCTCGTTCTCCTCGTCATCGACGCTTTCACGAGGCTCGATCCGGTCGAAGAGCTCGGGCATCTCTTCCAAGGACGCCTGAGCGCCGCTCAGCGCCGCCCCCATCAGCACCTCGTCGATAAGTGCCCCCGGCCGGTCGAATCAGCTTGTAGCAGCGCTGTCGAACCGCTTCGGCCCAGGCGCGGCTCTCCCCCACGAGCATCATCACCCGCAGATCGAAGAGGTGGAAGGGACAGATCTGGTGGAGTGGCCTGTCGGGCTGCTCGATCCAGTCGGCGATGTCCGTGTCGGCCCAACCGACCATCTCTATCGCGATCGCATACGCCTGCCGCGGAGTCAGATGAGGAGTGCCGCGCCAGGCCGCCTCGAACGCGGCGGCGGACTTAGCAAGGGCTCGCGAGTGCTCGGTCTCGCCAGCGAGGACGCGCTCGCACGCCAAGCGAGTCCTGGCGCTCACGGACTCGGACTCCTCCTCCCAGCGTCGTCAGGTTGCGAGGCTGGGACCCGCGCTAGTAGCAGCTGCGCTCTGTGTTAAGCCCAGCTCGGTACGTCGATCACAGCGAGAGTTCAGAAGCACCCTATTGAGTACTCAGTAAGTACTCAATAGGGTGCTTCAAGCCAGCACGGTGAGATGAGCCCCACCCCTGACAGCTCTTGCGACACAACCGTCACCAGATGTTAGAGCGCAAACCTAAATTCGACCGCGTTCCGTAGCAGAATAACCTTAGGTAGAACTGGTACTTCTGCTCCTGGGGGATGAATATCGGGCAGTTCAAGCGCCACCCCGTTACCGGCTTCATCGAGCACCCCGAGTACGGCACGGCATGGCGGGTGGCCCTGCAGGTCGGCACGGCCGCGGCCCGGCGGCTGCACTTCTGGCGCGGCACGGACGGCAAGGTCATGTTTGCCACCGTCGGCATCCACGACATGGGCATTTAAGCATGACGAGCCATCAGCGAATCGGTTGTCCCTCTCGGCGGAACCTTTAGGGCGCTACTGGCGGACCTCAATCTCGGCGTGGTTCTTGATAACCCACTCGGCCATGCGGGTCCTTCGCTTTTCGATGAACACCAGCGTATTTTCCCGATACTCCACGTATTCCTCTTTTGTGGCCGGCGTCCCGGAATGCTTGAAGTCTTTGAATTCCAGGAAGAACTCAACCTCCTCGTAGTTGGGCGTTACAAGGTCCTGGAGGTGGAAGAAGTCCACGAACTCCTTGAACCCACCCTTGAAGAGCTCGAAGAAGTCCGCGTACGCGTCGGTGACATCCGCGAGGGGGCTCCCTGGCTCTCCTGCGTAATGACGCCGGATGCACTCAAGGGTCAGGTCCATGCGGTCAGCGATCCTAGGCGCATCCCTCGAGCCCTGTTCATGGTGTTCCGGTTGGTCTTTCTGACGGGCCAAATCATCGCACTGCCGATGGTGTACGGCGGGTTGAGGTAACGGGACCTCTGATCCTCGTCCAGCAAGGCGATGGCGTCGACCAGCGACTTCGGACGCAACCAGGTGGTGTAAGAGGCGGTGATGGCGTCGCTGCCGTACACATACCTTCCCCCGGAGGTGTCCTCGAAGAGGAGGTAGTTTTTTCGACGCTCCCGCGCTACGGTCGGCACGGTCGGCTCGAATAGGACGCCGGAGCTTAGTTCCTTGGTCCACAGCAGTTCATGGTCCGCCCGGAGCCTAGGACTGTCCCTGTCCGGGTCGGGATTGGTTCTCGCGGGATTATCGGTTTTGTAGTCGAAATGAACGTCGAAGATTCGCATGGGTGAAGTGTATGCGCATGTTCGGCATGGGGCTGGAGTTGCGTATCTGGTGAGGATTGCAACTATGACGACGACAGCGCGCCAACTAATTCCTCCAAGGCCTCGGACGCCGAGGTTATATGGCTATCAAGCGGCTTGAGCGAGAATACTTCTGAGAGAGAACATCGAGCGGATGGCTCCCGTTAAGGCCAACGCTCCCAGAAAAAGACGTAACCCCTATCGTGCAGTCAAACACCGGGCAGTCGAAGGTAGCCATCGGAGCACTGTCTGGTTCAACGGAGCCGAAGAACTAAGTTTGATACATCGATTGGACCTGCTGCGTTGGCAGCGGAGATCAGGTGGGCATGGGCGACCGCGAGGACTTCGTGGCGTTGTTGGAGCTTCTGTCGGTGGTGCGCAATGCTGTCCTGCGTTATCCCATGTCAGCGCTGGTGGACAGGACGGAGCACGATGGCATGACTGTCAGTTCCAAAGTCCATGTCGAGGGTGATCGCCGTTGGAGCGTCGAAGGCGACGACGCCTCCATCACGTGCGATCCAGTGGATGGCTGCGTGATCAGGACTGACCATTCCGTCGAGGTGCTCGGCCACAGTCGACCGGCTTGGATGCCGGAGGAAATCCAACTGTTCTACCCATTGGCTATGAGGATCTGGGGCGGCCACCAAGACAACCAGCGCATCATTGGTGCGGAACGGACGGAGAACGGCATCCGCCTGTCGATGGTGTACATCGAGGACGAGGACTATTCAGCGGAAGCTGTCTTCGATCCAGAGCACGGTGTGATAATCGATTTCCATACTGCGGCCGAAAGGTTGACTGTCCGCGGCCTGCGGACCGACATTCGCGACCAAGTTTGACCGGCGCAGAAGTAGAGCCGGTGCAGCTTGGCTGCGCAGGCTCTCTTCCAACGAGGCCGACGGCTCTGCAGGTTGGTGTAGGAACTGTAGATCGTCTCCGCTCGCCCCGACGATCTTTTCGATGTCCGATTTCAGCCGTCCGGTACATGGTCCGGGCACTCGAAGATTGGCCAGTCATTCTTTTGCTGCAAAATGTTGGCGGCATCATCTTGACTAGTCGGGGTGACCGCAAAAGCGAATGGCGGCTAAGAACACGGGATCCTAGCGGCCATCGCAAACGGTCTCAGCGAGATCAGGAACTAAACATTGAATCTAAATTCCACCACGTTCCGTAGCCGAATAACCTCATGACGGATCACGGCTGTACAACCACTACTTTGCAGCACAGAGCATCCTTTCCCTGCTTGAAGACACCCTTCTAGCGTCGCCGCCCGTGAAAATCCAAGCTAGCAAAAGCTAAGCGCGCAGGCTCAGTCCCGTCATTACGAGGCTGTACAGCTCTGTTGGGTCATTCGTGAGGCCTTGCCCACCATGATCAAGCGTCTCCTGCAAGTGCTCAGGGCTATCTGAGGTTGAATAAATAATTTGCGGAGTCGTATCCCCAAGTCTCGTCTAGAAGAACGCACCGATGCCGGTTAGAACTCACCGACAGATTCGGCAAGCACGCCGTCTGGTGCTCGGCCCTTCGATAGGTACACACCCAGTCAAACTATGTCCACAGTTCGGCGTGGACGCAGACCTCACGTTGGTCTGTCCATCCATGAATGCTTTATTTGCCTGTTCAACACGCGACCCGGTGCGGTTCACACCGCCATTGAGCGGGTGGTTAGGCTGGGTGGATGGCGACAGTTATTCTCGTGCGGCATGGCCGCACCACAGCCAATGCCACTGGGCTGCTGGCCGGTCGGGCCGACGGCGTCTGCCTGGACCAGGTCGGGCGTGACCAGGCGGCCCTGACCGGAGACCGGCTCGCGGCCGTGCCCGTAGTCGGGGTGGTGTCGAGCCCTCTGGAGCGTTGTCGGCAGACCGCCCAGTTCATCCTCGATCGCCAGCCTGGCACGACGTACGCGCCGGTCGATCCGGCTCTCACCGAGTGCGATTACGGCCAGTGGCAGGGCCGCACGCTCAGTGACCTCGCGACCGAGGATTTGTGGCCGGTTGTGCAGTCGCAACCGTCCGCCGTCGTTTTTCCCGGCGGTGAATCCATGGCCGCGATGCAGGCCCGGTCGGTGGCAGCAATTCGACGTCACGATGCAGCCTTCGAAGCCGATTACGGGCCAGAGGCCGTGTGGGTTGCGGTCAGTCATGGCGACATCATCAAGTCAATCCTCGCTGACGCGCTCGGCATGCACCTTGACCTGTTCCAGCGTCTTAACGTGGGCCCAGCGTCCGTATCGATCGTTCGCTACGGCGTTAGTCGACCAAGCGTCTACGCGACCAACACCGACGCCGGTGATCTGTCGTGGCTGTCGAACGGCATCCAGTCTGGCGATACCCCGGTGGGCGGCGGTGCAGGGCTAAAGGCGCCATGAACCTCGTGTGCCTAAAATACTGACATGCCTACACGTGTTCACGAGTTCGCCTGGCCCGATCGGGTCGTCGTTGGCACCATTGGCCTTCCGGGGGCGCGTACGTTCTATCTGCAGGTGCGTTCGGGGACGCAGATCGTGAGTATTGCCCTGGAGAAGCAGCAGTCGGCTCTGCTAGCGGAGAAGATCGACGAAATTCTCGACCAGCTCATCACTGTCGAGGGGAACCCCTTCAGCGTTCCCACGAGTACTCCCATTGAACTTGTCGACAATGACCAACTCGAGGCCGTTCAGGAGCAGTTTCGCACCGGCTCCATGAGCTTAGGTTGGGACCCGACGACGGCCCAGGTCGTAGTTGAGGCCTACCCCATCACCGACGTCGATGCTGACGACGACGAATCGCTTGATGAGGGCGACGCTTACGCGGCCGAAATGCTGCTGGTGCGAATGCCGGTCGGCACCGCCCGCGCATTCGCTAAGCGCACCCGTGAGATCGTGGGCGCCGGACGTCCGACGTGCCCGCTCTGCGGTTACCCCATAGACGCCGACGGGCACATATGTACCCTTCCCGAGGCCTGATGCGAGCTCCGGACCTGGTAACCGCCGAGCTGACGCTCACCGGCCGCATCACGACGGCTTCAAACGCGACATTTCTGGGCAGCATCGGCGACGTGGTGGTCGTCTATAAGCCGATAGCAGGCGAAAGCCCGCTCTGGGATTTTCCCCACGGCACCCTGGCTCACCGGGAGGTGGCCGCCTACCTGGTCTCGCAGGCCTTCGGCTGGGACGTCGTGCCGCACACCTGGCTGCGCGATGGTCCGATGGGCGAAGGAATGGTGCAGCTCTGGCAAGAGCAAGACCCCGCCCAAAGCGCCGTGAACCTAGTCGCGGCGGAGCAGGTGCCGGAGACGGGCTGGAAACACGTTCTCGAGGGTCGAGATGCGAACGGACAGATGGTCGCCCTCGTTCACGAAGACTCGCCGGCGCTCAGACGCATGGCGGTGTTCGACATCATCGTCAACAACGCCGACCGCAAAGGCGACCACATTCTTGCCATGACGGACGGACACCGGCACGGCGTGGACCATGGGCTCACCTTTCACTGTGACCACAAGCTGCGCACGGTGCTGTGGGGATGGCTGGGAGACGCTCTAACCGCCGAGGAGCGCGACGGCATAGATCGTGTCGGCGAGGAACTGCACGGCGGGCTGGGCCGAAACCTGGCGGAGCTGCTCAGCGCCGAAGAAATCGCATCGCTTGCCACGCGCTGCGCCCGGTTGCGCTTGTTAGGGCGGTTTCCGGCTCCGAGCGGTGAGATGTCTGCGGTGCCCTGGCCGCTGTTCTAATTCGTTATGAAGCAATATGCGGCGACATCATTTCGACTTGTCAACGGGTGGCCGTAAAAGCGCATAGCCGCCAAGAACATGTGCTCTTAGCGGCCATCGCAATAGGTCCCCGGGGTCAGGAACTATACGTTGAAGCGGAACTCAACCACGTTCCGCAGCCAAATAACCTCTCGCCGAACAAGAGGTACGCCTGGGAACTGTCTTCACCGGCGTCAGACCCGACACCCCCTTCCGGTATCCAGGTTTGGTCGTGGGCTTTGCACAGTCGATGACTTCGCGCTCGATCTTCGAACAATGCCGTAAAAGAATCGAGGGCTCAGACTGAAATCCAACGAGATTTGATGATCCAGGCCGCCCAGCCCTATGTGTGGGCGGACATTCAGCCGGTTAGGCAACAAGGTACGATGCTTCAACTGGTCACCGGTAACGCGGGCCCAACATTGGCGAGGAACGTCCGCGTGGTCATTGACCCGCCGATCCCCGAGCATCCGAAATATTCGGGAGCGGCCGGTGTGTCGCCCGAAAGAAGTGCACGTATTCTCTCGGTGGCTCCGGGAAGAGTCATCCGCTGGTCCCTTGCACGGGGCTCCCGGCCGGGTGAGACCTGACCAGACGCAATGGTAGCTCGCCGACTATATCGAAGTCTCATGCCCGAGTTTCCACCAAGACGCAGGAACTGACCGCCCAACGCACCGCTCTAGACATTCAATCTAAATTCGATCACAAGACGTCGTCGATCAACGTCCACAGGACTCGGCAGTCACCGTGTCACCAGCCTTCCCGGTTGCGTGCCCGTCAGCGGTATTATTCACGCAGCCGCAGGGATTGCCCCTGACGTGAGAGAGGACCAGTGTTGAATTTGACGGAGCAGGCGGAGCAGACTGGCGTGTCTACCCGGATCAGCGTCTTCAACCTCGACCCGGTCGAGCAGACAAAACTGTGGCTGCAGGTCGGGCCGACCGAGGCGAAGCGGGTGCTTGTCGGGGTGCTGCGAACCGCGCTGCTGTTCGGCGGCACCGTCGTCGTCGATCGCAACCAGCTCCTTGAAGGAACCTTTTTCGTCGCGATGTCTCCAGACCGGCTCGCCTGGCACCTCGGACTGGAGCCGGGAGCGCCCCTGCCGATCGAAGTGCAGCTGCTGCCGTCGACGCCCACCGCGACGCCGGCGCCGGGCCCATGGCTGCTCGCTGACGGAAGGAGGAGCTGGGGTGTTGACGATGCACTAGCCACGGCAATCGAGGCGAATCATGCGGCGATCCGTGACGACCCGCACCGGGTATCGACGCCGCTCATAGCTCTGACCGGCGGAGCGTACGAACATGCTTTGGACGTGAGCCAGCGTCCGTCGCATTCTTCCTCCGGCGGTATGGTCGCGGATGCTTGGTACGATTCGGACCCGGTCGTTGTGCCACAGGCCCTCTGGGCCGCGCGGGACATTGAAGTGGCGAAAGCAGTGCGTGAGAACGGTCGGCGGGCGTGGGTTGAGGCGATGCGGGATGGACGCGTCCAGGTTCGCAGCAGCGCCGGCTTGGGGCCGAACCCGCTTGGTCCCGAGCTCGATTCCGAGCTTCCCCCGAATTCCGGTGACCTCCCGGAGGTGAATGAGCTCGTCGCCGCGCTGATGGGTTTGGAGTACGCGAACGATGCTGACCGGCGCAAGGCCGCTCCCTGCGGAGTTGTACATTCGGGCGAGTCCGAACCCTGCCAGCGGGCTCACGTGACGACCCGATCCCTTGTGACTCGGTGGCTTGACGGCGAGCGGGTGGAGTTGCTGAAGCCGCTGCAATTGCCGGAGCCGCTGCGGGATCCCGAGTTAGCTGGCCACCGCAGCTCAGCGCTCGGCTGGTGGACGCTCGCCTACAACCGGGCCATCTGCGATCGGGACAAGCTAAGGCTGCTCACCATCTACAACGCGCTGCCGTCGCCCTCGGGCATCCATGGCGACGGCGCTGCGGCTGCCGAGCTCGCCTGGGGACTTCGCCGACCCAAGGAAAATCTGCGGGCCCGGATGCGCGCCCGCCTTCGACGCAGGTCGCGGGCAGCGGCCCCAGCCGCGAACACTCTGCCTATCGGTGGCGACGTTGTCAGCCGTCTGGCAGCCTTCACTCCCTCCGAGTACTCACGGCTCCAGGCCTTCGAGGCCGTGGGCTCGAGCGAGTTGTTGCGTAAACCGGGTCGGCGGTCACTCGTCGATCTCGTGATCGCCATCGACGAGATCGCCGGTGACACGACGTCACGATCCCGGCGGATGCGGTCAACGATGCTGCGCTGCACCGTCGTCACCATCGGTGGGCTCTCGGTTGTGCTTTACGACTACGGGCTCCTCGCCCTGTCCGATCCAGTCTGGGGGGTCATCGCGTTCGTTGCCGCTGCACTCCTCGCCGCGCCTTGGTCAGATCTTGGTACCCTCCGCCGCATGTCCGGATCACAACTGCAATCCACCCTTCGGTTCCAGGCATGAGAGCGACCCCCCGCTGGCGCAACGTCTGGACCACGCCGGGGACGCGGCTCTTCGTGCAGGCGCGCGAAGAAGAGGGCTGGACCCGTCACCGAATCCTGTCGAATTCCGAGGGCGACGGGGCAGTTGCAGTTGTAGTTGACGGAGCGCGGGTTCTATTCATCGATGTGGAACGGCCAGCAATTGCGCGGTCTCTGTGGGAACTGCCACGCGGTCAGGCCGACAAAGTGGACGGATCCCCGGAGGCGACAGCTGAACGGGAACTTCTCGAAGAGACCGGTCTGGTGGCGATCGAGTCCCGTCTGCTCGGCCAGATCTGGGCGGAGAGCGGCCTGAGCGGTGACGCGGTGAACGTCGTTCTCGTTCGTGTCGATCCTCATGCCGAGCGGGCCGCCGCAGAGTACTCGACACTGCGGTGGATCGAACTGGATCAAATCGGCCAGGAGATAGCCAACGACCAGGTCCGTGACGGCATCAGCATCGCCGCGCTCGCGCTCGCTTGGGCGAAAGGCGAGCTTAGTACTGCGGCTCCCGCCTAGGAAGCAGTGCGTCGCCCCCGTGTAACCTATGGGTCGACAAACGTGTCGAAGAAGTCAGGCCGGTTCACTGTTTCCGGTCTGGAATCGCTTTCTAAACCAAAGGGCACCTAAACATTGAAACGGAATTCCACCACGTCGCCGTCGACCATCACGTAGTCCTTGCCCTCGATCCGCACCTTGCCGCGGGCCTTGGCCTCGGCCATGGACCCGGCCTCCACCAGGTCGGCGAACGACACCACCTCGGCCTTGATGAAACCGCGCTGGAAGTCCGAGTGGATCACGCCGGCAGCCTGCGGAGCGGTGTCGCCGCGATTGATGGTCCAGGCGCGCGCTTCCTTCGGCCCGGCCGTCAGATAGGTCTGCAGGCCAAGAGTGTGGAAGCCCACCCGCGCCAACTGGTCCAGCCCGGACTCGTCCTGGCCGTTCATCTCGAGCATCTCGCGGGCCTCTTCCTCGTCCAGCTCCACGAGGTCCGCCTCCAGCTTGGCATCCAGGAACACGCAGTCGGCGGGTGCCACCAGCCCGCGCAGCTCGGCCTGCCGCTCGGGACTGCCGAGCACGGCGTCGTCCACGTTGAACACATAGATGAACGGTTTGGCGGTCAGCAGGCTCAGTTCCCGGAGGTTCTCCATGTCCAGCTTGTCGCTCTCGACCGAGGAGAAGACGGTGTCGCCGCGTTCCAGGACTTTCTGCGCTGCCTGCAGGGCAGCCAGCTCCGCAGCGTCGCGCTTCTTGATCTTGACTTCCTTCTCCACCCGCGGGAGGGCCTTCTCCAAGGTCTGCAGGTCGGCCAGGATCAGCTCGGTGTTGATGGTTTCCATGTCCGAGCGCGGGTCGACCTTGCCATCCACGTGGACCACGTCGGGGTCGTCGAAAACACGGATGACCTGAGCGATCGCCTGCGCTTCGCGGATGTTCGCCAGGAACTGGTTGCCCAGTCCCTCACCTTCGGAAGCCCCCTTGACGATGCCCGCAATGTCCACGAAGGACACGGTCGCGGGCAGGATCCGCTGCGATCCGAAGATCTCCGCCAGCTTCTCCAGCCGCGGGTCCGGCAGCGAGACCACACCGACGTTCGGCTCGATGGTGGCGAACGGGTAGTTTGCCGCGAGCACGTTGTTGCGGGTCAATGCGTTGAAGAGGGTTGATTTGCCGACGTTGGGCAGTCCGACGATGCCAATAGTTAGAGCCACGGTAGTCAAGGATACCGTGGCCCGGACACGTCGACCCGCGTGCCGTATTTTGTCCGAGGCGGCTGGCATGGTGAAGGTATGGATGCATCGCATGTACTTCTTGCACTTCTGGCCCTGTTCGTGGGCGCCGCCGCCGGCGCCGCGGCCGTGGCCGTCCTCTTCCGCCGCCGGCTGGCAGATCTGCAGGACGCAGCCAAGGACGACGGCGACCGGCTGGCAGAGCTCTCGGCCCGCCTCGCCGGGGTGGAGGCGGAGCGCCGGATGCTCGCCGAGCAGAACGCGCAGCTCTACGCCCAGGACGAACAAGAGAACACCGTGCTGCGCGCCCTGATCCCGGTCGGTGAGAAGCTCAAGCTCGTCCAGCAGCAGGTCAGCCTGCTGGAACGGGACCGGGTGGAGCAGTTCGGCCAGTTGGCCGAGCAATTGCGTGCAGCCCAGCGCAGCGACGAGGCGCTGATGCGTTCCACGCAGACGCTCGCCTCCGCGCTGCAGTCCAATTCCGCCCGCGGCCAGTGGGGCGAGGTGCAGCTGCGCCGCGTGGTGGAAGCGGCCGGCATGCTCGCCCGTGTGGATTTCGACGAGCAGGTGCATCTGGCCGGCGCGGACCGGACCGGCCGCCCGGACATGATCATCCGGCTGCCGGGCGGAAAGTCCATCGTCGCGGATGCCAAGGTCCCGCTGCGCGCCTACCTGCAGGCCCAGGAAATCCCGGCGGCCGCATCGGCCGCGGAACAGCAGCAACGAGTGGATCTGCTGAACGCGCATGCCAAGGCGGTGCGCGCGCACGTGGATGCCCTGGCGGCGCGGAAGTATTGGGAAAGCCTGCAGGCTTCCCCGGAGTTGGTGCTCTGTTTCCTGCCCTCGGAAGCGGTGCTGTCCGCCGCCCTGCATGCCGATCCCGGCCTGCTCGACCATGCCTTTGCCCGCAGCGTTGCGCTGGTCTCCCCCGTCTCGCTGCTGGCCACGCTGAAGTCGGTGGCCTTTACGTGGCGGCAGGAAGTGCTGAAGGACAACGCACGCGAGATTTTCGACCTTTCGCGGCAGCTCTACGAGCGGCTCGGAACGCTGGGCGATCATGTCACCCGGCTGGGCTCGTCCCTGAAGAGCTCGGTGGAGCGGTACAACTCGTTTGTGGGGACGCTGGAGTCCAGGGTGTTGCCGACCGCACGGAAGATCTACGCCTTCGACGGCACTTCCTTGGAGGAACCCGCGGCCCCGGCGGCCTTGGAGAACACGCCCCGGCTGCTCTCGGCCCCCGAACTGATTGAAGGCCGGGACCCGGCCGCGTAGCAGGGCAATCGGTACCGCCGTGCAGGGTGGCACCGCCGCGGGGCCACCCTGCACAGCGGATGCAGGGTTAGCGTGCGGGGCGGGTGCCGCGGCCGCCGAGGCCACGCGATTCGTCGCCGCGTTCCTTGAGCGTGGCGCGCAGTTCCTTCGGCAGCGAGAAAAGGATGTCCTCTTCGGCAGTGACCACTTCCTCCACGTCGCCGTAGCCATAGTCGCCCAACAGGCGCAGCACCTCGCGCACGAGGACCTCCGGCACGGAGGCTCCGGAGGTCACGCCGACGGTGGCGACGCCCTCGAACCAGGACTCGTCAACCTCGTTGGCAAAGTCCACGCGGTATGCCGCCTTGGCGCCGTACTCGAGGGCGACCTCTACCAACCGGACGGAGTTGGATGAGTTTTCGGAACCAACCACAATGACCAAGTCCGCCAAGGGCGCTATCTTCTTGATCGCGGCCTGGCGGTTGGAGGTGGCATAGCAGATATCGTCGCTCGGCGGATCCTGCAGAGCCGGGAAGCGGTCGCGCAGGATGGACACGATTTCCATCGTCTCGTCGACCGAGAGCGTCGTCTGCGACAGCCAGATCAACCTCTCCGGATCCCGCACTTCCACTGTCCGCGCCTCGTCCGGGTTGTTGACGATCGTGGTGTGGTCCGGCGCTTCCCCGTAGGTCCCTTCGACTTCTTCGTGTCCCTCGTGACCGATCAGGAGAATCTCGTTGCCATCGCGGGCGAACCGGACGGCTTCGCGGTGCACCTTGGTCACCAACGGGCAGGTCGCGTCGATGGTCCGCAGCTGGCGGTCCTCGGCGGACTGCACCACGGCGGGCGAAACCCCGTGCGCGGAGAAAACGACCAGCGAGCCTTCCGGCACCTCGTCCGTCTCTTCAACGAAAATGGCGCCCTTTTCCTCCAGGGTGGACACCACGTGCACATTGTGGACGATCTGCTTACGCACGTAGACGGGTGGACCATAGTGTTCCAGCGCCTTTTCCACGGCGATCACGGCGCGGTCAACGCCGGCGCAGTATCCACGCGGAGCCGCCAGCAGCACCTTCTTGTCACCGTCCACAGGTGCGGCAGCCCAGACCTCATCCGGGGTGCGGCGCTTGCGGGGAATGGTCGGCATGGAAAGGGAAACAGCAGTACTGGCCATGCCTCTATGCTAGCCCGTGGGGCCGGTCCGCCGGGCCCCGCCCAGCACCGCACGCAGAGTGAAACCAGCCACCGCGATCACCAACCCGGCGCCGGCAAAGACGGCGGCCCAGGGCCGGAAGTCGGCGACGGCCAACTCGACCAGCCCCCCCAGGAACACCTGGGCCAATGCACTTTCGCCTGCCGCATTCTCCGCCAGGGGCGGTGCAAGCCCGGCCCCCAGCCAGAGGACCGCGCCCAGCAATGCCGCGCCAATACCGGCCCAGGCCAGTGCCGTGGCCGAACGCCGGGCGGCCAGCAGCATCAGCACCAGCGCCGCGGCCGCCGCCACCGCCGCGACCCACCACTGCGACGGCAGCTCCTGCACCGAGGACAGGATCCCGGCCGCCTCGGCAGAGCCCAGCGGCAACAACACCTGTTCGGGGCTCCGGATATTAGTGCCCAGCGCGTCCGCTACCCGCGAAACCGCCAGCGCCACCACGGGAGCGATATCCAGCGTGACCGCTGCCTCTCCCCCGGCTGTCCCGGAGAACGTATGTGCGTGCGACAGGGCCAGGGTCTCATTCAAAGCCCGCGGAAATCCGGCCAGTTCGGTAATCGCTCCAGCGGTTCGCTTCACGATGGGCCGCACGAGTTCCTGCAGACCGGCGGGCAACTCGGGACTGCCTGCAACTTCTTCCGTTATGGTGGCGGCCAGCGCCGACCGGAACCCGGCGTCGTCGCCCAGCGGGGCGGCCAGCGACACGAACCCTTCACGGTCGAGCACCCGTTGGTTGGCCCAGGCTCCGCACAGCGCGGCGCCGGCGAGGAGCACGGCCAGCAGCCCACTGACAAAAGCCAACAAAGCCCGCACCGTCGCCTCCGTTTCTTCGCTGCCCTCTGGCGGTCCGGCGGCACCCAAGGAGCGCCGCCCACCCCTACCCAGTACAACAGAGAATCGGATTGACGGGGATAACTGGTAAGAATGGAGAGTCTCCGGCAGCCGTCGGAATCACACCTCCGGAAGGGGCAATTCATGGAGTCAAGCGGGGTCCAAGGCGCCGGCACCGGACAATCGACCCTGCCCCCGACTGCCAACCAGACGACGGCCGACAACCCGTGGCCGCTGCGGCTGCTGTCCCAAAAGCTCAAGATGCACATCGACCGCGTGCCGCCCACCTGGGTCGAAGGCCAGGTGATTGAGCTCAACCGCCGGAACGCCACCACCTACCTGACGCTCCGGGACACCGATGCCGAGGCCTCCTTCAGCCTGGTGGTTTGGGGCAGCGTGATGGCGCGCCTGGACATGCCGCTGGAACCTGGTTCCCGCGTGGTGGCACAGATCAAGCCGGACCTGTACGTCAAGACCGGGCGGCTGACCATGCAGACCCGGGACATCCGGCCGGTGGGGCTCGGCGACTTGCTGGTGAGGCTGGAGCGGCTGCGCCGGGCGCTGGCCGCCGAAGGCCTCTTCGATCCGTCCCGCAAGCAGCGGCTGCCCCTGCTGCCGCACCGCATCGGCCTCATCACGGGACGCGATTCCGACGCCATGAAGGACGTCATCCGGAATGCCTCGCTGCGCTGGCCGGCCGTCGAATTCGAAGTCCGGGAAGTTGCCGTCCAGGGCGTGAACGCCGTATCCCAGGTGATGCAGGCACTCGCCGAGCTCGACGCCCACCGGGACGTGGACGTCATCGTCATCGCCCGCGGCGGCGGATCACTGGAGGATCTGCTGCCCTTCAGCAATGAGGACTTGGTCCGGGCGGTGGCTGCCGCTGCCACGCCGGTTGTCAGCGCGATCGGGCACGAAGCGGACCGCCCCTTGCTCGACGACGTCGCGGACCTGCGTGCCTCCACACCGACCGACGCCGCCAAGCGCATCGTCCCGGACGTCGGCGAGGAACTGCACCGCATCGGACAGGCCCGTGCCCTGCTTGCCCGGCGGGTGGAGCAGCTGGTCCACCGCGAAACCGAGCGCCTGGCCGCGCTGCGCAGCCGTCCGGTCATGGCCAACCCCACGGGCATGGTGGACGTCCGGGCGGAAGATCTCCACCGGCTCACCTCGCGGGCCTATCAGGCCGTCTCCGCGGCCGTTCACCGTGACGCCGACCGGGTCGCCCACCTGAAGGCGCAGGTGCGGGCGCTCTCCCCCCAGAACACCCTGGACCGCGGCTACGCTGTGGCCCAACTGCCGGACGGCCATGTTTTGCGTGACGCGGCGGACGCACCGGCAGGAACAAGGTTGCGTCTCCGGGTTGCGGTTGGCGAAGTCGCCGCCGAAGCCCTTCCCTGACGCCGTTCCCGGAAACATCAGACACCACACAGCACCGGCACCGAAAGCGAGAACCCCCCATGACAGAGCAGCCCGCAGCGCCCGCCGACGTCGCGTCCCTCTCCTATGAACAGGCACGCGAGGAATTGGTAGCCGTTGTCAGTCAGTTGGAAGCCGGCGGCGCCAGCCTTGAACAGTCCCTGGCGCTGTGGGAGCGCGGCGAGGCGCTGGCGGCCCGCTGCGAAGCATGGCTGGAAGGCGCACGGCAGCGGCTCGACGCCGCACGCGAGGCGGCAGGCACCGAGCCGTCACCGGCCAGCCCGCGCAGTGCCGGTACTCCCGCGTCCCCGGTGTCACCCCTCTAGTCTGCCCCGGGGCCGTCGGCTCCGCCCCGGCCCGTCGGCTCCCGGGCATGACGGACCGGCGGGCAGGCCCGGACTGGCGCTACGAGGCAGCCAGCCGGGCCTTTTCCGCGGCGACATCGAAGTCCGCCGGCGGCCACTGCGGGTCGACGTCTTCCAGGGCCTGCAGCAGAAGCTCCTGCACGGCGATCCGCGCATACCATTTGTGGTCGGCCGGCACCACAAACCACGGCGCGTCGACGGAGCCGGTCCGTTCCAGCATTACCTGATAGGCCTGCTGGTATTCGTCCCAGCGCCGGCGCGCGTCGACGTCGCCAGGATCGTACTTCCAGTGCTTGTCGGCCCGGTCGAGCCGCGCGCGCAACCGCTTGCCCTGTTCGCGCTTGCCCAGGTGCAGCATGACCTTGATCATCCGGATGCCCCGGCCGGCCACCATCGCCTCGAACTCGTTGATCTGCCCGTAGCGTGCTTCCACCTCCGCCAGGGGCGAGAGCCGGTGCACGCGGTGGATGAGCACATCCTCGTAGTGCGACCGGTCAAACACCCCGATCATGCCGGGACCGGGCAAGGCCCGCTCCACCCGCCAGAGGAAATCGTGCTCCAGTTCCTCCGGCGTCGGTGCCTTGAAGGCCCGGTGGGAAATGCCTTGCGGGTCGGCGGCTCCGACCACGTGCCGGACGATCCCGCCCTTGCCGGAGGTATCCATCCCCTGCAACACCAGCAGGACCGCGTCCGGTGCCCCGCCGCGGCTCTGCGCGAAGAGGCGTTCCTGCAGTTCGGACAGCCGGCGGTCGGAGGCTCTGAGCAGGAGTTTTCCCTCGGTCCTGCCGCCGAGGAATCCGGGCGTGGAGCCGGTATCGACAGCGGCCAGGTCGAATCCCGGGCCGACCCGCAGCAACTCCGATGGTCTCCGCGTGAACACGGGCAATCCGGTCTCTTCCACCTGGTCCTCCTGGTTGCTCGCACCCTATGGCCTGGGCTAGGGGTGGCGACAGCCTACCGAGCCGCCGGCCGCCCGGCTACGCACACGCGGCAGTTACTGCCGGTACCCGGCCAGGAACTCCTCGATCCGCCCCACTGCTTCGGTCAGCACGTCCACGTTGGGCAGCGTGACCAGTCGGAAATGGTCCGGCTGCGTCCAGTTGAACGCCCGGCCGTGCGAGATCAGGATCTTCTGCTGCTTGAGCAGGTCCAACGCAAACTGCTCGTCGTCCTTGATCCCGTAGACCTCCGGGTCGAGCTTGGGGAACAAGTAGAGCGCGCCCTTGGCCTGCTGCGTGCTGACGCCGGGGATCGCGTTCAACAGCTCATAGGCTTTGTTGCGTTGCTCGAGCAGCCTGCCGCCGGGCAGGATGAGGTCGTTGATGCTCTGGTGGCCGCCCAGGGCGGTCTGGATTGCATGCTGGGCGGGCACGTTCGCGCACAACCGCATGTTGGTGAGCAGGTTGATGCCTTCGATGTAGTCCGCGGCCAGATGCTTCGGCCCGGAGATGGCCATCCAGCCGCTGCGGAAACCGCACACGCGGTAGGCCTTGGACAGCCCGCTGAACGTCATGACCAGCACGTCGTCGGCCAGCAGCGCCGTGTTCACATGCTCCGCATCCTCGTACAGGATCTTCTCGTAGATCTCGTCCGAGAACACCACCAGGTCGTGCCGGCGCGCCAGTTCCAGCATGCCCTCGAGGATGTGCCGCGGATAGACGGCGCCGGTGGGGTTGTTCGGGTTGATGATCACAATCCCCTTGGTGTTGGGCGTGATCTTCCGTTCGATGTCTTCCAGGTCGGGCAGCCAGCCCTCTTCCTCCACGCAGAGGTAGTGCACCGGGTGGCCGCCGGCCAGCGACACCGACGCGGTCCACAGCGGGTAGTCGGGCGCCGGGATGAGCACTTCGTCGCCGTTGTTCAGCAGCGCCTGCAGGCTCATGGTGATCAGTTCGCTGACCCCGTTGCCCAGGTACACGTCATCCACGCCGATCTCTTGGATGCCGCGCGTCTGGTAGTACTGCGACACGGCGGTCCTGGCGGAGAAAATGCCGCGCGAATCGCTGTAGCCCTGCGCCGTGGGCAGGTTGCGGATCATGTCCACCAGGATGGCGTCCGGGGCTTCGAATCCGAACGGCGCCGGGTTGCCGATGTTCAACTTGAGGATGCGCTGGCCCTCGGCCTCCATCCGCTGGGCATGCTCGAGGAGCGGACCGCGGATGTCGTAGAGGACGTTGTGGAGCTTGTTGGACTGCTTGAACTGGGCCATCCAAAGATCTTCGCACACAGCACGCGCCGCCCCGGTGACCGAGGCGGCGCGTGAACGGGAGCCAAGGCCCTAGCCGGCGAGGCCCTTTTCCGCCAGCCAGTCCGCGGCGGCGTCGGACGGGTTGCGCTTCTCGTCCCCGCTGACCTGGCGGTTGAGATCGATCAGGTCCTCGGTGGTCAACGCTGCCGAAACCTCGTTGAGCACCCGGGCGGCCTGCTCGTCCACGGCGTCGCTGCGGATCAGCGGCAGCACCTGCTGGGCAATGAAGTTGTTCTTCGGGTCTTCCAGCACCACCAGGTCGTTGTCCTCGATGGACGGGGTGGTGGTGTAGATGTCGGCCACCTGGATCTTGTCGGTGATCAAGGCGTTGAGCGTGGTCGGTCCGCCGTAGTCGTTGATCGGTTCGAAGGACTTGGGCACGCAGCCGTAGTTGGCTTTCAGCCCCGGCAGCCCGTACTCGCGCTCGGCGAATTCGGGGTTGGCTCCGAGCACCAGTTCGCCGCACACCGGGCCCATGTCCTCGATCGACGTCAACTGGTACTCCTCCGCCGTCGCCTTGGTCACCACCATCGCGTCCTTGCTCTCCGCCGACGCAGGCTCCAGGACACCGAGTCCCTCGGGCAGGGCGTCCTCCAGGGCCGTCATGACGTCCTCGGCGGAGGCCGCCGTCGCCTCGGTGTCCAGGAAGAGCAGGAGGTTGCCGCTGTAGTCCGGGATGATATCCACGGACCCTTCCTCCACGGCGCTCACGTAGACCTCGCGCGAGCCGATACCCGGTTGCGTGGTGACGTCGTAGCCGGCAGCGGTCAGCGCGCCCGCGTAGATTTCGGCAATGATCTGGCTCTCCGTGCCTCCGCTGGCCCCGACCACCAGGGATCCGCCGGCGCTGCCTTCGGGTGCCGACGTCGCGTCCTGCAGGGGGTCGGATCCCCCGCCGCAGGCAGCCAACACAAGGGCCAGGGCGGCCGCCCCGGCGGCGAGCACGCTGCGCCGTGCGGCCGGATTCTTGTAGCTCCCATGGTTGCGCGCGTTGTTCCCGGGGTGGTTCTTCATGCTCATCTCCTCATGTGCCGGCACTGGCTGCTCCAACCTTACTTGTTCTGCCTTTCGGCCCGCCTCCGGCGCTGCGCACGCCGGGCGATACGGCGACTTTCTGCACCGTGGCCAGCAAGGCGTCCACGACCAGTGCCAGCGCCGCGATCAGCAGTGCGCCGGCAAACAACCGCACCGAGTCGCGGACCGCCAGGCCGTCGATCAGATACCGGCCCAGGCCGCCCAGATTGATGTAGGCCACGATGGCCACCGTGGCGATGACCTGCAGCACGGCGGCACGCACCCCGCCCAGCAGCACCGGCAGCGCGTTGGGCAATTCCACGCGGAACAGGACCTGCCACTCGGTCATGCCCATCGCCCTCGCGGCGTCCACCAGCTGGCGGTCGACGGCGGCGATCCCTGAGTACGTGCCGGCCAGCAGCGGCGGGATGGCCAGGATCACCAGGGCGTAGATCGGCGGCATCAGGCCCAGTCCCATCAGGATGACGAACAGGGTCAACAGGCCCAGCGTGGGCATGGCCCGCAGTCCGCTGGCAATGCCCACGACGGCGATGCGCCCCCTTCCGGTGTGGCCGACGAACAGCCCCAGCGGCACGGCGATGGCCGCGGCGATCACCAGCGTCAGGGCGCTGTAGTAAAGGTGCTCCGCCAGCCTGGCCGGCACGCCCGCCGGTCCGGCCCAGTTGGCCGGATCCGCCAGCCACGCCGCGGTCTCTTCAAACAGGTTCATCCGCGCACCGTCGCTCCCGCGGCGTCCGGCCGTTCCCCTCCGGCGGCGAAGGAGCCGGTCCCGGCACCACCGGCCTCCGGCAACGTGCCGGTTATGCCGCCTGTCCGCGGCGGCCCGGTTCCGTCAGCAGCGGCACCCGGGCGCCGCCACGGCGTGAGCACCCGCTCAAGCGCCAGAAGGAGCACGTCCATCAGCGCCGCCAGCACCAGGGTCATCAGGATTCCGACCACGATTTCGGTCATGAAGTAGCGCAGCAGTCCATCGGTGAACAGGAAACCGAGGTTCCGGACGCCGATCAGAGCCCCGACGCTGGCCACCGAGATGTTGCTCACGGACACCACCCGCAGTCCCGCCACCAGCACCGGGATGCACAGGGGAAGGTCCACTCTGAAGAACCGGCGCACCGGCAGGTAGCCCATGGCCACGGCTGCCTGCCGGACGCCGTCGTCCACGGAGTTGAGCGCGTCCACCACCGCGCGGACCAGCAGCGCGACCGAATACACGGTTAGCGCCACGATCAGGTTGGACATTTCCAGGATGCCGGTGCCCAGGACCACCGGCAGGATCACGAACAGGGCCAGCGACGGGATGGTGTACAGCACCGAGGAGAGGGACAGAATCAGGCCGCGCACCGCACGGATCCGCCAGGCCAGGTAGCCCAGCGGCAGCGACACCACGAGCCCGAGCACCAGCGGAAGCGCGGACTGGAACAGGTGGAGGGCGCTCAGCTCCATCAGATACGGCAGGTTCGCCAGGAACCAGTCCATCAACTGCCGCCCGTCCGGAGTTTCTGCAGCACCGCCGCGGGATCGACCAAACCGGCCACCCGCCCGTCGGCGTCGACGGCGACGCCGGCACCGGACGGCGACGACAACGCCGCATCCAGCGCCTGGCGCAGGCTGGACCCCAGGGTGAACAGCGACCCGCCGATCCGGGCCCGGGCCGGGTCCCGTTCCCCGGGAGGCAGCCACCCCGCCGGCGCGCCGTCGTCGTCGGTCAACAACAGCCAGCCATCCCCGGACGCCTCGCCCACCCCCTCCGCGGTCGCGGTGTGGGCAGGCAGCAGCGGCAGCCCGAGCGCACTGCTAAAGGACAGCGAGCGGAAACCGCGGTCCCGGCCGACGAAACCGGCGACAAAATCGTCCACCGGCGCCCGCAGGACCTCCTCGGGCGGGGCGAACTGGGCCAGCCGGCCCCCGGTGGCGAAGACGGCCAGTTTGTCGCCGAGGAGGGCCGCTTCGTCGATATCGTGCGTGACGAAGACGATGGTTTTGGCCAGCTGCTGTTGCAGCCGCAGCAGCTCCTGTTGCAGCTCGGCGCGGACCACCGGATCCACCGCGCTGAACGGCTCGTCCATGAGCAGGATCGGCGGATCCGCCGCGAGCGCCCGCGCCACTCCGACGCGCTGCTGCTGGCCGCCGGAGAGTTGGGCCGGATACCTCCTGCCCAGCTCCCGGGATAGTCCGACGACGTCGAGCAGCTCGTCGGCCCGCTTGCGGGCCGACGCCCGGCGGACTCCGTTCAGCCGGGGCACGGTGGCGACGTTGTCCAGCACCGTGCGGTGCGGCAGCAGCCCGGCAGATTGCATGACGTAGCCCATGGACCGGCGCAGGGCCGCTGCGGGCCGGTCGGAGACGTCGTGGCCGTCCACGAGGACGGACCCGGAGGTTGGCTCCACCATCCGGTTGATCATCCGCAGCGAGGTGGTCTTGCCGCAGCCCGAAGGGCCCACGAAGACGGTGATCGCGCCGCGGTCGATGTCCAGCGTCAGGTCTTGAACCGCGGGTTGTCCGGCGTAGGTCTTGGTGACTGCGCGGAACTGCACCATGGGGCCGTCTCCGGCCTCGGCGACGCCGGCCGACAGGTCCGCCGGCCGGGCGGCCGGCCGCGTGGGCTCGGGCATGCTGAACCTTCCGTGGGGGGTCCCGCGGCCGGCTGGGCCGCAGGAGTGCTGGCACCGAGTCTAGTCAACCGCGCGGCCCGCGAGCACACGATCAGCGCCCGCCGCGATGGTCCTTGGCCTGTGCGGCGGCCTTCGCCATCCTGGCGAACTGCCGGCCGGCCCGGCGCTGTTCCGCCACGTTCTGCCTCAGGTGCAGGCGGGCCAGTTCGCGTTCCATCTTCCGGTAGCTGTCCCAGCGCCGCTGCTCCAGGCTGCCGGCGTCGAGGGCCTGGCGCACGGCGCAGCCCGGTTCGGCGCCATGGGAGCAGTCGTTGAACCGGCAGCCGGAGGCCAGGTCTTCGATGTCGGCGAACATGGTCGCCAGCCCTTCCTCCGCATCCCACAGCGCGAAGCCGCGGATGCCAGGCGTGTCCATCAGGACCGCACCGTTGGGCAGGGGAATGAGCTCACGTGCCGTGGTGGTGTGACGGCCCTTCCCGTCACCGGCACGGACGGCTCCTGTGTCCTGCACCGCACGGCCTGCGAGCGCATTGATCAGGCTGGATTTTCCCGAGCCCGAGGGGCCGAGCAGCACCATCGCGCGGCCGGGGCCCAGGTATTCGGCCACGGCATCGAGTCCGTCGCCCGTTTCCGCGCTGGTCGCCAAGACGTCGGCGCCGGCGGCCTGGTCGACGATCTGGGCGGCGACCTCGTCTTGGTGCCCGCTCAGGTCGGCTTTGGTCAGGATGACCACCGGCAGCGCGCCGGAATCCCACGCGGCCACCAGGGTCCGCTCCAGCCGGTTGGCCGACAGCGGCCGGTCGAAGGGCACCACGATGCCGACCAGGTCCATGTTGGCCGCCAGGATCTGCTCGGCCGCAAGCGGATCGTAGGCCTGTTTGCGGGACAGGGCGGAAAACCGCGGAAGCAGCCCGGCGATGGCCGGGCCGCCTGCGGAAGCCGGGCGGGCGGCGTCGTACGCCACCCAATCACCGGTGGCCGGCTGCGGGCTGAGCCCTGCGGTGGGCAGGTGCAGCAGGCCGCTGTCGGCCGCCAGCAAAACGCGGCCCCGGTCGGTGCGCACAACCCGGGCAGGGCGGAGCGCCGGATCGGGAAAATGGAGGTTAAACTGCGCGGCGGTGTGTTGGGTATAGCCGTGGCTGCGCAGCAGGGAATGCGGGTGATGGGTGTCGGTCACGACGGTTACCTCGGGACGTGAGGCCTCCGCGCCGGACGTTCCGGCCGCTAGCCGCGGCGCGGGCGGGGTACGGAGGCTGGGCTGGTGATGGCAGCAGGATCTGCGGGATAAACGGTCATCACACCCACCTCCTCAGGGTTGTCCGGCGGGCTGGTCAGCCCGGCAACTGGATCAGCATAGCGCTCACCGGCCGTTTGCGGAATGGTCCGCCGGGACGCCGTCCGGGAAGTAGAGGCGCAGCCCCAGATCCACCAGGTCGACCCGGTCCAGCGTCGGAACCTCATGGAGCGGGATCCAGCGGGCCAGGTCCGTGGATCCGTCGGCCTCGTCTGCCAGTTCGCCGTCGACAATACTGGCCGCGTAGATGACCCGGAAAGCGTGCAGCGGCCGGTGCCCGTGCAGGCGCTTCGCGGCCGGAATGTGCTTGCTGTCCACGCCCAGCAACTGCTCGAGCCTGGCGGCATAACCCGTTTCTTCCCGGATCTCGCGGACCGCGCCGGCGGCGGCGTCTTCGCCGTATTCCAGCCCGCCGCCGGGCAGGGTCCAGCGCGGCCAGCCTGCGCCGGTCCAGCGGACCAGCAGCACCGCGCCGTCGGCCACGATCACGCCGTAGGCGGCCACGCGCGTGTCGAATTCCATGTCCCCTAGTCTAGGGCGGCGGGCGGGACCACTACCGGACGCTGATGCCGCTGTGTGCAAGCATTTCTTTGCAAAGGTTCGTTTGGGTCTTTGGCCTCCGCGCCGGCGGCTTATCAACAGGTCCCGGCACTCCCGTTCGGGGAGCGCAGGGGCATTGCGCCGACCCCTGTTGGCGGCTAGAACTAAGACCATGGGCAACGCGCCAGCAGGGTTCCACGGCACAGCGCTGCGGAAGCGGGGCCACCGTGCCTGAGTCCGCCGCGACTGTGCCGCGCGGCCTGATCGCCGACCGCCTGCGCGCCGTGCTGGAGAGCGCCGGACCCGATCCGGCACGGTTCCCGGCGGCTGCCAGGGATTGCCTGGACCGCGCCTATGAAGCGGCCTATGCCGAGAACCACGCGGGTGCCCGGGCCTTGGCGCAGGCCGGCCTCGCCCGGTCCTCGGACGCCGATCTTGACGTCCGGCTGGGCTTGTACTCGGTGCTGATTGCGCTCGCCCAGCTGGCCGGCGAAGAGAACCAGGTCCGGGAGTATCTCCACGCCCGCATCGCCTTGCTCCGCAACCACGGGCTGGCGCTCGAGGCCGCTGCAGGTGAGCGGCTGGGGACGGCCCTGTTCCGCGAAGCCGGCGACGACGATCTTCCGCTCCTGGAGGCCGAACTCGCCCGCCTGCTGGAGACCCATGCCCCGGGGTCGGTGACGGCCGACGTCCAGCTGGCGATCGCCGTCGTCCGTTCCCAGCGCGGGGAAGCGAAGCAGGCGATCGCGCTGCTGGAGGACGCGGTGGTTGGTTACGAGCATTCCGGCCGGACCGACAGCTTGTCCGGTGCGCTGATGTACCTGGCCAACACCTACCTGCAGGCCGACCAGCCGGAACGGGCCACCGCAGTTGCCGACCGGATGCTGGCCTTGCCCGGCAACCGTGCAACCACCGCCAGCATGTGGCTGTTGAAGGCCAATGCCGCCGGCGGCGAGGGCGCGGCCGGGCTGGAGGAAGCGCTGACGGCGCTGGAACTGTACGCGGCTGCCGGGGTCCGCAAGGGTGCCATCAGCGCCGCCGTCGTGTTGGCGCGGCTGTGTGCCGGCACCGGCGACTATGAAGACTCGGTGCTGGCCTGGCAGGCGGCGGTCGCCCAAGCCGAACGCGGTGAGGTCCAGGAAGAGCTCACGCTGCGCCTGGCGCTGGGAAACCAGCTGCTGGAGGCGGAAGAGTACGAACTGGCGGGCGAGGTGCTGTCCAAGCTGCTGCAGCGGCTGGAACACACCGAGGCGCCCCATGCGCAGGTGGCGCGGGCGTTGATGAGTCTGGGCCACGCGCACCGGCACGCCGGCCGGACGGCCGAGGCGCTGGACTGTTGGCGCCGGGCGGTGGCCGAATTCAGCCACGGCGGCGAGTTCGGCGAGGCGGCCCGCGGCCTGCTGGCGACCGGCACCCTGCTCTCCCGCGAGGGCCGCGACAAGGACGCCCTGATCTGCTTCGAGGCGGCGGTGGCCGCCGCGCGCAAGGCCGAGGACGACGACGCCGCGCTGCCGCAGGCCCTGCACGCACTCGGACATGCCCTGTGCGAGGCCGGCGACCCGGACGGGCTCACGGTTTTGGACGAGGCCATCCGGCTGGCGCACCTCTACGGGGCACGGTGGTACGAGGCGGATTACAGCGACACCCGGGCGAGGGGGCTGTGGGCGCTGGAGGACGGCACCGGCGCGGTCTCGGCGGCGCTGCAGGCGGCCGACCTTTACTCGGCTGCCGACGACGCAGCCTCGGCCGGCAACGCCGAACTTTTCGCGGCCCATGTGCTCGCGGAGATGGGCCGCGCCGACGACGCCGTGCCGATGTTCAAGCTGGTGCTGCAGGAACCCGACGTCAGCCGCACGCTGCGCGTCGCGGCCCAGCTGGGTCTGGCCTCCGCACTGGACGCCCTGGGCCGGACGGTCGAGGCGGACATCGCCCGCCGGGCCGCGGACGCCGCGGCCAACAGCCCCGACTGACCCTGCCGACGCTTCTCATCTTGATCTCATCTGCGCCGTGGATACTGGTGTCATGCCTCGTACAGCCATCCGCACCGTCCTGGTGACGCTGGCCGTGCTGCTCGGACTGGGCGCCGGAGGCGCCGCACTGGCCGCCACCCTGCGCGAGCCCGGGCCCACCGACCTGGGCCCGTCCATCAGCGTCACGCAGTCCGGATCGCCGGCCCCGGCCGGAAGCCCGGCGCCGGAAGTCAGCGCGCCGCCCTCGCCCACGCCGACCGCCTCCCCGTCTCCGTCCGCTCCGCCCCGCCCGCCGGAAGGCAACGGACCGGTTCCGGTCCAGCCGGCGCCGCCGCAGGACTACGACGACGATGACGGGGACGACTGGGATGACGACGGCGGGGACGATGACTGAGTCCGGGCTGCCCGGTCCGGCAGAAAAATCCACGCCAACAGCTACGTCCCGCCACCACCGCCACGCCGTCGGTCGTCGCGGCGGCCTGCGGCGTGGCAGCGGCGCCCTTACCGGCGGCCGTGCATAGGCCGCCGGGCGGACTGTCCGTCCGCGTCCGGGTACTGGCCGCGGTGCTCGCCCTATCGGCCCTGGGCCTGGTGGTGGCCGGATCGGTGGCGTTCGCCTTGCAGCGGTCCAATATCATCCAGCGGGTGGACGACTCGCTGCAGCGCAGCGTCAGCGAGTTCAAGACCTTGGCGGCCACAGGCATTGACCCGGACACTGGCCAGCCCTTCACACAGGCCAGCCGGTTGGTCTTCCTGGCGATGCAGCGGACGCTTCCCTCCGCCAACGAAGGCATGCTCGGCCTCGTGGACGGCAGGGTGACGTACACGGCGAGCCCGTCCGTACAGCTAAGGCTCGAGCAGGATGCCGAACTCGTGGCCCTGCTGGGCCCGGACGCGACTGCGTCCGACCGGGTGGTGCTCACCACGATGCAGACATCGACCACCACGTACCGGGTAGTCACCGTGCCGGTGCAGCTCTCCTCCGACCCGGCCCACAGCACGTTCGTGCTGGCCTATGATTACGACGCCGAACTGCAGCAGCTGGACAACATCTTCCTGACCTACGCGTTGATCGGGTTCGGTTCGCTGGTACTGATCGGCGTCGTCGGCTGGCAGGTCGCCGGCCGGCTGCTGGCACCGATCCGGCTGGTGCGCGAAACGGCACAACGGATCACCGACGCGGACCTGACCCAGCGCATACCGGTGAGCGGCAACGACGACATCTCCGAGCTCTCCCGCACGTTCAACGACATGCTGGACCGTCTGGAGGCGTCCATGACGGCGCAGCGGCAACTGCTGGACGACGTCGGACACGAACTGCGCACCCCCATCACCATCCTGCAGGGCCACTTGGAGCTGCAGGACTCGCGCGACCCGGCGGACGTGGAGTCAGTGCGCGGCATCGCCCTGGACGAGCTGGACCGGATGCGGCTGCTCGTTGACGACCTGGTCTTGCTGGCCAAGGCAGAACGTCCGGGCTTCGTGAGCCCGTCCGACGTCGAAGTGGGGCAACTGACCGACGACGTGCTGGACAAGGCGCGGCCGCTGGGCAACAAACGCTGGGCCGTCGACGCGCGGGCCGAAACCCGCTGGCCGCTCGACGGGCGGCGGATCACCCAGGCCTGGCTGCAGTTGGCGGCCAACGCCGTGAAATTCTCCGAGCCCGGTTCCACGGTGGCGATCGGATCGGCCGTGCGCGGCAATCAGCTGCGGCTGTGGGTCAGGGACGAAGGAACCGGCATCCTTCCGGAAGACCAGGGCAGGATTTTCGACCGCTTCGCCCGCGGCAGCAACGGCACGCGGGCGGAAGGCTCGGGACTGGGGTTGACCATCGTCAGCGCCATTGCCGCAGCGCACGGCGGCACCGTGGAACTGGCCTCGGCTCCGGGCGCCGGTTCGACTTTCACCGTCGTGCTCACCGGCCCGGAGGCGGCCGCAGACAAGGAGGAGACAACGTGAGCCAGATTCTGATCATCGAGGACGAGGACAGGATCAGCTCCTTCGTGGCCAAGGGCCTGAAGGCGGCCGGCTATGTGCCCACGGTCGCCGGCACCGGGCGGGAGGGCTACCAGCTGGCCATGACCGGGGACTTCGAGCTGGTCATCCTCGACCTGGGGCTGCCGGACCAGGACGGTTTCACCGTGCTGCGCCGCCTGCGCGAGGGCCGGAACGACACCCCGGTGATCATCCTCACGGCCCGCAGCTCGGTGGACGACACCGTCGCCGGGCTGGAGAACGGCGCGGACGACTACATGTCCAAGCCGTTCCGGTTCGAGGAACTGCTGGCCCGGGTGCGGCTGCGCCTGCGCTCCGAGGCGCAGCCGGCCGACCTTGCCGTCCTGAGCAGCGGCACCCTGAGCCTGGACCTGCGGACCCGGCGGGCCAGCGTGGGCTGCCGGGAGGTGGATCTCTCCGCCCGGGAGTTCGCCCTCGCCGAGGCCTTCCTGCGGAACCCGGGCCAGGTCCTCAGCCGCGAGCAGCTGCTCTCACGGGTCTGGGGATACGACTTCGACCCCGGCTCCAACGTGGTGGACGTGTACGTCCGCTATCTGCGCAACAAGCTGGGGGCGGAGAAATTCGCCACCGTCCGCGGCATGGGCTACCGCCTCGTCACCGACGCCTGAAGCGGGCGACGAATCAGGCCGCCCCGGCGGCCAGGTCCTCGGCGATGGCAAGCCGCTGCCGGGCGTCCTGCTGCCAGCCTTCCCCCTCCCCGGGGGTCTTGGCTCCGGCGACCAGCGACAGCGCCACGCCGGCGGCCCGGCCGCGCAGGGCCGCCGGGTCCACCACGGTGTCGAAGACGGCGGCAAAACGCTCCAGCGCCGCCGGGACATGCACATACCCCGGGTGTACGGCAGGCAGCACGGCCAGGTGCCCGAGGAAACAGGCCAGGTCGTCCACCAGATGGCCCGGTCCCAGCGAGTCCACGTCCATGAGGCCGGTGACCTTCCCGCCGGCCACCAGCAGGTTCGCTTCGTAAAAGTCGCCGTGGGTCGGAACCACCGGACCGGCGTCGGTGGCCGCCAGCAGCCGTTCCACCCGATCGGCCAAGCCAAATACCCGGTCCTGCTCGTCGGGGAGCACTGCCGCCGCTGCCTTGGCGTAGTCGGCTGCGCGGTCCGCCCAGGCCGGGCGCCGCGAGAGCTCCAGCACTCCGGCCGGGAGCGCATCCAGCAGTGCCAGGAGGGTTTCCGGCGCCAGGCTGGCGGCGCCGTCGTCCATCAAGGCCTGGGCCAGCGGCGTGCCCTTCGCCTCCGTGAGCACCACCACGCCGTCGGCCGGGCCCGGGGAGGCAACGGGGGCCGGCAGGCCGGCGTCGGTCAGGAGACGGTGCCGGCGCATCAGCTGTGCCGCCCGGTCCGGACGGACCACCTTCAGGAAGACCTTGTGTCCGCCCTGCACGGCTTCCAGCACGGCCCGCCGCAGCGGCCGGTAGCTGACCATTTTCAGCTCCGCTTCTCCCCCGCCGAAGACGCTGCGGCCCACCGCCGCGGGGTCGCACGCCGCAGGCAGTCCGGCCAGCACCGGGTCGGACGGGTACAGCCAGGCGGTCAGCGGGACGGGTCCGCCGTCCACGCGCACCAGCGGAAGCCCGCATTCGGGCACCGGCGCCGTGGTGATGCAGACGTACTCAGTCCGCTCACCGCCGTCGTGCCCGCGGAGGCGCACGGTGTAGATCCCGGTCGTGCCGGCCCCGGGCCGGTGCTGCAGCTTCGCCAGGTGCCAGGACTGGACCGTGCCGCCGAGGGTGCCGACAGCCAGTTCCAGCGGCTCACGCATGCCGGGACTTTCCAACAGGTCGATGCCGGCGGTCTCGGTAGCCATCAGGTCCGGGTTCGGTGCATCCATGCCTCCATTGCACACCATTGCGGCCCACGCCCGATACCGCGGACCGGACAGCACTGCGGCCCGTCCGGTGTGGACGGGCCGCAGTCAACCTGCCGGGGTGGCTCGGATCAGGCGCGCCGGCGCTGCAGGACGTCGTCCAGGTTAAGGCGGTTCGCAACCGACTGCTGGCCGGAGGCCTCGGCGGCTGAGGCGCCGTCCTCCGGCTGCTGTCCGGCAGCCGCCTTCTCGGATGTCCGGGCGGGCTCGTCGGTCCGCTGCGCCGCGGTCTGCTTGATCGACGTCTTGGTCTGCGGCTTCTTGACCTCGGGAGCCGGCAGCGGCGCCGGAGCAGGGCGCGTGGCCTTGGCCGCGCCGACGTACGTCGGCTTGGGCACGTCGACCGGCTGCCAGGGAGTGCCGGACGGTTGCCCCGGTGCGGCGGTGTCGCCGGCGTCTGCGGCAACCTTCAAGGCCTCCTCGCGCAGTTCGGCGGCCGTCAACCGGGCCGGCCCGTCCTGGACGGGCTGCGGTGTCGCCTCGGTGTGCCCCGCTGCCCCGTCAAACAGTTCGGTGGGCTTCGCGGGAGTCTTCGCGGCTCCCGCCGGCCGCGCTGCCGATGCCGTGCGGGCGCCCTGCCGGGCGCGTGCGGCGGCGCGGTTCCTGCGGTCGCGGACTGCCAGGGAGCGCAGGATAACGACGACGGCGACGGCCGCCAGCAGCGCGAAGCCCGGGACGCGGCCCGAGACTACGCCAGCCAGCGCGAGGGCTCCGCCGCCGACGAAAACCAACAGTGCCGAGGCCCCGGCAAGTGCCAGCGCGGTCCGGCCGTAGCGGATGCGGAACTCGGGCTGCCGGACGGGCCGGGGCACGGGCGACGATGTCGAGGGTGCCGGCTGGGCGTTGTATTCCATGATGATCCCCTGGTTGCCGCCGGAGGCGGTTGCGGGTACTGAAACTAGTGGTGCTGCGTGTCCCGGCGCCGATTCAACCATCGCGGGACGGAATGCTCCGCGGAGCAGGTACGGTCCTACCCAGACAAACCACAGCCCGACGATGACCGCCAAGATCACAGAGCTCTGAATGTCCACTCTCAAAACCGTAGAAGCTCAAGCATGCCGTACGCGGCATTCATCACGGTGTGTCGGATAACGATTCCGCGCGGCGCTGCCTTATGGTGTCAGTCCGACATCGCCGTGCTCCAGCCAGCGGTCCAGCAGGCCACCGGGAACCTCCTCGGCGGTGAGCGCGAAACTGCGGTGGTCCGCCCAGGCCCCGTTGATGTGCAGGTACCGCGGGCGCAGCCCTTCGTCGCGAAAGCCGAGCTTCTCCACGACGCGCAGGCTGGCGCGGTTCTCCGGCCTGATGTTGATTTCCATCCGGTGGAGCCCGAGCGTTTGGAAGCAATGGTCGGTCGCCATGGCCACCGCCGTGGGCGCTATCCCGCGGCCGGCGCACGCCTCATCCACCCAGTACCCCAAGGTGGCCGACATCGCAGAACCCCAGACGATGTTGGAGACGGTCAGCTGCCCGACCAGCGCCGGCTTGGGCCTTCCTGCCTGCAGTTCGGTGATGATCCAGGGCAGGGCCGTGGCCAGCCGTGCCTGGTGCTTGAGCGAACGGACCATCTCGGAGAACGACGGCAGATACCCGCCCGGAGCCGGGTTCGTGGCTTCCCACGGTTCCAGCCAGCGGGCATTGCGGCGCCGCACGGCCGTCCACTCGCCCCGGTCCCGGTACCGGATCGGGCGCAGCGATAAGTCACCGCATGCAAGTGTCGCTGGCCAGATGGCCGGTCCGTACCCCATGTGAAGTTCTTCGCGGTCGCGACGGGCTCAGTCGCCCGAGCCGTCGATGAAGCCCTTCAGCCAGGAACGCAGTTCCGTGCCGATATCTTCGCGCTCGGAAGCGATGGTCACGACGGCCTTGAGGTAGCTGAGTTTGTCGCCGGTGTCGTATCGGCGCCCGGTAAAGACCACACCGTAAACGCCGCCGCCCTCGCCTTCGCGGCCGGCCAGGGCTTCGAGCGCATCGGTCAACTGAATTTCGCCGCCCCGGCCCGGCTTGGTGTCCTCCAGCACGTCGAAGACGGCCGGATGCAGCACGTAGCGGCCGATGACGGCCAGGTTGGACGGGGCCTCGTCCGGCGAAGGCTTCTCCACCAGTTCGTTAATGCGTACGTAGCTGCCGTCCCCCATCGGGGTTACGTCGGCGCAGCCGTAGGCGCTGATCTGCGCGGGGTCCACTTCCATCAGGGCGACCACGGAGCCGCCGGTCTGGTGCTGGACCTCGATCATCTGGGTCAGCAGGTCGTCGTGTTCGTCAATCAGGTCGTCTCCGAGCAGCACGGCGAACGGTTCGTCGCCCACGTGCTGGCGGGCCCGAAGGACTGCGTGGCCGAGGCCCAGCGGATCCCCCTGGCGCAGGTAGTGGATGTCAGCCAGCTCCGAGGCCGCCTGCACGGCGGCGAGCTTCTCCAGATCGCCTTTCTCCTCCAGGATCTGCTCGAGGTTGGGCACGCGGTCGAAGTGGTCTTCCAGCGGGCGCTTGTTGCGGCCGGTGATGACCAGGACGTCGCTCAAGTCGGCGCGCACCGCTTCTTCGACCACGTACTGGATGGCCGGCTTGTCCACTACAGGGAGCATTTCCTTGGGCATGGCCTTGGTGGCGGGCAGGAAACGGGTTCCCAGCCCGGCGGCCGGAATGACTGCTTTGCGTACCGTGCGATGAGACGTCATGAATTCAGACTACCGAACGAAGCTGCGAAGCAAGCCGATCGGACGGGAAAGCAACTACGATGTCGGCCATGGAGAAGCAGACCGGCATGGACAAGGAAACCGCCCGCGCATTCTTCCGGGCCCGCCGCCGGGCACGGTCCGAAGAAGACCGGATTCGGGCCGGGAACGCCCTGGCGCGGCAGGTGCTGGACGGTCTCCGGCGGCTGAACGTCCCGGCCGGGACCACTGTGCCGGCCTACCTGTCCGTCGGTTCCGAACCGTCCACGCGCATGCTGCTGCCGGCCCTCGAGGACGCCGGCTTCAGGGTGGTGGTCCCGATCTGCGAACCGGGCTACCGGCTCAGCTGGGCACGCTGGTTCAGCGGCGTGGAGCTGGCCCGCAGCCCTCGGGCCTGGATAGACGAGCCGGTCGGAGAACGCTTCGGACCGGAAATCATGGCCGGCCTGCCGCTGGTGCTCGTGCCCGGACTGGCCGTGGATTCCGACGGCAACCGGATGGGTCAGGGCGGCGGTTATTACGACCGGTTCCTGGCGTCGCTGGGCGACGGCGAAGACCGGCCGAAGTTCGTCGGCGTTTTCTACTCCGACGAGGTGGTGGCGGCGGGCGCCTTCGAGTTCACCGCCCTGGACGCCCCGCTGGACGGCGCCGTGTCTCCCGACGGCTGGACGTGGTTCCCCGGGCGGACGGTGTAGAATTGGCACTCTGAGCGGGTGAGTGCCAACGGCTGACCGGGCGCCTCCTGCTCCAGCCAAGTTTTTTTCAGGAGGAATTACTGTGCCCACGTACGCCTACGCCTGCAAAGACTGCACCCATGCCTTCGACATCCAGCAGTCCTTCAGTGATGAATCGCTGACCGTCTGCCCCGAATGCGGCGGCAACCTGCGCAAGAAGTTCAACAGCGTCGGGGTCGTCTTCAAGGGCTCGGGCTTCTACCGCACCGATTCCCGCGACTCTTCCACGGCAGGCTCCGTTCCCGCGGCCTCCTCAGGGTCCGCTGGCTCCGGGTCCGCTGGCTCCGAGGCGGCGAAGCCAGCTGCGGCCGAGGCCTCGAAGCCTGCCGCCGCCCCGGCTCCGGCCGCCGCCGCCAGCTAGCCACGCCGGAGCCCGCGGCCGCTCCTACACCGCGCCACGGCGGCGGCACTGCATCCACAGGTGCGCTCGCCCGCTGACCGTGGGCCCCCTTGTGCTCCTAGCGTGGCTGCATGCCCACCGCTGCCGCCCCGACCCGCACCGCCCGCTCTGCACTGTCGCCGCGCCGGCTGTTGCGGCGGCACTACCGGCTGCTTGCCGCCCTGCTGCTCTGCGCGGCCGCGGCACTGGTCGTGCAGCAGCTGACCCCGGCGCCGAATCCCACTGATTCCGTGGTGGTCGCCGCGTCCGATCTCCCGGCCGGCGCCCTGTTGTCCGCCGACGACCTGGAACTGGGTGAGCTGCCGGCCGGTGCCGTCCCGGACGGCACCGCCGACAGCCCGTCCCTGTTGGTGGGCCAGCGCCTGGCGACGGCGCTGCGCGCCGGTTCTCCGGTCGTGGACACCTCGATCGTCGGGCCGGGCCTGTTAACGGGGGCGCCCCAGGGGACGGTGGCCGTGCCGGTGCGCCCCGCCGACCCCTCCACCGTCCAGTTGGTGTCGCCGGGCCAGTTAGTGGACATCGTCCTCAGCAGCGGCAACGGGTTCGAAGAGCCGGCCGAAACCACTGTCCTGGCGCGGGCCGCTCCGGTGCTGTGGAAAGCCGACGACGGCGCTGCGCCGGCTGCGCTGCTCGGCGCAGGCGAGCCCGAAGGGCTGGTGGTCGTGGCTGCCGCACCGTCGGACGCCACCGCGCTGGCGGACGCCTCCAGCCGGGGCAACGTCTTCCTCGTGTTGGTCGGCTGAGGACTGCCCCGGATCGGCCGGCCGCAGACCGGCTCCCGGCCTAGCCCCAGTGCGGCGGGCGCTGCTCGCGCAGCCAGGCGTCCCGGTCCTCTTCCCGGTCGCCCCACGCGCGGGGGTCGTCCTCCGATGCCTTGGTGGGCAGCGTCGGCGACTGGTTGCGCCTGGCCCGGCGCGGCCGCAACCGGTCGTCGCCGGCATCCCCCGACTCGTCTGCCGAGCCCGCGGCGTGCGTGGACTCCTCCGCCTGCGGTGCCTGCTCCGAAGTTGGCTCCGGCTTCCGCGGGGTGGCCGGGCGCTCGTCCTTGTCTGCCGGTTCTTCCGGCTTGTGCAGTCCCAAGTAGCCTCCGATCAGGTCTGCGCACTTCTCCGGATCCGTGAACACCTCGATGGTCCACAGCGTCAGCGGCCGCCAGCCCAACCGCTCGAGCTGTTGCGGACGCAGCCGGCTGCGCTCCCGCACGGTCAGCTCCTGGTACTGCCGGCTGCCGTCCGATTCCAGGGCCACCGGCAGGGTCGGTTCAACATCCGGCGAATACTGCACCGTTCCCGTGCTGGCCGCGATGTCGATGACTCCGTAGTAATGGTCCCAGACCCGTGCGCCGCGGGCGCGGATGCGCTCCACCAGGTCCGCGACCAGCGGGTCGTCGATTCCGGGAGAGAGTTCGGGCGCCGTGAACCGGCCGTCGCCGAGGTGGCGGTCCAGCAGGTCATGGAAGTCGGCGGCTCCATGCCGCAGCCGTTCGGGGTCCAGGTCCTCGGGGCGGAAGCAGCTGAGCACGTGCAGCGAATGCCGGGAACGGGTCACCGCGGTCGCGAAGAGCGCCCGCCCGTGCGGCGCCGACAGGGGTCCGAAGTCGTGCACCGCACGCCCGTGCGGCGTGCGGCCAAAGCCGAGCGAGAAGATCACGTCGTCGCGGACCAATCCGGACGCGCGTTCGACGGGAACCACCCGGAAGGGCTCCTGGCGCCGGTGGAAGAAATCTGCCGCCGCCGGGTAATTGGGCATCTGCAGCCGGATGGCCTCCGCCACCCGGGAAGCGTGCCGGGCGCTGGCCGTCACCACCGCCAGGGACCGCGTCGGCCGAAGGCTGATGTGCTCGAAGACGAGGTCCACCACGCGGTTGAGTTCGGCGGGGACGCTTTCCACGCCTTCGTGTCCGGCGCCGGGCATCCCGGTACCGTCGGGCAGGTATTCCACTTCCAGGCCGCCCCCGCGGATGGAGCTGGCGCCGGGCAGCCGGGACAGCGAACCGCCGTAGAACTTCTCACTCAACGACCGGGTCAGGTCCAGGTCGACTGCACGATAGGCGGTGGTCAGCGCCACCACCGGCAGCACCTCGGAGAGCGCGTGGAAGCAGCTGGCCAACGGTAGCGGGGCTTCGCCGGTGACGGGATCGTTCCGCCGGTCCACGTTGACTTCGAAGGGCTCGGCGCGGCCCAACTCGCCGTCGCCGAACGCCACCACCTGGTGCGCCCGGGAGAGCGCGGTCAGCGCCGACGGCAGGCTGGTGGCTTCGGCGTCAAGGACGATCACGGCATCGAAGTGCTTGCCTTCCGGGAGCAGGAGCGGCAGCACCAGCGGGGAGGCAGTCCAGATCGGCAACAGGGCCGAAACCAGGGACTCCGACTGCTGCCCCAAGGCGGCCAGGGTGGGTTCGCCGGCCTTGAGCAGGTCGCGCAACCGCTGCGCGGCTTTGGGCTTGCTCTTGAGCGAATGCCGCCAGTTCTGTGCCAGTTCCCAGCGCAGCCGGGCGGGCCCGGACGCGATGTGCGCGTTGTCCGCGAGCCGGTAGACAGCCTCGAGCTTGCGCAGGTTGTCGCCGTCGGACATGGCGAGGTAGTCGTCGCCGCTGATCATCGCTTCGAGTGCCGACTGCCACCATGCCAGGTCCAGTTCCGCACTGACCTCGTCCGCGCCGACTTCGCGTTTGGCCAGATCGTCCAGCAGTTCGGTCAGGCCGTGTTCGCGCATCTGCTCCAGCAGCAGCGTCCGTTCGGGCAGGTTCACCAGCGTTTCGCGGTCCGCGGCCAGGGCGTCCAGCTGTTCCTGGAGTTCGCCGTCGGGCAGGGCCGCGAGGGCACGGTCTTCGGGCACCGGCGCCAACAGCGCGGCCAGTTTCCCGAGGCGTTGTGCCACCTCCCGGTAAAAGCCGTTCAGGTCCGCCAGCCCGGAGGGCACCGCCGGATGGCGCTGCGACGTCGCGTAGTCGGCCCACTTTGTCCGCTGCTGCTGCACCTCGAAGAGGGATTCATGCAGGTCGGAGATGTGCACGCCAGGGCGGATGTATTCCTTGGCCACCTTGCGCAGCCGGGACCGCGTCATCGAACTCATTTCGATTCCGCGGTCGCGCCGCCAGGAACTTGGCGCGGTCGCGGAAATCAGGTCGGTGACCGGCCGGTCGAAGATGTCCGGGGTGAACTTGTCGAGGCTGCCGCGGACCTCCACCAGCAGTTGGAGCTGTTCCCCCCACTCGCGGAACGTCCCGGCGAGGGCGATCTGCGAATGTTCGGCGACCTTGTTCATCCGTTCACGCAGCCGCGGGACGTCCTTGGCCAGGTCGGCGGCCAGCTGGTGGGCGTCTTCGGTTTCCTTGCGGTTGAGCAGCTTGGCACCGAACCACGGGCTGGTGGTGGCGGACTTGCTGAAGCTGCCCAACTCGGCCGCCCGGACCAGCCGGGCCGCCAGCTCCGCCCGGTCGGTGATGCTGTCCAGCACTGACCGCTTCAGCCGCACGGTGGTCGCCGGCGCCGGATCGAGCGAGGTGAGCTTGGCCAGCGACTGCATCGCCTGGTAGGGGGAACAGCGCCAGCGGCTGCGCACATTGTGCAGCGACTTCACATGCTCCAAGAGCTTGTGCCGGTGTTCGGAGAGGGTGGTGTGCAGCTTCTGCAGCTGCGGCTCCTGCGCCTTTTCGCTGCGGCTGATCGCGCGGATCAGCGCCCGGCGCAGCTGTTCCGGCGTCAGGTCCGCGCTCAACTGCAGCGCCAGCGATCCCAGGTCCACGGTTTCCAGCTGCTGCGCGAATTCGGCCAGCGTGCCGCGGCGCTCGGCGACCACCAGCACGCTCTTGCCCTCGTAGGCCAAGGCCGCTGCAGCGTTGAGTGCGGTCTGGGTCTGCCCGGTGCCCGGCGGCGCGGAGACCACCAGCGAGTGCCCGGCCTGGACCAGGTCCAGCACCCGTTGCTGCGCGGCGTCGGCGTCGAGCAGCAAAAACTCATCCTGCGGATCGCGTTCGTCGATCGGCGGCAGCTCCACCTCCGGCACGGGCACCGCGTTCCGGCCGGCCAGCGGACGGGGTCCGGCCTGGGAGCCGGCGCCGGCCTCGGCCAACGCGCGGATCACCGGGTGTCCGGCATCGAGCAGGACCGGGTCGGTGACCGCTTCCAAGTCCGCAAAGGTCGACACCAGGAGATGGTGTTCGATGGTCATGTTCCGCACCCCGGCGGTGAGCAGGCGCAGCCGTTCCAGCACGGGGTGCGGATCCAGGCGGGCGGTGCTGTAGGCCAGGCGTGCGGTCGCGTCGGCATCGATGCCGATCCCCTGCTCCGCTGACAGGTGGCGGACCAGGGCCGGGTTCAGCCGGGCGCGGTCGGTCAACTGCAGTTCGAAGTCGTCCTGGCTGGGGCGGACGGTCAGCGCCACCGGGATCAGCATCACCGGGGCGTTCAGCGACTCGGACCGGCCGACCTCGGGAACCCGCCAGGACGCGGTGCCGGCGGCCAGGTACCCGACGTCGATGCCGCGGTCGGAGCCCAGTTCGTAGATCTTGGCGCGCAGGCTGCGGGCGGTGCGCATGGCCGCGGCGTACTGGTTCGGCTCGCGCAGCAAGGTGGAAAGACGGGTGCGGCGCCCGGCCAGCAGCTGCGCCAGGCCGGAGGGGTGGGCATGCGTCAGGTCAATGCTGTTCGACGACGTCGGGGCGAACCGCAGCAAGGTGTCCGACCCGGCGAGATCTCCCAGGTTTTCCAGCCACGATGCCACAACGTCTTCAGCAGCCTCAGCTGCGCTGGCCAGCGACACGGCTGCCCCCTTTACTTCACTCTCGGCGACTTGCCTGGACCACAACGGCATGTCAAACAAGGTATCGGACTTTAAACGCCAAACGGGCGACCGCAACACTGCTCGGCGAAATTGCCTTGCAGTTCATCCGCAGCTGCGCTGCGGCTGGGCAGCGGTCGCCCGTTGTGGCTACTCCCACTCGATGGTTCCCGGCGGTTTGCTCGTCACGTCGAGCACCACGCGGTTGACGCCGTCCACTTCGTTGGTAATGCGGTTGGAGATCCGGGCCAGCAGGTCATAGGGGAGCCGCGACCAGTCTGCGGTCATCGCGTCCTCGGAGGAGACCGGACGGAGCACGATCGGGTGTCCGTAGGTGCGGCCGTCGCCCTGCACGCCCACGCTGCGCACGTCGGCCAGCAGGACCACCGGCATCTGCCAGACTTCCTGGTCCAGGCCGGCGGCGGTCAGTTCGGCGCGGGCGATCGCGTCCGCCTTGCGCAATAGGTCCAGGCGCTCCTGCGTGACTTCGCCGATGATCCGGATGCCAAGGCCCGGGCCGGGGAACGGCTGGCGTCCGACGATTTCGGCCGGCAGGCCCAGCTGGGCGCCGACGGCACGGACTTCGTCCTTGAACAGCGTCCGCAGCGGCTCAACCAGCTCGAACTGCAGGTCCTCGGGCAACCCGCCCACGTTGTGGTGGCTCTTGATGTTGGCGGCGCCCTCGCCGCCGCCGGACTCGACCACGTCCGGGTAGAGCGTTCCCTGCACCAGGAACTTCACCGACTCCCCTTCGGCAGCCGCCTCGGCCAGCACGGCTTTCTCGGCGGCTTCGAAGGCGCGGATGAATTCGCGGCCGATGATCTTGCGCTTGGTCTCCGGGTCGGTGACGCCGGCCAGCGCCGAGAGGAAGCGCTGCTGCTCGTTGGCTACGTACAGCTTCACGCCCGTGGCCGCGACGAAGTCACGCTCCACCTGCTCGGCCTCGCCCTCGCGCAACAGTCCGTGGTCCACGAAGACGCAGGTCAGCTGGTCGCCGACCGCGCGCTGCACCAGGGCCGCGGCAACGGCGGAGTCCACGCCGCCGGACAGTCCGCAGATCACGCGGGAATCGCCGATCTGGGCGCGGATGCGCTCCACCTGCTCTTCCACGATGTTGCCGGTCGTCCAGTTGGGCTCCAGCCCGGCGCCACGGAAGAGGAAGTTCTCGAGCACCCGCTGGCCGTGGGCCGAGTGCTTGACCTCGGGGTGCCACTGCACGCCGTACAGCTTTTTCTCGTCGTTCGCGAAGGCGGCCACCGGGGCGCCGGCGGTGCTGGCCAGCACGTCGAATCCTGCAGGGGCCTCCTGCACCGAATCGCCGTGGCTCATCCAGGTGTTCTGCACGGAGGGCACGCCGGCCAGGATGGACCGGCCCTCCCCCACCGCGGTGGCGTCCGTGGCACCGTACTCGCGTAGGCCGGTCTTTGCCACCTTGCCGCCCAGGGCGTTCGCCATGGCCTGGAAGCCGTAACAGATGCCGAACACCGGGACGCCGGCCTCGAACAGGTCCGCGCCGATGCTCGGCGCCCCTTCGGCGTAGACGCTGGAGGGCCCGCCGGAGAGGATGATGGCCACCGGGTTCTTGGCCATCAGCTGTTCGGTGGTGTAGGTGTGCGGAACGATTTCGGAATACACGTTGGCCTCGCGCACGCGGCGGGCGATCAGCTGCGCGTACTGGGCCCCGTAGTCAACGACGAGGACGGGCCGGTGGTCCGTAGTGGCGGGGGGAGGAGTAGTCACCCTTACAGGATAGTCGCCGCGTCCGGGGCCACGCACTTTGGCGTCGGGCCCCGCCGAGTGAGGTAGCGCACGACGGCGGGTGCCCACCCGCCGTCGTGCGCCGGCACCGCGGCGGGTGCCCGGCGTCTGTCAGTAGCGCTTGGCGGCTTCGGGATGGGCGGCCAGTTCTTCTTCCACCTCGCGGTGCACCTTGCGTTCCAGGATGATGGATAGGAACGGGATCACGCCACCCAGGGCGATCAGCACGAACTTGCTGAACGGCCAGCGCATCAGCGACCAGAGCCGGAAGTCGGCAATCAGGTACAGCACGTACAGCCAGCCGTGCGCTATCAGCACCGCGATGGACAGGTTCATGCCCTCGATCACGGACGGTTCGGCCTGCGCCAGGCCCAGCGCGAACGTCTCGCCCGTCAGGGTGTTGGTGGCCCCGGCGAACAGGAACAGGTTGAAGCCGTACCGCAGCACCATCTCCGCGCAGAGCAGCAGCAGCATGATGCCGGTGATGTAGGAGGTGACCTTGTAGAAGGTCAGGGCGGAGCGGATCTGGGCGTGGGTTCCGCCGAAGCGGCGTTTGGCTGGACGCTGGGTCGCGGCGGAACGGTCGGGGGCGTTTTCGGTCACGTGGACTACCTCGTTGTGTGGGGTGTGCTGGATGTGGTCTGGTCGGCGGCGTCGTCGCCACCATGGCGGGCGCCGGCCGCCGGGCCTGCCGCGCTCCCCCGGCCGGTTTCGGCTGCATGGCGGGCCGCTTCGGCCGCGTCTTCGGCTGCCTCCAGGTCGCGGCGGTAGTCGTCGGCCACCAGCCGCCACCAGAGGAAGATGGCGAATCCGGCGAACACCACCCATTCCACCGCGTAGAAGACGTTCATCCAGTTGACCGGCGCTTCCTGTGGCTGCGGTCCGACAACCACCGGCCGCATCGACGTCCCTTCGGTCGCGGTGCCCAGGTCGGTGCCGCCCACGGTGAAGCCGGTCCCGACCACGAAACCGGAGTAGCCGGGCGCGTTCCAGCGGTTGATCAGCTCGGCCGCCGACAACGAAGCGACCTGGCCGGCGGGCAGGGTTCCGGGCAGCGGAGCTTCCGTGGGCAGCAGGCGCCCGACGACGGTCACCTCGCCTTCCGGGGCGGGAACGGCGTCCGCCGGTTCCTCGACCCAGCCGCGCACGACAGGGATGACCACGTCTTCGCCGAACTGCTCCACGCCGTCCACCGCGAACGGGTCAACCACCCAGAGGCCATCTTCGCCGTCCTGCAGGCGGTTTTGGACCAGCACCTGCCCGCCGGGGACGAAGCTGCCGTCGAAGGTGACCATCTGGTCGGCGGTGGCGGCCGTCATCGGGATGCCCGGTTCAAAGACGTCGGTGAGCGGCTTGACGGCTTCCGTCTCGCCCGGGGGCGGGGGCGGTTCGCTCTGCGACGTGGAAAACTGCCACTGGCTCAGCAGCACAAACACCGTGGACAGCGCCAGCGCAAGCACCAGAGCCGCTATCCAGCGGGGTTTCAGGGCAGTCTTGAGCACCCATTAAAGGTACTTCGCAACCATGTAGAAAACGAATCCTGCCCCGGCGCCTCAGGCCAGCGGAACGATGTCGTCAACGCCCATCCGGGCGCTGTCGGCGGTGACATCGTCAGGCTGCTCCTGGCTGAGCCGTTCGGCTTCCACCCGGGCCAGGTAGTGCTTCACCTCGCGTTCCACCTGCCCTTCGCTCCAGCCGAGGAGGGGCGCCATCAGCTTGGCGACGACCGGCGCGGCGGAGACACCGCGGTCCCAGGCCTCGATGGAGATCCGGGTCCGGCGGGTGAGCACGTCGTGGATGTGCCGGGATCCCTCGTGCGTGGTCGCATAGACCACCTCGGCCGCCAGGTAGTCGTCGGCACCGGGCAGCGGTTCGGCCAGCTCCGGCCGTTCGGTGATGATGTCCAGCACCTCGCCGGCCATGGATCCGTAACGGTTGAGCAGGTGTTCCACCCGGGCCACGTGGATGCCCGTTCGGTCCGCCAGGCGGCTGCGCCTGTTCCAGGCTGCCTTGAAACCGGAGGCGCCGAGCAGCGGGATGGTGTCCGTGCAGCTGGGCGGGACGCGCTCGTCGAGGGCCCGTGCCGCCTCGTCCACGGCGTCCTTGGCCATCACGCGGTAGGTGGTGTACTTGCCGCCGGCCACCACCACCAGTCCGGGGACCGGGTGCGCCACCACATGTTCGCGCGAGAGCTTGGCGGTGGAGTCGTTCTCGCCCGCCAGCAGCGGCCGGAGCCCGGCGTAGACGCCCTCGACGTCCTCCCGGGTGAGCGGACGCTGGAGCACTTGGTTGACGTGTTCCAGCAGGTAGTCGATGTCCTTGGACGAGGCCGCCGGGTGTGCCTTGTCCAGGTTCCAGTCGGTGTCGGTGGTGCCGATGATCCAGTGCCGCCCCCACGGAATCACGAACAGCACGGACTTCTCAGTGCGCAGGATCAGCCCCACCGTGGACTGGAACCGGTCGCGCGGCACCACCAGGTGGATCCCCTTGGAGGAACGTACGCTCAGCTGGCCCCGTTCGGTCACCATGGCCTGGGTTTCGTCCGTCCACACGCCGGTGGCGTTGACCACCTGCTTGGCCCGGATGTTGAACTCGCTGCCGTCCTCCTGGTTCCGCACCCGGGCGCCGACCACGCGTTCGCCCTCGCGCAGGAAGTCGACCACCGCCAGGCGGTTGGCCGCGTGCGCCCCGAACGCCGCCGCGGTGCGGACGATGTTGACCACCAGCCGGGCGTCGTCCACCTGCGCGTCGTAGTATCGGATGGACCCCACCATGGCGTCCTTCTTCAGGCTGGGTGCCGCCCGGAGGGTCCCGCGCCGGGACAGGTGCTTGTGGAAGGGGACGCCGCGCCCGCGGCCCGAGGCGATGGCCAGGGCGTCGTACAAGGCCACGCCCGCGCCGACGTAGGGCCGCTCCACGTACCGCTTGGTCAGCGGGTACAGGAACGGCACCGGCCGCACCAGGTGCGGCGCAATGCGCTCCAGCAGCAGCCCCCGTTCCTGCAGCGCCTCGCGGACCAAAGCGAAGTCCAGCATCTCCAGGTACCGCAGCCCGCCGTGGATCAGCTTGGAAGAGCGCGAGGACGTGCCCGAGGCCCAGTCCCGGGCTTCCACGATGCCCACGTCGAGCCCGCGGGTCACCGCGTCCAGGGCGGCCCCGGCACCCACCACCCCGCCGCCGACGATCAGCACGTCCAGCTCGGCCCCGCGCTCCTGTGTGGCGCGCAGGGCGGCCAGCGCCTGCTCGCGGCTCTCGGGACTCAGGGCTCCGGTGGTCATCGCCTATCAGCCTCCCAGCGTGGTCAAGTCAGTCGCCGGCCTGGATCGGTGCCAGCACCACTTCGCAACGCTGGAACTCTTTCAGGTCCGAGTACCCGGTGGTCGCCATCGACCGGCGCAGCGCACCGACCAGGTTGGAGGTTCCGTCGGTGTGGTTGGACGGGCCGTGGAGCACCCGCTCCAGCGGCCCAACGGTGCCCACGTTCACGCGGTCGCCCCGGGGCAGTTCGTCGTGGTGGGCCTCCTGGCCCCAGTGCCAGCCGCGGCCCGGCGCTTCCTCCGCCCGGGCCAGCGCGGAACCGAGCATCACGGCGTCGGCACCCATGGCGATGGCCTTGACGATGTCGCCGCTGAAGCCCACGCCGCCGTCGGCAATCACATGCACGTAGCGGCCGCCGGATTCGTCCATGTAGTCCCGGCGCGCGGCCGCCACATCGGAGATCGCCGACGCCATCGGGGCGTGGATGCCCAGCGCCCGGCGGGTGGTCGTCGTCGCTCCCCCGCCGAAGCCCACCAGCACGCCGGCGGCACCGGTGCGCATCAGGTGCAGCGCCGGGGTGTAGCCGGCGGCGCCGCCGACGATCACGGGCGTGTCCAGCTCGTAGATGAACTGCTTCAGGTTCAGCGGTTCCTGCGTCTTGGAGACGTGTTCGGCGGAGACGGTGGTGCCGCGGATCACGAAGATGTCCACGCCGGCGGCCACCACGGTCTTGTAGAACTCCTGGGTGCGCTGCGGCGTCAGCGAGCCGGCCACTGTCACCCCGGCTTCCCGGATCTCGGCCAGCCGGGAGGTGATCAATTCCGGCTGCACGGGGGCGGAGTAGAGCTCCTGCATCCGCTTGGTCGCGGCCGGGCTGAAGTTCTCCGTGCCCAGCGCGGCAATCTCGTCCAGCACCGGCAGCGGATCCTCATAGCGGGTCCACAGGCCCTCGAGATTGAGCACGCCCAGGCCGCCCAGCTTGCCCAGCGCGATGGCGGTGGCCGGCGACATGACCGAGTCCATCGGCGCGGCGATGACCGGGGCGTCGAACGTGTACGCGTCGATCTGCCAGCTGACCGAGACGTCCTTCGGATCGCGCGTCCGGCGCGAGGGGACGATCGCCACGTCATCGAGGGAGTAGGCTCGGCGCCCACGCTTGCCACGGCCAATTTCAATCTCGTAAGTCACGGCTCTAGGTTATCCCACCGCTGGAACGCTTCACCGGGGAACGGGCAGGGACAGGACTTTCGCCGGCGCCCAGCGGACAGGGCGGACCCTCCCGTGTCGACGGCAAGCACTCCTCTTTTGACTGCTGGCGTCGTCCCAGCGCAGGCGGTACGCTCTACCTGCCGCACGGCAGGCAAGCGCACCGTAGGCCCGCTCTCTTTACGGTTGCCGCTGGCCGGCCGCAGGTAGCCGGAGCGGGAAGTGGTCAGTCATGGGAGGAAGATTCCGGCGGTCCGGTGAGCGCATGCGACCGTTCGCGAGTGGCTTGGCGGCCACCCTGTGTTTTGGCATCGCCGGGCTGGTCTGGTCCATGCCCTCGCGTCGTTCGCGCCGGTTGCGGAGAGCCGCATCGTGTACCGTTTGCGCTGCCCACCAGCGGGTGCGCGATATCGCCCTCTTTGTGGTGGCGGCGCTCCTGGTCGCGGGAGCTGGAGCCCGCTTCCAGGAGGCGCTCTCCCCGCCAATCGTTTGCCACAGCCATATCACTGCCGACGGACAGATCAAGCCCGAGCCGCGTCTGCAGATTTCACCACCAACCCCGTGGCGCATCACCCGCAATTTCCTGGTCGCCCCTATCAGCGGCGTCGGGGTCCTGACCGGGCGCAGCCTTGACATGGAAGCGTGCTCAGGACCGTCGCTGTTGGTCATGTTCTGGCCCCCGCCGCGAACCAGCGGTGGCGGAACAATGCTCGGCGACGTGTTCGTTGCATGGATGCCACCGGTAGACCCAGCGGGCGCGCTGAGCGTCAACGGATATGGCATAGCCGATGAAGGCCAGTATGTCCGCTACGGCCCGAACATCTCCCAGACCCGGGCCGAGGAGGAGGACCTCGCGATCCACGAGTCGCGGCATGTTGACCAGTGGGCCGTAGGTAACTTGCTCGCCGGCCCGTTCGCATTTCCGGCGGCATACATCATCGACGGTGCGCTGTTCCCCTCCTCACGCAACCACTTCGAGCGGGCCGCCGGATTGTCCGGCGGGGCGTATCCGCCCGCGCCGGATAACTGGCCGGCGCCGCGCTGGCCTGACACCGCGGCCCTCGTGATCATCGTGCTTCTGATCTTCCGACGTCGGCTCCGTTGGCTCACCCGCGTCGCGGTCGGTGGCCGCTTGCACACCCGTGCCCACGCACCGATGCGCTGTCCCGTCCATACGCGCGGCTGGTCGCGGCCCGTGGGCGCGCCCGCCGGCGAAAGTCCTGCCGCCGGTTAACGCGAGGGGCGCCGCTCCCCCTGTTGTGGGGAACGGCGCCGCCGAAGACTGCGGGACTACCGCTTGTAGTTCGGTGCCTCCACGGTCATCATGATGTCGTGCGGGTGGGACTCCTTCAGTCCCGCCGCCGTGATCCGCACGAACTTGCCCTTGGCCTTCAGTTCGGCGACGCTGCGGGCACCGGTGTAGAACATGGTCTGGCGCAGGCCGCCCACCAGTTGGTGCGCGACGGCGGAGAGCGGGCCGCGGTACGGCACCTGGCCTTCGATGCCCTCGGGGATCAGCTTCTCGTCGTCCGGCACGTCGGCCTGGAAGTAGCGGTCCTTCGAGTAGGAGGTGTTCTTGCCGCGGGTCTGCATGGCTCCCAGCGAGCCCATGCCGCGGTAGGCCTTAAACTGCTTGCCGTTGACGAACACCAGGTCGCCCGGGGACTCTGCGGCGCCCGCCAGCAGCGAACCGAGCATCACGGTGTCCGCGCCGGCGACCAGGGCCTTGCCGATGTCCCCGGAGTGCTGCAGGCCGCCGTCGGCAATCACGGGAATTCCCGCCGGAATGGCAGCCTTGGCAGACTCGTAGATCGCGGTGATCTGCGGGACGCCCACACCGGCGACCACGCGGGTGGTGCAGATGGAGCCCGGGCCCACGCCCACCTTAATGGCGTCGGCGCCGGCGTCGACCAGTGCCTGCGCGCCCTCCCGGGTGGCGGCCTGGCCGCCGATCACGTCCACATGGGCCGCGGCCGGGTCCTTCTTCAGCCGGGCGATCATGTCCAGCACGCCCTGGCTGTGGCCGTTGGCGGTATCCACCACCAGCACGTCCACGCCGGCCTCGATCATGGTCATGGAGCGCTCGTAGCCGTCGCCGAAGAAGCCGACCGCCGCGCCCACGCGCAGGCGGCCGTCGTCGTCCTTGGTGGCCAGCGGGTACTGCTCCGCCTTGTCGAAGTCCTTGACGGTGATCAAACCCTGCAGCATGCCGGCGTCGTCCACCAGCGGGAGTTTCTCGATCCGGTTCTTGCCCAGCAGATCAATGACTTCCGGGCGGCTGATGCCCACCTTGCCCGTGATCAGCGGCATGGAGGTCATCACCTCATGCACCTTGGTGGTGGGATAGTCGGCGCGGGGCACGAAACGGGTGTCGCGGTTGGTGCAGATACCCACGAGCTTGCCCTCGGAGTCCACCACGGGCAGTCCGGACACGCGGTAGTTGTAGCAAAGCTCGTCCAGCTCGGCCAGCGTGGCATCCGGGGCGATGGTCACCGGGTTGGTGATCATGCCGGACTCGCTGCGCTTGACCCGGTCCACGTGCTCGGCCTGGTCCTGGATGGACAGGTTGCGGTGGATGACGCCCAGGCCGCCCTGGCGCGCCATGGCGATCGCCATCCGCGATTCGGTGACGGTATCCATGGCGGCGGAGAGGAGCGGAGTCTGGACCGTGATGCGGCGGGTCAGCCGGGAGCTGGTGTCGGCTTCGGACGGAATCACATCCGTCGGGCCGGGCAGCAGGAGCACGTCGTCGTAGGTCAGACCCTCGAAAGCGAACGGATTGAATTCTTCGGACACTGCAGGGCCTTTCGAACGATACCGGTGGCGGCCGCCAGTCACCGACAGCGAGAATCGGTTTCCGGGGTTGGTTACATCCTAAAACGATTCCGCCCCGCCCACTATTTCCCGCGGCCACCGATGTGGCGGAGCTAACGCCGCGCCCGCCGCAGGGGAGCCCCACGACGACGGAGGGGACCCTGCGCGGGCAGGATCCCCTCCGTACGGGCGAGGCCCGACCAGCAGCTGGCGGCGTGCGCTAGTGCTGGTGGTTGTGCTCGTCCTCTTCGGCCGGCTTCTCGACGACCAGGGTCTCGGTGGTCAGCACCAGTGCCGCGATCGAGGCGGCGTTGCGCAACGCCGAACGGGTCACCTTCACCGGGTCGATGATGCCGGCGGCGACGAGGTCCTCGTATTCGCCGGTGGCGGCGTTGAAGCCGTTATTGACCTCAAGGGCGCCCACCTTGGAGACCACGACCATGCCCTCGTGGCCGGCATTTTCGGCGATCCAGCGCAGCGGCTGGGCCAGCGCACGGCGGACCAATCCGACGGCGGTGGCTGCGTCGCCCTCGAGCGCCAGCACGTTCGGGTCGGTGTCCAGAGCCTGGGCTGCGTGCACCAGGGCGGTGCCGCCACCGGCCACGATGCCTTCTTCCAGGGCAGCGCGGGTGGAGGACACGGCGTCCTCGATCCGGTGCTTCTTCTCCTTCATTTCGACCTCGGTGGCAGCGCCGACCTTGATCACGCCGATGCCGCCGGACAGCTTGGCCAGGCGCTCCTGGAGCTTCTCGCGGTCCCAATCGGAATCGGTGCGCAGCACCTCTGCCTGCAACTGGGCCACGCGGTCGGCCACGTCGGCCTCGGAACCGGCGCCGTCCACAATGGTGGTGTTGTCCTTGGTGACGGTGATGCGGCGTGCCGTACCCAGCACCTCGAGCCCAACCTGGTCCAGCTTCAGGCCGAGGTCCGCGGACACGACCTGGGCGCCGGTGAGCACCGCGATGTCCTGCAGCATGGCCTTGCGGCGGTCGCCAAAGCCCGGTGCCTTCACGGCGGCAACGTTGAGGGTGCCGCGGATCTTGTTGACCACCAGGGTGGAGAGGGCTTCGCCGTCGATGTCTTCGGCGATGATGAACAGCGGCTTGTTGGCCTGCAGCACCTTTTCCAGCAGCGGCAGGAACTCCTGCACCGTGGAGATCTTGCCCTGGGAGATCAGGATCAGCGCGTCCTCGAGGACTGCCTCCTGGCGCTCCTGGTCGGTGACGAAGTACTGCGACAGCAGGCCCTTGTCGAACTGCATGCCCTCAGTGAGCACCAGCTCGGTCTCCATGCTGGAGCCCTCTTCGATGGTGATGACGCCGTCCTTGCCCACCTTGTCGAACGCTTCGGCCAGCAGCTTGCCGACCTCGGGGCTCTGGGCGGAGATGGTGGCGACCTCGGCGACCTTGCCTTCGACCTCGCGGGCATTCTCCAGCAGGCGGGCGGCAACGGCCTCGACCGCTACCTCGATGCCGTGCTTGAGTGCGCCGGGGGCGGCGCCGGCGGCCACGTTACGGAGGCCTTCCTTCACCAGGGCCTGGGCCAGGACGGTAGCGGTGGTGGTGCCGTCACCGGCAACATCGTTGGTCTTGGTGGCGACTTCCTTGGCCAACTGCGCGCCGAGGTTCTCGTACGGATCGTCGAGTTCCACCTCGCGGGCGATGGTCACGCCGTCGTTGGTGATGGTGGGGGCGCCCCACTTCTTGTCCAGGACCACGTTGCGGCCACGCGGACCGAGGGTGACCCGGACGGTATTGGCGAGCTTGTCGACGCCGGCTTCCAGCGCCCTGCGGGCAGCGTCGTTGAACTCCAACTGCTTTGCCATGAATTTGTTCCTTTCACGCAAAATGCCCCGGCTGCGCTGCTATAGGAGGCAGCCGGGGCATTTCGGTTGTCCGTGATTCCGGCTGCGGGCGTCGACTGCGCGCGCCCGAGCCGCCGGACTCAGCTGATGGGCCTTACTTGGTGACGATGGCCAGCACGTCGCGGGCGGAGAGCACCAGGTACTCTTCCCCGCCGACCTTGACCTCGGTTCCGCCGTACTTCGAGTAGATGACGACGTCACCCTCGGCTACGTCAACGGGAACCCGGTTGCCATTGTCATCGACGCGGCCGGGGCCGATCGCGACAACTTTGCCTTCCTGCGGCTTTTCCTTGGCGGTGTCCGGAATGACCAGGCCGGAGGCCGTGGTCTGCTCTGCTTCGAGCGGCTGGACAACAATACGATCCTCAAGAGGCTTAATGGAGACCGACACTCGGCTCTCTCCTTTTCATGCGCTACGAATAGGTTGGCCAAGGAGATGTCTGCCGTCGTCGCGGTGCCGGCAGGCGGTTCCTTGTATTAGCACCCACACGGGGCGAGTGCTAACTGCGACTCTATGAGAAGGATTAGCACTCGGTCAAGGCGAGTGCCAACGGCGGGCGCCGGCCGACTTCCGCGGCCACCCCTGTGTGACGCAAATCGACACCGTCGACCGGCGGCCAAGTTGCGTAAGGCTAACCTAACCCGGTAGCTTCAAGCTGCGCGCAAATAGCAAACGTTTATGTTGCCTAATGCCGAACCCCGCCCGGGCCGGCGTTGACGAACGATGGAGAGTCAGTGAAAAAGCCCCTGAAGTCCGGCCTGGTGGCCATGACCGCAGCCGTTTCCATGCTCGCCCTGAGCGCCTGCGGCCAGCAGACCGATGCCGCAGCAGGTACCGGTGCCGAGACGATCAGCGTAGAGCACGCCTCCGGTACCACCGACGTGCCGGTGAACCCGGAGACCGTCTACACCTTCGATCTCGGGGTGTTGGACAGCCTCACCGCCCTGGGCGTCGAGGTCGACGGCGTCCCGGAGGCAGCAGTGTTCCCCGAGTCACTGGCACAGTACGCCGGGGACGACTACACCAAGATCGGCTCCATGAAGGAACCCGACTTCGAGGCGATCAGCGAAGGCGCACCCGATCTGATCATCATCTCGGGCCGCACCGCCGAGGCCTACGGGGAACTGAGCAAAATCGCCCCGACCATCGACCTGAGCGTTGACACCGCCGCTCCGATCGAGAGCTTCAAGGAAGTCTCCGCGACCCTGGGCGAGATCTTCGGCAAGGAAGCCGAAGTCGAAGAAAAGCTGGCAGCCATCGACACGAAGATCGAGGACACCAAGGCCGCAGCCGCCGACGCCGGCACCGGCCTGGTGCTGATGACGAGTGGCGGCGAGATGACGGCCTACGGGGCAGGATCCCGGTTCGGCATCGTGCACGATGTCCTGGGCGTGCAGACCGCCGCTGACGTAAAGTCCGAGGGCCCGCACGGCGAGGCCATCTCGCATGAATTCGTCGCCGAGGCCAACCCGGACCACCTGTTCGTGATCGACCGCGACGCGGCCGTCGGCGAATCCGGGGAGGCCGCTGCGGCCGTCCTGGACAACGAACTGGTCAACGGCACCAGCGCCGCCAAGAACGACAGCATCACCTATCTGGATTCAGCGTCCTGGTACCTGGTGGGCTACGGCCTGAATAATACGGACGCCATGATCAGTGCCGTCCAGGCAGCCATCACGAAGTAGCACCCGTACGGCCGCCGGCGACCCGCCGGCGGCCTGCGCGGTGGCCCGATCCATGGCTTCCTCCACGATTTCCAGTCCGGCCCCGGCGGTTACAGCCGCGGCGGGACGCTCCCGCGCCCGCGGATCCGGTTCCCAGCTCGCTTGGGCGGGCACCGCCGTCGTCATCCTGGCCATTGCCAGCATGTTTGTGGGCGTCAGCGATGTGTCACTGCCCGCCTTGCTGGCCGGGGACCAGACGGCCTGGGACATCTTCTGGATCAGCCGGCTGCCGCGCACCCTGTCTGTCATCCTGGCCGGCGCGGCGCTGGGCATTGCCGGGCTGATCATGCAACTGATGGCGCGGAACAAATTCGTGGAGCCCTCCACCGTGGGCACCGTGGAGTCGGCCTCGCTGGGCATCCTGGTGGTCACGGTGGCGGTCCCCGGCGCCACCCTGCTGGCCAAGATGTCCGTGGCGACCGTGTTCGCGGCCGCCGGGACCGGCCTGTTCCTGCTGGTGCTGCGCCGGATCCCGCTGCGCAACACGCTCATTGTGCCGCTGGTGGGCATCATGCTGGGCGGCGTCATCGCCGCGGTGACCACGTTCTTTGCCTACCGCTACGACCTGCTCCAGACGCTGAACAGCTGGATGATCGGCGACTTCTCCGGCGTGCTGCGCGGCCGCTACGAACTCCTCTGGATTGTCGCGGTGCTCGCGGTGATCGGCTACCTGTGCGCGGACCGGTTCACGATGGCCGGCATGGGCCAGGAATTCTCCACCAATCTGGGCCTGCACTACGGCCGGGTCCTGACGCTGGGGCTGGTCATCGTCTCGCTGATCAGCGCCGTGGTGGTAGTCAACATCGGCGCCATTCCGTTCCTGGGACTCGTGGTGCCCAACCTGGTATCGCTGGCGTTCGGCGACAGCGCCCGCCGCGCAGTTCCCTGGGTGGCAGTCTTCGGCGCCGGCTTCGTGCTGCTGTGCGACATCATCGGCCGCACCATCCGCTACCCCTACGAGATCCCGGTGGGCGTCATCGTCTCCGCCGTGGGCAGCGCCATCTTCCTGTACCTGCTGCTGAGGACCCGCAAGAATGGCTGATTCGGTACTTCCCGCCGCGCTGACGCAGCACAAGCGCCGCACCCTCACCACGGTCCGGCCGCGGACCTGGATCATCCTGCTGGGCCTCCTGGCGGCCGTCCTCGTGGCCGTGTTCATGGCCATCGACCTGCGCGGCAACCTCGGCTACGTCCTGCCCCGGCGGGCCATCAAGGTCGGTTCGATGCTGCTGGTGGCGTACGCCGTGGGCGTGTCCACCGTGTTGTTCCAGACGGTGACCGCCAACCGGATCCTGACCCCGTCGATCATGGGCTTCGATGCCCTCTACATGCTGATCCAGACCGGACTGACCTTCGCCATCGGCGGGCAGGCGCTGCTGAGCCTGGGCGCGCCGGTGCGCTTCGTGATCGAAGTGATGCTGATGGTGGGCTTTTCCTTTTTGCTCTACCGCTGGCTGTTCACCGGCGGCGGCAAGAGCCTGCACCTGATGCTGCTGGTGGGCATCGTGTTCGGGACAATGTTCCGCGGCATTTCCTCGCTGCTGCAGCGGCTGATCGACCCGAGCGAATTCATCATCCTGCAGGACCTGTTCTTCGCCAGCTTCAACAACGTGGACGGCGTGCTGCTGGCCGCATCCGCGGTGGCCGTTGCCGCGGCCAGCGTCCCGGTTTGGCGGATGCGCCGGCAACTGGACGTGCTGGCGTTGGGCCGGGACACGGCGCTGAACCTGGGCGTGGACCACCGGCGCGCCGTCACCACCGTACTGATGCTGTGCGCCATCCTGGTGGCCGTTTCCACCGCGCTGGTCGGCCCGATCACGTTCTTCGGCCTGCTGGTGGCCAGCCTTGCCTACCTGCTGTGCTCGCACTTCCGGCACGTGTACGTGCTGCCCATCGCCGTGCTGTTGGGCGCCATCGCCCTGGTCGGCGGCCAGCTGGTCCTCGAGCAGGTGTTCAGCTTCGATACTGCGCTGAGCATCGTCATTGAATTCGCGGGCGGCCTCCTGTTCATCGCCCTGCTGCTGAAAGGCTCCATCAAATGATCCACGTCTCCGGAGTCTCCAAGACCTACGGCACGCAGACCGTGGTGGACGACGTCAGCTGCTACATCAAGGACGGCGGCATCACCTCGATCATCGGCCCCAACGGCGCCGGCAAGTCCACGCTGCTGTCCATGGTCTCCCGGCTGCTGCCCATGGACGCCGGGGCGGTGACCATCGACGGGCTCGACGTCGGCAGCACCCCGGGCAAGGAACTGGCCCGCAAGATGGCGATCCTCCGCCAGGACAACCAGCTGACCGTCCGCCTGACCGTGCGGGACCTGGTGGGCTTCGGCCGATTCCCGCACAACAACGGCCGGCCGGGCCCCGCCGACCTCGCCCAGATCGAGCAGGCGCTGGACTACCTGGACCTGACGTCGATGGCGGACAAGTTTGTGGACCAACTCTCCGGCGGCCAGCGGCAGCGGGCCTTCATCGCCATGGTGCTGGCGCAGGACACCGACTATCTGCTGCTGGACGAACCGCTGAACAACCTGGACATGAAGCACTCGGTGGAAATGATGCGGCTGCTGCGCCGGCTGACCGATGAGCTGGGCAAGACCGTTGTGCTGGTTATCCACGACATCAACTTCGCGTCCTGCTACTCGGACTCGATCATCGCCATGCGCTCCGGCCGCCTGGTGCACCAGGGCCCGCCGGCCCGGATCATGCAGCCGGATGTACTGCGCGACGTCTACGACATCGAGATCCGCATCGAGGAGATCGAAGGCAACCGGATCGGCGTCTACTTCGCCTGACGCCGGCTGCGGCTCCCAGCCGGCGCGGCTGTCCGCGGGCCGGCAAGGCGTCAGACCACGGAAAAATCGCCCGGCAGCATGGTCCGCCCGGTCAGGGCGAGCAGCACCAGCGCGCCGTCGCCGCGTTCCGAGGCGATCTCCATCGCCAGGCGCCCGGCCTCCAGCTCCACGTTGCGCGGCAGCTCGGCCACCAGGCCGCAGGCCCGGGACAGGTCAAGAGTGTGCACGGCCAGTTCGAAGATCCGGGTGGGCAGGTAGTCGCTGAAGCGCATCCCGCCGGCGGCCGTCTCGATGACCCGGTCTTCGGTCAACGGCAGCGTGTTCTCCAGCTGGGCCAGCAGCCGGTCCACCATGTCCACCGGGTCCGGCCCCAGCTCCCTGCCCGCGGCGATGGCCCGCTCGGTGACGCCGGGATCATTCGCCAGTCCGGTGGCCAGGTAATAATCGGCGGCGGATTCCACCTGGACTGTCCCCGCGGGACGCCCCAAGTACGTCAGCACAGTGGACAGCGCGCGGCTGGTATGTCCGGCGAGCGTCCGGACGCTCCAATCGTCCAGCCCGGGAGCGTTCCACGCGGTCGGCGGCACGTTTGCCAGGACTTCGCGAAAATACCGGCCCGCGGACAGGAACGTTGCCGCCGATTGGATCATGCGCCCATGCTACGGCCGGCGGACGGCAACGACCAGCTTCCCCCATGCGTCGCACGCCGGTTCGGCCGGGAGCCACCGTCGCGCAAGGTTCAGGCGAGGCGCCGGATCTCCGGCTGCCATCCCGGAACCGGTGCACCGACGCCTGCGGCGACGTCGTTCCAGAGGGCCTGCCAGCCCTGGTGGGCACGGTTGCCGGCCTCGATCAGCTCGCCAAGTTCCGCTTCAATCTCGGCTTGGCAAGCGTCGGTATCAATGTCGTACCCGTCAATGGATGTGGACATCATGCACGCCTCCTCACAGTAAGCTTCCTTACCGACTCTACGGAGTCCCAGCATATCCGGCCATGGGGAGAACTACCCATCCCCGCCCCCGAGGCGAAAATCGGCCGGTCCGCCGGCCTGATTCTGCTGCACTAGGCTTGAAACCATGGCACCCGAGACCCACGCCGAGAGCATTGCACCGATCCTCACTCCGGAAGGCTGGGAGCTGCTGAACTCGCTCGGCCCCTATTCCGAGGCGGAGAGCCTGCACATCGGCACGGAGCTGCGCAAGGCCGGCCACTCCCCCGAACTGGTCTCGGCTGCCATGACACAGTCCCGGCTGCGGGCGAAGGCCAAGGCGAAGTTCGGGCCGTTCGCGGAGAAAATGCTTTTCACCCCGGCCGGACTGGAACAGGCCACCCGGCTGAACATCGCCGCCCTGCACGCCCAGCGGTTCCAGGCCGCCGGAGTGGAGCACGTCGCGGACCTGGGCTGTGGAATCGGCGCAGACGCCATGGCGCTGGCCAGCCTGGACCGCAGGGTCACCGCCGTGGAACGGGATGAGACCACCGCCGCCGTGGCCACCATCAACCTGATGCCGTGGCCAACCGCCACCGTGGTCAACGCCGACGCAGAGGGACTGGACCTGACCGGGATCGACGGCGTGTGGCTGGATCCGGCGCGGCGGACGACGACGGCCTCGGGCACGACCCGCATCTTCGACCCGGAGGCGTTTTCTCCGCCGCTGTCCTTCGTGGAAAGGCTGGCCGACGGGGGCATGCCGGTGGGGGTCAAGATGGGTCCCGGGATTCCCCATGAGGCGCTGCCGGAGAATTGCGAGGCCCAGTGGGTATCCGTCGACGGCGACGTGGTCGAGGCTGCGCTGTGGTTCAACCGGCTGGCCAGGCCGGGCATCCGGCGCGCAGCCCTGGTCACCGGTGCCGGCGGCACCGCCGAGCTGACCAGCGCCGTCAACTACGACCCCGCCAACCAGGACGTGGCGATCGGACCGGCTGCGGGCTACCTGTATGAGCCCGACGGCGCGGTGATCCGCGCCGGGCTGGTGGCCGACCTGGCCCGCGGCCTGGGCGGGCACTTGCTGGATGAGCACATCGCGTACATCTGCGCCCCGCACCTGCAGCAATCGCCCTTCGCCCGGGCGTACCGGGTGCTGGAGGTCAAGCCGTACAACGTCAAGAAGCTCAAGGCCTGGGTGAAGGCGAGCCGGATCGGCACACTCGAGATCAAGAAACGCGGCACATCGGTTGCACCGGACGAGCTGCGCAAGACCCTGTTAACCGGTTCCGGCAAGGGGCCGAACAAGGCCACCCTGGTGCTGACGAGGGTCGGCGAGGACCGGATCGCCATCGTCGTCGAACCCGTTCCCGCCGCCGGCACCCGCAGCCGCGAGCGCACCGCCAGGCCCTGAAGCACTAGAATCAAGCTGTGTCTTGGCCCCGCTGGCGCCAGACGTGTACCTCCGGCGGCAGCCGGTCCCGCCAGAGACGGAGCAACGTTTGTACATCGATTTCGCACGGTCCGCCCAATCCTCCCTCGGGGTTGAGTGGGAGCTGGCGCTGGTGGATGCCCAGACCGGCGAACTGGTCTCGGTGGCCGAGCAGGTGCTGGACGCCGTCCGCGCCGGGCACCCCGAGCTGCGGGACGATGACGAGCACCCGCACGTGAAGCAGGAGCTGCTGCTGAACACCGTGGAACTGGTCACCGGCATCTGCAACACCGTCAGCGAGGCCAAAGCGGACCTGAGCAGCGCCCTGGCGGCCGTCCGCGACGTCACCGACCCGATGGGCGTGGAGCTCTTCTGCGCCGGCAGCCATCCGTTTGCCGCACCGCGGTTGCAGCCGGTCACCGACAAGGAACGCTACGCCAAGCTGATCGACCGCACCCAATGGTGGGGACACCAGATGGTGATTTACGGCGTGCACGTGCACGTGGGCCTGGACCACCGGGACAAGGCCCTGCCGGTATTGGACGGGCTGGTCAACTATTTCCCTCACTTCCAGGCGCTCTCCGCCTCCTCCCCCTTCTGGGCGGGAGAGGACACCGGGTACGCCTCGCAACGCGCGCTGATGTTCCAGCAGCTGCCCACCGCCGGGCTGCCGTTCCAGTTCCCCAGCTGGGCTGTGTACGAGGACTACGTCGAAGACATGTTCACCACCGGGGTGATCGACACGATCAGCGAGATCCGCTGGGACATCCGGCCGGTTCCCGCGCTGGGCACCATCGAGATGCGGGTGTGCGACGGGCTGTCCACCCTGCAGGACGTCGGGGCCGTCGCCGCGCTGACGCAGTGCCTGGTGGACGAGTTCTCCACCGCATTGGACAACGGCTGGGCCATCCCCACCATGCCGCCGTGGCACGTGCAGGAGAACAAATGGCGCGCGGCCCGCTACGGCATGGACGCCATCATCATCCTCAACGCCGCCGGCAAGGAAATGCCGGTCACGGAACACCTGCGCGAACACGTGCTGAACCGGCTGGAGCCGGTCGCCAGGAAGCTCGGCTGCAGCGAGGAGCTGGCGGACGTGGAGAAGATCCTCGAAGCCGGCGCCGGCTACCAGCGCCAGCGCAGGGTCGCCGCAGAACACAACGGCGACCTGCGCGCCGTCGTCCTCGACGTGGTCGGCCAGCTTCGCGGGAGCAACTGACCCGCCGGCCGAGCGCCATTCGTTAGCGACCACCCGGGCATTGTGGCTGATCCGTTGTGAAATTGCGTGATGTTCAGGGGAGCAGTTTGGCGTAGACGACGTAGTTGTCGTCGAACTGCCCGGTGGCAGGGTCGTATCCGTCGCAGGTGATGAGGCGCAGTTCCGCTCCTCCGGTGTTCCCATACACGGTCTGGGTGGGGAAAGTGCTTTTGGCGTAGACCTCCCCGCGGTCGACTGAAAAAACGGCAGTGGTGCCGTCTTCTCGGGTGACTTCGATAATGTCTCCGGCTTTCAGCTCGCGCAGTCCGGTGAAGATGCCCGGCCCGTTGCCGTAGGCATTGACGTGGCCCAGGAGGACGGCCGGGCCGCGCTCCCCGGGGGTCGGGGAATGGATGTACCAGCCGGCGGGAGAACCGGGATCTCCTGGAGGCACTTCGAGGGTCCCGTTGTCGTGCAGCCCGAGTCTGAGCAGCTCAGAGCGCACCCCAAGAGACGGGATAGTCACGGATACAGGGGGCGATTCCGGCAAGACCGGCAGCGGGGCATCGGTATCGACAGAGGCCGGTGCTGGCCGCGTATTACTGCTGGCGCTAGTCGTTGTGGCGGGCTCGGGTGTGGGCGGTGTTGCGTCGGCAGGTGCGGAGATGGTTGCCGGGACCGTCGCGGCGCTTGTTTGCGTTGCGGGGTCGGCGCAGCCGGCCAGAAGGAGCAGGGCGGCCGCCGCCGAAGCCAGGTAGCTTCTGCGGCGGCCGTGGGATGCATCAGTCATGCGTGAATTAGCTGTGCGGGTTGGGCGGGGCTAAGACTGACCGGAGGCGCGGCGGCGCAACAGGTAGGTTCCTCCGCCTGCGGCAGCTACAACCAGCCCGCCGGTCAAGACGATACCGCTGATGTCGCCGGGGCCTTCAACGGGTACCCCGGTGTCGGCCCCACCGACCGGCATCTGGGTTACCTGCTGGCCAGAATCGGCCTGCTCCATATTGTTCCCGCTCTGGTCGCTTTCGCAGCCGATCCCGTCACCGTCGCTGTCGAGATGGGGTCCGTAGCCGGGTGAGCCAATGGGGATGTTAAAGGCGCCCGCGGCAGCCGCAGCAGTGCAGTTTTCGTAGGCACCGCTGGTCACAGCCATCGCCGGTGCGGCGGACAGGATGGAAAACCCGACGACAGCGGTAAGTGAAATAACTGCGGTTTTCTTCTTCATGCTTACCCCTTAATTTGATTGCAAAAGACATCGTCTTGCAGCAGTCAACAAAGAAACTCGTGCTGCGAAAATCAACTTATAGCTTTATCGTCTCAACGTGCCCGGAGCCCGACTGCGAACGACTGCTGAGGGGCTCGTTGCAAACGCCAAACCGATACGGGATCCACCTCGGCACCTGTCCTGCCTCCCGACCGGCGCTGGACACAAATCTGCAGCGACATCCGGAGATGAGTAAGACTCACGCTCATCATCTCGTTGGTTGAGGTCGTGTCGGGGTGCCATCTGCACCAAAAACTACCCCCGTTTCCGACCGAATCCGGTCCCGTTTCGTGCTGAACAGGGGTAGGCTCTGCCCCAAGGAAAACCGGAGCCGGATGCGGGAAAGGGCTGGCCATGGCCGGGGAAAAGCACGCTGACGACGAGGCGCTGTACCAAGCGGATGCGGCGTCCTCGGACCAGGAATCCGACGGCCCGCCCCATGCCGGTTCCGTCGGCCTGGACGCTGCCATAGAACCGGACGTCGACCGTCGGTCCGAGGAGCAGCGGGAAGACGAGGACAACAAACCGGCGTCCCCCCGGGAACCCGGCAACGGCACCTAGGACCAGGCACACTCGTCCCAGGCAGCGCGGCCTCCCGGTCGGCTCCGGGGCCTTGACCGTTGCGGCCGGGCGTGTGAAGCTTGCGGGCACTCGATTATCCGCTTCCTCAAGGAGGCACAGATGAGAGCCATGGTGTACCGCGGGCCCTACAAGACCCGGGTAGAAGAAAAAGACATCCCCGCGATCGAACACCCCAATGATGCCATTGTGCGGGTGACACTGGCCGCGATCTGCGGCTCGGACCTGCACCTCTACCACGGCATGATGCCCGACACCCGGGTCGGGATGACGTTCGGCCACGAGTTCATCGGCGTGGTCCACGAAGTGGGGCCGTCGGTCCGGAACCTCGCGCCGGGCGACCGGGTCATGGTGCCGTTCAACGTCTACTGCGGGTCCTGTTACTTCTGCGCGCGGGGACTGTATTCCAACTGCCACAACGTGAATCCGAACGCCACGGCCGTTGGCGCCATCTACGGCTACTCCCACACCAGCGGAGGCTACGACGGCGGCCAAGCCGAATACGTCCGGGTCCCCTTTGCCGACGTCGGACCCGCCCTGATCCCGGACTGGATGGACGACGAGGACGCCGTGATGCTCACTGACGCGCTGCCCACCGGGTACTTCGGGGCGCAGCTGGGCGACATCGTCGAAGGCGACACCGTGGTGGTCTTCGGAGCCGGACCGGTGGGGTTGTTTGCCGCAAAGTCCTCCTGGCTCATGGGAGCGGGGCGCGTGATCGTCATCGACCACCTGGAATACCGGCTGGAGATGGCCCGCACCTTCGCGCATGCGGAGACCTGCAACTTCGCCGAGTATGACGACATCGTGGTGCAACTGAAGAAGGTGACCGATGACCTCGGGGCGGACGTGGCAATTGACGCCGTGGGAGCCGAGGCGGACGGCAACCTGACCCAGCACCTCACCTCGGCCAAGTTCAAGCTGCAGGGCGGCTCGCCCGTCGCCCTGAACTGGGCCATCGATTCGGTCCGCAAGGGCGGAACCATTTCCGTGATGGGCGCCTATGGACCGATGTTCAGCGCCGTGAAGTTCGGCGATGCCCTGAACAAAGGGTTGACGCTGCGCATGAACCAGTGCCCGGTCAAGCGCCAATGGCCGCGGTTGTTTGAGCACATCCGAAACGGCTACCTGAAACCCAACGACATCGTCACCCACCGCATACCGCTGGAGCATATCTCCGACGGCTATCACATTTTTTCGTCGAAACTCGATGGCTGCATCAAACCGATCATCGTGCCGAATGCCGGCTAGGAGACACCACGATGCCGTACAGAGCCGAAAAACCGGAGCGCAGGTATTCCAGCGAAGAACTCCGCGACCGGATCCCGGGCTGGGGTGCCGACCTGGATCCGAAGGACCGTCCGGCCGTGCCGAAGGAACGCTTCGATCCCGGCGCCACCGGCGCGCACTGGGATTTCCCCGAGCGCCAGGAGGAGAAATGGCCGCGCGAGCGATCCCTTGAACACCGCATGCTGACGCCCGTCTTCGGCACGTCGACGCCGCCCAAGGGACTCTCGGGCGCGATGCGGCGGTACTCCTACCGGAAGTTCAGCGAGGCGCGGGCGGCGCACTGGCTGATCTTGCTGGCCGCCGACCGGGTCGATGCCTGGGAAAGCCACCTGCGCTCCTTCGCGACCCTGCGTCCGGACAATCCCGTCACCGAATCCGGTGTGCGCAGCGAGTTCAGTCATCACGGGCTGGCCTCCCGAACCGGGACGAAGCGCGCCGACCTGAGCCACCAATGGCTCGACCCGGTCATCGTGGCCGGCCCCTGGCTGGCGGCAGGCGGCCTGGCCGCGCTGGCGGTCAGGGGCCTGGCCCGGCGTTTGCGCGCCTGAACGGGCAGAGCCCAGGCCCTCTGATGGCCGGTGCGTGCGGCCGGCGCGGTCCCCTGGCGCGGTCCCCTGGAGCGTTTACTCGACGAGCTGCAGCAACTCCTGGTTGTCGGCAAACACCTCCGCGGCGTTCTCCTTGGTTACCGGCTCGGCTTCGGTCAGGTAGGCCGCTACGGTGGTTTGCGCGTTGCCGTACGACTCTTCGTCGTCGGCCTCGGGCGCATCGTCCTGCGCGAACCCTTTGACGAGCGTCAAGGCCTCGCCCACCATGGCCGCCGGGTCGGCGTACGTGGTGGCGTACTGCTTGTCGGCCATGATTGATTCCACGGCTTCCGGAGCGGATCCGCTGCCGATGACGACGGGGGAATCCTGCCCGCCGTCTTCGGCGGTCTGGATGAGCACCTGGGCGGTGGTGTCATCGGCTGCCAGGATGCCGTGCAAGTCATCGGAGGCGTAGTCCTCCTGCAACATGGCGGCCAGCCGTTCTCCCGCCGCATCCGGGTTTTCGCCCGCGGTTGCCTCGAAATCCGCCTGCCCGGACACCACGGCCACGGTGCCGTCGTCGATCTTGGGTTGCAGCACGCTCATCGCTCCGTCGAACGCCAGGCGCGCCCCGCCGTCGTCCGGGTGGCCGCTGAACAGTTCAATGTTGTAGGGTCCTTCGCCCTGCCGTTCGGCCAGCCCGTCGAGCAGTGCCTGCGCCTGGATCTCGCCGTTTTGGAAGGCATCGACACCCACCAGGTAGCCGACAACGCCGGTGCCCGTGACCATGGTGCCGAAGGCGATGACCGGTATTTGTGCCTCTTGCGCCGCGGCCAACTGCTCCCCCAGGCCTGCCGGGTCCGCCGCGTCCACGATCAGCACTTCCGGTTCACCCTCGAGCATGGAACTGATCTGTTGCTGCTGTTCGGCGGCAGTTGCCGCGACCTGGACGTTCGGTTCGAAGTTTGAGCCCTCGATCTGTTCGGTGAACAGCGCTTCGGCGTACGCGGTGTCGGCGGACAGGGACACGCCGATCAATGAACCGGTCTCGAAGCCCCCGGCACCCCCCGCTTCCGGCCCCCCTCCCGTCTCTTCACCGGTCCGGGTACAGGACGTCAGCAGGAGCGCCGCCGTGACGGCCACCGCCGCCGGCAGTTTCAGTCGTCCAGCTAAAGATCCCATGTCGTGTACCTCCGTCGTTTCCGCCGTCCGACCGGATGGAAGAGTTCCCGAGGAAGGAGCCGGTGTGCCCCGCCATGGTTTCAGCCTAGGTCGCAGCCGCGGATTGTGATAGACGGTTCCGGCCGGGCCCGCGGGCGCGGGCGGGATCGTCCTAGAGGTGCACGCTGGTGACCGGCATCGACGAATCCGGGGCGAATTCGAGGCCGGAGGGCCTGCCGCCGGCCATCACCACCTGGGCGCCGAGCGCCGCGACCATCGCCCCGTTGTCCGTGCACAGGGACACCGGCGGCACCCGCAGGGAGATGCCGTGCTGCGCGCAGCGTTCCTCGGTCAGCGCCCGCAGCCGCGAGTTCGCCGCAACGCCGCCGCCGAGCAGCAGGTTGGTGATGCCGTTTTCGGTGCAGGCCAGCATCGCCTTGGCGGTGATGACGTCCGCCGCCGCTTCCTGGAAGGACGCGGCGATGTCGGCCACCGGCAGGGGCTCCCCCGCGGCTTCGAACTGCTCCACGCACCGGGCCACGGCCGTCTTCAGCCCGGAGAAGGACCAGTCGTAGCGGTGCGGGCCGGGGGCCTCGGCCGAGCCCATGTATTTGGGCTGGCTCAGTCCGCGGGGGAACCGGATGCGCTTCGGGTCGCCCTCCCGCGCCAGTTTGTCGATCGCCGGGCCGCCGGGGTAGCCCAGGCCCAGGATGCGGGCCACCTTGTCGTAGGCTTCGCCCGCCGCGTCGTCGATGGTGGCGCCGAGCAGTTCCACGTCGTCGGTCAGGGAGCGCACGCGCAGGATTTCCGTGTGTCCGCCGGAGACCAGCAGCGCGCCCAGGTTCTCCGGCAGCGCTCCCCCGTCCAGCACGCCGACGCCCACATGGGCGACCAGGTGGTTGATGGCGTACAGCGGCTTGCCGGTGGCCAGCGCCAGGGCCTTGGCCGCGCACACGCCGACCATCAGGGCGCCGGCCAGCCCGGGGCCGGAGGTCACGGCGAGCGCGTCCACTTCCCCGAGGGTGACGCCGGCCGTGTCCAGCGCCTGTTCCAGCGTCGGGATGAAGGCATCGAGGTGGGCGCGCGAGGCGATTTCGGGGATCACTCCGCCGAAGCGCACGTGTTCCTCCATCGAGGAGGACACGGTGTTGGCCAGGAGCGTATCCCCGCGGACGATGCCCACGCCGGTTTCGTCGCAGGAGGACTCGATGCCCACCACCAGCGGTTCGGTGCGGTTCATCGGGTGTCCTCCGTCGTCTCGGGTTCCTGGTCTGTCCGGCCGGTCCTGGCGCCGCCGTCGCTGCCGGTGCGGGCATCCGGGGTATCGGCGCCGCGGCCGGCCTTTGGGGCATCGGTGCCGGGAGCACCGGCCCAGTCCTTGAGGCGCAGCCGCATGATCAGGGCGTCAACGCCGCCCCGGTAGTAGCGCGGCCGCACATGGATTTGCTCGAAGCCGAACCAGCGGTAGAGCCGCTGTGCCCGGGGGTTGTCCGCGCGGACTTCGAGCAGGACGTCGTCGGCCCGCTGTCGCCGTGCCTGGTCGATCAGCAGGGTCAGCAGCGTGGTGCCTATGCCTTGCCCCTCGCGCTCGGGGACCACCGCAATGGTCTGCACGTCGGCGATGGGCCGCACGCACATCAGCCCGGCATAGCCGATCACGTCGCCGAGCGCGTCCTCGGCCACGTAGTAGCTGCGGGTGTCCTGCGCCAGTTCCTCGTAGAACATTTCCGTCGGCCACGCATCGTCCGGGAACAGCTTCCGTTCCAGCGCATCCACAACCGGCACGTCGGCCTCGGTCATCGGCCGGATGCCGCCCGCCGGCCGTGGCGTGCGGGCGGTCACAGCGCGCGCTTCCGCGGTCCGGGAACCTTGGCGTCGGACTCGCGCAGGTACAGCGGCGTGGTGTCCGGCAGGGAAAGTCCCTTGTCCAGCCGGGCGACGGCGGTGCGGCCCAGCGCTTCGGCGGTGGGCTGGGTGCCGCTGTACTCGGTGACGGCCAGCAGTTGCTCCGGGTACAGCCCGGCGCCCATGCCGTAGGCCGGCAGGCGGGGAACGTCCGAGGGCGCGCCGACATGCGGGCCGTCGAGCAGGTCGTGAATGCCGCCGGTACTGCGGTAGCGCGCCCAGTACACTTCCTTGCGCCGGGCGTCGGTGGCCACCACGAATTCGTCCACGCCTGCGCGCCACGCGTCCGGTGCGGCGTCCACGGCGATGGCATCCAGGCTCATCGCCCCGTGCAGCGGCTTGCCCCAGGCGAAGGCCAGTGCCCGTGCGGTGGCGATGCCGGAGCGCAGGCCGGTGAACGGTCCCGGGCCCACGCCCACCACCAAGGCGTCGATGTCGGCGCCGGTGACGTCCGCCGTCGTCATGATCTTGCTGATCCCGAGGGCCAACACCTCGGCGTGGGTGCGCGTGTCCTCGGTGGCGAAGGCGGCCAGGGTCTCTCCTTGTCCGGCCAGCAATGCGGCGCTGGCGATGGCGGAGGTATCAATGGAGAGGATCAGCACGGATCAATTTTACTTGAGGTACGCGGGGTGTCTTTCGTGCGCACCGGGGACGGGTCGGGCCGCGGCCAGGCCCATCCCGCGGCCGCGGCGGGCTGGGCGTGGCGCCGCAGACCGGCCGGTCACGCCGGCGGTGTGCCGGCGATGTTGACCAACCAGTGGATACCGAACTTGTCCGTGCACATGCCGAAGGTGTCGCCCCAGGGCGCTTTTTGCAGCGGCTCGGTGACGTCGGCCCCGTCGATCAGCTTGTCCCAGTAGCCGCGCAGTTCGGCCTCGTTGTCGCCGCTGAGCGAGAGGGAGTGGCTGGACCCGGGGGTGAACTCCATGGTGGCGGGGGTGTCCGCGGCCATGAGTACCAGCCCGCGCTCGGTGGACAGTTGCGAGTGCATGATCTTGTCGATCTCCGCCGGGTCGTCGCTGGCCTGGAAGTCGCCGAAGGTGTTCAGCGTCAGTTCCCCGCCGAACACCGACTGGTAGAACGTCATGGCTTCCTTGGCCTGGTCGCGGAATCCCAGGTACGGGTTCAGCTTGGTCTCCATGGCGGGCCTCCTCGTGGTCTGATGACGCCATCGATTATGGACCTGCGCCGGGAGGCAGTGAAGACCGCGGGCTCCCGCACCGCCCGCGCCCCGCAAAATTGGCCCGCCGCGGCGCCCGGCCCGGCTGCGCGCCAAGCCGGACAGCGCTTCCGACCGGCGCGGCGGGGAGGACTTCCCCTGCGGCTCAGGCAAACATGAAGGCGGCCCAGCGCGGCCCGTAGGCGGCCATGCGGATCAGCCGCGGCTCGCCGTCGTCGGGCTCTTCAAAATCCAGCACGACGCCGGCACTCCGCTGCGCTCCCGCGGCACCCTCCGCGGTGCCCGGCCCGGCTGTGTCGCCCGGCGCCGCACCGTGCGGCCCGCCCGGCGCGGCGCCCCCGGCGGGCCGGTTCGCCAGGTCTGCCCCGGTGGCCCGGACCAGCGAGATGTCCAGCCAGCTGTCGGAGAGGTGCTCCACCCGGCCGCGGCCCCACTCCACCACGGTCACGGCCTGATCCATGGTGTTCTCCAGGTCGATGTCGTCGATCTCGCCGTCGGACTCCAGCCGGTAGGCATCCACGTGGACCAGGTCCGGTCCGCCGTTCATGCTGGGGTGGCTCCGGACGAGCACGAAGGTGGGGGAAATGATGCCGGGTCGGACACCGAGTCCTTCCCCCAGCCCTTGGGTGAAGGTGGTTTTTCCCGCGCCCAACCCGCCGCTGAGCACCACCAGGTCGCCGGCGCGCAGGATCCTGCCCAGCCGGGCGGCCAGCGCCTGCGTTTCCTCGGCCGAGCCCACCTGGAACTCGCGTTCCCACACCGGGGAGGCCGGTTGCTGCTGCGTCATGGAAGGTGCTCCCCCTGTCCGGTCGGCGTCGTCCGTCATGCCAGCACGGCGCCGGGATCCCCGGCGCTGTCGGTGTTCCGGTCGTCGATCGCCGCCAGCGCTGCCCGGACCTGGGCCGCCGCCGCTGCCTGCTCGGCCGCGGACGGCGTGAGTGCGGGTGCCTCGGATGCCGGGGCGTCCTCCTCGCCGCTGTCCGGGGCGTCGGCGGTTCCGGTGTAGTAGCGCGGGACGCGCTGACTGACGCGGGTGACAATCTCGTAGTTGATGGTGCCGGCTCCCGCCGCCCAGTCCTGGGCGTCCGGGACGTCCCGGCCCGGGCCGAAAAGGATCACTTCCTCGCCCACGAGGTCTTCGGCGTCGTTGGTCCTCAGGTCCACCACGAACTGGTCCATGGCCACCCGGCCCACCACGTCATAGCGGCGGCCGCCGATGGACACCTGGACGTTGGCGGCGCTGCGCGGGATGCCGTCCGCGTAGCCCAGCGGCACCAGCACCAGGGTGGTCGGCCCGGAGGTCAGATAGTTCAGCCCGTAGGAGACGCCCTGGCCGCTGGGCACCTGTTTGCAGTTGGCCACCCGCGCGCGCAACGTCATGGCCGGAGCCAGCCCGAGTTCCTCCGGGGTCTGCCCTTCGAAGGGCGAGAGCCCGTAGATGCCCAGGCCCACGCGGACCATGTCGAAGTGCGCGTCCGGGCGGCTGAGCGTACCGGGCGTGTTGGCCAGATGGCGGACCTCCAGGTCAAGCCCGGCGTTCTCGGCCACCGCTACGGCCTCGCGGAAGCGGTCCACCTGCTCGTCGGTCTCCGGCCGGTGCGGTTCGTCGGCGACCGCCAGGTGGGAGAAGACGCCGGCCACCCGCAACAGCCCCTGCTCCTGGTATTCCACGGCCCGGTTGACCAGGTCCTCCCAGAGCGCCGGCGGGCAGCCGTTGCGGCCCAGCCCGGTATCGATCTTCAGGTGCACGCGTGCCGGCCGTTCCAGCTGCCGGGCGGCCTTGACCACCGGCTCCAGCTCCCAGCCGGAAACGCCGACGTCGATCCCCGCCTCGATGCCTGCGGCGAAGTCCGTGTCCGGGGTGTGCAGCCAGGCCAGGATGGGCGCATCGATGCCCGCTTCACGCAGGGCCAGTCCCTCCGTGAAGTGGGCGACGCCCAGCCAGGATGCACCGGCTTCCAGGGCGGCCCGGGCCACCGGGACCGCTCCGTGGCCGTAGGCGTCCGCCTTGACCACGGCCATCACGCGGGCCGGCGCCGCGACCTCGCGCAGGTGCCGCACGTTGGCGCGGATGGCGGCCAGGTTGATCACGGCTTGGCGGTCATAGGGCAGAGGTGACGTTGTAGAGCTCACGGATCCATTCTCCCATCCGAAGCATGCTTCGGGCTGAAGGCCTTCGCCACGGAGCGAAATGCACCGGATCGAACGCACCGGCCACGATTCTCGGGCCGGGGCCGCCGGTTCAGCCGCCAGGGCCTGTGGTTGGCCCTTGCTGGCACAATACAAGCAAGGGCCGCGTCCCGGGCTCCGGGCGGCCGATCGTTATCCAAAGTCAATCGTTCGGGGGAAGCAGTGGCAACACTTGCCATATTGGGCGGCGGCGGGTTTCGGGTGCCGCTGGTCTACCGCGCGCTCGCCAACGGATCCGCGGCCGGCCTGGTGGACCGGCTGGTGCTCCACGATGTAGACCCAGGCCGGCAGCAGGCGATCGTCCGGGTGCTGGAAGATGCGCCCCTGCCCGGGGGCGGCCGCCCGCCGAAGATCGAGTCCGCCCGTGACCTGGATGGTGCGCTGGCCGGCGCCGACGTCGTCTTCTCGGCCATCCGTCCCGGCGGCACGCTGGGCAGGACGCTGGACGAACGCGTGGCAACCCGGCTGAACCTGCTGGGCCAGGAGACCACCGGCGCTGCCGGGATAGCCTCCGGCCTGCGCGCCGTCCCCGCCGCACGGCACATCGCCCGGCGGATGCGCGAGCTCAGCCCCGGCGCGTGGCTGATCAACTTCACCAATCCCGCCGGGCTGGTCACCGAAGCCATGCTGCCGCTGCTGGGCCATCGGGTGGTCGGGATTTGCGACACGCCCATGGGGCTGGTCCGGCGTGCGGCGAAGGCCGCGGGTGCCACGTTGGACCGCGGCTCGTTGGCCGGCGTGGACTATGTGGGCCTCAACCATCTGGGTTGGCTGCGCGGACTGGAGCACCAGGGCCGGGACCGGCTTCCCGGCTTGCTCGACGACCCGGGGCTGCTCCAGTCGTTCGAAGAGGGCCGGATTTTCGGCACGCGGGAGCTGCAGGTGCTCGGCGCCATTCCGAATGCCTACCTGTTTTATTACTACTTCCGCCGGGAGGCCACCCTGGCGTTGGCCGGCGCCGCCCAGACCCGCGGCGAGTCCATCCACGAATTGCAGCAGGAGCTGTACGCGCGCCTGCAGGCTTCCGGGACCCCGTACGCGGACTGGGAGGACGCACTGCGGCGCCGCGAGGAGAACTATTTGTCCGAAGCCCGTGAGATCGGCGTCTCGCGCGATGAACATGATGCGGCGGCCGGCGGCTACGAACACGTGGCCCTGGACGTGATGCGCGCCCTGCTCTCCGGCGAGCGCACCGAGCTGATCCTCAACGTCCGCAACGCCGGCACCATCCCGCAGCTGCCGGACGACGCCGTGGTCGAGGTGCCCTCGGTGGTCGATGCGGACGGCGCCCGCCCCCTGCCGGTGAAGCCGCTGACCCTGCATCAGGCCGGACTGATGACACAGATCAAGGCCGTGGAGCAGGAGGTCATCCGGGGCGGGCAGGGTGACCGCGCGGCGGCCCTCCGGGCCTTCATGATCCACCCGCTGATAACGTCCGGCCACGTGGCCCACCGCCTGCTCGAGGCCTACGAACAGGCCCACGGATACCGCTGGAGCTGAAAGGGGTTTGAAGCATGCCCACCGAGGACGACGTGCGCCGCCTCTGCCTGGACCTGCCCGGTGTTACCGAGCGGCCAAGCTGGGGCCAGCCCGCCTGGTTCGCCAAGTCGCTGATGGCCCGGATCTGGGAGCCGGGCGTGCTGACCGTCAAGTCCGATGAGCGGGAAGCCTTGGCCGCAACTGCCCCGGACGTTTTCTTCTGGACCCCGCACCACGAGCGTTCGCCGCTGCTGGTGCTGATGCGCCTGGAGAAAGTCGAGCCCGGCTATCTCGCAGAATTGCTCGACGAATCGTTCCGGCTCGCCGGAGGCCGGCACCGTCGCTGACCGGCCCAGTCAGCCCGGCGCTGACCGTCGCTGCCGCCCTCCGGCAAGGACCAGGCGCGCCCGGGGCTTAGCGCACTCCGGCGGGCTGCGCCTCGGCCTGCTTGGGCCGGCGGGTGTGCTGCGCCAGCTTGGCGCCTTCCACATCCACGTCCGGGAGGATCCTGTCCAGCCACGTCGGCATCCACCAGGCGGCCTTGCCGAACAGGTGCATCGCCGCCGGGATCAGCGTCATCCGCACCACGAACGCGTCCAGCAGCACACCCAGGGCCAGCGCGAAGCCGATCGGCCGGACCATGGTCAGGTGGGAGAAGATGAACCCGGCGAACACGGAGACCATGATGATCGCCGCGGCCGTGACCACTTTGGCGCCGTGGTTGAAGCCGCTGACCACGGCAGCCCTGGCGTCCTCGCCGTGCGCGTAGGATTCGCGCATGCCAGTCGGCTAAATTGGTGGAGGGTGCCCCTCCCCCGAGAACACCCCTGCCGACGCCAACTAGTCTCCTAGGACCTTCATGTCTCCGCGCACCCTGTTCCGCACCGTCGCTTTCGCCGAAGCCGTGACGTGGACGCTGCTGTTGCTGGCCTTGCTCCTGCGGGCGCTGGTGCCGGAAGCACGCCTGGCGGTCAGTATCGCGGGCGGCCTGCACGGCTTTGTCTTCCTCTGCTACGTCGTCAGCACCTGCTTCACGTGGGTGAACCAACGGTGGTCTGCAGGCCGCGGCATCCTGGCCGTAGTCTCGGCCGCCATCCCGTACGCGACGATTCCCGTGGAGAAGTCGATGGACCGCCACGGCCTGCTCGGCGATGTATGGCGGCTGGGCGCCGGCGGTGAAGCGCCGCACGGTTTCCTCGAGAAGCTGCAGGCGGCCGTGCTCGCCCGCCCGGTGGCGGCCATCGCGGTCGTCGTAGTCGCCGTTGCCGCCGTCTTCGGCTTGCTGCTCTACATGGGTCCGCCGGATACCTGGTTCGCCTAGAACCGGACCGCGACCGGAGCACATCAGCGAGGAGCCGCCAGCGCCGTTTTGGGGCGGGCGGCTCCTCGTTGCCGTTTAAGTGATGCGGTGGCTCAGGACGGTGGGGAGGACGGGAGTTCCCGTCCTCCCCACCGTTGGGGTAACCCCTGCGGGATACCTCTACCTTTAGGGGTTATCTCCTAGTGGTGACCGTTGTCGTTGTCGTCGCACCGGAACTTGACGCGGTCGCTCGACACCCAGCCATCAGCCTTGCTGTAGCTCACAGCTTTGTAGGTCTTGCCGCACTTCAGGTCGTCGCCGTAAATCCTGAAGTCGCCGTCATGGGTTCGGACGTAGAAATGATCCACGACCTTATGCTTGGAGACGTTGATGATCCAGACATGGACGCGTTTCGCCTCGTAGTCCTCGCCCCTTACCCGGTAATCGCCGTCATCATAAATGCGCAGCGTCAGAGTAGCGTCGCCGTCGCCGTGGTCGCCTTTGTCTTCGTGGGAATGCGAAGCAGGCACCGCCACGCTGCCGGCACCTGCCGGTGCCGCTACGCCGATTGACGCGAGAAGTCCCAGGAGTACGCCGGTCACCATCAACCACACGCGCAGTCTTGCTGAAGTTTTCATTACTGAGAGTGCTTCCGTGCTTTTCCGGGAGGCCAGGAACGCGGAAGGCGCGTCCGCCTGTCATCGATGAGCGGCCTGGCGGGCCCCCCGGCTTCCTATCGCCGCTGCCGCTCACTGGTGCCGGAAAAAAAGACGGGACTGCCTCCGGCCCAACAGAAGTTATTTGAGGTTGCCATCCCTCGGGAGGATCCTGCCTCCGGTGCCCCGCACCGTGCCCCAGGGTGCGGTTGGCACTTCTACAGCGTAGTGGAAACAGGTATCTCCGGGTACCCCGTCACGCGGTTTTTCCGCGCTGGATCCTCGGCCGGCCGGACCGTTTACTCATCGCCGCCGACCAGCCGCCCCCTAGCCCTTCGGCTTCCAGATGTTGATGTCGGAGTCCACCGCGAACCGGTTGATCGCGTCGGCTTCCTCGGTCGTGAAGTCCAGTTTGGCCACGGCGGCGAGGCTGTCCTCCAGCTGCTGCACGCTCGAGGCCCCGATCAAGGCCGAGGCGACGGGAGCGCCCTTGGCTTGCCGGCGAAGCACCCAGGCGATGGCCAGCTGCGCCAATGACTGGCCGCGGTCGGCCGCCAGTTGGTTCAGGCCGCGGACGCGGTCCAGATTCTCGTCGGAGAGCATCTGCGGGAACAGCGACTTGTCCTGCGCGGCGCGGGAGTCTTTGGGGACACCGTTCAGGTAGCGGTCCGTGAGCAAGCCTTGGGCCAGCGGCGAGAACGCGATGCAACCCATGCCTTCGTCCGCCAGGACTTCCAGCAGATTCGGGCTGCCGCCTTCCACCCAGCGGTTGAGCATGGAGTACGACGGCTGGTGGATCAGCAGCGGGGTCCCCAGCGCGCGCATGATCCGTGCGGCTTCCCGGGTCTGCTCGGCCGTGTAGGAAGAGATGCCCGCGTACATGGCCTTGCCGGAGCGGACGGCTTGGTCGAGCGCCCCCATCGTCTCTTCAAGGGGGGTGTTCGGATCGGGCCGGTGGCTATAGAAGATGTCCACGTAGTCCAGGCCCATCCGCTTCAGCGAGGCGTCCAGGCTGGAGAGGAGGTATTTGCGCGAACCCCACTCGCCGTACGGGCCAGGCCACATCAGGTAGCCGGCCTTGGTGGAGATCACCAGTTCGTCACGGTAGGGCAGGAAATCCTTGCGCATGTGCCGGCCGAAATTGGTTTCGGCGCTGCCCTCCGGCGGGCCGTAGTTGTTGGCCACATCGAAGTGCGTCACCCCGAGGTCGAAGGCCCGGCGCAGGATGGCGCCCTGCACTTCGAACGGCTTGTCGTCGCCGAAGTTGTGCCAGAGGCCCAGCGAGACGGCAGGCAGCTTCAGTCCGCTGCGGCCCACCCGGCGGTAGGGGATGTTCTGGTACCGGTTCTCGTCAGCCTCATACGCCATCCCTTCATCATGCCATCGTGCGGCTACCGGTTCCGACCGGCGATGATCCTGCCCACAACCGCGGGCAGGACGGCGCTGACATCTGAGGCCGCCAAGGGTGCGCCCGGTGACGACGACGGCGAGGCCCGCCTTCCGGCGCGTCCGCCACTGCTCTCCGTCCCCCGCGGCTGCAGCGGCGCCCCGCTGTCCCGCCCTGCAGTGCCCTGCCCCGAGGCCTCCGTCGCGGCGAGCCCGTGCAGGCAGGCGCCCATGGCAGCCACCACCGCACCGTGCTCGGCCGCGGCGAACCCGGCCGCGTCCAGGTCTTCGGTCCGGATGGTCGCGGCGAGCGCGCCGAGGATCCCGGCCAGCGTGTCGCCCGACCCTGCCGTGGCAAGCCAAACCGGCCCGTCGTCCTGGCTGAACAGGGCGCCGTCCGGTGCGGCGATCACCGTCACGGACCCCTTGAGCAGCACGGTGGCCCCGGTGAGCCCGGCGGCCAGGGCGGCGAACTCTGCGGGTGCCGCTTCGATATGCTCCCGGTCGGTCTCCACCCCCTGGGCTTCGAGGATGCGCACCAGTTCGCCGGCGTGCGGCGTCAGGACCACCCGGGGCCCCGGCTCCGCGGGCAGCACGTCGAAGGCACCGGCATCGGCAATTACCGGCAGCCCGGAAGCCAGGGCATCCCCGGCCCGCCGGCGCTGGTCCGCGTCGCCGTCGGTTCCCGGACCCACCAGCCACGCCTGGACATGGGAATCGGCGACGGCATCCTGCGAGCAGACTGCTTCGGGGGTCAGCGCGTTGATCTGGCGGCAAACCTCGGTCGGGCCGAGATAGCGGATCATGCCCACACCGGTGGCGGCCGCCGCCCGGGTCGCGAGCAGCGCCGCCCCGGGATAGGACGCAGATCCGGCGGCGACGCCGAGCACCCCGCGGGTGTACTTGTGGTCCGTGCGGCGCGGTACGGGCCACAGTCCGGCCAGATCCCGCGCCTGGAGCCGCCGCAGCCGCGGTGCCGGAAGCAGCTGCCCGATACCGATATCCACCGTTTGGACCCGGCCGGAGAGCGCCGCGGCGGGATCCAGCAACAGGCCGGTCTTGGCGCCGCCGAAGGTGACCGTGAGGTCCGCCGGGAGCACGGGTTGGTGCACCTCGCCGGTCTCGGCGTTGACGCCACTGGGCAGGTCGCACGCCACGACGCGCGGGCGGCGACGGTGGCCCTGCCCGGATTCGAGGACCGCCTGGACCAGCTCCCGGGCAAGTCCCCGCAGCGCCCCGGACGCGCCGGTGCCCAGAATCCCATCGACCAGCACGTCTGCGGCGGAACAGGTCTCGACTGCCTCGCGGATTGCCGGCGTCGCCTCGCGCAGCTCCGGACCCTCGGAACCCTCCGGAACCTGACGGACCGGGTCCCCGTCGGCTCCTTCCGCCGCCAGCCGCAGCACCGATCCTCCTGCCTGCTCGAAGGCGGCCAACGCCCCCGCGTGCACCCGCTCCGAGGTGAGCACCGCCGTCGCCATGGCGCCGCGGCGGGCCACCGAAGCCGCGGCGAAGAGGGCGTCGCCGCCGTTGTTGCCGCTGCCGGCCAGCACCACCAGCCGGGCACCATAGACCCCGCCCCGGGCGCGCTTGAGTTCCCGGATGACGGCGGCCGCCAGCCCGGCCGCGGCGCGGGCCATCAGCAGCGGTCCTTGCCCGGCGTCCAGCAGCGGCCGTTCGGCGGCGCGGATGTCCTCCGGAGACCAGGCTCGGATCATGCCATCCTCCCGGTTCAGCGGGCGGGGCCGCTGCGGACTATGGCGGCCGAGTGTGCCGGCAGCACCAGCCGACCGGATGCAGCGGCGTCCCCGGACGCAGTCCCGGCTGTGCCGGCGTTGCCCCCGGCGGCGAGCTTGGCGCCGTCGTCGGTCGCCAGGACCAGGGTGCCCGTCCCGGCTGGGAGCCGCCGTGGCTCGGCGGAGAAGTTGCAGCAGATCGCGAAGGAGCCCCGACGCAGGATCAGCCAGCCTTCCTCCGCGTCTGACTCTACCGACGCGGACGCGAAGTCCGGTTCCGTCAGCTCAGGATGCTGCTTTCGGAGGGCGATCAGCCGGGTGTAGAGCTCGAGGAGCCGGGCATGGTCACCCGTTTGCGGCTCGGCCCAGTCCAGCTTGGAGTTGCGGAACGTCGCCGGGTCCTGCGGATCGGGCACTGCCTCCGGGTCCCAGCCCATCCGCTCGAACTCTTTGAGCCTGCCGGCAGAGGTCGCCTCGCCGAGCTCCGGTTCGGGATGGGAGGTGAAGAATTGCCACGGCGTGGACGCCGCGAACTCCTCGCCCATGAAGACCATCGGCGTAAACGGAGACATCAGGTTCAGCACGGCGGCCAGCGCCAGCTGCCCGTAGCCGAGGGTGCCGGTGAGCCGGTCTCCGGCGGCGCGGTTGCCGATCTGGTCGTGGTTCTGGGTGCAGACCACCAGTTGCCGGGCCGTCACCCGGTCCTTGTTGATGGGCCGGCCGTGGTGCCGTTCCCGGAACGAGGAGTAGCTGCCGTCGTGGAAGAAACCGTCCCGCAGCACCTTTTCCAGCGCTCCCAGGCCGGCAAAGTCGGCGTAGTAGCCGCTGGTTTCGCCGGTGAGGTTCACGTGCACGGCGTGGTGGAAGTCGTCGCTCCACTGGCCGGCCAGGCCGTAGCCGTTTACCTCCCGGGACTCGATCAGCCGCGGATTGTTGAGGTCGGACTCGGCGATCAGGAACAACGGCTTATCCAGCCGGGCGGCGCATTCGTCCGTCGCCTTCGCGATCTCCTCGAGGATGTGCACGGCGCGTTCGTCCCGCAGCGCATGCACCGCATCCAGGCGCAAGCCGTCCACATGGTAGTCGCGGAACCACATCAGCACGTTGTCGGTGATGAAGCGGCGGACCTCATCCGAACCGGGTCCGTCCAGGTTCACGGAGTCGCCCCAGGTGTTGGCGCTGCCGCTGCTCAAATACGGTCCGAACCGCGGCAGGTAGTTTCCGCTGGGACCCAGGTGGTTGTACACTACGTCCTGGATGACGCCGATGCCGTTGGCGTGCGCGGCATCCACAAACCGCTGGTAGGCGGCCGGCCCGCCGTAACTTTCCTGCACGGCGTACCAGAGCACCCCGTCGTAGCCCCAGTTGTGCGTGCCGTTGAACGCGTTGACCGGCAGCAGTTCCACATAATCCACCCCGAGCCCGGCCAGGTAGTCGAGCTTGGCCGCGGCGGAATCCAACGTGCCCTCGGAGGTGAACGTGCCGATGTGCAGTTCGTAGATCACCCCGCCGAGCCCGGGTGAAACCCAGTCCTGGTCCTGCCAGGGGTGGGCCCCGGCGTCGAAGGTCCGGGACATGCCGTGGACCCCGTCCGGCTGGCGGCGCGACCGGGGATCCGGCAGCACCGAGTCCCCGCCGTCCAGCAGATAGCCGTAGTCGGTGTCCCCCTCGGGTACGGCGGCGGGGTCGGCCAGACGCCACCAGCCGGCGTCGTCCGGCCCCTGCATCGGCAGCCGTGCGGCGCCGGCCTGCAGTTCCAGCCTGCCGGCACGGGGTGCCCACACCGCGAAGTCCCGGCTCATGACGACTCCTCCTGTTCGCGCACCAGCAGCGCCACCGGCAGTTCCGCCAGCAACCCGGCCACCGGCAGGACGCCGTCGCAGGCGTGGCTCCGCCCGCTCAGCACATCGCGGTATTCTCCGGCGGGAAGGACGACGGCGGTGTCCCGCCACCCGCCGTCGCGCTGCAGCCGCACCGGCAGCCTGGTGGCCAGCGTGATGGCGCCGCCGCGGTCGAAGCCGAACGCGTGGTCGGCGGCGGGGCCTTGTACCGGAATGGCCTCGTAGCCGGTGAACAGCTCCGGCCGGTCGCGGCGCAACCGGAGGGCCCGGGCGACCACCAGCATCTTGGCCGCCGCGCCTTCGTCCACCGGCGGCGTCCCGTCCCGTTCCAGGTTGTCCAGCGCCTGGAGCCGGGCGTTGAAGTCCACCGGCCGGCGGTTGTCCGGGTCCACGAGCGAATGGTCCCAGAACTCGGTTCCCTGGTAGACATCGGGCACTCCGGGCATGGTCAGCTGGATGAGCTTGGCCGAGAGCGAGTTGCTCCAGCCGAACGGCTTGGTCTTCTCCGCCAGCCCGACCAGCAGCCGGTTCACCTCCGGGTCGTCGAAGGCCGCGTCCACGGCGGCATGGAGTTGTTTTTCGAAGTCGGGGTCCGGGTCGATCCACGAGGTGCTGTTGCCCGCTTCCCGGGCGGCCTTCTCCGCGTACGCATGGGCACGTTCCCGGCTGAACGGCCAGGCCCCCAGCGCTGCCTGCCAGAGCAGGTCCGCGAACGGCAGGTCCCCGAAGGGTGCCAGCCGGTTGAGCTCCGCCAGCCAATCCGGCCACTGGTCCGCCAGTTCGGCGAGCACCGAGATGCGGGCCCGGGTGTCCTCGCTGCGCTTCGTGTCGTGGGTGGACAGGGTGGTCATGGCGAGCGGCAGGTCCTGCTGCCGGCGGATCAACCGGGTGTGGAGCTCGAACGGCTCCACCGCGAAGATCGACGGGTCCGCCCCCACCTCGTTCAGGGACGTCAGGCGCGTATAGCGGTAGAACGCGGTGTCTTCCACTCCCTTGGCCATCACCATGCCGGAGGTCTGCTGGAACCGCACCGCGAGTTTGGTCAGCACCCCCTGCGGATGCAGCAGCGGCAGCAGGATGGTGACGGCTTCGGCCAGGTCCGGGCGGCGGACCTGGGCGGCGATCCCGGCTTCCTCCAGGTACTGCGCGCCGACCGGCAGGTAGCTCCGGTACACCGGGAAGCAGCTGAGCAGTTCGGCGATCGCATCCGCCGCCGTCTCGAAGTCCAGGCCGGCGCCGGCCGGAACCAGCCGGGCCAGGCGCAGCACCTCGGAGCGCAGGATACCGTCGGCGATGCCCCGCTTGGTGCCGTGGATCATGTGCTGGTACGGCTGGACGGGGGCCGCGTCGGTGAGGCGTTCCCGCCCGTCGGGATCGACCAGCAGCCGGTCCACGTCCGCCAGCGCGTCGTACCCGGTGGTACCCGCGCAGGCCCAGTCGGCCGGCAGCTCCTCCCCCGGCTCCAGGATCTTCTCCACCAGGACGTAGGCGCCGCCGGTCAGCTCCTGCAGCCGCTGGAGATAGCCCTTCGGATCCGCCAGCCCGTCCGGATGGTCCACGCGCAGCCCGTCGACCAGGCCTTCGTCAAACCAGCGCTTGATCTCGGCGTGGGATTCATCGAAGACCCACGGCACCTCCACCCGGACTCCGGCCAGGGAGTTGACGCCGAAGAACCGGCGGTAATTAAGTTCGGCGTCGGCCCGCCGCCAGTTCACCAACTGGTAGTGCTGGCGCTCATGGACTTCGCGGGCAGTAGCGCCGTCGTCGCCCGTCCCCTCGGCCAGGGGGAAGCGGTGGTCGTAGTAGCGCAGCTCCCCGCCGGCCAGTTCCAACGCCTCGAGCTCCGCGTCGCCGTCGCCCAGCACGGGAAGCCGGAGCTTGCCGCCGCCGGCGTCCCAGTCGATGTCGAACGCTTCGGCATAGGGCGACCCGCGGCCCTCGGCCAGCAGTGACCACCACCAGCGGTTGTTGGCCGCCGTGGCCACCCCCATGTGGTTCGGGACGATGTCGACCAGGACGCCCATCCCGGCCTTGCGTGCGGCGGCAGAAAGGGTCCGCAGCCCGTCGATCCCGCCCCGGGCAGGATCCACCGCGCCGAAGTCGACCACATCGTAGCCGTGATCGGAACCCGGCTCCGCGGTCAGTAGCGGCGACAAGTACACCCAGTCGATGCCGAGCCGGTGCAGGTAGGGCAGCAGCCCGGCGGCGTCATACAGCGTGAACGATTCCCTGATCTGCAGCCGGTAGGTCGACGCCGGGGCCCTCATCCTTTCGCCTGCCCCTGCTCGCCCCCGGCGACCTGCTGCCCGGGTTCCCCGGGCGGCTCGGGCCGGGCCTGCCCGGACCCGGCCGTCCGATCCGCCTCGGCCATCGCCGCAACGGAGGCTGCGACCGAGTGGTCTGGCTCTTCTTCCGGCGCCCTGTGGGCCTTGAGGACCACCGTCGACTTGGCGGCGACCGGAACCTTCGTTCCGGCCTTCAGCGGGCCGGGCAGGTGTTCGCCGCCGGCCGTGTCGATGATGATGTCCCAGGCGGCCGAATATTCCCCCGGCGGCAACACGAACGGCACCTCGTCGTCGGCGGCGTTGAAGTACACCAGGAAATGCTCATCGGTGATCCGTTGCCCGCGGTCGTCGCGCCCGCGGATGCCCTGGCCGTTGAGGAAGACGCCGATGCAGCGGCCGAGGGCCTCGTCCCAGTCCTCGGGCTCCATCGGTGTTCCCTCAGTGGTGAGCCAGACAACGTCGCTCAACGGCTCGCCCTGGCCCCGGCGGACCGGCTTTCCGTCGAAGAACAACCGCCGCCGGAAGGTCGGGTGCTCGGCCCGCAACCGGTTGATGGTGGCGACGAACTCGAGCAGCGGCTGGTCCATGTTGTTCCAGTCCACCCAGGACAGCTCCGAGTCCTGGCAGTACACGTTGTTGTTGCCCTGCTGGGTGCGTCCCAGCTCATCCCCGTGCGCGATCATCGGCACGCCCTGGCTCAGCAGCAGGGTAGCCAGGAAGTTCCGCTGCTGGCGGGCGCGCAGGGTGAGGACCGCCGGGTCATCGGAGGGCCCCTCTACTCCGCAGTTCCACGAGCGGTTGTGCGATTCGCCGTCGTTATTGTCTTCGCCGTTGGCCTCGTTGTGTTTCTCGTTGTAGGACACCAGGTCCCGCAACGTGAACCCGTCATGGGCGGTGACGAAGTTGATGGAGGCAACCGGGCGCCGCCCCGTGGCCTCGTACAGGTCCGAGGAGCCGGTGATGCGCGAGGCAAATTCGCCCAGAGTGGAGGGTTCGCCCCGCCAAAAATCGCGGACGGTGTCCCGGTACAGGCCGTTCCACTCGGTCCACAGCGGCGGGAAGTTGCCCACCTGGTAGCCGCCAGGACCGATGTCCCAGGGTTCGGCAATGAGTTTGGTTTGGGAAACGATCGGATCCTGCTGCACCATTTCGAAGAAGGTCGACAGCCGGTCCACGTCGTAGAACTCGCGGGCCAGGGTGGAGGCCAGGTCGAAACGGAATCCGTCCACGTGCATCTCGGACGCCCAATAGCGCAGCGAGTCCATCAGCAGCTGCAGCGAATGGGGATGGCGCACGTTCAGCGAATTTCCCGTGCCGGTGTAGTCCATGTAGTACTGCTGCTGGTCCTCGACCAGCCGGTAGTAGGCGGCGTTGTCGAGTCCGCGGAAGGACAGCGTCGGGCCCAGGTGGTTGCCCTCGGCCGTGTGGTTGTAGACGACGTCGAGGATCACCTCGATGCCGGCCAGATGCAGTTCCCGGACCATCGCCTTGAACTCCTGCACCTGCTGGCCGGTATCGCCGGAGGAACAATACGTGTTCTGCGGGGCGAAGAAGCCGATGGTGTTGTAGCCCCAGTAGTTGGAGAGCCCCTTCTCCTGGAGCGTGCTGTCGTTGACGAACTGGTGGACCGGCATCAGCTCGATGGCGGTGACGCCCAGCTTCTGCAGATGCTCGATGACCGCCGGATGCGCGATGCCGGCGTAGGTGCCGCGCTGTTCTTCCGGGATTTCCGGGTGCAGCTGGGTCAGGCCCTTCACGTGCGCTTCGTAAATCACCGAGCGGTGGTAGGGCGTGCGCGGCTTGCGGTCGCCGTCCCAATCGAAGAACGGGTTGACGACGACGCCGAGCATCATGTGCGCCGCCGAGTCCTCGTCGTTGCGGGAATCCTCGTCCCCGAAGTTGTAGCCGAACAGTGGCTGGGCCCAGTCGATCTGGCCGCTGACGGCCTTCGCGTAGGGGTCCAGCAGCAGCTTGTTCACATTGCAGCGCTGCCCCTGGCCCGGGTCGTTAGGCCCGTCCACGCGGAAGCCGTACTTCTGGCCCGGCTGGACTTGCGGAAGGTAGCAGTGCCATACGTAGCCGTCGACGTCCTTGAGCTCGATCCTCGTCTCGGCACCGTCGTCGTCGAACAGGCACAGGAATACGGCCTCCGCTGCTTCGCTGAACACGGCGAAATTGGTGCCGTTGCCGTCATACGTGGCACCCAACGGATAGGCGTCTCCCGGCCAAACTTCCATGTGCAAACTCCTGATGATCGGTTGTGGTCCCTGATCCCTTCATACCTCATGGTCCGGACAATGGATATCCACGGTTGTCCGGCTGACGGGCAAATCGAGGCTGCGCGGCAGGCGGTTCCAGCCATCGGCCCGGTGCTCGTTGCGTTGGACACACGGGCGGTGGTCAACCCTCAACGCCAACCCCGCCCCGGCGGCATCGCCGCGGCTGCCCAATGGTTTCAACCACTGTCGGAGGGACCAACGCGGGCGTATTGTTGAGCTACCATCAGGTTCTCGTGAGGCAGGGCTGGCCATGACTGGCAGCGATTCCGGTTCCAGAGGCGTTGTCTCCCGGCGCCAATTCACGACGGCGACGGCCCTCACCATGCTCGGCGCGGCAGGCCTGTTGGGCGGCAGCCTATCCCGCGCCGCAACCGCCCCCGGTCCCGACGGTCCGCTCGCACTAAGCCTCGCGGCGGCGGTCATCAACAGGGTCTACCGCATCACCGCCCGTGAACGGCCGCGGGTCACGGACGCGCCCAAGCACGAGTTCCGGGGCTTCTGGCTCTCCACCGTGCTGAACATCGACTGGCCCTCGCGCCCCGGCCTGGCGGCGGACGTTCAGCAGGCCGAACTGCGCAACTGGCTGGACCTTGCCCGCAGCCGAAACCTGAACGCCGTGCTGTTGCAGGTCCGTCCCGCAGCAGACGTCTTTTGGCCGTCGACCGCGGGAGAGCCCTGGTCCCGGTATCTGACCGGCACCCAAGGACGGAATCCCGGTTACGATCCGCTGGCCTACGCGGTCAGCCAGGCGCATGCCCGCAACCTGCACCTGCACGCGTGGTTCAACCCGTTCCGCGTGTCCATGACGGGGGACCTGGCGGACCTGATCTCCTGGCATCCGGCGCGGAAGAACCCGAGTTGGACCTTCGCCTACGGTGGCCGGCGCTATTACAACCCCGGCATCCCCGCCGTCCGCAGCTACATCATCAAGGTGATCACCGAGGTGGTGGCCAAGTACGACGTCGACGGCATCCACCTCGACGACTATTTCTATCCCTACCCGGTCGCGGGGCAAAGCATCCCGGACTCCGCCGCCTACAATGCCTACCGGTTGGCCGGCGAGAGCGTGGCGAACTTCCGGCGGCGCAGCGTCAATACTTTCGTCCGCGACCTCAGTGCCGCGATTTATGCGGCCAAGCCGCGGATGCTGTTCGGCATCAGCCCGTTTGGGATCTGGCGCAACCGATCGACCGATAGTTTGGGCTCCGCTACCTCCGGCCTGCAGAGCTACGACGCCACGTTCGCCGACTCCCGGCTCTGGGTGAAGCAAGGCTGGCTGGACTACGTGGTCCCGCAGCTGTACTGGCACCAAGGCAATGCGGCTGCGGACTACAACACGCTGGTGAATTGGTGGGCGGCACAGGTGAACGGCACCGTCTGCAAGCTCTACATCGGGGAGGCGGCCTACAAAGTGGGCGACCCCGCCCAGGGGGCCGACTGGCAGGACCCCCGCGAGCTGTACAACCACACGGCGAAGTGCCGGGCAACGCCGGGGGTGAGGGGCCAGGTCTACTTCTCCGCCAAGTCCGTCCGGGCCAATCGGCTGGGCAGCATCGGCCTCGTCAAGGACAAGTTCTACCGGCGCGTGGCGATGACCCCGGTGATGTCCCATCTGGGCTCCCAGCGTCCCTACGCGCCGCTGATCACCGGCGCCCGGTGGAACGGATCCGGCGTCGAGCTCATTTGGCGGGGTGCAACGAGCGGGACGCTGCCCCGGCACTATGCCATCTACCGCTGGGAGTCCACGGGCGCCGAGGCGGCGTTCATTCCCTCGCAGGCGGGAGCCCTCCGGCGCGTGCACCGCCGCCGCGGCAATCCCGAGAGCTTCGTGGACACGGGCGCCGTTCGCGGACGCACGTATTGGTACGTTGTGGTCGGCATGAGCGATCTCATGGTCGAATCGGCGGCGGCATCCGCCATCTTCATACGAGCCTGATGCTCGGTACGAAGCGATGACGCCTGCCTCCCCATCAGATCGCGAAAAGGACCTTGTCCTGCTGGAAACTCTTGCCGGCCGGTTTTCGGATGACCCGCTGGTCGAAAGCGGCACGATGTTCCGCAGTCCAGGACTGCGGGTGGGTGGAAAGATCTTCGCGTTCCTCGGTCATGACGACCGCCTGATCGTGAAGGTTCCGCGGCAGCGGGCGGAAGAGTTTGTTGCTTCCGGAGCGGCGGAACCGGTCACGATGGGAAAGAGGACCATGAAGGAATGGGTCGCTTTCCCTGCCGTGGCCAACAATTCGGCGGCCACCGAGCGGCTGTGGCTCAGCGTCGTCGACGAGGCGTATGCGTACGTCAAGAGCCTGGGCGGCAACTGACGGCCGGGCACCGTTACTGCATCGCACGCTTTTCCTGGAATGAGCCCGGATCCGGTCCGTCCAACGACGACGACGAACGCGGTGGCGCAGTGAACCGGGACGACCACCCGACCTTCCGCTGATGGGGAAGGTCGGAAACAATGGGCGGACGCTCCCCCGCCGTGCCGAATAGCCCAGGAGTCATCGTGGCAAAGCTGCTGTATTCCGCAATCATGTCTCTCGACGGCTACATTGCCGACCAGGACGGCAACTTCGACTGGAGCGTTCCCGACGAGGAGGTGCACTCCTTCGTCAATGACCTGGAACGACGCGTAGGCACCTATCTCTTCGGGCGCCGCATGTACGAGGTCATGGTCGTCTGGGAAACCGTGCCCACGGGCCCGGAGGTCCCGCCCTTGGAACGGGACTTCGCCGAGTCATGGCTGGGAAAGGACAAGGTGGTCTACTCCCGGACGCTACAAACGACTTCAAGCAGCCGGACACGGATCGAACGGGACTTCGATCCGGAGGCCGTGCGGCGCATGAAGGCCTCGGCATCGGCGGACCTGAGCATCAGCGGGCCCGACCTCGCCAGCCACGCTTTCACGGCAGGCCTGGTGGATGAATGCCTGTTTTTCGTCTCGCCGGTCGTGGTGGGCGGCGGGAAGCGCTTTCTGGCCGAAGACCTGAAAGTGGGCCTCGAACTGCTGGACGAGCATCGCTTCGGCAACGGCGTCGTGTACCTGCACTATCGGGTGGTAGGTTAGCCCGCCCCACAACGGGTGTCCGCCAACTGGCCGCTACTTCTCGGCGACCGCCATGGCTGTTGCCAGATCGCCGTCGTGGCTCATGGACAGGTGCCAGAACTTCACGCCCTTGGCCGCCGAGGCGGCGGCCACCGTGCCGGTAAATTCCGGATACGGGTCTCCGCCGGCGTCGACGCAGATGGTGCAGTCCTGCCAGTTCATGCCGGACGGGGCCCCCAGTGCCTTGGCGATCGCTTCCTTGGCAGCGAAGCGGGCGGCCAGGGACCGGGTGTTGAGTTCCCGCTCGGCCGGCGTGAACAGTCGCTCGAGCAAAGCCGGGGTGCGCTGCAGCTGACGGCGGAACCTGGAAACTTCCACCACGTCCACGCCGATGCCCACGATCATTTTTCGGCTCCCGCCCGAACGGACCACGGCGAGCGGGCACACCGCGGTGCCAGCACCGGCTCCCCCGTGGAGATCAGGGTGCACCGCACGGGCGGCACCGACAGCAGCCGGACGCGCCGCCGCAGCGCCGCCCGGCGGGCGCGGACGCGACGCTTTGGAACCGAGCAGTCCCCGATCCTGTTGTACGGAGATCGGGGCGCTGCAAAGAGTAAGCGGGTGGACATGCCTGCCAAATGCCTGTTACTCGACGGTGACGCTCTTGGCCAGGTTGCGCGGCTGGTCCACGTCGTAGCCCTTGGCCGTCGCCAGCGCGCAGGCGAAGATCTGCAGCGGGACCGTGGTCAGCAGCGGAGCCAGGAGCGTCGGCGTCTCGGGAACGTAGAAGACAAATTCCGCGAAGTCCTTGACGGCGTCGTCGCCTTTCTCGGCGATGACAATGGTCTTGGCGCCGCGGGCGCGGATCTCCTGGATGTTCGAGACGACCTTGGCGTGCAGCGAGTTGCGGCCGCGCGGGGAAGGCACCACCACGAAGACCGGCTGGCCTTCCTCGATCAGGGCGATCGGGCCGTGCTTGAGCTCGCCTGCGGCGAAGCCTTCGGCGTGGATGTAGGCCAGCTCCTTCAGCTTCAGCGCGCCCTCCATGGCCACGGGGAAGCCAACATGCCGGCCCAGGAACAGGACCGACTTGGTCTCGGCCATCCGCACGGCCAGGTCCTTGATGTCCTGGGCGTTGTCCAGCACGCTCTGGATCTTCGCCGGGATCTTGCCCAGGTCGGCCAGGATGTCCTTGATCTCGCCCTGGAACTTGTTGCCGCGCAGCTGAGCCAGGTAGAGGCCCAGCAGGTAGGCGGCGGTGATCTGCGCCAGGAAGGCCTTCGTCGATGCGACGGCGATCTCGGGTCCGGCGTGTGTGTAGAGCACGGCGTCGGCCTCGCGCGGAATGGTGGAACCGTTGGTGTTGCAGATGGCCAGAACCTTGGCGCCCTGCTCCTTGGCGTACCGGACGGCCATCAGGGTGTCCATGGTCTCGCCGGACTGGGAAATTGCCACGATCAGGGTGTTGGCATCCACGATCGGATCCCGGTAACGGAACTCGTGCGAGAGTTCGACCTCCACCGGAATACGGCACCAGTGCTCGATCGCGTACTTCGCCACCTGGCCGGCGTAGGCCGACGTTCCGCAGGCCAGCACAATGATCTTGTTGGCGGTCTTGAGCAGCTCCGGGTCGATCCGCAGCTCATCCAAAGTCAACCGGCCGTGCAGGTCCGAACGGCCCAGCAGGGTCTGGCCGACCGCCTCGGGCTGGTCATTGATTTCCTTCTCCATGAAGGACGGGTAGCCACCCTTCTCCGCGGCGGCGGCATCCCAGTTCACCTCGAATTCGGTGCCCTTGGCGGGATTGCCGAAGAAGTCGGTGATCTCGAAGGAGTCCGGGGTAATGGTGACGATCTGGTCCTGCTCCAGCTCCACGGCGCGGCGGGTGAAGTCGATGAAGCCGGACACGTCGGAGCCCAGGAAGTTCTCGCCCTCGCCCAGTCCGACGACGAGCGGCGAGTTACGGCGCGCGGCGACGACGACGTCGGGCTGGTCCTGGTGGATGGCCAGCAGGGTGAAGGCGCCCTCCAGCCGCTGGCAGGCGAGCTGCATGGCTCTGGACAGGGTGGCGGTGGCGGGATCCTCCGCGACCAGGGAACGGTAGAGGTCCCCGAGCAGCACGGCGGCCACTTCGGTGTCCGTTTCCGAGCGAAGTGTGTAGCCCTTGGCCAGCATGGAGGCACGGATCTCGGCGAAGTTCTCGATGATGCCGTTGTGAATCACGGCGAGCTTGTCGTCATCGGCCAGGTGCGGGTGCGCGTTTTCGTCGGTGGGTCCTCCGTGCGTGGCCCAGCGGGTGTGGCCGATGCCGGTCAGCGACTCGGGCAGCGGGTCGGACTCGAGCTCGCCCAGCAGATTGCTTAGCTTGCCCGACTTCTTCCGCGCCTCGATACCGTCGCTGGAGATGACTGCCACTCCCGCGGAATCGTAACCGCGGTATTCCAGGCGGCGAAGGCCCTCGAGAACGACGTCCAGGGCGCTGTGATCAGCAACGCTGACTCCGGCCCCGCCGTCGCGGCGGCCAACATAACCTACGATTCCACACATGGGGTTAAGGGTACCTGCCCGCGGGACCGTCACAGACAGCGCGTTCCAAACGCCATCCCGGCGGCGCCTGCGGCGGGGGGACGCGGGCACTCCGGCGCGCCGCAGTGATGCGCCTTTTGGGATTTGATTCCCGCAGCAGGCACAATTCATAGGTGACTGATGCGACACCGAAGACGACGGCGTCCAACGGTGAGAGTAACTTCACACCATTCGTTGAGCTGGACCGGCAGACCTGGTCCAGGCTGTCCAACGAGATTGAACAGCCCCTGGACCAGGACGATATCGAGCGCCTCCGGGGACTGGGTGATGCCCTGAACCTGGACGAGGTCCGCGAGGTCTACCTGCCGCTCTCCCGGCTGCTCAACCTGTATGTGGGCGCCGCCGGCGAGCTGCACAAGGCCACCACCACGTTCCTGGGCGAGACCAGCCGACGCACACCCTTCGTGATCGGCGTGGCCGGATCGGTCGCCGTCGGCAAGTCCACCACTGCCCGCGTGCTGCGCGAGATGCTGCGCCGCTGGCCGGACACCCCGAACGTGGAGCTGGTCACCACCGACGGTTTCCTCTACCCCAACGCGGAACTGGCCCGGCGCGGGCTGATGGAGCGCAAGGGCTTCCCCGAGTCCTACGACCAGCGCGCGCTGCTGCGCTTTGTGTCCGAGGTGAAGTCCGGAGCCGAGGAAGTGCATGCCCCTTGGTACTCGCACCTGACCTACGACATCGTGCCGGACAAGGAAGTGGTGGTCCACCGCCCGGATGTGTTGATCGTGGAGGGGCTGAACGTCCTGGCTCCGGCGCGCCCGCGGGCGGACGGACGCACCGGGCTGGCGCTCAGCGATTTCTTTGACTTCTCCATTTATGTGGATGCCAAGACCTCCTATATTGAGCAGTGGTACGTCAACCGCTTCCACAAACTGCGGCGGACGTCCTTCACGGATCCGGAATCCTATTTCCACCGCTACGCCTCGCTCACGGACGACGAGGCGACCGAGACGGCGCTGGGGATCTGGCGCCGGATCAATGAACCGAACCTGAGGGAGAACGTGTTGCCGACACGCGGGCGGGCGCAACTGGTGCTCACCAAGGATGCGGACCACTCGATCCGCAGAATGCTGCTGCGGAAAACCTGACATGGCCGCCTTAAGGGCTCCGGTGCTTGCAGCCGGCGTTGCCGCCGTGCTGGCCCTGCTCACCGGTTGCGCCCCGGCGGGCGAAACCGCGCCCCCTCCCGCCGCTTCCGCCGGGACGACGACGGCCGCACCGGTCCCGTCCGAGGGCACCACGTCCCTGCCGGTCCCCGAACAGAGCCCGAAGGTTCCCCGGAAGGACGGCGACGCCGCCGGCGGCGGGAAGAAGGACGGCGGAAGCAAGGGCGGGGCCCAGGGTGGCGGGAAGAGAAACGGCGGCGCGCCCGGCGCCGGGGAGGACCACAGCGACCCGGCGAGCATCGCCGTCGTCGTCAACAAGGCGCGGCCGCTCAATCCGCTGGACTACTACCCCGCGGACCTGCGCCAGCCGGCGGTGAGCGTGGGTACCGGCGGGGAATCCGCGCTGCTGCGGGACGCCGTGGCGACCGCCACCGAGGACATGTTCAACGCCGCCGCTGCCGACGGCGCGTCCATGATCATGGTCAGCGGTTTCCGGTCCTACGCCACGCAGGTGAGCACCTACAACCACTGGGTGCGTCAACACGGCAGCGAGATTGCCGCGGACATGATCTCGGCGCGGCCCGGTTATTCGGAGCACCAGACCGGGCTGTCCCTGGACATCGGCGACGCCACCGGGGTCTGCAACCTGCAGCAGTGCTTCGCCGACACGGCAGCGGGCAGCTGGGTGGCCAACAACGCCGCGCGCTTCGGGTTCATCATCCGCTACCCGCCCGGCGCCGAGGCCGTGACCGGTTATTCGCCGGAGCCCTGGCACCTGCGCTACGTGGGAAAGAAAGTGGCTGCGGAGATGGCCGAACGGGGCATCGAGACGCTCGAAGAGTACTTCGGATTGCCCGGTGCCGCCCGCTATTCGTGAGCGGTGACGAAGCAACTCCACCTTGCGGCGGCCTGGGTGCACGACCCCGAGGCGCTACATTTGGCCACATGATAAACGGATTCAAAGAGTTCATGATGAAGGGCAACGTCATTGACCTTGCCGTGGCCGTGATCATCGGCGGAGCCTTCGGGAGCGTGGTCAATGCCTTGGTCAAGAGCGTGCTGATGCCGTTCATCGCCGGGCTGGTCGGTTCGCCGAACTTCGACAGCTTCCTGCTGTGGAACTTCAACGGCAACAACGTCGCATTCGGCGTCCTGCTGACCGCCATCGTGAACTTCCTGCTCATCGCCTCCGCGATCTACTTCGTCATCGTGGCACCGATGAACCACATGATCGAGCGGCGCAACCGCCGCCTGGGGATCAACAAGGAAGAAGAGGCCGTCGACCCGCAGGTCGCGCTGCTCACCGAAATTCGGGACGCCCTGCAGGCGCGCAACCAGGCGTAAAAACGGCCTCCGAAGGCCTGCCGCTATGGCGCGCCGGGCCGTTCCCGCGGCGCCGAGGGAAGAGCCTGACGTTTCGGCCCGCTCGGCGTACGCTATGAGGATCACCACCGGGAGCCTGCTGGAGGGAACTCCCGACACCCTCGCGCAAGAATCAGGTGAACCTCCATGCGACCTCATGTCCCCCTTTCCTTGGCGGCAAGATGTGCCGCCGCCCTGCTGACCGCCGTCGCCCTAATGCTGACGGGGCTGCCGGCTTCCGCCGGCCACGTTGCCTTCGACAGCCACGGTTCGTCGTCTGAGTGCACGGACCGAATCATCGACCTGCCGGACGCGACGTCCGCGGAGGGCATCGCCGCCGGGCGGGGCAGCACCTTCTACGCCGGCGATCTGCTGGCGGGCGACATCTTCCGTGGCGACATACGGCGGGGCACCGCCGAGAAGTTCATTGACGCACCGGACGGGCGGTTCGCCGTCGGCATGGCCACCGACACGCGGCGGAACCTGCTCTTCGTGGCCGGCGGACCTACCGGCATGGCCTATGTCTACAACACCCGGACCGGAGAACCGGTGGCCGAGTTCCAACTGAACGACCCCGCCAGTTCCTTCATCAACGATGTAACCCTTGGCCGGGGCGGCGCGTGGTTTACGAACTCACGTGAAGGCGAGCTGTACTTCGTGCCGATCGGCCACCGCGGGCAGCTGGGCAGCCCACGGACGCTGCAACTCAGCGGTCCTGCCGCGGAAACCCCGGACGCGTTCAACCTGAACGGCATCGTGGCGGCCGACCACGGGCGGAAGCTGATCGTGGCCCACTCGGCGAATGCGGCGCTGTACACCGTGAACCCGAGGACCGGTGCCAGCGAGATGATCTCCGGCGTCAGCGTCCCCAACGTCGACGGGTTGGTGCTGAAAGGCCGCTGGCTTTGGGCGGTCCAAAACATGGACAACCAGATCAGCGTGATCAAGCTGGACCGCCGGTTAAACTCCGGGGAGGTCCGGTCCGTGATCACCAGTGACGCCTTCCAAACCCCGACCACCGCCGCGCTGTTCGGCCATCGACTTGCCGTCGTGAACGCGAAGTTCGACACCGGAAACCCGCCGACGGCCGACAGCTACGAGGTTGTGGTGGTGAAGGCCCGGCGCTGAGAGCTACCCTGCCGGCTCGGTTGCAGCGGCCGTCTCCAACGACAGGTGCGCCTTCACGGTCCGGGCCAGTTCCTCGGCGGTAGCCTGGGCGGTCTCCATGTCCGCGGCTTCGACCATCACGCGGACGACGGGCTCGGTGCCGGACGGGCGCAGCAGCACCCGGCCGGTCCCACCCAGCGCGGCGGACGCGGCCGCCACGGCCTGCTGGAGCGGCTGGTTGGTTTCGACCCCCGACTTGTCCACGTCCTTGACGTTGATCAGGACCTGGGGAAGCCGGACCATCCGCTGCGACAGCTGCGAGAGGGGCTTGCCGGACTTGGCCACCTGGGCGGCCAGCTGCAGCCCGGTCAGGACGCCGTCGCCGGTGGTGGCGTAGTCCGAGAAGATGACGTGGCCCGACTGCTCGCCGCCCAGCGAGTAGCCGTGGGCCCGCATGCATTCCAGCACGTACCGGTCGCCCACGGCGGTTTCCTGGATGCGGATGCCGGCGTCCTGCAGGGCAAGCTTCATGCCGAGGTTGCTCATGACCGTGGCGACCAGGACATCGTCCTTGAGCCGGCCGGCTTCACGCAGGGCCAGCGCCAGGATGGTCATGATCTGGTCGCCGTCCACGACTTCGCCGCGCTCGTCCACGGCCAGGCAGCGGTCGGCGTCGCCGTCGTGGGCAATGCCCAGGTCGGCGCCGTGCTCGACGACGGCGGCCTGCAGCTTCTCCAGGTGGGTGGAACCCACGCCGTCGTTGATGTTCAGCCCGTCCGGCTCGGCCCCCATCACCACAATGTCCGCCCCGGCGGCGCGGAACACCTCCGGAGAGCAGCCGCTGGCTGCACCGTGCGCGCAGTCGAGAACGACTTTCAGGCCCTCCAGGCGGACCGGCAGGGTCTGCAGCAGGTGCAGGATGTAGCGGTCTTCCGCGTCCGCGAAACGCTGGATGCGTCCGATCTCCGCGCCCGTGGGCCGGACGCGCGGCTGCGCCATCTCCTGCTCGATCGCGTCCTCGACCTCGTCCGGCAGCTTGTGCCCGCCGCGGGCGAAGAACTTGATGCCGTTATCCGGTGCGGGATTGTGCGAGGCGGAAATCATCACGCCAAAGTCCGCAGCCAGGTCCCCCACCAGGTAGGCGGCCGCAGGGGTGGGCAGTACCCCGGCGTCGTAGACATCGACACCCGCACTGGCGAGGCCGGCCTCCACGGCGGCGCTGATGAACTCGCCGCTGGCGCGCGGGTCGCGGGCGATCACCGCCGTCGGGCGCTTGCCGTCTTCAACTTGCCGGTGGCCAAGGACCACTGCGGCGGCCTGCGCGACCTCGAGCGCGAGCTCTGCAGTGATCAATCCGTTGGCCAGTCCGCGGACTCCGTCGGTACCAAATAATCTAGACATCGCGACCCATTTTACGGCAGGGTGCCAAGGAGTCGGTCCACCTCCGGCCGGCCGCCGCGTGGAAAGCCGTGTTTTAGTGGCTGACCCTGCCCCGGGGCGGGTCTCCGCAGGCGGAGGCGGGGGCGGTCTCCTCAAACGGAAGCGGAGGCGGGAGGGGCGCCGGGGACAACGGCCGCCGACGGCCTTCCACCCCCGAGGCACGTCCCCTTGGTACAGCCGCTAGGCGCGCGCCTCCCGGGCCACGTCCCCCGGGTACGGCCGCTTAAACGCACGCGAGGCCCCGCAGCCATGCTGCGGGGCCTCGCGGTGGAAGCCAAAGCTTCGGAAGCGGTTTAGCGCTTCGAGTACTGCGGCGCCTTGCGGGCCTTCTTGAGACCGGCCTTCTTGCGCTCGATGATGCGCGCGTCGCGGGTGAGGAAACCGGCCTTCTTCAGGGTCGGGCGGTTGTTCTCGCGGTCGATCTCGTTCAGCGCACGGGCAACGCCCAGGCGCAGCGCACCGGCCTGGCCGGAGGGGCCGCCGCCGTGGATGCGGGCGATGACGTCGTATGCGCCTTCCAGATCCAGGATCTTGAACGGATCGTTCACTTCCTGCTGGTGCAGCTTGTTCGGGAAGTAGTTCGCCAGCTCACGGCCGTTGATGGTCCAGTTGCCGGCACCCGGAACCAGACGCACGCGGGCGATAGCCTGCTTGCGGCGACCCACGGCGCCTCCGCCTACGGTGAGGGCGGGGCGTTCCTTCTTGGCGGTCTCGGTGACCTCGGATGATTCCGAGGTGTAGCTGGTGAGGGTTTCGCCCTCAGCAGCAGTGTTCAGCTCTTCAGCCACGATGCTCCTTGAATTAAGTTTCTAGTGGTGGCCGGCGCTACTGGGCGACCTGGGTGATTTCGAAGGTCTTCGGCTGCTGGGCAGCGTGCGGGTGCTCGGCGCCCGTGTAGACCTTCAGCTTGGACAGCTGCTGGGCAGCCAGGGAGTTCTTCGGCAGCATGCCCCTGATGGCCTTCTCAACTGCACGAACCGGGTTCTTCTCCAGCAGTTCGGCGTAGTTGACGGAGGACAGGCCACCCGGGAAACCGGAGTGGCGGTAGGCACGCTTCTGTTCGAGCTTGGCGCCGGTCAGGGCGACCTTCTCAGCGTTGATGATGATGACGAAATCGCCCATGTCCATGTGAGGAGCAAAGGTCGGCTTGTGCTTTCCGCGCAGCAGTGTTGCGGTCTGGCTGGCAAGACGACCCAGGACGACGTCGGTGGCGTCAATGACGTGCCACTGGCGGTTGATATCGCCGGGCTTCGGAGTGTACGTACGCACGGTTTTTGCCTTCGTTTGGTGTTCTAAGGTAGCGGCGCATTCTTCACAGAACACACGCGCAAAGTTGGTGATGCGCTACCGGAACTTCAGGTGAGGACTGAAATGTAACCAGTGGCCCAGAAAGTCTCGGCTATCTCCGTGGACCAGGTTGGCCCTGCAACTGGGCCGCCACACGGACATAGCGTATCGAGGTTGGACACGCACAACGACTACCAAGTTTATCCTGCCGCGACGGGTTAGGTCAAAAAGACCCACAACAGCACGACGACGCCGGTGCCTGGCCCGGGCGCCTGAGGCCCGCGGGTGACGTGCTTTAGCTGCCGTCGCCGCCGGGGCCGCTGCTGCCGGGGAGGCTCAGGCCCAGCAGGGCCTTGATGCGCGCCTCGGCCTCCGGGCCGCTTTGCGCGGCAGCCACGTTGGCTTCGCTGACCGCCTGGACCACTTCATCGCGCTGGATCTTCACGCCGCGCGGGGCCTCAATGCCCAAGCGGACGCCGTCGCGGCGGGCATCCAGCACGGTGATGACAATGTCGTCACCGATCAGGATCCGCTCTCCGGGTTTTCGCGTCAGCACCAGCACGCGTCAACTCTATCGCAGCTGAACTTGGCGCCGGGGCAGGCCGCGCAACCGGCCGCGGGCGTCAGAGCCAGGCGGTCTCGGACGGCTCGCCGTCCACCCACCCCACCGGCACCCCCAGTGTGTTGACCGTCTTCGGCGAGCTGGTGTGCCTCGTCCCGGTGACCGCCAGGCCGTCGGGAACGACGACCCGCTGCACGGCCTGCACCCAGCGGTCGGTGTCCTCGGCCTTTCGTCCGGCGTCCACCGCCAGCCAGATCTGGTCGGCTCCCAGCGCCGGCAGGAGCGCGAGCAGCTCCAAAGACGGCGTGAGCGCCTGGCCCAGGCCAAAGGCCACGAAGACGCTCTGTCCCCGCTCCACGCCTCGGGCACGGGCACCTATCGCGCTGTTGCGGTCCTGCACCGGCCGCCGGACATCGGCAGCATGCGCACCGGCCATCTTCACCATGTTCCCGCCGCCGGAGATCCAATCGGCAGCCTCGGACGGCGCACCGTTGACCGCTGGCGCCGCGGCGGCCATGGAGGTGGCAGCCTCCAAAGCGACATCCCCCTGGCCGATCACCAGCACCAGGTCCCCCGGGCCGTAGAGCGGGACCGGGATGGCCGGCTTGCCGGCCGGGCCCGCGCCCGCAAGCCGCTGTGCCTCCTGCGGCGGCGCCTGCCCATCCTCTGTGACTGTGCCGACGACGACGCCGGTGCCTCCCCCGGCATCCGTCTGGCCTTCGGTGCCGGCTGAGCGATACGGGTCGGCGGTACCAGCCTGCTCCGCCCGCCCGGCCTGCCCGGCCTGGTCCCGCTCAAGAGCCTCGGTTGCAGCGGCTGCTGCCGCCGCGCGCCGTCCCGTTCCGGCCGGCCGGGTCCCGGATCCCGCGGCCTCCAGGGAACTGTCGGCCCGGGAGGCCGCGGGCATGGCCCCAGCTGCCGGAGCCGCGACCGGCGCCGCTGCGGCTGCCGTGGATGGGTCTTCCGTGACTGTGGCCTCCGTGGCTGGGGCCTCCGTGACGGGGGCTTCGATGGCCGCTGCACGGGCCTCCGGTCCCCGCGCGGCTGCGCGGCGGGAATCTGCGCCTGCGTCCTCAGGGGATTTCGGGTCGGTCCGTCTCCGTCCCGAGCCGGGCCCTGCCGCGGCGGTTCCGAAGCCCTCCGCCTGCCCGGCGGCCTCCGGCAGCGGTTCCTCCAGCCGGGCGCCCTGGGGTAGCCGGGTGGGCCGCGCCGTGTTGAAGGTCAGGTTGTCCATGATGACCGCGAACTGGTCGGTATGCGTGGAGACGTGCAGTTCGGGCGCCTTGCCGTGCAGCCTTGATTCGGTGCGCTCGGCATCGGCCAGCAGCGCGGCGATTCCGGCGCGGGCCTGCTGGTCCAGGGCGTGCTGGCCGCGCACGGTCGAGGCCGGCAGTTCCACGGTGACTTCGTAGTGCTCGCGGGCGAAGAAGCCGCGGATGCCGCCGACCGTGACCTTTTCGGCCGCGACGATCTTCGCGTCGGGCCCATGGTCGGCCAGGACCTTGGCCTTGAGTTCCTGGAGGGAAGCGCCTTTAAGCTGCAGCCGTCTGGCCGACACGTACTACCCCCACGGTCTCGATCTTCACGTTGGCGGAGGTGACCTCCTGGTAGGACAGTACCGGAAGTCCCCCGGCCTGCGCCGAGACGAGCCGCCGGATGGCCGGGCGCAGCGCGGGCGCGCACACCAGCACGGCGGTGAGGCCGTTGGCTTCCACCTTCTCCAGCGCGTTCCGAAGCGAGGCCAGCACGGCTTCGGTCCGCTCGACCGAGAGCAGGATCTGCGTACCGTGTTCGGACGGGCGCATGCCCTCCAGCATGGACTGCTCCAGCGTGGGATCGATCATGATCACGCGCAGCAACTGCCCGTCCAGGTACTGCGCGGTCAAGGCCGGGCCCAGCGCCTGCCGGGCGGCCTCGATCAGCCCCTCCGGGTCGGTGGACGACTTGGCCTTCAGGGCCAGCGCCTCGTAGATGCGCGGCAGGTCGTTGATCGGGATCTGCTCCGCCAACAGCCCCTGCAGCACGCGCTGCACCTCGGCCAGCGACAGCAGGGACGGTGTGAGTTCGTCGACGGCGGACGGGTTCACGGCCTTCACGCCCTCGGTCAGCACGCGCACGTCCTCACGGGTCAGCAGCCGCGCGGCGTTGGCGGAGATCAGCGAGGACAGGTGGGTGACCAGCACGGAGACCCGGTCGATCACGGTCGCTCCGGCCATCTCGGCGCTGTGCCGCATCTCCGCCGGGACCCATTTGCCGGCCAGCCCGAACACCGGCTCCACCGTGGCGATACCCGGCAGCGATTCCAGGTTGTCCCCCAGCGCCAGGACCTTGCCCGCCGGTGCGTCGCCGCGGCCGGCCTCCACGCCGGCAATCCGGATCACGTACGTGGACATCGGCAGGTCGATGCTGTCGCGGGTGCGCACCGGCGGCACCACCACGCCCAGCTCCATGGCAATCTTCCGGCGCAGCGCGCGCACCCGGGCCAGCAGGTCGTCGGAGGCGCCGGAGACCAAATCCACCAGGTCCGGGGCCAGCTGGATCTCCAGCGCGTGCACCCGCATCTGTTCGATCAGGTCTTCGGTAGTCTCCGAAGCGGGAGCCGCCTGAGAGGCTTCGGCGGCGGCGGCGGCGTCGTCGTCCTTGGCTTTGGCCGCCTCCGTTGCCTTGAGCCGCTGCGCCATGAAGATCAGGAACGCGCCCACGAGGATGAACGGGATCTTGGGCATGCCCGGGATCAGGGCCAGCAGAACGGCCGCGCCGCCGGCAATCATCAGCGCGTTGCGGGACTGGGTCAGCTGGTCGGAGGCGTCGGAGCCCATTTCGGAGTCGGCGTTGGACCGGGTGACGATCATGCCGGTGGACACGGCCATCAGCAGGGCCGGGATCTGCGTGACCAGGCCGTCGCCGATGGTCAGCAGGGTGTAGGTGCTGACCGCGTCGCCGATCTCCATGCCGCGCTGCAGCATGCCGATGGCGATGCCGCCGACGACGTTGATGATGATAATGATGATGCCGGCGATTGCGTCGCCCTTGACGAACTTGGACGCGCCGTCCATCGCGCCGTAGAAGTCGGCTTCGGCGGACACCGCGGCGCGGCGTTCGCGGGCCTGCGCGTCGGTGATCAGGCCGGCGTTCAGGTCGGCGTCGATCGCCATCTGCTTGCCGGGCATCGCATCCAGCGTGAAGCGCGCGCCCACCTCGGCCACGCGCTCGGCGCCCTTGGTGACCACCACGAACTGGATGACCACCAGGATCAGGAACACCACCGCGCCGATGATGATCGAGCCGCCCACGGCCACGTGGCCGAAGGCCTCGATCACCTGCCCGGCGTAGCCGTCGCCCAGCACCAGCCGGGTGGACGCCACGTTCAGGCCCAGCCGGAACAGCGTGGCCACCAGCAGCAGCGACGGGAACACGGAGAAGTCCAGCGGCTTCTTCACGAACATGGTGGTCAGCAGGATCACCAGCGCCAGCAGGATGTTCACGATGATCAGCACATCCAGCAGTCCCGCCGGAATCGGCACCACCAGCAGCAGGATGATGCCCACCACCCCGATCGGGACGGCGAGCTTGGAGAGGTTGCGGTTCATCAGTCACCTCCGGGTGACGGTAGGGACAAGGCTCGGCGGCCCTGCCGGGTTGACGCGTGGGCGGCGGCATGGGCGGCGGCGTCGGCATCGGTCATGGCTGACTCCGCCATGGTGTGGACGCCGACGGCGGTGCCGCGGGCCTTCAGGCTCATGACGAAGGCCAGCACGCGGGCCACGGCGTTGTAGAGCTCCATGGGGATTTCCTGGCCGATTTCGCAGGCGGCGTGCAACGCCCGGGCCAGCGGGACATCGCGCACCACCGGCACGCGGGTGGTTTCGGCTTCCTCGCGGATGCGGGCGGCAATGTTGCCCGCCCCCTTGGCCACCACGCGCGGCGCCGACTTTCCCGGTTCGTACTTCAGCGCCACCGCGTAGTGGATCGGGTTGACCAGCACGACGTCGGAGCCTCCCACCGCGGCGATCATGCGGTTCCGGCTCATCGCCAACTGCCGCGAGCGCCGCTGCGACTTGATCAGCGGATCGCCCTCGGAGTTCTTGTTCTCGTCGCGGACTTCCTTCTTGGTCATCCGGGTTTTCTTGCGGTTGCGCCGGATCACCACCATCACGTCCAGCACGGCCAGCATCAGGCCGGCGATGATCGCGGTCTGCAGCAGCCCGGCGGTGCCGCCGCCCGCAGCCTCGAGCAGCGAGGCGACCGAGAGCCCGCCGGCGGTCATCAGCACCGGGACCAGCCCCTGGATCACAAAGTACAGGGCCAGTCCCACCACCACGGTCTTCAACAGCGCCTTGGCACCCTGCCAGAGCGCCTGCATGCCGAACACCTTCTTGAGCCCGTTGACCAGGTTGAACTGCTGGGTCTCCGGTTTGAACTTCTTCCAGTGGATGCCGCCCTGCAGCGCCGCACCCGCGATGACCACGGCGACCACGGCCAGGAACATCGGCGTGAGCGTGTACATGATGGTGCCCAGCCCGTCCTCGAGCGCCTTGACCACCAGCCCCGGGTCTGGCGACTGGATCATCCGGGCGACGGTGAACATCTGGTCCGTGCCGGCCTGGGAGGCCCGGTCGATGGTCATCGGCAGCATCACCGCGGCCGCGCCCACGCCCAGCCAGGCGGTGAGGTCCTGGGACTTGGAGAGCTGGCCCTTCTGGCGGACGTCCTTCATCCGCTTGGGCGTGGCTTGCTCTGTCCGTTCCTCGGACGTTTCCTGCGACATCTATCCCACCCCCGTCAGCGCCGTCACGGCCTGCCCGGCGAGCGAGGAGACAATCCGCGGCAGCGCCACGAACACCACGCCGGCCAAGGTCAGGGTGAGGAAGATCTTTAACGGGAAGCCCAGCGCAAACGCGTTCAGCGCCGGGGCCACCCGCGTGAGCAGGCCCAGGCCGGCGTCGGCCAGGAACAGCACCACCAGCAGGGGTCCGGCAATCTGCACCGCCGCCAGGAACATCTGCGTCACGCCGGTGATGATCAGCTGCACGGGCTCGGCCAGGTCGACTCCCCCGCCCAGCGGCAGCGCGGTGAAACTTCGCGCGAGCCCGCCAATGATCAACTGGTAGCCGTCGGAGGCGAACAGCAGCGCCAGCGCGGCCATCTGGAACAGCCGGGTGAACTGGGCGCCGTTGACCATGGACTGCGGGTCGAACGCCTGCGCCATGGAGAAGCCGCCGAACAGGTCGATCAGCGTGCCCGCCGACTGCACCGCGGAGAACACCACCAACACGAGGAACCCCAGCAGCGCGCCCACCAGGATCTCCAGCACGAGCGCGCCGAAGAACCCTGCCGTGCTCATCGGCTCGTACCCGTTGGCCACCCGCGGGGACACCGCCAGGGCCAGTCCGACGCCGAGCATCGCCTTGATGCGGGCCGGGATGGCTCCGTAGGAGAACGGCGGGGCAATCAGCAGGAAAGCCACCATGCGGACACCTGCCAGCATGGTGGCCTCGATCCACGCCTGGTCGAGCGGGATGTTCATTATCCGCCGCCGAGCAGGCTGGGGATTTTCTCGAACATTTCCTGGGTGAAGGAGACCATCTCGGAAATCATCCAGTGTCCGCAGATCAGCAGCGCAACGGCCACCGCCACGGCCTTGGGCACGAAGGACAGCGTGATTTCCTGGATCTGCGTCATGGACTGCACCAGGGAGACTGCGAAGCCCACCACCAGCGCGGTGACCAGCACCGGGGCGGAGAGTTTGGCGGCGACCAGCAGGCCCTGCAGGCCGATGTCGAGGACGGCGTTTGTATCCACGGCTAGGTACCGTAACTTCCGACCAGGGCGGTGATGATCAAGCCCCAGCCATCCACCAGCACGAACAGCAGGATCTTGAACGGCAGCGAAATCATCACCGGCGGGAGCATCATCATGCCCATGGACATCAGCGCCGAGGCCACCACCAGGTCGATCACCAGGAACGGCACGAAGATGACAAACCCGATGATGAACGCGGCGCGCAACTCGGAAATCATGAACGCCGGGATCAGGGTCTGCAGCGGCACGGCCTCCGGATTCTCCGGGTTGGGCAGGTCGGCGGCGCGCATCATCAGCGCCAGGTCTTCCTCGCGCGTGTGCGCCAGCATGAAGTTCTGCAGCGGAGCGACCGCGGCACCCACCGCGTCCGTGAAGTTCGTGGTCCCTTCCATGTACGGCTGCACGCCCAGCTCGTTCACCTGGGTCAGCACCGGCCACATGACGAACAGCGACAGGAACAGTGCCAGCCCGGCCAGCACCTGGTTCGGCGGGATGGAGGGCAGGGACAGCGCGTTCCGGGTCATCGCCAGCACCACGAAGATCTTGGTGAAGGACGTCATCATCAGCAGCAGCGCGGGAGCCACCGACAGCAGCGTGATGCCCAGCAGCGTGATGACGGCGGACGACGGCGTCCCGTTGGGCCCGTTGATTTCCACCGAGAACCCGCCGTCGCCGTCCGGCGACCCCGGTTCGACGGGAGCCAGCGGGTCCACGGGGGGAACCGGGGCGACCGGCGACGCGAAGGCGGAAGGCGCGCTCAGGATGGCCGCGGCGACGGCAAAGACCACTGCCAGCAATAAGGCCAGCAATGCTGCGGTGGCCAGACGCGGCCAGCGGCCCGCCGTCAAGGCCATAATGCCGGTGCTTCTCAACGCGAACGGACCTGCTTCAGGGCTTCGGCGGTCTGCTTCCAGGTCGACGGAGAAAGGATGGAGCCGGCCAGCGGGGAATCCGGCGCCTGCTCCTGCCAGCCGGCCGAACGCGACGCCCGGCGGCCGGTGCGGACAGAACGCCGTCCGCCGTCGATCGGATACAGTCCGGCCTGCCGGATGGGAATGACGTCGTTGTCGTGGTTCGACTCGTCGAACTCCTGCCCGGTGACCGGGTGCTCTTCAATCGCTTTGTCGACGAGCGGCTCGGGCATGGGCGCGGCGGCACGACGGGCCGCGCGGCGCGGGAAGCCGGAGTCGCCGTCGGAGGAAACCGCCGTCCGGGGGGCGGCGGTGGCATCGAACGAGCCGGAGGGGGCCGTAGCCTCCGCAGCGGCCTGGCCGTGACCCGATGGGCGACCGGTGGCAAGCTCCAGCAGCCGGGAGAAACTGTCAGCCGCGGTCTGTGGAGCGCGGTGGGCGGGCTCGGCCGCCTCTTCGACCGGCGCCTCGCGGCTGTCCAGCACGTGCACGGCCTGATCCGTCACGCCCAGCACGAAGCGCTGGCCGTCGGCGTCCACCACCACCACGGCGGCCTTGGGCCCGATGGTCTGGCGTTCCACCACGCGCACCAGCTTGCGGGCGCCGGTGCGGGCGCCGCGGCTGAAGCGGCGCTGCAGCACCCAGAGCAGCCCCAGCACCACGGCCAGCGAGAGCGCTACCCGCACAGCGAGGACCACTGTCTCCATTTAGAGGAGTCCTTCGGGCACGTCGAGGATCTTGGTGATGCGCACGGCGTAGTCCTGGTCGACGACCACGACCTCGCCGTGGGCGATCAGGCGGCCGTTGAGCAGCACGTCGGCGGGGGCGCCGGCGGAGCGGTCCAGTTCGATCACGCCGCCCGGTTCCAGGTTCAGCACATCGCGCACGGACATCCGCGTGCGGCCGATCTCCACCGTCAGCGCCATTTCCACGTTGTTGATGCGGCCCAGCTTGGCCAACACCGAGTCGTCCGCGCCGTGCCCGGCCGGGTTACCGCGCAGCCGGATGGCGAACCAGCCGCCGGCCTCGCCGTCGCCGCCGGTCAGCTTGAACACCGCGGCTTCCGGATCGGAGAACAGCGCCGCGGCGTTGCCGACGCGTGCCTCACCCAGCACACCGGCGCCGAGCACGGCGGTGGCCGCTTCCAGCGCCGGGCGCAGCAGGTCGGCGGCGGAGACCAACCGGGAATCCGTGCCCGCGGCGGCGGCCAGCGCGGCCTGGTCGGCCACCACCAAAGCGACGTCGGCCGAGGTACCGCCCACAAAGGATCCGACGACGGCGGAGGCTACCTGCCCGGGCAGCGGCCCGCCTTCGTCCTGGCGCACCGCATAGAGCGGCGTGTTGGTGGGCAGCAGCCCCAGGAGCGCGTCGGCGGCAGCAGCCTGAAGGGTCTGGGTCTGTGTCATCGGGCGTTCTCCTCGGTTGTAACAATGACTCCGGCCAGGCGGTTGCCGTTGGCGCCCACGGCGGCATGCGCCAGGCGTTCGCCGTTGACGGCAACATCCAGCGGGCGGTGTTGCGGGTGCGGCAGCGGCAGCAGGTCGCCTATGGCCAAGTCGAGGACCTGGCCGGGACGGACGCGCATGGGGGCGAACTGCAGGGCCACGTCCACCGGTATCTGCACCAGCTGGGTCTCCAGCAGCTTCCGTGCGTTGGCCGGGCTGCTCATGGCGAACGAATCACGCAGCTGGGTCAGCAGCACCTCGGCCGGGATCGCTACCGTGGCGGGCGCGGACATGTCGCCGACCCGGATTTCGAAGGTGGCAACGATCATCAGGTCGTTGGTGGCCGCCGCCTGCGCGAACTGCGAGTTGTAATGGATCTGGTCCAGGCTGATGGGCGTGGTGAGCAGGGAACCCAGCGAGTAGCGCAGGTCCTCCAGCGCGTCCTCCATTAGGCGGCTGACCAGGGCCTGTTCAATTTGCGTGAACTTGCGGTCCGGATAGTCGTGGCTGCCGTTGCCGCCCAGCATGTGGTCGACCCACGTCATCGCAGCCTTGGTCGGGAACTGGATCACGGCCTTGCCGGTGATGTCGTCGAGGGCACAGAGGACCATCGCGGTACTGGCCGGCAATGAGGCCGCGTACTCGTCGTAGGTTTGCATCTGGACCTGCTCCGACGTGACTGTGCAGATCACGCGGACCTTGGCGGTCAGCTGAGTGCCCCACTGTCGGGCGAATGTTTCGAAGGCCAACTCCAGCACGCGGGAATGCTCCCGCGCCAGAGTGGTGGGCCGCCGGAAATCGTAGACTTCGACGGCTCTGGCCGGCTTTTCGGGCGCGCTTGAGTGCGCATGTTCCTGGACCGTCACAGCAGGCACTATCGGCAGCGTAATTCGGGATGTTAGGAGTTCGGATAATGCAGGTGAGCCGGTCGCGGCGGCACGTCCGACGTCGGCCGCCCGGTGCCAGAGCCGAGCCCTCAGCGGTCGGAGGAGGTCGCGCCGGGCGCCGGCGCGTAGGTGGCGTCCGGCCCCGGGCCGCCGCTGTGGCCACCGCCGGTGACCACGTCCCTCCCTGAGCTTCCGCCCGGTTCTCCTGCCACGCGCTCGGCAGGTTTGTCCTCAGCGGCTTCAGACTCAGCCGACTCGGCTTCGGCCTTTTCAGCTGCTTCAGCTTCGGCGGCCTTCTTGGCCAATTCCGCCCGTTCCGCGGCGGCCTCTTTGGCAGCGCCGGCAGGATCCTTCATGACTTCGGGAATCAGGTTGCGGATGGCTTCGGGCTGGCCGGAGAGCACCACAATGTCCACGCGGCGGTTCATGGCGAGATCCTCATCGCTCCCGCTGCTGGTCAGCGGCCTGGATTCGCCAAACCCGACGGCGGAGATGCGGTTTGAAACCACGCCGCTGTCTTCCACCAGATGGCGCAGCACGTTCACGGCACGCTCCGAGGAGAGCTCCCAGTCCAGTGCGTTCGGGTCCAGGTGGCGCACCTGCGCCGTGTGGCCTTCCACCTTCAGTTCGTAGCCGACCGGCCTCAGCACAGGACCCACCACGTTCAGGATCCTGATGGTCTGCCGGGTGAGCACCGGTGAGTCCGGCTCGAAGAACGTCTCGCTGCCTATCAGGCGAACGGTCAGGCCGCGTTCGTCAAGCTGGAAGCGGACCGCTTTATCCAGGCCTTCTTCCTGCAGCCCCTTGGTGATCTTCTCCTGGATGTTGCGCAGGTCGTTGACTTCCTTGATGGCCACGTCGAGATCGGTTTTCAGTTCACCCTCGGTGTCCTCTTCGGCGTCGCCGCTGGTAAACCCCTGGCCCTCCTGATCAACGAGTTCCGGCGGGACCACTACCCCTTCCGCCGTATCAACAGCCTGGGTGCGTTCCACGCCGAAACCGGTGGCCAACGAGTTGGCCAACTTTTCGAACTTCGCCGCATCCACGGTGGACATGGCGAAAAGCACGATGAACATACACATCAGCACGGTGACCATGTCCATGTAGGAGGCCATCCACCGCTCGTCCGGGTGCTCGTCTTCTTCCGCGCCTAGCGGCCGGCGCGGGCGCCGCGACTTCATGCTGCCTTGACCGCAGGCTTGTCGTCGGACTTGCCGGATTTGCCTTCCTTGCCCGGCTTCCCCGCGCCCATCTCATGCTCCGGAACCATGGCACGCAGTCGTTCGCCCAACAGCCGAGGCTGGCTGCCAGCCTGGACCGCCAGCATGCCTTCCATTAGCAGGGTCATGCGTTCGGTTTCCAGGTCGGACAAGCGCCTCAGCTTGCCGCCGATCGGCAGCCAAATGAAGTTGGCGGAGAGCAGTCCCCACAGCGTTGCAACGAACGCCGTCGCAATCATCGGTCCCAAGGTATCCGGGGTGGAGAGGTTTTCCAGCACGTGTGTCAGCGATACAACAGTGCCGATGATGCCGATGGTCGGGGCGTAGCCGCCCATGCCCATGAAAAACTTGGAGGATTGACGATCGGTGCGCGCCTTGGTGCTGATCTCGTCTTCGAGGAGGATCCGCAGTTCCTCGCCGTCGGTGCCGTCGGCGATGTTCTGCAGCGCCCGCTGCATGAACGGGTCCTTTTCCTCGGTCGCCTCTGCATCCAGTGCCAGCAGGCCCTCGCTGCGCGCCTTTTCGGCCAGTTCCACCACTCGGTCAATGACCACCTGCGGCTTCGCGACCTTGCCGGTGAAAGCCCTGGGCAGCGCTTTGAAGGCGTGCAGGCCGTCCCTGAGGGTGGTGCTGGCCAGGCCCACGGCGATAGTGGCACCGAAGACCAGGATCATGGGGGCCGGGATGAGGAGCGCCGAGACGTGGGCGCCCTCGAGGGTGATCATGGCGTAGAGCGAGCCGAAGGCCAGCAGGAGGCCGATAAGTGTTGCGGGATCCATTTACGTATTCCTAGGGCGCAGCGGCACAGTGTTGCCGGAGTCCGCGGAGTCGTCTCCGGGGGCCGGCGCGGCGGGTGGCACGAGGCCGAGCTGGGGGTGACCGTGCTGGTGGACTGAAGGCGGCAGCTCACGGGCCAGGTGCAGCACGTATGCGCGGTAGCTGGCGATCATCTCGATGACCTGGCTCATCGTCTCGGTGACGATGTACTTGGCGCCGTCGACCATCACCAAGGTGGTGTCCGGGTTGGCATGGACGCGCTCAATCAGGTCAGGGTTGACCGCAAACTGGCTGTCGTTCAGCCGCGTTACTACGATCATTGGCCCCGTCCCAGGTTTCTCGAGGGCTCCGGTGAGCCGCTACCTACTACCTTCGGCCGCGCGCGCCCCGCGGTTAGCTGCTCAGGCCCCTTGTCGCATGCGTTCCCGGTCACGGCCGGCTGGGCTGGGGGCCTGCTTCCCTTTTCTCTTGCAGCAGGACACGCGCCCAGTGGCGGTAATTGGGAGCCACGCTTGCTGTTGGGCGGTGATTGATCCCGCATCAAGCTTGGACAGCTGTGCCCCGCGCGTCCGCCCGCGCCGGATTGGTCATGGTGCGCCTTGGAGTGGTTGGGGTGGGACGTGGAGTGGTTGGGGTGGGACGTGGGTTTGCCAGTAGGAGTTGCGCAGCGGTTTGCGGCGGGGGTCGATGTAGTCCGGCGGGGTGAACCAGGGGATGCCGTCGACGACGTTGATTTCCCAGTTGCCTTGCTCGATCAGGTCGTGGTGGAGCAGGCAGAGGCACACCCCGTTATCGACAGTGGTGCGGCCGCCGGCCCACCACGGGATGATGTGGTGCGCTCCGGTCCAGAACGCGGGCATGCTGCACCCCGGGAAGGCACACCCCTTGTCCCGGGCGACCAGGGCCCGGCGGATGGCCCGGTTGAAGAACCGTTGCGACCTGCCCAGGTCCAGGATTTCGCCCTCGGATCCGAGGACGGCCGGGATGATCTCGGCGTCGCACGGCGCACCGTGGTGGCCGAGACTGGTCCGGTGAAGACCGCGCTGCCGCCGCCGGAGAGCAGCCCGGCCAGCTGGTCATACCCGGTGGTGACGATCACCTGTGTCCGGGCCCGCCCGAGTCCGGAAGCCTGCCGGTGTTCAACGCGATCCGGCAGGCCCCGACCAGGCCGGCCAGCAGCTTCTGCGCCCGGGTGGCATCGTCCATCGCCTCCACCACGGCCGGATCCACTGCCCCACGGCCATCAGCCCCTGCCGACCCAGCCCCTACAGCCGGAATCATTTCCGGGTCGGCAGCGCATGTGGCGGCTGCGGCGTTTGCCACGCCGGTCCCGGCCGCACCAGCATGATCCGTGCCTGCCGCTGTGCTGCGTGCGTCGGTGTTTCCCGCGCTGCCAGTGCCGGGGCCGGGGCCGGCGGACCCTGCCGTGCCACCTCCACTTCCGCCGTTGGCGGCGGTTTCGATGGCGTCGGGGCGGATCCGCGGGTTCGCGGCGCTGTTCATCACGGTGGCGGAACTCCACGAGCTTCGAAACGTCCTCCACCGCCGCTACGGTATTGGCAAGATCCCGGGTGGACAGGGAAGCAGACTCGACGGGAAAGCAGTCAGCGACATCCTGCAGCAGGACACACGCCTGGGCCAGGGATGTTCCCATCTCCCCGGTGCGGTCCAACGGTGCAAGAGCCATACCACAATTTTATTCGTACACACATTCGATAGCCATCGGAACGGGTAATTGTGTAGGAATAGTCCCACGCGACTAAACCAACTCGTGAACCGAGGTTTGAAACCACTGGCAATGAAAAAGCGGCCGCCTGCGTACGTTCCAGGCGGCCGCTGCAGTTGCCCGCGAACGATCGGGTAGCTGCACTTCGGTGGTGGTTATAACCCTTCGGTTTACCCCTTCTGTCGGAAACCGGGGGTGTCTCCTACACTTTTCGCTGCTGAGGCTGTCTCCTCCCCGCGCGGAGGTCGTATCGGCGAAGCGCTCCAAACTGTCTCCTAGTTGAGTCGGATTAAGTCCTCTTTTGTTGGGATCGTCAGCCCCGGACCTCCCGTTAGGATTTCCCAGCGTCCTGCATGCCGTCACCTCACGACCAGAGGTTTCGAGCACAAGCCCTAAAGCAGCTTCGTCGGGTGCAATGCTCTCCTATCTCCAGTAATTATCTTGGGTCTGCTTGGGCGGGCAGGGAACGGTACCGTACGAGCAGAATACGCAGCAGTCGCTGTCCATAGGGCGGACTCGTCCGTTGCACTTCGGGCATACCCAAAAGAACTGGCACGCATCTGTGGGCATGCCTGCTGAGGTTTCCTCCTTGCACAGCGGGCATTTAAGAATAGATGTCGACTCGACATTCATGACTTCAGTCTTGCATCTGGTACCACAACGCGGATGTCGGCCCGGGGGTCCGGGACGAACACGACTAGTTCGCCCGCTTTCCGTGCCCCGAACGCAAGCGCAAGAAGGGGCCGGGATAAGCAGGGACGACGGACTGAAGGCGTCCCCCAGCTTCCAACGCCGAGCACCGATCAGGGCAATGGCACCTCCGTGGGCCGAGGCGATAACGATCGTGCGGAGCGCTCCGTCGCCCCAGAAATACGGCAGGCTGAGCGCGCCGGCCAGCAGCGGTTCGCCGAGGCCGACCGCCACTATCCGGAAGAGGATCGTCCGGAATGGGCGTACAGTGCCGGGTATGACACAGATCGGAACGGATTGGCGGGTGGTCGACGGCGTTGCCACGGCATGGTTCAACGCGCCTTCAATGATCGAGGGAGCTGCGCTGGCCGCGCGCATCGTGGAGTTGTCGCCCGGGATAATGATCGACCTACGCCCGACGGGCATGCGCGTGCGCCTAGAATCAGACGGTCACGCCGAGGCAGTGTCAGCGGTCGCGCGGGATCTCGGCCTGGCGGCGAACCCTGCCGCCCTACAGCACCTAAGCGTCGTATTCGAATCCGCAAACCCGTCTGGTGTGAGGCGGTTCTGGCAGCACGTGCTCGGCTACGCGCCCGCGGAGGACGGCGGTTTGGCCGATCCGTTGCGGCGCGACCCCGCGATACGGATCCGACAGTCGAGCGAGCCACGGCCGTTGCGAAACCGCATCCACCTCGACGTGGTGCGGCCTGCCGAGGCGGTCGAGCAGGCGAGTCCTGGGGAGGCATCGGGACCGTTCGGGGTCTGTCACACCGACCCAGACGGCAACGAAGTCGACCTGGTACCGGGCGCGGCGCTCGGCGAGAGGAACGGGACAGCCGACTGGCAGGCGGTGTTCAGCGCGATGGCGTGCTACCGCACCACCTCGCCGACCCAGCAGCGTGACCTGGCCGCAGCAGCAGCAGCGCTGGCCGAAGACACTGGCTTCCCGCTGCTGATCGACCTCCGCCCGGGGCTCGTAATCATCGACAGCGGGAAGGACCAGTGGGAAGACACTACCCACGGCCTCGAACTCGACTTCACCGACCTCGCCGAAAACCTCCAGACCGCTGCACGCGAACTCGGTGCCACTGCGGATCCGGGGCTACCCCGCTTCGCTCAGCTCTTCCTCGACGCCGCCGACGTCGCCGCCGTCCGCGCATTCTGGGTTGCCGCACTCGGATACACCCCTGACCAGCGAGTCGGAGCCAGCGACATCCACGATCCGCAGCGGCTGAACCCGTTGCTGGTGTTCCAAGAGCTCGACCCTTCCGAAACGGAGCGGCGCCGGCAGCGCAACCGCATCCACTTCGAGCTCGCTGTGCCGTCGGACCTTGCGCAGACGCGCTTTGCCACGACGATCGCAGCAGGTGGCAGGCTCCTTGACGAGTCGGAGGATCGCTGGCGGGTCGCCGACCCCGAAGGCAACGAGATGGTGATCGTCAGTGGTGTATGAGCTCGCGTTACTCCGATTGATCGAGTCCGACCTGCCGCCCATTCTTGGCAGCGACCTGGGAAAGTTCCGGCTAGGCGGACGTAGATCGTCCGCATGACGTGCTAATGATCGGAGACATGGTGACAAGTGGCTACACGATTCAGCCGTTGACCGCTTACACGTGGAACGCGTTCGCCGACTTGGTGGAGCGGCACAACGGGATCTTCAGTGGGTGCTGGTGCATCTACTTTCACCCCGGCTGTGCCGAGCGGGGGCAGAGCTACGAGGGTAACCGCGCGCTGAAGAAACGGCTGATCGAGACCGGACAGGCTCATGCGGCGCTGGTGATGGTTGGCGATGAGGCGATCGCGTGGGCAGAGTACGGCACTCCGGATGAGCTGCCGACCATCCATCACCGCAAGCAGTACCTCGCCGAGGCCGACGTCATTCCCGACTACCGCATCACATGCATCTTCGTTGACAAGCGTCACCGCGGACAGGGCTACGCCAAGATGGCTCTGGCCGGTGCACTCGATCTGATTGCAGCCCAGGGTGGCGGTGTGGTCGAGGGATACCCACACGAGATCGGTGAGAACAGGATGAACAACTCCTTCGTCTACAACGGCACACGCACGATGTACGAGCAAGCCGGCTTCGAATTCGTCCGCTCCAAAGGGATAAAGAACACCGTCATGCGCCGCACCATCCAGCCTGCCTAAACATGCTTCAGCTGGGCGGCGCGCAGCACTGAATTCCAAGCCACTGAGTTCGCGCCGGTTTCGGAACCCCCTGCACGGCGTGAGCGCCGCCTGTTGCCCAGTCCAGACGGCATCAGCCTGGACTACACCACGACGGATCCATGAGCGTCAGTTCAACTGGTGAAGCGTCCCGGTTGAAACGAGCGTCTTTGCCGTACCTTCAGGGGTGGGTCAGAAGGCAAGCCGCTAGCAGGCTAGGGAGACTCCGGCTTGCCGTCCCACTCCACAGCGGGGGCGAACGCATCGAACGGGCCGGTGTTTGCGGAACGTACAGCCTCGACCATGGCTGTGAAGTTTGCGATCGCACTGGTGACTTTGTCTCGCGACTTGAGGCCCTGATCTGTGGCATCTGATGGTTGCCCCGTGAAAAGTTGCCTCCTGCTTAGAGACCATAGTCGTCGAGTGATCGGTCAAGGCATTTGACGCAAATACGCTGACGTCATCGACGCCGAGACGCAGTTCCGCAACGAAAAGTAGTAGCGCATTAGGGTCGTGGGCGTGGAGGTCTTCGCGAGAGTTGTAGGCAGCGAAAGCTGGTCTTGCAGCCCCCAATTCCATCGACAACACGCTAATCGTGGCTTGGTCCCCCTGTGTAGTCATGCTTCCCGGTATGCCGGAGATGTGAGTGTGCTCGTCTCATCGCGGGTCGGCGTGGTGGCCCGGAACCTTTGGCTCTTGTGCCCCCGGTACGGGCATGTACCTCAGCCAGCCAGGACGTGGGGTCAGGTTCGACCAATCCGTCCACGGTGAGCACTGGCGAGCGGACCGGGAGTATGTCCAGTGGGGGCACCCCCAGCTCGTGCTCGATAATGGAGGCGTCCCACGCGCCGCCTTGCACGATCCTCGATCGCGGCATACGTTTCCCTTTCACCCCGCCAGTAAGTCTCGGGATGAGTGTAATGCTGTAATACAAAGGGAGACACCCCTGTTCCGGACTTAGGTCCGAAGCAGGGGTGTACCTGGGTTCATTTAGGAGACAGGGTCTAGCTTCCGGACCCTTAGCGCTTCAGGTTGGTCAGTTCCTGCAGCACCTCGTCGGAGGTGGTGATGATGCGGGCATTGGCCTGGAAGCCGCGCTGCGCGACGATCAAGTTGGTGAATTCCTGCGACAGGTCCACGTTGGACATTTCCAGCGAGCCGCCGGAGAGCGTACCAAGTCCGCCTGTTCCGGCAGTTCCCAGCTCAACCTGGCCGGAGTTGGCAGTTGCACGGTACGACGACGAACCCGCCTTTTCGAGGCCTCCCGGGTTGGTGAAGTTGGCCAGTGCAACTCGGCCAACGACAGCCTGGTCACCGTTACTAAAGGATCCCATGAGTGTGCCATTCGGGCTCATGGTGAAGGATTCAAGGGTTCCGGCCGCACGACCGTTCTGACTGTCGAAGCCAACGGTAGTCATGCCTGCGTAACCGCTGAGACCCGTCAGATTAACGTTGATGCCGTCAACCGCCATGGGGCCGCTTGGCGTCAGGACGCCGTTCCCGTTGAGCGCAAGCGATGCACCGACAGTCCCGCTGCCGGTCTTGGAGACATCCCAGCCGTTTGCTGTGCGAGTGAAAGTCAGGGAGAGGCTGGCCTTGGTGCCATCCGCCGTAAAGACCTCAACATCGCGGACAAGGGCATCAGCAGTTTTTGCATCAGAAGGAAGATTGCCGGCCAAGACTGCCTCGGAAGTGGCACGGGCCTTTGAAATGGCGTCAGGAGAAAGATCGATGGCGCCAATGGGTCCGCCGACGGGCATGTTTCCGTCGGCATCGGCCATCCAGCCCTGCAGGATGGCCCCGTCCGGGGAGACGAGGCGCCCCATGGAATCGAGTTCGAAGGCGCCGGCGCGGGTGTAAAGCTGTTCGCCGCCCTTGGTGGTGACGAAGAAGCCGTCACCGGAGATCATCATGTCGGTGGCCTTGCCCGTGGCCTGCGAGGAGCCCTGGGTGAAGTTGGTGGAGATGCCGGCCACCTGCACGCCGAGTCCCACCTGTGCCGGGTTGGTGCCGCCGGCCTGGGCCTGCGGGCCGCCTGCGCCCTGGGTCATCTGGGACAGGGTGTCCTGGAACTGGACGGAGGAGGCCTTGAAGCCGGTGGTGTTGACGTTGGCGATGTTGTTGCCGGTGACATCAAGCATGGTCTGGTGGGAGCGGAGTCCGGAAATTCCGGAGTAGAGCGAGCGGAGCATGTTCAGCGCCTTTCGGATCGTGGAACGGACGAGTAATTCAGTGATTGGGAAATTTCGGTGGCGGCACAAGCCGGCTTAGGGGGCAGCATCTCAGGCGGCGGCACCCCCGGTGGTACCGGCGGCGCTGACCGCGGCGTTGGCGCCCGGCGCATCGGTGCCGCTGGCGCCCGAGGAGGCACCGGCGTCGTTAGTGGCTTCACCAGATCCCGACTCCCCCGGCGCGCCGGCGGCGGTGATCCCGGCGACCAGATCCAGCGAGATCTCCCGGCCGTCGACGATCACCTGCGGGACCGGCCCGGCATAGGACACAGAGGTGGCGGTGCCGGTGACCAGGGATCCGTCCGCGCCGTAGTAGCTGACCTCGCGGCCCACCAGCGCCGCGGCGACGCCGCGCATCTGCAGGGAGAAGTTCTCCTCGCTCGTGGTGGTCATGGTGGCGATGCTTTCCATCATGGCCAGCTGCGTGGACTGGGAGATCATCTGGTTGGTATCCATCGGCGAGCTGGGGTCCTGGTTCTGCAGCTGGGTGACCAGCAGGTGCATGAACATCTCGCCGTCCATGGTCTGTTTCGGCGCTCGGACCGGCGGGGTGGTGTACGTCGGGGCGACTGAGCCAACGGGTGGGATGGAGTCGGTGGGCATGGTTCTCCTTGTCTCAGGCCAGCACGTCGAGGTTGGTCGAAATCCCGTAGGGACGTCTCAGGGCGGATGGGTCGGTGGTGTCCGGGGCCGCGTCGGCGGCGGTTCCGGTGGTTGCGCCGGGGCGGCCTTCCTGTCCCTGCGGGCCGCCGGAGGGCCGGCCGTCGGGGCCGAACTGCATGCCCGGGCGCGCATCGTTCGGGCGGTTCTGGTTGGACAGGTCCAGGTTGGCGTTCAGGCCGGTGGCGGCAAGATCGCGCTTCAGGTCCGCCATGACGGCGCGCAAGGCGTCGCGGCCGGCGTCGTTCGGCGCGAAGAGCTCCACGCGGACGCCCTCCCCCGTCACGTGGGCGCGGACGGTGACAGGGCCCAAGTTGTCCGGCGTCACGCTGATGGTCATCACGTGCTCGCCGGGCTTGGCCTGCGCGAGCGTAAAGAGCGGGCGGGCCACCTGGGCGGTGAACGGCAACTGCTGGTGCGTTGGGACGGGAGCAGCGGCTGTGGCGGGAGCGGCGGCCGCCGGCTGGGACGCCGGGACCGGCTGTGCGGCGACCGGCACCTGGATGCCCGGCTGCAACTGTTCGGTCTCGCCGCGCACCGCGCTGGCCGTGGCTGTGGCGGCCGGCGCCGTTGGGGCTCCGCCTTGGGCCGGAGTGCCCGGCGCGGGTTGTCCGGGAAGTACGACGCCGGTGGGCGGCTTCGTGGGGACGGTTGCCTGGGCTGCGGGCTGGGTGGGAACCGGTTGCGCGACCGGGCCAGCCGCCTGGTTCTGCACTGCGTCGCCTGGCCCGGCCGCCGGCGCGACGCCGGCTCCGGTCGAGGGGGTGGCCGCGGCGGCTGCCCCTGTTCCGGCGGCCTGTCCGAGTGCACCCGCTGCGGTTGCGGCAGAGTTCGCCAGTGCAGATGCCGGATTTCCTGCGCCCTGTTCGGCCACGTTCTCTCCGTGAACAGCGCTCACGGCGGACGGGGCATCAGCCAAGGTTGCGGTTGCTCCAGCGCGGGGAGCGGCCAGGCCAACCGGGCTGTGGGCCCCGGCGGATGCTCCGGCGCCGCCTGCGGGACCGGCGACCGAGGCGGGCCAGCCGCCGGCAATGCCGATCGTGCCGGTGCCGCTGGTCGAGCCAATGCCGGTGCCAATCGAAGTGCCCGCTCCGGCGGCCTGCTGGCTTCCGGTCGCGGCGCCACCTGGCACCGGGGACCGGCCAGCCTCGCCATTTTCTTCGGCGATCGCAGTTCCGGCGCTGGTCGCATCTCCGGCGGTGAGGCCCTGGCCGGCAGCGAGCGGCCAGGATGCCGGGGCACCGCCGAGACCAGCAACTGCCGCTGCCGGATCAGTCGCTGCAGCGTCGCGGGAAGGACCGGCTGCGGACTCGGCCGCGCCGGTGCCCGGCTGCGATGCTGCACCCCGGGCGGTTTCGGTCGGGGCGGTTCCGGCCGCCCCGGCGGCGCCCGCGTGAGTCGTCGTGCCCCCGGCGGAGGGAGCGCCGTCGTGCTTGGAGCGCTTGGCGGAAGCAACGGAACCTTGCTGCAGCGCATCCTGCATTGCGGCATCGAAACCGGGAGAGGAGGACCGCGGGGCGGACGGCCCGCCGGAACGGGCGGAGGCCGCCGGGGCGATGGGCTGGGAGTTCACGGGCAGGCTCATGCGGTGCGGCCCTTCGCCATGGCCGCCTGGGCGGTGGCCAGCAGGTCGGTCAACTGTCCGGCACCGTTGGAGCCCTGGCCGCCGGTGAGCGAGGCCAGTCCGGTGTTGCCGGTCTGGCCGGAGAGCATGGCGGTGATCGCGCCGGACGTGCCGTTCTGCCCGGTGAGCATCGAGGTCAGCCCGGTGGACGTGGAGAGCTGCGCGGCGGCGATCAGGTCGGTCAGCGCGGTCTGCTGGTCTGCGCTCAACCCGGCGGGGCCGGCAGCCAAGCCGGAACCGGCGCCGGCAGGCTGGACAGATGACTCCTCGGGCAGGATGCGGCGGATGGTGGTGAGGTTGGAATCGTTCTCCCAGGCGTCGCGGACCTTGATGGTGTCGCCGGGCTGCGGGGCGTCGATGGCCTTGCCGTTGCCCAGGTAGATGGAGACGTGGCCGCCGTCGAACGAGAAGAGCAGGTCGCCGGGCTTGGCGTCGGCCATGGAAGCCACCGGAGTGCCTTCCTTCATCTGGTCCCAGGTGACGCGCGGCAGGTCGATGCCGATGTCCCGGAAGGCGTGCTGCACGAAGGACGAGCAGTCGAGGCCGACGGACGCGTCGTTGCCGCCCCAGACGTAGGGCAGGCCCACGTACTTCTCCGTGGCCTTGATCAGCTCGGCAGCGGTCCCGGTCGCGGCGGCGGTTCCGCCCGCGGCGCCGGCAGCGGGGGTCTGGGCTGCTGCCGTCAGCGCGTCGGCAAACGCGCTTGCCGTGGTGCCGCCCGTGCTGCTGCCCGCGGTCGCACGGGACGCGGCCTCCGCGGCGACGGGAGGCTGGGCGAGCTGGGTCAGCGTGGACTGGATCTGCTGGATCCGCCCGAGGGTATCCGTCATGCTCATCGTCCGTCGCCGCCTCGGGCGCCGGTGGACAGCTCGTCCAGCACCAGCTGCTCGCGCCGCAGTTCTTCGAACGCCTCGGCCGCGAGGTGCCGGGTCTCGAGCTTCTCCAGGCCCACGGACTGCTTGCGCACGGCGAGGAACTCCTGCTGCGCCTGCTGCGCCTCGTTCTGCCGGGCCCGGTCCAGGTTTTCCAGATCGGCCAGCATGCTGCGCGAGGCGGAGCGGGCGGCGGCCACGGCGTGCAGGGTGGCCGCATCGGAAACTTCGCTCATGATCTCGCCCAGCTCGTCGCGGGCCGCCACCACCCGGGCGCCGGACTCGCGGGCACGGTGATTCGCGGCGGCGAGGTTGCCCGCGGCCTGGTCCTGCTGTAGCTGGCGCAGCCGCAGCAGCCCGGCCAGGGGGAAGGATCGTGCCATCTCTACATACCTCCAAGGGTGCGGGCCAGGCGGTTCAGTTGCTCCCACGACTGCGCGGCAGGCGTCTGGTCATCCATCCGCTGCTGCAGGAACAGGTTGATGTCGTCTTCGTGCTGCACGGCCGCGTCCACCAGCGGGTTGGAGCCGGGCTGGTAGGCGCCCACGTCCAGCAGGTCCTGCGCGGCCTTGCGGGCCGCCAGCACCTTGCGCACTGCGCCCGCGGCGCGGGAGTTCTCCGGGCTGTTGACCTTGGATGCCACGCGGGAGATCGAGCCGAGCGGGTCCACGGACGGGTAGTGCCCGGAGACGGCCAGCTTGCGGTCCAGCACCACGTGCCCGTCCAGGATGGAGCGGGCGGAGTCGGCGATCGGTTCGTTGTGGTCGTCGCCGTCCACCAGCACGGTGTACATCCCGGTCACGGAACCGGTTTCGGCGGTGCCGGCGCGTTCCAGCAGCCGGGCCAGCAGGGAGAAGGTCGACGGCGGATAGCCTCGGGTGGCCGGCGGCTCGCCGACGGAGAGGCCGATCTCGCGCTGGGCCATCGCCACGCGGGTCAGCGAGTCCATCATCAGCATCACGTCCGCCCCGCGGTCGCGGAACGATTCGGCAATCCGGGTGGCGGTGAACGCGGCGCGCAGCCGCATCAACGCCGGTTCGTCGGAGGTGGAGACCACCACGATGGACCGGGCCAACCCGGCCTCGCCGAGGTCGTCTTCGAGGAATTCGCGGACTTCACGCCCGCGCTCCCCGACCAGCGCGATCACGGAGACCTCGGCGTCGGTGCCGCGGGCGATCATGGACAGCAGCGAGGACTTGCCCACGCCGGAGCCGGCAAACAGGCCCATGCGCTGGCCCTTGCCCACGGTGGTGAGCGTGTCCAGCACGCGCACGCCCAGCTGCAGGGGCGTGTCGATCCGCGCGCGGTGCATGGCGGACGGGGTGTCGTTGTCCAGCGGGACCAGCGAGTCGAAAACCAGCGGCCCCTTGCCGTCGATCGGCCGGCCCATCCCGTCCAGCACCCGGCCGAACAGCCCGTTGCCGGTGGGCACCAGCACCGGGGCTCCCTTGGCCTTGGCCGGGGTGCCGGTATTGATCCCGGTGAGGCGGCCCAGCGGCATGCAGCGGATGCTGTCCCGGCCGGTGGCCACGACCTCGGCCTCCACGCCCTGGCCGTCGCCGATGAGCACCAGGTCACCGATGGCGCAATCCAGCCCAATGATTTCGACGCCGAGGCCCACCACCGAGGACACCATCCCGTAGCGCTGGGGCCGGGCTGCTGCCAGCGCGTCGGCGAACCGGTCGGCGCGGGGGCGCCAGGCGACGGCGGTCACTGCCGGGCCTCCAGCAGCGCAGCCTTGGCGCGGGCCAGCGCGGTGCCGATTCGCGCGTCCAGGAAGCCGTCGGCAAACTCGGTGACGGCGTCCCCCGGCGCGAGTGACGGATCGGGGCTGAAGCCCACGCCGGCCTGCTCGCGCATTTCCGGCGCGAGCATGGTCAGGTCGGTCGGGTTCATCCGGACGGTGTGCACGCGGGAGGCATCCACCCCGGCCATTGCCCGGGTGAGGGCCGAACGGGCGGAGGCTGCGCCGTCGGACAATTCATGGCCCAGGATGGCTTCCGCCAGTTCCATGGCCGCGGCGGCCAACGTGTCCTGCGCGGCGGCCAGCACGGGTGCCGCGCGTTCTTCCAGCGCACGGGTGGCCGCGCCCAGCGCGGCCACTGCCTGCTGCACGCGGGCGCGGGCGTCCGCCATCGCGGCGGCGTGGTCCTGCTCCATCGCCAGCTGGCGTTCGCGCATCAGCTGAGCGCCTTCGCGCATGCCGGCGGTGTAGCCGGCGGCGTGGCCGCGGACCTTGGCTTGTTCGAGCGCCTTTTCCTGCGAGTCGTCGCTGCGCAGTTCCGTGTAGCGCAGTTTGGCGAAGGCCCCGGCACCGGTGCCCAGCTCGGGGAAACTCATCCTGGAGAACGCGGCGTCAGTAGACATATTCGTCCTCCTCCGCAGCGCGCTGCACCGTGATGATGCCGCTGGCCTCGAGCTCGCGGATCGAGCGGACGATGTCCGCCCGTGCCTCTTCGATCTGCGACATGCGCAGCGGTCCGGTGGCTTTGATCTCGTCGTCGAGGATGTCGCGGTTGCGTTCGGAAACGTTCTTGCGGATCAGCTCGGTGACCGGTTCGCTGGCGCCCTTCATGGCCACCGCGAGCACCGCGATCTCGATGCCGCGCAGCACCTGCTGCACGTCGCGCGGTTCCAGCTTGGTGATGTCTTCGAAGGTGAGCATCCGGGAGCGGACTTCCTCCGCCAGCTCCGGATCGCGTTCCTCCAGGGCCTCCAGCAGCGCGCGTTCGGTGGCAACGTCCGCGCGGTTGATGATGTCCACCAGCGGCCCGACGCCGCCCACCACTTCCACCTGCTGGCGGGGTACGACGGCGCCGGCCCTCACCTTGAGCGTGTCCGCCACAATCGAGACGGCTTCGGGGGTGGCGGTTCCCATGGTGGCGATGCACTGCGCCACCTCCGGCCGCACCGAATCCTCCAGCCCGGCGATCACCGTGGATGCCAGCTCCGGGCGCACATGCGCCAGCACCAGCGCGATGGTCTGCGGGATTTCACCGTTCAGCAGCGTGATCAGCTGGGTGGGGTCGGCGTCATCCAGGAACTCGAAGGGTTTCCCGGCCATGGACGTGGCCAGCCGGTCGAGCACGCCCGCGGCCTTTTCCGCGCCGAAGGAGGCGGCCAGCAATCCGGCGGCGAACTCCTTGCCGCCGCGGGGCCGGCGCCGGCCCTTGACCGTCATGTCGTGGAATTCCTTGAACGCTTCCTCGGCAGCCTCGGGGTCCACCCTGCCCATGCTCACGAGCTCGGCGGTGATCAGTTCGGCCTCGGCCTCGCTGAAGCGCCTCATGACCTCGGCGGCCCGGGCCTGTTCCATCTGCATCAGCACCACCGCCACCTTCTGGGTGCCGGTCAACGTGGTCAGTAACTCGCTCATGCGTTCTGCTTGTCATCCATCAGGGAGCGCAGGAAGTCAGCGGTCTTGTCCGGTTCCTGGGCGGCCAGGGCGTCGATTTCTGCCCGCTTGCGGTTCATTTCCTTCTGCTCGTCGGACAGCTCCGGCGGGCCGGCGAGCTCAAGCGCGGTGGTGTTCGGGCCGGTGACCACGGGGATCGGTTCCGGCACGATGATGGGCTTCGCCGCAAGCTGCAGGTCCTGGGGGGCCTCGATTTCGGGCTGGAAATCCTGCAGCTCGCCCAGGTCCACCGGCTCGCGGTTCTGCCGGCGGGACCAGCGGGCGTAGACCAGCAGCGCGATGATCACCAGCAGGATGATGCCGGCGGTGATGATGGCGGTGCGGATCAGCTCGGCCTGGCGGGCAGCTTCCTCGGCGGCCTGCGCGGCGGCCAGCGCCTCGGCGGCCTCCTGCGCCCCGGCGGTGTTGAACGGCACGAGTTCGACCGTGACCTCGTCCCCGCGGTCGGCGTTGATGCCGGCGGCGGTGGTCACCAGGCCTTCGATGTTGGCGACGTTCAGGGCGCCGGCGGCGTCGGCGTCCAAGGCCACGGATACGGTCTGGCGGTTGATCGCCCCGGCCGGGATCGCGCGAGTCTCGGTCACCTTGTTCAGGGCGTTGTTCTTGGTCTCCGACTCGGAGGTGAAGGTACCGTCGCCGCCGGTGTTGCCCGGTACGGCGATGTTGTCCGGGCCCAGCACGCCGGCCGCTCCCCCGCCGGTTCCCTCGTACTCTTCGGTCTGCGTGGACTCGTTCAGGGCCGGTGCGCCGTCCGGCGTCGTGAAGGTCTCTTCCACGCGCTCGGCGGACTCGTAGTTCATGTCCGCGGCAACCACCACGGAGGAATTGCCGGGCCCGACCACTTGGTCCAGCATGCTCTGGACCGAGGCACGGACACGCTCTTCGTAGTCGGAGGCCTGCTTGTCCGCGGAACCGGTGGCGCCCACGCCCACGGCGGAGAGCACGGTGCCGGCGGCGTCGATGACGGCGACGTTCTCCGGCTTCATGCCGTCGATCGAGGCGGAGGTGAGGTGGACGATGGCCTGGACCTTGTCGGCGGACAGGGTGGTCTTTTGGGTGTCCACGAACACGGAGGCGGTGGCCTCGCCCTTCTCGGCGACGAAGACCGTCTCCTCCGGGATGGCCAGCCGTACGGAAGCGGTCTTGACGCCGTCGAGCGCCTCGATGGTGGACGCCAGTTCGCCTTCCAAGGCCCGCTTGTAGGTGACGGACTGCTGGAACTCGGAGGAGGTCACGCCCATGTCGTCCAGCAGCGAGTAGCCGCCGGTGGACGAGCTCGGCAGGCCGGCCGCGGCGGCCTTGAGCCGCTGGTCGTAGACCTTCTCCTCGGGCACCATGATGGTCCCGCCGCCGTTGGTCAATTCGTACGGCACGCCGTCGGTGCGCAGCTGCTCCACGATGGTGTTGGCGTCGGCCGCGGCCAGCCCGGAGAACAGCGGGGTGTAGGAGGGCTTGGATGCCCATGTCGTCAGGGCGGCAATGCCGAGCACGACGACGGCGATGCCGATGATCGCGATGGTGCGCTGGGCGACGGTGAACTCGCTGACCGTTTTGCCCAGCTTCGAGAACCAGGAGGAGACCTTGCCGGGCATCAGGCCTGCATCCTCATGATCTCGTTGAAGGCGTCAACGCCCTTGTTCCGGACGGCGGCCACGAGTTCTAGCGTCACGGCGGCGCGGGTGGAGGCCAGGGTAGCGTTGTGGATGTCGTTCAGGTCGCCGGTAACGGCCTGGATGGCCAGCTCATTGGACGTGGACTGCAGCTGCTGCAGGTTGTCGATGGCACCGGTCAGGGAGGTGGCGAAGCCGACGCCGTCGGTGGCCTGCGGGGCTTCGGCGGCCGGCAGGTAGCCGGTGCCCTCGACGCCTTGGATCGGGGGGATGGATGACAGCGGCATCAGTTGCGTCCAATCTGGAGGGCGGCCTCGTAGGTCGTCTTCGCCCGGTCCACCACGGCCGCGTTGGCCTGGTAGCCGCGCTGGGCCAGGATCAGGTTGCCCATCTGCTGGGACAGGTCGATGTCCGGGTAGCGGACGTAGCCGTCCTCGTCCGCCAGCGGGTGGTCGGGCTCATGGACCATGCGGCCCTCGGCCTCGCCGAATTCGGCCCCGGCCACGTACACGCCGGAGACGTCTTGGCCTTCCTGGGCGATCACGTAGCGGGCCTGGAAGGCCGCCCCGTCGGTGCTGGTGGCGTTGTTCGCGTTGGCCAGGTTGTCGGAGACTGCGTCCAGCCACTTGCGGTGGACGGTCAGGCCGGTGCCGGCGATTCCAATGGCGTCGAAAGTCATCAGTTGGTCCTCATCGCCGTGCGGACGCCGCTGAAAGGACTTTCCGCGGCACGGGCTGCAAACTGGTAGCGCAGCACTGTTTCAATGTTGGAGAGCGTCTCGGTATCCAGGTTGACGTTGCTGCCGTCCAACCGGGTGGGCTCCAGCGAGCGGTCCATCGTGGCGCTGGCGCTGCCGTTCCCGCGGGCCACCGATGTCGCCAGCGCTTCCTCGAACTGGACGCGCTGTGCGTGGTAGCCGGGGGTATTGACGTTCGCGATGTTGTTGGCGATGGCACGCTGGCGCATGGCGAGACCGTCCAGGGCGCTCTGCATGGCAGCCCCCGTCACAGATTCGAACACAGCAAAGACCCGTCTTACTACTGGCATGTGGGCGGCCGATCCATGGCCTGTTCTGTGAGCGATCCGTGCTCACTATCCAGTTATCGGCATGCAGACGGGGGGCGTTAGTTAAATCTTGAGATTGGTTAACCGTTTACGTCGAGGTAGACGGAACGACCCGAAGTGCCGGGGGTGGGGACGGCGTCCAAGAGCGCCGATTCCTGCCGGTTTTGCCGCATATCGGCGCGCAATTCACGAATGACTTCCTGCTGCGCGGCGGCCAGTTTGGTGGCCCGCTCCACCAGCTCGTCCGGAATCGGTCCCAGCCCCTGCGGGGCCTTCCACTGCGCGACGGCGGTGCGCGGGCTGCTCACTGCCGTTTCATGGGTCTTGTCTCCGGCATCGGCAACGTCGGCGAGCGCACTGCCCTGGCCTTCGCTCTCGGCAGTTTCGGTTAGTCCGCTGCCATGGCCCCCAGCCTCAGCTGCCTCGGTTAGTCCGCTGCCATGGCCCCCACCCTCAGCTGCCTCGGCGAGAGCCAGTTCGAGTTCGTCCAGGACGGCTGTCCAGCGATCCAGCGCGGAAACTTCGCCCTCCGGCATGTCAGGCGATGCCAAGTTCGCCGCCGAGGCCGACGCCACGGGAAGGCTGTGCCGGGAGCTGACCAGCGGCCTCGTGCCAGGCCTCGCGCAGCGGCTCCAGCAGTTCAATGCATTCGCGCGTGCGGGCCGCATCGCGGTGGATGTTCGCGTTCATCATCGCGGTCAGCGCGTAGGTGTAGAGCGCCTTCAGGCCCTCTCCCCCGTCCCACACGTCAGTCTTCAGCGAGGACATCAGCTCGGACACAATGGCCTGCGCATGAATCAAATTCTCGGACGCCACCGACCAGTGCTGGTTCTGCTGCGCGGCCTCCGCCCGGTTCAGGTCCAAGAGCAGCCGGTCATAAAGCATGGTCAGCAGCCGGGCCGGCGTGGCCGACATGATCGCGTCACGCTGGAACTGGTTCCGCTTGGCCTGGGCTCCGAAGCCCGGCCCGTATGTCAGTGTCATTTCTTCGTGCTCCCCCATGATGGCAGGGTGGCCAGCTGCGAGTTGAGCCAGTCCCCCTGCGACTGCAGGCTGTTCAGCGTTACTTCAAGTTGGGCCCAGGTACGTTCGAGTGTGGAGCGGCGCATCGCCAACCGGGTATCCCACTCGGCAACTTGGTCATTCATGCTGCGGACCAAGGATTCTTGCCCTTGGATGCGCTTGGTGATGGCACCGTCGTACTTGTCCGATGCATCCGTTGCAGCAGTGGCCACGCGACCGGCGATTGTCTGGACCACCTTCTCAGCCCACGCGGAGTCTTCCTTCATCGCCTTGCCGAACTTTTCGGCATCAAACTCAATTGAGCCGTCCTTGGTGACGCTGATGCCGATCTCCGACGGCGACCGCCCCTCGATTGGGCTGATCGCAGCGGTCATCATGCGCTGCTGAATATCTCGGACGCTGCTGTCCCCGGTGAAGATTCCACCCTTGGTCGTCGTTGACCCGGTGGACGTGGAGACGTTCACGGATGAGTTCTTGGAGATGAAGGCGAACAGATCCTTCAAGCCGTCAACCAGCGCCTTGGATTTGGCAGTGACGGCTTCGTCGTCGCGAGCTACCGTGATGGTTGACTTATCCCCGGAAACCGCGTCAGCCCCCAAGGTGACACTCACACCTGGCAGCAGGTCGGTAAAGGTGTTCGAGGACGAAGAGATTTCCTGCATCCCGCCCCAAATCGCCACCCGAGCATCTTGCGCGATTTGAACGTCCGTCGTGGAAAACGTCGCGTCCCCAGCGAGCGTCGCAATGAACCCGCCAGCCGCTCCGGTCTCCTTCGAAGCAATCTGGAGTCGGTACTGTGGGTTCGCCGGATCGGTTCCCACCGACACCTTGGTCGCGGTAATCCCGGCGCCGGATTCGTTCACGGCGGTGACGACCTGGTCCAAGGTCATCCCTTGGGTGTTAATTTCTTTTTTTACTTGACTGTCTTTGAGCGCGATGGTGAGCACGGTGGCGCTTTCCGGCCAGTCGCTAAGCAAGGAGGAGACAGATACCTGTGCTTTGGCCAGTTGGACGACTTCCAGGTCGATAGCGCCGGCGGAGGCTCCTTCGGCTGTGGCCACTGAAACCTTCTCAGAGCTGCTCGTGCCTGAGTGAACGTTAAGGGCGTTAGCCTTGCTCGTCTCGGTGGCCGTTTTTCCGAGATCGGCGATGCGTGTGTTGAGTGCTTGGAGCGCACTCACCAGCGTCTGGGTGCTGGAAACCTTGTTCTTCAGAAGTGATTGCGGACGCGCATCCAGCTGCATCAGCTGGTTGATCATGGTGGCGGTGTCCAAACCGCTGACCATGCCGCCAATCGAAAACGCCACGCCAGTTCCTCCTGAAAGAAGCCTGTTTACTAGAAGAAATGCTGACGCCCGGCAGCGAAGAGTGTGAGGTCCAATTCGTTCGCCTCGCTGCCGGGCCGCATTCAGCCGTTAGCTACCCGGTTTAGCCGAGGAGCTGCAGCACACCCTGGTTGATCTGGTTGGCCTGAGCCAGCATCGCGGTGCCGGCCTGGGACATGATCTGGTTCTTGGTGAACTTGGCCATTTCCGAGGCCATGTCGGTGTCGCGGATCCGAGACTCGGACGCGGACAGGTTTTCTGCAGAGATGTTGATGCTCTTGATCGCGGTTTCCATGCGGTTCTGGGAAGCACCCAGATCCGAACGCTGGGCCGAGACCGCCTTGATCGCGTCGTCGATCGAGCCGATCGTCGCCTGCGCATCGATGTGGTTGTCCACCTTGAAGTCGACTGCACCGGCGTCCTTGACGCCGGACAGACCCTTGACCGCGCCGGCCACGTCAGCCAGGTTGATGGTGATGGCGTTGTTCTCGTTGCCGTCAGCGCCGACCTGGAAGCTCAGCGTTGCGCCGGCGTTGCCGCCAGCACCCTTGAGCAGGTCGATGCCATTGAAGTTGGTGGACGCGGTGATGCGGCCAAGCTCTTCGCCCAGCTGATCAGCTTCCGTCTTGATGGCGGCGCGGGCTTCCGGGTTGTTCGAGTCGTTCGAACCCTGGACAGCCAAGTCACGCATGCGCTGCAAGATGGAGTGGACCTCGGTGAGTGCACCTTCAGCGGTCTGGATAACCGAGATGCCGTCCTGGGCGTTGCGGGCGGCAACGTTCAGGCCGTTGACCTGCGAGCGCAGGCCCTCGGAGATGGACAGGCCGGCTGCGTCATCGGCAGCGCGGTTGATGCGCAGGCCGGTGGACAGCTTCTCCAGGGACTTGGAAATGTCGTTCTGGGTGTTCGACAGGTTGCGGTACGAGTTCAGGGCCGCAACGTTGGTGTTAATGGCGAAAGCCATGATGAAACTCCTCCATGAGATGGTACAAATTCACCGGCCCGTCCATGGGCTGGCACTTGTAGCTATCGGAGGACTACGAGGATCCGTTAGGAGAAGTGCAAAGAATTTTTCGCGGTGCGGGCCGCCGTGGCCGGCTGCTGCGAACAGGTCAAGAAACCGCGGCCCTGGGCTGCGTGGCGGCGAAGCGTGTAATACCGCCGATGGTCTGGTCGGCCAGCGCAGTCAGGTACGCCTTTCGGCGGGAGGGAGCGATCCGAGACTCGGGCACATAGCCGGCACCGCCGTCGTCGGAATAGTGGGTGTGCAGACCATCCCGGAGGAGGCGGATAGCTTCGGAGCGCTGCTGGGAGACGGCCGAGTGGGTAGCGCCGAGCTCTTCGGCGATCTCCTTGACGGTGCGGTCCTCGAAGTAGATTTGCTCCACGATGTAGCGCATCTTCGCGGGAAGGTGGTGCACGGCGGCCTTCAGGAAGGCGAGCCGCTCCTCGGTGAGGAGCGAGCCTTCGGGCGACGCCGTCTCGGAGACCAGGAATTCGGCCGTGGTGTCATCCAGAGCGGAGACGGTGCGGGAGGCATCGTCCATGGCGGCTTCCGCGGTCTCGCGGTCAACCCCGAGGGCGGCAGCCAGTTCGTCAACGCTCGGGTAGCGGCCAAGTTCGGCAGTCAGGGTTTCGCGGACGGACAGCGTCTGCTTGATGCGCTTGCGCACGGAGCGGGGAGCCCAGTCGATGGCGCGCATCTCGTCGGCAAAGGCTCCGATGATGCGACGGCGGGCAAAGGCGCCGAAAGGAACGCCGAGATCCGGATTGAAGGCGTCGGCGGCGGTGATGAGGGCTACCGAGCCGGCAGAGGCGAGGTCGTCGCGGGAGAGATGGGTGGCTTTGGCGCACACTTCGGAGACCAGATATCCGACGAGCGGGAGGTTTTCAACCACCAGTGCATTACGGTCAGCACGATTCACTGACATGTCCCCCTCCGTGCCAAAAGATGCTGGACGAATCTCTCTTATGATTCGAGGGGTGCGGCCTCGAAAGAAACGATTCATCTCTTGGTGAAACCTATCATCATTCGCTCCTAACGCAAGGGGTTGTGCGGCCGATAGATAGATATGTAGCCATGCCGTTACTTTTTGTTCATCCAGTGGCGGCTTTTGACGCGGACCCGCGGGGGTTGTGTCCGCAGAATCAACCAGGGGAGGTGCCTGACATGGGAGCCCATGAACTGTCCGCCATGCTGTGGCACGAACGTGAACTTCTTGAATTACTGGTCTTCAAACTCGAGGAGGAGCAGCTGCTCCTGACCGCGGGCAAGTCCCGCTGGCTGCAGCACGCGACCCGCGAGGTGGAACAGGTGCTGGAGCGGCTGCGCGAAGCCAGCCTGGCCCGCACCGTGGAGGTGGCCGCATTGGCCCGGGAGTGGGGTACGCCGGAAGGCGCCACGCTGCGCGAGCTGACCGAACAGGCTCCGGTGGGGCCTTGGGGCGAGATCTTCAAGGGACATCTGCAGGCGCTGACTCAGTTGACCCTGCAGATCCGCGAACTGCGCGACGTGAACGAGAAGTTCCTGCGCGCGGCTGCCCGGTCCACCCAGGAAACGCTCGCTAATTTCAATCCCGATGCCGGGACCTACGACTCTCATGGGACGGCCGGGCTATCGGGCAACCGCTCCCAGCTGTTCGACACAACGATCTGAGGTTTTCGCAGTGAGTACCTTCAGCGGCCTGAACACCGCGTACACCGGTCTGGTGGCCGCCCGTCAAGGTTTGAATGTGGTGGGCCAGAACATCGCCAACGCCAATACCGAGGGCTACACCCGCCAGCGGGTCAGTACGTCGTCCATCGGGGCCCTCGACCGCACCGGACTGCTGACCGGCGGCGTGCAGATCGGCCAGGGCGTTTCGGTGGACGCGATTGCGCGGCTGGGCGACATGCACCTGGATACCCGCGTCCGGTTCTCGGCCGGTGTCGCTGGGTATTCTGCAGTGCGCGCCGATACGATGTCCGGCCTGGAAGCGTCCTTGCGCGAGCCGGGCCAATACGGCATCTCCACGCAGCTTCAGGAGTTCTGGGCCTCTTGGCAGGCCTTGTCCAACCGGCCGGATGACGCCGCTGCCGGCGGGGTGGTGCTGGAAGAGGCGAACATCCTGGCCAACATGATCAAGCGCGGTTACCAAGAGGTTCGAGAGCAGTTTTCCCGCCTGCGCTCCGATGTGGACACCATGACCGCGGAGGTCAACGGCACTGCGTCACAGGTAGCCAATCTGAACGAGAAGATTCGTTTTGCAGTCGCCAACGGCGGTTCCGCCAATGAGCTGATGGACCACCGCAACCTGCTGACCCAACGGCTGGCAACCCTCACCGGAGCCACCGTTCGCCACGGCAGCGACGGGCAGGTGGATGTCCTGATCGGCGGCAACGCACTTGTCACCGGTTCCAGCGCCCAGAGAATCGCCGTTACAGCGGACTCGGATACGGATATTTCCGGCAGCAAAGGCGTTCACCTCAAATGGGACAGCGATAGCCGCGAAAGCATGCCGGTTGTGCTCGGAGGTGGCAAGATCGCCGGGGCGCTTTCGATGCTGGGCGCCGGCACAGACGCCGGACCGCTGCGCCAAGCCGCTGGTCAGTACGACGCCTTCGCCAATACGCTCCGCGAGAGTGTCAACACGGTCTACGCGCAGACCGGCGGGACTCCCACGCCTACGTTCTTCGGTACAGATACGACACTTCCGCCATCACTCGGACTAACTGTTGAAGTCAAAGACGTTCGAGACTTCAAGGTGGGCGCTCCTGACAAGGGAGACCTTGACGGTTCGATCGCCGATCGGATGTCCCAGCTGGGAGTCGGCGCTGGCTCGCCTGACCGCGTTTGGGAGAACATCGTCACCACAATCGGCGTAGCCGCGAAGACGGAACTGCAGCAGTCCAACCTCGCGGACATTGCGTCCCAATCTGCCAAGACCTTGCAACTATCCAACGCGTCGGTGGACATGGACGAAGAGAACGTAAACCTGCTGACATACCAGCACGCCTACCAAGGTGCGGCTCGGGTTATGACGGCAATTGATGAAATGTTGGACACGTTGATCAACCGCACCGGATTGGTCGGAAGGTAGCCATGATTTCGCGAGTCACTAACCAAACGATGAGCAGCTTCGCCCAGCGCAACCTGCAGGACAACATGGCGCGTATCGCCAAGCTGCAGGAGCTGGCCGCTGGCGAGTCGCTGATTGCCCGCCCCTCGGACAATCCGACGGGCGCCGCCGATTCCATGCGGACTCGTGCGGATATCCGTGCCAACGCGCAATACAAGCACAACATCGACGACGCCAATGGCTGGCTCACCACAGCCGACTCTGCGTTGGGCACGGTCACCGATTTGCTGAACAAGGCCCGCGATCTGACGATTCAGGCTTCCAATGGTTCCATCTCGCAGACGGCACGCGAGGCCGTCGCCTTGGAGCTTGGAAGCATCAAGGAAAGCCTTTTGGCTGCGACTCGGACGCAATACCTGGGACGCAATGTGTTTGCGGGGAACTCCGACAAGCCGGACGTATATACCGACTCCCCCACCGGCCCAACCACCCAGTACGCTGTGACGGAACCGAGCGCCACCGGGGTGGAGCGCCGCATCGGACCTGGGGCACACCAGACGGTACGCGTCGATGCCAGCGCTTCGGCGGTCTTCGGCGACGATTCCACGGGCACGGGCCCGTCGGTTTTCGCCCTGCTGGACTCTATGATCTCGAAGCTCAAGGGAACAGGCAGCGTCAGCGAAGACTTGAACGCCATCGACGCCCGGCTGAACACCGTGATCAACGCACGCGCCGAGGTCGGCACCCGCCATGCCCAGATCCTGAAAGCCCAGGAGACGAACTTGGACGAAGCTGTTTCGCTTGAAGCCCGCCGGTCCGGGATCGAGGACCCGGACATCGGAAAGGTAGTCCTGGACCTGAAGATGCAGGAAGTGGCCTATCAGGCCGCGCTGCAGGTCACGGCGCGGGTACTGCAGCCGACGCTGATGGACTTCCTGCGATGAGCGCCGCACTGACCTTCGTCGCGCCTCCCCCTGGACTCGCTCCGCTGGTCGACTTCACGCTGGACGAGATCGCGGGAGCGGCCGGACTGTACTCCTTGCAGCCCGTGGCCGAACCGGGCAAGCGCCTCTTCGTCCTGGACGCCGCGACCTACCTGAACCAGTACACCCCGGTGATTTCCGACGACGATTGTGCGGCCTTAGACCTCAAGGTCTCCGAGGACGCCATGGTGTTGGTGGTGGCCAACCCTGGAGAAGCAGGCACCACCGTGAACCTGATGGCCCCGATCGTGGTCAACGTGCACACCGGCGTCAGCGCCCAGGTGATTCTGGAAGGCCAGGACTGGCCCCTTCGTGCCGAACTGACGCCGCTGGCCGCCTAGCTTCCCTCCAACCGCGTAACACCGCGGTGGGCTGAAGAAGTCAGACGTCTGAAACTATTGAGCTGACGGCAGCTACCGTGCAAGAGTTATGCCCACGGTCCAAGGGACCTGCTGGGGGATCCGGAATCACCGGTTAAATGGCTTCCGGCGGCTTATGGGGGAACCGCCGGAAGCAACCACCCTCAACCCTCGTCCGGGTCCGCGCGTTTGGCTCTGGTCTGCTCCGCCCGGCGCAGCAGTTCGCCGCCGTCGGGATAGAGCACCTCTTCCAGCACCAACGGATGCGGCGGAGCCAGCTTGCTCTTCGAATCCCGTACCTTCGCCAGCATCCGGTCGCGCAGCCACTCCGGCGCCTGCTCGCCGCCGCCAACCATCAACGATGCGCCGATCAGGGCACGCACCATGTTGTGGCAGAATGCATCGGCTTGCACCGTGGCCACCACCACGCCGTCGGCGCCGCGGGCGAAGTCGAACTTCTGCAGTTCCCGGATAGTGGTGGCGCCTTCCCTGGGTTTGCAGAAGGCCAGGAAGTCGCCGATGCCCAGGAGCTTGGCGGCGGCGCGGTTCAGGAGATCGACGTCGACGGCGTGCTTGTGCCACAGCGTGGTGTTGCGTGACAGAGGGTCCCAGAGCTCCGCCCGGTCCGCGATGCGGTAGCTGTAGCGGCGCCAGAGGGCGGAGAACCGGGCGTCGAATCCGTCGGGGGCGACGACGGCCCCCTTAACCTCGATTGCCCCCGCAAGGTCACGATAGGGTACCGGCGCGCCCACGCGGCCGCCGAGCACCTTGGCCAGCACCCCGCGCAATCGCCGGACCAACGCTTCGGCGGGATCGATCTCCCGGCCACGGGCCAGTCCGTGCCACTCCCCCGGTTCCAGGTCGAAATGCACCACCTGCCCCCGGGCGTGCACCCCGGCGTCGGTACGGCCGGCAACCGTCAGCCGGATCGGCCGGCGGAACATGACCGCCAGTGCTTCCTCGAGCGCGCCTTGAACGGTCAGCCTGCCGGGCTGCACCGCCCACCCGCTGAAGGGTCCGCCGTCGTACGCAAGATCCAGGCGGACACGCAAGAGCCCGCCGTCCCGGTCGGGGACGGGAGATGTAGTCGGGGGCATGGATTCCATGCTACCGGGGCCCGGTGAGGGTCCCGGTAGCCGTCGGCGCCCGCGGCTGGTTGTGCGCGGGTCACCGGCCAGGCGCCAGTGGACTGTCGACGCTCGCGGGCATTCGGTCTATGTTGCTGGGACAGCGCCCGAACCGCGGGCGGGGCCGCGAGGTTCGGAGGAGCGATGGCAGGTAGCCCTGGAACCGCAACATCGACGGATCACAACCGCCGGATCGCCCTACCCGGCATCATCCTCGGGGTGGGGCTGGGTGGCTTCGTGGACGGGATCCTGCTGCACCAGATCCTGCAGTGGCACCACATGCTCACCAGCGCGGACACCGCGAACATCGACGTCGGTTCGTATCCGGCAAACACCGTCCACGGCCTGGAGATGAATACGCTGTGGGACGGGCTGTTCCATACGGTGACCTGGCTGGCCGTGCTGATCGGGCTGGGGCTGTTGTACTCGCGGGTGACGTCCTCGCGCGGACGGGTGTGGGCATCCCGGACCCTCTGGGGCTGGATGTTGGTCGGCTGGGGACTCTTCAATCTCGTAGAGGGGATCATCGACCACCACATCCTTGCCATTCACCATGTCATCGGCGGCGAGTACCAGATGCTGGCCGACATTCTCTTCCTGGTCTTCGGGGCGTTGCTGGTGGTCGGCGGCTGGCTGCTGCAACGGTCCGGCCGGATGGTAGATCTGACGACGACGGACGGCCCCGGCAGGTCAACCGACCACGGCAGCCGCCGCCCGGGGAGGGACACGGGCAGGGACCCGGGATGATCGGCGCCCACTCCGCCCACAACCACCAGCCAGCCGCGTTCGACGGCGTGCTGCCGCTGGCCCTCGTTGCGGTGTTGGCCTGTGCCTACGCGGCCCTGGCGTGGCTGCGGAGCCGGGAGGCCCGCGGCTGGAGCCGCTGGCGGACCGTGTCCTTCCTCGCCGGCGCGCTGCTGGTGGCGCTGGGCCTCGCGCCGCAGCTGATGCCCCTGCCGCCGGGCGGGCTGCCGGCCCATATGGTCCAGCATCTGCTGATTGGCATGTATGCGCCGATCGGGCTGGTGCTTGGTGCCCCGGTGACCCTGCTGCTGAGGTCGGTGCCGCCCCGTCACGGCAAAGCGATCGGAAGGGTCCTGCGCTCACGGCCGCTCCATCTGGTGGCCAACCCGGCGACCGCGCTGATGCTCAACCTCGGCGGGCTGGCCGCCTTGTACGTCACGCCGCTGTACAGCCTCGCGGCGGACAACCCGGTGCTGCACCACGCCATCCACCTGCACTTCCTGGCCGCCGGCTGTCTCTTCGCCTGGGTGATCGCCGGGCCCGACCCGGCACCGGGCAGGCCCTCCGTGCCGGCGCGGCTGGTGGTGCTGGGCGTCGCCATCGCCGGCCACGCGGTCCTGTCCCAAATGCTCTACGCGGGGCTGTTCGTCCAGGTCCCGGCGCCCCCAAGTGAGCTGAGGCTCGCCGGCGAACTGATGTACTACGGCGGGGACATCGCCGAGCTGCTGCTGGCCTTCGCGCTGGTGTCGACGTGGCGGCCCCGCCGCAATTCCGGTCCCAGCCGTCATCGCGGGCCCGGCCGCGACGGGCACAAAGCGCGCTCCCCCAAGCCGGGCACCGCCGTCGTTATGTGAGCCTTCCCGGATACGCGAAAAGCCCGCCATCCCCCGAAGGGAACAGCGGGCTTCAAGCAGTGAAGGCGAAGAACTACTTCTTCTCTTCGGCAGCTTCCTCGGCGGACTCCGCCGACGGAGCAGACTCTGCGGACTCGGGCGATTCAGCGGAATCGCCGGACTGCGCGGACTCGGGCGATTCAGCGGACTCGGCCGAAGCGGTCTCTTCCTCGACCGGAGCCGGGGCGGCCTTGGCAGTTGCCTTCTCGGCCTCGTTCACGACGGCCTGCTTCGGGGACACCGGCTCCATCACCAGTTCGATGACGGCCATGGGGGCGTTGTCGCCCTTGCGGTTGCCGATCTTGGTGATACGGGTGTAGCCGCCGTCGCGGTTGGTCATCACCGGCGCGATGTCGGTGAACAGCTCGTGCACGATGCCCTTGTTGCTGATCACGGCCAGCACGCGGCGGCGCGAGGCCAGGTCGCCACGCTTGGCGAAGGTGATCAGGCGCTCGGCGAACGGGCGCAGGCGCTTGGCCTTGGTGACCGTGGTGGTGATCCGCTTGTGCTCGAAGAGCGCGGCGGACAGGTTGGCGAGCATCAGGCGCTCGTGGGCAGGACCGCCTCCGAGGCGCGGACCCTTAGCGGGGGTAGGCATTATGTTTTCTCCTCAATGGTGCCGCTGTGCGCTCCCGAGCGCCGTGGCGGCAGAATTCTTGCGTTTTAGAGTTCGTCCTCGAAGGTTTCGTCCTCGTCGATGGCTGCGGCGCGGGCAGCCAGATCGAACCCAGGGGGCGAATCCTTCAGCGACAGACCCAGTTCCACCAGCTTTGCCTTGACCTCGTCGATGGACTTGGCACCAAAGTTGCGGATGTCCATCAGGTCGGCCTCGGAGCGGGCAACGAGTTCACCCACGGAGTGGATGCCCTCACGCTTAAGGCAGTTGTAGGAACGGACAGTCAGTTCCAGGTCCTCGATCGGCAGGGCCATGTCGGCAGCCAGGGCGGCGTCCGTGGGGCTCGGGCCAATCTCGATGCCTTCGGCGGCGGTGTTCAACTCGCGGGCCAGGCCGAACAGTTCAACCAGGGTGGTTCCGGCAGAGGCGACGGCGTCGCGCGGTGCAATGGAGGCCTTGGTTTCGACGTCGACAATCAGGCGGTCGAAGTCGGTGCGCTGCTCAACACGGGTTGCCTCAACCTTGAAGGTCACCTTCAGCACCGGCGAGTAGATGGAGTCGACCGGGATGCGGCCGATCTCCTGGTCGCCGGACTTGTTCTGGGCTGCCGACACGTAGCCACGGCCGCGTTCGATGGTCAGTTCGAGCTCGAACTTGCCCTTCTCGTTCAGCGTGGCGATGTGCAGGTCCGGGTTGTGGAATTCCACGCCGGCCGGCGGCGCGATGTCCGCGGCAGTGACAACGCCGGGTCCCTGCTTGCGCAGGTAGGCAACCACGGGCTCGTCGTGCTCGGAGGAGACAGCCAGGTTCTTGATGTTCAGGATGATCTCGGTGACATCTTCCTTCACACCCGGCACGGTGGTGAACTCATGCAGCACGCCGTCGATGCGGATGCTGGTTACGGCAGCCCCCGGAATCGAGGACAGCAGCGTGCGGCGGAGGGAGTTTCCGAGGGTGTAGCCAAAACCCGGCTCCAGCGGTTCGATGACGAACCGGGAGCGGTTATCGGCCACTACTTCTTCAGTAAGGGTGGGGCGCTGTGCAATGAGCACTTAGATTTCCTTTCAGCGAGCATCCGCTATATGACGCAGCACGAATTGGTGGAAAAGGGCGGCTGGTCAGCCTCCAGCGTGGAACTTTCGGCCGCCGACAGGCTCTCCCGCAAAAGTGGGAGGAATCTGTGCGGCGGCCAAAAGTATCCTTGGGCTGCTTAGACGCGGCGGCGCTTCGGCGGACGGCAACCGTTGTGGGCGCTGGGGGTGACGTCCTGGATGGAGCCAACCTCGAGGCCAGCGGCCTGCAGCGAACGGATTGCGGTCTCGCGTCCCGACCCCGGGCCCTTCACGAAGACGTCGACCTTCTTCAGGCCGTGCTCCTGGGCGCGCTTGGCAGCCGATTCGGCAGCCATCTGCGCGGCGAACGGGGTGGACTTGCGGGAGCCCTTGAAGCCAACCTCGCCGGCCGAGGCCCACGAGATGACGGCACCGGACGGGTCCGTGATGGACACGATGGTGTTGTTGAAGGTGCTCTTGATGTGCGCCTGGCCCAGCGCGATGTTCTTCTTGTCCTTGCGACGCGGCTTGCGTACCGCTCCACGAGTCTTGGGGGGCATTGCTTCTCCTACAAAGTTGGTTGGTAGCTATCTGACCGGCTGGGAATCAGCGGGTCTTCTTCTTACCGGCGACGGTGCGCTTCGGGCCCTTGCGGGTGCGAGCGTTGGTCTTGGTGCGCTGTCCGCGGACGGGCAGGCCACGGCGGTGGCGAATGCCTTCGTAGCTGCCGATCTCAACCTTGCGGCGGATGTCGGCTGCAACTTCGCGGCGGAGGTCGCCTTCTACCTTGTAGTTGCCCTCGATGAAGTCACGCAGCTGCACGAGCTCAGCGTCGGTGAGGTCCTTGACGCGGGTTTCCGGGCTGATGCCGGTCTCCGCGATAACCTGCTCTGCACGGGTCTTACCCACGCCGTAGATGTAAGTCAGGGCGATAATTACCCGCTTTTCGCGGGGAATATCTACGCCAGCGAGACGAGCCATAGTGGCGGTTCTCCTTGTTGTATCCGGAGGTCTGAAGCAGCGCGTCCCCGTTGTTCGGGTCCCCGGCCTCCGTGCCGGGGGTGTGCAGGTTGCCCTGCTGCGCTGCCTATATTGAGTTACTACGCGTGGGCGTGCTGCCCCTGCTGAAGCAGGAGTCTTAGCCCTGGCGCTGCTTGTGGCGCGGGTTCTCGCAGATCACAATGACGTTGCCCTTGCGACGAATCACCTGGCACTTGTCACAAATCCGCTTGACGCTCGGCTGGACCTTCATGGTTTTCCTTTGCGTTGTTAGCTGATGCTGCCTTGTAACTACTTACGGTTTTCCGCAGTTGCCTGCGGCATAAGTCTTTACTTGTAGCGGTAGACGATACGGCCCCGTGAGAGGTCGTACGGGCTGAGTTCCACCACAACGCGGTCCTCGGGGAGGATCCTGATGTAGTGCTGACGCATCTTTCCCGAGATATGAGCCAGCACAACGTGCCCGTTGGTCAGCTCAACGCGGAACATCGCATTGGGCAGAGCCTCCTGCACAGTGCCTTCAATCTCAATGACACCGTCTTTCTTAGCCATATCCTCCGCTAACGTCAGTAACCATCGCCGAAGCGGTGGCTAGTTTTTGGGTTTTGCTTGCCGCTACACCCCCACTGAGCCGTACGTTCCGGCAGGCTTTCGCGGGCGCCATGCACCCGAAGATGGGCATGAAAGTAGAGACAACCAACAGACAACTGTACTCCGGAAGCCGGATAAAGTTAAATCCGGGTAACGCTTGGGGTCGCCGCGCGCGGCAGACCTCAGCCGGAGTGCGGATACTTCTCCAGTACGACGCCGGCCGCCTCCACCCGTTCGGCACTCACCACGGCGTCCCAAATGGCCGCGGTGACCGCTTCCGCGGCCAGAGTGTGCAGTTCCGCCCGGGGGTCGATGGGCCCGTCCTGCACCAGCTGCTGCGCCCCGGTAGCCAGGGCGAAGACCACGTCCCCGTCCATCAGGGTGTGCGACGGGCTCAACGCACGGGCCAGTCCGGCGTGCGCGGTCGAGGCCGTCCGCTTGGCCTGCGCCGGATCCAACACGGCGTTGGTTGCGACGACGCACAGGGTTGTGTTCAGCGGGGACGCCGGCCGTTGCTCGATTCCACCCGGTTCCGGTTCCCCGGCCCGCCGGCCCGGGCCGGCGGTTGCTGCCGGCACCGCGCCAAGGCCACCGGACCTCATGTCACGGCCCGCCGCGCTGCCGCCATGCCCTGGGAACGCCCCCGTAAACGGCGCGCCGGCGGCATTGGCCACCGCGAGCACGCCGACCACGATTCCGTCGTTGGCGCCGCCCATCCGCAGCGAGGCAGTCCCCACTCCCCCTTTGTACTGCTGGAAGCCCATGGCCGCGCCGGTGCCGGCGCCCACGTTGCCCCGCCGCACCTCGCCAAAGTCCTGCATCGCGCCGGCGGAGGCAGCGGCGTCATAGCCCATCTGTTCATCCGGGCGCGCGGCGATGTCCCCGCCTCGGCCCAGGTCGTAGATGGCCGCGGCCGGAACAATCGGCACCACCGCATTCTGCGTGCGGAAGCCAAGCCCCTGTTCCTCCAGCCAGCGCTGCGCACCGTGCGCGGCCACCAAACCGAAGGCGCTGCCGCCGGCGAGCACCACGGCATCTACTGTGGGCACCAGGGTGGTGGGATCCAGCGCATCGGTCTCGTGCGTGGCCGGCCCGCCCCCGCGGACGTCCACGGCACCTACGGTCCCCGCCGGCGGCAGCACCACGGTGACGCCGGTGAGCCAGCCGTCGCCGGTCTTCTGGACCTGCCCCACGCGGATGCCGGGCACGTCGGTAATGGAAGTAGCCATGGCCTCATCCTCGCCCCGAGGATGAGGATGAGCAAGAATTCGGCACATTGTTGATGCACGGTCAGCCCATCCCCTCCTGGGGCTGCTCGGCTCTTGGGGCTGCTCGGCGGCTCCCTGCAGCAGCTCGGCAAGGCGCTCGGCGGCTCCCCTGGCTCCCCAACTGCCGATCGACACGTCTCCCCTGGCTCTGCAACTTCCGATCACGTCTCCCTGGCGCCCCAACAGCAAATCGACGCGTCCCCCTGACTGCAGGTCGACCACGGGTTTCCGAAACTGTCATACCCGCCTTATAGCCTGTTCTTAGTAGTTCAGCAGCAACGTTGGCCGCCGGGGCGGGGTTCCCGACGGCGTCTGTGGACCTTGTTCCATGACCTCTCGTAGTCGTTGCCGTGCCGCGAGCACGCCGAAGATTGAGACGCCGACATGTTGGATCCGGCAGGGCCCGAATCACCAGAAGTAGCAAAGGCACCCGAAGCAGCCGAGGCAGCTCAGGGAGCGCGGCCGGCGCTTGCCGAAATCGGCGTGCCGGTCGGCACGCCCGCGATCAACGCCTTCGCCGGCGCCTTGGCCCGGGTCGACCTGCTCGGTCCCGAACAGGACCTGGTGGACCGGATCACCGCGCTGGAAAACGCCAAGGACGCGATCGCCGCCGCGCAGGCCAAGCTGCAGGTGGCCCTAGATGAGACCACACGTGCCCGGCGCGCCGCCGCCGGGCTCCCGAAAAACCGGCAGGGCCAGGGCATCGCGAAACAGATCGGGCTGGCGCGGCGGGAATCCCCGCACCGCGCCGCGCTCATGCTCGGCGTCGCGAAGATCCTGGTCACCGAAATGCCGCACACCCTCAACGCCCTGGCCACCGGTCACCTGAATGAGTGGCGCGCAACGACCCTGGTCCGCGAAACCGCGTGCCTGACCAAGGAAGACCGGGCCGCGGTGGACCAGGAACTGGCCGGCAACACGGCCCGCCTGCACGGAATGGGCAACCGCCAACTCGAAGCCGAAGCCAAACGGATCGCCTACCGCTTGGACCCCCTCGCCGTGGTGAACCGGGCCGCGAAAGCCGAAGCCGACCGACACGTCTCCTCCCGCCCCCAACCCGACACCATGGTCGCCGTCCGGACCCTGCTGCCCGTCGTCCAAGGCGTGGCCCTGATGGCCGCGCTGCATCGTGAAGCCGACCGGCTGCGCAACACCGGCGACACCAGGACCCGCGGCCAGGCCATGGCCGACACCATGTTCGAACGCGTCACCGGTGCCTCCACCGCCGACCCGGCCCGCACCGAAATCCAGCTCGTCATGACCGACCGCGCCCTGCTCCAAGGCGACAGCGAACCGGCCTGGCTCACTGGCTACGGCGTCATCCCGGCCCAATACGCCCGCGACCTCATCCGCCTCCCGCAGCACCCGCCTATGACAACCGGCAACGCCAGGTCTGACATCGGTGAGGCAGCGAGCGTGGCCGGCGAGAGGCCACCCGACCAATGCGCGCCGGCACGAATGCTTACCAGCCAGGAGCCGCCGGACGAAGTCCCCCGGCAGAACGCGCCGCCGGCAGGCACCGAACCCGGTTGGAAGACCGCGCGGAAGAACACCCGAGGCACCACAGAGCTAAAACCCGGCGGCGTGGCGGACGTCTGGATCCGCCGCCTCTACACCGCCCCCTGCACCGGACAACTACTCGGCATGGACTCGAAAGCCCGCCGGTTCCCGGCCGGGCTACGCCGGATGGTCATCGCCCGCGACCAGGTCTGCTCCGGCCCCTGGTGCGACGCCCCGATCCGGCACATCGACCACATCGTCGCCTGGTCCGACGGCGGGAAAACCACCATCACCAACGGACAGGGCCTGTGCGAACGCTGCAACCAGGACAAAGAAGCCGAAAGCTGGTCCAACCGAACCGTCGACGGACCCCTGCCCCAAGTCGAAACCACGACCCCCACCGGACACACTTACACCAACACCGCACCACCGCCGCCGGGCACCCCACGGCCCGGAACCAAAGCCGCGTAAGCGGCCGGCCCGTTGCCGGTCGGGAAGGCCCTCAGACTTCTCCCAAGTCCGGCGATGAGCAACTAACCGGCACCAAATGCCACCAGGCTCTGCTGCCCGACGTCGAGGCACGCCCCGAGGAGCAGGACCACCACATAGGCGCTGACCGGCACCAGCAACGCCCACTCGCGCGCCGACCCGGCATTTCCCAGCAGCGGCAAGGCGAAGTATCCGTTCCGACGCCAGATGGCGTTGAGCAGCGGGACCCGCCGCCACACCTTCGGGGGCTTGATCCGCAGGGGCCACAGCAGGTTCACTCCCCCGGTGGTCAGCATGTCGCCGAGCACATGCATGACGACGCCGATGCCCATGGCCAGCGGGAACCAGTTGTGCTGTTCCGGGGCGTACAGGGCGATGAAGGCCGCGACTGACAGGCCCACGGCCCACGGGATTTTCTGTAGCCCGTCGGGCAGGAACTTCAGGGCTTTGGCGGCAAAGGCCACCAGCAACACGCACAGCAGCCCCGCGCCCGGGTAGACCGTGCCGAACCGCTCGGTCTCGGCCGTCCAGAGCCCGGCCACCCACGCGATCCCGACGAACGCCGCCAAGCCGATCAGCGAGTGGGTGCCCCTGCGGTGCCCGCCGGCCACAGCTCCAATGCCCGCGCAGACCACGTTGGAGAGTGGCGGCAGCGAGCGGGCGACGGTGGCGTGGCGGTGGTCGGCATCCGGAACGAGCGCGGCACCGGCGGTCACCATGGCCCCGGTGATCAGGCCCAGCGGCCCGACGTCCAGCAGCCCCCAGCCGAGGGTGAGGCTCTGCCCGCCCCAGCCCAACGGCGTCGTCAGGGCATCCAGCGGCACGTGGACCTGGCTGGTGACTGCGATCCAGGCGGCGGCGCCGGAGAGGGCGTGGTGGGCTCCCATCATGGTGGGCAAGGTCCTTTCGGGGAGTGGGGTGTCCGTGCGCCGGCCTTCCGCTGGCCGCGGCGGGCCGGGATCGGGGGTGCCGTGCGCAGCCGTTCCGCTCGCCGCAGTGGGCCGGGATGGGGGGCGCGGACTCCGGCTTAACCTCGAAAGGCCGGGCCGGCTGGACGATGGATCCAGCGGGTCCGGCCTTTCGATGACGTCGGGCCAAAAAATGGCGGCGGGCGTTTAGTCCAGCGGCACCGGGGTGACCCCCAGCGGAGCCAGCCTGGCCGCGCCCCCGTCTTCGGCCGTCAAAACCCAGATGCCGCCGTCGTGCACTGCCACGGTGTGTTCCCACTGGCAGGACCGCGAGCCGTCCGTGGTCACCACGGTCCAGTCGTCGTCCAGCACCTTGGTCTCGATGTCCCCGCGCACCAGCATGGGTTCAATGGCCAGGCAGAGCCCGGGGCGGATCTTCGGGCCGCGGTGGTTCGTCCGGTAGTTCAGCACGTCCGGGGCCTGATGCATGGCGGTGCCGATGCCGTGGCCCACGTAGTCCTCCAGGATGCCCAACGGCTTGCCCGGCACGGAGGAAACGTAGTCGTCGATCGCGTTGCCGATGTCGCCCACGCGGTGGCCGGTGGCGAGGGCAGCAATGCCGTGCCACATGGCTTCCTCGGTGACGTCGGACAGCCGCTGGTCTTCCGGATCGGCGATGCCCACGATGACGCCGCGGGCGGAGTCACCGTGCCAGCCGTCAACGCTGCAACCCCCGTCGATCGAGATGATGTCCCCGTCCCGGAGCACCTTGCCACCCGGGATGCCATGGACCACTTCCTCGTTGACGGACACGCAGACCGTTGCGGGGAAGCCGTGGTAGCCCTTGAAGTTGCTCTTGGCGCCCGCCTCGTCCAGCACCGCTTCGAAGGCCTCGTCCACATCCGCCGTTGTGGCGCCGGGGACGGCGGCGGCGACCGCAGCGTCCAAGGCGCGGCTGACCACCAGGCCGGCGGTCCGCATTTTCCGGATCTGGTCCTTGGTCTTGTATTCGATGCTGGGCTGGCCGAAGGCCATGGGCTGCCTCTAACTTTCTGGCGGGTATCAGGCCGTGACGGACTTGAGCGCGGACACGATGCGCTCGGTGACCTCGTCGATGTCGCCGATGCCGTCAACGGTCGCGACGATCCCGCGGTCGGCGTAACGGCTCACGACGGCCTCCGTCTGCTCGTGGTACAGGCCCAGCCGGCGCCGGATCACCGTTTCGTTGTCATCGCTGCGGCCTTCCTGCGCGGCGCGGCCGAGCAGGCGCTTGACCAGCTCCTCGTCGTCGGCGGTCAGCTGCAGCACGATGTCCAGCTTCGAGCCGGCCTCGGCCAGGATGTTGTCCAGCTCGTCGACCTGGCCGCTGGTGCGGGGGTAGCCGTCCAGCAGGAAGCCGTCGGCGGCGTCGGGCTGCTTCAACCGGTCGCGCACCATGTTGTTGGTGACGCTGTCCGGCACGAACTCGCCCTTGTCGATGTACTTCTTGGCCTCGATGCCAAGCGGAGTCTCTTCCTTCACGTTGGCGCGGAAGATGTCTCCGGTGGAGATCGCGACGATGCCCAGCCGGTCGGAAATGCGGGAGGCCTGGGTGCCTTTGCCCGATCCGGGCGGGCCAATAATGAGCATTTGGGTCATCGCAAAAGTCCTTCGTAGTGCCGTTGCTGTAGTTGTGCGTTGATTTGTTTGACGGTCTCCAGGCCCACACCGACCATGATGAGGATGGAGACGCCGCCGAACGGGAAGTTTTGGTTGGCGTTGATCAGCACCAGGGCGATCAGCGGGATCAGCGAGACGATGCCCAGATAGAGCGCACCGGGCAGCGTGATCCTGGCCAGCACGTACTGCAGGTACTCCGCCGTCGGGCGGCCGGCCCGGATGCCCGGGATGAAGCCGCCGTACTTCTTCATGTTCTCCGCCACTTCCTCGGGGTTGAAAGTGATGGCCACATAGAAGTAGGTGAAGAAGACGATCAGGGCGAAGTAGACCGCCATGTAGAACGGCGAGTCCCCGCTGACCAGGTAGGTGTTGATCCAGTTGACCCACTCCGGCGGCGCGGTGGTGCCGTCGGCCGGGGTGTTGAACTGGGCGATCAGCGACGGCAGGTACAGCATGGACGACGCGAAGATCACCGGGATGACACCGGCCATGTTCACCTTGATCGGGATGTAGGTGCTGGTGCCGCCGACGGTGCGGCGTCCCACCATGCGCTTGGCGTACTGCACCGGGATGCGGCGCTGCGACTGTTCCACGAAGACCACGGCGGCAACGGTCAGCAGGCCGACGATCAGCACGCCCAAAAACACGTTCACGCCCTGGGTGTTCCAGATCTCGCCCAGCGAGCTCGGGAAGCCGGCGGCGATGGAGATGAAGATCAGCAGGGACATGCCGTTGCCGACGCCCTTCTCGGTGATCAGCTCGCCCATCCACATGATCAGGCCGGTGCCTGCGGTCAGGGTCAGGATGAGAAGCGAAACCGTGACCAGGTTGTCCTCGGGAATGATTGGAACCGGACAGTCCCCCAGGAGGGCGCCGGTCCGCGCCAGCGACACCAGTGTTGTGGCGTTGAGCAGGCCCAGCGCGATGGTCAGGTAGCGGGTGTACTGCGTAAGCTTGGACTGGCCCTGCGGGCCCTCCTGGTGCAGTTCCTGGAACCGGGGGATGACGACGCGCAGCAGCTGCACAATGATGCTGGCGGTGATGTACGGCATGATGCCGAGGGCGAAGATGGACACCTGCAGCAGCGCACCGCCGCTGAAGAGGTTGACGAACTGGTACAGCCCGCCGCTGGTGTTGCCCAGCGCCAGGCACTGCTGCACGTTGCCGTAGTCCACACCGGGGGCGGGGATGAAGACGCCCATGCGGTAGACCGTCATAATGCCGAGCGTGAACAGCAACTTGCGCCGCAGGTCCGGCGTCCGGAATGCCCGGCCAATTGCGCTAAGCAAGCGTCCTCCCAAGAAGTTCTGATGCCGCTGCGCGGCAAGTCACAAGATCCGAGTCTATCGGCTCGGCCCGTTCGCATTAAACGGGTTAAGGATACGGGGTGTGCCTTTAAAGCGGCTGAACTCGTGGCGGCCGGCGTAAACCGGCCACCACGAGTTCAGTCAGAGGCTGCTAAAAGACGCCACCTGTCACGGGCTGCTAGAGCGCCGTCACGGTGCCGCCGGCGGCGGCGATCTTTTCAGCGGCACTGGCGGAGAAGGCGTCAACCTTCACATCGACCTTGACGGTGATGTCGCCGGTGCCCAGGACCTTCACGGGCTGGTTCTTGCGAACCGCGCCCTTGGCCACCAGGGCGTCCACGGTCACTTCGCCGCCCTCGGGGAACAGCTCGCTGAGCTTGTCCAGGTTAACAACCTGGAACTCCACCTTGAACGGGTTCTTGAAGCCGCGCAGCTTCGGCAGGCGCATGTGCAGCGGCAGCTGGCCGCCGGCAAAGCCAGCCTTGACCTGGTAGCGGGCCTTCGTGCCCTTGGTACCGCGACCGGCGGTCTTGCCCTTGGAGCCTTCGCCACGACCAACACGGGTCTTGGCGGTCTTGGCACCGGGGGCAGGACGCAGGTGGTGGACCTTCAGAGTTTTGTTCTCTTCTGCCATCTTTACTTCGCCTCCTCAACCTTCACCAGGTGAGAAACAGTGTTGACCATGCCGACGGTCACTGCATCGGCGCTGCGGACAACGGTGTGTCCGATGCGCTTCAGGCCCAGTGAACGCAGCGTGTCGCGCTGGTTCTGCTTGCCGCCAATGACGGACTTGATCTGCGTGATTTCCAACTGCGCATCCGACGGAGTCAGATTCTTGGGTGTGGTCATTACGCACCTGCCTTCTGCATGTTGCGCAGCAGGATAGCCGGAGCAACCTCGTCCAGCGGCAGGCCACGGCGGGCAGCCACGGAGCGGGGCTCCTCCAGGCGACGCAGCGCATCGACTGTAGCGTGCACAATGTTGATCGCGTTGGCCGAGCCAAGCGACTTGGAAAGCACGTCGTGGATACCGGCGCACTCCAGTACGGCGCGGACCGGACCACCGGCGATCACACCGGTACCGGCAGCAGCCGGACGCAGCATGACAACGCCTGCAGCGGCTTCGCCCTGCACCTGGTGCGGGACGGTGCCGGCGATGATCGGCACGCGGAAGAAGGACTTCTTGGCCTCTTCCACGCCCTTGGCGATCGCTGCCGGAACTTCCTTGGCCTTGCCGTAGCCCACGCCGACCATGCCGTTGCCGTCGCCGACAACTACCAGAGCCGTGAAGCTAAAGCGGCGGCCGCCCTTGACGACCTTGGACACGCGGTTGATGGTGACGACGCGCTCGAGGAACTTGTCCTTCTCGGCATCGCGTGCGTTGTCGCGGCCACGGCCGCGGCCGCCACGGTCGTTGCCACCACGGTCGCTGCCACCGCGTTCGCCACGACGGCCGCCGCGGCGGTCCTCCTGGCCGGAAGCAGCGGTGGTTTCAGCGGATCCCGCGGCAGCGGTCTCAGTTGCTTCAGTCACCTGAGTTTCCTTTTCGTTGTTCTCAGCGGTCACAGTGCCAGCCCACCTTCACGTGCGCCGTCGGCAACCGCTGCGATACGGCCGTGGTACCGGTTGCCGCCGCGGTCGAAGACCACGGCCTCAACACCGGCAGCCTTGGCACGCTCGGCAACGAGCTCACCGACGCGCTTTGCCTTGGCGGACTTGTCGCCGTCAAGCGCCCGCAGGTCGGCTTCCATGGTGGAAGCGGACGCCACGGTGATGCCCTTGCTGTCATCGACAACCTGGACAAAGATGTGGCGTGCGGAGCGGTTGACCACCAGGCGCGGACGGACCGCGGTACCGGTGATGCGCTTGCGGACGCGCAGGTGGCGGCGGCCGCGTGCTGCGGACTTGGACTTCGAGGTCCGCTTCTTATTAATGCTGATCGCCATGGTTTACTTACCAGCCTTTCCGACCTTGCGGCGGATTTGCTCGCCGGCGTAGCGAACGCCCTTGCCCTTGTAGGGGTCGGGCTTGCGCAGCTTGCGGATGTTGGCAGCAACTTCGCCGACCTGCTGCTTGTTGATACCGGAGACGGAGAGCTTGGTGGCGCCCTCCACGGCGAAGGTGATTCCCTCGGGTGCGTTGACGATCACCGGGTGGCTGAAGCCCAGGGCGAACTCGAGGTCCGAGCCCTTGGCCTGCACACGGTAACCGGTGCCGACGATCTCGAGGTCCTTCTTGTAGCCCTCGGTGACGCCGACGATCATGTTGTTGATCAGCGTGCGGGTCAGGCCGTGCAGGGACCGGGATTCGCGCTCGTCGTTCGGGCGGGAGACGGTGATGGTGTTCTCTTCCAGGGAAGCCGTGATGGGCGAAGCCAGAGTGTGGCTCAGCTCGCCCTTGGCGCCCTTGACGGAGACGACGTTGCCGTCGACCTTGACCTCAACGCCTGCGGGAACGGTGATGGGGAGACGTCCAATACGTGACATTTAATCTCTTCCTTTCCGTTACCAGACGTAAGCGAGGACTTCGCCGCCCACGCCCTTCTTGCCGGCCTGACGATCAGTCATCAGTCCGGAAGAGGTGGACAGGATTGCGATGCCCAGGCCACCGAGTACGTGCGGCAGGTTGGTGGACTTCGCGTAAACGCGCAGACCGGGCTTGGAAATGCGGCGGATGCCGGCGATGGAACGCTCGCGGTTCGGACCGAACTTGAGTTCCAGGGTCAGCTTCTTGCCAACCTCGGCCTCTTCTTCCTTCCAGCCGGCGATGTAGCCCTCGGCCTTCAGGATGTCGGCGACGCGAGCCTTGAGCTTGCTGTACGGCATCGACACTGAGTCGTGGTATGCCGAGTTGGCGTTGCGCAGACGCGTGAGCATGTCTGCGACAGGATCTGTCATAGTCATTGTGGGCTCTTGCCCTTCCTCGTAACGGTTTCCTCGCTCCGGTCAGCACTGGGCGCCGGGGCGGGACCTTTCACGTAGCTAATTAATCTTCGGTCTTGAACGGGAAGCCCAGCGCCTTCAGCAGCGCGCGGCCCTCGTCATCGGTCTTTGCAGTGGTCACTACGGTGATGTCCATACCGCGCACGCGGTCGATCTTGTCCTGATCGATCTCGTGGAACATGGACTGTTCGGTCAGACCGAAGGTGTAGTTGCCGTTGCCGTCAAACTGCTTGCCGTTGAGGCCGCGGAAGTCGCGGATACGGGGCAAGGCCAGGGTGACCAGGCGGTCCACGAATTCCCACATGCGATCGCCGCGCAGCGTCGCGTGGGCGCCGATCGGCATGCCTTCGCGCAGCTTGAACTGGGCGATGGACTTGCGGGCCTTGGTGATCTGCGGCTTCTGACCGGTGATCTGGGTCAGGTCGCGCACGGCGCCGTCGATGAGCTTGGAGTCCTTGGCGGCATCTCCGACACCCATGTTGACAACGACCTTGACCAGGCGGGGAACCTGGTTCACGTTCTCGTACTTGAACTCGTCCCGCAGGGCCTGCTTGATCTCGCCGGCGTAGCGAGTCTTCAGACGGGGGACGATCTTGGTGACAGTCTCAGTCATTAGAGGTCCTTCCCGGAGGCCTTGGACACGCGGATACGCACAGTGCGCTCACGGCCATCACGCTCGACGGTTTCGGTGCGGTAGCCAACGCGGGTCGGCTTCTTGGTCTCGGGATCGACGATCGCCACGTTCGAGATGTGGATCGGGGCCTCAACGGTCTCGATGCCACCGGTCTTCGTGCCGCGTTCCGACTGCCCGGCCTTGGTGTGCTTGGTGACGCGGTTGACGCCTTCGACCAGCACACGGTTGGACTCCGTGAACACCTTCAGGACCTTGCCCTGCTTGCCGCGGTCGCCGCCGCGCTCAGCCTTGGCACCGGTGATGACCTGAACGAGGTCACCCTTCTTGATCTTGTACTTAGCCATGGACTACAGCACCTCCGGAGCCAACGAGATGATCTTCATGAACTTCTTGTCGCGAAGCTCACGGCCGACCGGGCCGAAGATACGGGTACCGCGGGGGTCGCCGTCGTTCTTGAGGATCACGGCTGCGTTCTCATCGAACTTGATGTAGGAACCATCCGCACGGCGGCGTTCCTTCTTGGTGCGAACGATGACAGCCTTGACGATGTCACCCTTCTTGACGTTGCCGCCCGGAATTGCATCCTTGACGGTGGCAACAATGGTGTCGCCAATGCCTGCGTAGCGACGGCCGGATCCACCGAGAACGCGGATGGTCAAGATTTCCTTGGCCCCCGTGTTGTCGGCGACCTTCAGTCGCGACTCCTGCTGAATCACTTATTACTCCTGTCGTCGCGCCGGTTCTCATTACTGAGCCTTGCGGAACGGATATGGGTAGCCCGCACCGTAACCCCCCCTGGCCACACGCGTGTGCGGTCCGAAGGCGGTTGCGGGAATTTGCCTATTCTGTCCATGCGGAAGGATGGATGGTCTTTCCAAACGGCACAGGCAAGATTACTAGTTTATGACCAAGACACCCCGGACGTGAAATCACGGCCAGGGGCTTGTACTTTTCAAAGGGTCTGCGGCCGAAACCACAGTCCTTCCAAACCCTTCCGGCTGCTCCGGCGGACCGGGATCCAGTTCGTGCCGGAAGGGAAACTTAAGGGTGCGGGGCCCGCCCGCTCGGCAGGCGGGCCCCGCACGCAGGACGTGAGTCCTACTTGGCCTTTTCGATGATCTCGACCAGGCGCCACCGCTTGGTGGCGGACAGCGGCCGGGTCTCGGCGATCAGAACCAGGTCGCCGATGCCGGCGGCGTTCTGCTCGTCGTGGGCCTTGCGCTTCTCGGTCCGGCGGATCACCTTGCCGTACAGCGCGTGCTTCACGCGGTCCTCAACCTCGACCACGATGGTCTTTTCCATCTTGTCCGAGACGACGTAGCCGCGGGCGGTCTTACGGTAACCGCGAGCCTGAGTGGCTTCTTCCACAGTTGCATCCTTGTTCGTGTTTTCGCTCACTTGGCCTCATCCTCCGAAGCGGGGGTTTCGGTCTCGGCGGTTTCGGCTTCGGCGGCCTTTTCAGACTTCTTAGCCTTCTTGGCCTTCTTCTCCTCGACCGGAGCTTCCGCAGAAGCCTCGACCTCGGGACGAATGCCGAGCTCGCGCTCACGCAGCACGGTGTAGATGCGCGCGATGTCCCGCTTCACGGCCTTCAGGCGGCCGTGGTTTTCCAGCTGACCGGTGGCGGACTGGAAACGGAGGTTGAACAGCTCCTCCTTGGCCTTGCGCAGCTCCTCTGCGAGACGGTCCTTATCGAAAGTCTCGAGCTGATCGGTTGCCAGTTCCTTTGAACCAACTGCCATTTCTATTCACCACCTTCGCGACGCACAATGCGTGCCTTCAACGGCAGCTTGTGGATCGCCAGGCGCAGGGCCTCGCGAGCTACCTCTTCATTGACACCGGACAGTTCGAACAGAACCCGTCCCGGCTTGACGTTGGCGACCCACCATTCCGGCGAACCCTTGCCGGAACCCATGCGGGTTTCGGCCGGCTTCTTGGTCAGCGGGCGGTCCGGATAAATGTTGATCCAAACCTTGCCGCCACGCTTGATGTGGCGGGTCATCGCAATACGGGCCGCTTCGATCTGGCGGTTGGTGACGTATGCCGGCGTCAGAGCCTGGATACCCCACTCGCCGAAGCTGACCTCGGTGCCGCCGGAAGCAGCGCCGGAACGACCCGGGTGGTGCTGCTTACGGAACTTAACTCGACGTGGGATAAGCATTTAAGCTTGTCCTCCTTCTGCTGCCGGCGCTGCTGCCTCAGCGGCAGGTGCCTCGGCCTTGGCTGCGCCCTCGCCTGCGGCGGGAGCGGCAGCACGGTCATTACGACGACGGCGCTCGCCACCGGCAGCGGGGCGGCCCGGACGGTCGCCACGACCACGCGAGGACGGAGCAGCAGCCTGCTGGGCCGCCAGTTCCTTCGCGGTCACGTCGCCCTTGTAGATCCAGACCTTGACGCCGATGCGGCCGAACGTGGTCTTGGCCTCGAAGAAGCCGTAGTCGATGTTCGCCCGCAGGGTGTGCAGGGGCACACGGCCTTCGCGGTAGAACTCCGAACGGCTCATTTCGGCGCCGCCGAGGCGACCGGAGCACTGGACACGGATGCCCTTGGCGCCGGCGCGGGTGGCGGACTGCATGGCCTTCTTCATGGCGCGGCGGAAGGCCACGCGGGAAGTCAGCTGCTCGGCGATGCCCTGGGCAACCAGCTGCGCTTCGATCTCCGGGTTCTTGACCTCGAGGATGTTCAGCTGCACCTGCTTCCCTGTGAGCTTCTCCAGCTCGCCGCGGATGCGGTCTGCTTCGGCGCCGCGGCGGCCGATGACGATGCCGGGGCGGGCGGTGTGGATATCCACACGCACGCGGTCACGAGTACGCTCGATCTCAACCTTCGCGATGCCCGCGCGGTCCATGCCCGTGGACATCAGCTGGCGGATCTTCACGTCCTCGCGGACAAAGTCCTTGTAGCGCTGGCCGGCCTTGTTGCTGTCAGCGAACCAGTGGGAGACATGGTCGGTGGTGATACCGAGTCGGAATCCGTGCGGGTTTACTTTCTGTCCCACTTACTGGTCCTCCTCTTTCTCCGGGGTAGCGACAACAAGCGTGATGTGGCTGGTCCGCTTCTTGATGCGGTAGGCACGCCCTTGGGCGCGCGGCTGGAACCGCTTCATGGTGGGGCCTTCATCTACGAATGCTTCGCTGATGTACAGGTCGCTCTCGTCAAAGGCGACGCCGTCACGGTCCGCGATAACGCGGGCGTTGGCGACTGCCGACGCGAGTACCTTGCTGACCGGCTCCGAAGCTGCCTGCGGGGCAAACTTCAGAATTGCCAGAGCCTCATTCGCCTGCTTGCCACGAACAAGGTTGACGACGCGCCGGGCCTTCATAGGCGTCACGCGAATATGGCGCGCAATAGCCTTGGCTTCCATTGCTTTCCTTCTCTCGTCTTCTGCCGTCAAAGCAGCGCCTAGCGGCGCTTGCCCTTGCGGTCGTCCTTCACATGGCCGCGGAAGGTCCGCGTCGGGGCGAATTCGCCGAGCTTGTGCCCGACCATCGACTCAGTGACAAACACCGGGATGTGCTTGCGTCCGTCGTGTACGGCGATCGTGTGTCCGAGCATGTCGGGCACGATCATCGAACGGCGGGACCACGTCTTGATGACGTTCTTGGTGCCCTTTTCGTTCTCTGCAGCTACCTTCACGAAGAGGTGCTGATCGACGAAGGGGCCTTTCTTCAGGCTGCGTGGCATGTTCCCAGGCTCCTATCGCTTGTTCTTGCCAGTACGACGGCGACGCACAATCAGGCGGTCGCTTTCCTTGTTCGGGCGGCGGGTGCGGCCCTCGGGCTTGCCGTTCGGGTTGACCGGGTGGCGGCCACCGGAGGTCTTGCCCTCGCCACCACCGTGCGGGTGGTCGATCGGGTTCATGGCCACACCGCGGACGGTCGGGCGGACGCCCTTCCAGCGCATGCGGCCGGCCTTGCCCCAGCTGATGTTGGACTGCTCGGCATTGCCCACCTCGCCGATGGTTGCGCGGCAGCGCACATCAACGTTGCGGATTTCGCCGGACGGCAGGCGGAGCTGGCCGTACTTGCCTTCCTTGGCCACCAACTGGACGGAGGCACCGGCGGAGCGGGCCATCTTGGCACCGCCGCCCGGACGCAGCTCCACAGCGTGGATGACCGTACCGACGGGGATGTTGCGCAGCGGCAGGTTGTTGCCCGGCTTGATGTCGGCGCTGGCGCCGGCCTCAACCGTGTCTCCCTGCTTCAGCTTGGCCGGAGCCAGGATGTAGCGCTTGGTGCCATCAACGTAGTGCAGGAGGGCGATCCGCGCGGTGCGGTTCGGGTCGTACTCGATGTGAGCGACCTTGGCGGGCACGCCGTCCTTGTCGTGGCGACGGAAGTCGATCAGACGGTACTGGCGCTTGTGTCCGCCGCCCTTGTGGCGGGTAGTGATCTTGCCGGAGTTGTTACGTCCACCTGACTTGGTCAGCGGGCGCAGCAACGACTTTTCCGGCGTCGATCGCGTGATTTCAGCGAAGTCGGCCACGCTCGAGCCGCGACGGCCCGGTGTAGTCGGCTTGTATTTACGGATTCCCATAGTTCAATTCCTCGTTAAAGTGGTCTCCGCTTAAGAAAGCGGACCGCCGAAGATGTCGATTGTGCCTTCCTTCAGGGTGACAATTGCGCGCTTGGTGTCCTTGCGCTGTCCCCATCCGAACTTGGTCCGCTTGCGCTTACCGGCACGGTTGATGGTGTTGATCGAGTCGACCTTGACGGAGAAAATCTTCTCCACGGCCAGCTTGATCTCGGTCTTGTTCGAGCGGGGGTCGACCAGGAAGGTGTACTTACCTTCGTCGATCAGGCCGTAGCTCTTCTCCGAAACGACGGGAGCAAGGATCACGTCGCGGGGATCTTTTGTGGTGGTCGCGCTCACTTGGCGTCCTCCTTGGCAGTTGCTTTAGCTGCGATGAACGCCTCGTAGGCGGCCTGGGTGAAGACCACGTCGTCGGAAACCAGCACGTCGTAGGTGTTCAGCTGATCCACGTAAATGGTGTGAACACCGTCGATGTTGCGCAGGCTCAGGGCCGCCACATCGTTGGCGCGCTCGATGACTACGAGCAGGTTCTTGCGATCGGAGATGGCGCGCAGGGCCTCGGTAGCGGCCTTGGTGGACGGCTTGTCGCCGGCCACCAGTGCCTCCACGACGTGGATGCGGCCGTTGCGTGCCCGGTCGGAGAGGGCGCCGCGCAGGGCAGCGGCCTTCATCTTCTTGGGGGTGCGCTGGCTGTAGTCGCGCGGGGTCGGACCGTGCACGACGCCGCCGCCGGTCATGTGCGGGGCGCGGATCGAACCCTGGCGGGCGCGGCCGGTGCCCTTCTGCTTGAACGGCTTGCGGCCGGCACCGGAAACCTCGGCGCGGGTCTTGGTCTTGTGGGTTCCCTGCCGGGCAGCAGCGAGCTGTGCGACGACGACCTGGTGCAGCAGCGGCACGTTGGTCTGGACGTCGAAGATCTCTGCAGGCAGGTCAACCTTGAGCGTGTTAGCCATTGAACTAGGCTCCCTTCACAGCGGAACGGACGAGAACGACCGAGCCGCGGGCACCGGGAACGGCACCCTTGATCAAGAGCAGCGAGTTCTCGGTGTCCACAGCGTGAACGGTCAGGTTCAGCGTGGTCTGGCGGACGGCACCCATGCGGCCGGACATGCGCATGCCCTTGAAAACGCGGCCCGGAGTGGACGCGCCACCAATGGAACCGGGCTTGCGGTGGTTCTTGTGCGCGCCGTGCGAGGCGCCCACACCGGCAAAGCCGTGACGCTTCATGACACCGGCGAAGCCCTTGCCCTTGGTGGTTCCGACGACGTCGACCTTCTGGCCGGTCTCGAACAGTTCCACGGAGAGTTCCTGGCCCAGCTCGTAGGAGCCGGCATCGGCGGTGCGCAGCTCAACCACGTGGCGGCGCGGGGTAACCCCGGCCTTTTCGAAGTGGCCGGCCAGCGGCTGGGTCACCTTGCGCGGGTCGATCTGGCCGTAGCCGATCTGGACGGCGGTGTAGCCGTCGACGTCCGCAGAGCGCAGCTGGGTGATGACGTTGGAGTCGGCCTTGACGACGGTGACCGGGATGAGCCGGTTGTTCTCGTCCCAGACCTGGGTCATGCCGAGCTTGGTGCCCAGCAGTCCCTTTACTTGGCGTGTAGTGGTAGACAAATGACTCACTCCCCTACAGCTTGATTTCGATGTTCACGTCCGCCGGCAGGTCGAGCCGCATCAGCGAATCGACGGCCTTGGGCGTGGGATCGATAATGTCGATCAGCCGCTTGTGGGTGCGCATTTCAAAGTGCTCCCGGCTGTCCTTGTACTTGTGCGGCGACCGGATAACGCAGTACACGTTCTTCTCGGTGGGCAGCGGCACGGGGCCCACTACCGTTGCGCCTGCACGCGTGACCGTCTCGACGATCTTCCGTGCTGAAACATCAATGACCTCATGGTCATATGACTTCAGACGGATGCGGATTTTCTGTCCCGCCATGGCGTCTCCGCTCTCTTTCTCAGTGCTGCTCTGTTGACTTTCTCCTGATGCGCCCCGACGGTTGGATCGCTCCTGGCCTGGCGCTCCTCCGGCAGACTGAATCCGGATGAATCCGGGTTCCTCACCCTGCTGAGGCTCCGACCCCCGCGGTCGGGCGTGTCGCGAACATTCTGCGCACTCCGCCCGCTCAAAATGGAGGGTGGGTTATATTTGGGCTTTGAAATCTGTGGAGCCTGACCCTGCCCCGGGCATTATCCCGGGCGGGACCCAGCTTCGCACGAAGACATGCAAAAGCGCTTGAACAACTCATCTAGTGTGGCAGACTTTGGCCGTGATTGCGAATCGGCCCCCGGCCCAGTGCCTCCGGGCCGAAGGATCAGCCGCGGAGCCGCGGCCCTGCCCTCGGCGCTGCACGCCGCCACCGGGCGGCAGGTTCCCCGCCGCCGTTGTCCGCATCTGCACCCCGCCGCCGGGCTCCCGTCCGGACGCGCGGCGGCTGCACCCCGCCGTCGGGCTTCCATCCGGACACGCGGCGGCTGCGCCGCTATGGCGCGGACCTGCCGGCAGTGCGATGCTGGTGCCAGCCCGCTCCAGCGGGCCCCGCAACGCGGGAGGACCAGGTTACGGAGGACGACAGAGAATGGCAATGGACAGCGGGCGCCTGGCGGCTTTGATCCCGTCCGACTTCACCCTGGGCGTGGCGACGGCGGCGTTCCAGATCGAGGGCGCCGTGGCCGAAGACGGGCGCGGACCGTCCGGCTGGGACGCGTTCTCGCATGAGCCCGGGCGGATTGCCGGCGGCGCGACGGCGGATGCTGCCTGCGACCACTACCACCGGATGCCGGAGGACGTCGGGCTGATGGCGGAGCTCGGCGTGGACTCGTACCGGTTCTCGCTGTCCTGGCCGCGGATCCAGCCCGGCGGACAGGGTCCGGTCAACCAACAGGGCATCGATTTCTACGACCGCCTGCTGGATGAGCTGCTGGCGCGGGGCATCTCACCGATGTGCACGCTCTACCACTGGGACACCCCGCTGCCGCTGGAGCATGCGGGTGGTTGGCTGAACCGGGATACGGCCTACCGGCTGGCCGACTTCGCGGCCATTGCCGCGGACAGGTTCGGCGACCGGGTGGACCGCTGGGTAACGATCAACGAGCCGACCACTGTCACCCTTAACGGCTACGGCCTCGGCGTCCATGCGCCCGGCCAGGCCGGGCTGTTCGACGCCCTGCCGGCCGCGCACCATCTCATCCTCGCGCACGGGCTCAGCCTCTCGGCCCTGCGGGCCGGCGGGATCGCGGGCGAGGCCGGCATCACCAACGTCTACTCCCCCGTGGTCGGCGCCAAGGAAGGGCTGGCCCACGATGTGCTGGTGGAACTGTTCGATGTGCTCCACAACGGCATGTTTTCGGACCCTGTCCTGCTGGGCCGCTACCCGACCTTCAACCCGGTGCTCAAACCCGCGCTCCAGTACCTGCGCGAAATTCCGGACGAAGACTTGGCGGTGATGAGCCAGCCGCTGGATTTCTACGGGCTGAACTACTACTTCCCCACCAGGATCGGCATCGGCCCGGGACCGCTGACCGGTCCCGAGGCAATCCCCGAGGGCCTGCCCGAGTTGCTCTGGGAGCAGGGCGGCGACCTGCCGTTCCATCTGGCAGCGTGGCCGGGTTATGAACGGACAGAATTCGGCTGGCCCGTGGCACCAGACTACCTGCAGGTTGCCTTGGCCCAGATGGCGGAGCGCTACCCCAACCTGCCGCCGGTCTACATCACCGAGGGCGGCGCCAGCTTCAAGGATGTGGTGGTCCGCGATGCGCTGACGAAGGAGCCGTCCGTTGCCGACGTGCGGCGGATCGACTACCTGGCCACGCACCTGGAGGCCGCGCTCACCGCGACGGCGCCGGACGGGCCGGCGGCCGGCATCGACCTGCGCGGCTACTACGTCTGGACGCTGATGGACAACTTCGAATGGGCGGCAGGGTACAGCCAGCGCTTCGGCCTGGTGTACGTGGACTTCGGCACCCAGCAGCGGATCCGCAAGGCGTCCTTCCACTGGCTGAAGGATGTGGCAGCGCGCCGTCGCCGTGCCGGCGCAGGCACGGCGTCCGGGCAATCGGCGACGGCCGTGGCCGCACCGAGTCAGGCCTGACGTCCCGCCGGCGCCTTCGATACCGCAGGCGTTTTGGGCTACCGCCCGCCGTTGGCGCGCCGGATCCGGCGGGCACGGTCCAGTTCATGGCGGAAGTACCGCCTGCCCCAGGACACCGCTCCGACCACCGCGGCGACCAGGCCCAGGACGATCCACACGATCAGCCATTCCATGGTCCCGATCCTACTGGTTGCCGGTCAAAATTCGTGCCCGTCCTCCAATTCCCGGGACCCCGGCCACGACTATTCTGGGAGTGTCCACCGCAGACGCTCCCAGGAAGCCGGACAACCATGCTCAGCACCCACACCATGACGACGGTCCTGCCCGTGAAGGACATGGACCGGGCGCGCGCGTTCTACCAAAATTCCCTCGGCTTGCAGCCCGCCGGACCGCTCGGAGAGGACTCGTTCCTGTTCTCCAGCGACGGCTCCACCGCGGTAGAACTCATCGTCCGACCGGACGCCGACACGTCGGACCACACCTCTATCAGCTTCGAGGTTGCCGATTTGGAAACCGAAATGTCCGAACTGGCCAGCCGCGGCGTCGACTTCGCGGACTACGACCTGCCGGGCCTCAAGACCGTCAACCACATCGCGGTCACCGGCCACCAGCGCTGCGCCTGGTTCCCGGACTCGGAGGGCAACATTCTCTGCCTGCACCAAAACATCTGAACCCGGCGGGAACAAGACAGCCGGGGCCCCGGCCCACCCGCACGGTGGTACACGGCCGCGGTTGAGGCGGTGCCAGGCTTCGTACTCGCCCCGCAAAGTTAAAGAGAGAACCCCCGCCGTCCTGAGACGGCGGGGGTTCTCTTGCCTCCGACCGGAGATCTCCGGTCAGCAGATCACAAAGTTACTTGGTGATCTTGGTGACGCGGCCCGAACCAACGGTGCGGCCGCCTTCACGGATAGCGAAGCCGAGGCCCTCTTCCATGGCGATCGGCTGGATGAGCTCAACGGTCATCTCAGTGTTGTCGCCCGGCATGACCATTTCGGTGCCTTCCGGCAGCGTGATAACGCCGGTCACGTCGGTGGTGCGGAAGTAGAACTGCGGACGGTAGTTCGAGTAGAACGGGTTGTGGCGGCCGCCTTCATCCTTGGACAGGATGTAGACGTTGGCCTCGAAGTCGGTGTGCGGGGTGATCGAACCCGGCTTCACGATAACCTGGCCGCGCTCCACGTCTTCGCGCTTGATACCGCGCAGCAGCAGGCCACAGTTCTCGCCCGCCCATGCTTCGTCGAGCTGCTTGTGGAACATCTCGATACCGGTAACGGTGGTCTTCTGCACCGGGCGGATGCCGACGATCTCGACCTCGGAGTTGATGGCGAGGGTACCGCGCTCGGCGCGGCCGGTCACCACGGTGCCGCGGCCGGTGATGGTGAAGACGTCTTCAACCGGCATCAGGAACGGCTTGTCCTTGTCGCGGACCGGGTCCGGGATGTACTCGTCAACGGCGTCCATCAGGTCCTCGACGGACTTGACCCACTGGGCGTCGCCTTCCAGGGCCTTCAGGCCGGAAGTGCGGATGACCGGTGCGTTGTCGCCGTCGAACTCCTGCGAGCTGAGCAGCTCACGGACTTCCATTTCGACCAGGTCGAGCAGTTCCTCGTCCTCAACCATGTCCGACTTGTTCAGGGCCACCAGCAGCGTGGGAACGCCAACCTGGCGGGCCAGCAGAACGTGCTCGCGGGTCTGGGCCATCGGGCCGTCAGTCGCGGCAACCACCAGGATCGCGCCGTCCATCTGGGCGGCACCGGTGATCATGTTCTTGATGTAGTCAGCGTGGCCGGGGGCGTCCACGTGTGCGTAGTGGCGCTTCTCGGTCTGGTACTCGACGTGCGAGATGTTGATGGTGATACCGCGCTGGCGCTCTTCCGGGGCAGAGTCGATAGCTGCGAAGTCACGCTGCTCGTTGAGATCGGGGTACTTGTCAGCAAGCACCTTGGAAATGGCAGCGGTCAACGTGGTCTTACCGTGGTCAACGTGACCGATGGTACCAATGTTGACGTGCGGCTTAGTCCGCTCGAACTTTGCCTTCGCCACGGGTTCCTCCTAGAACGTGTTGAGAAGATTTGCTCTCCGGACGCGATTGTCACGGCCGAAACTTGAACAAGTCTACTTCGGGCTTTTGTGTTTGGTGAAATTACTGGTTCCGTCAGGAACCGGCAAAACTTGCGCGGTTCCGTCAGTGGGTTGTGCTGGCGGCCGGCTGCGTGAACCGGCCGCCTGCACGGCGTGCCGGGTCCTTACGCATAAGGACCCGCCACCTATGGGGTTTTACTCGCCGCGCGTCTTCTGGATGATCTCGTCGGCAACAGCCTTCGGGACCTCAGAGTAGCTTTCGAACTGCATCGAGTACACCGCGCGGCCCTGCGTCTTGGAACGCAGGTCGCCGATGTAGCCGAACATCTCGGAAAGCGGAACGTTAGCGCGCACAACCTTCACGCCGCTAGCGTCCTCCATGGACTGGATCTGTCCACGGCGGGAGTTCAGGTCGCCGATCACGTCGCCCATGTATTCCTCAGGGGTACGTACTTCGACGGCCATCAGCGGCTCGAGCAGGACCGGGTTGGCGCGGCGTGCGCCTTCCTTGAAGACCTGGGAACCAGCGATCTTGAAGGCCATTTCCGAAGAGTCGACGTCGTGGTATGCGCCGTCGAGCAGGATGGCCTTGACGCCGACCAGCGGGTAGCCGGCCAGGATGCCGAGCTGCATGGCATCCTGGATGCCAGCGTCGACCGAGGGGATGTATTCGCGCGGAATACGGCCACCGGTGACCTTGTTCTCGAACTCGTAGAAGGTGCCGTCGGTGGTGTCCAGCGGCTCAAAGGAAACCTGGACCTTCGCGAACTGGCCGGATCCACCCGTCTGCTTCTTGTGGGTGAAGTCGACCTTCTCGACAGCCTTCTTGATGGTTTCACGGTAGGCAACCTGGGGCTTGCCCACGTTGGCCTCGACCTTGAACTCGCGGCGCATGCGGTCCACCAGGATGTCCAGGTGCAGCTCGCCCATGCCGCCGATTTCGGTCTGGCCGGTCTCTTCGTTCAGCGAAACGGTGAACGTCGGGTCCTCGGCGGAGAGCTTCTGGATAGCCGTGGAAAGCTTCTCCTGGTCGCCCTTGGTCTTCGGCTCGATGGCCACGAAGATCACCGGCTCCGGGAAGGACATCGACTCGAGGACGATCGGGGCGTCGACGGCACACAGGGTGTCGCCGGTGGTGGTGTCCTTCAGGCCGATCACCGCGTAGATGTGCCCGGCGTGCATCTCCTCCACCGGGTTCTCCTTGTTGGCGTGCATCTGGAACAGCTTGCCAACGCGTTCCTTCTTGCCCTTGGTGGAGTTCAGCAGCTGGGTGCCGGAGGTGGCCTTGCCCGAGTAGACGCGGATGTAGGTCAACTGGCCGAAGAACGGGTGCGCCGCGATCTTGAACGCCAGCGCGGAGAACGGCTCGTCCTCGTTCGGCTTGCGGGTCAGCTCGACTTCCTCGTTCTTCGGGTCGTGACCGACCATCGAGGGAACGTCGACCGGAGAGGGCAGGTAGTCGATGACGGCGTCCAGCATCGGCTGCACGCCGCGGTTCTTGAAGGCAGAACCACAGAAGACCGGGTAGATCTCCGAGTTGACGACCATCTTGCGGATGCCGGCCTTCAGCTCGTCGATGGAAATCTCTTCGCCTTCGAGGTACTTCTCCATGAGTTCCTCGGAAGCCTCGGCAACGGATTCCACCAGCTGCGCGCGGTATTCCTCGGCCTTGGCCTGCAGGTCCTCGGGGATCTCCCGGGTCTCGTAGGCAGCACCCATGGAAACGTCGCCCTTGGAGTCACCCTCCCAGACCATGGCCTTCATGGTCAGCAGGTCGACGACGCCGATGAAGTCGTTCTCGGAACCGATCGGCAGCTGCATGACCAGCGGCTTGGCGCCGAGGCGCTTGATGATGGTGTCCACCGTGAAGTAGAAGTCGGCGCCCAGCTTGTCCATCTTGTTGACGAAGCAGATGCGCGGAACCTCGTACTTGTCGGCCTGGCGCCACACAGTCTCGGACTGCGGCTCCACGCCTTCCTTGCCGTCGAAGACAGCGACAGCACCGTCGAGGACGCGCAGCGAACGCTCAACCTCCACCGTGAAGTCCACGTGGCCCGGGGTGTCGATGATGTTGATCTGGTTCTGGTTCCAGAAGCAGGTCACCGCGGCGGAGGTGATGGTGATGCCGCGTTCCTTTTCCTGTTCCATCCAGTCGGTCGTCGACGCACCGTCGTGAGTTTCGCCGAGCTTGTGGTTCACACCCGTGTAGAACAGGATGCGTTCCGTAGTGGTGGTCTTGCCGGCATCGATGTGGGCCATGATGCCGATATTGCGGACCTTCGTGAGGTCGGTTAGCACGTCCAGTGCCACAATGTCTCCCTTTGTAGGTGAGGGGTACGACGACGGCGGTTGGCGCCGTCGTCGTACCGGCTCTTTACCAGCGGTAGTGGGCGAAGGCCTTGTTGGACTCGGCCATCTTGTGGGTGTCTTCGCGACGCTTCACAGCGGCACCGAGACCGTTCGACGCATCCAGAATCTCGTTCATGAGACGCTCGGTCATCGTCTTCTCGCGGCGGGCCTTCGAGTAGCCGACCAGCCAGCGCAGGGCCAGGGCCGTGGCACGGCCCGGCTTGACCTCAACCGGAACCTGGTAGGTGGCGCCGCCGACGCGGCGGGAGCGGACCTCCAGGGTCGGGCGGACGTTGTCCATGGCCTTCTTCAGGGCGGCAACGGGATCGCCGCCGGACTTGGCCTTCACACCGTCGAGGGCACCATAAACGATGCGCTCTGCGGTGGACTTCTTGCCGTCAACAAGAACCTTGTTGATCAGCTGGGTCACCAACGGGGAACCGTGGACGGGATCTACAACTAGCGGCCGCTTGGGGGCCGGACCCTTGCGAGGCATATTACTTCTTCTCCATCTTCGCGCCGTAGCGGCTGCGGGCCTGCTTGCGGTTCTTGACACCCTGGGTGTCGAGGGCGCCGCGGACGATCTTGTAGCGGACACCGGGCAGGTCCTTCACACGGCCGCCGCGCACCAGCACGATGGAGTGTTCCTGCAGGTTGTGGCCTACACCGGGGATGTAGGCAGTCACTTCGATGCCGCCGGCGAGCTTGACGCGGGCTACCTTGCGGAGCGCAGAGTTCGGCTTCTTCGGGGTGGTGGTGTAAACGCGGGTGCAAACGCCGCGCTTCATCGGGCTGCCCTTAAGGGCAGGCGCCTTGGTCTTATTGACCTTGGGTGAGCGGCCCTTGCGGACCAGCTGGTTAATCGTAGGCACTTTCGTGTTCTCCGTTTTTCTTGGGCTTTGCCCCGCCTCACTTGCAGGGCCAGGCACTGTCGGTCGTCTTCGCACCCGCTGCCGAATTGAAGCGACCGTAGGCGTGCAAAAGTGTGGCATTCTCCGCGCAAGAACCCCGCGGACCGGAAACAGGCTCCGCCCCGCTGTGAAACGGAACGGCCTTCATCCACTGCCACACAAAACAATCGAAGAAAAGTCTATCAGACAATAACGGACCCGGAGCACACAGGGCCCCGGCGGCTGCCTCTACACCCATCACCGCTCCATGGCCTGCAGCAACGCAGCCTCCAATGCCCCGGCAAGGGTCTTCATGTACGTGCCGCTGACATGGTTGAGGTCCCGGTACACCAGGACGTTGCCGACCACCGCGGGACAGGTCGCCCGGTCACAGAAGTGTGCGGACATGTCGATGACCTGCGTCCGCGGCGCCAGCCTGGCGGCATCTTCGGTGAGGTCCTTGCCGTCGAGCCCGTCGCTCCGGGGCTGGCCGCATTCGGCCGGGTCCTCGTAGTTCACCGCCACGCAGTCCCGGGCGATGGCGCCCTCGCGCGGGCGGGGCGTGTCCTTCAACGCGTACACGTCGACGCCGGCGTCGGCGAGCTCGTTCCAGTACTCGGCGAAGCCCGCCGCGCCGGGCCGCTGGCCCGTTCCGGAGTCGACGAAGGAAGACTCCGCATAGTACGAGGTGAGGACCGCGTCCACGTCGCCGCGGGACGTCAGCCGTTCCATGGTCTGTTCGTTGGGCCCCTGGCAGACGGATTCCCCCTGGGCTTCCAGCTTGCGCTGCTCCGCGCTGAAAGGGCAGGAATTATGGATATACGTCAGCAGGGTCCATCCCCGCTCATGGGCAACAGGCTCCAGGGCCTTGAACCAGTGGCCTGCGTGCGAGTCCCCCACCAGCGCCAAGGTGAAGTCCCCCTCCGGGTCCCCGTACGTGCATTCCTTGGTCTCGGTGGCCATCGACTTGACGGCGCAATCGCCGAGGCCGGACTGGTCGGCTCCGGCCCGGGCCGGATCCGGGACCACCAGCGGGGTCTCGGTGGCGAAGGCGCGGTGGCCCTCCTCCGACATCGAGGCAACCCCGAACCCCTGCGGCGGGGCGGCCAGCAGCGCCGACGTCGCCTCGGCGCGTTGGGCCAGGATGCGTTCCTGCTGGTCGGCCGGCACGAACGCCAGCGTGCCGACGAGCGCGGTGGCCGCGGCACCCGCGGCGAGCGGCCGCCAGGCGCTGGCGCTGAACCAGCCAAAGCGGCGCACCGGTGTTTCCACGAAGTAATAGCTCAGGGCGGCCAGGCCAAAGGAACAGGCCAGCAGCAGCGGGCTGGTGGCCGGCCCGGGTTCTTTATCGGCCAGGACCGTGAAAAACACGATCAGGGGCCAGTGCCAGAGGTAGAGCGAGTAGGAGACGTTCCCCGTCCATTGGACAGGCCGCCAGTCCACCAGGCGGTGCAGGGACAGCGGGCCGCTGGTCCGTCCGGCAGCGATGACGGCGATGGTGCCCAGCACCGGCAGCAGTGCCGCCGCCCCGGGGAACGGCGTGCTGGCGTTGAAGAGGAACGCCGAGGCCACGATGGCGGCCAGGCCGGCAGCCGCCAGGATGCTGCGCAAGTAGGGCCAGCGCCGCGGGTCCTGGTGCAGGGCGGCCAGCAGCCCGCCCAGCCCAAGTTCCCATATCCGGGTGGGCGTGATGAAGTACGCGGCCGGGCTGCCGCCGGCGGTGGCCCAGATGCCGTACGCCAGCGACGCTGCGACGACGACGGCGAAGATCGCGGCGGCCGTCCGTGCCACCCGCTCCTCCCCCCGGCGGCGCCCCGCTCCCCAGCGGCCCTGCCGCCTGCGGCGCGCCGCGAAGACGGCCAGCAAGACCAGCAGCGGCCACAGCAGATAGAACTGTTCCTCGACGGCCAAGGACCAGAAGTGCTGAAGCGGTGTCGGCGTCTCGGTCGCCGCCAGGTAGTCGACGGATCCGGCGGCCAGGACCCAGTTTTGGACATAGAGGGTGGAGGCCAGCGCCTGGCCACCGATGCGCTCCCACTGGCTCATGGGCAGCAGCGCCAGCGTGGCCGCCAGTACGACGGCGATGGTCAGCAGCGCCGCGGGCAGGATGCGCCGGATGCGGGCCGCCCAGAATGACCGCAGCGACAGCGTTCCGGTGGCCGCCGCCTCGCGGAGCATGTGGCCGGTGATCAGGAAGCCGGAGATGACGAAGAAGACATCCACTCCGACGAATCCGCCGGGCAACCAGCGCGGCTCCAGGTGGTAGGCCACCACCAACAGCACCGCAAGGGCGCGCAGGGCTTGGATTTCGGGCAGGAATTTCCGCCGCTGTGTCTCAGAATCCATCGCAGGACATTCATCCATGCCAAGGTCAACGACAGTTGGCGGCCGGGTGAACGTCCGGGGGCAGGACCGGGACGGCTACCTCAGGCGCTTCGGCGCCGCCAGAAGATGAGGGCGGAGCCCAGCAGCAACAGGCCCAGTCCACCCGAGGCCAGCCCGACGGTGCCGGCGGCACCGGTTTCTGCCAGTGCACCGGCCGGGACGGCCACCGGCGGCACGTCCGGCTGTGCTGCCGGCAGGGGCTGCGCGGCCGGAACCACGACCGGGCCGGCCGGGATGACGACTGTTTCCTTGGCCGGTTGACCCGGTGCGGGCTCGTCGACAACCGGCCACTCGCCGAAGTCGCCGGGCCATTCTCCAATGCCTTCGAACAGCTCGTACATCCACAGGATGAGTTCCTCCCCCGCAGCGGGATCGGATGCGCTCATTTCGCGGATCATGGCGGCCAGGCCATCAAGGTCGCCCGCCATGAGGTACTCCAGCATGAGGTCCACCAGGTACGTCATGCCCTCGGACTCGAGCACGAGGTCCATGTTCTCTTCCATCCAGCGCATGACCGTTTCCTCGTCGCTGGCGGCGATGTCATCCGGGATGTTGAAGTCCCTGTGGGTCAGGGTACGTCCGCCCACCACAATCGACTCGACCATAGCGGGAGGAGCGACCGGTGCGGGCGCAACCTCCGTGGCCGGCTCCGCTGCAGGGGCATTCGTGTCGGCGGGAGTATTGGGCATGGTTTCCGGGGCCGGTGTCGGCGTTGATTCCCCGGCCGAGGCATCTTCCGCGGAGGCCGCCGCTTCGCCACCCGCGTGGGAATCGATCGGGGCCGCAGCCCCGGCGGTGCCCTCGGTGCCGTCGGCGCCGTCCGACGGCCCGCCGTCGTTATCCGCTGCGGGGGCCTCGACCAGCAGGGTAACCACGGCGTCAGCCAGGGCCTCTTCCGGCTCCGCCTGAACCGGCTCGGCAGCGGCAGTTTCTTCAACCGGCGCGCCCGCGGCAGCTTCCGACACAACCGTCCCGACGGCAACCGCGTCCGGGCCCGGTGCGGGAGCGGTGTCACCGGGGATCGGGGCCTGCTGTCCGGCCGGATCCTGGCTGTCAGCGTGGGCGGGAACGCTGCCCAGGGCGAGGGCGCCGGCAACGGTGCCGGTGAGCAGTGCAGTGCGCAGTCGTGATGTCACGTGAAAAATCCTGTCCCCAACTCGGCTGTACTGGCAGGGCGGTTATCGCGCCGATCCGATCACTTTCGGCGCCCTGCGTCGGCCGGCGTCTACCGGCCCTGGCAGAAATATAGATGATCCAGGACACATTCTGCTAACCGACACGTCGTGTACGGGTTCCGCCGGCAACCCGCCACGGTTAGCGCCCTGCCCGATCCCAATCCCAATCCCCGTCTTATCCCGGTCCCGGGCTGAGTGTTGCCTCGCCCTCCAGCAGCCCGAGGGAACTGATCCAGGGAAAGACGAACTCCAAGAGCACCAGGACGGCCGCCGCCAGCAGCAACAGAGACAGCAGGAGCCGCACGGCGAGCGGGCCGGGCAGGTTCCGGAAGATCCAGGCGTACACCTCAGGCTCCTGCCTGCGCGGCGACCAGGCCGGCGATTTCGGCAGGGGGCCCGGCGTCGGCGGGGCGCCAGGAGTCCAGCGCGGCGTAGGCGATGTAACGCTCCTGGTCGCCGAACCTCGGATGACAGGTTGTCAGCGTCATCATCGCTCTGACCGGTTCGGCCCCGGGTTGTTCCGGCACGGGCAGCAGCACGTCTGTCCGGTCCGGCGTCACGATGGTGTACTCCTCGAAGACGTAGCTGAAGTACCCGTCGGCGGTACGCACGTGAATGTGGTCCCCGGGCCGGAGCGCGTCGATTCTGTCCAGGACCTTGCCGTACGTCTGCCGATGGCCGGCCACCGAGAAGTTCCCGACCTCCCCCGGCATCGCTGCCCCGGCGTACATGCCCAGGCCCAGCGAATCGAGGACTTCGGGACCCACTCCCCCGGAGACCGGCACGGAGAAGTCGTCGCCGAAGCGCGGGATGTAGACGATGCCGAAGGTCTCCCCGTCCCCGGGCGGCTCGCCTGGCTGCGGCGGCCCGAAGTCCGCGGCAGCGGCGGGCTCGGTGGGACCTGCAAACTGCCGGGACAGGGCGGTGACGGCGCCCTGCTGCGCCGCATGGGCGTCCACGTTGGTCCACCACAGCTGCCAGATGACGTAGAGGAGGAGGATGCCCCCGATGGTCACGAGCAGTTCTCCCGCCAGGCCGGCGGCAGTTCGGAGCGGACCGGCGGTTCGGCGTGTTCCCATGTACGCGATCCTCCCTGGGGGAATTCCTGGTGGCGGCGTGGCCAACGCCCGGGCGCGGGCCTACTGCTGGGCGCGCAGGGCGTCGGTGATCTTGGCGGCGACGGCCTGCAGCTTCGGCAGGGCTTCTGCGACGACGGCATCCACGTCCCGGGTGCCGTCTGCCAGCGACGCCTGCATGGACATGTTCAACGCGGCGGCCACGGAACCGTCCGGATGCAGCACCGGCACCGCAACGGAGCGCAGCCCGATCTCCAGCTCCTGGTCCACCAGCGCCCATCCCTGACGCCGCACCTTGTCCAGCTCCGCCCGGAGCCTGTCCGGGTCGGCGATGGTGCGTGATGTCAGCGGCTTCAGGTCGGCGGAGGCCAGATAGTCCTCCAGCCGATCGGCGGGCAGGCCGGCGAGCAGCACGCGGCCCATCGACGTCGCATAGGCGGGGAAGCGTGTGCCCACCATGATGCCCACGGTCATGATCCGCCGGGTATGGATGCGGGCGATGTAGACGATCTCATCGCCGTCGAGAATCGACGCCGAGGTGGATTCATGCAGCTCCGCGGAAAGCTCTTCCAGCAATGGCTGCACCAGCTGGGGCAGACTCTGCCCGGCAAGGTAGGAATACCCCAGCTGGAGCACCAGAGCGGTGAGTTCGAAGACACGGCCGTCCGTGCGCACATAGCCCAGGTCGACCAGGGTGTGCAGGAACCTCCGCGCCGTGGCACGGGTCAGGCCGGTCCTCTTGGAGACCTCGCTGAGCGTCATGGTGACGTTGTCGGCGTCGAAGGCCCTGATCACGGTCAATCCGCGGGCCAGCGACTGGACGAACTGGTCGCCCGGCGTCTTGGTCTCGGTCATGGTTCCTTTTTGCAGTTACTCGGTGGGCGGAAGCAGCTTGATGTCCATCTTGGACTGCAGTTCTTCAAGCGTGGTTCCGAACGTTTCGCGCACGCGCACGCCTTCCTCGGTAATCAGGAAGACAGCGTCATTAGTGTATATGCGGGTGACGCAGCCCACGCCCGTGAGCGGGTAGGTGCCTTCCGGAACCAGCTTCGGCTTGCCGTCCTTGGTGAACAGGGACATCATCACGTAGACATCCTTGGCCCCGGTCGCCAGGTCCATCGCACCGCCGACGGCGGGGATGGCATCGGGTGCGCCGGTATGCCAGTTCGCCAGGTCGCCGGTGGCGGAGACCTGGAACGCGCCGAGCACGCAGACGTCCAGGTGGCCGCCGCGCATCATGGCGAAGGAGTCGGCGTGGTGGAAGTAGGACGCCCCCGGCACCTCGGTGACCGGGACCTTGCCCGCGTTGATCAGGTCCTGGTCGATCTCGTCGCCCTGCGCCTCCGGGCCCATGCCCAGCATGCCGTTCTCGGTGTGCAGGGTGATGTCCTGTTCGGCGGTCAGGTAATTGGAGACGGACGTCGGCTGGCCGATGCCGAGGTTGACGAAGGAACCGGGCTGGATGTCCCGGGCCACCAGCCTGGCCAGGTCTTCGCGGCTGAGTTTCTCGCTCACTGGTTTGCCTCTCCCTCTGCGGCCTGCTGCGCAATTTCGACGACGGTGTCCACGTAGATGCCCGGAGTCACGATGACCTCGGGATCCAGTTGGCCGGTCTCCACGATGCCGGAGACCTGGACGATGCTCTTCTTGGCGGCGGCGGCCATGATCGGTCCGAAGTTGCGGGCGGTCTTGCGGTAGACCAGGTTGCCCTTCTTGTCGGAGGTCAGCGCCTTGATCAGCGCCACGTCGCCGTGGATCGGGGTCTCGAGCACGTAGCCCTTGCCGTCGATCATGCGGGTTTCCTTGCCCTCGGCCAGCATGGTGCCGTAACCGGTGGGCGTGAAGAAGCCGCCGATCCCGGCGCCGGCGGCGCGGATACGTTCGGCCAGGTTGCCCTGCGGCACCAGCTCCAGTTCGATTTCGCCGGCGCGGTAGGCGGTGTCGAAGTGCCAGGAGTCGGACTGGCGCGGGAAGGAGCAGATGATCTTCTTGACCCTGCGCTCCTTGATCAGCAGCGCCAGGCCGGCGTCCGCCTGCCCGGCGTTGTTGTTCACCACGGTCAGGTCGGTCGCGCCGCAGTCCATGAGCGCGTCGATCAGCTCCATCGGCTGGCCGGCGTTGCCGAAGCCGCCGATCATCACCGTGGCGCCGTCCTGGATGCCGGCCACGGCGTCCTGGGCAGTAGCAGCGAATGTAGCCACTCGCTTACCTCCTTAGTTCTTGGTTGAGTTGACGTTTTCCAGCACGACGGCGAGGCCCTGGCCCACGCCAATGCAGATGGCGGCCACGCCCCAGCGGTCGCCCGATTCCTGCAGGCGGCGGGCGAGCGTACCGAGGATGCGGATCCCCGAGGCGCCCAACGGGTGGCCGATGGCCACGGCACCGCCCCAGGCGTTCACGATCGCCGGGTCGATGTCCCAGTTGTCGATGCAGGCCAGCGACTGCGCGGCGAATGCCTCATTGAGCTCGACGGCGGCGACATCGGACCAGTTGATCCCGGCCCGCTTGACGGCCTGGTTGGCGGCCTCCACCGGCGCGAACCCGAAGAACTGCGGTTCCAGGGCGGAGGTGCCGCGGCCGGCGATCCGGGCCAGCGGCTCGGTCCCCAGCAGCCCGGCGGCGGCCTCGCTGCCCAGCCAGGCCGCGGAAGCGCCGTCGTTCAGCGGCGAAGCGTTGCCGGCCGTGACCGTGCCGCCCTCGGGGCCGTCGCCCACCGGCCGGAAGACGGTCTTCAGCCCCGCCAGGACGTCAACGGTGCTGGTGGGGCGGATGGACTCGTCGCGGGCCAGGTCGGTGCCCGGAACCTGCACCACCATCGAGTCGTACTTGCCCGCGTTCCAGGCCTCGTCGGCCAGCCGGTGCGAGGCGGCGGCGAACTCGTCCTGCCGTTCGCGGGTGATGCCGTGACGCTCGCGCAGCTGTTCGGTGGCCTCGCCCAGGGAAACGGTCCATTCCTGGGGCATCTTCTTGTTCACCAGGCGCCAGCCCAGCGTGGTGGACGCCAGCGTCATGTTGCCGGCCGGGTAGGGCTTCTCGGTCTTCGGCAGCACCCACGGCGCCCGGCTCATCGACTCGACGCCGCCGATCAGCACCAGGTCGCCTTCGCCGGCGTTGATCTGTCGGGAGGCGATGATCGCGGCGTCCAGGCTGGAGCCGCACAGCCGGTTCACGGTAGTGCCCGGGATGGAGGTGGGCAGGCCGGCCAGCAGCGTGGCCATGCGCGCGACGTTCCGGTTCTCTTCGCCGGCGCCGTTGGCGTTGCCGAAGATCACCTCGTCGATGCGTTCCGGGTCCAGGCCGGGGGCCCGGGAAACTTCCGCCTTGACGACTTCGGCCGCCAGGTCGTCCGGGCGGACACCGGCCAGCGCACCGCCGAACTTGCCGAAGGGGGTGCGGACGGCGTCATACAAATATGCCTGGTTCATTCGAGGCTCCTTCGTGGCGCACTTGGGGCGTGCGCTTTTCGGTGACAGCAAACGGTCCGGTCCAGCGCTCAGGCTGGACCGGACCGCTCCGTCGACACGGGGGTCCGCGCAGGAACTTGCCGGTTCGGCGCGGGATCGCCGCGGGGGCGGCTTCCGGTCTTCGCCGAGGCTGTTCGCTTCACGAACGCATGTACGTCATATGAACTATATCGAGCCCTTGTGATCCTCGTCAAGGCTGGCAAAGACGCCCTTGGCCACCTTGAACGCGACGTTGGCGTCCGGAACGCCGCAGTAGATGGCCGACTGCAGCACCACTTCCTTGATCTCGTCCCGGGTCATGCCGTTGGTCAGCGCCGCCCGGACATGCATGGCGAATTCCTCCCAGTGATTCCTGGCGATCATGGCGGTCAGCGTGATGGCGCTGCGCGTGGTGCGGGGCAGCCCCTCCCGGGTCCAGATGGTCCCCCAGGCGTAACGGGTGATCAGTTCCTGGAAGTCCTGGGTGAACTCATCGATCGAGCTGTTCGCGCGGTCCACGTGGGCATCGCCGAGGACCTGCCGGCGCACGGCCATGCCCTCGTCGTAGACCTCCTGCTGTGTCTTGGCAGGATCGAAGGTGCGGTTGTCGCTCACGGCGTGTACTCCTTGGGTAGTTCAGTCATGGGTCCGGCTGCCGTTCAGTCGGCCAGGAAGAAATCGCGCAGCAGGGCCGCGGTTTCCGCGGGTGCTTCGGCGGGTGCCTGGTGGGCCACGCCGTCGACGACGGCGGAGCTACCCTTCTGCACGCCGGCGGCCACTGCTTCGGCGAACCCGGGCGGGCACACTTGGTCCACCGCCCCGGCGATGGCGATCACCGGGGTGCCTATTTCACGGAGCCGTTCGCGGACATCGAAGCCGGCCAGGGCCTCACAGGCGTGGGCGTAGGCGAAGCGGTCGGCGTTCTGCAGCGTGTGCAGCAGCCGGGTGGTGCGCTCGGGGTGCTTCTCGATGAAGCCCGGCGCGAACCAGCGCTGCGCCGAGCCGGTCACCATCGTGGGCGTGCCCGCGGTGCGCACGGTTTCCGCGCGCTCCAGCCACGCCTCCGGCTCGCCGATCTTGGCGCCGGAGCACACCACGCCCAGGCCGGCGAACCGGTCCGGGTAGTCCAGGCCCAGCTGCAGGGCCAGTTCACCGGCCATCGAGACGCCGGCGAAGTACACCTTGGCCCCGGCGTCGATGTCGCCGGCTTCGCGCAGCTTGTCCAGCATCGCCACGACTCCTTGGGCCAGTTCGGCCATGGTGTACGGTTCGGTCGAGGCGGGGCTGGCCCCGTGGCCGGGCAAGTCCACGCCCACTACCTGGAAGTCCTGCAGGTGCTCCACGGCGTCGGACCAGAGAGCCTTGGCGCCGGTACCCAGTCCGGCTCCGGCCAGCAGCACCGGCCTGCCTTTGCCCTCGGACAGCAGGGTGGGGGTGATGTCGGGAACGGTCACGAATGGCTCCATTCTGCGTAGTGGGACGTGATTCGGTCGATCAGGGCGCTGCTTTGGCCGGTGTACCCGGCCGGATCCAGCAGTTCGGCCAGCGCCGGGTCGGACAGGACCTCGCCGGGCACAGCTTCGCGCAGCAGCTGCGCCAGGCTGCCCTGGCCGGCGAGCGACTGGTTCACCAGGCTCTGGACCTTGGACTTGCCGGCGCCGGGGGTCCCGCCGTCCAGCATCGGCGCCACCGTGGCCATGACGCGTTCGCTGACCACCAGCTCGCCGGTGATCTGCAGGTTCCGGCGCATCGTCTCCGGGCGGACCACCAGCCCGTCGGAGAGTTCGGCCAGCTTGGCCGCCGCCCCGCCGGCCAGCCGGAGCAGCTGGCGCAGCGCCTGCCACTCCACGTGCCAGGAACCGTCCGGCCGCTCGTCGACGGCCCCGGCCGCCGCGGCCTGGACCTGGGCCAGGTGCCCGGGAGCGGCGAGGGCGGCGCTGCGGATCAGCACGGACAGCACCGGATTCTGTTTCTGCGGCATGGCCGAGGAGCCGCCGCGGCCGTCTGCGGCGGGCTCGGAGACCTCGCCGAGCTCGGGCCGGCTCAGCAGCAGCACGTCGTTGGCGACCTTCCCGGCGGCCGCCAGCACGTCGGCCAGCGCGGCGGCCAGCGCCGTGACCGGCAGCCGGTTGGTTTGCCACGGCGCCACCGGATCGGCCAGCCCCAGCCGCCCGGCGAGGCGGGCCGCCAGGGCCAGCGCACCGCCGTCGTCGTCCTGCGCGGTGCCCTCCGCCGGAGGGTTGGCGGGCCGGTTGGCCAGGTCGGTGAGCGCCGCCATGGTGCCGGCCGCACCGCCCCACTGCAGCGGCAGTCCGGCGGCCACCTGCTCCAGCCGGATGCCGGCCTGGGCCACGCCGGAGAGCCAGTTGGCGGCCTTGAGCCCGAACGTCGACGGCAGCGAATGCTGGGTGAGCGTGCGGGCCACGGTGACGGTGGCGCGGTGTTCGTCCGCCAACCGTCCGAGGGCCGCGGCGGCCGACTTGAGGTCGGTGACGATTCCGGCCAGCGCGCGGCGGGCCATCAGCATCAGGGCGCTGTCCAGGATGTCCTGGCTGGTGGCGCCCTGGTGGATCGCCGGGACGGAAGCGGGGTCGTGCTTTTTGATCTCCGCCCGCAGGTCGGCCAGCAGCGGGATGACCGGATTGCCGCCGCCCTGTGCCCGCTCGGCCAGCCCCGCGGCGTCGTAGAGGTCCGCATGTGCAGCCTGCTCGACGGCCGGGACGGCTTCCGCCGCCACCGTGCCCGCGTCGGCCAGCACGCGGGTCCATTCGAGCTCGACGTCGAGCATGGCCTGGATGAATTGGTAGTCGCTGGTTAAACGGGACGCTGCTGTCCCGGCCGAAGCCGGAGACAGCAGCCCGAAATCAGCGTGGTCCGCTGGGTTCATGTGTTCCTAAATCCCCGGGTAGCTCAGGAAGACGGTCTCGCCTTCGCCCTGCAGCCGGATGTCGAAGCGGAGGTCGCCGTTGGGCTCGCGCTCGGCGATGAGCGTGTTCCGCCGCTCTTCCGGCAGCGAGGACAGCAGCGGGTCGTTTGCCAGCGCCTCGGTGTCCTCCGGCAGGTAGATCCGGGTGAACAGCCGGTTCAGCAGGCCGCGGGCGAAGACCACCATGGAGATGAACGGGGCCTTGCCCGGCTCGGTGGCACCCGGGTTGACCGTGGTGAAGGTGTAGTGGCCCACGTTGTCCACGGCCACCCGGCCGAAGCCGGTGAAGGTGTGGTTGTCGCGGACCAGGGAACCGGTTTCGCGGGAGATCTTGCCGTGCTCGTCGGCCTGCCAGATCTCCAGCATGGAGTCGGGGATCACGGCGCCGTTGCCGTCGTAGACCACGCCGTGCAGCCGGATGGATCCGGCGTGCGCGCGGTGGACCAGCTGGCCGTCCTTCTCGTAGGGCAGCGCGAAGCCGTAGAACGGGCCGATGGTCTGGCCCGGGGTGGGCACCAGTTTGGTGGTGGACTCGCTCATCAGTGCTCCTCGCCTTCTTCCATCCATGTGCGGTTGCTGCCGGAAAGGACGATGTCCCAACGGTAGCCGGTGTTCCACTCGTGGCTGGTGATCGAGTGGTCGTAGGTGGCGACCAAGCGGTCGCGGGCCGCCGGGTCGGTGATCGACTGGTAGATCGGATCCAGCGGGAACAGCGGGTCGCCCGGGAAGTACATCTGGGTGATCATGCGCTGGGTGAAGTCCGTGCCGAACAGGGAGAAGTGGATGTGGGCCGGGCGCCAGGCGTTGTGGTGGTTCTTCCACGGGTACGGGGCCGGCTTGATGGTGGTGAACTTGTACTCGCCGTTGGGCCCGGTGATGCAGCGGCCCACGCCGGTGAAGTTCGGGTCGATCGGGGCCGGGTGCTGGTCGCGCTTGTGCACGTAGCGGCCGGCGGCGTTGGCCTGCCAGACTTCCACCAGCTGGTTCCGCACCGGGCGGCCGTCGCCGTCCAGGACACGGCCCTGCACGACGATCCGCTCGCCGAGCGGCTCGCCGTTGTGCTGGATGGTCAGGTCCGACTCCAGGATGTGCACGTCCCGCTCGCCGAAGGCCGGGCTCCACAGCTCGATGGTCTCCGGGTCGGCGTGGTGCAGGTCCTTGGTGGGGTGGCGCAGCAGCGAGGAGCGGTACGGCGCAAAGTCGATGCGCGGCTGCGTTTCCTCGGCGCCGCCGGCCTCCACGGCCTTGCGGTACGCCTCGTGGCTGTCGGCGATTTCCTGGCTGATCTTTTCCTGTGAATCCGCGGTGGCGGCGGGATCCAGCAGGTGGCTGTCGTCAAACGTCTCGTCCTCGAAAGCCTCGTCCTGAGCTTTAGCGTCGCTCATCGGGACTCCTTTCCGTTGTGGCTGTGGATGGTTCAGGGTTTGCGCGCCCGGGGGTGGGTGCGGGCGGAGTGGCTACTTGTGCGGCCAGCCCGTGTAGGACTCGGCCAGGTACTGCTGCCCGAAGCGGGAACCGGTCACGGTGGCCAGTTCGCCCAGCGCCCGCTTGGTCTCGAACGGCGAGGCATCCTCGCGGGTGTGCAGCATGCTGGTCATCCAGTAGGAGAAGTTCTGCGCCTTCCAGACCCGCTGCAGCGCCAGGTCGGAGTAGCCCTCCAGCAGCGCGTCGCTGCCGGTGGAGTAGAACGAGTCGATGGCCTCGAAGAGCACCTTGACGTCCGCGAAGGCCAGGTTCAGGCCCTTGGCGCCGGTGGGCGGCACCGTGTGTCCGGCGTCGCCGGCGAGGAACATGCGCCCGTGGGACAGCGGTTCCCGCACGAAGGAGCGGAAGGCCAGCACGGTCTTGTCGAAGATCGGTCCCTGCTTCAGTTGGAAGCCGTCCGGTCCGTCGACCCGCTTCTGCAGTTCCGCCCAGATCCGGTCGTCGCTCCAGTCGTCCACGTTCTCGGCCGGATCGCACTGGAAGTACATCCGCTGGACCGTCTCGCTGCGCTGGGAGATCAACGCGAAGCCGTGCGGCGAGTTCGCGTAGATCAGTTCCGGGGCGCTCTTCGGGGCCTCGGTCAGGATCCCGAACCACGCGAACGGATACTCGATCTTGTAGTCCTGCTCCCCCTTCACCGCGCGGCGGCAGAAGCTGCGGGAGCCATCGGCTCCAACCAGGATGTCACAGTGCACCTCAAAGGCGGCGCCGTCCTTGTCCGTGAACCGGAACTTGGGCGTGGTGGTCTCCAGGTCCAGCACCTCGGTGACCTGCGCCTCGTAGCGCACGTCGCCGCCGTCGCGCCGGCGGGCAGCGGCCAGGTCCAGGAAGACCTCGTTCTGCGCGTACAGCGTCACGGTGGCGTCCACCAGGTCTTTGAAGTCCAGGGGATGCGATTCTCCGTTGAAGCGCAGATCGATGCCGGCGTGCTCGTCGCCCTCGGTCAGCACCCGGCCGTCGACGCCGGTGTCGGTGAGCATCTTGACCGAGCCCGCCTCCAGGATGCCGGCCCGGTGGGTGTTATGGATGGTGTCGTGGTCACGGGATTCCACCACGAGGTTGTCGATTCCCTGCTGGGCCAGCAGGTGGCTGAGCATCAGGCCGGCCGGTCCCCCGCCGACGATTCCAACCTTGGTTTTGATGATCTGCGCTTGCGCCATAGGTGAGTCTCCTGGAGTCAAAGAGGAAGCCATGTCTTCCTCCAGTGTGAGCCCCGCGACACGCGTTCCGCCCAGGCGTTCTTATTGAATGAGAATTACGACGACGGCGGTGGCTGCCGCTGCTCCGCTCACGGCAGCGCCACGCCCATCGCGGAGCTGCCGCGCGCTGCCCGCCGTTTCGGTCACGGCAGCGCCACGCCCATGGCGCGGGAGATGCCGCGTGCCGCAGTCATCAGCGCCGGGACCACGGCGTGGAAGTTCTCGAAGCCCAGCGGCACCACCACGCCGAGGGCAGCCAACGGGCGGCCGGCCGGACCCGCCACCGGGACGGCGATGCCGGTGGTGTCCACGTCGATGCGCCCGTCGAACGCGGCGTAGCCCCGCTTGCGGATGTCGGCCAGGTGCCGGCGCAGGTCAAAGGACACCGGGTCACCCGATGTCACGGCCTCCGGGTGCCGGGTCAGGTAGGACTCCTGGACGTGGTTGGGTGAGTAGGCCAGCAGCACCATGCCCATCGAGGTCCGGTGCACCGGCATGCGGCCGGCTATCTGGGCCTGGTTCACCACCGAGCCGCGGCTGGAGAGCCGTTCGATCACCAGGACTTCGTCATCGCGCAGCACCGCCAGCTGGGTGTGTTGGCGCACCACGGACTGGATATCCTCCATGAACGGCATGGCGGCCTGCCGCAGGTCGACGGCCGGCGAGCTCCGGTTGGCCAGCTCCCAGAGCCGAAGCCCCAGCCGGATCTCGCCGGGGCCTTCTTTCGTCAGCAGCCCGTGGCGGGACAGCTCCTCCACCAGCCGGTAGGTCGTAGCCAGCGGCACATCCGCCCGGCGGGAGAGCGTGGCGACGTTCATCGCCGGCTTGTCCGGCTCGAACGCAGACAGGATGCGCACCAGCCGGTCCAGCATCGAGTCACCGGACGGGGAATTGGCCATGCCCCTAGAATCTCACGTGTGCCTCGTCCGCCGGCGCCTTGGGGCGGAGCGCGCAGGCATGGGGCGGCAGACGGGAGCCTCCGGCGCGTTGCGCTCCCGTCTTCCCTCACCCGGTGACAGACGCAAAAAACCGCCTCCCGCTGCCCCGGAATCGGGGAGCAGGAGGCGGTTCCGTGCTTGCGCCAGGGCGCTGGCCCCGCACCGGTGGGGTGCGGGGCGCAGCGTGCTATTCGCTAGCGGTAGTCGCTGCCCAGGTCGTAGTCATCCAGCGGGATGGCGTGGAACTCGGGCGTCAGCGAACCATCGGCGCCGGCGTAGTCGAAGTCGCCGAAGGCGCTCGGGCCGGTAAACAGGTTGGCCTTCGCTTCCTCCGTGGGCTCCACCGACACCTGGGTGTACCGGTCCAGGCCGGTGCCGGCCGGGATCAGCTTACCGATGATGACGTTCTCCTTCAGGCCCAGCAGCGGGTCGGACTTGCCTTCCATGGCCGCCTGCGTCAGGACGCGGGTGGTCTCCTGGAAGGACGCGGCCGACAGCCACGACTCGGTGGCGAGCGAGGCCTTGGTGATGCCCATCAGCTCGTCACGGCCGTTGGCCGGCTGCTTGCCCTCGGACACCGCCTTGCGGTTCTCCGCCTGGAAGCGGCTCCGCTCGGCCAGCTCGCCCGGCAGCAGGTCGGTCTCGCCGGACTCGATCACGGTGATGCGGCGCAGCATCTGGCGGACGATGACTTCCACGTGCTTGTCGTGGATGCCAACACCCTGGCTGCGGTACACGCTCTGGACCTCGTCCACCAGGAACTTCTGCGCCTGGCGCGGGCCGAGGATACGCAGCACCTGCTTCGGGTCCTTGGCGCCGGTGACGAGCTGCTGGCCGACGTCCACGTGCTGGCCGTCTTCGACCAGCAGGCGTGCACGGCGCAGCACCGGGTAGGCGATCTCTTCCGAGCCGTCATCGGGGGTGACGATGACGCGCATCTGGCGCTCGCCGTCCTCGATGGACACGCGTCCGGCCACTTCGGCCATCGGCGCGACACCCTTGGGGGTACGGGCTTCGAAGAGCTCCTGGATACGGGGCAGACCCTGGGTGATGTCTTCCGCGGAGGCCACGCCACCGGTGTGGAAGGTACGCATGGTCAGCTGGGTACCGGGCTCACCGATCGACTGTGCGGCAATGATGCCTACGGCCTCGCCGATGTCCACGGTCTTGCCGGTGGCCAGCGAGCGGCCGTAGCAAAGCGCACAGGTACCGACGGCGGACTCACAGGTAAGCACGGAGCGCACCTTGATCTCGGTGATGCCGGCGTCGATCAGTTCCTGGATCAGCACGTCGCCGACGTCGGAGCCGCCCGGGGCCACCACGGTGCCCTCGGAGTTCACCACGTCGGTGGCCAGCGTACGGGCGTAAGCGGAGTTCTCCACTTCCTCGGCCCGGCGCAGTTCACCGTTGTGGTCGGCCTCGGCGATGATCGTGTTCAGGCCGCGCTCGGTGCCGCAGTCCATCTCGCGCACGATCACGTCCTGCGACACGTCCACCAGACGACGGGTCAGGTAACCCGAGTTGGCGGTACGCAGCGCGGTATCGGCCAGGCCCTTGCGGGCACCGTGCGTGGCGATGAAGTACTCCAGCACCGACAGGCCCTCGCGGTAGGAGGACTTGATCGGACGCGGGATGATCTCGCCCTTCGGGTTGGCCACCAGGCCGCGGATACCGGCGATCTGCCGGACCTGCAGCCAGTTGCCACGGGCACCGGAGGACACCATGCGGTTGATGGTGTTCTCCTTGGTCAGGTTCTTCCGCATCGCGTCGGCAACCTCGTTGGTCGCCTTGTTCCAGATGTCGATCAGTTCCTGGCGCCGCTCGTCGTCGGCAATCAGGCCCTTGTTGTACTGGGACTCGACGCGCGCGGCCTGGGTCTCGTAGCCCTCCATGATGGCGGCCTTTTCGGCGGGCGCGGCGATGTCGGAGATCGCCACGGTCACACCGGAACGGGTCGCCCAGTAGAACCCGGCGTCCTTGAGGTTATCCAGCGTCGCCGCGGTGACGACCTTCGGGTAGCGCTCGGCCAGATCGTTTACGATCGCCGAGAGCTGGCCCTTGTCCGCCACGCGTGCCACCCAGGGGTAGTCATCGGGCAGGGTGTCGTTGAAGATGACCTGGCCGAGCGAGGTTTCGATCAGCGCTTCCTGGCCCTCTTCCCAGCCCTCCGGTGCCGGCTGGTCCGCGCTGGGCACGAAGCCGGGCACGCGGATCTTGACCACGGAGTTCAGGTGCAGCTCGCCGGCGTCGTGGGCCATGATGGCCTCCGCCGGGCTGGAGAAGACACGGCCTTCGCCGGTTCCGCCTTCGCGCTTGGTGGTCAGGTGGTGCAGGCCGATGATCATGTCCTGGGAGGGCAGGGTCACCGGACGGCCGTCCGACGGCTTGAGGATGTTGTTCGAGGAGAGCATCAGGATGCGCGCCTCGGCCTGGGCCTCGGGGCTCAGCGGCAGGTGCACAGCCATCTGGTCGCCGTCGAAGTCGGCGTTGAACGCGGCGCAGACCAGCGGGTGAAGCTGCAGCGCCTTGCCTTCCACCAGCTGCGGTTCGAACGCCTGGATGCCCAGGCGGTGCAGGGTTGGTGCACGGTTGAGCAGCACCGGGTGTTCGGTGATGATCTCTTCGAGCACGTCCCAGACCTGCGGGCGGAAGCGCTCGACCATCCGCTTGGCGCTCTTGATGTTCTGCGCGTGGTTCAGGTCCACCAGGCGCTTCATGACGAACGGCTTGAACAGCTCCAGCGCCATCTGCTTGGGCAGGCCGCACTGGTGCAGCTTCAGCTGCGGGCCGACCACGATCACGGAACGGCCGGAGTAGTCAACGCGCTTGCCCAGCAGGTTCTGCCGGAAGCGGCCCTGCTTGCCCTTGAGCATGTCGGACAGCGACTTCAGCGGACGGTTGCCCGGTCCGGTGACCGGACGGCCGCGGCGGCCGTTGTCGAACAGCGAGTCCACTGCCTCCTGCAGCATCCGCTTTTCGTTGTTGACGATGATTTCCGGCGCGCCCAGGTCGAGCAGGCGCTTCAGGCGGTTGTTGCGGTTGATCACGCGGCGGTACAGGTCGTTCAGGTCGGAGGTCGCAAAGCGTCCGCCGTCCAGCTGCACCATCGGGCGAAGCTCCGGCGGGATCACCGGAACGGCGTCCAGCACCATGCCCAGCGGCGAGTTGGTGGTGGTCAGGAAAGCGTTGACGACCTTCAACCGCTTCAGGGCGCGGGTCTTGCGCTGGCCCTTGCCGTTCTTGATGATGTCGCGCAGGGACTCGGCCTCCGCGGCCATGTCGAAGTTCTCAAGGCGGTTCTTGATGGCCTCGGCACCCATGGCGCCCTCGAAGTAGAGCCCGTAGCGGTCGCGCAGCTCGCGGTACAGCCCCTCGTCGCCCTCGAGGTCGGCGACCTTGAGGTTCTTGAAGCGGTCCCAGACCATGTCGAGGCGCTCGATCTCGGCGTCGGCACGCTTGCGCACGTTGGCCATCTGGCGGTCGGCGGAGTCGCGGGCCTTCTTCTTCTCGGCGGCCTTGGCGCCCTCGCCCTCCAGGCGGGTCAGCTCGTCCTCGAGGTCCTTGGCGATCGCCGCGATGTCGGAGTCGCGGGTATCGGCCAGCTGCTTCTTCTCCAGGTCGTGCTCGGCCTGCAGGTTGGGCAGTTCCTCGTGGCGGCGCTGCTCGTCCACGCTGGTGATCATGTAGGCGGCGAAGTAGATGACCTTTTCCAGGTCCTTCGGCGCCAGGTCGAGCAGGTAGCCCAGGCGGGAGGGGACACCCTTGAAGTACCAGATGTGGGTGACCGGGGCGGCCAGCTCGATGTGGCCCATCCGCTCGCGGCGGACCTTGGCACGGGTGACCTCGACGCCGCAGCGCTCACAGATGATGCCCTTGAAGCGCACCCGCTTGTACTTGCCGCAGTAGCACTCCCAATCGCGGGAAGGTCCGAAGATCTTCTCGCAGAAGAGGCCGTCCTTCTCGGGCTTCAGGGTGCGGTAGTTGATGGTTTCCGGCTTCTTGACCTCGCCGTAGCTCCAGTCGCGGATGTCGTCCGCGGTGGCAAGGCCGATGCGCATGAGGCCGAAGGAGGATTCGCTGGACATATGGTCCCTGTTCTCTCTTGTTCTCTAAATCTGAAAGTCTGTTGGGTTACGGAAAGAGGACGCCGTGCGGCGGGCCGGCCGCGGTGCGGAAGGCACCCGCGGCCGGCCGGCGCGGCTAGACCTCTTCGACGGAACTCGGCTCGGCCCGGGAAAGGTCGATGCCCAGTTCTTCCGCGGCCCGGAAGACTTCTTCATCCGAGTCACGCATTTCGATCGCGGTGCCGTCGGTGGAGAGTACTTCCACGTTCAGGCAGAGCGACTGCATTTCCTTGATCAACACCTTGAAGGATTCGGGAACGCCCGGCTCCGGGATGTTCTCGCCCTTGACGATCGCCTCGTAGACCTTGACGCGGCCGTGGATGTCGTCGGACTTGATGGTCAGCAGTTCCTGCAGGGTGTACGCGGCACCGTAGGCCTCCAGGGCCCACACTTCCATTTCACCGAAGCGCTGGCCGCCGAACTGCGCCTTACCGCCCAGCGGCTGCTGGGTGATCATCGAGTACGGGCCGGTGGAACGCGCGTGGATCTTGTCGTCCACCAGGTGGTGCAGCTTCAGGATGTACATGTAGCCCACGGACACCGGATCCGGGAACGGCTGGCCGGAGCGGCCGTCGAACAGGCGCGCCTTTCCGGAAGCGCCGATCAGGCGTTCGCCGTCGCGGGTCGGATTCGTTGAATCCAGCAGCCCGGTGATCTCGAACTCGCTGGCACCGTCGAACACCGGCGTGGCCACCGTCGTCGGACCCGTCTGGCGCGGCAGGTTCGGCAGATCCTTGGCCCAGTCCGGGTTGCCCGTGATGTTCCAGCCCTGCTTCGCGGCCCAGCCGAGGTGGACTTCCAGCACCTGGCCCACGTTCATGCGGCCGGGAACACCCAGCGGGTTCAGCACGACGTCGACCGGGGTGCCGTCTTCCAGGAACGGCATGTCCTCGACCGGCAGGATCTTGGAGATGACGCCCTTGTTGCCGTGGCGTCCGGCGAGCTTGTCGCCGTCCGTGATCTTGCGCTTCTGCGCCACGTACACGCGCACCAGCTGGTTCACGCCCGGGGGCAGCTCGTCGTCGTTGTCGCGGTCGAAGATCCGCACGCCGATCACGGTGCCGGACTCGCCGTGCGGGACCTTCAGGGAGGTGTCGCGCACTTCGCGGGACTTCTCGCCGAAGATCGCGCGCAGCAGGCGCTCTTCCGGGGTCAGCTCCGTCTCGCCCTTGGGGGTCACGCGGCCGACGAGGATGTCGCCGGCGTCGACCTCGGCACCGATGTGGATGATGCCGCGCTCGTCCAGCTGGGAGAGCACTTCCTCCGACACGTTCGGGATGTCACGGGTGATTTCCTCGGCACCGAGCTTGGTGTCGCGGGCATCAACCTCGTGCTCCTCGATGTGGATGGAGGTCAGCACGTCGTCGGAGACCACGCGCTGCGAGAGGATGATCGCGTCCTCGAAGTTGTGGCCTTCCCAGGACATGAACGCCACCAGCAGGTTCTTGCCCAGCGCCAGTTCGCCCTGGTCGGTGGACGGGCCGTCGGCGATGATGCTGCCGGTTTCCAGCCGCTGGCCCTCGGAGACGAGGACGCGCTGGTTGTACGCGTTGCCCTGGTTGGAGCGGGCGAACTTCATGATCGGGTACCGGGTCTCGGTGCCGTCGTCGTTCAGGGCGGTGACCAGGTCGGCGGAGACCTCGGTGACCACGCCCGGCTTGGCGGCAACCACGGAGTCGCCGGCGTCGACAGCCGCGTAGCGCTCCATGCCGGTGCCGACCAGCGGGGCTTCCGAACGCAGCAGCGGCACAGCCTGGCGCTGCATGTTCGCGCCCATCAGCGCGCGGTTGGCGTCGTCGTGCTCCAGGAACGGAATCAGGGCGGTCGCCACCGACACCATCTGGCGCGGGGAGACGTCCATGTAGTCGACTTCGGTGGCCGGCACGAGTACCGGCTCGCCGCCGCCGCCGCGCTCACGGCTGAGGACCAGGTCCTCTTCGAAGTGCAGGTCCTCGGTGAGCGGGGCGTTCGCCTGGGCGATCACGCACTCGATTTCGTCGTCGGCCGTCAGGTAGTCGACCTGGTCGGTGACCTGGCCGTTGACGACCTTGCGGTACGGGGTCTCGATGAAACCGAACGCGTTGATCCGGCCGTAGGAGGCCAGCGAGCCGATCAGGCCGATGTTCGGGCCTTCAGGGGTCTCGATCGGGCACATGCGACCGTAGTGCGAGGGGTGCACGTCACGGACTTCCATGCCGGCACGGTCGCGGGACAGGCCGCCCGGGCCCAGCGCGGACAGGCGGCGCTTGTGCGTCAGGCCGGCCAGCGGGTTGTTCTGGTCCATGAACTGGGACAGCTGCGAAGTGCCGAAGAACTCCTTGATCGCTGCCACCACGGGGCGGATGTTGATCAGGGTCTGCGGTGTGATCGCTTCGACGTCCTGGGTGGTCATGCGTTCGCGGACCACGCGCTCCATGCGGGAGAGGCCGGTGCGGACCTGGTTCTCGATCAGTTCCCCGACCGCACGGATGCGGCGGTTGCCGAAGTGGTCGATGTCGTCGATCTCGACGCGGAGGTCGTGGTCGGCGCCGTCGCGCTTGCCCGGGATGGTGGTCTCGCCGGCGTGCAGCGCCACCAGGAACTTGATCATGGCGACGATGTCGTCATTGTTCAGGACCGAGGCGTCCGGATCCGTGAGCGGCTTGTCGATGCCCAGCTTGCGGTTGATCTTGTAGCGGCCAACCTTGGCCAGATCGTAGCGCTTGGGGTTGAAGTACAGGTTGTCCAGCAGGGACTGGGCAGCCTCGACTGTCGGCGGCTCGCCCGGACGGAGCTTGCGGTAGATGTCGAGGAGGGCTTCCTCCTGGGTCTGGGTGGCGTCCTTCTCCAGCGTGGCGCGGATGGAGTCGTACTCGCCGAAGGTCTCCAGGATCTGGCCCTCGGTCCAGCCCAGGGCCTTGAGCAGCACGGTCACGGACTGCTTGCGCTTGCGGTCAAGGCGGACGCCGACCTGGTCGCGCTTGTCGATTTCCAGCTCGAACCAGGCGCCGCGGGACGGGATGATCTTCGCGGTGAAGATGTCCTTGTCGCTGGTCTTGTCGGCGGTCTTCTCGAAGTAGGCGCCCGGCGAGCGGACCAGCTGGGAGACGACGACGCGCTCGGTGCCGTTGATGACGAAGGTGCCCTTGTCCGTCATCAGCGGGAAGTCGCCCATGAACACGGTCTGCTGCTTGATCTCGCCCGTGTTGTTGTTCATGAACTCGGCCTTGACGTACAGCGGCGCGGAGAACGTGGCGTCGCGGTCCTTGCACTCGGCCATGGTGTACTTCGGATCGGCGAACTCCGGCTCCGAGAAGCTCAGGGACATGGTGCCCTGGAAGTCCTCGATCGGGGAGATCTCTTCGAAGATGTCGGCGAGGCCGGAGGTGGTGGCCACGCCCTGGCGGCCTTCTTCCTGGGCCTTGGCTACGCGCGCCTTCCAGCGTTCGTTGCCGACCAGCCAGTCGAAGCTGTCGGTCTGAAGGGCGAGCAGATTGGGAACGTCAAGAGGTTCGTGAATCTTGGCGAATGAGAGCCGCCGGGTTGCTCCGTCGTTCGACGAGGCGTCCAGCAGGCTGTTAGCGGTATCGGTATTAGAGGTGCTCGAGGCGACCAAGAGGGATCCTTCCACAGACCTTCAGGCTTGTCCTGCGCTTCCGCACCGCCGGCACCCCGAATGGGGCCCGGACATCACCTGGATCCGCTATATGATCCTTGCCCGCCGCACGATCTGCAGTTAAACACAGATAGGGCGTGGCGAAGCCCACCGCTATATGAAGGCCAAAGGTTTTGAGGGAAGACGCAAATACCAAGTGTACGGCACCGCGGCGCGGAATGTCCAGCATGCAGGCAGGCGCAGTTCACCGCTGCGCCCGTCCTCGGGCCGGGGCGGCGCACCGGGTGCGCGGTGCAAAAAGCGTCTTCGTGGTTGCCCTCCCCCGGACAACGCCATCAGCATATACCCCGCGCCCGGCTTTTTCCGGCCTGCGCTTCGGGCGAGTTGCCCAAACGCGGGTAATCTGTGAACCAGATCATACCGACGGCAAGCCGGCGGCCCGGTTCAGCCGGGCCAGACGGCACGGAAAGGGCATCGACACCATGGCCGAGAACAACAGCAGCCGAGACGACGTCGTCATCCTGAACGGCGCGCGGACGCCCAATGGACGACTGAACGGCCAGCTCGCATCATTCACCGCGGTCGAGCTCGGCGGCAAAGCCATCGCCGCCGCGCTGGAGCGCTCCGGCGTCGCGGCCGAACAGGTGGACGCGGTCATCATGGGCCACGTCATCCAGGCCGGGGCGGGCCAGAACCCCGCCCGGCAGGCAGCGATCGCCGGCGGGCTCGGCTGGAACGTCCCCACCGTAACGATCAACAAGGTGTGCCTCTCCGGGCTGGCTGCCATCACCGACGCCGCCCGGCTGATCCGGTGCGGCGAGGCGCAGCTGGTGGTGGCCGGCGGGCAGGAGTCGATGACCAACGGCCCGCACCTGCTGCCCGGTTCCCGCCAAGGCTGGACCTACGGCAGCCTGACCGCCCTGGATGCCACGGCCCACGACGGGCTCACCGATGCCTTCGACCACGAGTCCATGGGCGCCTCCACCGAGCGCCGGAACAGCGAGCTGGGCATCGGCCGCGAAGCGCAGGATGCAGTGGCCGCCGCGTCCCACCAGCGCGCCGCCGCGGCCGCGGAAAGCGGGGTCTTCGAGGACGAGATCGTTCCGGTCACCGTGCCGCAGCGCAAGGGCGGGGACCTGGTGGTCGACCGCGACGAGGGCGTCCGGCCGCAGACCACGGTGGACAGCCTGGCCCCGCTGCGCCCGGCCTTTGCCAAGGACGGCACCATCACGGCCGGAAACTCGTCCCCGCTGTCCGACGGCGCGGCCGCCGTCGTGGTGGCGAGCCGCGGTTTCGCCGAGGACAACGGGCTGGACTGGCTCGCCGTCGTCGGCCGCCCCGGGCAGGTGGCGGGACCGGACACCTCGTTGCAGTCCCAGCCGTCCAACGCCATCTCGCAGGCCCTCAAGCGGGCCGGCTGGACCACCGCCGACCTGGATTTCATCGAAATCAACGAAGCCTTCGGCGCCGTCGCCGTGCAGTCGCTGCAGGACCTGGACCTGCCGCTGGAGAAGTGCAACATCCACGGCGGGGCCATCGCCCTCGGCCATCCGATCGGCGCCTCCGGTGCCCGGCTGGCGCTGACGGCCGCCTGCGAGTTGCGCCGGCGCGGAACCGGCAAGGCCGCTGTCTCCCTGTGCGGCGGCGGCGGCCAGGGCGAGGCGCTGCTGCTCTACCGGGACTAGGACCCGGGCGGCCCCCGGCGACCCGGCCGGGAATACCGGCCCGGCGCCGGGGCTTGAACCGGACATGAACCACGAATCCGGTGCCCCCGCCCTGCCGGCCGGCCTGCAACGTTTCCTGGCCGGTGCGGAAGCCCACTCGCTGAAGGTCGACGTCGCCGAACGTTCCGGCGCCCGCAGCCTCGCGGAGGCGGCGCAGCTGTTGGGCATTGCCGAGGCAGACATCGTCAAGACCCTGGTCATCAAGCACAAGGACGGCTCGTTCCTGTTCGCCCTCATCCCCGGGGACCGGCAGATCTCCTGGCCCAAGCTCCGGTCGCTGCTGGGGGTCAACAAACTGTCGTTGCCGCACGCCGATGTGGCGTTTACGGCGACCGGCTACCGGCGCGGCACCATCACCCCGCTGGGCAGCAGCACGGCGTGGCCGGTGTACGCCGACGAGTCCATCCGCGGCCGGAGGATTTCGCTGGGCGCCGGGGAGCACGGTTACTCCGCCTTTGTCGACGCCGATGCGCTGACGTCCGCGCTCGGCGCCACCGTGGCCGACATCTCCGACCCGGCCTGAGCCCGGCGCGGCCCACAGGCCGCGTTCCTCGGGCGCAACCAGCACAAAGCCCCGCCGCCCGGTGAGGGGCGACGGGGCTTTGAAGAAGCTGAAAGAGCTTACTTGAGGGTGACGGTCGCGCCGGCAGCCTCGAGAACTTCCTTGGCCTTGTCGGCAGCTTCCTTGGTGGCGCCTTCGAGGACGGCCTTCGGAGCACTGTCAACCAGGTCCTTGGCTTCCTTCAGACCCAGGGAGGTCAGGGCACGGACTTCCTTGATCACTGCGATCTTCTTGTCGCCGGCAGCTTCGAGGACGACGTCGAATTCGGTCTGCTCCTCGGCAGCGGCTTCGCCGCCGCCGGCGGCGGGGCCTGCAACGGCAACAGCAGCAGCGGTGACCTCGAAGGTCTCCTCGAACAGCTTGACGAACTCGGAGAGCTCGATAATGGTCAGTTCCTTGAAAGCTTCAATGAGCTCTTCGTTGGTGAGCTTCGCCATGGTTGGCGTCCTTCCTGATAGGTGATGCGGCTGGTGTGTCCGCACCAAGAGTTGGTTGGTGAAGAGACTTACTGCTCTTCGGCGGCAGCCTCGGCCGGGGCCTCGGTTGCTTCGGCAGCGGGAGCTTCGGCTTCGGCAGCTTCGGCCGGAGCTTCGGCAGCGGCGCCACCGTTCTCCTCCTGCTTGATGCGCAGCGCATCGAGGGTGCGGGCCAGTGCGGACATCGGCGCCTTGAGGACACCGGCGACGCGGGCCAGCTGGTGCTCGCGGGACTCGAGAGCGGCCAGCGCAGCAACGGCGGTTGCGTCCAGGGCCTTGCCCTCGAAGACACCGGTCTTGATGATGAGCTGCGGGTTGGACTTTGCGAAATCCGTCAGGGACTTGGCGGCTGCAACGGCGTCACCCTTGATGAAGGCGATAGCAGTGGGTCCGGAAAGCTGGCCGTCGAACGCGTCGATGCCGGCTTCCTTGGCTGCAATGCCAGTCAGGGTGTTCTTTACGACCGCGAACTTGGTGTCCTGGCCGAGAGAAACACGCAGCTCCTTGAGCTGTGCAACGGTAAGCCCGCGGTATTCGGTTAGGACTGCAGCGCTGGATTCCTTGAAATCGGTGGTGATTTCTTCAACGGCTGCCACCTTGGTTGGCGTTGCCATAACCCTCCTTCCGGGGAATAGTGCCGGTGGTTCGGGTCACACGCATAAAAAACGCCCCATGCAGATGCACGGGGCTTCGTTCCCGCACCGGCGTTCCGGCAGCGGGGCAATGCTTCGTTCACCTGCGCAGGCCGTCCCAGGCATGGGACTTTCGGTTGAAAACGTGGAGGATTTCAACGACCGACGGTCTTTGGTTCTTCAAGGTTACGGGATCCTGCTGCCGGACTCCAAATCGGCGGCAGGTGAGGGGCGCCAATCGGCCCGCCGGGACGCGTCAGACGGCGGCCGACCGTACGGGAGAGGCTTTCCCCGGGCCCGCGGCACTGCCGTCGAGGTCGTCCTGGACCTGGTTGACGTGGTCCTCCATGGCCTGGCGCGCTCCCGGGGAGTCCCCGCTTTCGACGGCGGCGAGCACCCTGCGGTGCATGGCCAGCGTGCGGGTACGGACGGCCTGCGCCACAAAGGCTTCCCGCCGCGCGTCCGCCAGCACCCGGGCCATCGGCACGAAGACCGCCGGAAAGAGGATGTTGCCGGACGCTTTGAGGATCGCCGTGTGAAACAACCGGTCGGCTTCGACGAAGGCATCCGGGTCATCCGCGGCATCCGCCGCAGCCATCGACTCCAGCTCCCCGCGCAGCAACGCCAGGTCGGCAGCGGTGCGGCGGAGGGCAGCCAGCGCAGCGGCGCCGGATTCGACCAGGCGCCGCACTTCGAGCAATTGCCGTGAGGCGGCGGAGTCGCTCATGCTGTACGCCGCGGCGCGGACGACCGCTTCGACCGAGGTCCACCTCTCGGCAGGGTTGATGAAGGTGCCGCGGCCCCGCTGGATGCTGATCACGTTCATGGCCCGCAGCATGGTGAGGGCCTCCCGGACGGTCAGACGGCTGACCTGCGACCGGGCGGCGATCTCGGCCTCGGTCGGCAGCGCGTCTCCGGGCGCCATCCGGCCGGCGATGATCTGCTCCAGCAGGTCTTCCGCCACCGTGTCCACCAGCGTCCTGCGTTCCATCGGCCCTCCCGTCACACCCGGCGGCATGCCGGTGCGCTGTCATCCTAACCGCCGCTGACGGTTACCGACGCGTAGCATTACGGGCGGGCGCCACACGGCGCCGCCCGGCCGGGTTTCCCGGCCTACTGACCCGGACGCAGCTTCTTCTGCCAGGCGGCCTCGTACCCGGCCGGGGCGAAGCCGAGCGCCGTGTTGATGTCCAGCATGTGGCTGTTTTCGGCGGCGTTCCAGGTGTATAGCCGCCGCCCCTGCGGCCACGTTTCCGCCACCCGCTGCAGGTTGCGGACCTTGATCCACATGCCCAGGTTGTGGCCACGGTGGGCACGCAACACCAGCGTGTCCTCCTGGAAGACCACCTCGGGTTGCTCCGGGAAAAATTCCAGCACGGTATGGCCCACCAGCTGGCCGCTGGGCACATGCCGGGCCGTGACCACCAGGCAGCGGCCGCCCTTGCGCCGCAGCTCTTCCTCATGGTGGCGGACCCGTGCCGCGTCCCACGCTTCTTCCTCGTAGTCCAGTTCGCCCAGCGGGACGTCCGTGCTCATCCGCTGGCGCAGGGCCGCATACTGGTCCACGTGATCCGGCGGGCAGCTGTCGGTCCACTCCACCAGCCGATAGTCCCCGCCGGCCTTCCCGGCAGCTGCTGCCGCCCGGGCCGCCAGCCAGTCCTGGTCGACGGGAAGCGGCATCCTGCTGCAGCGCTCCACCTGTTCGAGCCGGAAGCCTCCGGCCAGCGCAAAGCGCACGGCCGGCGCTGACGCCGGCAGGGCCCCGGACCCGGTCTCCGGCAGGAGCATGTCCGGCCCTTCGGGATCGAAATCGGCCGGCTGCTCGCTCCAGGCCTGCAGCGTGGTCCGGCCCTGGCTGACCGCACAGGCCTCGGCCTCCCCCAGCAGCCTGCTTCCCACACCACGGCGGCGGTACTCGGGGTGGACAGCCACAAAGACGTACCCGTTCCGCTGGTTGTCCCGCAGCGAGAGTTCGAGCAAGGCGCGCCCGACGTGCCGGTCGCCGTCCTTGGCCGCCCAGAGATACGTCACCGAGTAGTCGGTCGCCCGCGATCCCTCGAGCCTGACCGCCGGGCTCACCCAAAAATCGTTGTTGCCCCAAATCAGCCCGTTGACCAGGTTGGCCAGCTCGGCGGATGCGATGAAGTCCGCCCCGCCGGGCCCCTCCAGGGCAGGCGGGATCGGCAGCGGCGCGACCGTGATGGAGGTGGCGGGCATATGTGCTCCTCGGCACTGAGGCCGTGATTGGGCTGAGGCAGTGATTGGGCAGTGCCAATCACTTTACGGCATTCCGCCGGCCCGCACCACAACCCGCTTAAACGGACTATGGCCGCAGCATCATGCTGCGGCCATAGTCTAAGCGGTCGCCGTTGCCGGCGAACGTGAAGTCCTGGCTAGGCCTCCACAGCCACCTTGGTGACGTTCGGGTCCACGGCGATGCCGGGGCCGAAGGTGGTGGTGACGGTCGCCTTCGCGATGTACCGGCCCTTGGAAGCGGACGGCTTCAGGCGCAGCACCTCTTCCAGGGCGGCGGCGTAGTTCTCCACCAGCTTGTTGGCGTCGAAGGACACCTTGCCGATGATGAAGTGGAGGTTGGCGTGCTTGTCGACGCGGAAGTCGATCTTGCCGCCCTTGATGTCGTTGACAGCCTTGGTAACGTCCGGGGTCACCGTGCCGGTCTTCGGGTTCGGCATCAGGTTGCGGGGACCGAGGACCTTGCCCAGGCGGCCGACCTTGCCCATCAGTTCCGGGGTCGCCACGGCGGCGTCGAAGTCGGTCCAGCCGCCCTGGATCTTCTCGATCAGGTCGTCGGAGCCAACGAAGTCGGCACCCGCGGCGATAGCGGCCTCGGCCTTGTCGCCGGTGGCGAAGACCAGCACGCGGGCGGTCTTGCCGGTGCCGTGCGGCAGGTTGACCGTGCCGCGGACCATCTGGTCCGCCTTGCGCGGGTCGACGCTGAGGCGGAAAGCCACCTCGACGGTCGCGTCGAACTTGGACGGGTTGGTTTCCTTGGCGAGAGTGATTGCCTCGACCGGAGCGTAAACCTTGTCCGCCTCGATCTTGGCTACAGCTGCCTCATATGCTTTGCTGCGCTTTGCCATCTGCTTTTTCTCCTTGTGCAGTTGTGGTCTGCGGACCGCGCTCGGCCCTGCCACAACGACGGCGGTGTTCCCACCCCTGGCGAGCTGAGTCGCCGTCGTTTTTCGAATTGTCTTGGTGGGGTCCTGCAGGACGGACGTCCTGGCACGACCACCTGGGGTCGAGGTGCTTAGCCCTCGACCTCGATGCCCATGGAGCGGGCGGTGCCGGCGATGATCTTGGCAGCAGCCTTGATGTCGTTGGCGTTGAGGTCTTCCATCTTGGTGCCGGCGATCTCATCGACCTGCGCCTGGGTCAGCTTCGCAACCTTGTTGGTGTGCGGGGTAGCCGAACCCTTCTGCACGCCTGCGGCCTTCTTGATCAGCTCGGCGGCCGGCGGGGTCTTGGTGATGAAGGTGAAGGAACGGTCTTCGTAGACCGTGATTTCAACCGGGATCACGTTTCCGCGCTGGGATTCCGTGGCGGCGTTGTACGCCTTGCAGAATTCCATGATGTTGACACCGTGCTGACCAAGCGCCGGACCGATCGGCGGGGCCGGGTTGGCGGCGCCTGCCTGGATCTGGAGCTTGATGAGGCCGGTGACCTTTTTCTTGGGGGCCATATCGGGTCCTTCTCTCACATTACGTACCGGCGGCACAGGAGCGTGCCGGCGGTGGTTGGCCGCCATGGCGTGGCGGCCGGCCGTGCGGGTTCGGACAAAGCGGGTCCTGGTCCGCACGAAGTCTTGGTTAGTGGATCTTGGTGACCTGGCTGAAGGAGAGCGTCACCGGGGTTTCGCGCTCGAAGATGGTCACCAGCACCACCAACTGCTGGGATTCCGGCTTGATTTCGGAAATCGTTGCCGGCAGCGTCTCGAACGGCCCGTCGTTGACCGTGACGGACTCGCCGACCTCGAAGTTGACGGTGATCGGCGTGCTCGGGGCAGCCGACTTGCCGGCAGCCTTGCCGCCGGCTTCCGTCTTGGTGCCGGTGATGGTGTGCTCCAGCATGGAAGCAACTTCCTTCAGGCTCAGCGGCACCGGGTTGTGGGCGTTGCCGACGAATCCGGTCACGCCCGGCGTGTGGCGGACGGCGCCCCACGAGGCGTCGGTCAGGTCCATCCGGACCAGCACGTAACCCGGGATGCGTACGCGCTTGACCAGCTTGCGCGTGGTGTTCTTGATCTCCACGACCTCTTCCATCGGGACCTGGATCTCGTAGATGAAGTCTTCCATGTTCAGGGTCTGGATGCGGGTCTCCAGATTAACCTTCACACGGTTTTCGTACCCGGCGTAGGAGTGGATGACGTACCAGTCACCGGGCTGGCGGCGCAGCTTGGCGCGGAATGCTTCGAGGGCTTCCTCTTCGGTCTGCTCGGCCTCTTCGGCCTCTTCCGGGGCCTCGTCGGCTGCCACGGCTTCGCTCATGTCCGCCTCGGCGGCGGCTTCGGCGGCCTCGTCGAGGACGGGGGCGTCTTCGACGGCCTGGTCAAGCTCGCTCGCCAGATCGGTACCGGCAGCCTCGTCTGCGGCGTCAACGCCAGAAGCCGGCACCTCGTCGGTGCCGGTCTCGGTAACCTGCTCGTCGGCTTCCAGCTCCGCGTTCTCTTCGGAGTTCTGGGCTTCGAGTTCCTGGTCGGACACTTAGCTTCCTGCTTTCTTCTTCAGCTCACTTGACTCGCGGCGGCTTTGCGCCGTCGTCGTATCCATCCGTACGGCTGCCGCAACGCGGACGTTACTGTTCGGGTATGCCGTCTCCGAAGACGAAGAACGCGCCCTGACCGAAAACCAGATCCAGTGCCGTGACGATCAACATCATGATGGCCACGAAAGCGATCACCACAAGCGTGTAGTTCAGCAATTCCTTGCGGGTCGGCGTGACGACCTTTTTGAGTTCGGCAATGATCTGGCGGACAAACAGAATGATCCGGGCGAAGAGACCGCGCTTCTCGGTCTTTCGTCCGGTGGGGCGCCCCTGGGGACTGCTGGAAGACGTATCGGTCAACCTGGCCTCACTCATTCTGTCCGGTGTCCGGCCCCCGGACGGCCTCGGCCGGCCTGGACCGCTGCTTCGTGCTGGGATGCTGAACTGCTGCAGTTATGCCTGCGGCGGTTCTGCGCAGGGCAGACAGGACTCGAACCTGCAACCTGCGGTTTTGGAGACCGCTGCGCTACCAATTGCGCCACTACCCTATGGAGCCGAATACTGCCGGATGTTCCCCGCCGTGCGGGCATGGAACATCATGGCGTTTTCAACACCGAAGATCCAGTTTACGTCAGCGATGCGCCGACGTCGAACCGAACCCCGTTTGCCGCCCAAAAGGCGACTGATCCATTATGCAACATTTCCGCCGGCCCGCTGACCAACGGGACCGCCAACAGGTTCCGCGGGCGCCGACCACGGGCGTGCAGAGGGGCCGCGGCGCCGCCGGCAGGACATCCCCGACGGGCTGCACCTAGACTATGGAACAGTCCTACACGCTACTGAAGACGGGAACCCCATGCCTGCCAACGCCCGCGTCTCCCGGCGCATTGCGTCCATCGCCGAATCCGCCACCCTCGCCGTCGATGCCAAGGCGAAGGCGCTGAAGGCCGCCGGGCGTCCGGTGATTGGCTTCGGGGCGGGCGAACCGGACTTTCCGACCCCGGACTACATCGTGGAGGCCGCCATTGAGGCCGCCCGCCAGCCGCGCTTCCACCGCTACTCCCCCGCCGGCGGACTGCCCGAACTGAAGCAGGCCATCGCGGACAAGACGCTGCGCGATTCCGGCTACCGGGTGGATCCCGCCCAGGTGCTGGTGACCAACGGCGGCAAGCAGGCCGTGTACGAATCCTTCGCCACGTTGTTGGATCCGGGCGACGAGGTCCTGGTCCCCACGCCGTTCTGGACCACCTACCCGGAGGCGATCCGGCTGGCCGGCGGCGTCCCGGTGGAGGTCTTCGCCGGGCCGGAGCAGGGCTACCTGGTCACCGTCGACCAGCTCGAAGGCGCGCTGACCGAAAACACCAAGGTGCTGCTCTTCGTCTCCCCGTCCAACCCGACCGGCGCCGTCTACCAGCCGGAACAGGTCGCCGAAATCGGCCGGTGGGCCGCCTCCAAGGGCTTGTGGGTCATCACCGACGAGATCTACGAGCACCTCACGTACGACGGCGTGCCCTTCACCTCCATCGCGACGGCCGCGCCGGAACTGGGCGACAAGGTCATCATCCTCAACGGCGTCGCCAAGACCTACGCCATGACCGGCTGGCGGGTGGGCTGGATGATCGGCCCCAAGGACGTGGTCAAGGCCGCCACCAATATGCAGTCGCACGCCACCTCCAACGTGGCCAACGTGTCCCAGATGGCAGCGCTGGCCGCCGTGTCCGGACCGCTGACCGCGGTGGACGAGATGAAGGTGGCCTTCGACCGCCGCCGCAAGGCCATGGTCGAGGGCCTGAACGCCATCGCCGGCGTCGAATGCCCGACGCCGGAGGGCGCGTTCTACGCCTACGCCGACGTCCGCGGGCTGCTGGGCAAGGAATTCGCGACGGCGGACGGCGCCATCCGACCGGCGACCTCCGCCGAGCTTGCCTCGCTGATCCTCGACGAGGTCGAGGTCGCCGTCGTTCCCGGCGAGGCCTTCGGGCCGTCCGGCTTCGTGCGGCTGTCCTACGCCCTCGGCGACGAAGACCTCGCCACCGGCGTCGGCCGGCTGCAGGACTTCCTGGCGAAGGCCAAGTAGCCGCCGGAAAGAGTGGCGGCCGGGCAGCCAACGGGCGGCCCGGCCGCGGCGTGCCTGCTACTTTTCGGGCTGCGATTGATGGGCCGGATTTCCGTGGAACGGCGGCACCACCTGCGGGCCGGAGGTTTCCGGCCGCGCCGCGGAGCCGCCCTGGCTCCGGCCGACTTCGGGCATGTCCGGCGTGGCGGTGCCGCTCGGCTCTGCCCCGGCGCGCAGTTCCTCGAGCCGGCGCTCGAGGACCTGGACGACCGGGAGCCGGTTCCCGTGCTCACGTTCGTAGGCCAGAAGCTCCGTCATTCCCTGCTCGTCCAGCCCCGTGATCCGGGACGGAAGAGTGCCCAGCGGTATGTGGTCGTAGTCCGGCAGCGGCAGTTCGTCGTGCTGCGGGGAGTCGGTCATGGATCCTCCTGCGCGGTCCGTCCTGACAGTGCCACCAAGCTACCACCGGCGCCTGGGGCACAACAGGGTCCGGCCCCCCGCTACAGGATCCGGCGGTCAACGGCCCAGCGGGTCAGCTCGTGCCGGGAGGACAGCTGGAGCTTGCGCGGCACGGACGAGACGTGCGTTTCGACGGTCTTGATGGAGATGAACAGTTCCTTGGCCACTTCCTTGTACTGGTAGCCGCGGGCGATCAGCCGCATGACCTCCAGTTCACGCGCGGAGAGCTTGTCCAGTTCGTCGTCAACATTGGCAACGGCTGCCGTGCCGAAGGCGTCCAGGACGAACCCGGCCAGCCGCGGCGAGAAGGCCGCGTCGCCGCCGGCCACCCGCTCCACGGCGTCGGAGATTTCGGCGCCGGAGATTGTCTTGGTGACGTACCCGCGGGCGCCGGCCCGGATGACGGTGACTACGTCTTCGGCGGCGTCGGACACGCTCAGCGCCAGGAACTTGGTCTCCCCCAGCAGGTCCCCGCAGCCCGCCACCACCTCGGCCCCGCCGCCGCCCCTGCCTCCGGGCAGGTGCACGTCCAGGAGCACTACCGCGGGCCGCTGCTCGTGGATGGCCGCGATCGCCTGCTCCACGGTCGCGGCCTCGGCGACCACCTCGATCCGCCCGTCCAGGTCTGCTTTCAAGCCGGAACGGAAGATGGCGTGGTCGTCCACAACGACCACGCGGATGGGTTCGGTCACGATGCGGTTCCTTCCTGGGGGTGCTGCAGGCTGAGGTGGACTTCGGTGCCGCTGCCGGTGTTGCGGATTTTTGCCTGGCCGCCGTGGCGCTCCATCCGGCCGATGAGCGATTCGCGCACGCCCATCCGGTCCGGCGGCACGGCGGCGAGCTCGAACCCGGGACCGCGGTCGCGGACGAAAATTTCGCTGCTGCCCGGTGTGCATTCAACGTATACGGAGATGCCGCCGCCCGCATGTTTGGCCGCGTTCTGCACCGCTTCCCGGGTGGCATGCACCAGGACCTCGTGCCGGTCGGTCATCGCGCTGTCGCCCACGGCGACGACGTCCACGGGGTGCCCGTAGGCGTCTTCGATTTCCGCGGCCACCGCCTTCACGCGGTCCACCAGGTTGCCCTCTTCCTGCCGCTGGTCCCGGTAGAGCCATTCGCGCAGTTCCCGTTCTTGGGCGCGGGCCAACCGGGTAACGTCGTGTTCCGAACCGGCGCGGTTTTGGATCAGGGCCAAGGTCTGCAGCACCGAATCGTGCAGGTGCGCGGCGATTTCCGCGCGCTCGGTTTCCCGGATGCGGCCGGAGCGTTCGGTCTCCAGGTCCCGCCAGTACTTCAGCACCCACGGTGCCAAAACCAGCAGGACCCCGGCCAGCACGGCCAGCGAGGCGAACAGCGTGGGCCACATGGCCTCCCAGGTAATCGATCCGGACACCATGGTGACGATGCCGGCCACCACCAGGACCAGCCCGGCCAGCAACCGCACGGCGCCCTGCGCCCCGGTTGCACCGGCGCGGTCCATCAGTCCGCTGCGCCGGGAATCGTCCAGCTGCATCCACGCGATCACCGCGCCGGCCGCGATGGCGAGGACGGGCAGCCAGGTCCCCCACGGCAAATTGATGCCCGCGAGTTGGGCGACGACGGCGCCGCCTGCGAGGACCAGGGCCGCGCCGATCAGGATTTCCTTGCCGCCGCGCTGCATCAGCCGCGGAGCGCCCGTCGCTCCGGGGCCCTGCGGAAGCGCTCCGGGCTGCCCGCCGGGGCGGCCGACGGGCCGGCCGACGGGCTCCTGGCCGGGAGGCGGCGCGCCGAATCCCCGCGCGAAGTTCTCCGCGATGTCGCGGGGATTGAAGGCGCGCTCGGCCGCCAGGGCCTTATCCGCCGCGGTCGGCACCAGCAGCCAGAGCCAGACGTAGAGCAGCACACCCGCTCCCCCGGCGAGCGCCAGGACCACCATGCCGACCCGGACGATCGCGACCGAGGTGTTCAGGTGCCGGGCCAGGCCCGTACACACGCCCGCAATGATGCGGTCCTCGGTGGAGCGGACGAGCGGTTCTCTCATGGGTCAATCCAAGCACGCGCGGGAGTACCCGGCCTACCGTGGGGCGCTGATTCAGGGGAACCCCGGCCCGCCGGTCAGGGAAGGGTCAGGGGGGCACCCGATAGAGGAGACGGCTGCGGGTTGGAATGATCAAACCATGACCTCACACGCACCGATCCCGTCGGATAACGACGGCACCGAACGAACAGACGAACCGGACCAGCTACCGGCAGCACAGGACTCCCGGCAGGAACCGGGCCCGGCAACGGGCCCGGCACCGGCTCCCGGCGAGCGCGAGACCGTCCAGCCGGAGACCGGCGAGGCAGAGGATGCCGGGACCGGCGACCGCGCCGACGACGGCGCTGCCCCGCTGCCCGACGACGCTTCGCGGTATGGCGCCGCGGCACAGCCCGCGGACGCCCCGCTGCCTGACGACGCGGCACGCTACGACGACCGGCCCGCCAATCCGACCGAACCCATCCTTCCGGGCACCAACCCCACCATCCCGCTGGGCGCGGGCTACACCGATGCGGCGCATGCCAACGCGGCCTGGGGCGACGGGCCCGGTTACGCCGGCCGCGCCGGGGGCGGCGGGGGCTTCCCGCCGCCGCCGGACAGCGCCGGCGCTTACCCGCCGCCGCCCGGTGGCGGCTTCCCGGCGCAGAGCAACGCGTTCTTCAGCTGGTTCCGCAACCTGGGCGTTGCCCGCGGGCAGGACCGCTGGATCGGCGGCGTAGCCTCCGGCGTCGCGCACCGGATCGGGCTGGACCCGATCCTGGTCCGCGGCCTGTTCATCCTGCTGGCCGTCTTCGGCGGCATCGGCGTGCTGCTCTACGGCGTGGCGTGGGCCCTGCTGCCCGAGCCGGACGGCCGGATCCATGCGGAAGAAGCCGGCCGCAGCAACTGGACGGCAGGCATGACCGGCGCGGTGATCTTCACGGCCCTGGGCGTGTTCAGCCGCCCGTTCAACTGGATATTCGGGTTCGACAACGACGGCGGCTGGGGCTTCGGCGGCTTCGTCTGGGCCGTCATCTGGCTCGGCGCGGTGGGGTTCTTCATCTACTGGCTCGCCACGCGCAACAAGACCGCCCCCGGCTCCCCCGGCTCCGCCGCCCCCGCGGCACCGGCTCCGGGCAGCCATGCCGGCCCGGCCCACACCGCCGGCGCCCCCTACGGTTCGATGCCGGCGTCCGCGGCCGGGTTCGGCAACGCGGGCCACGGCGGCCCCCCGGGCCCGCCGCGGCAGGCCTACCCGCAGCCGCGCCCCTATCCCCAGCCCGCACCGAGGCCGTACAAGCCCGCCCCCCGCGGTCCCTCTGGCGCGGCCATCGCCCTGACTCTGGGCGCGGCCATGCTGGCCGCCGGCGTGGTCCTGGGACTCAACGCGCTGGAGTTCGTTGACCTGGGCCGGAACGTCGTACCGGTCGCTATCGCCGCGGCGCTGATCGTGATCGGCATCGGCGTCGTCGTGATGGGCGCCGTCGGCCGAACCTCGGGCGTCCTCGGTTTCCTGGCTGCCGTGGGACTGGTCCTGGCGCTGGCCTTCTCCGCGGGAACGCAATGGACCGCCTCCAACTTCGCCATCGCCTCCAGCCGCACCTGGACCTCCGCCGCGGCGCCGGCCCAGGGTGACGGCTACAGCGTAGTGGCCGGCGACGGCACCGTGGACCTGCGGGCCGTCTCCGGTTCCCGTTTTGGCGGCCCCGCCGTCGTCCCGGTCAACGCCGTCGCCTCCTCCGTCACCGTCATCATCCCCGACGACGTCCCGGTGAAGGTGGAAACGCAGATGGCGCTGGGCAACGTCGAATACGTCACCGGCGCGGACAGCGGACGGCAGTCCGGGGTCTGGCAGCCGGGGAGCTACATCATCAACGACGACGGCGGGGAGCCGGAAATCATCCTGGCCGTCCGGGGCGTGGCCAGCAACGTCGACATCATGACCGTCAGCGAACTGGAGGAAATCCGATGAGCAGCCAACTGAACCACGACCAGGATCGCCGTCCCCGCGTAGGCACCATCATCTGGGGCCTGATCGCCGTGGCCGTCGGCCTGCTGGTGCTCGCCGGAACCTGGTGGGACATCAGCTTCAACTGGGCCTACGTCATGATCGCCCTGTTGATCGGCTCCGGCATCGCCCTGGTGGTCGCCGGCGTCCTGAGCGCCACCCGCAACCGGGACCGCTAGCCCAAGGCCGCCGGCCGAGCACCGGCCGAGGATCGACCACCCCGGCGGCCCGCGCCACCCGCGCGGGCCGCCGACGGCGATCTGCCAGTGACAACAGCTCCCGAACACGAAAGCATGGTTCCATGGATACCTTTTACCGAGTGCTCCGCTCCAGTCCCGTCCGCCGCGGCCCCGACCGCTGGGTGGCCGGCATTTGCGGCGGCATTGCCGCCAAATTCGGCTGGGACGTGACATGGGTGCGGATCGCCACCCTGCTGGTCTTCCTGTTCCCCGGCGTCGGAGTCGGCACCTACCTGGTGTTGTGGCTGCTGCTGCCGAAGTACGACGGCAGCATCGCGCTGGAGAAGCTGCTCGCCAGCAAGTCCTGATCTGCTGTCCACCGAACGGAGGACAACGGATTCGGCAGGACGGACGTGCCGGCAACGCACCCGGCCCCGGCATGCTGGAAGCATGAGAACACCCGCCACCGCCCGCGCCGCACGGGACGCCATGGGCGCGCCGGCCTCCGGCCATCCTCCCGAATCCTTTCCTTCCGAGCCGGAAGGCGCCGAACCCGATTCCATCGGCGCCGATCCTGCCGGGCCGGGCATCGCCGTCGTCCTCGACCGGTTGGTGAAGGAGTACCGCCGTCCCGGGGGCGGTACCATCCGCGCCGTGGACGGCATCACGCTGCGGATCCGCACGGGCGAAACGTACGCGCTGCTCGGGCCCAACGGCGCGGGCAAAAGCACGACCATCGAGATGATGGAGGGCCACCGGAAGCCAACCTCTGGCCGCGCCACCGTGCTCGGCGTCGACCCGTACCGGGCGGCGGCGGGGTTCCGTGCCCGCATCGGGGTCGTGCTGCAGGAGGCCACCGATGCCGGTGAGCTGAAGGTGGCCGAATCGCTGCGCGCCCTCGCCGCCTATTACCCCGCCCCGCGCCCGGTCGACGAGGTGATCGCCGCCGTCGGGCTGGAAGAAAAGACCGGCGCACGGATCGGCAGCCTCTCCGGGGGCCAGCGCCGTCGGCTGGACGTGGCCATGGGCCTGGTCGGCAATCCCGAACTGCTGTTCCTGGACGAACCGACCACCGGCTTCGACCCGGAGGCCAGGCGGTCCTTCTGGGAGCTGATCCGCCGCCTGGGTTCCGACGGCACCACCATCGTGCTCACCACCCACTACCTGGACGAAGCCGAGCAGCTGGCGGACCGGCTGGGTGTCATCGCGGCCGGCCGGCTGGTGGCCGAAGGCACGCCCGCAACCATCGGCGGCGCGGCACTGCGCCGGCCCAAGGTCAGCTGGACGGACGAGGCCGGCGACCACGACGAGACCACGGACGAGCCGGCCGCGGTGGTGCACCGCATCAGCGACGGCGGACGGCGGGAGCCAGCCAACCTGCAGGTGCGCGTGCCGCACCTCGAGGACATCTACCTTCGGCTGCTGCAGCAGCACAACACGGACAGGACCGACGCATCATGAACGCCACGGCCCCTTCGAAGACCGGCCCCGCCGGGGCGGTCAGCGCCTGGCGGCCGAACGCCGTGCTGCTGGGCTGGAAGCGGACGCTGCTGGAGGTGCGGATGTTCTCGCGCGACCCGGCCGCCGTGGTGTTCACCCTGCTGTTCCCGCTGATCATGATGGGCCTGTTCAGCACCGTGTTCGGCGACGACGCGTCGATGGGTGATCCGGCGCGGCCGGAGTTGCTGCTGCGCCCGGCCGCGTACTTCCTGCCCGCGATGCTGGCCCTGGGCACCGTCCTGAGCGGCTTCCAGAACCTCAGCGCCTACGTGGCCACCGAACGGTTCAACGGCAGCATCAAGCGTCTGGCCGGAACGCCGCTGCCCAGCCTGTCCTACTTCCTGGGCAAGACCGGAATGACGCTCATCCTGATCATGACGCAAACGGCGCTGCTGCTGCTGGGTGCCCGGTTCCTGTTCAACGTGCCTTTGCCGACGACGGCGGACGCCTGGCTGACGCTCGCGTGGCTGCTGCTGGGGTCCACGGCGGCCTGGTCTGCGGTGGGGATCGCCTTCGCCTGCCTCGCCAGGTCCGGCCCCTCCGCATCCACCATGGCCGCCGTACCGCCGCTGCTGCTGTCCTTCATCTCCGGCGTGTATTTCCCCTTCCCGCAGATCCCGGACTGGCTGCGCGGCATCGCGGACCTGACGCCGCTGCGCTGGACGGCCAGCGGCATGCGCTCGGTGTTCCTTCCGGAGGGCTGGGAGGCGGCGGAGCCCGGCGGGTCCTGGAACCTGGGGATGTCCGCCGTCGTCATCTTCATCTGGCTGGCCGGCGGCCTGGTGCTGACCCGGCTGATGTTCCGTTGGCCCCCACAGAAGTAACCCCGCGCGGAAGAGCACCGCGCAGCAGGGCCCGTCGTAAGGTGATGCCATGAGTGAATCCGCGGTCACGCCTGCGACGGCGCCTCCGTCCGCCGGGGACTCGATCTGGTTCCGCGGTTTGAAGTGGTGGCACCTCGGGTTCTACGCCTCACTGGCGACGGTCGCCGTCATCGTCTGGGTCGGCGCTGACGCGGGGAACCCCGCCAGGACATCGGCGGTGGCGGCCCTCGTCCTCCTCGGGGTCGCCTACCCGTTCCTGACCAGGGCGAACGACTTGGACACCTGGAAGCCGAAGCTGTACGTGGTGCTGCTGATCGCCGTGGTCACCTACCTGGCGTTCCTCTCCGGCGCCGGATCGATCATCCTCTTCATCGCGTTCCCGCAGGTGTGGATGTTCGCCGGATCGGAGCGCAACGGCGTGGTGGCCTCGGCGCTGATCTGCGTGCTGGTGGCGGCCGGCCAGCTGCACCTGTTCGGCACCGGCGCCACCGGGCTGCTGGCCGCCGGGCTGCAGGCGGTGATCTCCTTCCTGGCCAGCACGCTGCTGGGCCTGTGGATCTACAAGATCATCGAACAGAGCGAGCAGCGCGCGGACCTGATCGCGGAGCTCAACGCCGCCCGGGCGGAACTGGCTGCCGCACACGAGCGCCAAGGCGCCATGGCCGAACGGGAGCGGATGGCCCGCGAAATCCACGACACGCTGGCGCAGGGCTTCACCTCGATCGTGATGCTCTCGGAGGCGGCCCAGGCCCGGCTGCGCAAGGCCGGCACCCCGCTGCCGGCCGGGCTCGCGTCCTCCCTGGCCGGAATCCGGGACACCGCACGGGACAACCTGCAGGAAGCGCGGGCCCTGATTGCGGCCTCCGGCCCCACCCAGCTGGCCGGCGGCGACCTGCTCGGCGCGCTGCGGCGGCTCGAGACCACCGGCCTGAACGGCGCCCGGCTGAGCGTGGAACTGCCGCCGGCGCTGCCGGAACTCACGCCGGCGCAGCAGGTGGTGGTGCTGCGGGCCGCCCAGGAGGCCTTGGCCAACGTCCGCCGGCATGCCCGTGCGGGCTCGGCGCGGCTGCGCCTGCACCTCGACGGCGCGTTATTGGTGCTCTCCGTGGACGACGACGGCGCCGGCTTCGTCCCCGGCGCGGGGACCTCGGGCGACAGCTACGGGCTGCGCGCCATGGCCGACCGGCTGTCCGGCATCGGCGGCAGCCTCGACGTGGACTCGGCGCCCGGCGACGGCACCCGGCTGACCATGACCATCCCGCTGCAACTGCACGAAGGAGCCGGCCTTGTCCGCTGAACCCCATCCGGACGGCCCCGGCAACGCCACCGCCGCCGCCCGGATCCGGGTGGTCATCGCCGACGACCACCCCGTGGTCCGCGCCGGGCTGGCCGGCCTGCTGGGCACCGAGGACGGGCTGCAGGTGGTGGCCCAGGCTCCCGACGGCGCCGCGGCGGTGAGTGCCGCGCTGGAACTGGACGCCGACGTCGTCCTCATGGACCTGCGGATGCCCCGGCTGGACGGCGCGGACGCCACCGCGCGAATAGTTGACGCCCGGCCGGACACCAAGGTGTTGATCCTGACCACGTACGACGGCGACACCGACATCGTGCGTGCGGTTGAGGCCGGCGCGGTGGGCTACCTGCTCAAGGACACCCCCGGCGAGGCGCTGATCGCCGCCGTCTTCGGCGCCGCCCGCGGCGAGACCGTCCTGGCGCCGCCGATCGCGGCCAAGCTGGTCTCGCGGATGCGCGCGCCCGCGCCGCCGGCGCTGTCGGCCCGGGAGACCGAGGTGCTGGGGGCGGTGGCGGACGGCCTGAGCAACCCGGCTATTGCGGCTCGGCTGTTCATCGCCGAGACCACGGTGAAGACGCACCTGCTGCGGATCTTCGCCAAGCTCGACGTCGACGACCGCACGCGCGCCGTCGTGGTCGCCATGCAGCACGGCCTGCTGCCCGGCTGAGCTGCCGGCCCGCCGGCCGGGCCTCCCCCGGTCAGGGTCGCCGCTCCCCGCCCGAATGACTCCGGCCGGGGTTCCTGCATAGAATCGAGGCGGGCTCAATGGGGTGCTCGCGCCGACCGGCCAGCAACCGAGAAGGAGTACCCATGAGGATTGGCATCATGACCAGCGGCGGGGATTGCCCCGGCCTGAATGCGGTGATCCGCGGCATCGTGCTCAAGGGCATCACGGTGCACGGGCACGAGTTTGTCGGCTTCCGCGACGGCTGGCGCGGCGTGGTCGAGGGCGACATCATGGACCTGCCGCGGAACCAGGTGCGGGGCATTTCCAAGCAGGGCGGCACGATCCTGGGCACCTCGCGCACCAACCCGTTCGACGGACCGAACGGCGGGCCGGAGAAGATCCAGCAGACGCTGGACCGGCTGGGCGTGGACGCGGTGATCGTGATCGGCGGCGAGGGCACCTTGGCCGGCGCCTACCGGCTCACCCAGGCCGGGCTGAAGATCGTCGGCGTGCCCAAGACCATCGACAACGACCTGGAGGCCACCGACTACACCTTCGGTTTCGACACCGCTGTGCAGATCGCCACCGAGGCGATCGACCGGCTGCGCACCACCGGCGAATCGCACCACCGCTGCATGATCGCCGAGGTGATGGGCCGCAACGTGGGCTGGATCGCCCTGCACGCGGGCATGGCCACCGGCGCACACGCCATCCTGATCCCCGAGCAGCGCGTGACCATGGACCAGGTGTCCGAGTGGGTGCTGCACGCGCAAAAGCGCGGCCGCGCACCGCTGGTGGTGGTGGCCGAAGGCTGGGTGCCCGACGGCGAACTGGGCCCGCACGCCGAGCGCGGGGTGGACAGCTACGGGCGGCCGAGGCTGGGCGGCATCGGCGAACGGCTGGCCCCCGAACTGGAAATGCGCACCGGGATCGAAACCCGCGCCACCACGCTGGGGCACATCCAGCGCGGCGGCGTCCCCTCCGGCTACGACCGCGTGCTGGCCACACGGCTGGGCATGGCGGCGGTGGATTCGGTGGTGGAGAAACGATGGGGCAGCATGGTGGCCCTGAAAGGCACCGACGTTGTGCACGTGGGCTTCGAGTCGGCGCTGAACAACTTAAAAACCGTCCCGCAGCATCGTTACGACGAGGCAAGGGTTCTCTTCGGCTGAGCGTTCAGTAGTGTGGCTGGTATGCGATTGGACGCAGGGACGGCTGACATTGTGCTGCTGGCGTGGGCGCGGTTGCTCGGATTTTCCGACAGCGCCTTCGCCTCTGCCGGCGATCGGCTGACCCGGATTAACGAGGACGCCGGGACGCTCACCTTCGTGCGCTTGTTCGGCCGGTCGGCGCTGGTCGGCCCGGAATGGGCCGTTGCGGCGGCAGCCCGGTACTCGGACGACGACCTGGCCGAACACCAGACGCTGATGCAGTTGAGCCGGGAGCACGGCGGGCACGGGCTGGGCAAGGCCGTGCTGTCCTACGCCGAAGACCTTCCGGTGGTGCAACCCGAACGGGAGGCATTGGTTTCCACCGCCGGCAGCGACGTCGCCCGCCTGGAAGACATGTGCCCGCCCGATGACAAGCACGAAGCGGCGCTGGCCGGCATGGACAAGTCGTTCGTGCTGCTGGACGGGAGCACCCCGATGGCGGGTGCGGGCTACCAGGAGTGGCAGCAGATCCTCGGCCACGTGGGCGTCCTGACCGCCCCCGCCTACCGGCGCCGCGGAGCCGGCGCGTTGATCGCCGCGATCGCGGGCCACGAGGCGCTCTCCTCCGGACTCATTCCGCAATGGCGCTCGCACGAAGAGAACAGGGCCTCCCGCGCGCTGGCCGCGAGCCTGGGATTCTGGGATGCCGGCACCCAGACATCGGTGATCCTGCAAAAGCGGACCTGACCCCGGCGGCGCGGGCCCGGCCGTGGCTCAGCCGGCGGACGCAGGAACCTGGCTCAGCGCGGCGCGGCCGCAACCTGGCTCAGCGCGGCGGGCGCAGGAACCCGGTCTGCCGGCCGACCACCTGGCCTGCGTCGGGAGTGACAATCACTTCCTGGGCGGCGTCGTAGCTCTCGCCGGCGTCCAGCACCGTCAACTGCGCCTGCGGATCGACCGAGCGCTTGACCACGGCCAGCGCAATCGGTCCCATCTCGTAGTGTTGCGCCGCGGAGGTGACCGTGCCGACGAGTTTGTCGCCGAGCATCACGTCGCTGCCCGGGACCGGCAGCGTGTGCTGCGAGCCGTCCAACTGCAGGAACACCAACCGGCGCGGCGGCCGGCCCAGGTTGTGCACGCGGGCGATGGTTTCCTGGCCCTTGTAGCAGCCCTTCTCCAGGTGCACGGCGGTACGGATCAGGTCCAGTTCGTGCGGAATGGTCTTCTCGTCGGTCTCCGCCCCGACGCGCGGCCGCCAGGCGGCGATCCGCAGCGCCTCGGCCGCCCAGACCCCGGCCAACTGCAGCCCGGAGGCGGCCGTTTCCAGTTCGGCCGCCGGCAGCAGGTATTCGTACCAGGACCGTTCCAGGCCGGGGTGCTTTGGTTCCTCGATCCCGGTGTAGGCATAGCCGCCGGCACCGATCTGCGGCCACGGATCCTGCCACACGGTGCGGCCCTCGAAGGCCGGGACGGGCTTGACCGAACCCACTACCGCCCAGTCGGCGGAGACATCGGCAACGTCTACCCGCAGCATGAACTTCATCGAGTCCAGCCATGCGGCCAGCGGCGCCGCCTCGAAGGCTTCGACGATCAGCCAGGTGCGTTCGCCGTCGTCGACGATGCGGGCGTCGTATTCGATCCGGCCCTGCACCGTGAGCAGCAGCGCTTCGCTGGACTGGCCCGGCTTCAGGTTCAACAGCAGCTGCGAGGAGAGCGTGTTCAGCCAGCTCAACCGGTCTTCGCCGGCCACCGTCACTACCCCGCGGTGGGAAAGGTCCGTCACGGCCTCGCCGCGGGCCAGCGCGCGTTGTTCGCGCAGCGGGTCGGAGTAGTGGGCGGCGACGCCGGCGTCGGCCCCGGAGGCTTCGACGGCGCCGGGCTGCAGGAGCAAAGGGCTGCGGTAGGTCATATCGGCGTCAACTCCCGGCGGCCGCGCCAAATTCCCGGCCGGCTAGGCGCGCTTGGCGAGGATCGCCGAAGCGTGCGGGGCCAGGTCCTTGCCCTTCGCCTCGGCCACGTCCCAGCGCCAGTAGAGATCGTTGTTGACCAGGCCGAAGATGCGGGTGGCGGCGCTGTAGTCCTTGGACTGCGATCCGCGCATCACCATGTCGGTGCTCAGCTGCACGCGCGGACCCTTGATCTGCCCGTAGTAAAGCTCGGAGATGCCGCCCGGATGCACGATGGTCGCGGTGATGTCGAAGCCGCCGTCGGCGTTGCGCAGCTCTTCGACCTCGTCCGCGGACCGCAAGGCCGGCACGATTTCGGCGGGGACCAGGCCCGGGCCGACGTCGGCATCGTTGAGCTTGCGGTCCAGCGCCCAGAAGCCGGTTTCCACCGACAGCGGGCGCAACCGGTTGCCATCCTCGTCGGTCAGCCAACTTTCGGCGGTGTACTGCAGGTAGGGCAGGCCGTTCTGCGTGAACGTGGCCTTCTGGACGAAATGTTCGTCCCCCTCCTCGCCCGCGCCCAAGCGGCCGGCACCTTCCCAGGTGCCCAGCAGCCAGGACAGCGGCACCAGCTCCGGGGTCAGCTCCGTCGGGAGTTCAATCGGCATGGTTCAGTGCCGGGCTGTTTACTTCTGGCCCTTGAACAGGCGGACAACCACGAGCGAGGCGAACCCGGCCATCGCCAGGCCTGCCAGTACCAGCAGGGACAGGAAGAAGATTTCAAGACCGAGATAAGACATGGCTCCATAGTAACGGCCCGGACCGGAGGATGCCTGTTCGAGACGCGGCCCGCGCTGTGACCTCGCTCATTCAGCGCAGCAGCATCCGCTCCAGGAAGTAGACCAACGATCCGGCGGCCATGACCGGGGCTGCGCCGACGGCGAGCATCGCCGGCAGGCGGGTGGGACCGCCGTCGGCCAGGACGAGCCGGCGGAAACTGACCAGGATGATGCCGGCGACGGCTCCCACTGCCGCGGCGGGCAGCATCGGGACGGTGGAGAACAAGGGTGCGGCCAACGCCCCCGCCAGCGGGGCCAAAACCACGCCCAGCGGCGCGACGATCCGGTCCGGCCAGGGCAGCAGGCAGACGCCGATGGCCACCAGCATGCTGATCCCGGTCACCAGCATCATGCCGCCATTGTTCGAATTGGCCGAGAGCCGGTCGGCAGCGACCCAGCCGGCGCCCAGCGAGGTGAGCACCAGGCCGGCGCTGGCGCCGAAGGTCGATTCGAGCCGCCGGGGCTGGCCGGTGCCGCGGAGCAGCTGGATCAGGAAGACGGCCATCACGCCCAGCGCGATCACCACCGCCATCCACAGCAGCGGCATGCCTGCGGGCGCGAGGCCGGCAAGCACCGCCGTCGCAATCCCTGCCAAGGAGATGACGGCGGCGAGGGTCTTTTTGGCCGGCACGCCCAGCAGCACCGGCCAGCCGATCCCGATCACCACCGCGGCGACGCACACCACTGCCGTCAGCACCGGGAGGGACAGGTAGGAGGCACCGATGACGGCGCACAGTACGGCGGCAGCGGCTGCGGCGACGATCCACGTTTTCACGCTAGTCATACTGCCCTATGACGCAGGGGCGCGGCGAGAAACCGCGGCGCCGCAGGGCGCGGCGCTATACTTATGCCACCGTCCGGCAGGGTGCGCTGCGTGTGTGAGGACCTACCGGGCCCAGCCCGATGATGTGCGCCGCGAAAACCCCTGGAGGAACCATGCCGCACATTCTGCTGTTGACCAACAGTTCCGGCTCGTCCATCGACGTCCTGCCCGCCCTCGAGCTGTTGAACCACAAGGTCCACATCCTGCCGGCCGAACCGACCGCCCTGCTGGAAGCCGACCCGGCCGACGTGGTCATGGTGGACGCCCGCAAGGACCTGGCCGCGGCGCGCTCGCTCACCCAACTGCTGAAGGCCACCGGGCTCGGGGCACCGCTGATGTTGGTGCTCACCGAAGGCGGCATGGCCGCCGTCAGCGCCAACTGGCTTGCCGACGACGTGGTGCTGGTGACCGCCGGACCGGCCGAAGTCGAGGCGCGGCTGCGGCTGGTGATCGCCCGCGCCCATGCCGGCGAAGAGGACACCGGGACGGAAATCCACGCTTCCGGCGTGGTGATCGACGAGGCCAGCTACAGCGCGCGCGTCGGCGGGCAGCCGCTGAACCTGACCTACAAGGAATTCGAACTGCTCAAGTACCTGGCCCAGCACCCGGGCCGGGTGTTCACCCGCGACCAGCTGCTGCACGAGGTCTGGGGCTACGACTACTATGGCGGCACGCGCACGGTCGACGTGCATGTGCGGCGGCTGCGCGCCAAGCTGGGCCCGGACCACGAGCAACTGATCGGCACGGTCCGCAATGTCGGCTACCGCTTCACCCTGGTCCGCGAGGCGGAAGAAGAACCCAGCGGCGTGAGCGGCTGACGCATCGGGTTAGGCGGGGGAACCAGCACCCGACGGCGGTTCCCCGCAAACCGCCGCGCCCTCCCGCGCCAAGAGGCTGCTCGGATAGTCTGTGCTCATGACTGCATCGGATTCGGACCTCTGGCCCGTGCTGACCATCAAGGGCGCCCCCGACGCCGAGACCCTCGCGGACATCAAGGCGCTGGCCGCCGCCGCCGAGGAGTCCGACGGCAACCCCCCGCTCTCCGAACAGACCTGGGTGAATTTGCGCTCCCCCGAGTCGGCCGACGTGATGGTGCTGGCGACGTATGCCGGCGAGGAGCGCTCGGATCCCGCCACGGCGACCGCGCTGGCTGGCGTCGCCGTCGTCAGCCTGGCCACCGCCCCCGGCGCCGAAAGCGTCCTGGAACTGGTGGTGCACCCTTCCTACCGCGGCGAAGGCGTCGGGACCCGGCTGGTAGAGGCGGTTCAGCACCACACCGGGCTGCCCAACCTGAAGGCCTGGTCGCACGGCGGCCACGAGGCCGCGGGTCGGCTGGCCGCGCGCTTCGGTTTCGCCCCGGTCCGCGAGTTGTGGCGGATGCGCCTGACCCACCCGGCGGGCCTGCCGGCCGCCGAGCTGCCGCCCGGCGTCGCCATCCGTTCCTTCGTGCCCGGCCGGGACGAGGAGGCATGGCTTGCCGCCAACGCCGCAGCCTTCGCCGACCACCCCGAACAGGGCGCCATGACGCTCGCCGACCTGCAGGCCCGGATGGCCGAGGACTGGTTCGATCCGGCCGGCTTCCTGTTGGCCGAGCGCGAGGACGGCGGCGGTTTGCTGGGGTTCCACTGGACCAAGGTGCACCCGCGCTCGGGCAGCCACCCGTCCATCGGCGAAGTCTACGTCGTGGGCGTGACCCCGCAGGCGCAGGGCACAGGGCTGGGCAAGGCGCTGACCATCGCCGGCATCAAGCACCTGCAGGACGCCGGCGAGCACGCCATCATGCTCTACGTCGACGCGGACAACGAGCCCGCCGTGGCGCTTTACCGCAAGCTTGGTTTCACCCGCTGGGATACGGATGTGATGTACGCACCGCAGGGGCAGGCCGGCGCGCAATAGTCGGTAACCTTATAGCTATCTGGCGCCTCTACGATGAGGTATGTCCGGCCCGCCCCAACGCCGCAGGAGAGAGCATGGTCATCGAACCCGAAGCCGCAGCCATTCCCCGCCTAGGGTCCTCCGAGATGGTTCCTGCCCGCGCCACCCAGGACCGCATCGACATTCCGGAATTCGCCCCCTCGCTCGCGCCCGACGGGGACTTCACCCTGGAACGCTTCCTGGACCGGGAAATCAGCTGGCTGGACTTCAACGCACGGGTCTTGGAACTGGCCGAGGACGAAGACCTCTACCTGCTGGAGCGGCTGAACTTCCTGTCCATCTTCGCCTCCAACCTGGACGAGTTCTTCATGGTCCGGGTGGCAGGCTTGAAGCGCCGGATCGCCACCGGGTTGGCGGTGCCGTCCGCCGCAGGGCTCTCCCCGAGCGAGCAGCTGGAGCAGATCAAGATTGCCGCGCACAAGCTGCAGCAGCGCCATGCCCGGATTTTCGCCGAGCAGATCCGCCCGGCGCTGGCCTACGAGCACATCCACATCGTGCGCTGGGATGAGTTGGATGAGGCGGCGCGCACCGAACTCTCCGTGATGTTCCGGGAGCGGGTGTTCCCGATCCTGACGCCGCTGGCGGTGGACCCGGCCCACCCCTTCCCGTACATCTCCGGGCTCTCCCTGAACCTGGCCGTGGTCGTGCGCAACCCGGTGAGCGAGAAGGAGCTCTTTGCCCGCCTCAAGGTGCCGGACCAGCTCTCGCGGCTGATCCCCGTGGACGGCCCCCGCGCCGGCTCGGTCCCCGGCCGCACGGCCCGCTTCATCACGCTGGAAGACGTCATCGCCCAGCACCTGGACCTGCTCTTCCAGGGCATGGAGGTGCTGGAACACCACACCTTCCGGGTCACCCGCAACGAGGACCTGGAAGTCGAAGAGGACGACGCCGAAAACCTGCTTCAGGCGCTGGAAAAGGAACTGCTGCGCCGCCGGTTCGGACCGCCCGTGCGGCTGGAAGTGGCCACGGACATCAACCCCAGCGTGCGCGAGCTGCTGGTGCGCGAGCTCGGCGTCGATGAATCCGAGGTGTACGCACTGCCGGCGCCGCTGGACCTCCGCGGCGTGGAGGCGATCTACCAGATCGACCGGCCGGACATGAAGTACCCCAAGCAGCTGGCGCACACCAGCCGCCACCTGAACGAAAGCGAAACGTCCAAGGCGGCGAACGTCTTCGCGGCCATGCGCCGGCGCGACATTCTGCTGCACCATCCGTACGACTCGTTCTCCACCTCCGTGCAGGCCTTCCTGGAACAGGCCGCCACCGACCCGAAGGTGCAGGCGATCAAGCAGACCCTGTACCGGACCTCGGGCGATTCGCCGATCGTGGACGCGTTGATCGACGCCGCCGAAGCGGGCAAGCAGGTGCTGGCGCTGGTGGAGATCAAGGCCCGGTTCGACGAGCAGGCAAACATCGACTGGGCGCGGAAGCTGGAACAGGCCGGCGTCCACGTGGTCTACGGCATCGTGGGCCTGAAGACCCACTGCAAGCTCTCGCTGGTGGTCCGCCAGGAAGGCGACGGGCTGCGCCGCTACTGCCACATCGGCACCGGCAACTACCACCCGCGCACCGCACGCTATTACGAGGACCTTGGCCTGCTGACGTCGAACTACCAGGTGGGCGAGGACCTGTCCAAGCTGTTCAACCAGCTCTCCGGCTACGCCCCGAAGTCCACGTTCAAGCGCCTGCTGGTGGCCCCGCGGTCGGTGCGCTCCGGACTGATCGACCGGATCGAGAAGGAGATCGCCAACAGCAAGGCCGGCCGTGCCGCCCGCGTGGTGATCAAGGTGAACTCGATGGTGGACGAGGCCGTCATCGACTCGCTCTACCGCGCCTCGCAGGCCGGCGTGAGGGTGGACGTGATTGTCCGGGGGATCTGCGCCGTGCGCCCGGGCGTTCCGGGGTTGAGCGAGAACATCCGGGTCCGTTCCGTCCTCGGCCGGTTCCTGGAACATTCGCGCGTGTTCGGCTTTGCCAACGGCGGCGAGCCGGTGGTCTACATCGGTTCCGCCGACATGATGCACCGCAACCTCGACCGCCGCGTGGAGGCGCTGGTGCAACTGAACTCCCGCGAGGACATCAACGACCTGCTGGCCCTGATGGACCGCTACATGGACCCCGCCACCGCCAGCTGGCACCTGGACAGCGACGGCACGTGGACCAGGCACCACAAGGACGACGACGGCAACCCGCTGTCCGACATCCAGTCCTGGCTGCTCGCCTCCCGCTCCCGCCAGCGCACCGCCACCCGCCGCTGATGACGCAGAGCAAGACCAGCGACGCCGGCGCTCCCCCGGGCGTCAAGATCACCGCCGCCGGGGCTTTGTGCTGGCGCGTCCGCCAGGGCCGGCTGGAAGTGCTGCTGATCCACCGGCCGCGCTATGACGACTGGTCCTGGCCCAAGGGCAAGCTGGACAGGGGCGAAACCACGCCCGAGTGCGCCGTCCGCGAGGTGCACGAGGAGATCGGCGTCCAGGTGCGGCTGGGCATCCCGCTGCCCACCATCCGGTACCGAGTCAGGGCCGGTCTCAAGCAGGTGGTGTATTGGGCCGCCAAGCTGGAGAGACAGGACCCCGTGCCCGACGGCGACGAGGTGGACCGCGTGCTGTGGTGTCCGCCCGACGAGGCCCGCGGACTCCTTTCCAACCGTTCCGACGTGGAACCGCTGGACGCGTTGGAGGCCGCGCACCGGCGGGACGAACTCGATACCTATCCGTTCGTCGTCGTCCGCCATGCCAAGGCCAAACCGCGGTCCGCCTGGTCGCAGGCCGAGGGCGAGCGCCCGCTGGTGGCCACCGGGCGGCGGCAGGCGCTGGCGGTGTGCCGGATGCTGTCCGCGTGGAAACCCAAGCGGATCGTCTCGAGCCCCTGGCTGCGCTGCGTGCAGACCGTCACCCCGTACGTGCTGCACACCCAGACCAAGCTGCGGACCGTCGAGGCCATCACCGAGCACAACAACGAGCGCAACCCGAAGAAGGCCCGGGCCGCCCTCGTCCAGATGCTCGACAAGGGGAAGCCCACCGCCGTCTGCAGCCACCGGCCGGTGTTGCCGAACCTGTTCAACGTGCTGGCCGACCGAATGGATCCCGAACTCGCCGCGCAGCTGCCCACGGACGACCCCTACCTGCGGCCGGGAGCCGTGCTGGTCTGCCACATCGCCAAGCAGCGGCGCGGGCGCATCGTCGCGCTCGAAATCCTCGAGGCCTACGACGACTGAAACCGCCGCCTGCGGGCGCAGCGACAGCCTCTTGACCGCCTGTTTGTTTGTATCAATAGTTGATCCATTGATGCAGCACGAGGGGGAACGTGGGCTCGCTCACCAGCACCATGACCGGCCTGCTGATCGGCGCCGTCATCATCTACGCGGTGTTGCGGTTCATAGCGGGCCACAGCGACGCCGGGCGCGCTCCATCCGCCGCCCCGTCCGCGGCTTCGGGCGCTTCCGATGCTTCCGCGCGCGAGGCGGCCCGGATGCACGCGTTCTGGACCGCGCTCGTCGCGTTCTTCGCCAGTGGCCTGTCCGCGGCGTCGGAGGTCGGGCGCATCCCCGCGTACTACTACGCCCCGGGCCACGCCCCGCAACCGTCCTGGCTGGCCGGGCTGCTGATCCTCCTGGTGCCGCTGGTCAGCCTGGCCGGGATCTACATCATCGGCCAGTACAGCTGGCCGAGGCCCCGAGGCAGCGTCCGCCGGGCCGACATCACCGCCCGGCGCATCCGCGACTACCTCCCGCGGGGGCTGCTCGCGGTGATGGCCGCGACGGCAGCGCTGGCCGTGGCGGCGGCGGCAGCCATCCGCGAGCTGCCGGGCATCGAAGGCGTCAGCGGCACCCGGACCTTCGACGCCGTCGAAATTTCCGGGGACTTCACCGGCCGGCAATCCGGCGGCTACTTCGCTCCGATCCTGCTGATCGGCATCCTCACCCTCGCAGCCGGCGTCGCCGCAGCGACGGCGGTCATCGTGCGCCGGCGCTCCCTGGACTCGCTCAGCCGCGAGGACAACGCCATCCTGCGACGAATCCTGATCAACCGCTTGTTCCGCACCGCTACCTTGCTTTTCGCCTCGCTCGGCACCATGGCGGTCAGCTTCGCCAACGCGCAGGGGCCCCACCTCTTGCCCGACGGGCCCGCGCCCGCGACGGGATGGGAACCCGTCCAGCAGCTTGCCGGCGGAACGACCGTCGCGCTGATGATCGCCATGGCCCTCTGGCGGCCGCCGCCCCTGTCCAGGGCCGACCCACCGGGGGATGCTTCCTCCCCGCCTGTCCCGTACCGCGGCAGCTTCGCCGCGGGCCTGGGAATCACGACGACGGCGCGCACCGCCGGGACCATCGTGACGGTGCTGGCGCTGCTGCTGTTCGGGAGCTGGGCCAGTTTCGCCGCGCCCGTGACCGTGGTCGACGCCGCGCCCGCCGGTGCCCCCGCTTCACCGCTGCCCTTGCTGCCACTCGCGATAGCCGTTCCGGCCGCCCTGTTCCTGGGCGCCATTGCCGCCGGAGAGATCCGGCTGTGGCGCGGCCACACCAGGCCCGCCGCCCCGTCCATCGCCGGGCACGGCCCCGCGGTCCGGCCCGGTCCGGCCGCCAAGCCGTGGCCCGCCCTCGGCCTGGTTGCGCGGCCGATGCTCACCGCCGTGGCCGCCGGGGCGGTGCTGCTGGCGGCGGTTATCGGGTTCAACCTGGCGGCCCCCGGCCGCCTGCCGGACCTGCTGGCCGCCTGCGCCGTCGTCGGGCTGGCGCTGCTCCTGCTCGGTGCCGCCACCCTCCTGCTGGTGCACCGCCGCCCGCCGCTGCTCGAGGCGACTCCGGGGGCGGACAACCTGCTGCGCCGGGTCTCGGCCTTTCGGCTGGCCCGGATGACCGCAGCCGGGCTGATTGCCCTGACCGCCCAGCTGCTCACCTCGCATCCGGCGGCGTGGGGCTGGTTCCTCGACGGCGGTGTCGCACTGCACCTGCACCAGCTCTCCCCCGGCGCGCATACCGCGCTGCGGATCACCGCCGCCGTGCTGTACCTGGCCGCGATCGTGCTGGCGCTGCTGCCCGGCCCGTCGCGCCCGCACCGGTCCGTCGCGGCCCACGTCGGCCACCCGGTGCCGCAGGCCCACGGCCGGCCCGGCAGCGGCCGGAAGGGGCACGGCCTTCGCGGCGACGGCGGGCACGGGCACAGCTTCCCCGGCAACGGACCCTCCAGCCCGCAGGACCCTTCCCGGCCGTGAGTCGCCGCGCCCTGCCGCCGCCCGGCTGAACCAGGCACCTCAACTACACTGGACGCTGTGAACGCGATTCCCACCCCGTACGAGGACCTGCTGCGCGACGTCATGGCCAACGGCACGGCCAAATCCGACCGCACCGGCACCGGCACCCGCAGCGTCTTCGGCCGCCAGCTCCGCTACGACCTGGCCCAGGGTTTCCCGCTGATCACCACCAAGCGCGTGCATTTCAAGTCCGTGGCGCTGGAGCTGCTGTGGTTCCTGCGCGGCGACTCGAACGTGAAATGGCTGCAGGAACGCGGCGTGAAGATCTGGAACGAATGGGCTGACGCCGACGGCGAGCTCGGCCCGGTCTACGGGGTGCAGTGGCGGTCCTGGCCCACGCCCGACGGCGGGCACATCGACCAGATCGCCCAACTGGTCGAGGACCTGAGGAACAATCCGGATTCGCGCCGGCACATCGTGTCCGCGTGGAACGTGGCGGACATCAAGAACATGGCCCTGCCGCCGTGCCACGCGTTCTTCCAGTTCTACGTGGCGGACGGCAAGCTCTCCTGCCAGCTGTACCAGCGCAGCGCCGACATGTTCCTGGGCGTGCCCTTCAACATCGCTTCCTACGCGCTGCTCACCCTGATGCTGGCCCAGCAGGTGGGCCTGGAGCCGGGCGAATTCGTGTGGACCGGCGGAGACGTGCACGTCTACGACGACCACGTGGACCAGGTCCGCGAGCAGCTCTCGCGCGCCCCGTATCCTTACCCCACGCTCAACATCCTGCGGAAGCCGGAGAGCATTTTCGACTACTCGCTGGAGGACTTCGAGGTGGCCGACTACCAGCACCACCCGGCCATCAAGGCACCGGTGGCCGTATGAGCGCCGACCACCTCGCCGCGCGTCCCTACCCGGACAGCGTCGCCGAAGCCGTGCTCGGAGTCGGATGGTCCGGGAAGTTCGCCGCGCCGGTGGTCGGCATGATCTGGGCACAGACCAGCAACGGCGTCATCGGCCGCGACGGCGGCATGCCCTGGCACCTGCCGGAGGACCTGGCGCACTTCAAGCGGACCACCCTGAACCATCCCGTGATCATGGGACGCAAGACCTGGGAGTCCTTCCCGGACAAGTACCGGCCGCTGCCCGGACGCACCAACATCGTGGTCAGCCGGCGGCCCGAACTGCGCGGGCAGCTGGCCGCGGAGGGCGCCGTCGTCGTCGAAACCATCGAAGACGCCCTGGCGGAGGCGGCTGCCAGCCCGGGCAGCGACGAAATCTGGTTCTTGGGCGGCGGCGAGATCTTCAACCTCGCCAAGCAGCATGCCAACGCGGCGTCTGTGACGGTCATCGACATGGAGACGGACGGCGACACGTACGCCCCGCAGCTCGGCCCGGACTGGAAGTTCGACGGCGTCACCCCCACCGAGGACTGGCACACCGCGGCCAACGGCACCCGCTACCGCATCTCGCTCTGGGTCCGCGGCCAGGAGTAAGCCCGCGGCGTGCGGCACCCACGCTGCGCGAAACACCGACGGCGGGCACCGCCGTCGTACGTCTGACGCATGCGATCCGCCCACGCTGTGTAACTCTGCCCACTTTGTGCAACCCGCAGCGCCTAACTCGTGTAACTCAGAGCGCTTAAATTGACCCCGTCCGTAAAATGGAATGCATGACTTCCCCTGCAGCCACTTCATCTGCCCAGTCCGTCGGCCTGATCGGTTGGCGCGGCATGGTCGGCTCCGTCCTCATGCAGCGCATGCAGGATGAAGGCGACTTCGACCTCATCAACCCCGTGTTTTTCTCCACGTCGAACGCTGGCGGCGACGCCCCGGCCTTCGCTGCGGGTGCCGGCAAACTGCAGGACGCGTACGACATCGAGACGCTGGCTAAGCTGCCGATCATCCTGACGGCGCAGGGCGGCGACTACACCGCAGAGGTCTACCCGAAACTGCGCGACGCCGGCTGGGACGGCCTGTGGATTGACGCGGCGTCCACCCTGCGGATGCAGGACAGCTCCATCATTGTGCTGGATCCGGTGAACCGCGACGTGATCGACGCTGGTCTGGCGCGGGGCGTGAAGGAATTCATCGGCGGCAACTGCACCGTCTCCTGCATGCTCATGGGCCTGGGGGGCCTGTTCAAGAACGGCCTCGTCGAGTGGGGCACGTCCATGACCTATCAGGCGGCCTCCGGCGGCGGCGCCCGGCACATGCGCGAGCTGCTGAACCAGTTCGGTACGCTGAACGCCGCGGTGGCCGATGAACTGGCACAGCCCTCCTCCGCCATCTTGGAAATCGACCGCAAGATCCTGGCGCAGCAGCGCAGCCCCGAACTGGATTCCTCCCAGTTCGGCGTGCCGCTGGCCGGTTCCGTTATCCCGTGGATCGACAAGGACCTGGGCAACGGGCAGTCCAAGGAAGAATGGAAAGCCCCGGCCGAGACCAACAAGATCCTGGGGCTGAGCGACGACAAGCGCATACCGTTCGACGGCCTGTGTGTCCGCATCGGCGCCATGCGGTCGCACTCGCAGGCCCTGACGTTGAAGCTCACCGAGGACCTGCCGGTGGCCGAAATCGAGCGGATCATCGACGCCGACAACGAGTGGTCCCGCGTGGTTCCCAATACCAAGGAAGCCACCATGGAGCACCTGACGCCCGTGGCGGCCAGCGGCACGCTCGAGATCCCGGTAGGCCGTATCCGCAAGCTGGAAATGGGGCCCGAGTACATCAGCGCCTTCACTGTGGGCGACCAACTCTTGTGGGGTGCGGCGGAACCGCTGCGCCGCATGCTGCGCATCGCCACCGGCAACCTCTAGGACCTGCAGCCGGCTGAGAGTCCCGGCGGACGCTTTGAGCGCCTGAGCCGCGTGACGTCGTGAACCCGAAGGCGTGAGAAGCCCGGTGCTGGGAAGCCCAACGCCACGTGGAGCCCGTCCCTTTTTGGGGGCGGGCTCCTGCCGTCGGACCGGACGCTCTCCTCCTTCGGCACAGGCTGTCCATGGATCCTGCTACGCCGCACTGTCCCTGATCCACCGCATTACCTACACCGCAGTCGACTTATCCTCCACAGCACTCGACGGCTCCGCGTCGAACTCTTCGCCTGCCGATTTGTCCTCGACAGGCACTGGTGGGGCCGCGAGCAACCGTTCGCCTGCCGACTTTTCCTCCACAGGCAAGGGACGGCGGCACGTTATGCACTTTCGTCGAATGTCCGTTCTACCCCCGGCGTGGGCTGCGTAGCGTTGAAGTATGGCAGCAGAACCGTTGGACGAGGCACAGGAGCCGGAGGAACACTCCGGCACCCCTGCCCTGCCCGACGACGGTGCCGCCGATGACTTCGACAAGCCCCAGGGGCCGCCAGAGAACGCAATCTCCAACCCTCCCGTCGGTGCCCCTGCACCCCGCGGCCCGGGGCCCGGTGCTGCCCCGCACGAGGCCGCCAACGACGTTGAGGAACCCGGCTGCGCGGACACCGGGCGGCCAGCAACGGGCGACGCAGCGCTTACAAACTCTCCGGACGCCTCCGCGGTTTCGGTACCGGCGCGGCAGGGGTGGGCAGAGGACTGGCAGGAACTGGGGCCGGCGGAACTGGCCGGCCTGCTCGCGGGCACCGACCCGGCTACCTTGGACGACTGGTCGACCCTCGACTACCTCCAGGCGGTGCGCAAACACGAGGCCTGGACCCAGTCCCGCCGGCTGCGGGCCGTGCACCGCTTGGCGGTGCTCCGCCCGGCCACCGGCGCCGACGCCGGGGCACCGGACGGGATCTGCCGGCACGCCGCCCACGAGCTCGCGCCCATCCTGGCCGTGCCCCGCCAACGCGCCGCCGCGGAACTGGCCGACGCCCACCAGATCGCCACCTGCCTGCCCGCCACCCTCGCCGCCCTCGACAAAGGCGACCTCGATCTGGACCGCGCCACCGCCATCGCCCGCAAAGGCGCCGGCCTGCCGCCCGAGGCCTTGGCAGGCTACGAAGCCAAGGTTGTTCCCGGCGCCGGGACCATCACCCTGGAATCCGTCCAGGCCCGGGCCCGCACCGCCCGCGACCGGCTGCACCCCGAACCCCTCGAAACCCGGCACAAAGCAGCAATGGAACGCCGCACCGTCCAGTACCAGCCCCAGGACGACGGGATGGCCGAGCTCTACATCCGCACCAGCGCGGACAAAGCCCTGCTCGCCTACAACCTCATGCAGGCCCACGCCCGCAAACTGCAGACCGCCGACGAAACCCGCACCCTGGGCCAACTCCGCGCCGACGTGTTCACCGACATGCTTCTCCGCTACCCCGACCACGCCTACCAGCCCGCCACAGACACCGCCGCCGGCACGGCGACGGCAAGGGCGGAAGCAGCCGCCAACCCAGCGGCAACCGGCCCGGGATTGGCGACTGATTCCGGACTGGCGGCCGGATCGGCAACGGCAGCCGCAGTTGCAGCCGCAGGAACTGTAACGGGCACCACCCAAGAAACCGGCTCAGAGATCCCGGCCGTTGCCGAGACAGGGCCAGGCGCCGCCCAAGGGACCGCAACCACCGGGATGGCAAGGCAAGGGCCCTGTACCTGCGGGGGCGGGAACGTGACCGCCTCCGTCGCCGTCACCGCGCCCCTGCAAACGTTGCTCCGGCTCGCCGAAGCACCCGGCGACCTCACCGGATACGGGCCCATCCCGCCCGACATGACCCGCGACCTTGCCGCGCTGGCCAAATCCTGGCTGACCGTGCTCACCGACGACCACGGCCAAGCCATCGCCGCCGCCAAAGACCTGCGCCACCCGCCCGAATGGCTCAAACGCCTCGTCCGGCTACGCGACCGCCACTGCCGCGACTACGGCTGCACCGTCCCCGCGGACCACTGCGACATCGACCACACCATCGCTTGGGAAGACGGCGGCAAAACCGTCCCCGAAAACCTCAGCGCCCGATGCAAACCCGACCATAAAACCAAACACCACGCCGGCACCACCGTCACTCAGGACCCCGACGGCACCCTCCACTTCACCACCCGCTCCGGCCACACCCACACCACCACCCCCGACGACGGCTGGGCCCTCACCTGCCCCACCGCAGCGGGCCAGGCTGGCAGCACGGAAAGCCCGGACGGGGGAGCCAACAGTTCCCAAGGCAACACCGGCGGCGAGGGAGATGCCACAGAAAGCCCGAACAACGGAGCCAACAGTCCCCGAAGCGACACGGGCGGCGACGGAGTCACGGACGGTTTGTGGGACGACGGCGCACCGCCGTTCTAGAAACCCCGCTATCGATCCAACCGATCGGAAGCGAAACACACATCAAGAGGATCGACAGTGACAAGGTACGCGAGGCCCAAGGCAAGAATTGACGATGCGCTCCAGGATTTCTTCGCCCAACAACGTCAGATAAGACCAATTCGAGCCGACCGTTCACTCCGGTTGGAGGCTCACTTGCGGCGCTTTCTGGAAACCTGCGGTCCTGCCTACCTCTCCGAAGAATGGTGGATGATGCTCCAGTTGGAACAGTGCTTTGAGCCGCAAGGTGCCTTCGCACGGCTACTGCCCGCCGAATATCTGCTGCCACCGATGCATGAGTTCTTGTCGCCCGATTGGCTGATGGACCACGGTACGGACCGTTTGGTTCAGGTGAACCACAGCTACCGCCTGGTCTGCTGGCTTTGCGGCAGCGGTCTGGTCAATCTCCGTGCGCTTCGCCCGAGCATCATCCGGTTCATGATCCGGCATGACGAACTCGCCGCTCGTTCCAAGGGCCGCGTGGAACAACAGCGCACTCCACGGCCAGCAGGAGCACCGGAAGTCGACGTCCGGCAGACTGGTGCGGCGATCACCCGGGAAGACCTGCCCTAGGGGCAGCCGCGCCGGACCGCAACTCCGAATGTTCGAGGCCCTCCCCCACGGCGTGGCCTGGACGCCCGGCGCGGGGTTGTCGCTGTTGATGGTCGATAGGACTGTGGGGCGGTGACAGTTGCCGCTGTGGACCACCAGGGTTCCCGCCCGTACTCTTTTGGTGGGCCGGGCTTTGCAGAGACATCCCGGCCGTTGTCATCGGCAAAGACCCTACGAAAGGTGGTTGCATGCGCACATTCGGTGTCGAAGAGGAGTTACTGCTGGTCGACCCCGCCACCGGCCTGTCCGTGCCGCGCGCGGCCGCCGTGATGGACCGGTACCGCCGCACAGGGGCAGAAGGCCAGGAACCCGGACAAACGGGCTCGGCCGCTGCCGCACCCTCCACCGGCCCGACGCTCGCGACCGAACTCCAACAGGAGCAGATCGAGGTTATCGGCCCGCCGCGCTCCACCTTGTCCGATCTGGCAGCCGAAATTTTGGCCGGAAGAGCTTTGGCCGACGCCTGTGCCCGCGCCTCCGGAGCCAGGGCCGTCGCGCTTGCCACATCACCGTCCCCGGCCGCACCGCATCCAGCGCCTGATGCCCGCGTCCAGGCGCTGAGGGCACAGTTCGGGCTGACCGCCGAAGAATCCTTGACTTCCAGCTGCCACGTCCATGTCGGTGTGGATTCTGAGGAGGAAGGGGTGGCTGTGCTGGACCGCATCCGGATTTGGCTTCCCGTCCTCGCCGCCCTCAGCAGCAACTCCCCGTTCTGGCACGGCCGCGACACGGGGTACGCCGGTTACAGGACGCAGGCCTGGCTGCGCTGGCCGGGCACCGGGCCAACGGAAATATTCGGCTCGGCGGCCGCATATCACCGCTCGCTCAGGCAGGCCCTGGACAGCGGCGTCGTACTCGATCACGCGATGCTTTATCTCGACGCACGGCTGTCCCACAAGCACCCGACGGTCGAGATCCGGGTCGCCGATGTCTGCCTTCAGGCCGGCGATACCGTGTTGATCGCCGGTTTGTCGAGGGCCCTGGTGGAGACGGCAGCGAGAGAGTGGAGGTCCGGGCTGCCCCCTGCACCGGTTCCGGCGTCCATACTCCGGCTGGCCGCTTGGCAAGCCAGCCGCTGGGGCGTCGCCGGTAATCTCCTGCATCCCCTCACCGGCGTTCCTTGCCCGGCCGGCACTGTGATCGCGATGCTCTTGGAGCACACCCGGGAGGCCCTCGCCGACGCCGGGGACGAGACCAGCATCAAGCTCCTGTCCCAGCAGGTCCTGACCCGGGGCACGGGCTCCCAGCTGCAGCGCGAAGCCTTCGAACGCGGAGGCCTGATGGCCTTGGCAGGCACCGCGGCCTACTTCACCCACCTCACGCGGCAGGAACCTGCGGCAGCGGACCACAACCTCATGTCCGAGATGCTCGGGCAGTCATAGGACGCGCGCCTCCTGCCGGCACCGGGCACGCGGTCCGACCCCAGGGCGCTCACAACCCGCCGTGGACTAAACCAGGCAGACAGGAGGCCGGGCGGACAGGAGGCCTGCAGCTACAGACTGCAGCCAATCAAAAGCGGCTCGGGCTGAAGCCGGATCCCGAAGGACCGTTCAACTCCATCACGGACAGCCCGTGCAATCGCCAGAATATCCTCGGCGCTCGCGCCGCCGCGATTGGTGATCGCCAGCGTGTGTTTGGTCGACAGGGAGGCGCGGCCGCCTGCCACCTCGTAGCCGCTGAGGGGACCGTTCGACGTGCCGGAAAGTCCAAAGCCCTTCGAGAAGCCTGCGTGGTCAATCAGCCAGGCAGCACTCAGCTTGGCCTTGTCCTCGGCGGGCCAGCGTGGCGCGTTCGCCGGCAGTTTCTCCGCTATGTCCATGTCGACTATGGGGTTCGTGAAGAACGATCCGGTGCTGAACGTATCCCGGTCGGCTAAATCGTGGACCATGCCCTTGGAGGCGCGGAGCCGAAGCACCTCACGGCGAACGTCGGCGGCTTTGGCCACGCCTCCGACATCAACGCCAAGCACGCGTGCCAACTCGGCGTAACGGACGGGATGGCTCTGGCGGCTGAGGGCTAAGCGGAACTCGACTTCCAGCACGACGAAGCGCGGAGATCCATTGGACGTGCTCTGTTTCAGGATCGAATCCCGGTAGCCGAATTTGAGGTCACGGTTCGCGAATTCCTGGACGGACCCAGTCTTCCGATCCCAGGTGCGGACCCGAACGATGGTCTGCGAGACCTCGGACCCGTAAGCGCCGACGTTCTGAACCGGCGTTGCCCCAGTTAGTCCGGGGATGCCCGAGAGGGCTTCCAGTCCGGCCCATCCGTTGTCGACCGTCAGCGCTACCAGTTCGTCCCATGGCTGGCCCGCCTGTACCGTCAGTCCGACGGCGCCATCATGCTCCCGGACGCTGTAGCCGCTGCTGGCGATGCCCACCACGGTGCCGGGGTAACCGTCGTCGGAAATCACGAGATTGGATCCGCCGCCAATAACGAGCAGGTGGTCTCCGGACTCGTCGGCGGTGCGGACAGCCTCGATGATCTCGGACTCTGTGCCGGCCTCAATGAATCGCGGTGCGGGCCCGCCCACACCGAGCGTAGTCAGCGGCGCAAGAATCGTTTCGGTCACGGTGTGGGCCTCTCCAGCGCCGTGTGCGCGGTGGTATGCGCCGTATGCGCGGTGTGGATTACCAAATCCTGACGACCGCCTGGGCTTTGACCAGTACTTTCACGCCTGCAGCGGTCACGGTCAGGTCGACGCGCGCCGTGCCGTTGTCCTGGTCGACGGCCCCGATGGCACCGCTGACCTCGATCGTGGCGCCGGGTCCGTCAAGGTCCTCCACGAGGACCGGCTTGGTGAAGCGTGTCTGGTAGTCGACGACGGCGGCCGGGTTGCCGATCCAGTCCGTCACCAGCTGCACCGCGGCGCCCATGGTGAACATACCGTGGGCGATGACGCCGGGGAGGCCCACCTGCTCGGCGAAGCGTCCGTTCCAGTGAATTGGATTGAAGTCACCGGACGCTCCGGCGTACCTGACGAGGTCCGCGCGGGAAACCTGAATGCTCCGCGAGCCGATGTCCTGGCCAACAGTCAGTTCGTTCAGTTCAACGCTCACTGGCCTTCCCCTCTCACCAGGATCGACGATGTGGTGGTGGCCGTTTTCTCGCCGGCGAGGGTGCTGATTTCCGCACGGGTGGTAATCATGGCCCCGCCGCCCATGGCGCGCACCTGGTCGACGTGCAGCTCGGCCACCAGTTCGTCGCCGGCGACGATCGGCCGGTGGTGCACGAACCGCTGGTCCGCATGGACCACCCGGGAGAAATCGATGCCGGAGTCAGGGTCCTCGATCAGCCGGGCATCCGCGCGCTGGGCCACGATGATCGCGAAGGTGGGAGGAGCCACCAGGTCGCCGTAGCCCAGTTCCTGTGCGGCTTCGACGTTGAAGTGCGCTGGATGCGTGGCCTTGACCGCCGAAGCGAACTCCCGGATCTTCTCGCGGCCTACGGTATAGGCGGGGCCGGCCGGGTAGGTGCGGCCGGCGAGGTCGGGGTTGACCCCGGCATGCTCGGACATGGATCTCCTTCAGATGGAGTGGATGGGACTATCGACGCTTCGCTGGAGGTGTGCCCCGTGGGCCGGCGGCTGCTTGCCGGGCCCGGGCGTCACGGAACCGGACCAGCAGCCCGGCCAGATGGGTCAGCAGGCCCGTGATGATGGCGGCCAGTGCAGTCCAGATCAGCCAATGGATGCTTGCCGAGGCGGCGATGACGGACAGGAGGATCCCGACGCCGATCAGCACCATGGCAGAGATGACCAGCTTGCGGTAAAGCGGCGAGCCGAGGTCCCAAGGATTCATACCTCAAGGTTACCGGCCACGTCCCCTACCGGCCGAACCGCGAAGCCGCGCGCGCCCAGGCTTCGGACCCGGGTGCGCAACGCCTGCCCTCATTCGCCTAGAACAACTGTTCCTGCAGGAGGGGCTGCTCGGAGACATATTCGCCGACTGCGATCCGGCGGCCCTTCACCCCGCCCAGGTCCACCAGGAAGAGCGGCCCGTCGTCTTGAAGCCGCGCGGCCGCGACACTGCCCAGGAGGCCCTCCACGATGAACCCGTGGTCACCCGAGGCAAAACCGCCGGGGTAGCCCCTTTTGACGCCATGCGCCAAGACCGGCGCCGCCAGCGCCGGAACCTGCCATTGCTCGTCGACGACGTCGAAGCCCTCCAGCTGAACGGCAGGCAGCAGTTCGCGCACCGTCGCTGCGTGGCCGGAGTTGAGCCGGTCCACCTCGGCCACCGGCAGCGGGGTCAGCAGCCCGGCGAACTTGGCGGCGCCGCGGACGGCTTGCGTCAGGGCAGTATTTCCCGAGACCGTGTCCTCGAGTACCCGGACCACCCGTCCGTCCCGCGTCCGGGCGACGTAGCGGGCGGCAACTGCGCCCTGTTCGGCCAACCGTAACGATTTCCGCACGTGGGCAGCCGTTCCCACCTTGCTGGCGCCGTTCGCGAACGTCGCCACATACAGCCAATGGGGTTGGGCGAGGTAGGCCAGCAGCCCCTCGGGTGCCCGGCCGCTGCGGTGGCTGTCATGCATGAAGCGCAGGTCGTCGTTGAGGAAGCAATTCACACATTGGTGGCCCCGCTCCGCCGGAGCCTGCAGGCGGCACGGCACGTGCGTGCGTTCATCGGCAGAAAGTACCCGATGGCTGCCCAGGCAGTAGCGCCGGGGGTCCATCACCCGGAAGCCCAGCCTCGACCCCTGCGTCACGGGCAGGTCTTCCGGCGTGCCGTCCGGAGCTGCGAGGCGCAGCCGGGGGCCCGCGGAGGTCCAGGCGATGCCGTGTGCGAGATACAGGGCAGGCATGGCGTCCACTCTAGTGAAGGAAGTGAGAGCTCCCCTGACCCGCTGCGGCCGCCGGCGGCGTTTCGGGTAAGCGGCGGGCGTCTTAACAGCCGAGGGGCCCGGCCGGAACTGGTGTTCCGATCGGGCCCCTCAGGGTCTTGGTAGCGGTGCCCGGACTCGATCCGGGGACCTCACGATTATGAGTCGTGCGCTCTAACCAGCTGAGCTACACCGCCACGAATGGGAGCGCCCGCGCTGCGTCTCGCGACGCAGACGCGGGCTTTGCCATTCAGAGCCCCCCACCGGAATCGATCCGGTGACCTCGTTCTTACCAAGAACGCGCTCTACCACTGAGCTAGGGGGGCAACGGAGAAATACATTACCAGCAATTTGCCCCTGGATGAAATCGGAATCGTGCCTCGTGGTGAAGGCCACACGCCCGACGGCGGTCTCCTCCGCGGACCGTGCCGGGCAGCTTGTCTCCGGCGGCGTTTCGGGTGCACAAACTGCAGCCAAGGTCACACCGAGGCGGTCACGAGAACGCGGGCGAAAGGGTACTCTGGCGTCATTCGAAAGGACTCCCCCATGCAGGTTTCCCCGCCGTTGGCCCGGGACGACATCGTCTCCCGGCTACGCGCCGCAGGCTGCGTCTTTGCCGAGGAAGAGGCCGCCCTGCTGCTGGCCGAGGGCGGTCCCCTGGAAGCCATTACCGCCAGGGTGGAACAGCGGGAAGCCGGGGCGCCCCTGGAACATGTCCTGGGTTGGGCCGGGTTCTGCGGCTTGCGTATCTACGTGGCCCCCGGGGTTTTCGTCCCCCGGCGGAGGACGGAGTTCCTCGTCCGGCAGGCTGCGGCTTTGGCCCCGGCGGCCACCGGCGTCGTCGTCGATTTGTGCTGTGGCTCGGGCGCCGTGGGGGCGGCGCTGGGTGGATTGCTCGGGCCCGCCGAACTGCACGCCGCAGATGTGGATTCGGCGGCGGTGGCGTGCGCGCGGACAAACCTGCCGGCGGCACAGGTGCACACGGGCGACCTCTACGCGGCGCTGCCCGCGGCCTTGCGGGGCCGCGTCGACGTGCTGACCGCGAACGTCCCCTACGTGCCCACTGGGGAGATCATGTTGCTGCCGCCCGAAGCCCGCCTCCATGAGGCATGGCGGGCGCTCGACGGCGGTCCTGACGGCTTGGCGGTCATGCGGCGGGTCGCGGAGGGGGCACCGGACTGGCTCGCGCCGGGCGGATCCGTCCTGGTGGAGATGAGCGAGCGACAGGCGGAGGCAGCGGCCGGCGTTTTCGAAGCACGCGGACTGGTGCCGGCCATCGCCCGCGCCGAGGAGTACACCTCCACGGTGGTCTCCGGCACCCGGCCCACTGGTTGAACGTAGCGGGGCGGAGCCGTTGGGCGAAAGCGGCGGGCGGGGGCCGTTGCTTGGAAGGTGCGGGTCCGTTGCCTGAAAGCGGCGGGGCCGTTAAATGCCTCCGGGCACCTGTCCATGACAGATGCCCCGGAGGGGGATGACTGGCTGGAAGCCACCGGCCAGGTCAGTCGCGCGTGTGGCGCGGCTTGCGCGCGGCGCCAAACCCACGGTCGCTGCGCTCCCCGCCGAATCCACGGTCGCTGCGGTCGCCGCTGAAGCTGCGTTCGCCGTCGCTCTTGTACGGACGGTCCCCTTCAAACTTCTTCTTGTAGGGGCGCTCGCCGTCGAACTTCTTCTTGAACGGCCGGTCGCTCCGGTCGCTGCGGAAGCCGCCGCGGTGTCCGCTGGCGACGTCGTCGCGGTCCCGGCGCGGCTTGCGGCCGCCATCCAGCTCCAGGTGGATCAGCTCGCCGCCGATGCGGGTCTTGGACAGCGCGCGCAGCTGGTCCTTGCTCAGGTCGGCGGGCAGCTCAACCAGCGAGTGGTCCGAGCGGATGTCGATGCCGCCGATCTGCGCGGCGGACAGGCCGCCCTCGTTGGCGATGGCGCCGACGATGGACCCGGGCATCACGCGGTTCCGGCGCCCCACGGCGATCCGGTACGTAGCATTGCCCTCGGTCAGGGTGCGGGACGGGCCGCGCGAATTCATGCTGTCGCGTCCGCCGCCGGCACGCTCGCGCTGGCCCTTCGGTGCTTCGGGCAGGTCCTGGACCAGCAGCGGACGTCCGCCCTGAGCCATGACGGCCAGCGCGGCCGCAATCTCGGCGGCGGGGACGTCGTGCTCGGTCTCGTAGTTCGCGATCAGGTCGCGGAACATCGAGACGTCCTCGGAAGCCAGCGTTTCGGTGATTTGTTCCGCGAACTTGCTCATGCGCAGGTTGTTGATGGTCTCGGCCGAGGGCAGGTTCATCTGCTCGACGGGCTGGCGGGTGGCCTTCTCAATCGCCCGCAGCAGGTACTTCTCGCGCGGGGTCATGAACAGGATGGCGTCGCCCGAGCGGCCCGCACGGCCGGTGCGGCCGATGCGGTGCACGTAGGACTCGGTGTCGTGCGGGATGTCGTAGTTGACCACAAGGGTGATGCGCTCGACGTCCAGCCCGCGGGCGGCAACGTCCGTGGCGACCAGGATGTCGATCTTGCCGTCGCGCAGGGCCTCGACGGTGCGCTCACGCTGCTGCTGAGGGATGTCGCCGTTGATGGCGGCGGCCCGGTAGCCGCGGGCCTTGAGCTTGTCGGCCAGGTCCTCGGTTGCCATCTTGGTGCGCACGAAGGCGATGACGCCGTCGAAATCTTCGGCTTCCAGGATCCGGGTCATGGCATCCAGCTTGTGCGGGCCCATGACCTGCAGGTAGCGCTGGCGGGTGTTGGTGCCCGTGGTGGTCTTGGCCTTGACCGTGATCTCGGCCGGGTCCTTCAGGTACTTCTTCGCGATCCGGCGGATGGCGGTCGGCATGGTCGCCGAGAACAGGGCAACCTGCTTGCTTTCCGGGGTCTTGGAGAGGATCTGGTCGACCTCTTCGGCGAAGCCCATGCGCAGCATCTCGTCGGCCTCGTCCAGCACCAGGTACTGGAGTTCGGACAGGTCCAGCGAGCCCTTCTCGATGTGGTCGATCACGCGGCCGGGGGTACCGACAACCACTTGGGCGCCGCGGCGCAGGCCGGCCAGCTGGGGGCCGTACGCGGAGCCGCCGTAGACGGGCAGCACGGTGAAGTCGTCCATGTGTGCGGCATAGGAGGAGAAGGCCTCGGCCACCTGCAGGGCCAGTTCGCGGGTGGGGGCCAGCACCAGGATCTGGGTGTTCTTGGTCGGCGGCAGTTCGGCCATCCGGGAGAGGGCGGGAACCGCAAACGCCGCGGTCTTGCCCGTGCCGGTCTGGGCCAGGCCGACGACGTCGCGCCCTTCGAGCAGCACGGGGATGGTGGCGGCCTGGATGGGCGACGGCTTCTCGTAGCCGACGTCGGTCAGTGCTGCCAGGACACGGCCGTCAAGGCCGAAGTCGGTAAAGAGTACGGTGTTCTCGTCTTCGACGGCCGGGGCGGCGTCGGTGTTTTCGGGCAGGGTATTAACAGTGTTTTCAGACACGGGGCAGTTCCTCGTATTCAGCTGGGGACCGGTGGCCGCGGCACATTAATGTCCGCGGTCCTCTGACTCAAAGCCCGGCGCTATTCCAATCCCGTGGCAGGGCTTTTCGCCGCTTCGCTGGCCACCCGCAAGCTGCGGAGAGACCTGGCGGCGTTTTCTTTAGCCGGCGCTCCCAAACATGAAACTGCCCGCCGCTTAGAGGCGGGCCCACACACAATCAGACGCTTCGACAAGACCGTAAACGGCATTATCGCGCAGAACTAAGGGAATACCGACAGTGGGGGATGTATCCAGTGTACGGCACGCTCCGGCTGGCCAAGGACAGGGAGCACGACGACGGGCGGTGACCTTTGGCACAGCAGCCGCCCGGCGCCGTGTGACGGTTCGTGTTCCTACTCCCCTTGCAGTGTCTGCTCGGCCCACTCGATCCAGGCCTCCTCGAACATGATGCCCGCCCGCAGCACGGCCCGCTGCAGCCGGTTGGCGTCGGTCCAGGTGCCCCGCTGGTCGAGTTGGCGGTAGGCCTCGAGCTGCGTGCGGTGCAGGCCCAGATGCCGCTCGATCTCGCCGGCGATCGGGACGTCTCCGAGCACCGAGGAGGCGCGGAGGCGGATCATCAGTTCCTCCCGGACCGGGCGGGGGTTCTGCTGTTCGTCGGTCCAGCGCCGCAATTCCTCCCGGCCCACGGCAAGGACCTGGTACTCCTTGGCACGCCCGCGGCTGGAGTCGCGGCCGGTCGACTCGACCAGGCCGTGCTGTTCCAGCTTGGCGAGCTCGCGGTAAATCTGCTGGTGTGTCGCCGGCCAGAAGAAGCCGAACGACTTGTCGAACCGGCGGGCCAGTTCTGCCCCGGATCCGGGGCGTTCCAGCAAGGCAGTGAGGATGGCGTGCGGCAAGGACATGGCAGCTCGTTCCGTTACAGTGCCGCAGCCAGCCGGGTCGCCTGGTTGATGGCGCGTTTGGCGTCGAGTTCGGCCGCCACGTCGGCGCCTCCGACCAGGTGGACCGGCAGCCCCGCAGCTTCCAGCGCCTGCTGCAACTCCCGCTGGGGTTCCTGGCCGGTGCAGAGCACCACGTTGTCGACGGCGAGCACCGTGTCTGTGCCGTCGACGGTCAGGTGCAGTCCGTCGTCGTCGATCTTGCGGTAGGTAACGGCCGGGATCATCTGCACGCCGCGGCTCTTGAGCTCGGCCCGGTGGATCCATCCGGTCGTCTTGCCCAGTCCGGCTCCGAGCTTGGATTCCTTGCGCTGCAGCAGATAGACGCTCCGGGCGGGGCGTTCGGGCCGGGGCGCGGCCAGGCCGCCGCGCACCGCCGGGTCGTCGTCGACTCCCCAGTGCTCGCGGAACCGGTCCGGCTCCAGGGTGGCGCTGGGGCCGGCCTGGGTGATGTACGTGCTGACGTCGAAGCCGATGCCACCGGCTCCCAGCACTGCCACTGTTTTACCCAGCTGCCGGTGGTCGCGCAGCACGTCCAGGTAGCCGAGCACGCTCGGGTGGTCCACGCCGTCCAGGTCCGGAAGCCGGGGCACCACGCCGGTGGCGAGGACGACCTCGTCAAACCCGCCCTCGGCCAGGGCGGCCGCCGTGGCCCGGGTGTTCAGCCGCACCTCGACCCCGAGCAGCTCCAGTTGGCGGCTGAAGTAGCGGATGGTCTCGTGGAACTCTTCCTTGCCCGGGATCTGCTTGGCCAGGTTGAACTGGCCGCCGATGCCGTCCGCCGCTTCAAAGAGCGTGACCCGGTGGCCGCGCCTGGCCGCGGTGACGGCACAGGCCAGCCCGGCCGGCCCCGCCCCGACCACGGCCAGCGATTTGGGCTCGGGGGCGGGAGCGATCAGCAGTTCTGTCTCGTGGCAGGCCTGCGGATTGACCAGGCAGGAGGTGGTTTTGCCGACGAAGGTGTGGTCCAGGCAGGCCTGGTTGCAGGCGATGCAGGTATTGATCTCGTCAGCCCGTCCGCGCGAGGCCTTGAGCACGAATGCCGGATCGGCGAGCAACGGGCGGGCCATGGACACCATGTCGGCGTATCCGCCGGCCAGCAGCTGTTCGGCGGTATCCGGGTTGTTGATCCGGTTGGTGGTTACCAACGGAATTCCGACGGCGCCCATCAGCCGGCGGGTGACCCAGGAGAAACCGGCACGTGGGACCGAGGTGGCGATGGTGGGCACCCGGGATTCGTGCCAACCGATGCCGGTATTGATGATGGTGGCCCCTGCGGCTTCGACTCCGCGGGCCAGTTCGGCGACTTCCTCGAAGGTGGACCCGCCTTCCACCAGGTCCAGCATGGACAGGCGGTAGATGATGATGAAATCCTCCCCCACCCGCTCGCGGGTCCGGCGGACAACCTCCAGCGGGAAGCGGATCCGGTTGCGGTAGCTGCCGCCCCAGCCGTCGGTCCGCTGGTTGGTGCGGGCGGCGATGAACTCGTTGATCAGGTATCCCTCGGACCCCATGATCTCCACGCCGTCGTAGCCTGCTTCGCGGGCCAGCGCGGCCGCGTTCGCGAAGTCCTCGATGGTTTGCCCGATCTCCGGTTCGCTGAGCCCGCGGGGCGTAAACGGGCCGATCGGAGCCTGCAGCGGGCTGGGCGCTACCGGTGCGGGATGGGCGGCGTAACGTCCGGCGTGCAGCAATTGAAGCGCAATCCGCCCTCCCGCGGCATGGACCGCGCCGGTGATGATCGTGTGGCAGGCGGCGTCCACCGCCGTCGTCATCATGGCACCGCCGGGCTGCAGCCTGCCGTCTTCGTTGGGGGCGAAGCCGCCGGTCACGATCAGCCCGACGCCGCCGCGCGCGCGTTCGGCGTAGAAGGCCGCCATGCGCTCGAAGCCGCCGGGCAGTTCCTCGAGCCCAACGTGCATGGACCCCATCAGAACCCGGTTGGGCAGAACCGTGAAGCCGAGGTCCAGCGGTTCAAACAACTTCGGGTAGGCCACGGCCACGATGCACTCCTTTGCACAACAAGTTGCATAAAGCCTACGGGGCGATGGTTCGGCGGACAACCCCGGCCGCGAGGGGTACAGTCGCTGTCCTCAGTCGTGGACGCGGCCCCGGTCCAGCACCCTCCGGACTGCTTTGCCGACGTTGCCGTGCAGCGAAATCTCGCCGGTTGCCTCGGAAGCCCGCAGCGCCTGCGCCTGCTCAGGGCTGAGCCCCAGCGATGATGCCGCCACGCTGACGCCGTGCGCGGGGCGGAAAAGGACGCGGATGCTGTCACCGGCGGCGAGGGAGCCGGGGGTGACGACCTTGAGATAGGCACCGGGCAGCCCCTTGCGCAGGAAGCGCTTGACCCACTGGGGCTCGCCCATGTGGCGGGCGAAGGTGGCGCAGGGTATCCGCGGCATCGTCACTTCGACGACGACGTCGGGGCCGACCTGCCACCGCTCCCCCACCAGCGCGCCGCTGACTTCCAGGCCCGTGGTCCGCAGGTTTTCGCCGAACAGCCCCGGCGGGATGTCGCGCCCGAGCTCGGCCGACCACGCGTCGGCATCTTCCTGGGCATAGGCGTAGAGGGCCTTGAGCTCTCCGCCGTGGTTTTTGCGGTCCGCCTGGACATCGGCGCGCAGCCCCGTCGGGTGGACCGGCACCCGTTCGTCCACCGGGCGCTTATCGATCCCGGTGATTCCCACCTTGCTGGCATCGGGCTTCAGGGCGTGCAGCCGACAGAGGGCCAGCAGGGATCCGGAATTCATGGGGCAATCATATGTTCGGCCGGATGCCTGCTCAGGCGTGCCCCTCGTAGCTGATGTCCTGTTCCTTGGCCCCGTCGGCCGGCAGCGGTTGGCCGCGGTATTTTCCGATGGCCCAGAGATTTCCGTCCGGGTCGTTGATGCCGAAGCCGCGGTCGCCGTAGTCGGTGTCCTGCAGGTCCCGGATGATCGACGCCCCGGCTGCCTTCATGCGCGCGTACGCGCCGTCCGGGTCCCGGGTGTAGACGTTAAGCTGGGCCGAGCCGGGTTCCCTGGCCCACAGGGTCCCCTCCGCGTGGCTGGAAACCATCACCATGCCGCCTTCGGGCCAGAGCAGCTCGGCGTGCACCACCAGGCCGTGTTCCTCGAACCGTGCGTGCTCGGTGAATCCCATGGTTCCGGTCAGGAACTCGATCAGTTCGTGCGCCCTGCGCGACTGCAGACCGGCGACAACGCTGGCCGGAGGGTACTGCTTGTTCGCATCCATGGACACAGTATTCTCTTCCGGCCCCGGACGCGCCAGAGGCGGCGGCCCGGCCTGCCGGTACCGCCGCCTCTTGCGCGCCTAGAGCTGGCCGAACGCCTTTTCCAGGTCTGCGATCAAGTCGTCGATGTCCTCGATGCCCACCGACAGCCGGATGAGGTTCTCCGGCACCGCCAATTCGGTGCCTTTCACCGAGGCATGGGTCATCTCCGACGGGTAGTTGACCAGCGACTCGATGCCGCCGAGCGATTCCGCCAGCGTAAACACCTCGGTGGACTCGGCCACCTTGCGGGCCGCCGCCTCGCCGCCCGCGAACGAAACGGAGACCATGCCGCCGAAGCCGCGCATCTGTTTCTTGGCCAGCTCGTGGCCGGGGTGCTCGGGCAGGCCCGGGTAGTAGACGGCCTCGACTTCGGCCCGGCCCTGCAGCCATTCGGCCACGGCCTGGGCATTGGCCGAGTGCCGGTCCATCCGCACGCCCAGCGTCTTCAGGCCGCGGGTGGTCAGGAAAGCGTCCAGCGGGGCGGAGACCGCGCCCACCGCGAACTGTACGAAACCGACCTTCTCGGCGAGCGCGTCGTCGTTGAGCACCACGGCGCCCCCGATCACGTCCGAATGTCCGCCGATGTACTTGGTGGTCGAATGCACCACGACGTCGGCGCCGAAGGCCAGCGGGTTCTGCAGGTACGGAGAGGCGAAGGTGTTGTCCACGACCAGCAGCGCGCCGGCGGCGTGCGCCAGCTCGGCCAGCGCGGCAATGTCGGTGACCTTCATCATCGGGTTGGAGGGGGTTTCCACCCAGAGGAACCGGGCCTTGTGCTCGCTGACCGCGGCGGCCACGGCCGACTCGTCGGACATGTCCACCACGGTGTGGCCGATCCCCCAGGCACCGAGCACGCGGCTGATCAGCCGGTAGGTCCCGCCATAGGCGTCGTTGCCCAGCACGATGTGGTCGCCCGGGGCGAGCAGGGCGCGGATCAGCGCATCCTCGGCGGCCAGCCCGGAGGCGAAGGAGAAGGCGTGCTTGCCGCCCTCCACCGCCGCCAGCTGCACCTGCAGCGAGTCCCGGGTCGGGTTGGTGCCGCGGCCGTACTCGTAGCCGTTCCGCAGCCCGCCGATGCCGTCCTGGGCGTAGGTCGAAGACTGGTAGATCGCGGGCACCACCGCGCCGGTGGCCTGGTCCGGCACCTGGCCGGCATGCACGGCGCGGGTGTTAAACCCCTGGTTGTTCTCTGCGCTCATTCTTCTCTCCTTCAGCTCGTCAGGTAGGACAGCAGGTCGTGGCGGGTCAGCACGCCCACCGGGGCACCGGCCAGCGTCACCAGCACGCCGTCGACCGCCTGCAGCTTCTCGCGGGCGGCAGAAACCGGCTCCAGCGCACCGACCAGCGGCATCGCCGCACCCAGGTGGTCGCCGACCTTGTCTGTCAGCTTCGCCTCGTTCTTGAACAGCTTGGCCGTCAGTTCGCGTTCGTTCACGGCTCCGACCACCTCGCCCATGACCACCGGCGGCTCCTGCGAGAGCACGGGCAGGGTCGAGACACCGAACTCGTTCATGATCCCGATGACGTCGCGCACCGTCTCGTAGGGATGGGTGTGGACCAGGTCCGGCAGCACGCCGCTCTTGCCCCGCAGCACCTCGCCCACGGTCGCTTCGTCCCCGCCGGCGATAAAGCCGTAGGACTTCATCCAGTCGTCGTTGAAGATCTTGCCCAGGTAGCCGCGGCCGGAGTCGGGCAGGATCACAACCACGATGTCGTCCGGCCCCAGCCCTTCGGCCACCTTCAGCGCGGCCACCACGGCCATGCCGGAGGAACCGCCGACCAGCAGTCCCTCCTCCTGGGCCAGCCGACGGGTCATCGCGAATGCCTCGGCGTCGTTGACGGCCAGCACCTCGTCCGGAACCGACTTGTCGTAGTTGTCCGGCCACATGTCCTCGCCGACGCCCTCGACGAAGTACGGCCGTCCGCTGCCACCGGAGTAGACCGAGCCCTCGGGGTCGGCGCCAATGATTTTCACGGGACCGCCGGGGCGGTCGGCGGAAATTTCCTTCAGGTAGCGGCCGGTTCCCGTGATGGTTCCGCCGGTGCCGGCGCCGATCACCACGTGGGTGACCCGGCCGTCCGTGTCGCGCCAGATCTCCGGGCCGGTCGACTCGTAATGGCTGGCCGGCGCCGCCGGGTTGTTGAACTGGTCCGGCTTGAAGCCGCCGTCCACCTCGGTCACCAGCCGGTCCGAGACGCCGTAGTAGGACTCCGGGCTGTCGGGAGCCACGGAGGTGGGGGTGACGACGACGTCGGCGCCGTAGGCCTTGAGCACGTCGCGCTTTTCCAGGCCCACCTTGTCCGGGGTCACGAAGATGGACTTGTAGCCCTTCTGCTGGGCCACCAGGGCCAGGCCCACCCCGGTGTTGCCGCTGGTGGGTTCGATGACCGTGCCGCCGGGCTTCAGCCGCCCGTCCTTCTCGGCTTCTTCGATCATCTTCACCGCGATGCGGTCCTTGATCGAACCGCCCGGGTTGAAATACTCCACCTTCGCCAGGACGGTGGCAGCAAGACCTTCGGTCACTTTGTTCAGCTTGACCAACGGGGTGTTGCCGATCAGGTCCAGAACAGAATTGGCATATTTCATGGGCCCAAATCTACCCGCCAGCGTATCCGGGGGCACATCCGGCGTAAGACGGGTTCATGCCCGGGCCCGCGTGCGGCTGCCGTGGCCCGCGCCTGAGCGACGCGCGCCTTGCATGAACCGGTCCAGGGGAAGGAACTGTCCGGAGCGCGTGGGACGATTAATCCATGCTGTCCACCGCCACCGCGCCCGGCACCGGGCTCACTGCACTGGTGGAGTTTCCGGAGCCGTATGACCTGCGCGGAACGCTGTCCATCCTGTCCCGCGGCACGCAGGATCCCACCGCCCGGATTGACGACGCCGGTGCCTGGCTGACGCTGAACACCTCCGCCGGCGCGGCTACCCTGCGCCTCACCCACGGTGCGGGAGGGCACGACGGCAGCCGGGGCACCGCCGTCGTCATGGGACAGGCGTGGGGGCCGGGTGCCGAGGAAGCACTCGCCGGGCTCCCCGCGCTGCTGGGGGCGGACGATGACTGGTCGGGGTTTGACACCCCGGATTTCCACGCGGGCCTGCCCCGCCTGGTGCGTGAGCCGCGCCGGCGGCATCCCGGGCTGCGGCTGCCGGCGACCGGGCGGATGATTGATGCGCTGGTGCCGGTGATCCTGGAGCAGAAGATCACCACGATCGAGGCGCGCTACTCCTACAAATACCTCGTCCACCGGCACGGGACGCCGGCCCCGGGGCCCGCACCGAGCGGGCTCATGGTCCCGCCGACGGCGCAGGGGTGGCGGCGCATCCCGTCCTGGGACTGGCACCGGGCGGGGGTGGACTCGAAGCGCTCGGCCACGATCATGCGGGCATGTTCCTCGGCCGGCGCCCTGGAACGGCTGGCGTCGTTGCCGGCCGGCGAAGAGCTGGCCGGCAAGCTGTGCACCGTTCCGGGGATTGGCCCGTGGACCGCTGCCGAGACCGCGCAGCGCACGCACGGGGACCCGGACTCGGTGTCGGTGGGCGACTTCCATCTGGCTGCGTTCGTCGGCTACGCCCTCACCGGCCGCAAGACGGACGACGCCGGCATGCTCGAGCTCCTGGAACCGTGGAGGGGCCACCGCCAGCGGGTGGTGCGGATGCTGGTGCTGAGCGGTTTCCGCAAGCCCTCGTTCGGACCGCGGCTGGCGCCGCAGGACCACCGCCGGCACTAACGCCGCGAAACCGCCGCCGGCTTTAAAGACCGAGGGAGCAGGGCATGCGCCCCGCTCCCCAGGAGTCCTGACCGCCGTGCGGTTATTCGGAAGCCTGGCCGTCCTGCGCCGCCTGCTGCTGGGCAGCCACCTGGGCGTGGACTTCCTGCATGTCCAGGCCCTTGACTGCGTCCACCAACTGCCCGAACTGGCTGGAGTTCAGGGCGCCGGGCTGGGAGAACACCAGCACCTTCTCGCGGAATGCCATGAGGGTCGGAATCGAGGTGATGCCGGCCGCGGCGGCCAGGCCCTGCTCGGCTTCGGTGTCCACCTTGGCGAAGACGATGTCGCCGTGTTCCTCGGACGCGGCATCGTAGACGGGGGCAAACTGCTTGCACGGGCCGCACCAGTCGGCCCAGAAGTCAACGAACACAATGTCGTTTTCTTCGATGGTCTGCGGAAACTGGGCCTCGGTGAGATCGATGGTTGCCATACCTCCACGCTAACGCGCCGGGCTGCGGCCTGTCGCCCCTGTTCGCTCAGCGCATGAGCTGCCGCCCCCACCGTTATCCACAATCCGCTGCCGGGGCTACCGGCTGCTGTGGCCGGATCCCTAAGGTCGATCCCACCAGAGACCGCGACCGGAGGAAAAGCCATGAACCGCTGCACCGTCCTGATTGTCACCGACGGACTGGAACTCGACGCCGCCATTTCCAAGAGCATCGCCGTGATGGACAAGCTTCAGGAGCATCTGCCGTTTGCCCATGACCCGTCACGGAACGAGCTCTACGCCGTGGGTGAGGGCGCCTCGCTGAAGGACAGAATCGGACTGCCGCATGGCAGGCCCGGCGCCGGCCCGGCGGCCACCTATGTGGGCGACCTGCACTGCATCTGGAGCGATGGAAAGTGGTACACGCCGGCCGACTGCCCGCCCGCTCCGGCGGACCATAACGACGCAACTGCCTGGCAGTGGCTGTACTACAACGTCATGCACAATTCCGGCCGGAAAACGTACTGCTTCCTCTGGGACATCCACCCGCTGCCGCTGGCCGAAGCGGCCTGAGCACGGACTGCCCGGGGCATCCGCCGAGGTCGACGGCGCCGCTCAGTAGAAGGGCTGGTGGCGACGGCGCACGTAGAGGCCGCGGGCAATCTTCTCCCCGGCCGCGGACCACACTTTGTACTTCAACGGGGAGATCACCTGGTCATAGCAGCCGACGAAGTCGGTGATGGTCTTGGTGAAGCTGGTCTTGAACAGGCCCAGCCCGTAGTACTCGTGTTCGGTGTTTTTGAGTTCGGACGACGGCGGAGTTCCGCACAGGTCGTAAGTAGTAATGCCCAGCTCCTTGAGCTGGTTTATGGCCGTCCACTGGATCAGGTGGGAGTCCCCGTACTGCTTGCGGCGCGGCAGCGATCCGCCGTCTTTGTAGGTGCCCTTGCGTCCGTAGTTGACCACGAACGCGCCCACCGACGGCTTGCCGTCTTCGTAGGTGAACAGCAGCCGACCCTGCCCCGCGGCAATGAAGTTGCCCCAGAACGCCTTGAAGTACTCAAAGGAGCGGACCTGTACGTTCTTCTGGCCCTGCTGCACCTGCCCCATCAGGTTGAACATCGCCCTGAAGTTCTCTTCCGTCGGTTCGGCCGTCACCACTTCGGCACCCTCGCGGATGGCGCGCCGTACGGCGTTGCGCCCGCGCGACGAGAAGCTCTTGAGGACGACGTCCGGCTCCGGGGAGATGTCGACGATTGCGGTGTGGTCGTTCGGCTGCAGGTCTGGCATTTTGACCAGGCCTTCGCCCGCCAGCAGCGCGCGCGTGCCGTCGGTAGCCTCGACGTCCGGCTCGATCCGGATCGCGAAGACGCCGCGTGCATGCTCCCGGCAGAAGTTACGGTTGGCCTCGAAGATGCCGGGCAGGTCCTCGGGCGAGGCAACGTCCGGGCCCTTGATCATGTACCAGTATTTGCCCAGCAGCGGGACCTGCTTTTCCAGCACCAGGTTGTAGCTGGTGTAGTCCTCGGTCTCATACGCGAGGTACAGCGGCTTCCACCCGTGGTCCGCCTTGACCAGGGCGTAGGCCTTGGCCTGCAGCATGTTGCCACCGTTGGGATTGGCCGTGACATGGCTGTCCCATGCCTCGATTTCCTCCGGCGTCGCGAAGCGGGCGGTGAATTGTCGCAAGAGAACTCCTCGTCGTGGCAGCTGGTCGCCGCCGGTCACATCCGCGGTCAAGTCTATCGACGCCGGTCCCCGACCCTGTGCCGGGGAGTGAACCAGCGGCGGCCGGCATGGCCGGCAGGTATGGAAAAACCCCGTCCCACCAGTAATTCACCTGGTCAGACGGGGTTTCCCGTTCGGTGGCAGATGAGGGATTCGAACCCCCGTAGGCAATGCCAGCTGATTTACAGTCAGCCCCCTTTGGCCGCTCGGGTAATCTGCCGAACGCCTTCTTCAGAAGAAGACCGCTTCCCCGTGAGGAAGCAAGACAACTTTACACAAAGATCGGTCCAAGAATCGAATCGGGCTCCGCTGGGCCTACAAACCCCGGGAAATCCGCTCCTGCATCTGCCCGACGAACCGCTCTGCCTGCTCCGCGGTGACCAACTGCAGCCGTACCGCCTGATCCATCTCGCGGCGGATGCCGTCCAACCGGGCGGACTGCCCGGAGCCGGACTCGTCGCCCACGGCGCCGGAGGGGCCGCCCAAGCCTGCCGACCCGCCACCGCCGGTGGGGCCATAGCCGGCGGGGCCGTCGTCGAAGAGGGTTCCGCTCGTGACGTCGTGCCGAAGTTCACGCTCTAGCCCGTGGGTGTCCCGACGGAGCAGAGAAGCGGCGCCGGCCGCCGCGGCGGGCGCCTGGACGGACGCCAGGGAGGCAGTGCCCGCCGAGGCCGGCGCGGAGCCCATCACAACCACGGTGGCGACGGCCGTTACGGTCAGGACCGAACCCGCGGCAACCCTCATCGACGTGACTATGTATCGCGGGCGTGCTCCCATGCGTGCTTCTCCTGAAGATTGGTGATTGATGACGGCTTTGTGATTCTCGCGGATCGGGATGAAGGAACGATGGACGGAACCTGCGTCCCAGCTGGGTAAGCCGCGCGTTCGGGTGCGATTCAGTAGGCTGGTGCCAAGACACATACGCCCCGACCCAGGAGGAACCATGGCCAGCGATTCTTCGTTCGACATCGTCAGCAAGGTGGACAAGCAGGAAGTCGCCAATGCGTTGAACCAGGCGCAGAAGGAAATCGCACAGCGCTATGACTTCAAGGGAGTCGGCGCCGAGGTTGATTTCAGCGGCGAGAAAATCCTGATGAAGGCCAACTCCGAGGAACGGGTCAAGGCTGTTCTGGACGTGCTTCAGTCGAAGCTGGTCAAGCGCGGCATTTCGTTGAAGTCCCTGGACGCCGGCGAGCCGTTCGCTTCGGGCAAGGAGTACCGGATCGAGGCCGGCGTCAAGGAGGGCATCGCCCAGGACCAGGCCAAGAAGATCTCGAAAATCATCCGCGACGAGGGCCCCAAGGGTGTGAAGGCCCAGATCCAGGGTGACGAACTCCGCGTCACCTCGAAGTCCCGGGACGACCTGCAGGAAGTCATTTCGCTGCTCAAGGGCTCCGATCTGGACGTCGACCTGCAGTTCATCAACTACCGGTAGCCCAGGACATAACGCTCAGTCAGAGCATGATTACTAGGCGTTAGTCCGCAGAGGGTCCGTAGGAGTGCCAAGGACCGCAGCCATAACACCAGCGGCTGCGGTCCTTGTCTTGTCATCGGCCCTGCCGCCACCCGCACCGCAGCGACTTCCTCTGTTGACGGAATGGCCATGGCAGCCTCAGGCTTCCTGGTGCACGGAAGCTGGAGACCCTTCCGGAGTCCACCTCGAACAAAACTATGCCCACGTCCTCGAATTGGTTAGGCAAGAGCCGTAGAAGGTTCCCGCTATCGCACCCCCCAAGGCTGATCAGCAGTGCGTGCGAGGAATTGACCCGAGCGTCGGAAATCTCTTATAAGAAATAGGCTCCCGATCAGCAAGAGGAATACCATGCCTGCAAAGATCCAGCCGAATGGATCATTCCGTCCGGCACCGTTGATAGCTTGAGCAATGAAAACCAAAGGGTAGAACGGCATTATCAACAGCTGCGTCGCAAGAGCCTTTCGCATCTGCACAGCCGTGCCGCGCGTTACCGTGAGATGCTCCGGAACGACTGCCGCCTTTCCTGCTACCTGCCGGCGGACTTGCTTTCGTTCCTCGCTCGTCAGCGAAAGGGTCACGTCGACGTTTCCATATTCGGCTGCCGGTACGACCTTCTTTGAGTTGAAGATCAGACCTCCGATCAAGGTGCCTAGCCCCGCGAGCATGAAGTCAAACATTAGGTACGATGTCCAGTCGCTATAAGAAGCCCCAAACGCCAGAGCCGCCGCCACGGAACCAACCGCGACCAGGACGATCAAGCCCATTAGCCAGAATCGCGTGTAGTAGACCTTCACGGCGGCGCCCAGTCCGTTGTCCGCCAACCCCTGGGCTCTCTTGGCCGCCTGAGTCCAACGTTCGTTGGACTCAGCCATAAGTTCCTCGATTCCGCCCATGGTTCCATCCTTGGCATAAGGCTCCCAACACCGGTGAAATCTGGTTTTTGTTGTTAGCTTCAGTTACTGCTTCGCAATGTTCATTTCCTCCTATGCTTATTGTTTCCCGGCTAGCGTGAGACAAACGTTGTTACGGCAGAGACGGGGAGACAATGCACACGCTGACCAAACTGAGCGCTGCAGCCGCGGTACTGCTGGCGCTGGCAGGCTGCACCAACCACCAGGCTCCCCGTATGTCAGCACTGTCTTCCCCGTCCAGTACCGAGGAAGAAATACCGGCGGAGCGCTTAGAACACCTGGGCGTAGTCCCGGACAGCGTACGTTTCCTGGCGGAAAAGGACGGCTACGCGTTCTACACCGCCTTGATGGACACCCCCGATCCCCGCGAAATGTGCTTAATCATGGACAACCCGGCATTCGGTGTTTACGCCGCTGGGTGCGGCCGACTCGAGAATACGGGCCCACTTACACTCGAAACGTCCGGAATCAAGGCCAAGCTGATCGCCGATGGATATGACGCGAAAACAGCACTGGCCAAAGGCTGGCTGCAACCGCACCGGAACCTCCTGGTGCACGGACTCTAGCCGCCTAAAGTAACCGTCCGGCTTTGGCACCACCGCATGACGGCTGCCGCCCTCCTGGTTGGAAGGCGGCAGCCGTCAACGCTGTGGCTGGGGGCTACGCTGAGCAGCGGTTGCCCCGCTGCTCTGCGTTAGAGGGATTGTTGTAGCAGGTCTGCCCGGTGCTGCGGATGTCGGTCGTCACGATCGGCGCACCCGGCGCTTCGGTCTCGACGACAAGCGGTTCGATGTCCTCACGGGCCACCGTGACAATCGGCTCTGCGGGCACGGTCGCCGTCGTGACTTCCTGCCGCGTTTCCCCTTCGGTGACCGTTACCACCGGGGCGATCGGCGCGCACTCGGTGTCCGACTCCTCATCGCCGGGCCGGGTCCCGGTCGTCACGATCGGCGTGCCTGGAACCACTGCTTCGGTCACCACCGGAGTCCCCGGAGCCGTTGACTGCGTCACCACCGGTGTGCCTGTAGGGGTGGGAACGTCGGTGCCGCGCGGGAAGTTGAACGTGGTGGTCGTCGTGGTGGTGGTCCGCGTTGTCGGCTGCGTAGTTGTCGCCGTGCGCTCCGTCTGCTGCGTCGTCGCCGTGGCGATCACCGTCTGGTAGGTCGTGGTGGTGCACATTTCCCGCTGCTGGGTGCTGGTGAAGACCTCGGTGAACGGCGTCGTCGTGGTGATCAGCGTCTCCCGCGGCTGGGTCGTCGTGGTGACCCGTTCCTGCGGGGTGGTCGTCGTGGTGACGATCGTTGTGGGCGTCGTCGTCGTGGTCAGGACGGCCCGCTCGCATCTCTCCACGGGCTTTGCTGCCCGCTCGTTGTTTACCCTGCGGCAGTTGGTGGTCGTGGGCGTCTCGGTGCTCGTCGGCGTGCCCCGCTCCGTCCGGGTTGTCGACGTCGGCGTGCCGGGAACAACCACGTCCTCGCTGACAGCCTCGCCGGCATCGCGCTCTTCCTCGGTCACCACCGGCGCGCCGGCGCGCTCGGTCCTTACGACAGTCGCATCGCCGACGTTGCGTTCCTCGGTTGTCACCGTGGGATCCGGCTGGCGGGCTGGAAGCGACGTGTCCACGGTGACCGGATCGCCCACGGGCCGGTCCGCACTGAACGTGGTGGTCGGGGTTCCTGATGGAACATCAGGGCCGACGACGACAGTTGTCACAGTGCAGACCTGATTATTGCCGTTGCCGCTGAGCGTTCCGCCCAGCGCTGCGCAGTTGGCCTGCCGTTCGGCGGGACCGGCGAGCGCCGGACCTGCTGGTGCCAATGCGACGACGAGCCCCAACGCCGTCGCGGCCACCAATGACGAAAAACGCATGATGAACTCTCTTCCCCCAAACGGACCCCGCGCCGGCGCGGATACGGTGACACTAACGGGCCGACCAAACCGCGGGCAACGAAATCGAGGCGGATCCGAAAGAGTCGAGTAGTGGGCCAAATACATCCCCGTATTTGCCCGCCGGAAGCAGGGTAATTGCCCCGCCCCCGCCGGTAACCAGGCCTGCAAAACCGAGTACGCGGTCCCCTCCCTCGGACGCCCTCCGAGCGCTGCGGTTACCGTGCCGCGGCCCTGCGCGGGCCGCGGGGCCAGCTGTACGAACCGCTGCGTCGCAGTTCGCCCCGGAGCCACGACAGCGTCATGCGGCACACCTGTTCCTTGACGAACGCGCCTCCCCGGCGGCTCAGGGCAAACCGTCGCGGGGTGTCGTCCGCATGCACCGGCTGGACCAGCCCGGACCGCCGGCCCAAGCTGATGCATCGCACCATAAAACCGACGGACAACTCCTGAGGGGCCCGCTGCCGGATTTGGGCGATCACGTTCTCTGCGGCGTGGGCGCCCATCGGCAGGGCTACCGCACACCCCATCCGCAGGTGCGAGGCAACCGTGGCCTGCGCGCGAACGGCGTCTCCGGCACCGACAATCTCCGGATAGCCGGGGCAGGACAGCGTCGAGTCTACGAGCAGCCTGCCGTGGGCATCGGTGGCCAGGCCGCTGGCTTCGGCGAGGGTGGAAGCCGTGAAACCGGCCGCCCAGACGGTGCAGTCCGAACCCAAGGCTGTGCCGTCCGAGAGCATCAAGCGCTGCCCGTCCGCCCGGTCCACGCGGGTGCCGTCCATGACCTCGACGCCGATATCCGCCAGTTGTGCCAGCAAGGCCCGGCGGCCGCCGTCGGACAGGTCCGCCCCAACCTGCCCGCGCGAGACCAGCCGCACCTTCAACCGCGGAAGCGCCGCGGCAATTTCGGCAGCTGCCTCGATGCCGGTCAGGCCACCGCCGATAACGGTGACGACGGCGCCCGGAGCCAGCTGCTGCAATGCGCGCCGCAGCCGCTCTGCGGACCGGGCGTCCTGCAGCGTGTGGCCGCCGGATCCCGAAGGTGCGGGCTGGCTGGTGCTGCCGGGAGCGTAGACCAGGAAGTCATAGTCCAGCGCGGGCCGGCCGTCGTCGAAGTGGACGGTGCGCTTCCGAGGATCGATCCGGGAGGCCCGGCCGACCACCAGGGTGGCATCCGGGTGCAGCAGCGATGCCATGGGAACGGAGGCCGATTCCCGGCCGCCCGCCGCGACCTCGTGCAGCCGTATCCGCTCCACGAAGTCGGCCGAGGGGTTGAGGACGCTCACGCCGATCCTGCCCGCCAGCTCCTGGCTGCCGGCCAGCCGGTTTGCGGCCATGACTCCTGCGTAGCCCGCCCCAATGGTGACTATCCGATGCTTAGCGCTCACCGCGAACTCCCTCTGTCGTGTGGTTACAGAGATAGGACACCGCCGCGGGCACATGTGTGACATGGGCGGTCGGCCGCTGCGGGTCCTCGTGGTTTTTTGCTCGTCAGTCCCGGGAGTCGGAGGGGACGCTCCCAGGGCTGATCGGATCGGCGGTGGGACCGTCGGTGAGCGGGTCGGCCAGTTCGGGTCCGCCAACGGCCTGGCCCATCCAGGTGAGCGCCTCCCAACCGTCGGGACCGCCGTCGAGCACGACCACCCCGGTGTTGCTCAACTGGTTCCGGGCCACGAAGGGGACCGTCAGGTTGGACGCGCGCGCGCCGGCCCAGCTGCGGATCATGGCGCCGTGGCTGACCACCGCCAGGGTGCCGATGCCGGAGGTTCGGGCTTCTTCGATAACGGCATCGAAGCGCCCGAAGGTTTCGTGGCCGTCCGGGCCGCCGGGCATCCGGCGCTCCAGGTCTCCCGCCGCCCAGGCGAAGACCGTGGTCATGTAGGCAATGATGGAATCCCGGTCGCCGCGCATTTCCAGCTCGCCGGCCGAGATCTCGCGCAGCCCGTCGCGCACGTCCGTCTCAAGCTTTCGGGCGGCAGCCAGCGGGGACGCCGTGAGCTGCGTGCGCACGAGGGTGGATGCGAGCAGGGCGTCGATCGGCTCGCCGTCGAGGGCCTTCGGCAGCGCCCGTGCCTGTGCGTGTCCCAGGTCGGTCAGCTCAGCCCCGGGGGCACCCGTGTCCAGCAGCCCGCGGACGTTGGAGTGGGTCTGCCCGTGCCGGATCAGCAGCAGCCGCATGCCGGCCTCAGTAGCCCAGCGGGCGTCCGGCCATCCGTTCCAGCCGCGCCACACGGTCGTCCATCGGAGGGTGGGTGCTGAACAGCTTCTTCGCGCCGCCGCCCTTGAACGGGTTGGCAATCATGAGGTGGCTGGTGTTGACCAGCTTCTGGTCCTGCGGCAGCGGCGCCTGCTGCGTGCCGTACTGCAGTTTGCGAAGCGCCGACGCCAGGGCCAGCGGATCGTTGGTCAGCGAGGCGCCGTCCTCGTCCGCGTCGTATTCGCGGGTGCGGCTGACTGCCATCTGGATCAACATGGCCGCAATCGGGGCCAGCAGCGACATGGCGATCAACGCAAGCGGGTTGGCGTTGCGGTCGCGGCCGCCAAAGAACAGCAGGAACTGCGCGACCGAGGTGATCACGCCCGCCACCGCGGCGGCGACGGAGGAGGTCAGGATGTCGCGGTTGTAGACGTGCATCAGTTCGTGGCCCAGCACACCGCGCAGTTCGCGCTCATCCAGCAGGCGCAGGATGCCCTCGGTGCAGCAGACGGCCGAGTTCTGGGGATTGCGGCCGGTGGCGAAGGCATTGGGGGCCATCGTCGGGGACACGTAGAGCCGGGGCATCGGCTGGTTGGCCCGCGCGGACAGTTCACGAACGATCCGGTACATGCCCGGCTGGTCGGCTTCGGTCACGGGGTAGGCCTGCATGCTGCGGATGGCGAGCTTGTCGCTGTTCCAGTAGCTGTAGGCGGTTGTGCCCACGCCGATCAGGGCCATGATCCAGATCCAGTTGGCGCTGCCGGTCCCGCTGGCCAGCAGAGCGCCGATTGCCAGCAGGAGGGCGAAGAGTCCGCCGAGCAGGCCGGCCGTTTTCAGTCCATTGAAGTGGTTGTGCACCGCGTATGAGTCCTCTCCCGCGCCGATCCGCTCCGTGCCGATCCAGGCGCGGAGCTCCGTATGTCAGTGTATCCACCGGTCACTTATTCCAACGCCGGAGTCCGGCGCCATGTTCCGCGGCCCGTATTGGACGGGCCCGAACGGCAGGAGGCGGCGGGGCGCCTCCCGGCAGGCCCCCACCCGCCTCCCGGCAGGCTCCCACCCCGGCTCCCGGCAGGCTCCCGCCCTCCTCCCGGCAGCCCCTAGGGCTCGGGGTGCCTGTCGTTGTAGCGGGAGAACCGCGGCTGGAACTTGTGCAGCAGCCCGACGGCGCACACACAGGCGACACCGCCGGCGAGCGCGGCAAAACCTTCGCCCAGCCATTGGCCGCCACCGCCGGCGACGGCATCGCCGAGCCGCGGGCCGCCGGCCACCACCACTATGAAGATCCCCTGCAGCCGTCCGCGCATGGCGTCCGGCGTCGCCGACTGCAGGATGGTGTTGCGGAAGACGCCGCTCACTGTATCGGCCGCACCAGCAGCGGCGAGGCAGAGGGCCGCGGGCAAAAGCCATCCGCTCACGTCGCCGGCGGCCGCGGCGTTTGTACGCCCGGCCATGACGACGACGGCGCCGAACCCTGCGACGGCGATCCCCCACACCACCACGCACCACAGCACCGCCAGCCCCTGCCGGCGGACGCCTCCCAGCGGCCCCGACAGCACCGCGGCGATGAACGACCCGGCAGCGACAGCGGCCAGCAAGATGCCTGCCGTCGCCTCGCCGCCGCCGATGATGACCGCACCGATGGCGGGCATCAGGGCGCGCGGCTGGGCCAGGACCATCGCGGCCATGTCCACCAGGAACGTCATGCGTATGTTGGGACGCGTGCGCAGGAACCGGAAGCCTTCGGCCACCGACCGCAGGCCGGCCTTCCGGACGTCGCCTTCCGGCGGGATCGGCGGCAGCTTGACCACCGCCCAGATGGCCGCGGTGAACGTGAGGACGTCCAGGGTGTAGGTCCAGCCGAAGCCGACCCCCGCCACCAGCACCCCGGCCGCCAGCGGACCGATGGTCATGCCCAGTCCGAACGTCATCATGGTCAGGGCATTGGCCGCCGGTAGCATCTCGCGCCGGACCAGCCGCGGCACGATGGCGCTGCGGGCCGGCTGGTTGAGCCCGGCCGCGGCCGAATGCACCGCGATCACCAGGTACAGCAGCCACACCTGTTCCAACCGGAACCACGCCTGCAGGGCGAACACGGCAGTGCAAGCCCACAACACCAGGCCGGAATAGAGCGCCACCTTGCGGCGGTCGTACGCATCCACCACGGAACCGCCATAGAGTCCGGCCAGCACCAGCGGGATCAGCCCGACGACGCCGACGCCGCCCACGGCCAGGGTCGACCCGGTGAGCTGGTAGACCTCCAGGCTGACCGCCACTGCCGTCAGTTGTGCACCGATCGCGGAGAGCGACGTCCCGATCCACAACCGGCGGAAATCCGGGCTCTCCTTGAGCGGCGCCGTATCGGCGAACAACTTGGGCATGGCGGAGATTCTAGTTGCCCGCAGCACCTTTCTCGGGCGGGTGGGGCCTCGGCAGTCGGCGTGGCGCCCCGGCACGCCACGCGGGGCGACGTAGCCGCCGGACGGGCGGCGGGCGGGTATGGCGACGTACCCGCTGGCGGCGGGCGACGGGCGAGGTATCCGCCAGCGTAGTGCGGCGGGCAACGTACCCATCGGAGGCGAGCAGCGCCGTCGTGCTCTCTGGACCGAGTCCAGATCATTTTCTGGACTCAGTCCAAAAAAGGTGAGAGAATCGTTTCATGGTCGAGATGAGGGATCCGGAGGACTTGTTACGCGAGGCGTCGCTGCGCGTAACCCGTCCGCGGGCGGCGGTGCTGGAAGCAGTCCGCGCGCACCCGCATGCCGACGCCGACACCATCACCGGTGTGGTGCGGGACGAACTGGGCGGCGTGTCCAAGCAAGCCGTCTACGACGTGCTGGCGGCGCTGACGGACGCCCGGCTGCTGCGCCGGATCGAGCCCTCGGGGTCCCCGGCGCGCTATGAGGCCCGGGTTGGCGACAACCACCACCACGTGGTGTGCCGGTCGTGCGGCAATATTGCCGACGTCGACTGCACCGTGGGCGAGGCACCGTGCCTGACGGCGGCCGACAACCACGGTTTCGCGATCGACGAAGCCGAGGTCACCTTTTGGGGTACCTGCCCCGCCTGCACTGCCACGAAAGACCTTCAATTGGAAGATCCGACAAGGAGCGATAACTAGATGGCTGATAACACCATGCCGTTGACAACCGTTGCGGGCGCGCCCGTAGCCGATAACCAGGACAGCCTGACCGCGGGTCCCCGCGGACCGATGCTGCTGCAGGACGTGTGGTTCCTGGAGAAGATGGCCCACTTCGACCGCGAGGTCATCCCCGAGCGCCGCATGCACGCCAAGGGCTCCGGTGCTTTCGGCACGTTCACGGTGACCAACGACATCACCAAGTACACCAAGGCCAAGATCTTCTCCGAGGTCGGCAAGAAGACCGAGCTGTTCGCCCGCTTCTCCACCGTCGCCGGCGAGCGTGGCGCGGCCGACGCCGAGCGTGACATCCGCGGCTTCTCGGTCAAGTTCTACACCGAAGAGGGCAACTGGGACCTGGTCGGCAACAACACCCCGGTGTTCTTCTTCCGCGACCCGCTGAAGTTTCCGGACCTGAACCACGCAGTGAAGCGTGATCCGCGCACCAACCTGCGCAGCGCGGAGAACAACTGGGACTTCTGGACCAACCTGCCGGAGGCCCTGCACCAGGTCACCATCGTCATGTCCGACCGCGGCATCCCGGCGTCCTACCGCCACATGCACGGCTTCGGCTCGCACACCTACAGCTTCATCAACGACGCCGGCGAGCGCTACTGGGTGAAGTTCCACCACCGCACGCAGCAGGGCATCAAGAACCTCACCGACGCCGAGGCCGCAGCGCTGGTCGGCGAGGACCGCGAGTCGCACCAGCGCGACCTGCTTGAGTCGATCGACCGCGGCGACTTCCCGAAGTGGAAGCTGATGGTCCAGATCATGCCCGAGGCTGACGCGGAGACCTACAAGTACCACCCGTTCGACCTGACCAAGGTCTGGTCCAAGAAGGACTACCCGCTGATCGAGGTTGGCGAGTGGGAGCTGAACCGCAACCCGGAGAACTACTTCGCCGACGTCGAGCAGGCCGCCTTCACCCCGGCCAACGTGGTTCCGGGCATCAGCTTCTCGCCGGACCGCATGCTGCAGGGACGCCTGTTCTCCTACGGCGACGCGCAGCGCTACCGCCTGGGCGTCAACCACCACCAGATCCCGGTGAACTACCCGCGCGGTGCCGGGCTGGTCAACTCCTTCCACCGTGACGGCGCCATGCGCGTTGACGGCAACCAGGGCGCAACCCCGGGCATCAATCCGAACGGCTACGGCCGCTGGCAGGAACAGCCGGCCTACCGCGACCCGGCCCAGGCCGTGGGCGCCGTCGCCGACCGGTTCAACTTCCGCGAGGACGACGACAACTACTACGAGCAGCCCGGCATCCTCTTCCGCGAGAAGATGACCGCCGAGCAGCGGCAGGTGCTCTTCGAGAACACCGCACGTGCCATCGACGGCGCTTCCCAGGCGACCATCGAACGCCACATCGCCAACTGCACCAAGGCCGACCCGGCCTACGGCGAAGGCGTGCGCAAGGCCATCGAGGCCCTGCAGGCGGGCAAGATCTCCCCGGTCGACGTGAACACCGACTCGGCGTAACACCCCAGTCTCACCCGACGGCATGAAGCTGCCCGGGACCGCCTCATTGGCCGGTCCCGGGCAGTTCTTTGTTGCGGGCCCTACTTCTCCAGGAGGTGCTCCCGGCCAAACATTTTGGCGGCATCGCGCGCGCTCGGAGTGCCGGCATCCAGATCCGCCCCGGCCGCCAGCAGCCTGGACACCACGGCGTCCTCGCCCTTGAACAGGGCGCCGGCGATCGGCGACTGGTCGCGCACGTTGCGGATATCGGGGTTGGCCCCGCGTTCCAGCAGCATGCCCACGGTCTCTTCCTGCCCGTGGTAGGCGGCCAGCATCAGCAGGGTGTTGTGGTCGGAATCCAGCGCATCCACGGGCAGCCCGTGGTCGAGGAACTCCACCAGCTCGCCGGTCTTGCCCTCGCGGGCCAGGTCCATGGCGAGGGCAACCACGCGTCGGGTCTGTTCTTCATTCAGCGGTATATCGTTCGTCACTCCCCCAGAGTATGCGAGCCTCTCCCGAATCACGACGGCGGAGCGCCCCGTCCGCCTGCGACGGAGTCTGCACGGCGCCTCGGCACGGCACCGCAGCACGGTGCCTTAGCAGGACGCCAGTGCGGCGCCGTGAGACTTCTCAGGCTGCGGCCGCCAGGAAACGTTCCAGCAGCAGGTTGAACGCCGCTGCCGGCTCTCCGGCCTGGTCGGCAACCACCTGCCCGAACCACAGCCCGCACACGCCGGCGGCGAAGAGCGTGCCTTCGGCCGCTGCCGTCTGCTCCCCAGTCCCGCGGGCTCGGAGCCACCCGGTGGCGGCGTCGCGCCACCGGACAAAACCGGGCGGCCGCAGGGGCGGAGCCGAATGGGTGGTGTGCCTGGCGGCCGCCTGCTGGATGGCCGCTTCGAACCCCAGGCGCTGCAGGGCGCGGCTGTGCGGGGTCTGCGAGTGCTCCCACACCTGGAGAAGCAGCTGCCGCAGTTCCGGAACCGCCAGGTCGGTTAACTGCTCCGGCGACGGCGCGGAGAGATCGGCCTCTACCCGTTGCACAATCTCCTCAAGCAGCTGTTCCCGGTGTCCGAAGTGATAGACCAGCATGTAGCTGCTGATGCCCAGGGCTTCGGCCAGCGGGCGGAAGGACAGGTCCGCCAGGTTCTTGTCCTGCAGGTAGGCCAGGATGTCCTCGAGCAGCTGCGGCTTGCGCTGCGGATTCTGCGGTCTGGCCATGCGGGTGCCCTGCCTCCTTCTGCTTGTGACCTGAAGCGCCCCGAAACGGATCGGGGGCACGGGTGGACGCGGCCGGCCATCGGCTCGGCTTCAGCATAGTCGTTGGGGCCGGGGATGGCCCGTGTGGCCGGACGGTCCCCGGGACCGGCATTGTCCCGGGTGGTCGATGGTCCCGGGGATGAAGGGGCGCAACACACGTGCTTCCGCGACTTGCCGGAACGCCTCGCAGATTAAGGGCCGGCGGCTCCCATACTGGGTGAAAGGGCAGAAACGCGGAATTGGACCGGCCGGCCGCCGGCAGTGAAGCGAGCGAGGATGGCGATGGTGGCTCCAGTACAGTCCATGCTGCAGCGGTGCGGAGGCCGCTTCCGGGCGTGGCTCCACCGCCCGGCACCGGGAAGCCGGCCCGGACCGGATGCGTCGCCTCCGGATCCGTACCAGGCGCTGCTCAGCAGCCTGCGTTCCGCCTATCCCGAAGCCCGCCTCAGCACGCCCGGCGAGGACAAGGTCCGCGTGGAACTCCCCGGCGGCGACATCCTGCGCTTTTACGTCAAGCGCTAGCGGGACCGTACCGGCGCGCCCGGCCGACACGTTCCGTCGGCCTGTTACCGACGGCAGGGCCAGGCAGGGTCGGGCGGGCTCCCCGGACGGCCGGGGAACCCGGTCCCGTGGATCAGGGCTGCGAGATCTTCACCATGTCTTCGCGCGGGACCACCTTGACGCGCTCGCGCTCGACGGCGGGTGCATCGCCGTCGTTGTTTTCGGGGACGAAGGAGGCTCCGAGCTCACGCTCATGGGCATCCAGCTTCAGCCAGCCTTCCCACGTGGTGTAGGCGACGCCTCGTTCCTCGAGCAGCTTGATGATGGCGTCCTCGGCGGGGTCGGAGGCCGCGGGCAGGTCCAGCCGGTCCTCGAGCAGGAAGCCGATGGTCTCCAGCGCATCGCCCTTGGTGTGGCCGATCAGGCCCACCGGTCCGCGCTTGATCCAGCCGGTGGCATAGATGCCCGGCACCGGGTTGCCGTCCTCGTCCAGGACGCGTCCGCCCTCGTTGGGGATCACGCCGCGGCGGGCATCGTAGCCGACCTCGGGCAGCTCGGAGCCGAAGTAGCCGATGGCCCGGTAGACCGCCTGCACGGGGTACTCCAGGATTTCGCCGGTGCCGCGGACGTTGCCGGTGCCGTCCAGTTCGTTGCGCTCGAACTTGATCGCCGCCACGTGTCCGGCGCCGTCGCCGGTGCCTTCCACAATCTCCACCGGAGTGTGCAGGAAGTGCAGGTGCAGGCGGCGGGAGGCGCCGGTGTCCTGTTCTTCCACCAGCCAGTTGGTGAGGGTGTTGACCATGGTCTTGGTCTGGTTGTTGGAGCGGATCGCCTCGTCGGAGCCTTCGTCGAAGTCGAAGTCCTCCGGGTAGAGCACGATGTCCACGTCGCGCGAGTGCGATAGCTCGCGCAGCTCCAGCGGGGTGAATTTCACCTGGGCCGGGCCGCGCCGGCCGAAGACGTGCACGTCGGTGACGGGCGAGTTCTTCAGGCCGCGGTACACGTTGTCCGGGATCTCGGTGCTGAGCAGGTCGTCGGCGTGCTTGGAGAGCATGCGTGCCACGTCAAGGGCCACGTTGCCGTTGCCGATGACCGCGATTTCCTTGGCCTCCAGCGGCCAGTCGCGGGGCACATCCGGATGGCCGTCGTACCAGGACACGAAGTCGGCGGCGCCGTAGGATCCTTCGAGCTCAACGCCGGGGATGTCCAGCGCGGCATCCTGGATGGCGCCGGTGGCGAAGATCACCGCGTCGTAGAAGTGCCGGAAGTCGCTCAGGGTCAGGTCCCGGCCGTAGTCGACGTTGCCCAGGAAGCGGATGTCGCCGCGGTCCAGCACCTTGTGCAGGGCGTTGACGATGCCCTTGATCCGGGGGTGGTCGGGGGCCACGCCGTAGCGGATCAGGCCGTAGGGCGCGGGGTAGCGGTCGAAGAGGTCGATGCTTACCTCGAAATCCCGCTCGGCCTTGGTGAGGATGTCGGCGGCGTAAACGCCGGCTGGTCCGGCGCCGACAATAGCCACCCTCAGGGGACGCTGGGTGATGGCCTCGGCAGGGTTAGACACTGGCAGTCCTTCTTCTTCGGGAATCCTCCTGCGCAATAAGCGCACAGTTTCCTATTCTAAATGCCCGCCCGTTTCCCTCCTAACAGTGTGCCGCGCATCTCACTGGCTCCCGCCGCCGGCGGTTTCCAGCCGGGCCGGACCGAACAGCGGCGAGCCGTCGTCCGACTCGATCGACGCCAGCAGCTCATCGAACGGCGCCCCGGAGTAATAGGTCAGATGGCGCGCCCCGGTGCCGGTCGGGAAGAAGGCCCGAAACTCCCCTTGCTCACTGGTCCCGGTGAGGGTGACGGGGTAGGCCTGGTCAGGATCCTCGACCCGGCAACCGTATCGGTCGGTGTAGGGCAGGAATCCGTCCCCGGCGTCCGCTGCTTCCAGGAACCGGTTCGCCCGGCCGCTGAGGAACATCAGGCAGCGGGTGAGTATGTCAGGGTCGTCGGTGCGCACGTAGGACCTCTTCCGGTCCGCATTGTCATGCGGCATTTCAAAGTCCAGGATGTACCCGTCGGCGGTCGCGCTGACGGTCGTGCGCTCTCCGGCCGCGTTCATGAAGGCCCATTGATCTTCACGGACCAGCGGTTCGGCTATGGCTGCGTACTGTACGGCCTTGTCCATCCTTTCGGGCCGCAGGCCCGCCAACCGGCCAGGCAGTTCGGAAAGCATGTGGCCGGGCCTGCCCGGCCCAAAGAGCGGGGCACCGTCCGCAGCGACGAGTGACACCACGAGGGACTCCAGCGGAAGTGCCGCATACCGGGTGAAGATCCGCGCATCCCGTGCCACCGGAAAGCCAGCGGTGACGGTGCCGCTCGGCCCCGTACGCTCGAGCACCGCAGGCGACTTGTAGGCCTTGGTGCGCAACGCCCAGCCGCTGGAGTCATCCGTCCCGTCGTCGGACAGGGCCAGAAAGCGCAGGCCGCCGCGTTTGCGATGCCAGAACGCCGCCCGGAACAGCAGGCAGCGCAGCAGGACCTCCGGGTCCGTGGTGCGGACGTATTCCCGTCGCCCGGGCCAGTAACGCGCAATGATGTCCCGAAAGATGAACCCGTCGGCCTCGGCCGCGATGGACATCCGGACGCCGTGTTCGTTCCGCACGGTCCAGGCGCCGTCCTCGATGGAGCTGGCGCCCCCGAACCACTGCGCGGCCGTGGCCAGCAGGGCGTCGTCCAGCTGCTCCAGGTGGGCGGCCATGTCAGAAGTCCGAGGCGCGGAGCAGCGCTTCGGGGCCGGCGGGATCCACTACCATCGACAGCTCGGGCCTCTGGCGCAGCATGTCGATGGCCCAGGTTGCCGGCACTTCCCTGAACCGCGCCGACGGCTTGAAGGCGGCGACTTCCGGCCCGGTTGAGAACACGGGAAGAATCGGCCCGCCGTCCTGCCCCTTGAGCAGGATCGGGCCTCCGTCCGATCCGCCCTCATCGGCACGATCGGCCGCCAACACGACGGCGCCGGGCCGCTTGAGCTGTTCCGCGACGGCGTTGGTGCCGCCCTGTCCGGCGACTGCCCGCTTCAGGCCGACATTGGCCAGGCTCCCGACGGCGAAGCCGATCTCCTCGCGTCCGAGGGCGCAGGTCGGGCCCGCAGGATTGATGTAGAAGTAGGCAATGTCCCGGTGGCTGTCCACGAACTTCAACAGTTCTTCGCCGGGCTGGGCCCAGGACACGGGCGCTCCCGGCCGGCCCGTGGAGGCTCGGAACTCGGCCAGTTTCTCCTGGGAGGTGAAGGCGAGCACGGACGGTGAACCGTGGACTTCGACGACGCTGATCCCGGGACGCCCGGGGTTATCGGTGGCATCGAGCAACAGGTCGCTGCCAATCAGGTGGCGCAACACATTGACTGCCGCCGGCTTGCCCGGATTCTCGCTGAATCTGGCCACCGCGGCGCCGACCAGGCGGTTGTCCACGCCGTGGCGGCCGGGTTGTTCATGCTCGACTTCTGATGCGGATGCCTGGCCGGCCGGTTCCCCCAGACCGAAATCGGGCGCGGGCTGGTCGAAATTGAAGTAGGTGTCCAGTGAGTATTTCGGTTCGGGCCAGTCGCGTGCGGAGAGGTTCACGGCCGCCGAGCGCCAGGATTCACCGTTGTCCCCCACGCCGAGGCTGTGCAGTTCGGTGGCGGCGTCGAAGGGCGCGGTTCCGGGCTGCAGGACCCCGGCATTGGCCGCGGCCCTTCCGCCGCGCTCTTGGGTGATGCGCATGAGCATGGCATCGGCGGCGGGCTTCAACTCCAGCACCATCCGGTCCCATCCGGGCTCGCTGTTGCCTGCCTGCAGCATCCAGCCGGCGAGTATCTCTGCCAGCTGCTGTTGGCGGAGCAGAGCAGGCGTCTGTTCGGACATGCGGTGTTTCCTTCTTCCGGGAGGGTGCGGGGGAGCTACTGGGCGGGATCCTGGAAAGGAGCCCGTTCACTGCCAAGCACTAACTCTTCGGTTGCCGGGTCAAGATACGGCACGTCCAAACCGCTGCTTTCGAGGATGTCGCGCATCCATCCGGGAATCCATTCCTGCTCGCGCGGGAACAAGGCCAGCTCGGCCTGGACCGCAGCGGGCGATACCGGCATTTGGAGGGCGCCCGGGGTCGGTTCCAACGGCTCCGTGTCGAACCGTTCGAACCGCGGTTCTTCGTCCGGGACCAGGGTCAGCCGAGCGGCGAACCAGGTGCCCTTGCCCTTCGTGTAGCTGGCGGCCTTGTCCGATTTCAGCGCCCTGCGGTCCAGGGGTGCGGCGTCGGAAAAATCGATGCTGCCCCATGCGCCTTCGGCAGTACGTGCCATCTCCGTCCAAGAGACGGTTGCACCGTAGATCTCGAACTCCAGCCGGATCTCCTGATAGGTCCGGAACCGCGAAGAGGCCGCGGTCGCCATGGCCGACAAGAACTCGTCGGAGAGCAGCTGTGATGTCACGGGGAGTTCATTCCTTAGTTTTCGAAGTCGAAGCGCCGGGTTTGGCCGTTGACCGTTACTTTGAGTTCCACCATATGTGGAACACGGTTTCCCTCACCAGCATCGTAGATCGGGCGGGCGCCCCACGTGACCGAGGCCTTGATACCCCCGGGTGGCAAGTTACGAAGTTGGTTGCGGATCGAAAGTTCTGCGTCGTACCAAGTGCCGGCGGTTTCGATGAGCTTCAGCCGCCGTCGGCCTGCTCCTTGGGGAAGTACTCCAGGTCGTGGACGTGCAGTGCCGTGGGCCGCCCGAACCCGTCGGTGTGGACCACGATGTTGCCGTCGATGTGGTACCTGATGTTGGGCCTCGGGTTGTTCAACTCGGGATTCCAGTTGCCCTTGGATCCGCTGGGAGCCTCGATCTGCTGGATATGGCCGGCGGAGTTCGTGTAGAACTTGCCGCGGCCGTGCACCTCGTAGACGGTGGTGCGTTCCAACGTGATGCCCCGCTCTTCGACGGCGTCAATGACGGACTTCCCTGCAGACAAGTCAAGTTCGTGCTCGGCCAGCAGGTCCACAGGGTCGTCGGCGTTGCGCGCCCACGGCGGGTCGAACTGGCGCGGTCCGGTCTCGCGGAGGCCTTCCCTGCGGATAAGTTCGTCGACGCCGATGGCTTTGGGTTCCGGACCCTGGGTGGTGTCGAGGAACCGCAGTTGGGTTCCGCCGCCCGGGCGCCCGAAAGCCGGGGCGATTTCGGAGACCTCGATCTTGACGCCCTCGGGCAACCGGTCAAGTTCGAAGTGGTGCAGCGGCTTGCCGAGGGTATCGACCGGCAGGCCGCGCATGTGCCACGGGGTTCCCTCGATGGCCAGGTAGTCTCCGCCGTTGGGACCGATCCGGTCCAACTTGACCTGTCCGAAGTCTGCCTGCAGGTCGTCGTAAGACGAGTACGTCCGGATGGTTCCCTCGGCCGCTCCGGCGTTGTCCGGATAGGCCGCCCGGTACTCGTCAGGACTGAACTCGTCCAACAGGCTGTACCGGTTGGCGTACTCGGCTCTCTCCAAGGGGTTTCCGAGCTCATCAGTGCCGTAGGCGGGCTGGGAGCGGTCGACGATGGCGTCGAGGTCGCTGTTGATGTCCAGGCGGCCGTGCTGGTCCTTGGGCAGGTCCGCCCAGTCCGGCATCTCGACGTCCTGGTAGAGGTCATCGGCCCGGTGCTGGCCGTATCTGGCGTGTGCCTCCGGATTCTGGATCGCGTCGGGTACAGCAGTGCCGTGCTGCGGTTCCTGCGGATGGCGGAAGTTGTCGTCGACGCGCTGTCCGTTCACGTCATAGCCGTTGACACCGTCGCCGGACCCCGTAGCGGGCGCCTTGGACGTGGTGGGATCGGGTTCCGGAGCCTTGGAGCCCGCAGCATCGGCATCCGGAGCACTGCGGGGCGCCTCGGCATCCGGAGCACTGCGGGGCGCCTCGGCATCCGGAGCATTGCGGGACGCCTCGGCCTCCGGAGCCTTGCGGGGCGCCTCGGCGTCCGGAGTATTGCGGGGCGCCTCGGCGTCGGGAGTGCGTGCCGGCGCCGGGTTGGTCTCCGGCGTCTCGACCCGCTGGCCATACTGCGGCGGGCCGGAACGTTCCGGTACTGTGTAGCCGCTCTTGCCCGACGACGGCTTGGGCCCGTCCGCGTCGAAGTTCATGATGGTGCTGGCGTTCCGGCCGGACGGCATGTCCACGTCGAACCGGTGGACACTGGTGTAGCCACCGCCGGCGGTGGCCAGGCGCGGGCCGCCCAGCGCATTGGCCAGGTTGTCCGCGCCGGTCCGCACCGACGTCGTGAAGTTGTCCGCGCCGGCGCGCAGGCCGAAGGAGGCGTTGCGCAGCCCGTCGGTGAAAAAGTGGCCGGCGGTGCTGACGTAGGGGCGGACCGTGCCGGTGACCGTCTTAAAGCCGGTGGTCGTGACGTCGATGGCCGTGAATTTGAAGTTGGTGGAGAAGTCGATGGCCCGGGTGGTCAGGCCCGCGGTCTTGGACAGGCCGGAGAAGTCCAGCACCTTGGACGCTGCCCCGCCGGCGCGGCTCACCGCGGTGATCTTGTTGGCCACGCCGCCGGCCTTGGCCACGGCGCCGCCGCCGGCGGTCAGGAGGATGGCCGACAGATCGAACGCCGTCGCGCCGGCGGCATAGGCCGGGTCGCGCTGCCAGTCGTCCCAGTGGATGGCTGCCTTGCCGACGGCCAGCAGTTCCTCGCCCGCCTTCTTGACCGTTCCCGGGCCGCCGATCGATTCGGCGACGGCGGCGGTGATCGGGCTGGAGACGATGGCTACGTTCAGGGCGATCTGGCCGATGCCCTTCCAGGTGGCGGCGAAGGTCTCGCCGTCGGTGAAGTTGACCATGTTCCACAGGCCGGTCACCGTGCCGGTGATGCCGCTCCAGACGCCCTTGCCGAAGGACACCATGCCGTCCCAGACGTCCGCGTACCAGGGCTTGTCCCACTCGGTCGGCTTGCCCCAGGGAATGTGGCCCTCGCCGGTCGCCGAATCAAGCTGTTCTGCCGAGTAGCCGTACGCCTGCTCGCCCGTGCCCGGGCCGTCCTGCGTGGTTTCGACCAGCGTGATACCGCCGTAGAGCGCAGCAATCGCGTTGGCGCAGGCGCGCTCGGTTGCCATGTGCTCGGCCGCCAACGCGTTGGCGTCCCTGAGGATCCGGTTGTCGTCATTGACCAGGTCCTCGTCCTTGCGCCAGTCGCTGCCCTCGTCCGCGATCCGGGCCCGCACGCCGTGCCAGCGGGCCACCAGCGCGTCGTAGCGCGACTTGAAGGTGTCCGCCCAGTCGGCGAACGCCTCGATGGCCGCCTTGATGGCCGCGGTGTCGGCCTTGATGTCCTCGGTGGTGGTCTTGACCGGTTGCACCGCGGCGTAGACCTGCGGGGCTTCCGGCGACTTGTAGACCGCTTCCAGCCCGCTCCAGTCGCTCTCGATCAGTTCGACGGCGTCGTCAATGTCTTCGGCCTTGTCATCCAGCGCCTTGGCATGGGTGCGCAGCAGCTCCGCGTCGGGACGCTGCGGGTATTCCTCGGCATAGGGATCCCAGGCCGTCATTGATTCCCCTTATTCGGTGCGTGAGACCAGATGTTCCTGAAAATGGCGGGACCGGTTGGTCAGAGCGCCAACGGAGTTGGTCCGTGCGGTCGGTGCGGACGCGACGTGTCCTCCTCCACGGGCAGGGTCCCGATCAGGTTTTGGGCGTCTCCGGCCATCTGCGCGTCCCCCATGACGTAGGAGTTCACCGCGTCCATAGTGCCCTGGAAGGTGGTCTGCAGCCGTCCGGCAACACTGTTCAGTCCGGGTTGGACGGTCTTCTCCGCCCACCCGTTGAGCGCATCCATCACCGGGCCGGACTTGGCGGCAGCGATGATGTCGCCGACCGCGGTACCCAAGGCCGGGAAATCCCTCTCAAAGCTGTCGGCCCGCCCGCTGGCGGTGGTGACGATTGTTTGGACTTTGGTGGGTTCGATGTCCCAGCCGTCGAGTGCCACTGCTGTTTGCCTTCCGTGCCGGATGTTGGCGGTCTAGATGTTGGCGATCTTCCCGCCGGCCGTCTTGATGGTGTTGCCGGCGGTGCTCTTGGCGTCCTCCAGCAGCTTGTGGACGTCCGCCATGATGCCCGCAAACGCGAAGCCGGCGTCTGCCCATGCCTGCTCCACGCGGTCGTACTGCTCCGCGATGTCCGTGGCCTGGAACTTGGCCTGCAGGTCCGCGGCGTCCTTCTTGCGGGTCTCCACCAGCGCGTTGAGCTTCTTCTTCACCCGGTCCAGGTTGTCCTGGGCCTGCGATGCGCCGCCGTCGGAGAAGGCGTATGAATTCTGGTCTGCCATGATGTTTCCTCCCTCATGCCCGGCCTCGGCCGGAAAAATCGTCTGTGAGTCAGTGCCGCTCTAAGGTGTCTGCCGCTCTAGGGTCGCTTTAGGGGCCAGGGCCGCTTTAAGTGAGTGCCGTTGGGCCGTCTCGGCCCTGTGCCCGTGTCTGCGGACAGGCTAGCCGCGGTTGCGGAAGACGGCGTCGTCCCAAGCTGCCTTGCCCTCGGTGGCATCGGCGTCGTCGGCCTGCTGCTGCTCGCCCAGCTGCATGGTGGTGTTGACCTCGGACTGGCCCTGCTGAATGGAGACCAGGGATTTCTGCAGCCCCGACGCCACCATGTTGGCCCGGCCCATGATGCCCTTGAACTTCTCCCAGAAGTCGCCGGCGGTGTTGCCGCGCATGGGCTCGGGGACTGCCTCAAGTTCCTTCATCAGTGCCTGGAGTTCGGTATCGGCCGCCGCGCTGGCCTTCCCGGCGTCGACAAACGCGCTCTTTTCCATCTTGATGAACTGGTTGCCGCTCATTGCTCCACCTCCGTGCCCCGTCACGGGGCTGTAGCTGCCGCTTGCGCCGGCGGACGCCTGCTGCGTCCGCGGTGCGCCGGGTTGCCGCCCGGCCGGTTGTCCTCGAGCGGTTCCCCGCCTTTACCATAGAACGCGCCGGCCCGCATTGCGTCAATCAAAGTTAATGGGTACATCTCCCCATCCTGCGCGGGACACGCAGGAATTAATCCATCACTTGGAGCGATAAGCTCGGTAGGCGACGCACCGCTTGGGAGGAGAGACGTGGCCCACGATTACGACAACCAGCTCATTGAGTCCGTGGCTGTCCGGCGTGCCCGGCTGACCACGGCGCTGCTGTACGGCGCGAACCCGCTGCAGCGGCGCTGGAAGTCCAGCGTGCGCACCTTCTTCTTCAGCATCGCCATGGCGGCGGTCATTGCCGCCGTCTGCGTGGGCTATTCATTCGTGACCAATTTGCTGGAAGACCTGCGGCAGGAACGGCAGCAGCGGGCGCAGTCCGCCGTCGTCCTCCACCTCAGTGGCGATCCAGCGGACGACGGCGGCGTCCGCCTGCCGCCCGTCCCCCACCGAGGAGCCGCTTGAGCATGGCCGAAACCTTTACCCGCGTCACCGTGGCCGGATCGCAGCGCCATGTGGACGTCCTGCTCCCGTCGCGGACGCCGGTCGGCCTGTTGCTGCCCCAGGTCCTGGAGCTGCTCGATGACCAGCCGGCCGCCGCCGTCGCCGTCAAGACGCTGATCACCCCCGCCGGCGATCCGGTCCGCGAGGACGCGTCGCTGACGGACGCGGGCATCGCCGACGGCGCCATGCTCCGGCTGGTGAATGTGTCCGAGGCCCCGCCCGCACCGGTGGTGTACGACATTACCGACGCCGTGGTGGAACAGACCGAGGACATCGGCGGCCGCTGGACCGAGCGGGTCCGCCGCGGGACGGGGGCCGTCTTCGCCGCCATCGGACTCTATCTGGGCGTGCATCTGCTGCTCGACGGCACCGCCACCGCCATGGCCGCCGCTGTCTTCTTCGCGCTGGCCGCGGTGCTGCTGGGCGCCGGCATCTACCTGGGCCGGGCGACCGCCACGGTACTGGGCCCGTTGCTGGTTGGCACCGGTTGGCTGCTGGCCGTGGGCGGCGTGCTGCGCCTGCCGGCCGATCCCGGGACGCACGTGCTGCTGGCCGCCGCGGCGAGCGCCGTGGCACTGGTCTGTGCGGGCCTGATCTCGCAGCGTCCGCGCGCGCTGGTGTCGGCCGCGGGCCTGCTGGCCCTGCTCACCGTTTTCTGGGCCGCCTCGCTGGCTCTCTTCAGCGACCCGGTGCGGGCTGCCGCCGTCGCCGCGCTGCTCAGCTGCGCGACCCTTGGCCTGCTGCCGCAGATCGCCCTCTCCACGTCCGGGCTGGCCACGCTGGACGACCGGCGGGCCAAGGGCGGCCGCATCGGACGCACCGACGTCCACGTGGCCATCGGCTCGGCGCACCGCGGGCTCAGCTTCGGCACCGCGCTGGCGGCGCTCTCCGTGGCCGCCGGATTGTGGATCCTGGGCACGGACACCGCGTCGCAGGTCTGGACGATGCCGCTGGTCGGCTGCCTGGCCCTGGCCACCGGGCTGCGCGCGCGTGCCTTTCCGCTGGCCACCGATCGGATCGCGCTGTACCTGGCGGCCGCCGTCGGCACGCTCGCCCTGGCGCGTTCGGTGCTGGCCTTCGCTCCCGGGCACGGCTGGTTCGTGGCAACCGGCCTGCTGGTGCTGGCCATCGCCGTCGTGATCTCGCTGACCGCCACGCTCGCCGACCATTCCGCGGCGAAACTGCGCCTGCTGGCCAACCGACTGGAGACGCTGGCCATCCTGGCCGCTGTCCCGCTGGTCATCGGCCTGTTCGGCGTCTTCGCCTCGCTGCTGACCACCTTCGACTGAGACAGGTTGGAACCGACTCCATGGAACCGATTTCGCGCCGTGACCTGATCGCCCGGGAGAATACCGCCACCGGCCACGTCCCAGCGGGCCCGCCCCCTCAAAGTTCCATGACCCCGGCCGCCCCATCCGGTGCAGGCCGCTCCGCCCGGACGCAGGTGGCCGATCCGTGGAGCACGCCGGCTCCGTCCGCCGGACCCGCCGGGCCGGGTCCGTTCGAGTCCGACGCCGAACAGCGCCGCCGCCGCCTGCGCAGCCGGCGCGGCGAGCCCTGGCTGGTCCGCACCTTCCGCGCGGCGAAGGGCCTGGTCTCCTCCGACGACTACCCGCAGCGGCTGGTCGCCGCTACGGCCGGCGCGCAGGCCGCCGTCAGCACGGGGCGCCGGATCGCGGTGATCGGCAGCCGGGGCGGGGCCGGGAAGACCACGACGGCGGCGCTGCTGGCATCGCTGTACGCGGCGGCCCGGCAGGACACGATTGCTGCCGTGGACCTGGCACCCGCCGGCGGCACCCTGGCGCTGCGCCTCGGGGTGCCGGACGCGCCGGCGATCGACGACGCCGCCTCGGTCCTGCAATACTCCCCCGCCGCGGGTGCCGACGACCTGCGCCGGCGGCTGGCCGCCGCCGGGCCCAACCTCTGGGTGGCCGGAGCACGTGCCCTCGGCGGGCATGCCGGGAACACCGCGCTCTCCGCGGCAGGCCAGAACATCTCCCGGTACTGCCCGGTGGCGGTCTACGACTGCGCCACCGGCCCGGGCGAGAACCCGGACACCAACTGGGCCATCGGCGCCGCGCAGGTGGCCGTGCTGGTGGCCCCCGCCTCGGTGGCCGGCGTCCAGGACGTACGCCGGACGGCGGCCGCGTGGGCCGCCACCCCGGAGCTGGCCGGAACCGGCCTGCTGGCCGTGCTGACGCAGACCGATGCCGATGCCCCGCTGGATCCGATGGCCGAAGCCAAGCTGCTGGCCCGGGACGGGATCCCCGTGCTGCCCCTGGGGTACGACCGGCACCTGGCCAGCGGGGTGGAGATCGACCCCGGCCTGATGTCCCGTGCGGTCCGGCTGCAGGCGGCGGAGCTCGCCGCCACGGCGCTGGCCTTGGCGATGGAGCACACCGGCCGATGAGCGTGAAGATCTTCCACCGGCCGGCCCGGACCACCGCCCCGGCCCGTGAGGCCGCTCCCTTCAGCCTGGAGGCCCCGCCGCCGATGGGCGAGAAGTCCGGCAGGATGAACGCCATGGCGCTGATCCCGCTGCTGGGCGCCGGATTGTCCATGACCGTGATGATGCTCTTCCGCGGCAACAGCCTGGCCGCCGTTGGCGCCATCGCGATGATCGTGACCGTCGTCGCGTCCATCGTCATGATGTTGGGCCAGCGCGGCCGTGCGGCCCGCACCCGGGCCGAGGAACGCGACCGCTACCTGGAATACCTGGAGGAGTCCCGGGCCACGCTGCGCGCCGACGAGCAGCGCACCATCACCACGGCGCGCACCAGCAACCCGGAACCCACCGCCCTCTTCGACATCGTCCGCAACACCGAGCGGCTGTGGGAGCGGCGCCGCGGCAACGAGGACTTCCTGCACGTGCGGATCGGCTCCGGGGAACGGATCAGCCGGCAGATCGCCATCACCGAGCAGGGCCCGGCCACGGCCCAGCGCGACACCTTCATGGACAACGAGGTCCGGATCCTGCAGCGTCGGTATGAGAGGTCGCCGGATTTGCCGCTGACCCTGCCGCTGGACTCGGCCGGCAACGTCAGCATCATCGGCTCCCGCGGATTCGTGCTCAATGCCGCCCGCAACCTGCTCGCCGAGGCCTGCGCCTTTCACTCGCCCGAAGACCTGCATGTGGGCATCGCGGCCGGCGAAGACCGGCTGGGCGACTGGGACTGGGCCCTGTGGCTGCCGCACCTGGCAGACCAGAAACAGGCCCACGCCACCGGCCCGGTCCGCCGGATGGCCCGTTCCCTGGACGAACTCGGGGCCGTGGTGGCCGACGAGCTGAACCGCCGCGCGGTGGTGGCGGCCGAGTCCTCCAAAAACCTCAGGGGCGCCAGCCAGCACCTGCCGCGCCTGCTGGTGCTCGCCGACTGCTACGGCGGACTGCCCGAAGAACTCGTGCTGCCGGACCGGCACGCCGGACTTGCCCACCTGGGGATCACCGTGGTGTACCTGGTGGCCGACCGCGGCCAGGAGCCCGGCGAAGTCAGCGTTCGCGTCACCCAGGACGGTGCGGCCGCGAACGCCGCTCCGTCCGGTGCGCGGGCGGCCCTCCCCCGGGCGGGCCGCGCGGCAGGCGCCGCCGCCCCGGAAGCCGGTGCCCCGCCGTCGGACTCGGGATTCATGATCCAGAACTACCGCGAGGATCCGGTCGAGCCGGTCCTAGAACAGGGAACCCTGGACCCCCTGGCCGTGGCGACCGCCGAGGCGCTGGCCCGGGAACTGGCGCCGATGCGGCTCTCGGCGGACTCGCTGGAACACAACACCGCCGCCAGTTCCGACAGCTTCCTGGACATGCTCGGCCTGAGCCCGGCACTGGACGAGGCGGACATCAGGCGGCTCTGGAAGCCGCGCAGCGAAGTGGACTTCCTGCGGATCCCGCTGGGCCCCGACGACCGCGGCCGGCCCGCACTGCTGGATCTGAAGGAATCGGCACAGTTCGGCATGGGCCCGCACGGGCTCTGCGTCGGCGCCACCGGCTCGGGCAAGTCGGAAATGCTGCGGTCGCTGGTGCTGGGCCTGCTGGCCACCCATCCGCCGGAATTGCTGTCCATGGTGCTGGTGGACTTCAAGGGCGGCGCCACGTTCGCTCCCTTCGCCGACGCGCCGCAGGTCTCCGGCGTGATCACCAACCTGGCCGACGACGCGAGCCTGATTGAACGCATCTATGCCAGCCTCAACGGCGAAGTGGTCCGCCGGCAGGAAGTGCTCAAGGCCGCCGGCAACATCGCCAACATCACCGACTACCAGCTGCATCGGCAGGAACGGCTGGCCCGCGGCGAGGCCATGGAGCCGCTGCCGCATTTGGTGGTGATCATCGACGAGTTCGGCGAACTGCTCACCGCCCGGCCGGACTTCATCGACCTGTTCCTCTCCATCGGCCGGATTGGCCGGTCCATCGGCGTGCACCTGCTGTTGAGCAGTCAGCGGATCGAGTCCGGCAAGCTGCGCGGACTGGAGACCTACCTGTCCTACCGGATCGGCCTGCGCACGCTCTCCGAATCGGAGTCCCGCACCGTGCTGGACACGCCGGACGCCTTCCACCTGCCGCCGGTCCCCGGGTACGGCTACCTGAAGGTGGATACCACCGTCTACACCCGGTTCAAGGCCGGCTACGTGTCGGGCCCGCTGGAGGATGTCCAGGCCCGGGAGGCGGACGAAACCGCCGGCGACGACGGCCCCCGGGTGCTGCCGATGCCCACCTATGCGGCCAGCCTGGAGCGGGCGGACGACGCCGGCACGGCCGCCGCCAAGCCTGCCCGCACCGGGGCGTCCAAGCGCACCACCGGCCCGACCGTCTTGTCCGCGCTGATGGCCACCCTGGCCAGGTTCCCGCGCGCGTTGGATCCCATCTGGCTGCCGCCGCTGCCGGCGGCGCTGGCATTGGACACCGCCGCCGGTTCGGTGACCACGACCAGCCAGGGCATCCGGCTCGCCTCCGGCGGCGGGCTGAAGGTCCCGATCGGCCTGCTGGATGACCCGGCCAAACAGTGGCAGGGTGTCTGGGAACTGGACCTGAAGTCGGCGGGCGGCAACGTGGCCATCATCGGCGGACCGCAGTCGGGCAAGAGCACCGCGCTGCGCACCATCGCGGCCTCGCTGGCCCTGACCCACAGCCCGCAGGAAGTGGGCATCTACTGCGTGGACCTGCTGGGGAACTCGCTGATCCCGCTGGAGGGCCTGCCGCATGTGGGCGGCGTGGCCGTGCGGACCAACCGAGAAGTGGTCCGCCGCACGGTCGAAGAACTGCTGGCCATGCTGGGCGAACGTGAGATCGTCTTCGAAAAGTACCAGGTGGACTCGCTGGCCACCTTGCGCAGGTTGTGCGCCCAGGGCAAGATTCCCGAACTGCCCAGCGCCGACGTCGTGCTGGTCCTGGACGGCTACGGCCTGCTGACCGATGAATTCGAGGACATCGAGCCGGCCGTGCATGCGCTGATCGCCCGCGGCGGCGGCTATGGCATCCACGTGGTCACCACCGCCAACCGGCAGAATGAGATCCGGCTGGCCCAGCAGTCCTTCTTCGGCACCAAGATCGAGCTGCGCTTGGCCGATCCGGCAGATTCCTCCTACGGCCGCAAGCTGGCCGAGACCATGCCGGCCGACCGCCCGGGCCGCGCGCTGACCGACGCCAAGCTTTTCGGCCACTTTGCGCTCCCCCGCATCGACGGCGTGGCCGACGCGGACACGGCCACGCAGGGCACCCGGGACATGGTGGCCGCCGTCGCCGCCTCCACCGATGCCCGCGCCATGCAGGTGCGCATCCTGCCGCAGGTGGTGGAGGCCGCCCAGCTCGAAGTCCCGGCGCTCCAGGGCCTGCTGCCGCTCGGCCTGCGCGAGACCGATCTGGGCCCCGAAATGCTGGACGTCGTCCGCGGCGAGCACCATCTGATCGTGATGGGCGACGAACAGTCCGGCAAGACCAACCTGGTCCGTTCCCTGGTGGCCTCGCTGGTGGCGCAGTACCCGTCCCGGGACCTGGTCTTCGCCGTCTTCGACCCCCGCCGGGCGCTGGCCGACGTGGTCCCGGATGCCTACCTGGGCGGCTACGCGCCGAGCGCCGCCCAGGCCGAGCCGCTGGCCAACGCCATCGCCTCGGAGCTGTCCAAGCGAGCCGTCGGCGGCGACGCGATGCAGGACAGCATCGGCGAGGCGGACAGCATCCCGCGGATAGTGCTGCTGGCCGATGACTACGACATCCTCACGGCCGGCGGCGCCGGCCCGCTCCGCTCGCTGATCGAGTACCTGCCGATGGGCCCGGAGCTGCAGCTGAACGTGATCCTCACCCGACGGGTACGCGGGGCCGGCCGCGGCATGTACGAACAGTTCTTCGCCGCACTGCGGGACTCCGGCAGCACCGGGCTGATCCTCTCCGGCGACCGCTCCGAAGGCGGCCTGCTCAACAACGTGCGCGCCCGCCGGTTGCCGCCCGGCCGCGGCCTGCTGGTCCGCTCCGGCGGCCCGGTGCAGACCGTGCAGACCCTGTGGACCCCGATGGAGGCAACCGCCAATGTCTAACACCGTCACCGTCGTCGCGCTGGATGAACCGGACCAGGACGTGGTCATGGTTTCGCTGCTGGCCGTGGTGCCGCAGGAGTACGTCCGCCAGACTGCCGGCAACGCCCTGCTGGAAGTGGAAGACGGCAACGGCACCACCATGCTGGCCGTCGAACTGCCGCGACTGGTCCGGGTCCCCGGCGAGGTGTCCCGGCTGCTCGCCGGCGCCACCGTGAACGCCATCGAGGGCACCCCGATCCCGTCGATCTTCTCCGACGACCCGGACTTCGCCGAGCCGGAGCACCAGGACCTGTGGTGGCAGGAGATCACCATCCGCAACGGCATCCCCGACGGCGACTCGCTCGGCTACCGGGTGGCGCAAAACATCGCCGTGCGGTGCCGCGGCGCCGTCGTCGCCCACAAACTGCCCGGGTACGGTGAATAGGGATGGACATGCACGCTTCCGCCTTCGATTTCCACACCGGGCGGACCGCCGTCGTCTTCCAGGACAGGCCGCTGGCTTTCCTCTCCCCCGCCCTCACCCGCGCCTATGTGGCCGCCCGCGCATCGGAGCGCCAGTTCGTGGTGATGACGCCCAGCACCAGCAACCTGACGCTGCCGCTGTACCAACTGCTGCAGCGCGAGGGCTGCATCTGGATGGCCAGCGCCGCGGACGGCACGTTCTACAACGGCTTCACCGGCCAGCAGTACCGCTGGAGCGGGGACGTTTTCGCCGCCGAGGAACAGTTGGCACCGGACTACCTCCAGGCACCGGCCGGATCCGACGGCGTGATCCAGGCCCGCGGCGAGATCCTGCATCCGGCCAGCGAGTCCACCCGGATCGGCGGCTTCACCGCCGCACTGTTCACCGAGCTGACCGGCGCCGGGCCGGTGGGGTGGGGCATCCACGAACCGGTCAGCGAACCGTGGGACGCGGCCGAACTCACCAGCTACTGCTTTCGCCTCGCGCCGATGACCAGCAACATCGTCGTGGTCGGCCGTCCCCGTCCCGGCACGGATGTGCCATCCATCGGCGTGCTCACCGTGACGCGCTCGTCGACGGGTGTGCACGAGTCGGTGGAGCTGTTCTGCGAATCGGTGGATCCGCTCAGCGACGACGAGCTGGCCTCCTTCGGTTCGGCCATGCACCGCGCACACGCCCGCACCGCGCTGGCCGGGCACACCATGCTGCTGGACCGGCTGGCCTTCCCCGCCCGCTTCACCGGCGTCAGCGTCCCCGCGTGCTCGTTCTTCGGGCCGGAGGCGCTGGCGCAGTTCGGTCCGCAGCAGGCCCTGGCCGCCGCCGGCGAGCGCGCGCGGCTGGTGGGCGTCCCGCCGCTGCAGTCGCTCGCCGTCACGTACCACCGCGATCCCTCCGGCGGCCGTCAACATCCGCTCGATGAGTTCAGCGAACTGGTGGGAAAGCTGGCCGGCGGGAAGTTCTGACCCCGCGGCTGCACCGGAGTACGGTGGGTGGAATAGAACCCACCGACCGGAGGTTGTCGCCAGCGTGTCCATGAACGACGGAGGTGCCTCCTCGGAGCCCTCTTCCCCCGCCCGCGTGGCCGGGAGCCCGGATGGCGGCGTCAGCTCGCCGGCACGGGGGCGGCGGACCACCGAGACCCGGGCCGGCATGGGTTACGGCCTGGCGGCCTACGGGCTCTGGGGCATCCTGCCCCTGTACTTCACCGCCCTGATACCCGCCGGGCCGCTGGAGATCGTGGCCAACCGGATTGTTTGGTCGCTGCTGTTCTGTTTCCTGCTGATCACGGCGCTGCGCGGTTGGCGCACCTTCCGCGCCGCGCTGGGCAACGGGCGCACCTTTGCCACCTTGTCCCTGGCCGCGGTCCTTATTGCGGTCAACTGGTTCACCTACACGTTCGCGGTGCTGAATGAACACGCCATCGAAGCGGCGCTGGGGTACTTCATCAACCCGCTGGTGTCCGTGCTGCTGGGGGTCATCCTGCTTAAGGAACGGCTCCGCCCAGCCCAGTGGGCCGCGATGGGCGTGGCGTTCGCAGCGGTGCTGGTGCTCGCGTTCGGGTACGGCAACGTCCCCTGGATTGCACTGATTCTGGCGCTCAGCTTCGGGTTCTACGGCCTGGTCAAGAAAAACATTGGCGGCCGGGTCGATGCCGTCACCAGCCTCAGCGTGGAAACGTTGGTGCTGGCCCCGGTCTCGGTGGTCATCATGCTCATCCTGATGGCCGGCGGCCAGGCCACGGTGCTGTCCGAAGGCACCAGCCACTTCTGGCTGATGGCGGCCAGCGGACTAATCACCGCGCTGCCGCTCCTGTTCTTCGGCGCCGCCGCCCGCCGCCTGCCGCTGAGCACCGTCGGCATGCTGCAGTATCTGGCCCCCATCCTGCAGTTCATCATCGCGCTCGTCTTCCTGCACGAGCCCATGCCGTTGGAACGCTGGATCGGTTTCGGCCTGGTCTGGTTCTCCCTGGCCATCCTGACCACCGACATGGCCGTTGCCCTCAAGCGGGCGCCCAAGGCCGGGGACGAACCCGCGGCCGCCCAGGCACGCTAGGCGCCTGCGGCGGCTTGGATCACCTCCGGAGCGGCATTTCGGTTCCTCGCAATTTTTTAGGAAACAAATTTGGCCGATTTAAAGGTCGGCCAGCCCGTCGTACGTTGACCAGAATTCGGACATGGATCGTGGCCGGCCCATGGTTAAGTCTTCCAAGTAGAGAAGATGCGCGTGCCAACCGGGCAGGTAATTGACCGCTTCGCTCCCCAGGCCGTCGTGCGCCAAGACTAAGTTGGTAGTACTGCCAACCGGGGTGAGAGTGATCCGCACATCTGAAGGCGGCTCGTCCGGAAAGTCCCACGTCATGTGCAGCAGTTTTTCCGGTTCACATTCCAGAATCCGGCTGGTGCAGAGATAGTTTTCCGCGTGCTGAACGGTCACCACATCGCCGCTAACGAATCGCCCAGAGGTTAATGTCCCTAGCCAATGAGGTAAAGCCTCCGGGTCTGTAAGGCCCCACCAAAGACGGTCTGCGGGAACTTTCATGGACCACCTATGGGACACGCGTCCGCTCGCCGCTTGAATAGTACGACTTATGAGAGGCATAACCGGAGGCTAACGCACCTTCTGACACTTCGGCACCGCATCTCAGGTCCGGTTCACAGGCAGGGCGGCAAACTAGTAGCGGATCGCGTCGATGACCTTGACCCGCACGGCAACCACTGCCGGGATCAGGCCGGCCAGCGCGCCGACGGCCGTGGCGGCGGCGATGCCAAGCAGTGCCGCTTCCACCGGGAACGGCGGCAGTTCGCTGATGCCCTGGGCGATCAGGTCCTGGACCCACGGGCTCTTCACCACGGCGACGGCGAGCATCACCCCCACCACGCCGGCCACGAACGTCGCGACCACCGACTCGAGCATGACGCCGAAGAAGATCCGGCCGGAGGTCGCTCCGAAACTGCGCCGGATGCCGATTTCCCGCACCCGGTACCTGACCGTGACCATCGAGATGTTCAGCAGTCCCACGGCGCCGAGCAGCAGCACGAGTCCGGCGATGCCGCCCACCGCCCACTGGATGCCCTCGAACGGGTCGCCCCAGGCGGCATAGTCGCTGCGGTACACATGCGCCTGGGCATCGGGAAACTGGGCCTGGAGGTCACCGGCGATCGCCGCGCTCAGGCCCGGCTCGAGTTCGACCGGGAGCCACATTTCCAAGACGGGAGGAGGACCTGCCGCCCCGCCCAGGCCCCAACGCTCGTACTGGCTGGTGAGCATCATGGCCTGGGCCATGGCACCCTGGTAGAAGTCCGGCATCACTCCCACCACGGTGGCCGCGATCGGCCGCTGCTGGAAAATCTGCACGACCGGATTCCGCGCCAGATCGGGTTCGCCCAGCTGCCGGTGGAATGCTTCGTTGATGATCACCGCCGGTGCAAGCGCCGCGGCGTCCGCTTCCGTGAACCAGCGGCCGGTCACCAGGTTGACCCGCCGCATCTCGCCATAGCTGCGGTCCACCACCGTGGTCTCGGCGGTCATGACTCCGTGGGGGAATTGGAACGGGACCTGGGCGAAGGCCCGGCGGCTCGCGTATTCCACGCCGTAGCGTTCCACGAGCCCCTCGAAGGCGGCCTGCAGGACCGCCGAATCCTCGGTTCCCGTCGGCGTGTGGACCTCAACCGTCACCGTCGCTGCGCGGCCTCCGGATTGCTCCTGCCCCTGCACCAGGCCTTCCCTGGCCATGTTGCCGAGCCCGACGACGGTGGTCAGGGCAGCGACGGACAGCGCCACGCCGATCAGGGCCAGCAGGATCCGGGTCTTGTGGATGCGCAGCTCGGCCCATGCCTCGACCAGGAGGGCAACGGCGCCGGTCATGCCGCAAACTCCGAAGCGTGCAGAATCCCGTCGCCCAGCCGGTAGTGACGCTGGGCCAAGACCGCCACATTCGCATCGTGCGTGATGGTCACCAGGGCCGCACCCGACTCCTGAACCACCTCATCCAGCAGGGCCATCACGCTTTGCCCGGTTTCTATGTCCAGGGCACCGGTAGGCTCATCCGCGAGGATCAGCTTGGGCGACCGCACCAGCGCCCGCGCGATGGCGATCCGCTGCTGCTCGCCGCCGGAGAGCTTGTGCGGCTTCTCCCCCAGCCGGTCGCCCAGGCCGACCCGATCGAGCATTCGGGTGGCCAGCCGCTCACGCTGCCAGAATTGCCTACCGCCGGCATAGAGCAGCGGCGTCATGACGTTTTCCAGTGCGGTCCGGCCCGGCAACAGGTTGAACTGCTGGAAGATGAATCCCACGCGCGCACCGCGGGCCACGGCGCGCTGCTTCTCCCCCATGGTAGAAACCGCCCGCCCCTCAAAAAACATCTCGCCGGTGCTGGGCACGTCCAGCAGGCCCAGGATGTTCAGCAGCGTGGACTTTCCCGACCCGGACCGGCCGACTATCGACACATGCTCTCCGGTACTGACGCTCAGCTCGATGCCCTGCAGGATGTGCAGCGGGCCGCGCTCCGGGATGTGCACGCTCCGCGTCACTCCCCGCAACTCCAGCAGCGGGGCCCCGGTCGCCGCAGCGCTCATCCGCCCACCATGCCGAAATCGGCTTCCATGCCGGGCATCATCTGGTCCCCGGGCGCGCCGGGAATGAACTGCAGGACCACGTCGCCCTCTTCCAGCCCCTCTACGATCTCCACCTGCATCCCGTCGTTCAGTCCCAGGGCGACCGGGCGCTCAACCGGCGCCCCGCCGTCGTCCTCCACCACCCACACCAGGCCGGTGTCCACGGATCCCTGGACCGCCGTGGTGGGTACCACGATCACGTTTTGGGCGGTTCCGGCGGTGATGTCGATCGTTGCGCCCAGCCCGGCGAAAACCTTGACGTCGGCTGGGACGGCGCAGCTGACAGTGCCCGTCGCCGCAGCCGGGGCTGCCGGACCGAACGGATCCCCGGGCTGCTCCTGAACCGGGCCCGCGGCGCCGACTGCCGGGCTTTCCCCGACCGTCACTGCCTTGCATTCGAAGGGAGCCGGACCGCCGGTGACCGTCACGGTGGCGGAACTGGGCCGGTCGAGCAGCCGGAACTGCTGGTCAGCGGTCAGTGTTCCCGTCACCGAAAACGTGCCCGGGGAAATAACGGCTGCTTCGGCACCGACCGAGACCTGCTGGTCCACCAGCACGGACAGATCGGTGAGCTTGCCCGCAGCGGGGGCCACCACGTTCACGTAGGTGTACGCAGGAGCAGCCGGTGGAGCCGGCTCGTCCTCCGAATCCGGCTCCAGGGAGACCTGCTGCACGGCGTCGGGCTCCAAGAGCTTCTGCACTTGGAAGAGCGCATCTCCCTTGGCCACGTTCGCGCCGGCCCCTACGAACAAGTAGTTCACCGTGCCTTCCGCCGTGCTGCGCACGGTCACGGCCGGGTCGCTGGCAACCGAGCCCTCGAGCTGCACCACATTGTTCACGGTGCCCATGGCCGCCGGGATGCTGGGCGTGACCAGTTGGGCTGAAGGCTGCCCGGTGACCGCCTCCGCGCGCATGCCGTCCACGAAGGCGAGCTTGAAGAGCGCGGCAGCTATGACGGCGAAAATCGCCAGCCAAACCACCGGCAGAACATAGCGGCGCACAACACTCATGCGGGATCCCCCTCGTCGACGTGGCGCTAAAGCGCGTGACGGCGGGAAGTTGACACATGATGTGAGACATACACCCGCTTGTGACGGAGGTTACCAGTGCCGGATCGCGGCGACCGGCCAAGACACGGTTGGACCGGACAGCAGGACCGGTTCTGGCAACTGGTGCACGTCGGCAAATGGGGCTCGTGGGCGCTGGTCAGCCTCAGCTTCGTGCTGGTGGCCGCCGTGAAGGCGCAAGAGGGCCGCTTTTACGGCGGGACGGACGTGGTTCCTGCCGTGAGTACGGTCCCGCCGCCTCCCCAGGAAGGTGCGCAGCCGCGGTCAGCGGCCGGCTCGCCGGATTAGTCGCGCACCCCGTCCACTTCCTGCGGAACCACCACCATGGGTACCGGCAGCGAGCGCAGGACCTTGTACGCCGTGGCGCCAAGGAACAGGCGGTTGTGCTGGGCCAGCCGGCTGGATCCCATGACCACCAGTTCGCCCTCGTCCCAGTCCAGGGAATCGATGGCCTCTTCGATGTTGCGCCCATGGGCCACGGTCACCGTGGCGTTCCCGGCCGGCAGTTCGGTGGCGGCTTGGGCCAGCACGGAGTTCGCGTGCAGGTGGGCGCTGTGGATGGCCTCGCCGCTGTCCGAGTCTTCACGGGTATCCAGGGAGACCAGGGAAACCAGGCGCAGCTGCAGGCCGCGGCGCGAGGCCGCGTTCAGGGCAACATCTCGAGCCGCCTGCGCGCCCTGCCGCTCCCCGATGAATGCGGTCAACCGGGTCAGCGGCTCTGTCCGCTGGTAGCCGCGGGGCGCCAACGCCACCGGAATCGGCGAGGCGTGCAGGAGGGCATTGGCCACGCTGCCCACCGTGAAGCGCTTGAACAGGCTGTTGCTGCTGGCGCCGATGACAATCAACCTGGCGCCGGCTTCTTCGCCCGCCGCGATCAGCCCTTCGGCGAACGACTCGGCGGACCGCACCTTGAATTCGGCATTGACGTCTGCCGGGACCAGCTTCAAAGCCTCGCGACGGGCGGTGAGGACTTCCTGCTCGCTGGCGCTGACGCGGCTTCCTTCGGGGTTCAACGCCACGTAGGGAGCGCTGTCCGCCACCACGTAGACGATATCCAGCCCCGTCCCCTGGGTCCGGGCGATTGCCACGGCCAATGCCACGGCATCGGCTCCCCGCTCGTCCGGCTGGTAACCCACCACATAACGCATGCAAACTACCCCTGTCCCTGTCCGTAAAGCAGCGGATGCGACGCTGCCGGCAACATCCGCACCCCATGAGGCGATGATGGTTCCGACTCTAGCCGGAGACTGCCGGCCGCGACAGGCTGGAAGCAGGGGCCAGGCCGGGCGGCGGCAGCGGCCTGAAACGACCGCGGGCGGCCGCCGGGCCCCGCCGCTGATGGCGGGGGATCCGGCAGCCGCCCGTTCGGACGGTGCCCGTGTACTAGGCCGCTGCCACCTTGCGGATGGCCGCTTCCAGCACGTCCAAGGCATCGGCCAGCAGTTCGTCGCCGATCACCAGCGGCGGCAGCAGGCGCACCACGTTGCCGTAGGTACCGCAGGTCAGGATGATGACGCCTTCCTGCAGGCAGGCTGCGGCGATCTCCTTGGTGGCCTCGGCGTTGGGTTCCTTGGTGGTCTGGCCGGTGCCCGGCTTGACGAACTCCATGGCCAGCATGGCGCCGCGGCCGCGCAGCTCGCCGATGATGTCCACTTCCTCGGCCAGCTGCCGCAGCCGGCCCATGACCTGCTCTTCGATGTGGCGGGCCCGGGCGTTGAGGTCCTGGGTCTGCATGGTTTCGATGGCAGCCAGCGCGGCGGCACAGGCCACCGGGTTGCCGCCGTAGGTACCACCCAGTCCGCCCGGGTGCACGGCGTCCATCAGCTCGGCGCGGCCGGTGATTGCGGAGAGCGGCATGCCGCCGGCAATGCCCTTGGCCATCGTGATGATGTCGGGCACCACGCCGTCGTGCTCCGAGGCAAACCAGGCACCGGTGCGCGAGAACCCGGACTGGACTTCGTCCGCGATGAACACCACGCCCTTGTCCTTGGCCCACTCGGCCAGTGCGGGCAGGAAGCCCTCGGCCGGGACAATGAAGCCGCCCTCTCCCTGGATCGGCTCGATCAGGATGGCGGCCACGTTCTCGGCGCCGATCTGCTTCTCGATCATGGTGATGGCGCGGCGTGCCGCGTCCTCACCCTTAATGTCGGTTTCCTCGCGGTACGGGTAGCTCATCGGCACCCGGTAGATCTCCGGCGCGAAGGGGCCGAAGCTGCCGGCCGGGCTGGACTTGTACGGGGTTGCCTTGGCGGTCAGGCCCATCGTCAGGTTGGTGCGGCCGTGGTAGGCGTGGTCAAAAGCGACGACGGCGGTGCGGCCGGTGGCGATGCGGGCCACCTTCACGGCGTTCTCCACGGCTTCGGCCCCGGAGTTGAACAGCACGGAACGCTTCTCGTGGTCGCCCGGGGTCAGCTCGGCCAGCTTCTCGGCGACGGCGATGTAGCCCTCGTAGGGGCTGACCATGAAGCAGGTGTGGGTGAACTTGGCGACCTGCTCCTGCACCGCGGCGACGACGGCGGGGTCGGAGGCGCCGACGCTGGTCACGGCGATGCCGGATCCCAGGTCGATGAACGAGTTGCCGTCCACGTCGGTGATGATGCCCCCGTCGGCGTCGGCCACGTAGACCGGAACGCTGGAGGCGACGCCGCCTGCAACCACGGCGCTGCGGCGGGCGGCCAGTTCGGCGGACTTCGGGCCGGGGAAGCCTGCGGAAACATCCCGCTTCTGCTCCAGCCGGAACTGGGGCTGGGTCGACTGAGTGGTCATGATGTGCCTTTCACGTTGAGGGTGGGAATGCCGCGGACAGCCCGAAGGACCCGCACACTCGCATCGCAGCGGCAGCTTCGCGGGAGCCGGCGGGCAGGCGGGCCACGGCGAAGCCGCGCTCTACAGCGAGATTACGGTTCCCGGCCCGAAGCTGCCTATGGCGGCCCGCACAGCAAAGGCGCCACCTTGCCGTGCAATTGGCCAGAAGGGAGAGCCGGCAACCGAGCGGTGTGCCGAGGCACCGAGGGGCCGCCCCGCCCGCCGTTTCGCGCCCCGGGGCGCAGCCGGGCGGGCGGAGCCAGGTCAGAGCTCGGGTGCGTGGTCCGTCGGCAGGGCACCCTCGTCTTCGGGGTGGCGGCTGAGGTTGACCAGGGCCAACGCCAGGCCTCCCCAGACCGTCAGGATGGAAATGATCAGCATGACAATCGCTGCGGTACTCATGGCTGTGTCTCCTTCAGGGTGTGGGCATCCAGCTCCGGGTCGTTGGCCGCCGACTTCTTGCTCCAGGGAATCAGCGACAGGATGAAGCCGACCACGATCAGGGACCCCGCCATGCCCCAGCCGAAGACGTTCACGAACCAGTCGGGCATGGGCGGGTCGCCGTAGCCTTCCTGGATTCTCTTGATCAGTTCGCTGATCAGGATGTAGCCCAGCACGATCGGCGCGATGATGCCCACCATGATGCGCCACCACAGGCCCAGCTTGATGGACGAAACCTCGCTGACGTGTCCGCCGAGGAGCGGCAGCTTGCGGAATCCGTAGGTCACCAGCAGCACGGTCGCCAGGGCACACGCCATGATGCCGAAGCTGTTGACGAACGCGTCGGTGACGTCCAGCAGGTTCAGGCCGGTGGTCGTCGGGAACAGCAGGATGGAAATCAACGCCAGCGGGATGCCGACCCACCAGGTGGTCTTGACGCGGCTCATGCCGAGCTTGTCTTGGACCGCGGAGATGATGACTTCAATGATGCTGATCAGCGAGGTGAACCCGGCGAACACCAGCGAGCCGAAGAAGAGCACCCCGAGCAGTCCGCCCAGCGGGGCCTCGGAAATGATGGTGGGGAACGCGATGAACGCCAGCCCGATCCCACCGGCGGCAACGTCGCCGACCTCGGCACCGGCGCTGAAGGCCATGAAGCCGACCGCCGCGAAGACGCCGATGCCGGCAAGGATCTCAAAACCCGAGTTCGCGAAGCCCACCACGAACCCGGACCCGGTCAGGTCCGTCCGGTGCTTGAGGTAGGACGCGTAGGTGACCATGATGCCGAAGGCAACGGACAGCGAGAAGAATATCTGGCCATAGGCCGCAGCCCATACCGTCGTATTGGTGAGCGCACCCCAGTCGGGAGTGAACAGAGCGTTCAGCCCGTCGGCGGCGCCCGGGAGGAACAGCGACTGGATCACCAGGAGCAGGAACATGACCAGCAGCAGCGGCAGGAACACGATGTTCGCCCGTCCGATGCCCTTTTGCACGCCGGCGGCGAGCACCAGCAGCACCACCGCCCAGACCACCACCAGCGGGATGAGGACCGTCGGCACGAAGTCGAAGCCGATGTTCACGTCCTCGCTCACCTGCAGGAACGACCCCAGGAAGAATCCGGCGGGGTCGTCGCCCCACGCCTCGGTAAAGGAGTAGATCATGTACATCGCGGCCCACGCGATGATGACGGCGTAGTAGACGCAGATGACGAAGCAGATGGCCACCTGCCACCAGCCCAGGCTTTCTGCGCCGCGCGCCAGCCGGCGGAAGGCCAGCGGGGCGGACCCGCGGTGGCGGTGGCCGACGGCGTAATCCAGGAACAGCAGCGGGATGCCGGCCGTCAGCAGAGCGACCAGGTAAGGAATGATGAAGGCGCCGCCGCCGTTTTCGTAGGCAACATACGGGAAGCGCCAGATGTTGCCCAGGCCGACGGCGGAGCCGATCGCCGCGAGGATGAACACCTTGCGGGTGGACCACATCTCGCGTTTGGGCTTGGCGCCCGACGCTGCCTGCGGTGAAGGGGTACTCATGAAGGGACCTCACGGTGTAGGGCTGGCAGGGGTGTGACGCGTGTGACGCCGCGGACCATCCTAGCGCCGTGGCGGCTGCCCCGAAAACCGTGACCGGCGCCGACGCCACGCAAAAGCGCGAAGGTTTGGACCGGCGCCCGGTCCGCCCCTCCGCGAGCGCGCCCTGACGCCTAGCCACCCGTAGTGCAGCTGCACAACAGCTGCCCGTATAGTGAAGGCATGGCTGTCACTCTCGCCAAACTACTGGCCTCCCCCGCGCTGCACCTGAAGCTTGTCGGTACCGCGCAGGGCGACCCTGACGCGCCCATTACCTGGGTGGCTTCGACGGAACTCGAAGACCCGGCGCCCTTCCTGACCGGTGGAGAAGTGGTGCTGACCACGGGCCTGCGCCAGAAGACCGTGGCCGCGCAGCGCAGATTCGTGGAGCGGGTGCACGAAGCCGGTGCGGTCGGCATGGGCTTCGCGCTCGGGCTCACGCACCGCCGGGTCCCGCCGGGCGTGCTCGCGGCTGCCAACGAACTTGAGCTTCCGGTCTTTGAAGTTCCCTACGAGACCCCGTTCGTGGCGATCAGCAAGATGGTCGCCGACGCCATTTCCGCCGACCACTACAACCGCCTGGAGCACCTGCTCAAGGACCACCAGGCGCTGGCCGCCTCGCTGTTGGGCGGCGGCGGCCTCCCCGCGCTCCTGCGCACCCTGGCAGCAATGGTGGGCACGGACGTCGTGCTCTCCCAATACGGCACCCGGCTGTACGGGACCGGTGGCGGCGAGGGAACCAGCTGGCACGAGGTTCCGATCGCCACCGGCCTGAAGGACCGCTGCACGCTGGCCTTGGGCAAGCCGTACGAGCGCAACGCCATCGTGGACTACGCGCAGAGCCTTATTAGCCTGGAGCTGAGCAACCAGGCGCACCGCCGCGCGGCCGACCGCAGCTCCGTGGGCCAGGTGCTGCTGGATGTGGTGCGCGGCGTGCTGCAGGGCGGCGACGCCTCACTGCGGCTGAGCAACGTGGGGATCGACGCCGGACGCCGGCAACTGGTGGTCATGGTGCAGGTGGGAGCAGCCCAACGCCGCGCGCTGCCCACGTTGCCGCTGCCGGCCGCGTTCGACGGCGTGGTCACCGGCCTGGTCGACGAGCGGCTGGTGCTGGTGGTGCAGGGCGCCGAGTCGGGTGACGCGCTGGGCCGAGAGCTCAGTGCTTACCTGCAGAACGCCGGCCTCTCGGCAACGGTCGGGGTGGGCGGCAGCTATGCGCAGGCGAACGGGCTGCGCTGGAGCTACTTCGAGGCCAAGGAGGCCGTGGGCCGGGGTGAGCGGCTGAACGTGCCGCAGCGGCTGTCCCTGACTTCCTTGCTGCTGGCATCGGAAGACGTGCCGCTGGCCGATCTTGCGGCCGAGGCGCTCGACCCGCTGGCCGAGTTCGACGCGGCCCACGACGCGGCGCTGCTGCCCACGCTGCAGACCTATTTGGAGTTGAACGGCTCGGTGGCGGCCGTGGCCGAGGAACTGGGCCTGCACCGGAACTCCGTGCGCTACCGGCTGTCCCAGATCGTGGAGCTGACCGGCTACGATCCCGCCCTCACCGCGGACCGCGTGCACCTGTGGCTGGCCCTGACGGTACGGCGGCTGGGTTCGGACTCGCGGACGAAAGGCTAGGCGGCTGCCATCCCTTGCCAAGGCAGCGCACAGACACAAGGCTGGGGGCATGGGACACGAGACGCACGAAAGCCGGACGGTCACCTGGGTGGGAACCGACGATCCGCAGCGCGCGGACACGGCGACCCTGAATCTGGAACCGGAACGGCTTAGCGCACACGGCGCCTCCCGCACCGCCAGCTACGCCGCCAGCTGGTCCCTCACGACCACCGGCAACTGGTTCACCGAAAACCTCACGGTTTCCGTCCACGGACGGGGCTGGAGCCGGCACCTGGTGCTGGACCGCGCGCCCGACGGCACCTGGAGCTCCGCGACCAGAGTGTCCGGCGACAGCGACCTGCCGGAGCCGGGCATCGCCGATCCGGAATCCCTGGTCGGGGCGGTGGACTGCGACCTGGGTTTGTGCCCGGCCACCAACACCATGCCGATCCTGCGGCTGGGCCTGGTTCACGACGCCGAAGCCGCCGCGGAGGTGACGGTCGCGTGGGTGGAGATGCCGAGCCTGCGCGTGCTCGGCCGACAGCAGATCTACAGCGGCTCCCGCGCCTACGACGACGGCACCGGCACCGCCGCGGTCACCTACACCTCCGGGGACTTCAGCGCCGAGATCGTGGTGGATTCGGACGGCATCGTGATCGACTACCCCGGCCTGGCCACCCGCCGCCGCGACTGACGGCAGGCGCGTCGGAAGGCACCCGGCGTCCAGGGCCGCCGGGTGCCGCCGTCGCCGCACCGCCGTCTGGTGCCGCCGCCGGCCGCCGTTCAGCACAGTCGGTGCCGCCGCATAGGATGGAACCCAAGCCCTCCAATCAACCGTTCCAGGGAGAAACCATGCCCGAAATGTTCGTGGACAAATTCCGTGCCCTCGTGCCCAAATACCTGGACCGGAAGTGGACCGAGGACGACGGCATCTCCTACGACGAACTCGAGGGGCTGCTGGGCGGTCACAAGTTCCAGGTCCCGCAGGCGTTGGTGGAGTTCTACCACGCGCTCGGCGGCTGCGAAGACCTGATGGAGGCGCACGACTTCTTCTTCGACCCGGACGAACTGGAGATCGAAGACGGCTACCTGCTGTTCCTGGACGAGATGGACGAAGAAGCGAACTGGGGCTTCAGGACGGAACATCTGGATGTACCGGACCCCATCGTCTGGATCCGTACGAACGGCCCGAAGCCGCAGTGGCAGAGCGAGGAGGCGACCTTCAGCGAGTTCGTCTTCGACATGTTCGAGTGGGTCTTCGACGACGACGAGGAAGACTGAGAAAGCCTGGCTCAGCGGCCTTCGACTGCCAGCCCGACGCCGAAACCGACCAGCACGGTGCCCGTGATCCGGTCGATGGAGCGCGTCACGGCCGGGGTGCGCAGCCACTTCCGGGCCAGGTGCGTGCCCCAGATGATGGCCGAAAAGAACACCAGCCCCTCCAGATTGTGCACCAGGGCCAGCGCCGTGCCCATCAGCGCCGGGGAAACGTCCGGCGGGATGAACTGCGGGATCATCGCCACATAGAAGACGCCGACCTTAGGGTTTAACAGGTTCGTCCCGACGCCGGTGAGCCACGCCCTGACGTACGACGACGCAGCGGCCGGCGCGCCGGCGTCCGGAAGGTACGGGGCCGGTTTCCGGAACGACCGGATCAACAGCCGGGTGCCCAGCCACACCATGTAAGCGGCGCCGGCCAACTTCAGCACCGTAAAGGCTGTTTCGGAGGCAGCCAGCAGGGCCGACGCCCCGACTGCGGCCGCGATGCCCCAGACCAGGGCTCCGGTGTTAATGCCCAACGCCGTAGCGTATGCCTTGCCCCGGCCCTCGCTGACGGCTGAGCGCAACACCAATGCGGTATCCATCCCGGGAACCAGGGTCAGCAGGCCGGCCACCAGGGCGAAGGACAAAAGTGCTTGTTCTACGGTCACTCGTTATCCCTCGAAAGACGGCGCAGGCACGGCAGGTCAGACCTCGCGGTCCACCACGGCCTCGGCGAAGGCTGTCAGCGCGGCCTTGACCGTGCTCTCGGGCAGCGGGGCCAGCGACACCTTGGCGGCTTCGGCCCATTCACCCGCGATGGCCCAGGCCTTGGCGGTGACCGGGTGCCCGCGCAGCGCGGAGACCGCGTCGGCCAGTGCCTCGTCGGACGTCAGGTCGGCGTCCACCAGTTCCAGCACCGCGGCGGCTGACGCGTCGCCGTCGGCCGCGGCCTGGCGCAGCAACAGGACCGGCAGGGTGGGGACGCCCTCACGCAGGTCGGTGCCGGGGGTCTTGCCGGACTTGGCCTTGAGGCCGGTCACGTCGATCACGTCGTCGGCCAGCTGGAAGGCCACGCCCACCTTCTCGCCGTATTCCAGCATCACGTTCACGGCCTGCTCGCCGGCGCCGGAGAACATGGCGCCGAGCTGGCCGGAGGTGGCGATCAGCGAGGCGGTCTTGTCCGCAATCACGGAGAGGTAGTGCTCCACCGGATCCTCGTCCTCGCGCGGGCCGACGGTCTCGTGCAGCTGGCCCAGGCAGAGCCGCTCGAAGGTGCGCGCCTGGATGCCCACTGCTTCGGGCCCCAGCTCGGACACCAGCAGCGACGCGCGGGCAAAGATCAGGTCGCCGGCCAGGATGGCCACCTGGTTGCCCCACACCTCGTGGGCGGTCGGAGCGCCCCGGCGGTACGGCGCGGAGTCCATCACGTCGTCGTGATAGAGCGTGGCCAGGTGCGTCAGTTCGACGACGACGGCGGCCTGCACCACGTCGGGAACCGAACCGTTCCCCAGCTGCGCGGCCAGGATGGTCAGCAGCGGACGGATCCGCTTCCCGCCGGCTTCCACGAGATGGCGGCTGGTGGCATCGGCGAACGGATCGGAATGTGCAATGGCAGCACGCAACTGCTTCTCCACCCGCGCCAAGGCGGTGGAAACCGCGGGACCGAGCACGGCGTCCTGGGCCACCGGGGCGAATCCATCCGGCAGGTTCAAGCTGGTGGCAAGGGCGGCAGTCGCGGTATCCAGCTCCGGCGACTCCGGCGGGTTCTGGCCGGCGGGAGTCCAACTCGGTTTGGCGTCAGTCACTGTTCAACACTAACTAATCGTGGGGGCGGTATGGCCGGCCGGCTTGTGGCTGCCGGCCTGGTTGGATGCCGGCGGCGTCAGTTGCTCCAGCAGATGAATAACTCTATCCTCAAATCCCCGGCCGCCCGAGTCGGTCAGATTGGCCAGCATCCGCACCACGAAGCGCATCAACGGCGGGACCGGCATTCCGGTCCGCAGGGCCAGTTTCATGATGGCCGGTTTGCCGATCAGCTGGGCAAAAATCCGGCCCAGGGTGAAGTGGCTGCCCCAGTGCCCGCGGATGATTCCCGGGTAGCGGGCCATCGCGGCGTCGAAGCCGGCCATGCTGAGCAGCTGCCCGCCGGTCCCGGACAAGCGGCCATGCGCGTCGGCAATCAGCTCCGCCGCGTAGCGGGCCGACTCCATGGCGTAGGAGATGCCTTCTCCGTTAAACGGGCTGACCATGCCGCCGGCGTCGCCGAGCAGCAGCAGGCCGGGGCTGTAGTGCGGCGTGCGGTTGAACCCCATCGGCAGGGCCGCACCGCGGATCTGCCCCACCTGGTTCTCCTCGGTGAAGCCCCAGTCCGCCGGCATGCCGGCGGTCCACTCGCGGAGCACCTGCCGGTAGTCCAGCTTGCCGAAGGACTTGGACGAGTTCAGGATGCCCAGGCCCACGTTGGACGTGCCGTCGCCGACACCGAAGACCCAGCCGTAGCCGGGCAGCGGGTTGCCGGCCGCATCCGGAAGCTCCAGCCAGCCTTCCATCCAGTCGTCGTCGTGCCGGGGGGAGGTGAAGTACGTGCGCACGGCCACGCCCAGCGGCCGGTCGTCGCGCTTCTCGATGCCCAGGCTCAGGGCCGTGCGGGTGGAGTTGCCGTCGGCGGCCAGCACCACGTCGGCGAAGAAGTCCTTGGTCTCACCGGTCTTGCGCCCGCGCCCGTCCAGCACGTTGGCGCGCACCCCGGCGACCCGTCCGGCCTCGTCCCGGAGGGCGGTGGAGACGGAGTGGCTTTCCAGCACGACGGCGCCGGCGGCCGCCGCATGGCGGGCCAATTCCTCGTCAAAGCCGAGCCGGGTGCGGATCAGCCCGTAGTCCGGGAAGTCGCTCAGTTCCGGCCAGGGCAGCTCGAGCTGCCGGCCGCCGGCGATCAGCCGCAGCCCCCGGTTTCGGCGCCAGCCGGCGGATTCCTCGTGCGGCAGTCCCAGCAGCTGAACTTCGCGCACGGCACGGGGCGTCAGGCCGTCGCCGCAGACCTTTTCGCGCGGGAACGCCGTCTTTTCCAGCACCGTCACGTCCACGCCGGCGCGGGCAAGGTAGTACGCGGCCGTGGATCCGGCCGGGCCTGCCCCAACAATGAGAACTGACATGGCTACAGGGTGTGCCTGCTGCTCTGGCGCCGCAGCGCGGCCTGCGCGTCGGCGTTGGCCGCATCGTCGCGGCCCGGCTTGATGGCGCGGTGGACGGCGACGATGCCGCCGGACAGGTTCCGGTACGCCACGTCCTGCCAGCCTTCGCCGGTGATCCATTCGGCCAGCTGGTCCTGGTTGGGCCAGGCGCGGATGGACTCGGCCAGGTAGACGTAGGAGTCGGGGTTGGACGAAATTTTGGACGCGATCGCCGGCAGCGCGCGCATCAGGTACTCGGTGTAGACCGTGCGCCAGACCGGGAGGGTCGGGTGCGAGAACTCGGCGATCACGAGCCGGCCACCGGGCTTGGCCACGCGCAGCATCTCGCGCAGCGCCAGTTTCGGATCGCTGACGTTGCGCAGGCCGAAGGAGATGGTCACCGCGTCGAAGGAGTTGTCCGCGAAGGGCAAATTGGTCGCGTCTCCGGCCACGAAATCGATGTCCGGGCGGCGGCGCTTGCCCACGCGCAGCATCCCCAGGGAGAAATCGCACGCCACCACATGGATGCCGGCATCGGCATACGGTTCGCTGGAGGTGCCCGTTCCGGCGGCCAGGTCCAGGACCTTCTGGCCACGCTGGGCATCCACCGCGTCCACCACGATCCGGCGCCACCGGCGGGTCTGGCCCATCGACAGCACATCGTTGACCAGGTCGTACTTCGGCGCCACGTCATCGAACATGGCGGCTACTTCATCCGGGCGCTTCTCCAGCGATGCACGATTCACTGGCCCATTGTCTCAAAGACCGGCGCCCGCCCGCGAACCCGGGCGATCGAGGGCGGTGACCTTCGCGCGGGCAGAGTAGGCTTAATGACCATGACCTCCCCCCTGTCCCCCTCGTCCGGCCTGCCCGGAACCGGGCCGGCCGCACCGGCCGGCCGCTCGGTACCGGAGGCTGCGGACCAAGTGCCCGGCGGTACGCTGCGCGGCATCACGGTCGAGTGGCCCGCGGTGCCCGACACCCAAGGGCTGCTGGAGTATCTGGTGCGCGACGACGTGCTCTGCTGGGTGCGGCGCGAGGGCGGGCTCGCCGGTTTCGGCGAGATTGCGCGGTTCACGGCCAGCGGACCGGACCGCTTCCAACAGGCAACCGCGTGGTGGCGCGGGATCCAGGCCACCGCCGACATCGACAACCGGGTGGGCGGCCCCGGCACCGGGCCGGTCGCCTTCGGCTCCTTCGCGTTCTCCTTCACGTCGACCCACAACTCCCGCCTGGTGGTGCCGGAGGTGCTGGTGGGCCTGGACGGCGACCGCGCCTGGCTCACCTATCTGACGTACGACGGCGATGCCCACCTCAGCGCCGAGACAGCCGAGGCCGTGCTCGCGGGCTGGCTGGAAGAGATCTCGGTAGAGCGCAGCCCCGATCCGGCGGACTCCCTCGTTCCGGGACAGGTGTCGGAGCAGGCGTACATGGATGCCGTCGCTGCCGGGGTTAAGCGCATCCAGGCCGGGAACCTCAGCAAGCTCGTCGTGGCCCGGGATGTGGTGGCCAACCTTGCCTCGCCCATTGCCACCGCCCAGGTGCTGCGCGAACTGGCCGCACGGTACAAGGACTGCTGGACGTACTCCGTGGATGGGCTGATCGGCTCCACCCCGGAGATGCTGATCAAGGTGGAAAATAATGTGGCCCGCGCCCGGGTGCTGGCCGGCACGCTCGACCGCTCCCGCACCCACGGCCACGCCGGCGAATCGGACACCGACTACGCCCAGCGCGTGTTGGCCGGCTCGGAGAAGCAGCTGCACGAGCACCGGATCGCCATCGACTCGCTCACCCGGAAACTCGAGCCCTTCACCACCGCGATGAGCTCGCACAGCGAGCCGTTCGTGCTGGAGCTGCCCAACGTATGGCACCTGGCATCCGACGTCTCGGCCGAGCTGGCGCACGACGGCGGGCAGCCGCCGTCGTCGTTGGAACTGGCCGAAGCGGTGCACCCCACCGCAGCCGTGTGCGGCACCCCCACCGAGGTTGCCGGCGCCCTGATCCGCGAGCTGGAACAGATGGACCGCGGGCCGTACGCCGGCCCGGTGGGCTGGACGGACGGCGCCGGCAACGGCGAATGGGGCATCGCGCTGCGCGGCGCCGTGGTGGAGAGCCCGCAGCGGGTCCGGCTTTATGCCGGCTGCGGCATCGTGGACGGCTCCGACCCGGAGGCCGAACTGGCGGAGACCTGGGCCAAGTTCCGGCCGATGATCGAGGCGCTCGGCCTGCGCCGCAGATAACTATTCACCGACAATCGGGGCAGGCGGGAGCAAACCAGCCTCCCGCCGACTACGCTGTTTCCCAATAGGCAATGGCTGTAGCCTGTGGTGCATATCACCCGTGGCGGGCATTCCCGCTACACTTAAGCCGGATTTCCAACGAGACAAAGGTAGTAACTATGCGCAAAAACGCATCCAAGGCGGTCCAGGGGTTCTCCCTCCTGGCCGTGGCGGCACTCGCTTTGACCGCGTGCGGTGGTTCGGACGACGCCGGCGGCAACGGCAGCACCGGCAGCCCCGGCGCGGGATCCGAACTCCCCCTGGTCCAGCCGGGAACGCTGACCGTCTGCTCCGACATCCCCTACCCCCCGTTCGAGTTCGAAGAGGGCGGCGAATACACCGGCTTCGACATCGACCTGATCACGGAAATCTCCTCGGAGATGGGCCTTGAAGTCGCCATCCAGGACGTCGGTTTCGACGCCCTGCAGTCGGGTGTCACGCTCGCCGCCGGCCAGTGCGACCTCGGCGCCAGCGCAATGACCATCACCGAGGACCGCAAGAAGAACCTCGCCTTCTCCGACCCCTACTACGACTCGCTGCAGTCGCTGCTGGTCCCGAAGGACTCCGACATCAAGGCTGTGGGCGACCTCTCCGGCAAGAAGGTCGGCGTCCAGCAGGGCACCACCGGCGAGGCCTACACCCGGGAGAACGCACCGGAGGACGCCGAAATCGTCGCCTTCCCGTCCGATGCCGAGATGTACCAGGCCATCCAGGCCGGCCAGGTCGATGCGTTGCTGCAGGACCTGCCCGTGAACATCGGCCACACCGAGGACGGCAAGTTCACCATCGTCGAGGAGTACAAGACCGACGAATCCTACGGCTTCGCGGCGAAGAAGGAAGGGTCCGAGGCGCTGATCTCGGCCGTCAACGATGCCCTCTCGACGCTGCGCGACAACGGCAAGTACCAGGAAATCTACGACAAGTACTTCACCGAGTAGCAGGCCCTCCGGCCCCCGTTCCCGTGCGTCAGCAGCGGGAACGGGGGCCGCCGACTTACAGCTGGAAGGCATCACCAGTGAAACCTTCGACCCGCCGCCGGCTTTTCCGCGGGGTCCTTTACGCGATCTTCATCGCCGCCGTCGCCGCCGTCATTCTGGCGGCCGATTGGCAGGCGATCCGCACGAGCTTCTTCAACCCGGAAGTCTTGAGCGAGCAGTTCCCCACCATCATCGTCACGGCGGCCAAGAACACCGTCGTCTACACTGTCATCGCCTTCATTGGCGGCCTGCTTCTGGGCCTCGTTTTGGCGCTCATGAAGCTCTCGCCCGTGGCGCCCTACCGGTGGGTGGCGACGGCCTACATCGAGCTGTTCCGCGGCCTGCCTGCCCTGCTGGTGATCTTTGGCTTCGCCTTCGCGGTCCCCATCGCCTTCGGATGGCGCCCACCGGGTGGCAGCGCCGGGGCCGGACTGATCGCCCTGATCATCGTGTCGGCCGCATACATGGCGGAAACCATCCGGGCCGGCATCGAGGCCGTTCCGACAGGCCAGCGGGAGGCGGCCCGCTCGCTGGGCATGAACCCGAGCTGGACCATGGTCTCCGTGGTGCTGCCGCAGGCGGTCCGCATCGTCACGCCGCCGCTGACCAATGAGCTGGTCATCCTGATCAAGGACACCTCCCTGCTCTTCATTGCGGGCATGGCCCTGGGTGAACGCGAGCTGACCACTTTTGCGCGCGACGGCGTCTCCCAGTTCGCCAGTCCCACGCCCCTGGTCGCCGCGGCGCTCATGTACCTGATCATCACCTTGCCGCTCACCCAGCTGGTCGCCTGGCTGGAGAAGCGCAACAACAGGAGCCGGTAACCCCATGACTGAAGAATCCCTGCGCCAGGACAGGCCGGCCATCGAGGTCAAGGACCTCTGCAAGAACTTCGGCAACAACGAGGTCCTCAAGGGCATCGACTTCCATGTAAACCAGGGCGAAGTGGTGTGCGTGATCGGGCCCTCGGGCTCCGGCAAGTCCACCTTGCTGCGCTGCGTGAACCGCCTCGAGGAGCCGACCAGCGGCACCGTCCTGGTGGAAGGCGTGGACATCACCGATCCGGAAACGGACTTGGACCGGGTCCGCACCCGGATCGGCATGGTGTTCCAGCAGTTCAACCTGTTCCCGCATTTGAATGTCCTGGACAACCTCACCCTGGCCCAGCGCCGGGCCAAGAAACGCGGCAAAACCGAAGCCATGGAAGTCGCCCGGAAGAACCTGGAGAAGGTAGGGCTGGCAAACCGCGAGAACGCCTACCCCGCCCAGCTCTCCGGCGGGCAGCAGCAGCGGGTGGCCATTGCGCGCGCGTTGTCCATGAACCCGGACATGATGCTTTTCGACGAGCCCACCTCCGCGCTGGACCCCGAACTGGTGGGCGACGTGCTTGAGGTCATGCGCAAGCTGGCCGACGAAGGCATGACCATGATGGTGGTCACGCACGAGATGGGCTTCGCCCGGGAAGTGGGTGACCGCGTGGTCTTTATGGACGGCGGCGTGGTGGTGGAGCAGGGCAAACCCGAGGACGTGCTGGCCAACCCGCTGCACGAACGCACCAAGGCGTTCCTCTCGAAGGTCCTCTGAGCAGGCTCACCCCAACAGACGGGCGGTGGCGGTCGCGATGGCGGCCGCCACTTCCGCGTGCACGGCCCGCAGCCGGCTTCGGTCGGTGCGGACCTCCACCACGCTCCGCCCCGCCACCGGCTCGGAGAGGACGGCGTCCAGCTCGTCCGCGTCCTTGACCAGCCGGTGCCGGACTCCGTAGCCACCGGCCAGCGAGGCAAGGTCCGCGCGGTGCGGGGTGCCGAAGAGGCGCTCGACGGCGGAGGTGAACGCCGCGTGCTCCCCCACCTTTCCGTGCTCCAGGGTCGAGAAGATCCCGCCGCCGGAATCGTTGACCACCACGATCTGCAGGTCGGGCTCGGGCTCCCCGGGTCCGAGCAGCAGCGACCCGGCGTCGTGCAGGAAGGTCAGGTCACCCATGAGGGCCCGGGTCCCGGTCCTTGCTCCCAGCGCGATGCCCGCCGCCGTTGCCACCGTGCCGTCGATGCCGGCCACCCCTCGGTTGGCGTGCACGAAAGCGTCCGGGATGTCGATGGGCGTTCCGGCCAGGTCCACATCCCGGATCGGGTTGGACGAACCGAGCACCAGCCGGCCGCGGGTATTGAGCCAGACCGATCGCGCGATGCGCAGGCCCGTCAGCTCCGGTTCGGCGTCCAGGCGTTCAATCAGGGCCACATCGGCCGCACCGGCGGCCTGCCGCCAGAGCCGCAACCACGCGTGGGGCCCTTGGCCGGAGAAAATCGACAGGTCCCCCGGCTCGGAAATCACCCGCTCGCGGCGGCGTCCGGGCTCGAACCAGGCCACCGGTTCCGGCTGGAACAGCGCGGTCTGGACGTCCTCGCGTGCCAGCAGGGCGGACACCGGCCGCGAGAGCGTCGGCCGGCCAAAGACCACGACCCGTTCGATTTGCGTCCCGAGGTGGCCCAGCAGCAGGCGGTAGGGGCCGATGGCGTTGGGGCCGAACCTCGCGTTGGAGGACGGTTCGGCCAGCAGCGGCAGCCGGTGTGCACGCGCGAAGGCTTCGGCCCTTGCCCCGGCACCGTGGCCGGCCACGACCACCGTGCGGCGTTCCTCGGTCGCGTGGACCGGCGGTTCCGCCAGGCCCGCGGGCCAGCTGATGATCCGCTCAGGTGCCGTCGCCGCGGTTGCCGAGGCACCGCCGTCGTCCGTTGCCTCCACCGCCGCCGGGGCGGGGTCCGTATCCGTATCCGTATCCGTATCCGGGAACAGCGGATCCCGGAACGCGAGATTGATGTGCACGGGACCGACCGCGCCCTGGTGCACCACCGTTTCGGCCGCCGTTGCGGCGGCGCTTGCCGCCGACGGCGTGGCCGACAGCGCGCGCAGGTCGGCCGTCGCGGCCGCCGGGGCCGGCGGGATGCCTTTCGCGTTGAGGAGGCTGGTGCGGATGGCGTCCGTCGGGTCGTCTCCGGCCGGGATGTCGACGGCGGAGCGCACGTGGATGCCGAACAGGCCGGGCTGCACGGTGGTTTGGTTGGCGCCGGTGCCGCGCATTTCGGCCGGGCGGTCGGCGGAGAGCACCACCAGCTCCACGCCGGCGTGATTGGCTTCCATCACCGCCGGCAACAGCTCGCCCACTGCCGTTCCGGAGGTTGTGACTACCGGGACCGGGCGCAGCGAGCCCAGCGAGAGCCCGAGGGCGGTAAACGCCGCGCCCCGCTCGTCGATGCGCACATGCAGCCGCAGGTCACCGTGTGTTTCCGCCTCGGCGAGCGCGTACGCGAGCGGAGCGCTGCGCGAGCCCGGCGCGATGACGACGTCGCGCACTCCGCCCCAGACCAAGGCCTTCACGGCCAGTCGGGCGGTTTCCATCGAGCTCAGCTGCGCAGTCACCCCCTCATGGTAAGCAGACGGCCGCGCCCCGAGGGACGCGGCCGCCAGGCCTTCCGCCAGCGTTGCCCGACTAGCGCTTGATGTGCCCGTTCTTGCCCTTGAACATCTGGATCACGGCCGGTCTGGGCAGCGCGGCGTCGCCCCGCTTGGCGCGGCGCCCGTCCCCGACGTAGTCCGGGAACAGCGAGCGCTGGGCACCCCAGCTGCCGTCCTCGCCCGGGTGCTGGACGGCGACGAACACCAGGCCGTCGTCGTCGTGGATCAGCGGGCCGCAGGTCTCGGCATCGATCGGAACGGCCATGAACTGCTCCACCTTGCCGCGTTCCTGTCCTTCCAGCGTGACGCGGAAGAGTGCGTCGTTGCGCTGGATGGTGCCGGGCTGGCCATCGGTGGAGACCCACAGGTTTCCGGCCGAATCGAAGGCCAGGTTGTCCGGGCAGGAGATCGGCTGCACCTGGTCCGCCGGGTAGCCGCTGAAGTAGACCGAATCGTCCACTGCCGGATCGCCCGCCACCAGGATCAGCTGCCAGGTGAACTCGGTGGAGGTCTGGTCACCGGTCTCGGTCATTTCGACGATGTGGCCGTGGCGGTTGTTGGCCCGGGGGTTCGGCTCGTTCACCTGCGCGCGGGTCCGGGCGGTGTTGTTGGTGCAGGCCATGTAGATCTTGCCGGTCGCCGGGTTGATCTCCACGTCCTCCGGGCGGTCCATCTTGGTGGCACCCATGGCGTCGGCGGCGAGCCGGGTGTACACCAGCACCTGGTCGATCCGCATGCCCGGCACCAGCGACTCGCCGCCGCGGGTCAGCTGGATCCAGTGGCCGGTGCCGTCGAACGCGCCGTCGGAGGGCAGCACGCCGGAGCCGTCGATCTGGTTTTGCGGGGAATTGCCCTTGAAGCTGGCCACATAGAGGTCACCCTCGGTCAGCAGGGTCATGTTGTGCTTCTTGTCGCCCTCGCGGTAGGTGCCCTTGGAGACGAACTTGTACAGGTAGTCGAAGCGCTCGTCGTCGCCCGAGTAGGACACCGCGTGGCCGGAGGCGGCGATGGTCACGTTGGCGCCCTCGTGCTTGAACCGTCCCAGGGCGGTGTGCTTGCGCGGGGTGGAGGTGGGATCGAACGGGTCCACCTCCACGATCCAGCCGAACCGGTTGTCTTCGTTCCTGCCCTCGGGCCGGTCGGTGTCGAAGCGCGGTTCCGGGATGTGCCAGCCGCGCGACGGGTTGGCGCTGGTCAGGCCGTAGCGGCGCTGCTCGGCGGTCGGTGCCGACACCTTGAAGTACTGGTTGAAGTTCTCTTCGCCCGAGAGCACGGTCCCCCACGGGGTGGTGCCGCCGGCACAGTTGTTCTGCGTGCCCAGCACGATGCGGCCGGTGGGATCGGCCTGCGTCTTCAGCAGGTCCGAGCCGGCGGCCGGCCCGGTGAGTTCGTATGCTGTGTCCATCAGGAACCGGCGGTTCAGCCTGGCGCCGCGGACGTAGGTCCACGGCTGGCCCTTGCCCTTGCGCTCCAGCTCCACCACGGACAGGCCGTGCGCGGCCATGGCTACCTCGCGCTGGCGCTCGACGGGCATGTCCGGCGGGAACATGATGCCCTCGTTGGTGTACTCGTGGTTGGCGAACAGGACCGCACGCTTGCCATTGCTGCCCGGGATCTCGATGATGTCCAGGTAGTCGTTGTTGTAGCCGAACTGGCCCGACTGGGACTCCTTGGTCTGGTTCTCCGGATCGAACTCCGGGGTGTCGTGGAACAGGGGATCGCCCCAGCGGATCACCGGATCCCAGTTGTAGCCCTTGGGCACCACGACGTCGTCCACGTTGTTCGGCACGGCCTGGATGCCGTCGAACTTGAGCTTGCTTGGGTTGCCCGGCCCGCGCCCGGTCTTGGCGGCCGGGGCCAGCCCAACCTGTGCCTCCGCGGCCGCCCCGCCGCCGAACATCAGCGCCAGCGCGCCGGCGCCGCCCAACCCCATCATCCGGCGGCGGGAGTATTCGGCGGAGACGATGTCCCGGAAGTAGTTATTGTCCGAGGTGTTGCAGACGCCCTTGGCACAGGCGCTGTCACACTTGAGCGCGCAGGTCACGGCGCTGCGTTTTCCGGACACATGGCCCAGCATCGGCAGGTAGCGCTTCTTGGTTTCGGTCACGTCTTCACCCTCTGCTTAGAACTGTCGGATCGTCCTCCAGTGTGGCGATCGAAGTCGACCGGCAGGCCGAGCAGTGGTGAATTTTCGGCCAACGGCAGGCAAAACACCTTGCCGGGCGGTTCCCTGGCGGGAGGCTTCAGGTTTTCATGGCGAGGCTTCAAGTTCTTCCACGGCTCCATCCGGTGGAATCGGCCCGTGCCCGGCAAGGACCCCGGACTCCTGGTGCATCCCAGCAGCGTGGTCGTGACCAGCATGCCCGGACCCGCGACACCGTTGCCGGCTGCAGAAGTGCCACCCGAGAAGCGTTCAGGTGCAACGCAGCGCCGGTGTCAGAATGGGGGCGGCGCATTGGGATCGGTGTCCCCGTCGTCGGGCAGTTCGATGCCGCCCAACGTACGGTGGGGCTTCCGATCCCCTGCGCCGCCGGTGATGGCTCCGCCGCCGGCGGCCTCTCCGGCCGCATCTGCGGCGCCGTTGGTGTTGTTTCCGCTTTCGCTGCCGCCGTCGGTGTTGTTTCCACTTTCGCTGCCGCCGTCGGTGTTGTTTCCGCTTTCGCTGCCGCCGTTGGTGTTGTTTCCGCTTTCGCTGCCGCCGTTGGTGTTGTTTCCGCTTTCGCTGCCGCCGTTGGTGTTGTTTCCGCTTTCGCTGCCGCCGTTGGCGGCGGCTTCCGTTTCCTTTGGCCGGGGCAGGAGGGTGCCCCAGCCCTCGTCCGGATGGGTGGTCTTGCGGTGGCCGGTGCGCGTGGTCCACGTGATCTCGCCGTGTGGCCCGGCAGAGGCCCGGACGTGCCCGCCGGTCTTCGCCGCATGATGCGCGCTGCACAGGCACTGCAGGTTCTCCAGCACAGTCGGACCGCCGTCGTCCCACGCGAGGACATGGTCGATCTCGCAATACCTGGCCGCCCGGCGGCAGCCAGGGAAACGGCAGTGCCGGTCCCGGACACGGACCAGCCGTTTGAGCCATTCGGGCGGAATCCGCAGTCTCCGGGCGGCCGCGATCGCCTGACCATGGTCGTCGGTGAGCACCAACAACCAGGATTTTGCCAACTGGGCCAGCCGCCGTCCCATATCCGGTGGAATCGGCCCGCGCCCGGCCAAGTCCCCGGGCTCCTCGCTGAGTCCGAGCAGCGTAGTCAAGGGCATCGTGACCAGCATCCCCGGCCCCGCACTGGCGCGGTCACCGCTGCCGCCGGGCGCCTGTGCCGCGGCCGGCGCTGCCGGTACCGTGTCTTCCGCCTTCGCGGTGTTCGCGGCGTCAGCCAGGCCAGTGCCGTCGGCCAGCAGCAGGTCGGTGAACACGTCGGCGCGCAGCTGCGGCAGGGTCCTGGCCTCGCCGGGGCCTTGGAGGGAGCGGGCCGTGGCCTGGATCCGGTCGAAGACCAGGTGCGCCTTATCCGCGCTGGTCCGGATCCACAGTTCGGCCATCCCGTCGTCCTGGTCCGTCAACTGCACGTCCCGGGACTCGTTCGCCCGCCGGTGCCGCTCCGCCAAGGAGTCCGGGTGCAGCCTGTCCCGCATCCGCCGGGCCCGCGATCTCACTGAATCCAGCGTGACGTCCCCGGCGCCGGGCAGCACAGCGGCTTCGAAGTCCTGCAGGCATTCCGCCGGCAGGTCGGCGGAGCCGCGGGCCAGCGCTTTCGCGCGCGGCAAGTCCAGGTCACCGCGGCCCATCGCCTCGAGAGTGCCCGGCAGGTGCGAGCAGATGTGCCGGGCATCGGCCAGCATGGCCCGCGCCGCGGCATCCCCGTGCACAGATGCGCCGAAATCTCCTGCGGCGCGAACCGGGAAAAGCCTTCCGGGTCGCAGTCGGCGCCAACGCCGGGACGAAGCCGGGCGAAGCGGCCCAACGCCTTGACCTGGCAGGACTGCACCCACGCCTCCACCCGCGCCGCGGCCAAAAGATAGTCCATGGTCTGCGCGTCATCCAGATCCGCCGGCTCCACCACCGCCAACAGGCCAGCCAGCACGGCAGGCACGCCCACGCCACCCTCGGGGACCACCGGCTCGCCCCCGGTGCCCTCCGGCACCAGCGGAAGGCCTACACCGTCCTCCCCGGTCCCGGCCGATGGCAGCCCGGCGCCCAATCCCTGAGCTGATCCGGCGTCCTCGGGCAGGGATACCTGCCCGGCGCCCGTAGCTTCGTTTGGGGAAGAAATCCCTAGAGGGTGGGCGGAGTCGACGGCGGCAGACGCGCCCAGGTCAGCTGCCGCCGGAAAGAATCCGGCGCCATCAGGCCTGATGCCATAACGTCGCAGCAGCGCCGCTGCCACCACCTGCTGCAGCAGCGCTTCCAGCAGGGAACTGTCCGGACGCGAGGGCACACCAAGGTCCATCACCAGTCCCTGTCCCGGAACCGGCAACCGAAGCTCGCCGCCCTCGCCGTCCATATCCTCACGCTACCGGCCGCCTCGGACAGTTTGAGGGGCTCGTCCTGACGCCAACAGTGCACGGAATGGGCACGTCCAGACTGCGCTCACCGGACGATTAAGCCACGCATTCGACCTGGAGCGGCCTGGCGTGTGGAAACGGGCCGCGGCCCCTGAGATTGATCTGGGGCTGCGCCGCGCAGGGCCCCGCGGCACACGTCCGCACACGTCCGCACACGTCCGCACGCGTCGGCACACGTCGGCACACGTCCGCACGCGTCGGCAAACGTCCCGAGCATAGGCACGTCACCGCTCCAGCGACCCCTTAGGCGTGTGCCCACGGCACTGGCGCTCCCCCGCCCCTACTTCACGGCCCCAGCAGCCGGTGCGTCCGCGCCAGCCGTTCCCCCGTCCCTACGTCACCGCGCCAGCAGCCGGTGCGTCCGCGCCAGCCGTTCCAGCCACCACTGCCGCCGGTCCTCGGGCGCAGCAAGACGATCCAGCAGGTCCGCGTCCGGCGCCACGTCGCGCACCGGGAGGCGGCCGGCGACCGGCACCAGAGGCTCCGTCGCCACGTCGGCGTCCATCAGGGACACCGTCGCCAACCCGCAGGCATACGGAAGTTCCGGCAGCGCCGCCGCCAAGGCCACGCCGGCACGGATTCCCACGGAGGAGTCCAGGGCGGAACTGACGACGGCGGGGAGCCCGGCTTGGGCGACGATCTCCAGCGCCCGCCGCACGCCCCCGAGGGGCTGCACCTTGACCACGATCAGGTCGGCGGCGTCTTCGCGGGCCACCCGCAAGGGGTCGGCCGCCTTTCGCACGCTTTCGTCGGCCGCGATCGGGGTGGCGATGCCGCGCCGGCGCAGTTCGGTCCGCACGGCCCGCAACCCGGCGATGTCGGCGACCGGCTGCTCGGCGTACTCCAGCGAGTACCCGGACAGCCGGGTCAACGCCTCCACAGCCGTGGGAACATCCCAGCCGCCGTTGGCATCCACCCTCAGGGCAGCGTGCGGGGCTGCGGCACGCACGGCCGCAACGCGGGCCACGTCCTGGTCGATGCCTTGACCGGTCTCGGCAACCTTGATCTTCACCGTCTGCGCACCGTCGTAACGGGCCAGCACGCCGGGTACTTCCGCCGGCGCCACCGCGGGAACCGTGGCGTTGACGGGGACGCTGTCCCGGACCGAGTCCGGGAAACCCCGCCAGCCCGCCTCCACCGCGGCCGCCAGCCACGCGGCGGCTTCGGCGTCGTCGTACTCGAGAAAGGGCGAGAACTCCGCCCAGCCCGCCGGGCCCTCAAACAGCAGCACCTCACGCTGCATCACCCCGCGAAAGCGGACCTTCATCGGCAGCGACACCACGCGCGCGGTGGCCAGCAGGTCGGCGAGGTCGGGGAGCTCCGGCCGGTCGGAAAGCCCGGGAACATCGGGAATCTGGTGCGGTGTCATCAACTCCAACTGTACGGCCGGCCACCCTTCCCGGAAGCTGTCAGCATTGTGTGCGACCCTAGAACCGATGACTCCGCAGCGTTCCCGTGTCCGTTCCCGGCCCGCGTCCAGCCGTCCGGCCGCGCACGCTCCCGCCCTGTTCTGGCTGGGAGCACTGCTGTGCGCGGGAGCCTTTGTGCTGAACTACTACGCCTTCGTCCGCACGACCACCGGGCAGTTCGCCGACGAATCGGCCTGGGCGGAAGCGGACTCCGGCTGGCGGCTGGGCCGCGGCGTTTTCCTGGACTTCCTGGACCTGCTGCCGGATATCTCCGTCGCCGTGGCGGCCGTCGTGTTGCTGGTGGCAGCCTTGGTACGACGCCGGTGGGGGCCGGCCGTGGTCGGCGTGGCGGTGGTCGCGGCGTCGGCGGCGACCACGTGGATCTTGAAGAACCTCATTCTGGACCGGCCCGACCGCGGCGTGCCCACGCTGGAACACAATTCGCTGCCGTCGGGGCACACCACCATCGCGACGGCTGCCGCCCTGGCCATCTTCCTGGTGGTCTCGCCGCGGTGGCGGCCGTTCGCTGCGGCCGCGGGCGGCTTGTATGCCGTGCTGGCCGGTGCCGCTACCTTGATCAACGGCTGGCACCGCCCGGCGGACGTCGTGGCGGCTTTTTTGGTGGCCGGCTTTTGGGTGCTGGCCGCCGGCCCGGTCGTGCTGCGGCGCGGCAGCGACTGGAACATATGGTCCGGCTACGGCAGCTTCTGGGCGGCGTCCGCCTGGTGGCCCCGGCTGTGCTGGCTGCTGGCCGTGCTGGGCATCGCCGCCGCCGCGGGACTCTACCTGCTCGCGCAACAGGCCGGCGCGGCACCTGTCCCCGGCACCGGCAGGCTCCCGTTGTTCTTCTGGGCCGGCATGGGCCTGATCACCGGCACCGGCATGCTGCTCAGCGCCCTGCTGACCTGGCTGTTCGGCCTCCAGTCGCGCCGGCATTGAGTCGCCGGCGGGAACGGTAGACGCGGCGCGGCCCGGAGCATTGCCAGCGCCGGATGGTGGTGGCAGGGTGATCCCATGGCCATCGAGGTGCGTCCGGCAACGGTGTTCGGCGATGTGAAGACCGTGCTGGGGCCCAAGCGCGCCGATGCGAACGTCTGCTGGTGCCTCAGCTATCGCCTACCGTCGAAAGACAACGCCTCGTTGCGGGGGCAGGATCGAGGGGCCCTCGTCGAGCGCTTGTGCGGACAGGACCCGCCGCCCGGGGTGCTCGCCTACGACGGCGACGAGGTGGTCGGCTGGGCCGCCGTGCATCCCCGCGCCGACACAGCGTTTGCGCGCAACCGAAAGATTCCGCACGTGGACGACGTCGACGTGTGGTCGGCGTGGTGCATCCGGGTGCGGCCTGGGCATCGTGGCAAGGGGATCTCGCACCACCTGCTCGCGGGCGCCGTCGACCTTGCGCGCGGGCATGGTGCCCCCGCCGTCGAGGGATACCCGGTCGACAACGAGGGCCAGAAGGTCGACTTGACCATGGCCTACGTCGGCACCCGAAAGCTCTTCGAACAGGCCGGCTTCACGAAGGCGGCAGACACCGACTCGGTGCTGAACGGGTTCCCCCGCGTGCTCATGCGGCTGGACCTGGACTGACGCCCCACTCCCCGACGCCGCACACCCCGCCGCCACTCCCCGCCGCCGCCGCTCACCGGGTGGCGGTGAGGCGCTGCAGCAGGGCGCGGGACTGCGCGGGGCCGTAGGGCAGGATGGGGATGGCCTTGGTGGAGTCTGCGGGAGTGTCGCGGTTGGCCTGTTCGCCCATCCGGACGGCCAGGGTCATGGTCTCGCACATGTTCTTCACGAAGGCGTCGCTGACGGTCTGGCCGTGGCCGGGCACCAGCACATCGTACTCGTGCCGCAACCCGGAAATCCGGCGCAGCGTTTCCACCCAGTCGCGCGGGTAGGAATCTTCGAAGGCGGGCGGGGCGCCTTGCTCCACCAAATCGCCGGCAAAAAGCGTGGTGGGCGAACCGACCAGCAGGTCGCCGTCGGTGTGGCCGCGGCCCAGATGGAAGAGTTTGACGCTGACTTCGCCAAGATCGACGGTGGTCTCCGCATCCACCAGCTTGTTGGGCATCTTGATCCCGATATGCTCCCCGTCGGCGGCCGCCATTTCCGGTTCCGTCGCCCCGACTGCCTCACGCTGGAGCACGCCGTATTCGGCCATGTCGTGCGCGCAATTGCGGTGCGCGTAAAAGTCCTGCACGCCCTGGGCCGCGAAGTAGGCGTTGCCAAAGACGTGGTCGTAGTGGAAATGCGTGTTGACGACGACGAGCGGCAGCTTGGTCAACGCGCGTACGGCCGCGTAAATCCGCCGCGCCTGTCGCGGCCCGGCACCGGTATCCACCACCAGGGCCTTCTTCCTGCCGACGACGAGCCCGGAGTTCAGCAGGTACTCCCGCGTCCTGATCACGTAGTTGCCGGGTGCCACCTGCTCGCATTCCGCCGGCTCGCCTGACTTGTCCGCCGGCTCGTTGGCCTTGTCCACTGATCGGGCGGCATCACTCATCCGGCCGTCACCCTCCATCGCGTCGAACCCCGGCCGCGCGGACGGCGCAGCCTGATCCTGCTACGGTACCGTGCCCGCCCGTCGGCACACCCGGCCACCAGACCGCGGCCACCGGCGGCGGTCTACTGTCGAGCGTCCCGCGCTCAGGCTTCGTGGACGGAGCGAAGCACCTCGCGCACCTCGCCGAACGGCACGGAGTCGTCGACGTACGCCTGCACATGCTTGGAGCCCATGCCACGGACCAACACGCCGTGTTCCCCTTCGGCAGCCGACTCGAGGAAGGCCGGCCGCAGCGCCTCGGCATGGTGTGCAGACAAGCGGGAGAGGTACTTTTTGTACGTCTCTGGCAGAGTGACCATGCCCTAAGGGTAGCGCCGCCGGGACGGGCCAGCTAGGAGAAAATTTCGGGCCGTCCGCAGGCCGGACCCGACTCCCGGCGGCCGGTTCGGGCGCCGCCGTGCGCCTCGGCCAAAGGCCAACCCCGGACTCCCGCCGGCCGGTTCGGGCGCCGGCCGGCGGGGAGACGCTACAGGTCGGCGAGGACGCTGGCGGGGTTTTCGATGGCGTCCGCGACGTAGCGCAGGAACCCGCCGGCGGTGCCGCCGTCGCAGACGCGGTGGTCGAAGGCCAGCACCAGTTCGGTGACCTTCCGGACGGCCAGCTGTCCGTCCACCACCCACGGCTTGTCGATGATCCGGCCGACGCCGAGGATCGCCACCTCGGGGTAGTTGATGATCGCGGCGCTGCCGTCCACACCGAACACGCCGTAGTTGTTCAGCGTGAAGGTTCCGCTGGTCAGCTCGGCCGGCGTGGCCTTGCCGTCGCGGGCGACGGCGGTGAGCCGCCTGATCTCGGTGTCCAGCTGGCGGGCGCTGAGCCGGTCGGCGTTGCGCACACTCGGCACCATCAGCCCGCGGTCGGTCTGGGCGGCGAAGCCCAGGTTGACGCCGTCGAAGCCGACGATCTCTTCGCCTTCCACCCGGGTGTTCAACTCCGGATATTTGGCCAGCCCGGCCAGCACGAACCGGGCGATGAAGGCCAGCAGCCCGGGCGTGTTCTCCGGATCGCGGCGCTTGAGGTCGGCGCGCATCTGCAGCAGGGCGGTGGCGTCCACGTCCACCCACACGGTGGCCTCGGGGATCTCGCTGCGGCTGCGGGACATCGCCTGGGCCACGGTCTTCCGCACGCCCTTCATCGGTGTGCGGGTGGCGATGCCCAGGCCGGTACGGGCGTCGGTGCCGGCGGCAGCCGCCGCGCGAACCTCAGCGCGGTCGCCTGCCACCCCGCTGGCGGGGGCCGCGGCATTGGCCGCCTCGTTCGCGGGGGCCGGGGCGCCGGCCAGCGCGGCCTCCACGTCCTTGCGCAACACCATGCCGTCTGCGCCGGTGCCGGTGATGTCGGTCAAGCGGAGGCCGGCGTCGCGGGCCAGCTTGCGGACCAGGGGCGAGATGACCAGCGGGGCCCGGCCACTGCCGCCGGGCGCGGATTCCTCCCGCGTTTCCGCCGTCGCCGGGGCGGCCACGGGCGCAGCCGCCGCAGGTGCGGCCGCCGGGACGGCCGCAACCGCCGGCGGGGGCGGGAAGGTGGCCGCGGCAACGCGGCCGGTCTTCGGCTTGCGGGTGCGCTTGGACCCCGCCGACCCGCCGGGTGTGCCGTAGCCGATCAGCACGTTGCCCGACCCGGACTCCGAGGGCTCCTGGATTCCGGCCCGCTCCTCGTTCCGGTAGGCCTCGCCGGCGGGATGGGCGGCGCCTGCCCTCGCGCGGTCCGGGTCCGGAGCATCTCCCGCCGCGACCGCGGCGGCAGCCTCCCCCGCCCGGGGTGCCTGCGGCGCGGGCCCAGCGGCAGCCGGGCCGCCGTCGTCGTGCACGTAGCCCGGCGCGTCCACGGAGATGAGGGGCTTGCCCACGTCCAGGGTGTCGCCGGCGGCCCCGTGCAGCACCGCGACGGTCCCCGCGAACGGGCTGGGCACCTCCACCATGGACTTGGCGGTCTCCACCTCGGCCACCGGCTGGTCCACGCGGATCTCGTCGCCCACCTTGACCAGCCAGTTGACCAGCTCGGCCTCGGTCAGGCCTTCGCCGAGGTCGGGCAGTTTGAATACCTGTCGCGACATGGCTACGCGTCCTCCCACTGAAGTTCATCCACCGCGTCAAGGATGCGGTCCACGCTGGGCAGGTAGTGCCGCTCCAGCTTCGGCGCGGGATACGGAATATCGAAACCGGTCACGCGCCGCACCGGCGCGGCCAGCGAGTGGAAGCAGCGCTCCTGCACCCGCGCCACGATCTCGGAGGCGACGGACGCGAAGCCGGGGGCTTCCGCGACGACCACGGCGCGGCCGGTTTTGCGCACCGACGCCATCACGGTTTCATCGTCGAACGGCACGATCGACCGGATGTCGATCACCTCCAGCGAGCGCCCCTCCTCGGCGGCGGCCGCGGCGGCCTGCATGACGGTGGGGACGGACGGGCCGTACGTGATCAGCGTGGCGTCGGTTCCCTCGCGGGCGACGACGGCGCGGCCGATGCCGGACCCGGCGGTGCCGGCCTGCCCCGCCCCGGATCCCTGCACGATCTCGGGGGCGGCCCACTGCGACTGCAGCGCTTCGAGGTCCAGCTGCTCCTTCGAGAAGTAAAGCTTCTTCGGCTCCAGGAACACCACCGGATCCGGGAAGCGGATGGCCTCGCGGAGCATGGTGTAGGCGTCCTCCACCGTGGCCGGCGCCACCACGGTCAGGCCCGGCGTGTGCGCGTAGTAGGACTCCGAAGAGTCGCAGTGGTGCTCCACTCCCCCGATGCCGCCGGCGTACGGAATCCGGATGACCATCGGCAGCTTGACCCTGCCGCGGGTCCGGTTGGGCATCTTGGCCACGTGCGAGACCACCTGCTCGAACGCCGGGTAGGCGAAGGCATCGAACTGCATCTCCACCACCGGGCGGAGGCCGTTCATCGCCATGCCGATCGCCATGCCCATGATGCCGGATTCGGCCAGCGGGGTGTCGAAGCAGCGTTCCTCGCCGAACCGCTTGGTGAGGCCGTCGGTGATGCGGAAAACGCCGCCCAGCGGGCCCACGTCTTCACCGAAGACGACGACGGAACGGTCGGCTTCCATCTCGTCGGCCAGGGCCGTGTTCAGCGCCTTGGCGAACGTCATTGTTGTGCTCATGGTGTGTCCTTTTAGTCGGCGGCGGCGCTCAGGCCGACTCGCGCGAGAGCTCGTCGCGGAGCATGGCGGCCTGCTCGCGCAGCTGGCTGGTCTTTTCGGTGTAGACGAAGCGGAACAGGTCCTCCGGGTCCACCTCGGTCTCGGCGTTGAGGCCGTCGCGCATCTGCGCGGCCACGGTTTCGGCCCGCCCGGCGATCTCCTCTTCCAGCGCCTCGTCCAGGACGTTCAGCTCCTTGAGGTAGGTCCGCAGGCGCACCAGCGGGTCCTTCGGCGCCCACTCGGCCACTTCATCCTCGGTGCGGTAGCGGGTGGCGTCGTCGGCGTTGGTGTGCGACTGCATCCGGTAGGTGTGCGCCTCCACCAGGGCGGGGCCGCCGCCTTCGCGGGCGCGGGTCACGGCCTTGCCGAGCACGGCCAGCAACGCGGCAGTGTCGTTGCCGTCCACCCGCTCGCCCGGCATGCCGTAGCCGATGGCCTTGTGCGCCAGCGACGGCGCCACCGTTTGCTTGTTCAGCGGGACGGAGATGGCGTACTGGTTGTTCTGCACGAAGAACACGACCGGGAGGTGGAACACGGCGGCGAAGTTCAGTGCCTCGTGGAAGTCACCCTCGCTGGTGGCCCCGTCTCCGCAGAGCGCGACGACGACGGTGTCCTCGCCCTTGAGTTTGGCGGCGTGGGCAACGCCGACGGCGTGCAGCAGCTGGGTGGCCAGCGGTGTGGCCTGGATCGACACCTTGTGCTCGTAGGGGTCGTAGCCGCCGTGCCAGTCGCCCTGCAACAGGGTCAGGGTCTGCACGGGGTCGACGCCCTTGGCGATCACGGCGACCGTGTCGCGGTACGTCGGGAACAGCCAATCGTCCCGGCCCAGGCACAGGGCGGCCGCCACCTGGCAGGCTTCCTGGCCGTGCGATGACGGGTAGACGGCCAGCCTGCCCTGGCGGACCAGGGCGTTGGCCTGGTCGTTGACGCGGCGGCCGACCACCAGTTCGCGGTAGGCGCCCAGCAGGGCTTCGCCGTCGGGCAGCGGGTACTTGTCGTTGTGCACGTGCCGGCCGTCGGGATCCACCAACTGCACGGGCTGCCCGGAGGGCAGCATGTAGGCCTCGGCGGCGACCGGATCATCCATGCCGGCGCGGCCGGACGGGTCGGACATCGATCCCTCGATCGGGTTACCGGTTGAGATGGTCATGGTGTCTCCCTCGAATCCTTGGTCGGCGGCCGGCGGCCGGCGGCGGCGCCGTTGCCCGCCGCCCTGCACAGCGCGGGCGGCTCTGCGTGAAGAAACTGTGTAGCTTTAGTATGGATTCGGCTACTTTTCGTATCCACTTATGCAGGAAAACGTGGAATATCTGCTTTCCTGGTAGTAGTCTTGGAGACGAATTGCTAATGTGAGCTGGATAACCCCGCGAGGTGTAGACAGATGGCCAACGGTGCCGCCGTGAAAGTCCCGCAGCTGGATGAGATCGACCGCCGGATCCTGGCGGAACTGACGCGGGACGGCAGGTTGTCCGTGACTGCCGTCGCCGAAAACGTCCACATCTCCCGGGCACACGCCTACTCGCGCATTGCGCGGCTGACCGAGGCAGGGGTGCTGACCAAGTTCACGGCTTTGGTGGACCCGATTAAGGCGGGGTTGAAGGCCTCCGCCTACGTGACGCTGAAGCTGCGCCAGCACTCCTGGCGCGAGCTGCGCGAGGCCCTGCGCGCCATTCCCGAGGTGCACCACATCGCCCTGGTCGGCGGGAACTTCGATGTCATCCTGCTGGTCCGTGCCGTGGACAACGTGGACCTTCGCCGGGTCATCTTCGACCAGATCCAGTCCATGCCCGGCATCCTCGATACCCAGACCTTCCTGGTGTTCGAGGACCTGGACACCCGCTGACCGGCCGGTAGGCCACGGCAGCCGCGCCCCGCGGCACTGGAGGATCAGGCGCCGGCGCTCAGCCGCCGTCCCCGCTCCCGCGCGCCTCGACCTCGGTCATGTCGCCGGTCTCGACCTCGCCCGCACGCTCATACACCAGTGCGACCGAGCCCTTGTCAAAGGTGCGGGCAGGGCCGGCGAGGCGGAATGACGCCGGAATCGTGCCGGGGCCGAAGAGCCGCTTCCCGCTGCCAAGCGTGAGCGGATACAGCCAGAGGTTGAGGCGGTGGACCACGTCCTCGGTGAACAACGACTGCAACAGGTCGCCGCTGCCGAACACGTGCACCTCGTCGTGCCGTTCGCGAAGGTGCGCGGACGCCATGGCATCGTGCAGCACCGTCGTGCCCGCCCAGGCAGGCTCGGTGAGCGTCGTCGACACGACGTACTTCGGCGCCGCGTTGAACTTCACCGCGATCGGAGAGTCGTCGCCGGCGTCCGGCCAGTAGCCCGCGAAGATGTCGTAGGTCTTCCGCCCGAGCAGCAGCGCGTCGATGCGGTCGATGACGGCCCCGATGGCCTCGCCGGATGCTTCGTCGAAGAACGGCGCCTGCCAGCCGCCGTATGCGAAGCCGTTCTCCGGGTCCTCGTCGGCTCCGCCCGGCGCCTGGTAGACGCCGTCGAGTGTGAGGAACATGTTTGCCACGATGATGCCCATAGGTCATCCCTCCTCCGGCGTCGGCCGGCTGCCCGACGCGCCGCCTTCATCCTGCCCGCGGGGCAGGACGGTTGTCCCGACCTCGCCCCGGGTTATCGGAAGTGGCCCGGCTGCACCAGGTTCTGCGGCGCCTGGCCGGCTGCGACAGCCGCCAGTTGACGCTTCAGGAGCCGGACCATCCGCGGTTCGAACGCCGTGGTGTCGCCGCCCAGGTGCGGGGTGATCAGCGCGTTGCCGGCCCGCCACAGCGGGTGGTCCGGCGGCAGGGGTTCGGGATCGGTGACATCCAACGCGCACCCCAGCCGGCCGGAGACGACCTCCGCGGTCAGGGCATCCGTGTCGACCACCGCCCCGCGCGCGACGTTGACCACCAGCGCACCGTCCGGGAGGGCTGCCAGTACCGCGGCATCGATCAACCCGCGGGTGGCGTCCGTCAGCGGTGTGATGAGGATCAGCACCTCGTGGGACGCGGCCAGCTCCGTCAGCTCGTCCGTGCCGTGGACGTGGCCGTCGCGGTCGTCCCGGGCGCGGGTCCCCACCCGGGTTAGCTGCACTTCGAAGGGCTCCAGGCGGCGCGCGATTTCCCGGCCAATGCCGCCCACGCCGACGAGCAGCACCTTGCGGTCCGCCAGGGACGGCCGGCGCACGTGGCGCCACCGTCCCTCGGGCTGGTCACGCGCGGCGACGTCGATCCCGCGCAAGGAGGCAAGCACGAGCCCGACGGCGAGTTCGGCGGTCGCGGCGGCGTGCACCCCGGCCGCGCTGGCGATGGCGACGTCCGGTCCGACGACGGCGGCGACCCCGTCAACCCCGGTGGTTTGGGTCTGCACCAGCTTCAGGTTCTGCAGCTTCGGCAGGCTGGGCAGCGCGCCGGCCATGTCCGGATACGGCAGCACCACGGCCTCGAGCTGATCCAGCCGGGCGCCCGCGGGGTCGCCGTCGAAATCCCAATAGACGGTGCGGATCCCCGCCGGCAGGGGTTCCAGGGCGGCCATCAGGTCACGGTCGGGGCAGGCCACGGTCGTGATGACAGGCGGGGCGGCATTCATGTGACTCCTGGAGCAGAGGCCGGGAGGCCCGGCAGCGCGAACGGGCTACGCGTGGAAGCCTACCCTCCGGCTGCGCGGCACCGGCCTTGGCCCGCTCGTCAGCCCTTGAAGACCGGCTTGCGCTTCTCCTGGAAGGCCTTGAAGCCTTCGGCGTAGTCGTCGCTCTTGCACAGCCGGCCCTGCGCGGCGTTTTCCTCTTCGGTGGCGAGCCACAGGCCCAGCCGCTGGTCGCGGATGTTCGCCACCAGCTCCTTGGACGCCCGGAATGCGCCGGTGGCGCCCTGGGCCACCTTGCCCACGATGCCGCGGGTGGTCTCCAGCAGGTCCTCCGCCGGCATGGTCCGGCTGAACAGCCCGGCCTTTACCGCTTCCGCGCCGCTCATCAGCTCGGCGGTGTAGATCAGATCCAGCGTGCGGTGCGCGCCGAGCCGCTCGGTGAAAAGCCAGTGCCCGCCCGAATCCAGGGTGGCCCCCAGGTTGGCGAACGGCGAGCCGATCTTGGCGCTGTCGGCCACGTACACCACATCCGTGGCGATCAGCAGGCCGAGCCCGACGCCGAGCGCCGCCCCCTGTGCGGCGGCGAAGGTGGGCGCGGGGAACTCCGCCATCTTGCGCAGGACCGGGGTGACGACGCCGGACAGGTAGCCGTAGGCATCGTCGGTCGCCGGGTCCACGCGGGAGATGTCGCGGCCGGCGCAAAAGCCCCGGCCCTCGCCGCGGAGCAGCAGCGCCCGGACGCCGGCGGCTGCGGCGTCGTCGTACGCCTTGCCCAGATCATTGAGCGCCTGTTCGTCCAGCGCATTCATCTTGCCCGGTGCGTTGAGCACCACTTCGGCGATGTTGTCCTCGATGGACAGCTCAATCATGCTCATGCGTCAATCCTCCTGGTGGGCGCCTGGTTGTCGAAGCGTGGGCGCGAGGGGGGACGGGTGTCGCCCGCCCCTCGGCATGGCTACGCGTCGTAGTCGACGGTGATTTCGTCGCTGGTGGGGTGGGTCTGGCAGGTCAGCACGTAGCCGCGCTCGATCTCCTCCGGTTCCAGCGCGTAGTTCTCCACCATGGTGAACGTGCCGGAGACAACCTTGGCGCGGCAGGTGCCGCAAACGCCGCCGGCGCAGGCGAAGGGAACGTCCGGGCGGACGCGCAGCGCGGCGTTGAGCACCGACTCGCGGGCATGCTTGGGCGAAGCGACCGTGCCGGAGAGCCCGTCCAGCCTGAAGTTGATCTCGAAGTTGTCCGCGCTGGGGTCGAGCTGCACCGGCCGGCCAATGTTGCCCTGCGGTTTGGTCGGCTCGCCGGTGCTGAACAGCTCGAAGCGGATCTTCTCGGCGGGCACGCCGCGTTCGGCCAGGGTGTCGCGGCACAGCTGCACCAGTTCGTAGGGGCCGCAGAGGAACCATTCGTCCACATCGTCGGTGCGGAGCACGTTGTCGAACAGGCTGGTCAGCTTCTCGGCGTCGATCCTGCCGGAGAGCAGCGGCGAAATGCGCTGCTCGCGGGAGAGCACGTGGTGCAGCGCGAAGCGGGTGGGGTATTTGTCCTTCAGGTCGGCCAGTTCCTCCACGAACATCACGTCCATGGCGGCCTTGTTCGCGTAGACCAGGTCGAACCGGACGCTGTCGCTGGCAGCCAGCACGGTCCGCGCGATCGAGATCACCGGAGTGATGCCGGACCCGGCGGCGAACGCCACGAAGGTGGCCCCGGCGCCGGCATCGATCTGTTCCGGGTGGTTGATCTCCGTCATCTGGTGCTTGGAGATGAAGGCGCCGGTGGGGCTCATGACGTCCAAAACGTCCCCGGCCTTGAGGTTGTCGTTGGCCCAGTTCGAGAACAATCCGCCGATGTCGCGCTTGATCGCCACCCGGATTTCGCCCGGCTTCGGCTCGGCGCAGATGGAGTAGCTGCGGCGGATTTCCTGGCCTTCGAGCGTGGTGCGCAGGGCCACGTACTGGCCGGGCACGTAATCGTACTGGCCGTGCAGTTCCTCCGGCACCTCAAAGGTGACCTCGACGGCTTCGTCGGTGAGCTTGCGGACCTCCGCGACGGACAGCGGGTGGAAGGTGGCGCGGCGCTTGACCGCCGGGGCATCCGTGGTGGAAGTAGTCATCTAGAGCACCTTGAAGTAGTCGAAGGGTTCATGGCAGTCGTTGCACTGGTACAGCGCCTTGCACGACGTGGAGCCGTAGCGGGACAGCTCGCGGGTGTTGAGGGAATCGCAGCGCGGGCACTTTACGCTCAGGCCCAGCTTGACCGGTCCGGTGCGGACCGGCGCCATGCCCGACGGCGGGGCGATGCCGTACTCGTTCAGCTTCGCCTTGCCGTCGGCGGTCATCCAGTCCGTGGTCCAGGCCGGGGCGAGCACCAGCTTCACCCGGACGTCGGTGTACCCCTCGGACGCCAGCGCGGCGACAATGTCGTCGCGGATGGCGTCCATCGCCGGGCAGCCGGAGTAGGTCGGGGTGATGGTCACCTCGACCGCCGGCCGCCCGCCGTCGTCCGTTTCATCCAGCACCGACACGGACCGCAGGATGCCCAGGTCCTCGATGCTCAGCACCGGGATCTCCGGGTCACAGACGGTGGCCGCGACATCCCAGACGCGCGCCGCTTCGGTTCCTGCCGGCCGTTGGGCCGTATTGGTGGACATGAATAGCTCCGTTACTCCGAAAGCCGGCCTGGTTACCAGGTGGCGCCGGGATGTTCGCGGGCCAGCACCTGCAGCTCAGCCAGCAGGTAGCCCAGGTGTTCACTGTGTTTGACGCGGGTCTTGTCCGTCATGGCGGGCTGGACGTCCGGGACCTCCAGCGTCGCCTCGGCGAAGACTTCCGCGATGAAGGCGTCGAAGCCTTCGCGCAGTTCCGAGGGCCGCACCGCGATGCCGGGCAGACGGTCGATCAGCTCATCGTCCAGGAACAACTGCTCCACGTACGGCCAGATGGACAGGAAGCCGGCGGCGATGCGCCGGTGCGACTCTTCCGTGCCGTCGCCCAGGCGCAGCGTCCACTGCGCCGCGTGGTCGCGGTGGTAGTCCACTTCCTTCAGCGCCTTGGCCGCGATGGCCGCCAGGGTCTCGTCCTGCGAGTCGACCAGCCGCGAGTACAGTTCGTGCTGGTAGGTGGCGATGACCAGCTGGCGGGCGATGGTCCTGCCGAAGTCGCCGTTGGGCTGTTCGACGAGGTAGCTGGAGCGGAACTCGCTCTCCCCGCGCCAGTAAGCCAGGTCGTCTTCGGACTTGTCCCAGGCGGAGCCGGCGTAGGTCAGGAACGACCGGGCGTGGCCGATCTGGTCCAGCGCGATGTTGGCGAGCGCGACGTCCTCTTCCAGCTCGGGCGCGCGGGAAATCCACCAGCCCAGCCGCTGGGCCAGGATCAACGCGTCGTCGCCCAAACGCAACGCGTACTCGGCGACGTCGTTGCTGGCCCTGGTGCCTTCGGTCACCTGCGCGGCGATGTCCTCCGGGCGCAGGGCGTTGCCGGGCGTGATCCGGGTGGCGCTTTCGCCGCTCACAGGTGCTTCACCCCTTCGCTCTTGGTGTAGTACGTGGCATGGCGGTAATCCTTGCCCTTGGGCGATTCAAAGAATTCGCCCTTCGCGTCGGGGTCGCTGGCCACGATGGCCGATGCCGGCACCACCCAGAGCGAGACACCTTCGTTGCGCCTGGTGTAGAGATCCCGCGCGTTCCGCACGGCCATCTCGGCGTCCGGGGCGTGCAGCGACCCGGCGTGCACGTGGGACAGTCCGCGCGAGGAGCGGACGAACACCTCCCACAGCGGCCAGGGCTGCTTGTCGGACGACGCGCCTTCGGCCGTCGCCGTCTCCACGGGTCGGGCCATTGCGGTCTGGTCTCCAGTTGCCATTCAGGCCACCTGTGCTTTCTGTGCCTTCTTGTCCGCGTAGGCGGCTGCTGCTTCGCGCACCCAGGCGCCGTTCTCGTGTGCCTCGCGGCGGCGCTCCATCCGCTGCGCGTTGCAGGGGCCGCGGCCGGCGAGGACTTCGTAGAATTCGTCCCAGTTAAGTTCGCCGTGCTCCCACATGCCGGTTTCCTCGTTGTAGCGGATCTTGTCATCGGGCAGGGTCAGGCCCAGGACCTTGACCTGTTCCTGGATCATCCCCACGAACCGCGAGCGCAGCTCATCGTTGGTGAACCGCTTGATGTTCCAAGCCATCGACTGCTGGGAGTTCGGCGAGTCGGTGTCCGTGGGGCCGAACATCATCAGTGCCGGGGCGTAGAAGCGGTTGACCGCGTCCTGGGCCATCTGCTTCTGCGCCGGGGTGCCGTTGGCCAGTTCCAGCAGGATCTCGAAGCCCTGCCGCTGGTGGAAGGACTCTTCCTTGCAGATCCGAACCATCGCCCGGCCGTAGGGGCCGTAGGAGGCCCGGCAGAGGGGCACCTGGTTGGCGATCGCGGCGCCGTCGACGAGCCAGCCGATGGCCCCCATGTCTGCCCAGCTGTTGGCCGGGTAGTTGAAGATCGAGGAGTACTTGGCCTTGCCGTCGAGCAACTGCTGGTTGAGGACGTGCCGGGACGTGCCCAGGGTTTCGGTGGCGGAGTAGAGGTACAACCCGTGGCCGGCCTCGTCCTGCACCTTGGCCATCAGGATGGCCTTGCGCTTCAGGCTGGGCGCGCGGGTAATCCAGTTCGCCTCCGGCTGCATGCCGATGATCTCGGAGTGCGCGTGCTGGGACATCTGCCGGACCAGCGTCTTGCGGTACTTCTCCGGCATCCAGTCGGCCGGCTCGATCCGGGAGTCCTCGGCAATGATCTTGTCAAAGTAGGCCTTCCCGGCCTCGTCCTCAGGGGACGGCACGGCGTGCAACTGGGAGTCGCCGGCCTGGGTCTGCGTTGCCACGATGGTCACCTCACTGTACGAAATCCGGCCGCGAAATAATTACCGACCGTTCGTTCAGGATATAGCGCATTTTCCGTGGCCGTCAAGGCCATCGGCTGCCGCCCGGCCCGGCCGGAGACGAACTTCCGGTTCCCGGCGGCAGGCCGGCCCGGCCGTCGGCGGGAGCAGCGGCATCCCACGGGAGAGTTCCACTGCTTCCACCCTCAGCCGAACCCGGCCGGCGGAGGGGACGGGCTCTATATATTGGTGGCATGACGCACTCCCCCGCCGAAACCGCCCACGCCTCCTCCCCCGCAGGACTGCCGGAACCGCCGGCTGTCCGCAAGGTTCCCGTCGAGCGAGCCCACCACGGCGACGTCTTCGTTGACAACTATGAGTGGCTGCGGGACAAGGGGAATCCGGAGGTCGTTGCGCACCTGGAGGCGGAGAACGCCTACACGGCGGCGGTGACCGGGCACCAGCAGCCGTTGCGCGAGGCCATTTTCAACGAAATCAAGAACCGCACCCAGGAAACGGACCTGTCGGTTCCGGTCCGCAAGGACGGCTGGTGGTACTACGGCCGGATGGAAGAGGGCAAGCAGTACGGCATCCAGTGCCGGGTCCGGGCCGCGGACACCGGGGACCGGGCAGCCGACTGGACTCCCCCGCAGGTCGACGCCGGCCGGCCGGTGCCCGGCGAGCAGGTGCTCCTGGACGGCAATGCCGAAGCCGAGGGCAAGCCGTTCTTTTCCCTGGGCGGCTCCGCGGTGACCAAAGACGGAAGCCTCTACGCCTACGCCGCCGACTTCGCCGGCGATGAGCGCTTCACCCTGAGGATCAAGGACCTGGACACCGGCGACCTGTTGGACGACGTGGTGGAGAACGTCTTCTATTCGCTGGCGTTCGATCCCGACGGCAGCCGCGTGTTCTATACCGTGGTCGATGAGTCCTGGCGCCCGTTCCAGATCAAGGCGCACACCATCGGCACCCCGGCGGCCTCCGACGTCGTGATTTACCAGGAAGACGACCCGGCCATGTGGATGGGGTTTGAGCTTTCCTCCGACCGCCGGCACCTGGTTATCGGGATCGGCTGCTCCGAATACTCCGAGACGCGGCTGCTGGACTTCTCCGCCCCCGAAGCCGGGTTGCAGACGCTCATCCCGCGCAGCGAGCGGGTGCTCTACGACGCCGAGCCGTTCCTGCTGGACGGCAACCAAAAGGTGCTGCTGACCCACAACAAGGACGCCGTGAACTCGATGGTCTCGCTGGCCGGCCTCGCGGAGTTCTCCAAGCCCCTGGCCGAGCAGCACTGGGACACCGTGGTGGAGCACGACGACGCGGTGCGGGTCAACGGGGCGGGGGTCACCGCCACGCATGCGGTCCTGTCGATCCGCCAGGACACCATTGAACGCGTGCAGGTGCTGCCCCTGGCCGGTTTGGGGACGGCCGCGCAGGCCGCCCCGGCGGAGCCGGCGTTCGACGAGGAATTGTTCACCGCCGGCGTCGGCGGGTCCGACTACGAGGCGCCGGTGATCCGGCTGGCCTACACCTCGTTCCTGACGCCCCCGCGGATCTACGACTACGAGTTGGCCACCGGCCTGCTGCACCTGCGCAAGGAAACGCCGGTGCTCGGCGGCTACGACGCGGCGGACTACGTGGCCGAGCGGGAATGGGCGACCGCGGCGGACGGCACGAGGATCCCGCTCTCGGTGATCCACAAGGCCTCGGTGCAGCGCGACGGCAGCAATCCCGCGCTGGCCTACGCCTACGGCAGCTACGAGGTCAGCATGGATCCGGCGTTCAGCACGGCGCGACTGTCGCTGCTGGACCGCGGCGTGGTCTACCTGGTGGCCCATGTCCGCGGCGGCGGCGAGATGGGGCGGCACTGGTACGAGGACGGCAAGAAGCTGCGCAAGAAGAACACGTTCACGGACTTTGTCAGCGCCACCGAGTGGCTGGCCGCCTCGGGCTGGGCGGATCCGCAGCGGATCGCGGCCATGGGCGGCTCCGCCGGCGGCCTGCTGATGGGCGCCGTGGCCAATCTGGCGCCGGAGAAGTATGCGGCGATCGTGGCGCAGGTACCCTTCGTCGACGCGCTGACCTCGATCCTGGACCCGGACCTGCCGCTTTCGGCGCTGGAGTGGGAGGAGTGGGGCAACCCGATCACCGACCCCGAGGTCTACGCCTACATGAAGTCGTACAGCCCCTACGAGAATGTCCGGCCGGCCGCCTATCCGAAGATCGCTGCGGTCACCAGCTTCAACGACACGCGGGTGCTGTACGTGGAGCCCGCCAAGTGGGTGGCGGCCCTGCGGGAGGCCACGGCCGGCTCCGCACCGATCGTGCTCAAGACCGAGATGGATGCCGGACACGGCGGCGCATCCGGCCGGTACGAAGCCTGGAAGGACCGGGCCTGGGATTACGCCTTCGCCCTCGACGCAATCGGTGCCACCGAGCTGGCTTAGCCGCTGCTCAACGTTTCCGGCCCGCCTTGACTTGAATCACAAATCAGGATTACCTAATGAACATTCGGTAATGAACAGCAAGGGGCTTCCATGACGGACATCGACGTCGACACTTCCCGGGACACTCCGGCGGAAAGCAACGAGCTGCAGCCGGGCGAACGGCCCGTGCACCCGGCCTTCGTCAACGACCAGGCCGCGCGCTGGATGGGCGTGGACGTCGTGAAGGCGGAGTTTGGTGACGTCGTCATCGAGATGCGGCTGCGCGAGGAGATGCTCAACGGCTTCGGCATGGCGCAGGGCGGCATGGTGTTCGCGTTCGCCGACGTGGCTTTCGCCTTGGCCTGCAACGACCCCGACGGCGACGGCAGCACCATCACGGTGGCCTCCGGCGTCGACGTCAATTTCCTGAATCCGGGGCTCGTCGGCCGGCTGCTGACCGCCACCGCCCGGCTGGTCAACCAGACCGGCCGCAGCGGCCTGTACGACATCACCGTCACCCAGGAGAAGCCGAACGGCGGGGCCGACGTCCTGCTCGAATTCCGCGGCCGTTCCCGCACCGTCCCCAATCCCGCCCGCAACCGGCAAAAGCCCTGACCGCGCCGCACCTTTCGGACAGCGACGCCCCCCAGCCTTCACCGACAGCACAGCCCGACCCGCATCAAAGGACCGTTCCCATGACGACCACCACCGGTACGAAAGCCCGCAAGACCACTCCCGCCGCCGAGGACACCCTCGACCCCGAGGAGCTGATGAGCCGGGACGAACTGGAGGCCCTCCAGCTGAAGCGCCTGCAGCACACGGTTGCCTACGCGTATGAGCGCGTGCCGATGTACAAAAAGAAGTTCGACGACGCCGGCGTGCGCCCCGAGGACCTCAAGGAACTGTCCGACCTGGCCAAGTTCCCCTACACGGACAAGGAAGACCTGCGCCAGTCGTACCCCTTCGGCATGTTCGCCGTGCCGCAGGAAGAAGTGGCCCGGATCCATGCGTCCTCGGGCACGACCGGCCGGGCCACCGTGGTCGGCTACACCCGTCGCGACATCCAGAACTGGGAGACGCTGTTCGCCCGTTCCATCCGCGCTTCGGGCGTGAAGAAGGGCATGAAGGTCCACAATGCCTACGGCTACGGCCTGTTCACCGGCGGCCTGGGTGCGCATTACGGTGCGGAGAAGCTCGGCTGCACGGTGATCCCGATGTCCGGCGGGCAGACCGAGAAACAGATCCAGCTGATCCAGGACTTCGAACCGGATGCCATCCTCTGCACGCCCACCTACCTGCTGACCATCGTGGACGCGATGGAGCACGCCGGCGTCGATCCGTCCAAGACGTCGCTGAAGGTCGCGGTGCTGGGCGCCGAGCCGTGGACCGATGAGATGCGCCACGAGCTGGAGGGCAAGCTGGACATCGACGCGTGCGACATCTACGGCCTCTCCGAGGTCATGGGCCCGGGTGTCGCCGGCGAGTGCGTGGACTTCAAGGACGGCTCCACCATCTGGGAGGACCACTTCCGGCCGGAAGTCATCGATCCGCTCACCGACCGGGTGCTGGACGACGGCGAGGCCGGCGAACTGGTGTTCACCTCGCTGACCAAGGAAGCCATGCCGGTGATCCGCTACCGCACGCACGACCTCACCCGGCTGCTGCCCGGCACCGGGCGGCCGAACATGCGCCGCATCGGCCGGATCACCGGGCGTTCGGACGACATGATCATCCTGCGCGGCGTGAACCTCTTCCCCACCCAGATCGAGGAAATCGCCCTGCGCATCCCCGGACTGAGCCCGCACTTCCAGCTGGAAATCAGCCGGCCCCACCGGATGGACGAGCTGACCGTCAAGATCGAACGCCGCGAAGACTGCACGCCCGCCAAGGCGACCGAAGCGGCCCGGGAGCTGCAGCGCCAGATCAAGATCCACGTCGGCTCCAGCTGCAAGATCGTGGTCGCCGACCCCGGCACCCTCGCGCGCTCCAGCGGCAAGCTGCGCCGGGTCTACGACCTGCGCGACAACGCCTGACGGATGTGGGGACGGCGGGCGGATGCAGGCGTTGAGCACGCACCGCCCGCCGCATAACTGACCTAACGGTCGTGGGAGAATAGGACAAATGGCGAAGACAAGGACGCAGGAGACGGCCCGCCGCGGCCGCCCCGGCTACGACCAGCAGTCGGTGCTGAACGTCGCCGTCGCCGTGTTCAACAAGCACGGTTACGAGGCCACCTCCATGGGCATCCTCGCCGAAAACCTGGGCATCTCCAAGAGCGCCATCTACCACCACGTTCCGTCCAAGGGCGACCTGCTGCGCCTGGCCCTGGAAGAAGCCCTTGGCAGCCTCGAGGCCGTGCTCGAAAACCCGTCGGCTTCCACCGGCCGGGCGGATGCACGGCTGGAGTTCGTGCTCCGCGGCACCGTCCAGGTCTTGTGCGACAAACTGCCGTACGTCACCCTGCTGCTGCGCCTGCGCGGCAACACCGAGATCGAACGCGACGCGCTGGACCGCCGGCGCGCGTTCGACCACAAGGTAGCGGACCTGGTGGACGCCGCCCGTGCCGAGGGCTCCCTGCGCGGGGACATCGACCCGAGGACCACGGCGCGACTGCTGTTCGGCACGATCAACTCCATCGTCGAGTGGTACAAGCCGGGCGGATCGCTGTCCCCGCAGAAGCTCGCCGACGACCTGATCGTCATGATGTTCGACGGCCTCCACTTGCCTGCCGCGGCCCGCGTCCTCGCCTGATTCACGGCGGTACCGCCAACCCGCACCCACCGCGGATCCGGGGCCGCCCGACGGCGCTGAAGTACTTACTGAATTCACGGTCCTCCCCTGCTAGGCTGACCTCACCATTCGATGTTATGGGGACGTGATCGATATGGATGGGGAGTTCTGGTGGGTCTCGGCGCTGAGCATGGCGCTCACGATCGCCGCCATTGTTCTATTCGCCTACCGTGTGCCGTTGGCCTGGTTGCTGCCGGTGGCCGCAACCGCCGTGCTGCTGGCCACCGGGATCCCCTACGGCCGGTTGAACACGAGCACCGTGTTTGTGCTGGCCGCGGCCCTCTATGGCCTGTGGAAGTGGACCCAGTACCGGCGGGAAGGCGTCCGTGTCCCGCTCCGCTCGGCCCACGGCCGTGAGTGGGGAATCGGCGCGGGGCTGTTGTTGCTGTTGTTCCTGCTCAATGGGTTCGCCGGCGTCACCCCGGTTGCCGAGATCGGACCCCTGTACCTGTTCAACGCCCTGCTGGCCGCACTTCCGGCCGTCATGTACCTGGGCTTCGCCCACGGCATCCTGCAGTCGTGGTGGTTGGGCGTTGCGCTCTCGCTGTCCACCATGTTCCTCTCCGCCATCCAGGACGCTCCGGTCTGGGTCTCCCTGTATGGCGCGATCGCGGCGGGCCTCCAAATCTTCGGTTACCTGGGGTGGCAGGCGGCCTTGCGGCGGCCGGTGCGGAGCAAACACCGGCTGGCGTCGGTGCGGCCGGGACGTCCGGCCGCTCCCGGTCCCGGCGCAGCGGGACGGGCCGTGTAACCAGCACGACGGAGGTCGGCGGCATGGACTGGATCATGGCCTTGAAGGTCCTGGACGGTCCTGCCGGCGCGCTGGTTTCCGTGGGCTACCTGCAGGCATCGGTGGGCCTGCTGACCGTCTTCCTGTTCGGGCTCCACTCCCGCTGGGCGTGGCCTGTGCTGCTGGTCCAGGAGGCCTTGGTCTTCCTGCTGCTCCTCACGCCGGCTTTCGACGGCGGCGGCGCGTTCTTCGTCGATGCCTCGATAGGCGTGGCGCTGCTGCTGCCCTGCTACGGCGCGTGGCGCTGGCGGGCCGCGGCCTCGCCCCTTGCACCGGCCGGCCCGGCGGTGTGGGTGCACCGGGCCACGGGCCGAAACTGGGCGGTGGCCGTGCTGGTCCTCATCGCCGCCACGGTGGTTTTCATGGCCAGCGACATCCAGGCGGGCTTTCCGCTGGAGGGCGGCCTGCTGACCGTCCTCCTGCTCCAGGCGTTCTACGCCGCGGTGATGACGGTGGTGTATCTGGGTTTGGCGCACCGGATTTATGAGGCTTGGTGGCTGTGGCTGGCCTTTGCCGTGGTGCAGCTGGCCACCTCACTGGTATTTCCCAGTCAGCCGACGCCCCAACTGCTGTACGGCGCCACCGTGCTGCTGGTGCTGTTCGCCTTCTGGCGCTGGCACACGGTGGTGTTCCTGCCGGTCCCCGGGGCACGGGCCGCCGGGGACACGGCAGGAGGAGGAGCTCCGGCTACTTCTCCACCAGTGTGAGCACGTCGTAGGTCGCGACGATCTCGTCGTTCTGGTTGGTCAGCACCGCGTCCCAGGCGACCTCGCCGTACCCGTCGGTCTCGCGCGGCGTGATGCGCTTGGCGGTGAGGGTCACCCGGATGGAGTCGCCGGCAGCCACCGGAGTGATGAAGCGCAGGTTCTCCAGGCCGTAGTTCGCCAGTACCGGTCCCGGTGCCGGCTCCACGAACAGCCCTGCACCCCAGGCGAGCAGCAGGTAGCCGTGCGCCACGATGCCGGGGAAGAACGGGTTGGCGGCGGCGGCCTCCTGGTTGGTGTGGGCGTAGAAGGTGTCACCGGTTTCGTTGGCGAACGCCGTGATGTCCTCCAGCGTGACCTGGCGCAGTTCCGAGCGCACGGCGTCGCCGACCCGCAGCGTGGCCAGGTTCTTGCGGAACGGGTGGACGTCGTCGAAATGCTGGTCGGCGCCGGTATGCCACACGCCGGTCACGGCCGTGAGCATGTTCGGCGAACCCTGGATGGCGGTGCGCTGCATGTGGTGCAGGACGGAGCGGATCCCGCCCAGCTCCTCGCCGCCGCCGGCGCGGCCCGGTCCGCCGTGGACCAGGTGCGGCACCGGGGAGCCGTGGCCGGTGGAGGTCTTGGCGTCTTCGCGGTTGAGCACCAGCACCCGGCCGTGGTGGGCGGCGATCCCGGTCACCAGCACGCGGGCGGCGTCGGGGTCGTTGGTGGCGACCGTGGCTACCAGCGAACCCGCGCCCATGGCGGCCAGCCGCACGGCGTCGTCCAGATCCTCGTAGCCGATCACGGAGGAGACCGGGCCGAAGGCTTCCAGCGAATGCACGGCATCGGCTTCGGCGTCTGCCCAGGTCAGCAGCACCGGCGACATGAAGGCGCCCTCGGAGTCGCCCACGGTTCCATCGGCGCGGGTGACCTGCGGCGAATCGAGCGTGCCGTAGGCAAGCTCGCCGCCGGCGTCGACCATGGCCTGGACGGCGGCGCGGACGTCCTCAAGCTGCTCCACCGAGGCCAGCGCACCCATGGTGACGCCCTCGGCCCGCGGATCGCCGACGACAACGCGCTGCTCGATCCGGGCGCGCACGGCGTCGGCGACGTCCTGCATGCGGTCCCTGGGGACAATGGCGCGCCGGATCGAGGTGCACTTCTGGCCCGCCTTGGCCGTCATTTCGGTGACCAGCGACTTGATGTACGCGTCGAACTCCGGGGTGCCCGGCACCGCGTCGGGCCCGAGGATCGCGGCGTTGAGCGAATCCGCCTCGGCGGTGAACCGGATGCCGCCCCGGGCCACGTTCGGGTGGGACTTCAGCAGGTTGGCGGTTGAGGCGGAGCCGGTGAAGGCGACGGCGTCGCGGTAGTCCAGATGGTCCAGCAGGTCACGGGCGGAACCGGAGACCAGCTGCAGCGAACCGGCCGGCAGGATGTTGGATTCGATGATCAGCTTCACCGCGGCGGCGGCGACGTAGCCCGTGGGGGTGGCGGGCTTGACGATGGTCGGCACGCCGGCGATGAAGGCCGGAGCGAACTTCTCCAGCATGCCCCACACCGGGAAGTTGAAGGCGTTGATCTGCACGGCCACGCCCGGGATCCGGGTGTAGATGTGCTGGCCCATGAAGGAGCCGTCCTTGGAGAGCACCTCCGCGGGCCCGTCGACGACCACCTGGGAGTTCGGCAGTTCGCGCCGGCCCTTGGAGCCGAAGGTGAACAGCACGCCGATGCCGCCGTCAATATCGATCATGTTGTCGATCTTGGTGGCGCCGGTGCGGTGCGAGAGTTCGTACAGCCCCTCGCGCCGGGCGTTCAGGTACTGGGCCAGCTCTTTGAGCTTGAGCGCGCGCTGGTGGAAGGTCAGTCGGCCCAGCGAGGCCTGGCCGACGGTGCGGCCGTGCTCGACGGCTGCGGCGAGGTCCAGTCCGTCGGTACTGACCCGCGCGAGCACGGCGCCGGTGCTGGCATCGCGGACCTCGGTGCCGGAGACATCGCCCTCGGGCGTCCACCAGGCATCCTGGATGTAGCTGGGAACAATTTCGACATCAACGGCGGTAGAGGTCATCGTTGACAGCCCTTTCTTTGCCCGGCCCAGTGCTGGCGCAGATGGGGCGGGACATAAAATACTGAACGGTCGGTCGGTAACGTATCTAGCCTACATGACAGCTTCGCGCGGCACAGCCCCCTTTTCGGCCCACGCATTCATGCGAGCCGGCGACGGAGCGCCTCGATGTCGGCGCGAGTCACGCCGTGGCGCAGCAGGAACGGCTCCACCTCCAGCTGGGCCAACACGTGCAGCAGGGACCCGCGCATGTCCGCCACCCGCGCCTCCAGTTCCTCGCCGCCGACGTACCGCTCCACCGGATGCGGATAGGGGCTGATCCGGTGCCAGTCGTTGATGCCGCGGATGCCCAGTTCGTGTGCGTCCGCGATCCGCTCGGCCGGGACCCCGGCGAGCTGCAGCAGCATCATGGAGACCATGCCCGTGCGGTCCCGCCCGGCGGAGCAATGGACGACGACGGCGCCCTCCGCATGCGCCAGGGTGCGGAATACCTCGGCGATCAGGTGCGGGAAGACCCGCACGTTGTCCAGGTAGTAACGCGGGTGGTTCATGTATGGAGCGCTGTTGGCGAACCGTGCATGCCCGGGCTCTTCGGTCGGCCGGTTGAGCACCATAAACTTCTCCAGCGCCCCGGCCGGCACCACGGGATCGGTCGGGCGGCGCGAGCGCTCGCCCGGGTTCCGCAGATCCACGATGGTGCGCACGCCGTCGTCGTACGCCTGCTGCCAGCCCGCGGCAGTCAGCCATTCGGCGCGGCCCATCCGGAAGATGTCCCCCGCCACCCGGCGGGCGTTGACCGCGCCTTCCCAGGCGACGGCGCCGGCATCGGCCCCTGCGGGCGCCGGCACACCCGCGGCATCGCGGGACTGTTCGGACGACATTCCAGCAGCCTACCGCCGCCGGGCGCCGGAGTGACATGCTGCTGCCCCTGACAGCTGCAGCCCGGCACGTGGCCGGGCTGCAGCTGTCAGGGTCCATGTTTAGACGGGGCCTGTCCCACGGACGGGCCGACCGCCGCGGCGGCTAGTCCTCCCAGTCGAAGAAACCCTTGCCGGACTTGCGGCCGAGTTCGCCGCGGGCCACCTTGTCGCGAAGGATCTGCGGCGGGGCAAATCGATCCCCGATTGTGGAGTGGAGGTACTCGGCAATGCCGAGGCGGACATCCAGCCCCACGATGTCGGTGGTCTTGAGCGGGCCGACCGGGTGCTTATAGCCCAGCACCATCGCGGCGTCGATGTCCGCCGCGGATGCCACGCCCTCTTCCACCATGCGCATGGCTTCCAGCGCGATGGCCACCCCCAGCCGCGAGGAGGCGAACCCCGGCGCGTCGTTGACGACGACGGCGGTCTTCCCCAGCGCCTCGACCCAGCTTCTGGAGGCGGCGGCGAGCTCTTCCGACGTCTTCGGGGCCAGTACCACTTCGACCAGCTGCGACGCCGGAACCGGGTTGAAAAAGTGCAGGCCGCAGAAGCTCGCCGGGCGCTGCAACTGGTCGGCCAGCTTGGTGATGGACAGCGAGGACGTGTTCGTCGCCAGCCATGCCGTCGGGGACAGCTGGGCCTCGACGGCCTTCAGCGCGGTGGCCTTCAGCTCGAAGTCCTCCGGCACCGCTTCCACGACCAGCCCGCACGCGGCGAACGAACCGTAGTCGACGGAGACCGACAGCCGGGACTTGAGCGCATCCAGGGGCTCAGTGGTCGTGCCCCGCTCCACGCTCTTGGCCAGCGCCGCGGTCACGCGCCCGCGGGCCGCCTCGGCGGCGGCCTCGTCGCGCTCCACCACGACGACGTCGGCTCCGGCCGTCAGGAACGCGTGGGCGATGCCCGCGCCCATGCGCCCGCCACCGAGGACACCCACGTTGTTGGGAATGGTCTGCACGGAATTTATCTCGCTCACTTCGATCCTTCCTGCTCTACGGCCGGGCTTCGGACGGCGTCCCCGCCCGGTGCGGCGGCCGCCGGCATTGCGGTACTGCGGGCTGCGCTCTTGGCTGCGCTTTTGTCCAGGAATGACTGCATCCGGTCGAACTTCGCCTGCGACTCGAACAGGATGCCCTGGGCGATGGTATCGATCATCGGGTGCGCCTCGCGCGGGGTATGGAACACCGACTTGGTGATGCGCACGGCCAGCGGATCCTGCTTGCCGATCCGGTCGGCCAGCGCATGCGCGGCGTCGATGAGCCCGGCCGGCTCGTGGATTTCGGTGACGAGGCGGGCCGCCAGCGCTTCTTCTGCGTCCAGGATGCGGCCGGCCAACAGGATTTCCTTGGCCAGCGGCTCTCCCACCAGTTCCTTCAGGCGCCAGGTGGCGCCCGCCGCAGCCATGATTCCCAGGCCGACCTCGGGCTGCCCGATCTTCACCGAAGGCGTGGCGATGCGGAAGTCGGCCGCGTAGGCCAGCTCCGCTCCCCCGCCCAGTGCGAAGCCATCGAGGGCCGCGATGACCGGCATGGGCAGCTGTGCGATGCGGTGGAATACCGTGGAATTGATCCCGGCCAGCGCATCGTCGCGGCGGCGCTCGCGCAGCTGGGAGATGTCCGCCCCGGAGGCGAAAATCCCCTTGCCGTTGACTTCGGTGCCGGACAGGATCAAGATCCGCGGTGCGCGTTCCAGGACGGCGCACACGGCATGCAGTTCGTCGACCATGGCCTGGTCGATGGCGTTGCGGACTTCGGGACGGTTCAACGCCAGGTGGACGCGGTCCTCCCGCTCGTCCAGCCGCAGCGTGCTGAAGGAGTAGTCGTCGAAGAGCATCAGACCCGCTCAACGATCATGGAGGTGCCCTGGCCGACGCCCACGCACATGGTGGCCAGGCCGCGCTGCGCGCCTTCGCGCTCCATCCGGCCCAGGAGGGTCACCACCAGGCGGGATCCGCTGGAACCGAGCGGGTGTCCCAAGGCGATGGCACCGCCGTCGTTGTTCACGATTGACTGGTCCAGCTTCAGGTCGCGCAGCACCGCGAGCGACTGGGTGGCGAAGGCTTCGTTGAGTTCAACGGCGCCCAGGTCGTCGACGCTCCAGCCGGCGCGGTCCAGCACCTTTTGGGTGGCCGGCACCGGTCCGATGCCCATGATCTCCGGTGCGACGCCGGCCGATGCGCCGTCGACAATGCGGGCGCGCGGGGTGAGGCCGAACTTGTTGATGGCGGCCTCGGAGGCGATGACGATGGCCGAGGCCCCGTCGTTGAGTGAACTGGAGTTGCCCGCGGTGACCACGCCGTCGGGCTTGATGATGGAGCGGAGTCCGGCCAGGACCTCGAGGGTGGTGCCGGGGCGGGGTCCCTCGTCGGTGTCGACGACGGTGTCGCCCTTCCGCCCCTTGATCGTCACCGGTACGATTTCGTCCTTGAGCCGGCCGGCCTCGATGGCCGCGATGGCGCGCTCGTGGGACTGCACGGCGAACGCGTCGGCGTCCTCGCGGGAAATGCCGTAGACATCGGCGACTTCCTCGGCGGTCTCCGGCATGGAGTAGGTCATCTTGCCGCCGCGGCTGAGGTCGCCCTTGGCGAAACGCTGGTTGACGAACCGCCAGCCGATGGAGGTGTCGAAGATTTCGCCCGGCTTGGCGAAGGCCTTTGCCGGTTTTTCCTGCACCCACGGCGCGCGGCTCATGGATTCCACGCCGCCCGCGATGACGATGTCCGCTGCGCCCGCCTTGATCATGTGCGACGCCTGGATGATGGCGCTCAGGCCGGAGGCACACAGCCGGTTAACGGTGATGCCGGGGACGTGGTCGCCATAGCCGGCCAGCAGCCAAGCCATGCGGGCCACGTTGCGGTTTTCCTCGCCCGCTCCGTTGGCGTTGCCGAGGATGACCTCCTCGACGGCATCCGGATCGATGCCTGCCCGGACCACGGCTTCCTTGACGACCAGCGCCGCCAGGTCGTCGGGACGGACTGCCGACAGTGCCCCTCCGTAGCGGCCAACCGGGGTCCGCGCCCCGCCAATCAGGAATGCCTCAGCCATAGAAATAATCCCTCGCGCTTGATCGTTCAACGATGACGATGAGCGGTCGCTTCGGCTGCCGCAGACGACTGAAATTACCGACCGACCGTTCTATAAAGAATCCCACGCGGCCGGGGGCTGGTCAACTGCCATGACGTGTACGTTCACCGGCAGTGCCTCCGACGGAACCCGGCCGGCTCAACGGGCGGTTTCGTCCCGGCCCTCGGCCTTGGCGGCAATCTCTTCCAGGTCTTTGACCATCTGCTTGCGCGCCATGCGCAGTCCCAGCTTTCCGAAGAGCGCCATCATCAGCTTGGAGAGCTTTCCCGGATTCTCCAGCTCGGCACCGAAGAACATGGCCAGCCGGGTGCCGCCGTCCGCCGGCGCGAGCGTAAACCTCGTGGTGTAGTCGGCGCCGTTCGATGATGCCTTGACCGTCGTCGACGCCGGCGCATTGACCTCCGCCACCCACATCTCCTCGGTGCCTTCCTTGCCCATCATCTTGCGGGTTTCGCGCCAACGGAAGCCCTCGGCGTAGTCGCCGGGCGTCAGGATCTCAACGCGTGTGACGGAGCTCAGCGTCCGCGCGGACCCGGGGATGTCCGTGATCACGCGCCATACGGCGTCGACCGGTGCGTTGACGTGCCGGACTATTTCAAAGTGATGGCCCACAGTCGCTCTTTCGGAAGGAGTCGGTAGTCTCGAACAGCTTAGTAGAGGGGGTGCTCCCGGCCCAGCCCGCGGGACGGCAACGATAAACTCGAAGGGTGACTTCCGAGAGCCCCGCCCCAGCCAGTACCGCCAAAACCACTGCCGGCAGCACCGGCGCCCCGGCGCAGCCTGCCTTGCCGGAGAAGGTTTCCGACCTCTTCGACCCGATGCGTTGGCGCGTGGTGGAAGGCTTCGACTTCCAGGACATGACCTACCACCGCCAGGTGGAGCGCGACCTAAGCGGCAAGGTGGTCCGCGACCTGCCGGCGGTGCGCATCGCCTTCAACCGGCCGGACGTGCGCAATGCCTTCCGCCCGGGCACCGTGGACGAGCTTTACCGCGCCATGGACCACGCCAGGATGACGCCGGACGTGGCCACCGTGCTCCTGACCGGCAACGGCCCCTCGCCCAAGGACGGCGGCCACTCGTTCTGCTCCGGCGGCGACCAGCGCATCCGCGGCCGCGACGGCTACCGGTATCCGGTGGAGAACGCGGCCGGCGAGTCGGCGGAATTCATCGACCCGGCCCGCGCCGGCCGGCTGCACATTTTGGAAGTCCAGCGGTTGATGCGCACCATGCCCAAGGTGGTCATCGCCGTCGTCAATGGCTGGGCCGCGGGCGGCGGACACTCCCTGCACGTGGTGTCCGACCTGACCATCGCCTCCCGGCAGCACGGCAAGTTCAAGCAGACCGATGCCACCGTCGGCAGCTTCGACGCCGGCTACGGCTCGGCGCTGCTGGCCCGACAGATCGGCCAGAAGGCCGCCCGCGAGATCTTCTTCCTGGCGCGCGAGTACTCCGCCGAGGACATGGTCCGGATGGGCGCCGTCAACGAGGCCGTGGACCACGAGCGGCTCGAGGAGGTGGCGCTGGAATACGCGGCGGACATCGCCCGGCAGTCCCCGCAGGCCATCCGGATGTTGAAGTTCGCGTTCAACCTGGCCGACGACGGCCTGGCCGGCCAGCAGGTCTTCGCCGGCGAAGCCACCCGCCTGGCATACATGACGGACGAGGCGGTCGAAGGCAAGGAAGCTTTCCTGGCCAAGCGCGACCCGGACTGGTCGTCTTTCCCCTACTACTTCTAGGGTGGGCGGCATGGACATCCAGCCGGCGCTGACAGCGCTGACCGCGGCGCTGGGCGGCGAGGGCCCCGCCGTCGAACTCGCATCGGACGGCACCCCGCTGCCGGTGTCCTCGCCCGGGCTGGTTCCCGGGACCGCCGCCGTCGTCCGGACCTCGGGTTCCACCGGCACGCCCAAGGCCACCATGCTCGGGATCGATGCGCTGGCCGCGTCGTCGATGGGCACGGCCTTGCGGCTGGGCGGCGAGGGGCAGTGGCTGCTGACGCTCGCGCCGAACTACGTCGCCGGCCTGCAGGTACTGGTCCGCTCGCTCTACGCCGGCACCCGGCCCTGGGCCATGGATCTGTCCGGCGGGTTCACGGCCCACGCGTTCACCGATGCGGCAGCCGCCCTGACCGACCGGTTCCGGATCACCTCGCTGGTGCCTACCCAGCTGCACCGGCTGCTCACCGCCGCGGAGCCCGACACGCTCAAGGCGCTGCGCCGGTTCGATGCCATCCTGCTGGGCGGCGCCCGGATGCCGGAGGCGCTGCGGTCGGAGGCTGCCAAACATTCGCTGAAGATTGTGCGCACGTACGGCATGAGCGAGACCTGCGGCGGCTGCGTGTACGACGGCGTGCCGCTCGAAGGGGTCACCCTGCGGCTGGATCGCGGCCGGGTGCTGATCGGCGGCGACGTGGTGGCCGGCGGTTACCTGGACAACCCGCAGCTCACGGCCGCCCGTTTCAGCGCGTCCGGCGGCACCCGCTGGTTCCGCACCGAGGACCTTGGGGAGATGGACGACGCCGGTGCGCTCACCGTGATCGGGCGCGCGGACGACGTGCTGATCACCGGTGGCGTCAAGGTGTCCGCGGCGGCCGTCGCCGAGGTGATTGAAGGACTGCCGGACGTCCAGGCCGCGCTGGTGGCGGGCATCAACGATCCCGAGTGGGGCACCAAGGTGTGCGCCGCGGTCGTGGGCTCCGCCGCGGAGAAGGAGATCAGGGCCCGGGTCCACGAGGCGCTGGGCGGGCCCGCCGTCCCGCGCCACGTGGTGCGCCTGGAAGCGCTCCCGCTGCTGCCCAACGGCAAGCCGGACCGGCTGGCCGTGGCGGACATCCTGCTCCGTTCGGCGGCGGATGCCGCCGGGCAAGACGGCGTGCCCCGCGGCGGGAAACCGCCGTCCGTATGACATCCGGCACTCCTGCGCCGCCGGCTGCACGGCCCGTCCGCTTCCATGGGCGAGAATAGACCGGTGCTGCGGCTGCCCGCAGCCAACGATGCACGAAACCCCCACAGGTAAGGATTTTCCACAGTGGCTACAGCCGGGCAATGGCTCGAAGGGGCACGGCCCCGCACCCTTCCGATGGCGGTCGCTCCGGTGATCGTCGGCAGCGCGGCGGCCTACGATTTGGGGTCCTTCCGGCCGCTGCATGCCCTCCTCGCCGCGCTCATCGCGGTCCTGTTCCAGGTGGGCGTAAATTACGCGAACGACTATTCGGACGGCGTCCGCGGCACCGATGACGTGCGGGTGGGCCCGCTGCGGTTGACCGGGTCCGGGCTGGCCAAACCGAAAGCGGTGAAGGCCGCCGCGTTCGCCAGCTTTGGGCTGGCCATGGTGGCGGGGCTCGCGCTGATCATCCTGTCGCAGACCTGGCCGCTGCTGCTGGTTGGCGTGGGCTGCGTGATTGCCGCCTGGGGATACACCGGCGGCAACAACCCCTACGGCTACCGGGGGCTGGGCGAAGTGTACGTGTTCCTGTTCTTCGGCATTGTGGCCACCATGGGGACCACCTACACGCAGGCCCTGCAGGTCAGCTGGCCGTCCTTCCTCGGCGCGGTCGGGACCGGCCTGATCGCGACGGCACTGCTGATGGCCAACAACGTCCGTGACATCCCCACGGACCGCGAGGTGGGGAAACTGACGCTGGCCGTGCGGATGGGCGACGAGGCGGCGCGCGTCAGCTACGTCATGATGCTCGCGGTGGCCCTCCTGCTGCCGCTCATCATGGTCTACGACTTCCCGTGGATCCTGCTGGTGCTGCTGCTGGTACCGGCGTGCCTGACGCCGAGCTGGCTGATGCTCAAGGGCAAGAAGCGCGAGAGCCTCATCCCGGTACTCAAGCAGACCGGGCTGATCAATCTCGGGTTCGCCACCGCCTTCGCGCTGGGCGTGGTGCTGAGCCGGCTGATGTAGCCGGTCGCCGGGGCCGTGCCGCCGGGCCGCCCAGTCTGAGGCTGGGTCAGCCCTGGTCCCCGGGCCGGGTGCCGTGCGGCTTCCGCTCCGCATCCCGCGGCTTGCGGGAGGAATCCACGCTCAGTTCGCCGTGCTCGTCGACGGCCGCGTCCTCGGCCAGCGCGTCCGAAATTTCCGTGGAGGTCCTCGGTGCCTTGACGCCGCTGGAGAAACGGCGGGCCAGTGCCGCCCCCGCTTCGTCCCTCATCTTGCGGAAGAACAGGTACGTGATGCACCAACCCATGATCGCGGCGGCGATGGCCGAGTAGACAACACCCAGCCTCAAGAACAGGCAGATAACAAAGATGACGGCCATGATGCCGAGACGCAGGGCGCTGAATTTCCAAAAAGCCACGCCTCAAGTTTACGCTGCCCGCGAGATCGACCGGCCGGTACCAAGATTCATCAGCCCGGAGCTTAACGCTCACCTACAATTGATTCATGGTCCGTCTCTATGTCCTGCTCGCGGTACTGGCCCTCGCGGTGGTGATCTATGCCCTCATCGAGTGCATCCGGTCGCGGCCGCATGAGGTTCGCAGCATCTCAAAACCGGGATGGATCCTCACGATCATCCTGGTGCCCCTGATCGGAGCCCTGATGTGGTTCGTGTGGGGACGCCCCCGTGCGGGCGGCCGGCAACCCCAGCAGGCGCCCCGCCCTGCGGCCCCGGACGACGACATTGCCTTCCTGCGCACGCTTGATGCGCAGCGCCGCGCCAAGCAGCGCGAAGAGGAACTGAACCGGAAGGAACAGGAACTCAAGAAGGGCGAGGAACCCAAGCACGGCGGCGAGGACAAGCCCGCGGCCCATGACGACCGCCAGCTGAGCGAAGACGACCCGGACAACGGTCCCCGCTAAACGACCGGCGGCCTAAACGCCCGCGTCCGGCTCCCGTGAGTTCCCGGACCCGAAGAAGGCCCGCCGCCCCGATGGGGCGGCGGGCCTTCTATGATTCGCGGCTGCGCGCTTCGGTCGATCCTGCCGACCTGTCCTAGACCCCCGCGTAGCTGTGCAGGCCGGCGAAGAAGACGTTGACGATCGTGAAGTTGAAGACCACGCACAGGTAACCGACGATGGACAGCCAGGCGGCTCGGGTACCGGTCCAGCCACGGGTGGCGCGGGCGTGGAGGTAACCGGCGTACACCACCCATATGACGAAGGTCCACACTTCCTTGGTGTCCCAACCCCAGTAGCGGCCCCAGGCCTGCTCCGCCCAGATTGCCCCGAGCACGAGCGTGAAGGTCCAGAACACGAAGCCCACGGCGTTGAGCCGGTAGGCGGCATTCTCCAGCGTCAGCGCCGAGGGAGCGAGCCGCATGAACGCCAGCTTGTCCGCCTTGCCGGCGCGGCCGCGGACCTCGCGTTTCGCCTGCACGAGCTGCAGCACGGACATGGCGAAAGTCAACGTGAACAGCGCCGAGGCCAGCACGGCGACCGAGACGTGGATGATCAGCCAGTAGCTCTGCAGGGCGGGCACGAGGTGGGCCACCGGCGTCGGGAAGCCGACGGACGCGGCGATGAGCATGATGACCACAAGGCCGATCACGAACGATCCGAGGAAGCGCAGGTCCTTGCGGGTCAGCGCAATCAGGTACACCACCGCCACCATCAGCGCACCCGTGGTGCAGAACTCGTACATGTTGCCCCACGGCACGCGGTGGGCGGCTATTCCCCGGGCCACCACGCCGGCCGCCAGGATGACGGTGGCCAGCACGCTCAGAGCCACGCCGATCCGGGCGGCCGCACGGCGTTCCTTGCCGTAGTTCATCGAGTCGGCGGCCATTTCGACGCCGACTCCTGCGCTTCCTGCGCCGCCGGCGGCCTTCGCGCCGGCAGCCCCGGACGCCGCACCGGCGGCGCCGACCAACACGCCCTGGTCGGCCGCGGCGTGCCCGGCAGCCAGCCGGTCTTCTACCGCCTTGATGGTCTTGCTGGACGTGGCCAGGTCCCAGCAAAAGGCGATAAAGGCGACGGTGAAGGCCATCGCGCCGAGCAGGATGAACAGCTCGCTGTACTGGGCCATGGTCTGGTCAATCGTGGGCATGGGAAGAGATGTCCTTAGGAGTTGTCAACGCCGGCGGCGCTCTTGCTATTGTGCGCCCTGGGGGCGGCATCCGTCAGCCACTGGGTGCGGAAGAGGTTGCTGATGGCGGCCGCTTCCGGGGCCAGCCGGTGGTCCTCGCCGCGGGCCAGCAGGCCCCACTCGACCATGGTGCGGCCGTCCTCGTGGGCGCCGGCACGCACCCATACGCGGCGGCGGCCGATGAAGAGGGAGGCGCCCAGACCGGCCAGGGCCAGCGAGGAGAACACGAGGGCGCCGACCTTGCCGGGATCGTGGTGGATGTCCAGCGCGGCATAGCGGACGAGGCCGTCGAACGTGACGCTCCCCATTCCGTTGGGCAATTCCGCGGTTTCGTAGGCGGCGAGTTCGATGCCGCCGTCGTCCTGGTTGCGGTCGTTGAGGACGGTCAGCTCGGTGGTGTCCAGGACGTAGACGTTCTTGGGATCGCCGTTGTCCAGGCCGAGGTCGCCGTAGTAGGAGTTCAGGTACAGCCGGGGGTTCATGGGATCCGGGTCGCTGCCGTAGGCCACCCCGTCTTCGCCCTCCATCGCGGTCGGCAGGAAGAACCCGACGAAGCCCAGCTGTTCCGGCTGCGCGTCCGGCACCTTGATCACCAGGGTGGAGGTGTAGGCGCCGTCGTTCGGAATGGCGACGACGGGGCCCTGGTGGGCGATGTTGCCCTCGCCGTCCCGGATGGTCACCACCGGCGCATAGCCGTTGCCCATGAGGTACACGTTCGTTCCGCCGATGGTCAGCGGGTGGTTGATTTTCAGCACCTGCTGTTCCTCGGGTGCCCCCGGCTCGCCGCGCACGGTCAGCGTGGCGGTGAAATCGAGCGGCTGGCCGTAGTGGGTCGGCGATTCCCGGTCGAAGACCACCTCGAACTCGTCGAGGCGCATGGAGAAGGGCTCCAGCCGGTCCTCGGTGAACCCGGTTCCCGGATTGAAGTTGTCGTAGCCGATGAGCGAATTCACGAACGTTTCGCCCTCGACCAGGATCCGCTGGCCGGTGTAGCCGAACTGTCCGCCCACGGCGACGGACACCAGCACGCCGATCAGCGAGGTATGGAAGACCAGGTTGCCGATTTCCTTGCCGAAGCCGCGCTCCGCTCCCACGGAGGGCCGGTCGGTGGCCGCATCGCGCACATCCACCCGGTAACCGCGGCGCTTCAGCAAGCGGGCGGCGTCCTCCACGGCAGCGCGCGCGGAGACGCCGGCTTCCGCGGGGACCGCCATGGACCCGTACTCGGGCAGTCGGGACAGCCGGCGGGGAGTCCTGGGCGGCTGCGACCGCATGGCCTTGTAGTGCTGGATGGCGCGCGGGATGACGCAGCCGATCAGCGACAGGAAGAGGAGTAGGTAGATGGCGGAGAACCACACCGAGGAGTACACGTCGAAGAGCTGGAAGCGGTCCAGCCACGGCCCGACCTCCGGGTTGTCCGCAATGTACTGGGTCACGACGGCGGGGTTGGCCGGGCGCTGCGGGAACAGCGAGCCGGGCACCGCGGCCACGGCCAGCAGCAGCAGCAGGAACAGCGCGGTGCGCATGCTCGTCAGCTGGGTCCACGCCCAGCGCAGCATGCCGGCGAAACCGAGCGCGGGGACGGCGACGTCGTCCCGGTCGCGGCTGCGCTTCCGGTCTTTGGCGGACTGAGGGTCCTTCACGGCCCGGCCGCCGCCGCCCGTGCCCGGTCCGGCCGCTGCGGGGGCATCGGCTTCGTCATGGCGCCCAGCGCCGTCGGGTGTCTGACTCATCAGATCGGGAGCCTCACTTCATTTGCAAACCAGTCCTGCAATTGCGTCACCCAGTCTCCCCAGAGCCCGCTGGCCATCAGCAGGCCCAAAACCACCAGCATGGCGCCGCCGGCCCGCTGCAGGAACAACCGGTGCTGGCGGAAGAACGCCATGGCGCCCATCCCCCGCCGCACGCCGAGGGCGATCAGCAGGAACGGGATCCCCAGGCCCAGGCAGTAAACGAAGGCCAGGAACGCGCCCTTGGCCGCATCGGCGCCGCCCGAGTAGGCCAGCGCCTGCACGGCGGAAAAGGTCGGGCCGATGCAGGGCGCCCATCCCAGCCCGAACGTCATGCCGAGCACCGGCGCTCCCCACAACCCGGCCGGCGGACGCGACTGGATCTTGCGGTCCCGCTGGAAGTAGGACAGGCCGCCCATGAAGATGATGCCCATGGCGACGACGACGACGCCCAGCACCTGGGTGACCCAGCCGGCGTCGCTGCCCTTCAACCAGGCACCGAGCTGGCCGAAGATCGCCCCGATAATCACGAAGACGACGGAAAACCCCAACACGAACAGCCCAATGCCGGCGAACATCCGGCCGCGGCGCTGGCGTTCGAGGTCCACGCCCGTCAGGCCGGTGACGTAGCCCAGGTAGCCGGGAACCAGCGGCAGCACGCACGGGGACAGGAAGGAGACCAGCCCGGCCAGCATGGCCACGGGGATTGCCAGCAGCACGGAGCCGTTCAACACCGTGTCGCCAAAAGCGCCGCCCAAAGTCATCGGCAGCGCGGCCGTCGCCCACCCCATTGCTAGGCGGCCACTGAGTCTTTAATCAGGGCCCTGAGGGTGCCCTTGTCCGCAACGCCCAGGATCCGGGCGGCGACGCGGCCTTCCTTGTCCAGCACCAGCGTGGTGGGTACGGCCTGCGGTGGCACATAGGCGGTCATCGCCAGCAGGACGTCGCCGTTCTTGTCCATGAAGCTGGGATACGTCACCCCGAAGTTGCGCTCGAATGCCTCCGCCGTGGGGCGCTCGTCCCGGATGTTGACCCCGTAGAACCGGGCGCCGTCGGCGAATTCCTCGCTGAGCGCCTGCAGGTCCGGAGCTTCCAGCCGGCACGGCGCGCAGGAGGCGTACCAGAAGTTGAGAACCGTCACCTGTCCGGCCCAGTCGGCTGCATCGACGGTGGTGCCGTCGAAGAGCTTGGCGGTCAGCTGGACGGGTTCGCCGCGCGACTCGGGCGCGTACTCGGTGACCGACCCGTCGCCGGCAATGTAGTTCTTGTTGTCGCCCGCGTTGGCCTGCTGGGCCAACGGGTCCTCGGCGGAACAGGCGGCGAGCGAGAGGGCGCCCAGCAGCCCCGCACCGACTTTGAAGGCGGTACGGCGATTGAACAAACGGGGGTTATCGGCAGTCACAGTCACACTTTTCTTCGTGGGGTTGGGGGTATCCCACTTCTACAACGCGTAGTAATTCTATTATGCTCCGGGCAGGTTCGCCGCACCGGGCAGGAGGTGGGCGCACGGCTCGGCATAACGCACCGCGGTGAGGCGGCCGTCGTCGAACTCCAGGGAAGTCACCGAGGCCAGCGTGCACTGGCGGCGGCGGGGATCGTGCCAGAGCCGTTTGCCCTCGCAGGCCAGCCGGGTCACCCAGATGGGCAACTGGTGACTGACCAGGACCGCCTCGGCGCCCTCGCCGCCGCGTTCTACCGCGATCCGGCGGGCGTCGTCGATGGCCTTGCGCATCCGGGTGGCCTGCGCCGCGTACGGCTCCCCCCAGGACGGCCGGAATGGATTGTAGAGGTGCGGCCAGTGCCGGGGCTGGTTCAGGTGCGAGCGGATGTCCGCCAAGCCCTCGAAGTGATTCTCGGCTTCGATGATCCGCTCGTCGGTAACGATCTCGAGGCCGAGCGCCTTGGCGGTCGGGGCGGCGGTTTCCTGTGCCCGGGTCAGCGGCGAGGCCACCAGGTAACTGATGGTGGCGCCGTCGTCGCGGCGTTCTGAAAAGTAGCCGGCGGCACACTCGGCCATTTCCTGGCCCAGGGCGGACAGCCTGAAGCTCGGCAGCCTGCCGTAAAGCACGCGGTCGGGGTTGTGGACCTCGCCGTGGCGGAGCAGGTGGACGGTAGCTTCGGGCATGGGTACAAGTGTCTCAAACCGCCGGTGTTTGCCCAAAAGCCCCGGCATACCGCCGGCGGGCGTGCACCTCCGGCGGCTTGGCTGGCGGGGGCTGGCCGCGGGGCGGGCCGAGGCGGGCCGAGGCGGGCCGGGGCGGGCCGCGAGGCTGAAAATCATCCTTCAGGCCGACCGACACGGCGCAGGCCTGCATTGTAGTGTTGCATTAACAGCTGCCAAGCACCTCTGCGGCCGGCGCGCAGGCTGGCCGGCGCAGACGTGCGACCCGTGTGGATGAGATGAAAAGGAACCGGCCATGAGCACCCCAGAAAACGAACCGAACCAGCCCGGTGACGGGGAAGGCCGGCCCGGAGGCCAGGAGCAGCCCCGGTACGGGCAGAACCTGCCGCAGTACGGCCAGAACGCGCCCCAGCAGCCCGGCTCGGATCAGCCTCCGTACGGGCAAAACGCCCCCCAGTACGGACAGTACGGGCAGAACCCGCCGCAGTACGGACAGCCCGGACAGCAGCCCTACGGGCAGGGCCAGCAGGGCCAGTCCCCGTACGGTCAGCAGTACGGGCAACAGCCTTACGGCTACCAGAGCGCCGTGCCCGGCCAGTACGGCTACCCCGGCGGGCAGGCGCAGGCCACCGCCAAGCCCACGGCGCCGCGCGAAGTCATGATCGCCTTCTGGCTGATCATCGCTGCCGCCGTGCTGACCGCCATCGAAATGCTGACCGAACTGGCGAACCTGGACGGCACCATGGCGATGGTGCTCAACGACCCGGCGGTCCGCGAAGCCCTGGGCGAGCAGGGCGGCCAGTTCACCGACGCGGAGCTGGCGGAGATGATGAGCGGCACTGCAGGAGTGTTTATCGTCATCACCGCGGTGATCGCCGTCGGGCTGTACCTGATGGTGGCCTTCGGCGTGAAGGCAGGCAAGAACTGGGCCAGGATCACCGGCACGGTATTCGCTGCGCTGTCGCTGTTCGGACTTTTCAACATCTGGTTCGGCACCTTGTCGGTGCTGCTGGGCATCGCGGCGATCGTGCTGCTGTTCATGCCGGCGTCGAACAGGTTCTTCCAGGCCACCAAAGCGCACAAGTTCGGCATCTACGGCCGCTGAGCAGAGCGGTTCCGGCCGTTTGACGGCCGCTTGACGTCCGCCGGCGGCGGGGCGCCGCTGCTCAGCTATGCTCCGTCGCCTGCGCCCGTTGCGCGTGGTAGGCCAGGATCTGCAGTTCGGTGGCCATGTCCACCTTGCGCAGCTGCACGGATGGCGGGACCTGCAGCACCGCGGGCGCAAAGCTGAGAATGCTCGTCACGCCGGCTTCGACGAGCCGGTCGCAGAGTCCCTGCGCCGCGCCCGCTGGCACGGCCAGGACCGCCATGTTGGCGCCGGTTTGCCGCAGGACGGGTTCCAGGTCAGCGATCGGGCTGACGCGCATCCCAGCGACCTCCGACCCGATAACCTGCGGGTCTGCGTCGAAGAGCGCCACGACCCCGAAGCCCTTGGTGGTAAATCCGGAGTAGCCGGCCAACGCCCTGCCCAGGTTGCCGATGCCGACGATCGCGACTTTCCAGTCCTGGGTGAGCCCCAGAGCCGCGGCAATCTCCTGGCCGACCAGCCGTACGTCGTAGCCCACGCCGCGGGTGCCGAACGAGCCGAGGTAGGAGAGGTCCTTGCGCAGGGTGGGCGGGCTGACGCCGGCGGATTCGGCCAATTGCTCGGACGATATGCGTTCCGTGCCTTCAGACACCAGCGAATTCAGGGCCCGGAGGTAGATGGTCAGGCGTGCGAGGGCGGCCGGCGGGATCTCGTTGCCGGATGGCCTGGCCGCCTCGGTATCCGGGAGGTGGGTCACTGTTGTCGCTCCGATGCCTGCTGCGGGGCTCCGATCCTGCTGTGTCCAGCCGGTCCGGGTCCTGGGTGCCGCCGGCGGCTGTCCAACCGCAGGCTAGTGTCCCCCCAAGATTAAGCTGCCCCGCGCCGCTCTCCAACTCCGATGACGCGGGCCTGTCGGCCTCGAACTACTGTGTGAGCAGCCGTCTCAGCCGGTCCGGATCAATGTGCCAGAAGTCCCGCTGGACGCCGTCGATCATGACCACGGGGATCTCTTCGGCGAAGCGCCGCTCCAACTCGGGGTCCTCGAGGATGTTCTTCTCCTCCCAGGCGAGACCGAGCTCCCCCGCAACACTCCCGACAGTCTCTCGTGCCGCCTGGCACAGATGGCAGCCGGGTTTGGTCAGCAGCACCAGTTCGTGCGCGCGGCCGGCGTCGGATCCACTCATGCCTTCCACGGTAGCCGCCACCGGCGGCGAACGGACAATTCCCGGACAATTCCCGGCGCCTCGTTAGACTCGAAGCATGCCCAAGACCGCCGCCGGCCATGCACAGCGCGCCTCGGTCTCCGCCGACCCGGGGACGGAAGCGGCATTTTTCGACGTCGACAACACCCTGATGCGCGGGGCCAGCCTGTTCCACGTGGCCCGCAAGATGTACCAGCGCGGCGCCTTCCGGATGCGCGACGCTGCCGGCTTCGGCTTCAAACAGGCCCGCTTCCTGATGCGGGGAGAAAACCTCAAGGACATCCAGTCCATCCGTGACACGGCGCTGGCCCTGGCCACCGGCCTGATGAGCGACGACGTCAAACAACTGGGCGACGAGGTCTACGACGAAGTCATCGCCTCCAAGATCTGGCCCGGAACCAGGGCGCTGGCGGACCAGCACCTGCGGGTGGGCCGCAAGGTCTGGCTGGTGACGGCCACGCCGGTCGAAGTGGCCGCCGTCATCGCGGACCGGCTTGGCCTGACCGGCGCCTTGGGCACGGTGGGCGAAATCGAAGACGGTGCCTACACCGGACGGCTCATCGGGGACATCCTGCACGGGCCGGCCAAGGCTGTTGCGGTCGAGGAGCTGGCCATCCGCCAGGGCCTGGACCTCGCGCGCTGCTGGGCCTACAGCGACTCATACAACGACGTCCCACTGCTGACCCTGGTGGGCAACCCGGTGGGCATCAACCCGGACATGAGGCTGCGCCGGCACGCCCGGCAGAACAACTGGCCGGTCTATGACTTCAGGAGCGGCCGGCGGGCGGCCACGGTGGGCCTGAAGGCCGCCACGGGGGCCGGCGCGGCCTACGGGCTCTGGCGCGGCGTCAATTGGTTCCGCCGGCCGGCGGCGTAACGGCCGGCACAGCCCGTCCCGCCCCAACCCACGCCCAACCCGCCGAACGGCATGAACGGGCCGGTTAACGGCACAAGGCCCGCCAGTTTCCTGGCGGACCTTGGAAGCTTGGGAACCGGTTGTCGGTCCTACTTCTTGTTGCGGCGCTGGTGACGGGTCTTGCGAAGCAGCTTACGGTGCTTCTTCTTGGCCATACGCTTGCGGCGCTTCTTAATAACTGAACCCACGAGTCCCTCATTCACTGATAGTTTCGCAAGCTGCCGGCGCCCGGCGGGGCACACGCCAACTCACGGTTTTCGACGATGACGTAAAACGTTCCTTAACAGGGTACCGCCTCTGCGCCCCCGGCATTGACCGCCGGCTAGCAGCAGGCCCGCACCGGAGCGTCAGGCGGTCCCGGTCTCCCGGTCGATCACGGCGCCGCGCAGGTACTCCTCCACGGCTGATTCGGGCACCCGGTAGGAACGTCCGAAGCGCACGGCGGGCATCTCGCCCGAATGCACCAAGCGGTAAACGGTCATCTTGGACACGCGCATGACTGCGGCCACTTCCGACACCGTCAAGAAGCGCACACTCGAGAAATTATTCTCGTCAGCCATTACGCACTGTTCCTTTACTGTAAGCAACACCGGCGGCGTGCCGCCTTGCCCCGCCCCAACAACCGTCTTCCTAGATACTTTAGAGGCTGTTGTGGCAAAAGTGAAAGTGCACACTGTAGCTTAAGCGTTTTAACCAAGCACGGGCTTTCGCCCTCATGCCGCTTTCGGGGCGCGATGTCGGGCGGCCGATGCAAGCTGGGCCAGCACGTCGGCCGTCACGTCCCATTCCATGCAGGCATCCGTGACGCTCTGCCCGTACACCAACGCCCGTCCGCCGGCGTCTTGGGACACCTCCAGTTTCTGTGCCCCGCCCACCAGGAAGCTCTCCAGCATCAGGCCGGCGATGGCGCTGCCGCCTGCTTCGACCTGCGCGGCAATCTCCAGAGCCACCTCGGCCTGGCGGTGGTGGCTCTTGCCGCTGTTGGCGTGACTGGCGTCCACGATCAGCCGCGGATTCAGACCGGCTTTCGCCAGCGCCCCGGAGGCCGCCGCAACCTGGTCGGCTCCGTAGTTCGGGCCGCTCGCGCCGCCGCGCAGGATCACGTGGGTGTCGGGATTGCCGTTGGTGGACACGAGCGCGGCACGCCCCTCCCCGTCGATCCCCAGGAACACCTGTGCCGCGGACGCGGCGTGGCAGGCGTCGAGCGCGACCTGCAGCCCGCCGTCGGTGCCGTTCTTGAAACCCACCGGCATGGAGAGTCCGGACACCAACTGGCGGTGGATCTGGCTCTCGGTGGTGCGCGCGCCGATCGCGCCCCAGCTGACCAGGTCCGCCAGGTATTGCGGGCTGATCGGTTCCAGGAACTCCGTGGCCACCGGCAGGCCGAGCTCCGCCACGTCCAGCAGGAAGGTCCGCGCCAGCCGCAGGCCGGCGGCGATGTCATGGGAGCCGTCCAGCCGCGGGTCGTTGATCAGCCCCTTCCAGCCCACGGTGGTGCGCGGCTTCTCGAAGTACGTGCGCATCACGATCAGCAGCTCTTCGCGGTGTTCCCGCGCAACCTGCGCCAGGCGGCGCGCGTAGTCCAGGCCTGCCGCGGTGTCGTGGATCGAGCATGGCCCGACGATCACGAGGAGCCGGTCGTCCACCCCGTCCATGACGGCACGGATCTCCTCGCGGCCGCGGGCGACGACGGCGGCGGCTTCGGCGGTCAGGGGCTGTTCCTGCAACACGTCGCCGGGCGACGGCAGCGGGCTGAAGCCACCCACCCGCAGGTTGTTCGTGCTGCGCGGCGAGGCCGGGGCGGCCGCTTCGACCTCCGCGACGCCGTGGCCCGGCGTCGGCGCTTCGGTTTCCAGGAGGTGGTTGGCTGCTGCATTCATTGTCGGTGTCCCGTCTGTTGGCGGCGGGACTTTGTTACAGAACCCGCCGGAGAAATGGCGAAGGGCAGAGAATCATCTCTGCCCTGTTGGCTCTGAAGGTCGGTATGCGTAGGCGCTAAGCGGTTACGTCAGGCCCCTCCAGAGCCAACGCAAAATACGCATACCAACGAGTCGTCATACCCGGAACTCTACGCGGGATCGGCGGGAGAGGGAAAACGCGCGCCGGGACATGACAGATTATGACGACGTCGGGGCGCCGGCTCCCGCGGCGGCAGCGCCAGCCCGACGGCGGGGCGCCGGCTGCAGCGCAGCGTCGGCTGCGGCGCCCGCGGAGGCAGCGCCAGCCGGACGGCGCAGCGCCGGTTCCCGCGGCGGCTGAGGCCGGAGGTGCGGGAAGGGTGGCGTCCCCGGAGCGCGCTCAGGCCAGGCCGGCCAGGACATCAATGCCGAAGACGGGCTCCCGGTCCAGCGGTCGGATGTCCGCGATCCCCTGCGGTTCCAGTGCGGCAGCCAGCGACCGTTGGAACCGCGGGACGTTCATGCCGAGTCCGCCGCCGAGCACCACCGGGCCGCTCATGCCCAGCCGCCGGGAGACCAGGGCAATCTGGCCGGCCAGGTCCGCCGCGGCGCGGTCGACGATCGCCCCCGCCGGCGGGTCGCCTTCGTCGGCGGCGGCCACCACCAGGCGGGACTTGCCCGCCCAGAACCGCCGGTCGGTTTTCGGTGAGTGGAACAGCGCGATCAGTTCCACCGGGTCCTGCAGCCCGCAGTCGTCCAGCAACAAGTCCGTGAGCCGGTCCCGTGGCAGGCCCGCATCCAGGCGGGAGAGTACGTGCCGCACTGCTTCCCGCCCCAGCCAGTAGCCGCTGCCCTCATCGCCCAACAGGTGCCCCCAGCCGCCGGCGCGGGCCTCAAGTCCGGCCTCGTTGATGCCCCAAACCGACGATCCGGTGCCGGCCACCACGCCGATCCCCGTGCGGAGGTGGCCGGCGGCCAGCACCAGGCGGGTGTCGTGGACTACGTGGACGTCCGCCCCGGGTACCAGCGGGGCGATCAGCGCGCGCAACGCCGCGGCATCGCCCTCGGTGTCGATCCCGCCCGCCCCTGCGTAGACCGCGGTGATCCCGGCCGCCCCAAGCCGGCCGAAGACTTCGGACAGGGCCGCGGCGGCCTGGGCGGGGCTGGCGTTCTGGACGTTCGCGCTGCCCGCCGTCGCTTCCGCATCCAGCAAACCGTCGTCCAGCCGGATGCCGTGCGTCTTGCTGCCGCCGATATCCAGCCCGATGAGTCTTTGCACCATGGAGTGAGCTTACTTGGGGCGTCCCGCAGCCGGCGGCCTGACCGGCACGTCCGCGGGCCAGTGGACACCGCGGGGACAACCCCGTGCGCACCAAAACGAGACGGTGCCCGCCGGGGCGGGCACCGTCGTCGTGATCAGTGCTTTGGCTGTGTCCGCTGCCTTAGATGAGGCCCAGGGCGAGCATGGCGTCAGCGACCTTCTTGAAGCCGGAGATGTTCGCGCCCGCCACGTAATTGCCGGGCATGCCGTATTCCTCGGCCGTCTCGGCGCAGCGGTCGTGGATGCCGACCATGATTTCGGTCAGGCGCTGCTCGGTATAGTCAAAGCTCCAGGCGTCGCGGCTGGCGTTCTGCTGCATCTCCAGGGCCGACGTGGCCACGCCGCCGGCGTTGGCTGCCTTGCCCGGACCGAAGAGCACACCTGCGTCCTGGAAGATGGAAGCTGCTTCGCTCGTGCAGGGCATGTTGGCGCCTTCGGCGACGGCGACCAACCCGGACTCCACCAGGCGGCGGGCTGATTTTTCATCCAGTTCGTTCTGCGTGGCGCACGGGAGCGCCACGGTGCAGTTGACGTCCCAGATGTTGCCGTCGGCCACGTAGTGCACGGCCGAGCCGCGGCGTTCGGCGTACTCCGAAATGCGGCCCCGCTCAACTTCCTTGATCTGGCGCAGCAGTTCGACGTCGATTCCGGCCTCGTCGACAATGTAGCCGCCGGAGTCGGACGCGGTGACCACGGTGGCGCCGAGTTCCTGCGCCTTTTCGACGGCGTTGATGGCCACGTTGCCGGAGCCGGAGATCGCCACGCGCTGCCCGTCCAGGCTTTGCCCGCGGGTCTTGAGCATTTCCTGCGCGAACAGCACCGCGCCGTAACCGGTGGCTTCAGGGCGGACCAGCGAGCCGCCCCAGCCGGTGCCCTTGCCAGTGAGGACGCCGGACTCGTAGCGGTTGGTAATGCGCTTGTACTGGCCGAACAGGTAACCGATTTCGCGGGTCCCCACGCCCATGTCCCCGGCCGGAACGTCGGTGTATTCGCCGATGTGGCGGTAGAGCTCCGTCATGAAGGACTGGCAGAAGCGCATGACCTCGGCGTCGGACCGGCCGCGCGGATCGAAGTCGGAGCCGCCCTTGCCGCCGCCGATGGGCATGCCGGTCAAGGCATTCTTGAAGATTTGCTCGAAGCCGAGGAATTTGATGATGCCCAGGTAGACGGAGGGGTGGAAGCGCAGGCCGCCCTTGTAGGGGCCAAGCGCGGAGTTGAACTCGACGCGGAAGCCGCGGTTAATCTGGACATTGCCGGCGTCGTCCACCCACGGAACGCGGAAGATAATCTGGCGCTCGGGCTCGCAAATGCGCTGCAGGATGGCGGCGTCGGAGTATTCGGGATGCCGGGCGGACAGCGGCTCGAGGGTTTCGAAGACTTCGGTGACGGCCTGGTGGAATTCCGTTTCGCCTGGGTTGCGGCGGAAAACTTCGTCGCGGACTTCAAGCAGGTGGGCATCCATGGGTGCGTCCCTTCACTAGCTGACGTATTGGGGCACTCAGGTTGCTGCAGGCCCTCACACAGAAAACCACAAGAAGCGGAATCTAAGAAACACGCCTGACACATCGCAGAACCGCCCCGTAACGCGCCGACCGGCGGTACAGTCGGCCGTTTTGTCGCACGGATCCGAGCATATCCGGCACCGGTCGCCCCAGGGCTGGCGTGGAAAGTGCGGCCCGTCACGGGCGAACGGACCAAGCCGCCGGGGTCCGAATGTGCGGGTCATCACGTGCGGGTCATCACCGGCCCGGGTCCTCCGCCCGGCGCGGGGACTGCCGGCCGGCCGCGGCGCGGGCTGCCGCCTGCGACTGCGGCAGGCCTGCCGCTCAGCCGCGGCGGCGGCGCGGCAGCTTGGGCAGGTGCGCGAAGATGTCCGCGGCCTTGGTCGTTGCCTTGTTGGCCGCCTGCCCGAGCGATCGGCTGAGGTTGGCAGAAACCGGAACCTCGAGGCTCCGTCCGGTCACGGCATGCGCGGGCTCCTGCGGGGCGACGACGGCGGCTGCCAGGGCGGGTGCCACCGGCTCCGCCTCGGTCACGGGCAGAACATCAACACCGAAACCGATGATCCAATCGGCCACATCCTGCAGCGGCCCGGTCTGCAGCGAATAGTAGCGCTTCTGCCCCTGCGCGCGCATGGAGACGAGTCCGGCTTCGCGCAGCACCTTCAGGTGCTTGGAGACGGTCGGCTGGCTGACCTCCAGTTCTTCGACCAATTCGCCCACCGCTTTGTCGCCGTCACGAAGCGAGCCGAGTATGTCCCGGCGGGTACCTTCCGCAATCACTGCAAAGACATCATCGATGGCCATTCCATTACCCTAATCGCATATATGCTTTGCGGCACACCCTTGGCGGTGGTCCCGGGCCCAGGCACGGCAAAATCGTTATACCCCGTGCCGGCGCCAGACTGCGTGCACAGCCCGCCGAACCGGGCGGGCCCGACCGGCCGGCCTTCCAACCGCCTAGTCGAACCAGGGATCGAGCCCGTGGTAGGGGAAGATCTCCTTGCGCGTGGCCATCACGGTGCGGTCCACGCCGTCGTTCGGGTCATAGCCGACCTCCCACGAACGCCACCACAGGTCGGCGTCGTCGCCCATGTACAGCGGGGCCTGCTGTCCGTACCGCACCTCGACATAGTCCTGCCAGGACTGCGGCACCTCGCTGTGCAGCGGAATGGCCCGGCCGGACACAATGGCCAGCATGTGGGTCCAGGACCGGGGCACCACGTTGCAGACGTCGTAGCCGCCGCCGCCCGTGGCGATCCACCGGTCGCCGCAGATCTCGCGCGCCAGGTCGGCCGTGTCCAGCATCATTTGCCGCTGTGCATCCACGCTCAGCCGAAGGCTGCTCAGCAGGTCGCGGACGTGGTTGTCGCAACCGTGCTGGCTGACAATCACTTCGGGGGCGAAGGCCCTGACCAACTGCGGGACCACCGCGTGGAAGGCCCGCAGGAAGGCCGCGTCGCCCGAGCGGGGCGGCATGGAGACGTTCACGGAACTGCCCGGCGCCTCCGGACCCCCGCTCTCGTTCGCAAAACCCGTCCCCGGGAACAGGTGGGTGCCGGTTTCATGCAGGGAGATGGTCAGCACCCGCGGGTCGTTGTAGAAGATGGACTGAACGCCATCGCCATGGTGCGCGTCGACGTCGAGGTACGCGACCCTCTGCACGCCGTTATCCAGCAGGTGCTGGATGGCCAGCGCGCAATCGTTGTAGATGCAGAATCCGCTCGCCTTGCCGCGCGCGGCGTGATGCATGCCGCCTGCGAAGTTGACCGCATGCAGCGCCGAGCCGTCCAGGATCGCGGCCGCGGACTGCAGGGACGCCCCGGCGATGAGGGCACTGGCGGTGTGCATGCCCGGAAACACGGGATCGTCTTCGGTGCCCAGGCCCCGCTCTTCATCTACGGCGTTAGGGTCTTCGCTGACCGCCTTTACCGCGGCCACGTAGGCCGGGTCGTGAACGGTCTGCAACGCCGCGTCGCCGGCCATTTCGGCTGCGGCCAAGGTGACGTTCGGGCGGTGGAAAATGGCGAATTCGTCAGCCAGCCTGGCCGTCAGGTCCAACCGGATCGGCGACATGGGATGGTGCGCGCCGAAGTTGTACGCCAAGACGGATTCGCTCCACACCGCCAGGGTGGGAACCGCGGGAACTGGGGTCGCTGACATCACAGACAGGCTACGCGAAAGCACCGGTCCGCACGCATTCGTCCCGCGCCCGTGCTGTCAAATGATGATTTACTACTGCAAGGAACAAGTCAGCGATTCGGAGCCGGACAGAAGCGATCGGAATGACCAGACAACAGCCGTCATGGCTGGCCGGGCGGGAACACGAACGATTCAGCCTTTTGCGCACGCTCCGCGATTTCGTGGACAGCGTTGCCAACAGTTCCCCGGCACGGCTTGCGCTGATCGTCTACGTGGCGGTGATCCTGGTCTTCACCGGCCTGCTGTCGTTGCCGGCCGCGGCGCGGGACGGGGCCATCACGCCACTGCACGACGCCTTCTTCACGGCCGTCTCGGCCGTCTGCGTCACGGGCCTGACCGTGGTGTCCACCGCTGCCCACTGGACTTTCCTCGGCCAGGCCGTGATCCTGCTGGCCATCTTCATCGGCGGCCTGGGCACGCTGACGTTGGCCTCGCTGCTGGCGCTCATGGTGAGCAAGCGGCTGGGCGTGCGCGGCAAACTGATCGCCCAGTCTGCCATGAACAACGCAGGCCGCCTGGGCGAGGTCGGCGCGCTGCTGCGGATCGTGATCACCACCTCCGTGATCATCGAAGTGGTGCTGGCCCTGGTGCTGTTCCCCCGCTTCCTGATGCTTGGCGAATCCTTTCCCCAGGCCGCCTGGCACGGCATCTTCTATGCCATCTCGGCGTTCAACAACGCGGGATTCACCCCGCACTCGGACGGCCTGGTCCCCTACGAGACCGACGAGTGGATCCTGCTGCCGCTGATGGCCGGAGGTTTCTTGGGCAGCCTCGGATTCCCGGTGGTCATGGTGCTCCTGGAACGCGGTTGGCGCTTCAGCAAATGGAACCTGCACACCAAGCTTACGGTCGAGGTGTCGCTGATCCTGCTGGTGGTCGGTGCCCTGGTCTGGGGCGCCATGGAGTGGAGCAACCCGGAGACCCTGGGCGGCCTGAGCACCTGGGACAAGGTCCTCCACGCGACGTTCGCCTCCATCATGACGCGCTCGCTCGGCTTCAACCTGGTGGATATGAACAACCTGGAGCCGTCCACCATGCTCTTTTCCGATGCCCTGATGTTCGCCGGCGGCGGTTCCGCGTCGACTGCGGGCGGCATCAAAGTCACGACCATCGCGATCGTGTTCCTGGCCATCGTTGCCGAGGCCCGCGGGGACCGGGACGTGAAGATCCACGGCCGGACCATCCCGGAAGGCGCCATGCGGGTGGCCATCTCGGTGATCGTCATGGGTGCCACCTTGGTGGCCGTCGCCTCCGGCCTGCTGCTGGCCTTCACCGGCGAAAGCCTGGACCGGGTGTTGTTCGAGGTCATTTCCGCGTTCGCCACCTGCGGGCTGAGCACCAACCTGAGCGCCGAACTGCCGCCCGAGGGCAAATACGTGCTCTGCGCCCTGATGTTCGCCGGCCGCGTCGGCACCATCACGTTGGCCGCCGCGCTGGCGCTGCGCGAACGCCGCCAGCTGTTCCACTACCCCGAAGAGAGGCCCATCATTGGCTGAGAAGTCCGCATCGAACAGACGTCCCGCCCACAACGCGCCCGTGCTGGTGGTCGGCTTGGGCCGCTTCGGTGCCTCCACCGCGGAACAACTGGTCAAGCAGGGCCGCGAGGTGCTGGCGATCGAACGTGATCCGACACTGGTGCAGAAGTGGTCGGGGCAGCTGACCCACGTCGTGGAGGCCGACGCCACGAACATCGACGCGCTGCGCCAACTGGGCGCCCAGGAGTTCAGCTCCGCCGTCGTCGGTGTCGGCACGTCGATCGAGTCCTCGGTGCTGATCACCGTGAACCTCGTGGACCTGGGCATCGAGCACCTTTGGGTCAAGGCCATCACCCCGTCGCACGGCAAGATCCTCTCGCGCATCGGCGCCAACCACGTGATCTATCCGGAGGCCGACGCCGGCCGCCGCGCCGCCCACCTGGTGGGCGGACGGATGCTGGACTTCATCGAGTTCGACGACGGTTTCGCCATCGTCAAGATGTACCCGCCGAAGGAAACCCAGGGCTTCACGCTGGGTGAGTCTCAGGTGCGCTCCAAGTACGGCGTCACCGTGGTGGGCGTGAAGTCACCCGGCGAAGACTTCACCTATGCCCGGCCGGAAACCAAGGTCTCCAGCCGGGACATGCTGATCGTCTCCGGGCACGTGGACCTGCTGGAGCGCTTCGCGGCCCGTCCGTAGCGGAGCCCGCGCCGGTCCCGGGATCCCAGGGCCTGCCCCGCTTCACGCCAGTTCGCGCGACAGTTCGGCCGCCCGTTCGGCGGCGGCCGCGGCACCGCGCGCGATGACCTGCGGCAGCCCGTCGTCGTCGAAGGAGGCGATGGCACGCTCCGTGGTGCCGTTCGGGCTGGTGACGGCGCGGCGCATGGCCGCCGGGTCGGCATCCGGCGCGGTGAGCATGATGCCCGCGCCGGCCACGGTCTCGCGGGCCAGCGTCATCGACAGCTGCGGGTCCAGGCCCAGTTCCACGCCGGCCGCGGCCATTGCCTCGGCCAGGTAGAAGGCATAGGCGGGGCCGGAACCGCTGACCGCCGACACCGCGTCCAACTGGTTTTCCGGAACCACGACGACGGTGCCGGCGCCGGCGAACACCTCGCGGGCGGCAGCCAGCTGGGAATCGGTCACGTGGCTGCCGGCAGAGATGCCCACGGCCCCCCGGCGCACCTTGAGCGGCGTGTTGGGCATGCTGCGCACCAGCGGCTGGCCTGCCGGCAGCGCGGCTTCCATGGCGGCAACGGTGACCGCCGCGGCCACGGAAACCACCACCGTCGCCGCGTCCAAAGCCGGCGCGATGGTCCGGCACAGGTCGGCGATGCCCGTCGGCTTGACCCCCAGCACGGCAACGTCGGCACCCTGCACGGCGGTGGCGTTGGCCGCGGGGTCGTCCTGTTCCGCCAGCACCGTCAGGCCGGGATAGCGTCCGCGCAGTTCTTCGGCGCGCTCGCCGCGGCGCACCGTCGCCGTCACGTTTTCGGCGGTTGTTCCGGAGGCCAGCAGCCCGGCCAGGATGGCCTCGTTCATGGAACCGCAGCCCAGGAAAGCGATGCGGCGTGCGGTTGGCGTTCCGGTGGCGTCAGCAGTCATGTCTGCCATTGAATCACGGGGCTGTCATCGGGCGCGTGCCGCGTTCCTCCCCCTCGGCGCAGCCGGCCGGGAAGAACTCACAGGTGCCGTTCAGGTATTTCCCGGCGTCGTCCCAAAGTTGCCGCCTAGTGTCGTAAGCACCTCATCAAGGTGCGAGTGATGATGGACCGGATCTGCTGGTTCCGGTCCAGGCGCCGGCGAACAGCGGTTGACTCCCCCAACCAACCGCAACGTTCGCCGGCGTCGCCATTTAAGCCTCCCCCCGGGGACCAACAAACCTTGTAAGCCCGCACCGGGTACCGGCAACTCCGCGGCTTAGGGGGCGGGTCGCTAGCTGCCGACCTTTTCGACGGCGGGGGCCGGCTCCAGCGCCTGCTGCACCAGCATGGTGCCCACCGGACTGACCGGGGCGTCGCTGTCGTAGAGCAGGTGGTCGAAGCGTTTGAGGATCAGCCCCTCCCGCAGCGCCCAGGGGCAGATCTGCAAGGTCTCGATCTCAAACATTTCCATCGCCGCCTCGGCAACCATCGCCCCCGCCAACAGCTGCGGCGCCCGCACCATCGAGACACCGGGCAAATTAACACGGTCGCTGACCGGCATGGCGGCCAGCCTGCGGGCCCACAGGGACAGGTCCGTGCGGTGCAGTTCCCGCCGCACGTACGGGCCGGCGGCCGAGGGCGCGGCTCCGGCGATCCGTGCCAGCGAGCGGAAGGTCTTGGAAGTGCCGACCACCATGTCCGGCCGGCCCAGTGCAGAAAACTCTCCCACGACGGGAGCCAGCGTCTCGCGGATATACGCGTGCAGGTCCTTGATGCTCTTCACGCTCGGCGGGTCCTCGGGCAGCCACTGCCGGGTCAGCCGGCCGGCTCCCAGCGGCACAGATACGGCTAGTTCGGGCAGTTCATCATGGCCGATGGCCATTTCGAAGGAGCCGCCGCCGATGTCCAAGTCCAGGATGGTGCCCGACCCCCAGCCGTACCAGCGTCGGACGGCCACCAGGGTCATGCCGGCCTCCTCCGGGCCGGTCAGCTCCTGCAGCGTGACATTGGCTTCCGCCTTGACCCGGTCCAGCACCGCCCTGCCGTTGTTCGCTTCGCGGATGGCCGAGGTGCAGAAGGCCAGCATGTCTTCGGCGCCGTGCAGCCCGGCAAACCGCCAGGCCTCGCGGATAAAGCCGATGAGTTCCCGCTGGCCCTCTTCGCTGATACTGCCCTCGGCATCCAGGTAGGCCACCAGCGACAACGGCCGCTTGTGCGAGGCGAAGGGCACGGGCCGGGCACCCGGGTGGGCATCCACCAACAACAAATGCACCGTGTTGGAACCGATGTCGAGGACGCCCAGACGCATGTTCATATTATTGCAGTGTTGGGGCCCGGGCACCGCCAACGGACAACGGCTCCGGCCCCGACCGCCGCGGGCAACGGCCGGGGCACGTCCGCTACTTCTTGGCGGCGGCCTTGCGCCGTACCGGTTTCTTCGCCGCCGGCTTCGCCGGTCCCTTCGCGCGCTTCTCCGCCAGCAGCTCGATGGCCTGCTCGCGTGTCAGCTCTTCGATGCTGGTGGCGCGCGGCACCGTGATGTTCGTGACGCCGTCGGTAATGTAGGGGCCGAACCGGCCGTCCTTGACGACGATGTTCTTCTCCGACACCGGATCCACGCCGAACTCGGCCAGCGGCGCAGCCGCGGTGCGGCCGCCGCGCGTCTTCGGCTGCGAGTAGATCTCCAGCGCCTGTTCCAGCGTGATGGTGAAGATTTCCTCTTCCGAACCGATCGACCGCGAGTCGCTGCCCTTCTTCAGGTACGGGCCGAAGCGGCCGTTCTGCACGGTGATTTCGGTGCCCTCGGCATCGGTGCCCAGCACCCGCGGCAGGCTCAGCAACTTCAGCGCGTCCTCGAGGGTGACGGTGTCAACGCTCATCGACTTGAACAGGGAGCCGGTGCGCGGCCTGACCTTGGCGGGCTTTTTCGGCGGCTTGGGCTTGCCGTTCTTGTAGTACTCCACCGGCTGCGCGGCCAGCTCTTCGGCCGTCGGCTCGTGGATCACTTCGGTGACGTAGGCGCCGTAACGGCCCTCCCTGGCCACGATCGTCCGACCGGTCTCCGGGTCCGTGCCAAGCTCGCGCTCGCCCGGCCCCTGGGTTTCCATCAGCTCGACGGCTTTCTCCGGGGTCAGCTCGTCGGGAGCCAGGTCCTCGGGGACGTTGGCCCGCTCCGGCTCTTCGCCGTCGCCCTCGCCGTTGCGTTCCAGGTAGGGCCCAAACTTGCCCACCCGCAAGGTGATGCCCTCGGCAATCTCGATCGAATTGATCCGTCGCGGATCAATTTCGCCCAGGTCGTTCACCACGGTGTTCAGGCCGGTTTCCTTGCGGTCCCCGTAATAGAAGCCGGAGAGCCACTGCGTCCGGCTGGCCTCGCCGCGGGCAATGCGGTCCAGGTCCTCTTCGAGTTCCGCAGTGAAGTCATAGTCGACGTAATCGCTGAAGTACTCTTCCAGCAGCCGCACCACGGAGAACGCGATCCAGCTCGGAACCAGGGCGGAGCCGCGGGTGCGGACGTAGCCGCGGTCCATGATGGTGGAGATGGTGGCGGCGTAGGTGGACGGGCGGCCGATGCCGCGGTCTTCCAGCGTCTTGATCAGCGATGCTTCGGTGTAGCGCGGCGGTGCGGACGTCTCATGTCCGACGGCGTCGACCGCCTGCGCGTCCAGCGCGTCTCCCTTGGCGAGGTTCGGCAGGCGTCCGCCGGTGGCATCGTCATCGTCCTCGCGGCCGGCGTCCTTGCCCTCCTCATAGGCGGCCATGAAACCCGGGAACGTGATGACGGTACCGGATGCGGTGAACTCCGCGTCCCGCCCGTCCCCGGCCGTGGCGCCGAGGCGCACGGTCGACGTCGATCCCTTGGCATCGGCCATCTGCGAGGCCACCGTGCGTTTCCAGACCAGCTCGTACAGCCGGTACTCGTCGCCGGAAAGCTGGCTGCGGACCTGGCCGGGCGTGCGGAACGAGTCCCCTGCCGGCCGGATGGCTTCGTGGGCTTCCTGAGCGTTCTTGTCCTTGCCCTTGTAGACGCGGCGGGCATCCGGGACATATTCGGGTCCGTACAGCTCGGAGGCCTGGCGCCGTGCGGCGTTGACGGCCTGGTCGCTCAGCGCCGGCGAGTCGGTACGCATATAGGTGATGTAGCCGTTTTCGTACAGCTTCTGCGCCACCTGCATGGTCGAGCGGGCGGAGAACCGGAGCTTGCGGGCCGCCTCCTGCTGCAGGGTGGACGTGGTGAACGGCGCTGCCGGACGGCGGGTGTACGGCTTGTTCTCTACCGCGCGGACTGAGAACCGGGCGCTGCGCAGGGAGTCTGCCAGGCCGGTGGCGGCCGCCTCGTCCAGATGGACGGCGGAGCGGGCCTTGAGCCGGCCCAGATCGTCGAAGTCCTTGCCGACGGCGACCCGGCTGCCGTCGAGGGAGACCAGCTTGGCCTTGAACACCCCGCCCTTGGCGGCGTCCTCCGGCGCCACCGTGGCGACCAGGTCCCAGTAGGAGGCCGCCCGGAACGCCATCCGCTCGCGCTCACGCTCGACGACCAGCCGGGTGGCCACGGACTGCACGCGTCCGGCGGACAGGCCGGCCTTGACCTTGCGCCAGAGCACCGGGGAAAGTTCGTAGCCGAAAAGCCGGTCCACGATGCGGCGGGTTTCCTGGGCGTCGACCAGGTCGGTGTCCACCTCGCGGACCTCGGTCAGGGCGCGTTGCAGGGCTTCGCGGGTAATCTCGCTGAACGTCATGCGGTGCACGGGTACCTTGGGCTGCAGCACCTGCAGCAGGTGCCACGCGATGGCTTCACCCTCGCGGTCACCGTCAGTTGCCAGATAGAGTTCGTCGGCGTCCTTGAGCATCGCTTTGAGCTCGGAAACCTTCTTCTTCTTGTCCGGAGACACCACGTAGTAGGGCTCGAAATCGTTGTCGATGTCCACGGCAAACTTGCCGACCGACGTCTTTTTCAGCTCGGCCGGCAGGTCGGAGGGCTGGGGCAGGTCACGGATGTGCCCCATGGAAGCCGTGACCTCAAAGCCCTCGCCGAGGTACCCGGCGATGGTTTTGCCCTTGGCCGGGGACTCGACGATGACGAGTTTCTTGCCGGTTTTTTCGCGGGCCTTGGCTGGCACTGTGCTCCTACGTAAAGAAAGGGGTGTTGATGCGCTTGTAAATACGTCCCCCAACCCGGCGGGGTGGAGGACCGTCAGCACTAGGTTAGCCGCAACAGTACCGCGAAACAGAAAACGCCAACGGGTGCAGCCGGTTGCCTCCGGTGCCGCGGACCACTGCCGATGCCTGCGACAGGGCCCTAATCGTTGTCGATGTCGCCGGGCAGGAAGGAGAAGACATAGTAGAGCTTTTCGGCCCCTTCACCCCGGTTCTCGGGATTGGTGGTCGGGCTGTATTCCAGCAGGATCTCGCCGATCCGCCGGCCGAGGTCCTTCCGCTGTTCCTCGGTCAGGTAGAACCGTCCCGTGCTGAGGGCAGCCAGGTGTCCTTCCTGCCGCCACGTGTCAGGGTTCGGCAATTGCTTGTCCCGTTTGACGTACTTGGACAGGCGTTCGCGCAGGTCGTTCAGTTCCACGTCCACCACGCCCATGGTGGCGGCACGGCTGTCCGCCACGCTGGTCACGTCCAGGCGTCCGGCCGCGGCCTGCCAGTGCCGCTCCCGGCCGTCACCCTGGTTCACGCACCGCTTGACGAATCCCCACTTTTCCAACGCCCGGAGGTGGTAGCTCATGGCGCTGGGGGTCAGCCCGTGCCGCTGGGCCAACTCCGTGGCGGTGGCCGGCTGCTGCGTATCAAAGAGCTCTTCGATAACCTTCAACCGCACGTTATGGGCCAGGGCACGGATGGCGCGGGCGTCGGAGATATTGACCCTGTCTCCGGCTGCCGGCTCCGCCCCGGTGGCCGCCGCTGCCGCGGCCGCCCGGCCGGTCGTCGTGGTTGAACCCTTAGTCATGATCAGTAAGTGTAATGCCGGTCACCGCTCCCGGGCGGGGCTGCCGGGCAATCCCCGACTGCAATACGGCAACAATTTCCTATTCGCCGGCAGGCACCAGGAAGCCGTCTGCCACCAGGTTCCGCACTTCGGCGGACAGCTGACGGGCGAAGTCCGGCTCCTCGCGGCCCAACAGTGCCGCCAGGGCACCAATGATCTGGTCCACGCCCAGGTCGCCGTCGCTGGCGGAAACGAACCCGGCCAACTCGGTGCTCATCAGGTTGGTCCGGCGCAGCCCCGCACCCTGGCGCAGCAAGATGACGCCGGGGTGTTCGGCGCCCGGCCGCTGGTGCCGCTCCTCGGTCACGTCCTCGGCCACCCGCAGATGCTGGCGGCCGAAGTCGGCGGCGTGCTCGGCCAGCCAATCGGCCCGTTCGACCGCTGCGGCCAGGTGCGGGCCGACGGGCTGCTCGATCGGATACGTGATCTCCTCGAACCGCCGCAGCGCTCCTGCACCTGCAGCCGCCGCCGTGGTTTCGGGCAGCGGGCGGCGCAGCCAGACCAGCCCGAAGCCGAGGGCCTCCACGTCCCGGGACGCAAAATCGTCCAGGTAGGCGGCGTAAGCGGATTCGAACAGCTCCGGGTCGCGGTTCACCGAGGCGTCGCGCAGCCACGTCTGCGCATACTGCGCCGGGCTGAGCTGCTCCCGCTGGATCACCCAGGCGTCGATGTCCGGTGCCAGCCACTGTTCCAACCGTGCGTGCCAACTGCCGGCGCCGGCCGGAATTTCCCAGTTGCCCAGCATCTGCGCCACACCGCCGTCGGCCAATACTGACGGCAGCGTACGGAAGAGGGTGGCCACAATGTCGTCGCCGGGCAGTCCGCCGTCGCGGTAGGTGAATTGCTCGTCGGTCCGTTCGGCCGGGCGCCGCGGCGTGATCACGAACGGCGGGTTGGACACCACCAGGTCGAAGCGCTCCCCCGCCACCGGTTCCAACAGGCTGCCCAACCGCAGGCTGACCCGGTCCTCCAGGTTGTCCGGGTCCAGCCCGAGGGCACCGGCGTTGAGCGCGAGGTTGAACCGGGTGAAGGCCAGCGCCCGCTCCGAGATGTCGGTCGCGGCGGCGTGCCGGGCGTGGCCCAGCAGGTGGAAGAGCTGGATCCCGCAACCGGTGCCAAGGTCCAGGGCCCGTTTTACCGCGGGGCGCACGGTCAGCTGGGCCAGGGTCAGCGAGGCCTGGCCGATGCCCAGGACGTGGTCGTGCCGGAGGACGCCGGGCCGCTGGTGCGCACCGAGGTCGCTGGCCACCCACAGCTCGGTCTCGCCGAAGGCGTACGGGCGGAGGTCAACAGCTGCCCGCCACTCGCCGCCGTCGTGCTCGGCCAGACGGAGGGCGGCAAGGCCGTCCACCCCGGCGCGCGGGAACGCCCGTGCCAGCTGCGCGGGCTCCACGCCCCGGCCCAGCAACCAGAGGCGCACGACGGCGGCCAAACGGCCCTGTGCCGGATCCTCCAGCAGGCGGGCGGTGGCCAGCACGGCCGGGATTAGCTGGTCGCGGTCCAGGGCCTCCCACGCCTCGGCGCCGAGCAGCGTTGCCACCCCGTCCACGCTGTAATCGAGGTCGGTCAAGTCTGCGGCCAGGTCCGCCAGCAGCCGCGGGTCGGTGCTGGCGGGCGCGCCGGGCACGTCGGAGAAGTCTGTATTACGCACGGCCCAAGTTTAGTAACCCCGCTGGCGAGGGTGCGGCCACCCCGTGCCTGCCCGGGGCGGAGGTGTTGGCGGCTCACTAGCGACCGCGGGTTACTGCTGCCCGTGCGTCCGCGGCGGTTTCCTGATGGTTAAATGACCTCATGCTCGTCACCACCACCCACCTTGAACAAACCGATCCGGCCCAGCTGGTGCCTGGCTCGCGCCCGCTGCCTGAGGATGCCGCCGTGGTGCGGGTACCGCAGATCAGCCCCGAGTACAGCAAGTTCCTCTACCGGAGTGTGGGCAGCAGCTGGAACTGGGCTGACCGGCTGGTGCTCACACGCAGCGAATGGGAACAGGTGGTGCGTGCTCCCGGTGCGGAAACCTGGGTGCTGTACACCGCTGGCGCCCCGGCCGGCTACGTGGAACTGCTGGGCCGCCCCGGCCAAGCGGGCACCGACGTCGAAATCATGTACTTCGGCCTGTTCCCCGAGGCGATCGGCCGCGGCCTTGGCGGTGCCCTGCTGGCCGAGGGCATACGGCAGGCCTGGCAGTTGCACGGCCGTTGGGACGGGTTTCCTTCGGTGCAGCGCGTCTGGGTGCATACCTGTTCCCTGGACGGGCCGGCGGCGGTGGCCAACTACCAGGCGCGGGGCATGAGCGTGTTCAAGACCGAGGTCGAGGACCTCGAACCGCAGGATGCGACTGCGGGCCTGTGGCCGGAGACCGCGAACGCCTGACCGGCCACGGGATCGGACGTTCTTGGGACGTCACTGTCCCCGCGCCGTAACAGGTCCTAGGACGGTCCCCTGCCCGGGGAGCGACGTCCGTGTGGCCCCCGGGGACGACGTCCGTGTTGCCGCCCGGGACAGTCGGGCAGGGCAGGCGGGACAGTCAGCCGGCAGTCAGGCCGCAAGCTCCGGGCAGCCGTCCGGGCAGCGCAGGGTCTGCGGATCCGCTGCGCACGCGGAACAGTACAACGTCAGCTGGCGGCAGTCCGGGTTGGAACAGTTCTCGAACTTGTTGGTCGGCGCCTGGCAGCGGACACATTCCCCGATGGTCTTGGCGTCCGGCGTGAACTCCAGGTGCATGCGCTGATCGAAGACGTAAAGCGAACCTTCCCACAGCCCGGCGTCGCCGAAGGTTTCGCCGTAACGGACGATTCCGCCGTCGAGCTGGTAGACCTCCTGGAAGCCCCTGTTGACCATCAGGGATGACAGCACTTCGCAGCGGATGCCGCCGGTGCAATAGGTCACCACCGGCTTGTCCTTAAGCTCGTCGTACTTGCCCGAGTCCAGTTCCTTGATGAAGTCGTGGGTGGTGGCCACGTCCGGGACGATGGCGTCTTTGAACTTGCCGATTTGCGCTTCAAAGGCGTTGCGGCCGTCGAAGAAGACCACGTCTTCGCCCGCAGCCTTCTTCGCGTCGATGAGCTGGTGCAGTTCCTCCGGGCGCAGGTGCGTCCCGCCGCCGACCACGCCGCCCTGGTCCACTTTGAGCTCGCCCGGAGCGCCGAAGGACACGATCTCGTCACGGACCTTGACGCTCAGCCGCGGGAAGTCTTCCGCGCCGCCCTCGGACCACTTCACATCGAGGCCGCGGAAAGCGGGATATTCGCGCGTGGTTTTCACATACTGCTTCACCGCGTTCAGCTCGCCGCCCACGGTGCCGTTAATCCCGTCCTTGGAGATCAGGATCCGGCCGCGCAGGCCGAGTTTCTCGCACAGCGCGCGTTGCCACAGCCGGACGGCGTCCGGGTCCGGCAGCGGGGTGAAGGCGTAATAGAGCACAATCCGGTTCAAAGCCACGCATCAAGGGTACGCGGTGGTCGGAAATCAGGGATTGTGACAGGGTTGTCATCGATTTCCTGTGCCGCCCGCGGCCGCTGTTCGGTACAGTCCTGCTATGGGTCACGAATATACGACTGACGTCCCCGACGACGTCCTTGCCGCCTGGGTTGCCGGCTGGTCGGCCTGCCGGGGCTACTCCGCCGAAGAGGTCGACGGACACCCGGCCGTGCTGCTGGCCGACAAGACCGGGGACTGGGAATACTTCGCTTTTGAACCGGGCGACGAGGAATTCGCCGCCGTGGCCCGCGACACCACCAAGTCGCCGGGACGGATCTTCACCGTGCTGACGCGCGACGCGCAGCGGATCCACCGACTGGCGCCGCAGCACGGGCTGCGCGTGCACCACAACGCCCAGTCGCTGATGGTCACCGACATGTCCGGCCAGGACACCGAGGACCCGTGGTACCGCGACCCCGATTTCAAGACCGAGGTCGAGAAGCACGGGAATGTCCACCGGGTCCGGGTGGTGCACGAAGGCAACGAGGCCGCGCACGGCGTCGCCGCCGCCGTCGACAATTTCGCGGTCTTCGACCATATCGAAACGGACGTTAATTACCGGCGCCGCGGGCTGGCCACGCACGTGATGCGCGCGCTGATCGCGTCCGTGTTGGAGCACATGGTGGACACCGGGCTGCTGATCGCCTCGCACGACGGCCAGATGCTCTACAGGCACCTGGGCTGGGATACCGTCTGCGATGTGATGATTCTCAAGCCCCTGGCGGAGGGCTGACCGCCTGCTGCCCGCCACAGTGCGGGCCGGCCGGCGGCCCGGCAGGCGCCCGGCTCGCCTGACTGCGGAAGCCTGCCCGCTGCGCCCCGGGCGCCCGGCCTGCCGGGCTGCGGAGCCTGCCCGCCGCACCTCGGTCTGGTGACACAATGTTCGGGTGGCCCTGCACGATTCCCTGATCCCGCTGCTCGGCTCCGGTCCGGAGCCTGAGCAACTGGTGCACGTCCGCGAGCTTCCGGCCCGGGAGGCCGTGGCCGAGCCATGGCCGGACTGGGTCCACGAAGATATCCGTGCCGCCTATGCCGTGCTCGGGGTGCACGAGCCGTGGCGCCACCAGGTCCGCGCCGCCGAAAGCACCCACCAGGGCCGCCATACGATCATTGCCACGGGAACCGCGTCCGGGAAATCGCTGGCCTACCAAGTGCCGGCGCTGGACGCCATCCACCGGACGGGCCTGGCAGACACCGTCAGCCTCGAACCGAGCGGTGCCGCCGCCCTGTACCTGGCCCCGACCAAGGCGTTGGCGGCCGACCAACTGGCCGCCATCAAGGCGCTGAAGCTGCCCACCGTGCGGGCGGAAACCTATGACGGAGACACGGATCCGGGTGCCCGCCGCTGGATCCGGGACCATGCCAACTTCGTGCTGGCCAATCCGGACATGCTGCACTTCGGGATCCTGCCCAACCACGCCTGGTGGGCACGCTTCTTCCGCCGGCTGCGCTACGTGATCATTGACGAGGCGCACAGTTACCGCGGTGTCTTCGGCTCGAATGTCGCCAACCTGGTGCGGCGGCTGCGCCGAATCTGCGCCAGCTACGGCGCGGACCCGGTGTTCATCGGGGCCTCTGCCACCTCCGCGGACCCCGGAACCTCCTTCGGTCGGCTGATCGGCGCGGAAGCAGAGGCTGTGACCGAAGACTGCTCGCCGCACGGCTCCACGACCGTGGCGTTCTGGGAACCCCAGCTCACCGAGCTCAAAGGCGAGAACGGCGCCAAGGAACGGCGCACGGTGGTTGCAGAGACATCCGACCTGCTGGCCAACCTCGTGGCTGCGCAGGTGCGTACCATCGCGTTCATCAAGTCGCGCCGGGGTGCCGAGACGATTTCCTCCATCACCAAGCGGCTGCTGGACGACGTCCATCCCTCGCTGCCGGGGCGGGTGGCTGCCTACCGCTCCGGCTACCTGCCGGAGGAACGCCGCGAGCTGGAAGCCAAGCTCAGGTCCGGGCAGCTGCTGGGCGTCTCGAGCACCTCGGCGCTGGAACTGGGCATCGACATCTCCGGGCTGGACGCCGTCCTGGTCGCGGGCTGGCCGGGCACCCGCGCGTCGTTGTTCCAGCAGATCGGCCGTGCCGGCCGGTCCGGGCAGGCCGCGCTGGCTGCCTTCGTGGCCAGCGACGATCCGCTGGACACCTACCTGGTGCACCATCCCGAGGCTGTCTTCGACGTCTCCGTGGAGGCGACCGTTTTCGACCCGTCGAATCCCTATGTCCTGGGGCCCCACCTGTGCGCCGCCGCCCAGGAGCTTCCGTTGACGCCGGCGGATATCGGGCTGTTCGGTGCCGCAGCTCCCGGCCTGCTCGACCAGCTGACCGCCGACGGTTATCTCCGGCGGCGGCCCGCCGGCTGGTATTGGACCCATCCGGAAAGCGCAGCGGCCATGGTTAATCTGCGGGCCGACGGCGGTGGACCGATCAGCATCGTCGAAACGGAATCAGGGACGCTGCTCGGGACCATGGACTCTCCGCAGTCGCACTACCAGGCCCACAACGGCGCCGTGTACGTGCACCAAGGCACGGCGTACGTGGTGGATGAGCTCAACGAGCAGGACCACTGCGCGATGGTGACCCGGGCCAATCCGGACTACTACACACAAGCCCGCGACGTTACGCAGATCGAAGTGCTCGGCGCGCAGCGGACCGAGCAGTGGGGCGAGGTCCAGGCCTGTTTCGGCGACGTCAAGGTCACCACCAAAGTCATCTCCTTCCAGCGCAAGGCCTTCATCTCCAACGAGATCCTGGGCGAAGAGCCGCTGGACCTTGGTGCCAGGGAACTGTTCACCAAGGCCGTCTGGTTCACCATCGGCGAGCAGCAATTGACGGCCGCCGGTTTGGTCGCGGCCCGTGTGCCCGGTGCCCTGCACGCGGCCGAACATGCCGGCATCGGGCTGCTCCCGCTGGTGGCCTCCAGCGACCGGTGGGACATCGGCGGGGTGTCGACAGCACTGCATGCCGATACCGGCAAGCCGACCATCTTCGTCTACGACGGGCATCCCGGCGGTGCGGGCTTCGCTGAACGGGGCTTCGAGGCGGCAAGGATCTGGCTGGCGGCCACCCGGGACGCCATCCGGTCCTGCGAGTGCGAAACGGGCTGCCCGTCCTGTGTACAGTCCCCGAAATGCGGCAACAAGAACAATCCCCTGGACAAGTCCGGGGCGGTCACGCTGATCGAGGCCTTGCTTTCCCACGCCGGCCCTGCCCCTGCCGACCGGCACCAGACAGCCGTCGCGTAACCGCGGGGCACCGCCGCCCTGCACGGGCCTTACCGCCCCGGTGGCGGCCCCGCCCGTGACAGGCCCTCGGCATGCGTCCAATGTCCGTTAAGCCACCCCAGCACGTCGGGCAGCCGGGTCCGGGTCCGGACGTCAACCACTACACCGCCGGGTCCGGAGCGGCGGCAGGCGGACATTTCGGCCTCCTGCTTGCGTGCCACTTCCGCGGCCAGGGTGCATGGTTCGCCGGCCAGCAGGCCGCGGGCAGCATCGGCGCCGGCCAGGGCAGCCAAGTCGGCCGCCTTGCCGGCCCGCGCCGATGCCGTGGCCGTCTGCATCACCGTGACGACCACCGCGAGCATCAGGCACAGCAGCAGCACCAGGCCCACCGACAGCACCGTTCCGGCCCCGTGCTCCGTGCAGTCCTGTCCTGTTGCGCCGGCATCGGCAGCGGCACCGGCTCCAGGGGGTGCCGCACCGGGTGGTGCCGCCCCGGGCAACGGCGGACGGTTATCGGCCATCATTTCCTGCGCCTGACCGGACCACCGGTCCCCCGGTCGGCTCGACCGGCCCGGTGGCCCGGGCTTCCAGCGTCCAGCCGCCAAATTCCGGCCAGGGTCCCGGCATCTGCGCCCTGACATGCACCGTGACCCAGCCGTCGCCGCTGCCGAACGCCAAGGTGGCGCCGTCCCCCGCGATGGAGCGGACGGTATGGGCGGCGGTTGTCTCCGACTCGCCGCGGCCGAGTTGCCGAACCGCGGCCTGTGCGGCCTTCTCCACAGTCAGCTGCGTTGCGCCGGCGGCTGCCCCGGCCAGCAGGAAAGCCAGCACGACGACGACGGCGGGGAGGACGATGGCGAATTCGGCCGTGACGCTGCCGCGCTCGCCGGGGCGGCCGTGGGCGGCTGTGTCGCAGCGGCTGGCGCGGAAGTGGGCGGGGCGGCTCAGAGACACCGGTCAGACCGCCGTCAGCGCCAGTTCCACCAGGTCCGTGAGCATGCCGCGGACTTCGCCGCTGCGCAGGATCAGGACCAACAGGCCGGCGAAAGCCACCGCCGCAAGCGTCGCGATGGCATACTCGGCGGTTGCCATCCCGGCTTCAGAACCTGCCAGATGCCGCCAGTTTCGCCTGGCTAGCCTGTCCCGGCCGCCGGCCGGGAAGGCAATTACCTCTGCCCGATGGCCGGAGTCCTCATGCTCCATCCCGGGCAGTTGCAGCGGAGCGGCCCCGGGCGTCTGCGCCGCTGCGGCCCGGCGTGGTTGCGCCGCCGCGTTCCCGCGTGACTGCGCCGCCGCGTCCCCGCGTGGATGCGGCAGCACGGGATTCGGCGGCAGCGCGGGGTTCGGCGGCAGCGGGCGTGGTGCTGTCCGGTCCCGGATTTCGACCAGTGACAATGACATGTTTTCCTCCTGGATAAGGCCGCCGGATTGCGGTCATTTGAGCCTCCCCGACTACGCCAGGGTGCGGGCACCGCCGACTTGCTGCCGGTGCACAACCTGCGGCGCGGCCTGCACTGTGGAGGAGTGCTTACAGCCTGGGCACGAGGGCGACGAGCACCGGCACCACGCCCAGGGCGATGAAGGCGGGAAGGGCGCACAGCCCCAGCGGAAGTACAAGCCGGGTGCCGAGGGCAGCCGCCCGCTGCTGGTCTTCCTGCTGCCGGCTTCGCCGCAGCTGGTCTGCTTGGGCAAAGAGCACCGCCGCCGAGGGCGCACCCGTTGCGGCACCGAAGCGCAAGGAATCACGCAACACGTCCAGTCCGGAACCGGGCTCCGCGAGCGCCCAGGCCTCCTGCCATTCCACGCCCAGCAACAGCGCAGAGGCAATTTGATCCAAAGCCGTCTTGGTCATTCCCCGGGTGGTGGCGGCGAGGGCAGCCACGGCGTGGGGCAGGGGCAGTCCCGCTGCCAGCATGGCACCCAACAAATCCAGGTGCAGGGCGGGATCGTCGGCCGCTTCGTCCCCGCCGCCCTCCCGGCCTGCGTCTGGAGCCCGCGGCGACTTCGCGACGATGCAGCTCGCCCCGGACAGTCCCGGCCACAGCAGCCAGGCGGCGGCAAAGAGCAGTACACCGGTCAGCACCGGGATCACAGGCCCTCCCGTCCGGCAGCAAGGCGCACGAGGTGCCGGGACCAGAAGCGTGCGCCGACCATGAGCGCCACCCCGGTGACCAGGACCGGCCACCCCGTCGGTGACAGCAGCAGCGTGGCGACGGGGTCGGCACCCATGGCAGCGCCGAGTCCAAGTCCCAGCAGCGGCAGCCACCCGAGCAGGGCCGCGGTGGCCTTCGGCCCCGCCAGCGCGGTCCGGCGCGCAGCCCTGGCATCAAGCCGATGCTGCAGGTGCCCGGCATAATTCTCCAACAGCAATGCCAGTGGTGCCCCGGTCCTCTCGGAAACCTCCCAGCAGGCAGCCAGATCATGCCACATCCGTTGCACGGCGGCGGCCTCAGGGTGTGCCCGCCGGCCGCTCCCCGGCCCCTGCCTCCGCAGAACCGGTCCGATTCCCAGTCCCAGTTCCGCGGCCTGTGCTGCCGCCTCGAGGGTTGGGACCAGCAGCCCACGTTCTCGCGCCGCCGCACCTGATGCTGGGCCCGTTCCATCCCGCTGCCGTGCGCCCGGCGGGGACCGGTCAGGCTGTTCCGGCGCAGCGTAGACCGAGAGCATATCCGGCCAGAGCTGGGCCGGTGTGCGCCCGGAACCCAACAGCGCGGCCATCTGCCGCACGAAGAGGGGCAACTGGTCCAATTCGCTGGCGGCGGACCGCCGCCGCGCCCTGTCGCCGGCTGACCCTTGCCATGAGCGGCGGTGTGGCCCGGCTGGACGGTGCCTTGGCCTCGGCAACAGCAGCAGGCAGGCGGCCGCAGTCAGCAGGAACACCGCGAGGCCGGTCATGGGAACAACCGTCCGCGAAGTTCGTCCCAGCCCGGCGAGTACCTGAACCCTGCTCCGTCAGCGGCCAGCGCCGGGATGGTCTGCAGGCCACCCGCGGGATCGCGCCGCAGCAGGCAGATTTCCTGCACGCAACGCCCTTCCCCTGTGCGGTGCAGCGAGATCACCAGGTCCAGTGCGCTCGCCGCCTGCAGCACGACCGCTTCGGCGCTCATCCCGGCGAGCGCGCCCATGGCCGCCAGCCTGGCCGGAACCGCCGCGGCAGAGTTCGCGTGGATGGTGCCGCCGGCTCCCGCGTGACCGGTGTTCATCGCCGCGAGGAACTCGCGGACCTCCGCTCCCCGGCACTCTCCCACCACCAGCCGGTCCGGCCGCATTCGCAGGGCCTGCCGAACCAACTCCACCATTCCGATCGATCCGGTGCCCTCGACGTTGCTGGTCCGGCTCTGCAGGCCCACCACATGCGGATGGTCCGGGTCCAGTTCGGCGGCATCCTCGACCAGGACCATACGTTCCCGCGGGCCGGCGGTCCCCAGCATCGCCGAAAGCAAGGTCGTCTTGCCTGACCCGGTGGCTCCGCAGATCAGGAAGTTCAGGCGCTGCACGACGACGGCCTCGAGGTAGGGCTGCCACTGCGGTGCAGCGACGAGCAGTTCCGCGAGCGTGAAGCGGCGCGGACGGTGGAGCCGGATCGAGAGCAGTGTCCCGCCGGTCGAAACCGGTGGCAGCACCGCGTGGACCCGGTAACCCGCAAGGCGCACGTCCGCGCACGGGTTTCCATCGTCGAGCCTGCGCCCGCCGGCCGCGACCAGGCGTGCGGCCAGCGTCCGGACCTCGGCGTCGTTGGCAAAAGCGACGTGGGCGCGGCGCAGGCCGCCTTCGCCGTCGGTCCAGACGTCCTGCGGGCCATTCACCAGGATGTCCGTCGCTCCCGCGTCCGCCAGGGGTTGCAGCGGCCCCAGTCCGCGCAACTCCGCGGCCAGTGAGTCCACCGCCCGCAGCGTACCGGCCGTTCCCAGTAAACGGCCGCTCGACTGAACGGCTGCTGCCAGTCGGGCTCCCGTTACCGGCGATGGATCGGAGAGCACGGCGCGGCGGAAGGGCTCAAGGCCGATGCCGGGGGTCGCTGCCGGGGCAGCCCGGTGCCTGCGTTCCGAGCCGTTCATGACCTGTTGCCCGGCCCCGGTACGGGGTTGAGGCGCTCCAGCAGGCCGGCGCACAACGCGCGGATCCGCCTGTTCGATGCCAGGTCCAGCAGGCGGCCTGCCCGCTGTGCAGCGGGGACCGCGCGCAGGTACGGCACGTAGCCGGCCAACGGCACCCCGAGCTCGTCGGCGATCAGCTGTTCGTCGGCTCCCGCCGGCAGCGGTCCCCGGACCACCAGGTGCATGTTCGTTCCGGCGCCGGCCGCTGCCGCCGCTGCCGCGGCTGCGGCTGCCCGCAGCGAACGGCTATCCGTGCGGGCCAGCAGCACGATGTCGTCCGCCGCCGGTCCGGTCTCGGGCGGCCTTCCCAGCCGTCCGGCGTCGACGACCACCAAACCGAAGGCACCTGCCGCGGCCGACATGATCTCCGCCGCCACCTCATCCCGCGGGACGTCGTGCAGGGCGGGATCCCCCGACCCGGGCCATGACAGCAGGGAGAATCCGCCCGTCGCCGGTAGCGAGGCCGCCAGTTGGACCGGGTTCACGGTTCCCTGCACTGCTGCCAGGTCCGGCCAGGCCAGGCCCGGGACGTCGGCGGCGCCCAGGGCCGCCGAGAGCCCACCGCCGAGCGGGTCGTCGTCCACCAACACCGTGGCCGTTCCCGAACGGGCTGCCGCCCCGGCCAGCCATCCGGCCAGGGCCGAGGCTCCTACTCCACCGCTGGCTCCGTGCACGGCAACCACCTTCCCGGCCGTGTCCCGCCGCCGGGTCCGGCTCAGGTATTCCGCCAGCCACGCAGCCCCGTCGGGCAGCACTGCTACCCGGCCGGCCCCCGTGGAGGCCGCCAGGTCCCAGAGGGCTGGTGCCTCGTCGATGAATCCGACGACGATGATTTCCCCGTCGGTCCGGTGCACCCGGGGATACCCGGCGGTTCCCAGCAGCAGCGGGGTGGCTCCGCCGGCAGCGGCAGGCGTTCCCGGCGGACCGTCGGGCCGAAGTGCAAGCCCGGCCGCCGCCGCGATCCGGGCAACTTCATCGCGCAGCCGGTCGGTGCCGCCGACGAGCACTACGTCCGCCGCTTCCGCGGGCTTCCAGCGGGACCGTTCGGCGGCGGCGTGGTGTCCTGGCATGCTCCGATCGTCCCGGAGCTCCGGCCCGGCGCCGGCCGAGGGGGCGCCGGATGTGGGCCGCGGCGGACGGCTTGGCCCGTGTGGAGGACAGGTCAGTGGAGAATTGAGGTGTGTACATGGTCCTGGCCTCCGCTGCGCGGAACATTTCCGTGCCGGAGGGCACGGAACCCGTCGCGTACCTGCAGCGCACCGACGCGCACGGCACCCCCTCCGGGCCGCCCGTCGTCGTGCCCCAGGGAGAACTGGCCGCGACGGTCCGGAGCCTCGATGGCGAGGGACCCCGCTGGGTCTTCGAAGCCACGCGTGCCGTCTACCTGCCGCTGCTGGCCGCCGGCACCGACGTGGACCGCAGCCACGATCTCGCCCTGGCCCGCAACATCCTGGCCTTGTCGGTCCTTGCCCCGGACACCGGGTATATCCGCGCGCTGCGGGAGGCACCGTCCCTGCATCAGGATGAAGAGCTGCCCCGTCAACTGCCGCCGGCGCAGCAGTCCCCGGACCAGTTCACCCTCTTTGACGAACCACGGGCCGGCGGGACGGAGCTGGAGGACCTGGTGGCCGAGTTGCAGGACCAGTTGGCGGCCGTGGCCGCATCGGCCCACCGCGGCCGGCTGCAACTGCTGCTGGCCGCCGAATCGGCCGGCGCCCTGATCGCCACCGAGATGGAACATGCCGGCGTGCCCTGGCGCGAGGACGTGCACCTGCGCATCCTTTCGGACCAACTGGGTGCACGTCCGCGGGAGGACCAGCGGCCGGAAAAGCTGGAGGTCCTCGCCGTCAGGCTCGGACAGGAGCTGGCCAATCCCACGTTCAACCCCGACTCCCCGCAGCAGCTCATCCGCGCGCTGCACCGGGCCGGCATCGAGGTCAAAACCACCAGCTCCTGGGAATTGAAGCAGCATTCCCATCCGGCGATCGAGCCGCTGCTGCACTACCGGAAGCTCGCCCGCCTGTTCACGACCAATGGCTGGGCGTGGCTGGACGCCTGGGTGCAGGATGGCCGCTTCCGGCCCGAGTATGTGGTGGGCGGCGTGGTCACCGGGCGATGGGCCTCCCGCGGCGGCGGCGCCCTGCAGATACCCGGCCAAATCCGTGACGCCGTCCGCCCCGATCCCGGCCGCAAGCTCATCGTCGCGGACGCCGCCCAGCTGGAACCCCGGGTGCTGGCGGCGCTGGCGCAGGATGGGGCGCTGGCAGCGGCCGGCCGCGGCAAGGATCTCTATCAGGGCATCGCCGACACCGGATTCGGCGGCGATCGGGCCAAGGCGAAGATCGCGATGCTCGGGGCCATGTACGGTGCCACCACCGGTGAATCCGGCCGGCTGATGCCGCAGCTCACCCGGACGTATCCGCAGGCCATCGCCGTGGTGGAGCGCGCGGCCCGGGCCGGCGAAGCGGGACAGATGGTCAGCAGTTATCTGGGCCGCAGCTGCCCTCCGCCGTCGGAACGCTGGCTGGCCTCCCAGCGGACCGCCACCGCGGAAGAGCAGCGACGGGCAGATACCCTGGCGCGCAGCCGCGGCCGCTTCACGCGCAACTTCGTGGTGCAGGCCACGGCCGCCGAGTGGGCGCTGTGCTGGCTTGCGGAACTGCGACGGCGGCTGCGCGCCTGCGCTGCCGAAGGAACCTTCGTGGGGGAGATGGTGTTCTTCCTCCACGACGAGGTCATGCTGCACGTCCGCGAGGACCGGACGCAACTGGCCTGCCGGCTGGTCGAAGAGTCGGCTGCTGCCGCCACCCGTCTGGTCTTCGGCCACATCCCTGTGGCTTTCCCGGTCAGTGTGGCAGTGGTCGATTCCTACGCCTACGCCAAGTAAAGCAGCGCGCCTCCCCCGCCGGGGTGGCCGGCCGGCCGGACCATAATCCGTTAGCCGGCTGCAGGGCGCGGGGCGATCGGCGCCGGAATCTCGCGCGACCTGTCCCAGTCCAAGGACCAGCCCAGGTCGTCAAAAAGATGGCTGAGCAAAATGGCGGTAAACCCCCAGACCACCACTCCGTGGACCAGGAACGCGGGGCTGCGGAAGTCCTGTCCACCGCGGCGGAGCACCGACATGCGCCGGTTCGCAGGGTCCAGCAGGTCGGCGACCGGCACACGGAAGACCTGCGCCGACTCGGCAAAGTCGACCACGGCGACGGGAGAGGGAGCGGCCCACCAGGCCAGGACCGGCGTCACCAGGAAGTTGCTGACCGACAGCGGGATGTCCGGCAGGACCCCCAGGACTTCGACGCCGGCCGCATCCAGACCGGTCTCCTCGACCGCTTCGCGGACTGCGGCGGCGGCCGGTCCGTCGTCGTCGGGATCAATGCTGCCGCCCGGAAACGCCACCTGCCCCGGATGCGAGGAGAGGCCCGCGGCGCGTTCCACGAAGAGCACGTCAAGGTCATCCGGGACGGCCGAATCGTGGAAGTGCGCCGGCGCGTCGTCCAGGGCGCCGAAGAGCAGGAGCACCGCGGCCGGCCGGGCCGCTTCCTGATCCAGGGTGACGTCGTACCAGCGCTCCCGTTCGCGGACGGAGAGCCGCTGGTCCATCGGCAGCTCCACCAGCCGCTGCAGGTCCTTCTTGGCGCTCACCGTCAGGCTCCCAGCGGGAAGCCGGCTGCGCGAAGCTCCCGCCTCGTCTCACCGGCCATCATCCGGGCCAGCAGTTCTTCGCGCCCCGGCGCCAGTTCGTACTTCAACAGTTTCCGCGCCTTCTCCGGGTCCACCTCTCCCTCCCCGTAGGACGGGCACCATTGGGCCACGGGGCAGGCGCCGCACGCCGGCTTGCGGGCGTGGCACACCCGGCGGCCGTGAAAGACAACATGGTGGGAGAGCATGGTCCAGTCCTTGGGCTCGAACAGCTCGGCGACATCAAATTCCACCTTGACCGCGTCGGTCGACTCGCTCCAGCCGAAGCGGCGCGACAACCTGAGGAAATGCGTATCCACTGTGATCCCCGGGATGCCAAACGCATTGCCCAGCACCACATTGGCGGTCTTGCGGCCGACCCCGGCGAGCTTGACCAGGTCGTCCAGGTTTCCCGGGACCTCGCCGTCGAACTCGTCGACGATCTGGTTGGCCATCTTCAGCAGGCTCTGGGACTTGGCCCGGAAAAAACCCGTGGGCTTGATCAGCTCCTGCAGTTCGGTCTCATCCGCGGCGGCGAGCGCACGGGCATCCGGGTAGCGGTCGAAGAGCACCGGAGTGGTCATGTTGACCCGGACGTCGGTGGTCTGCGCGGAGAGGATGGTTGCCACCAGCAGCTCGAAGGGATTGGAGAAATCCAGTTCCGCCACCGCATACGGGTAGTGTTCGGCCAGCTCCTTGTTGATCCGCCGGGCCCGGCGCTTGCGTGCCAGCAGGGACTCTTCGGTTTTGCGCCGGCGGGCGGCCGGCGCCCGGTCAGGCACGCTCAATGTTTGTCAGGTCTCTCAGGACGCCCACCCGGCCGTCCGTGTGCTGCACCAGGAATTCGTCGCCGCGGTCCTGCAGCGCCAGGATCCATGACCCCGGCTCCACCGTGAACATGACCTTACCGGTGTTCTCGTCCAGCACCGGGCGGGTGCGCCCGACGGCGAACCAAAAGGCTTCGTATTCCCCTTCGGCTTCCTCGTAGTGTTCCCTGGTGGCGCTGATGGGCGAAGACGCCGAGGCAGCGTCGGCCACGGCGCGCGCGGTGCCGGTCTCCCCGACTGATGGCATGGCCGTGGTGGCTGTTGTCGCCTGGCCGGCGGCAGCGGGAGCCGCGCTGGCTCCGGCCCCGGTCGGCTTGGCGGCTGCACCGCCTACGGCCCCGCCGGCGGGAACGGCCGCCCCTGCCGCCCGGTCGGCTGCACCGTGCTCCCCTGTGCTGTGCTCCTGTGTGCCGTCGGAATGATCCCCGGCTCCGGTGTGACCCGTTTCGGCAGGCTCCTGGGACTGCCGGTCGCCGGCCGCCGCGGCGGAACCTCCCACCACCGTTCTTGCGGAGTAGCCGACATCCCGGGCCACGCCGCCCGCCGAGGACGCGGCAGCGCGCGCAGTTGCGGATCCGCTCGCATCGGCAGTCACCGGAATGCCCACGGCCTCCCCGTCTGCCGCCCCCGGCGACACGGAATCGTCCGGCTCAAGGTCTTCGGCCCGCTGAGTGCTGATCGGGCTGGCGTCGGTATCCCGTCCGGAGGCAATCGTCGCGGTACCGGCGCCGGGTGCGGACGAGTTCGTGGCCTGGGCGGCTGCGGCAGCGCCTGCCACCCCGGCTGCGCCGTTGCCGGAGGGCGCAGCGAACTGCCCGGTAGACGGTTGTTGCGCTCCGGTTTGGTGCGCGCCAGACGGAGCATGGGCTGCGGAACCGGCGCGGGCTCCAGCGCCGGCCGTTCCCGGCGTCGCCTCGTCGATCCGGACGGCACCGGCCCGCGCGCCCCCCTTGCCGGCGGCTCCCTCATGGGCGGCCGGCTGCCCGGTGGCGGGCTTGGGCTGCCTCGGCCGGGGTGCAGCCGGAACAGCGTCACGCGCCACCGGGTGGGCGACGGCTTCGGGGCGTCCCGCGAAATCGGCGGCAAGCTGCGGAATCCAGCGTGCGCATACGGTTCCCGCAAAGAGCACCAGCGCGCCAATGAATCCGATGACTCCGCTGACGCTGAAGACGGTGACGATGGTCAGGAAGTAGAAGGCCAAGGCCAGGGAGGCGACCACGGAGGCGAATTGGTCGACCGACAAAGAGCCGACCCGCAGCGGCGTCTGCGGTGCCAGCCGCCGCACGACGAACAGGACCAGCACCACCGCCGGCAGCAGGATGCCCAGCCCCAGTTGGAACAGGCCGCCCGAGTTCCATAGGTTCACGCCGATGCCTTGGAGAACTTGCAGGGGCATCACGGACGAGAGGAAAAGCAGGACGACGCCGGCGCCCACCACCGTGTCTCGCACGGTGAACGGGCCGGCCACCGCAGTTCCTGCCGTGCCGTGGGTCTGGGAGCTCTGGGACATCTTCGATCCTCCGGTTGTTACGGTTGCAGCGCGGGCCGGGCCCGCCATGGGTCGTTAGGGTCGCACCGCGGGCCGGGCCCGCCGTGCAACGTTCGGGCGCTGGTCTCAGCGTAGTCAAGGAACCCACCCTTCACTAGCCGGATTCCCGCGGGCGAAGGCGGTGCCGCGTGCCGTTCACCGCAGATTCACCTCCTTTTACATCGCACAGTGTGACGCTGCACACTGCAGTCGGCGCGCGAAGGATTAGGCTGGCAAGCAGCAGGTGCGCCCGGCCGACGAGGCCGGGTGCACGCCAATGACCCAGCAAGACGAAGGGGCCTTCACATGTCTGAAGCCAACGGAACGCAGTCGACCGCCGCCACCGGCGACGCCCTGGAAAACCTGCTTCACGAGAACCGCAGGTTTGCGCCCAGCGCTGAATTCGCCGCCGCCGCGGTGGCCAAGCAGGACGTTTACGCGGAAGCCGAGGCGGACCGTCCGGCCTTCTGGGCCAAGCAGGCCCGCGAGGTCCTGTCGTGGGACAAGGACTTCACCCAGGCGCTGGACTGGTCGGACGCCCCGTTTGCCAAGTGGTTCGTCGGCGGCGAGCTGAACGCCGCCTACAACGCGCTGGACCGGCATGTGGAGAACGGGCTGGGCGACCGGGTGGCGATCCACTTCGAAGGCGAACCCGGCGACACCCGCACCTACACCTACGCCCAGTTGACCGAGGACGTGAAAAGGTGCGCGAACGCGTTCGAGTCCCTCGGCGTGGCCAAGGGCGACCGGGTCGCCGTCTACCTGCCCATGATCCCGGAGGCCGTGATCACCATGCTGGCCTGCGCCCGGATCGGCGCCGTGCACTCGGTGGTGTTCGGCGGTTTCTCCGCCGACGCACTGCGGTCGCGCGTCGACGACGCGGAGGCCAAACTGGTCGTCACCGCCGACGGCACCTGGCGCCGCGGCAAGCCGTCCCCGCTGAAGCCGGCCGTGGACGAGGCGCTCTCCGCCCCCGGACACACGGTCTCCAACGTGGTGGTGGTCAGGCGCAACGGCGAACCGGTGGACTGGCACGAGGGCCGCGACCTGTGGTGGGCGGACACCGTGGAGACCGCGTCGGCCGAACACACGCCGGTGCCGCACGACGCCGAGCACCCGCTGTTCATCCTCTACACCTCCGGCACCACCGGAAAGCCCAAGGGCATCCTGCACACCACCGGCGGCTACCTCACGCAGTGCGCCTACACGCACAAGGTGGTGTTCGACCTGAAGCCGGAGTCCGACGTGTTCTGGTGCACCGCGGACATCGGCTGGGTAACCGGCCACTCTTACCTCACTTACGGGCCGCTGATCAACGGCGCCACCCAGGTGATGTACGAGGGCACCCCCGATTCCCCGCACCAGGGCCGCTGGTGGGAAATCGTTCAAAAGTACAAGGTCTCCATCCTCTACACCGCCCCGACGGCGATCCGCACCATGATGAAATGGGGCGAAGAGATCCCCGCCAAGTACGACCTGTCCTCCATCCGCGTGCTCGGCTCGGTGGGCGAACCCATCAACCCCGAGGCCTGGATGTGGTACCGCCGGGTGATCGGCGGCGACAAGGCACCGATCGTGGACACCTGGTGGCAGACCGAAACCGGTGCGCATATGATCGCCCCGCTGCCCGGAATCACCGCCGCCAAACCCGGTTCCGCGCAGGTCGCGATCCCGGGCATCGCCGTCGACGTCGTGGACGAACTCGGCGCCTCCGTCCCGGACGGGCACGGCGGCTACCTGGTGATCCGCGAGCCCTGGCCGGCCATGCTGCGCGGCATCTGGGGCGACCCGGAACGGTTCAAGGAAACCTACTGGTCCCGGTTCGAGAACATGTACTTCGCCGGCGACGGCGCCAAGAAGGACGAGGACGGCGACATCTGGCTGCTCGGCCGGGTGGACGACGTCATGAACGTCTCCGGCCACCGGCTCTCCACCACCGAGATCGAGTCGGCGCTGGTCTCCCACCCCGCCGTGGCGGAGGCCGCCGTCGTCGGCGCCAAGGACGAAACGACCGGCGAAGCAGTGGTCGCGTTCGTCATCCTGCGCGGCGAAGCAGCCACCCGGCACGGATCCAACGAGGACATCGTTGCCACGCTGCGCGCCCACGTCGGCAAGGAAATCGGGCCCATCGCCAAGCCGCGCACCATCCTGGTGGTGCCGGAACTGCCCAAGACCCGCTCGGGCAAGATCATGCGCCGGCTGCTCAAGGACGTGGCCGAAGGACGCGAAGTCGGCGACGCCACCACGCTGGCCGACAACACCGTCATGCAGCAGATCGCAACCTCGCTGAAGGCCTGACGCCCGGCAGCCGTCTGAATGCCGGGCCCTCCCGCCGCCCCTGGCGCGGGAGGGCCCGGCATCATGCTTCGGGGGCAGGGACGCCCCGCCTGCAACGGGTCAGCTCCACCGGAACGTGATTGAGGCATAGTAAAAGGCATGACTGCAGATATCCCCGGCACCCGCCGCGTCCTGATCCTCAACGGCCCCAACCTGAACCTGCTGGGCACGCGCGAGCCGGACGTTTACGGCACCGCCACGCTGGCCGACGTCGAGCAGCTCGCCACCGACGCCGCGGCCGCCCGCGGCTGGACCGCCGAGTGCGTCCAGTCCAACCACGAAGGGGCGCTGATCGACGCGGTCCATGCTGCCCGCGGCACGGCCGATGCGATCATCATCAACCCCGGCGGCTACAGCCACACGTCCGTGGCGCTCCGGGACGCGCTCTCCGGCGTGGCCCTCCCGGTGGTCGAGGTGCACATCTCCAACATCCACCGGCGCGAACAGTTCCGCCACCACTCCTACATCTCCGGCGTCGCGGACGCCGTCATCGCCGGCGCGGGCATCACGGGCTACCGGCTCGCGGTCGAATACCTCGCCGAGGCCCTGTAGCGGGACGGCCACGGGACGATGGGCGGACAGCGAGGGGACACCGCCGGCTGGTACCGGAACTTCGGCCTGTACGAGGCCGCAGGCCAGTCCCCGGTGTACGTCGAGTGGGCCCTGGGCATCAGCGACGATCCCGAGGTCTTGGCGCTGATCGATACCCTGCCCGCGTCGAAGCGCCAGCCCAACCTGGTTTTGGCGGCAGCCCGCTCCCTTGGCGCCGGCGCCGCCGGATACGCGGGCTTCCGCGACTTCCTGCTCTCGCGGTGGGACTCGGCCCGGGCGGTGGCACTGGCCCGCACCACGCAGACCAATGAACCCGGCCGCTGCGCCGTCTTCCTGCCGTCCCTGGCGGCCATCGCCGCCTCCGAATCCAAGCCGCTGGCGCTCATCGAGGTGGGCGCCTCGGCGGGGCTGCTGCTCTATCCCGACCTGTACCGCTACCAGTACGACGGCGGTGCGGTCTTCGCGCCGCGGCCCTCACCTGCCGCCGGGGCCGGGGCGGAAGCGCCGGAGGCTGCCCCTGCCGGCGGTGCCGCACCGGAGCCTCCGCTGCTGGAATGCTCCACCTCCGGCCGCCCGCCGCTGCCCGGGTCGCTGCCCGAAGTCTGCTGGCGCGCCGGAATCGACCTGAATCCGCCGGACATCACCGATGCCGGCGATGTCGCCTGGCTCGAGGCCTTGATCTGGCCGGGGCAGGAGTTCCGCGTCCTCCGGCTGCACCGGGCCCTCGAGGTGGCCCGCCGCACACCGGTCCGGCTCGTGGCCGGCGACCTCACCGAGCAACTGCCCGCGCTGGTGGCCCAGGCACCTGAGGATGCCGCCGTCGTCGTGTTCCATTCGGCGGTGCTTGCCTACCTGCCCGAGCGGGACCGGCGGCGGTTCCGCACCCTGGTGGAGGGGCTCATCCGGGAGCGGGGTGTGCACTGGCTCGCGCACGAAGGACCCGGGGTGATGCCGCTGCCGGAAGACGACTCCGGCATTCCGGGCCTAAACGACCGGACCCAGCGGGGCCGCTTCCTGCTCTCGCACAACGGGAAACCTGTGGCCGTCAGCGGCCCGCACGGCCAGTTCTTGGACTGGCTCCGTCAGGACAACAGCTAGCGGGTCACGCACTGGCCGGCGGAGATGGTCTCCTGATAGCCGAGGGCTTGGTCGACGACCGGCTGGACCTCATCCAAGGTCAGGGCGTAGCCCACCGGGACGTTCTCCGTGGACTTGGCGAACACCACGCCCGCCACGTTTCCGTCGGCATCCAGCAGCGGTCCGCCGGAATTGCCCTGCTGCACATTCGCCGCCAGCGTGTAGACCTCGAGCGACGACGGGTCCGCGCCGTAAATGTTCTGCACCAGCACCTGCGAACGGCCCTGCACGGTGGCCGGTTTGCTCTGGAAGGGACCGCCGGCCGGGTAGCCCTGGAACGCCGCCAGGTCGCCTTCGGACAGTTCCCCTCCCAGCGGCAGCGGCCGCACGTCCAACCCGTCCACGGCCAGGACGGCCAGGTCACGCACCGGGTCGAAGAACACTACCCGGCCGGGCAGCACCCGTCCGTCGGGGATTTCCACCACCGGTTCGTTGACGCCGGCCACCACGTGGGCGTTGGTCAGCACGCGGTCCGGTGCCACCGCAAAGCCGGACCCGGTCTGGTTCTGCCCGCATTGGAAGGCCGTCCCCGCGATCCGCAGCACGGAGGCCGCCGCCTCGTTCAGGGCCGCGGTATCGGTGCTGGCGTCGGGAACCTGCGCCGATTCCTGCGGCACCTGCGGGTCGAGGACCAGCGGGATGCCGTCCGCAACGACGATGGAGCGCACCTGCGCCGCCCACGCCTTTACCGGATCCGGGGTCAGGTTTTCGATCGAAGCGATCACCTTGGAGGCGGCGATCTGTTGCGAGATGAACGGCACGCCCATGGTGCCCAGGCTGAACGCCAGCATGGAGATTACCAGCGCGGTCACGGCCAGGTTCATCACCCCGCCCAGCAGCCGGTCCAGCGGCCGCAGCGGCGGGAAGTCCATCCGCCGTCGGATGGCTCCGCCGATTCCCGTCCCCAGGGCGTGCCCGAGCACCACGAGCAACATGGCCACGGCAATGGCTGCGGTCAGCCGCCAGGCGCTGTCCGGAACCCATTCGCTGACCAGCGGGATGGCGAAGAAGGCTGCCACCGCTCCCAGGGCGATGCCGGCTATGCCGCCGAGGGTGAGCAGGAAGCCCTTGCGCAGACCTGAGACCAGGTACGCCAAGAGGATCAGCAGCAGGACGATGTCCAAGATGGTCAGGCCGAAAATCACTCATTCTCCGTTGCGGTGGGATGTGCATAAGTCTAGGCGGTCCGACCGCGGGAATTATTAACCGCCGTTACCGGTTGTCACTTCCGGCAGCCCGTGTCGGTGCCCGATGCCGGCGCTTTCCTCCTCTGGGAGCGAAAAGCCTTGTGGAAGATGTCACAGGGGCTTTACATGCGGCAAAATGGAGAGCAGTGCCCCCACGGGCGGGCAGCTTGAACCCCAGCCGAACAGTACTAACTTGGAGAATTCATGGACGTAGAGATCCTTCGCCGCGCACCTCTTTTTGCCACCCTTGACGACGACGTTTTCGCCGCGCTGACCGACGAGCTGACCGAGGTCGATCTGTCCCGCGGCGCATCGGTGTTCCGCGAAGGTGACCAGGGCGACCAGCTCTACTTCATCGTCTCCGGCAAGATCAAGCTGGGCCGCACCGCTGCCGACGGCCGCGAGAACCTGGTGGCCATCCTCGGCCCGGGCGAGCTCTTCGGCGAGATGGCCCTCTTCGACCCGAGCCCGCGCAGCACCTCCGCCACCGCCGTGTCCGAAACCCGCCTCGCGGGGTTGAAGAACGAGAACCTGCGCGGCCTGCTGGAGACCCGTCCCGAGGTATCGGCGCAGCTGCTGCAGGCCCTGGCCCGCCGCCTCCGCCGCACCAATGACTCGCTGGCCGATCTGGTCTTCTCCGACGTTCCGGGCCGTGTGGCCAAGGCACTGCTGGATTTGGCCGACCGCTTCGGCCGCCCCGCCACGGACGGCATCCTGGTGGCGCACGAACTGACGCAGGAAGAGCTGGCCCAGCTGGTTGGCGCCTCCCGCGAAACCGTCAACAAGGCGCTGGCCGAGTTCGTCCAGCGCGGCTGGCTGCGACTGGAGGCACGCGCCGTAGTCATCCTGGACATCCAGCGGCTGCGCCAGCGTTCGCGCTGATCTTCGGCTGAAAAGTACGACGGCGGGGGCTCACCGATGGTGGGCCCCCGCCGTCGTCGTTGTGGTCGGGAGGATGGATTTAGGTCCCCGGCCACGGGTCCAACGCGGCGAGCGGGATCCATGTCGGCGGAGCGGGCTCAGTGTCGGCGGAGCGGGCTCAGCGTCCCCGTTGGGCGGCGCCGCCTTCGGTGGCGGAGTTGGCCGCGACCTGCAGCATGGGCACACCCTCAACCTGGATCAGTTCGGGGTGGTAGAGCCGCTGCGGGCGCTTGTGCGAGAGGTAGGCAATGCAGCCGCGGGCGCCGGCGATCTTTTCCACGATGATCTCCACCGCCGGCGAGGTCACTTCGCTGAACGTCAGCCCGCGGGTGTCGGGTTGGTCCACGAGATCGCCGAGCGCCGTGGTGTTCCGCCCGGCCACCAGCTCCTGCGCCGGCAGCCACGAGGCCCACACGCCCTTGCTTTCCAGCAGGGACGGCCGTTGGTTGGCCGGCTGGGCCGCAGCGAAGTAGCGCGTATCGAAGCGTCGGTGAGCGAAGTCCGGGCTGAGCCAGTGGGACACGGGTTTGAGCAAGTCCGTGCGGACGCCGAGTCCGCGCTTGCCCAGCGCTTCGCCGAAGGACTTCTCCTGGTCGGCCACGGCCTCCCGGGTCCGCATCCAGTCGGCGCCGGACGTGGATTCCGGCATGGTGGATTCGTCCGGGCCGGCCAGCAACACGCCGGTTTCCTCGAACAGCTCGCGGACGGCCGCCACCACGTGCGCGTGGGCCAGGCGGTGGTCGTCCAGCCCGAGCATCTCGGCCCATTTGGTCGGCGAGGGACCGTACCAGGTCACCGGGTCGCCGTCGGTCTCCTCCACGCTGCCGCCGGGAAAGGCCACCGTGCCCAGCGGAGAGGACCCCGTCCGGTAGCCGAGGTAGGTTTCCGTGCCGGCTGGCCCGTCCCGCACCAGGACCACGGACGACGCCAGCCGGGGCTTCCGCGGCGTGCGCTCTCCGTGTTGGAACCAGCTGTGGGCCGCGCCCAGCTGGTCCGGCGCCACGGGGAAGAGCCGCTGCTCCTCGCGAAGCGGACTAGCTGAATTCGGCAATCAGTTCTACCTCGACCGGCGAATCCAGCGGCAGCACTGCCACGCCGACGGCGGACCGGGCGTGGGCGCCGGCCTCGCCGAGGACCTGCCCCAGCAGCTCGGAGGCGCCGTTGATCACACCCGGCTGGCCGGTGAATTCCGGATCGGAGGCCACGAAACCGACGACCTTGACCACCCTGGTGATCCGGTCCAGGTCACCGATGACGCTCTTGACTGCAGCCAAGGCGTTCACGGCGGCCGTCGCGGCCAGGTTCTTGGCCTCCTCGGCACTGACCAGGCCGGCACCGTCGCCCACCTTGCCGGCGGCCGGAAGTTCGCCGTTGACGAACGGGAGCTGCCCGGAGGTGTACACATAGTTCCCCGAGACAACCGCCGGTACGTAGGCGGCCACCGGAGCTGCCACGTCCGGCAGGGACAGACCCAGACCGGCCAGCCGCTCTTCGACGCTGGACTTCCGCGCCTCTGTCGTTTCCGTCATGGCTACTGCTTCTCCCGCTTCAAATAGGCAACCGGATTGGTTCCGTTCGGTCCGGGGAACACCTGGACGAGCTCCCAGCCGTCCTCACCCCACTGGTCCAGAATCTGCTTGGTCGCGTGGATAATGAGCGGAATTGTCGCGTATTCCCATTTGGTCATAACTCAAAGGGTAGCGCTTGCTTGTAAACTGAACCCCATGGCCGCTCGCAAATCCCCCTTCTTCGACACTGCGACCACCCTGGGCAAGATCGTTGGCTTCTTGGGTATCAGTGCGCTCTGTGGCGTTCTCGCAGCCGGCCTGCTGGTTCCGGCCGCAGCCGTAGCCGGTGTCGGGGCCACCTCATCGATCGAATACTTCGACCAATTGCCGGACGAACTGCAGACGCAGCCGCTGGCCCAGCCGTCGCGGATCCTCTCCGCCGACGGCAAATTGATTGCCACGTTCTACGCCGAAAACCGCGTCCCGGTGACCTTGGACAAGGTCTCCCAGCACATGCAGGACGCCATCATCTCCATCGAGGACGTTCGTTTCTACGAGCACAACGGTGTGGACCCCCAGGGCATCATGCGCGCCGCGGTGACGAACATGGCCGGCGGGGACCTGCAGGGCGCCTCCACGCTGACCATGCAGTATGTCAACAACGTGCTGATCGACGCCGGTGCTTCCGCGGGCAAGGGCGCCGAAGAGCTGACCATCAGCGGCACCAAGGACATCGGCGACAAGCTGCGCGAGGCGAAGCTGGCCATCGCCGTCGAAAAGGAATTCAGCAAGGAAGAGATCCTGCAGGGCTACCTGAACATCGTGTTGTTCAGCGGCCAGGTCTACGGCATTGAAGCTGCGGCGAAGACCTTTTTCGGTGTTCCCGCGGCCAAGCTGAACATCCAGCAGTCGGCCATGCTGGCCGGCATGGTGCAGTCGCCCAACTACTTCAATCCGGTGAACAATCCGGAAGCGACGGTGGAGCGGCGCAATACGGTGCTGTCCGCCATGCTTAGCGCGGGCAAGATCACCCAAGAGGAGTACGACGAGGCCGTTGCCAGCGACCTGGGCTTGAACCTCAAGCCGGTGCGTTCCGGCTGTGTCGCGGCGAACTTTGCCGACTACTTCTGCAGCTACGTGCAGCACGCCATCATGCAGTCCGATGCGTTCGGCGCAGATTCCACGGAGCGGGCGAAGCTTCTGGCCCGTGGCGGCCTCACCATCAAGACCACGCTCGACTCCCGCCTCCAGAAGGAAGGCCAGAAGCAGATCGAGCAGGAAGTCCCCGTGGGCGATGAGTCCGGCGTCGGCTCGTCCATGGTTTCGGTTGAACCCGGCACCGGCAACATCCTGATGATGGCCCAGAACACCAACTACAGCCCCGAAGACGGCGTGGCCAATACGGAGCTGAACTACAACGTCGACGCGGATATGGGCGGCGGCAACGGCTGGCAGCCCGGCTCTACGATGAAGCCCTACACAATGGTCGCCTGGCTCGAAGCAGGCAAGGCGCTCAACGCATCGGTCGACGCGCGCCGGACGGAGTACCCGGCGCAGTACAACTGGAATGCCAGCTGCCTGCCTCCGGACGCGTGGTTCAGTGAGTGGGACTTCCAGAATGCGCTGCCCGGTTTCGAGCGGACCATGACCGCCAGCCAGGGCCTGACGTGGTCGATTAACTCTGCTACCGCAGCCATGGCCGCGCAGCTGGACCTCTGCGACATCCAGGATGCGGCAACCCGCCTCGGCGTTCGCACGGCGACGGACAAAGAGCCGATCAGCATTGAGCACCCGTCCTTCATCATCGGCACGACCAACGTTTCCCCGATGACGATGGCGGCTTCGTTCGCGGCGTTCGCCAACGGCGGCGTGTACTGCAAGCCGATCGCGCTGACCTCCGTCACGGATGCCCAGGGCAACGAGTACGAAGTGCCGAAGAAGTCCTGTGAACGGGCGATCTCGGAAGAAGTCGCTGCTGCCGTCAGCGTCCCGCTGGAAAACCTGGTCAACCTGCAGCTGGGCGGAATCCATCCGATTGGTGTTCCCTCCGCTGTCAAGACCGGCACGACCGACAAGTCTGAGTACACCTGGACGGTGGGCTACACCAAGGGCATCTCCACTGCTTCCTGGGTGGGCAATCCGAACGCCTACAAGTCGATCAACAACATTCCGATCAACGGCGTGACGCGCAGCTACGTGGACGGTGCGACCATTGCCGGCGGCCAGTGGACCGATTACATGGAGAAGGTCGCCGGCTTGTATAAAACGGGCGAGTTCGGCTCCGCGCCGAGCAGCATGATGTATCCGCCCCGACCGGTCCAGGCCCCGGCACCCTCCGAGTCGAACAACAACTCGAATTCCAGCAACAGCAGCGACGAAGGCGACGGGGATTCGGGCGGTGACTCCGGCGATTCCGGCAACGGAAACGGCAATGGCGGAGGCAATGGAAACGGCAACGGCAACGGTGGAGGCAACGGAAACGGCAACGGGGACGACGACTAACCGTGGACACTGACTTGCTGCGAGCACGGCTCCGTACCGCAGGCACCCTGGCCCTTGGGGCCACTGCCGCGGGCGGGGCCGCGCTCGTCTACGGCTCCGTTATCGAGCGGAACCTGTTCAAAGTACGCGAAGAAACGCTGCCCATCTTGCCTGTCGGCAGGGGCCCCCTAAAGATCCTGCATCTGTCCGACATCCACATGACACCCGGGCAGACGCTGAAGCAGAGGTGGCTGCGGCAGTTGGCCTCGCTGGAACCGGATCTGGTGGTCAACACCGGCGATAACCTCAGCCATCACCAGGCCGTAAAGCCCCTGCTGGACTCGCTTGCGCCGCTAATGGACGTTCCGGGCGTGTTCGTCCCGGGCTCCAACGATTACTACTCTCCGGTGATGAAGAACCCGTTCTCCTACCTCACCGGCCCCTCCACTCAGCCCAAGGACTATGCGGAGCGTGAACTGCCGTGGCGTGAGATGCACGCGGCGTTCGGCACCGCCGGCTGGGTCGACTTGACCAACCGGCACCAGTCGCTGGTGGTGGGCCGCGTGCGGCTGGACTTCACGGGCGTGGACGATCCGCACTTGCAGCGCGACCGTTATGCGGGGTTCCCAAACGGTTCGACTACCGCCGATGAAGCCGCATACCTGCGGATCGCGGTGGCCCACGCCCCGTACCAGCGGGTGCTGGACCGGTTTACTGCCGACGACGCCGACCTGATGCTGGCCGGGCACACCCATGGTGGCCAGGTCTGCATCCCCGGCTACGGGGCCTTGATCAGTAATTGCGATCTGCCCACTTGGCGCGCTCGTGGACTGACGTACTGGGAGCACGAGGGGCGTAGCGTCCCGTTGAATGTGTCGGCCGGGCTGGGAACGTCCCGTCTGGCTCCGGTGCGCTTCGCCTGCCGCCCGGAGGCTGTGCTGCTGACGCTGACACCGGCGGCTCCGGCCGGCGAAGTCCCGGCCGGCGCCCCCGGGCTTAGCTGAGCGCAGAAGCTCCGTCCCGGGCGAATGCCCATCGCTCAACTGCGCGCAGAAGCCCGCTCCCGGCGGAGGCATCGCTCAACTGCGCGCAGAAGCCCGCTCCCGGCGGAGGCATCGCTCAACTGCGCGCAGAAGCTCGCTCCCGGCGGAGGCCCATCAGCTAGCACAGAAGCTTATGGTGCCATTTGTCCGACAAAGGCTGTGCTTTTCCACTTAGCACGCCGCTTATGCGTTCCAACTGTCCCTGCGCGTCCACCCGCACATGCATCCAGGTTCGCCCGCGCTCCACCTGCGCCGGATTGGTCAAGGTGCGGCTTGGAGTGGTTGGGGTGGGACGTGGGTTTGCCAGTAGGAGTTGCGCAGCGGTTTGCGGCGGGGGTCGATGTAGTCCGGCGGGGTGAACCAGGGGATGCCGTCGAGGACGTTGATCTCCCAGTTGCCTTGCTCGATTAGGTCGTGGTGGAGCAGGCAGAGGCACACCCCGTTGTCGACGGTGGTGCGGCCGCCGGCCCACCACGGGATGATGTGGTGTGCTTCGGTCCAGAACGCGGGCATGCTGCACCCGGGGAAGGCGCAGCCCTTGTCCCGGGCGACCAGTGCCCGGCGGATGGCGCGGTTGAAGAACCGTTGCGACCTGCCCAGGTCCAGGATTTCGCCCTCGGAGCCGAGGACCGCCGGGATGATCTCGGCGTCGCAGGCCATCCGGCGGACCGTGGTGGCCGAGACAGGTCCGTTGAAGACCGCGCTGCCGCCGCCGGAGAGCAGCCCGGCCAGCTGGTCATACCCGGCGGTGACGATCACCTGTGTACGGTGCCCGCCCGAGTCCGGGAGCCTGCCGGTGTTCAACGCGATCCGGCAGGCCCCGACCAGGCCGGCCAGCAGCTTCTGCGCCCGGGTGGCATCGTCCATCGCCTCCACCACGGACGGATCCACCGCCCCGCGGCCATCAGCCCCTGCCGACCCAGCCCCTACAGCCGGAATCATTTCCGGGTCGGCAGCGCATGTGGCGGCTGCGGCGTTTGCCACGCCGGTCCCGGCCGCACCAGCATGATCCGTGCCTGCCGCTGTGCTGCGTGCGTCGGTTTTTTCCGCGCTGCCAGTGCCGGGGCCGGCGGACCCTGCCGTGCCACCTCCACTTCCGCCGTTGGCGGCGGTGTCGATGGCGTCGGGGCGGATCCGCGGGTTCGCGGCGCTGTTCATCACGGTGGCGAGAGCTTCGTACTGGGCATCGGTGGTGTTAATGACGAACTGGTGCAGCCCCCGCCGCCGGCCCCGGTAGAACATGCCCTGCCGGACCCGCAGTTCCTCCTCCGTCGGCTCGGCACCGTCCTGGTCGACCGCGGTTTCCCACGTCCTGGCGACCATCACCAGGGTGTCGGCATCGGCCTCTACGGCCTGCCGGACCAGCGACGCTTCCATCGCCTGCAACGCCTCCGGCGTGCCGGCGTGCCGGGCCCGGTCCAGCGAATCCACCACCACGGCCGCGGCCTGGCCGCTGACCTCACCGCCGGCCATGGCCGCCGCCAAGACCGGCAGCGCCGGGACACCGGGTTCCCCGTCGAACCGCACCGGCGCTGTGATCGCCTTGCCGACCCGCAGCCTGCGCCGCGCCTCGACAATACCGATCCCCAGCCTTGAGCGCAGATACTCCCCGGTGTTGGCAAACTCTGTCTTGCGGCGGCGCGGCGCCTGCTTGGACCCGGACAGGTCCGGGTTCGCGGCCTCCACACCGCCGGTGTTGATCGCCGCCGCCGGGTCCGCCCACTCCCCCGCATCGCCGGCCGCGGCGCCGGCTCCTGGTCCGGGTCCGGGCGCCGTCGAGTGTTCCCCGTTGGCAGCAATGTCCGCCCGCTCCACGGCTAGGGCGCCGACGGCCTGCAGGAACTCCACAAGCTTCGAAACGTCCTCCACCGCCGCGACGGTATTGGCAAGATCCCGGGTGGACAGGGACGCCGAGTCGGCGGGAAAGCAGTCAGCGACATCCTGCAGCAGGACACACGCCTGGGCCAGGGATGTTCCCATCTCCACGGTGCGGTCCAACGGTGCAAGAGCCATACCACAATTTTATTCGTACACACATTCGACGGCCATCGAAAGGAGCCATTGTGTAGGAGTAGTGCCGGCCCAGAGGCAGTGCATGCGGTAACAATGGGAGCGGCCCGGAAAATCATGCAAGCTGGGCCTCCGGGTGACGGCCACACCAGCAGCCCGCTCGCGCACGATGCAGTTGGAAAGCCACCAGCCCGCGAACGCACTGTGACAGGCGGTAGGCAGCCCGCTCACCCACGATGCCAGATGGAAGGCCAGCAGCCCGCGAACGCACAATGACAGGCGGTAAGCAGCCAGCGAGCGCACGATGCCAAGGGAAGCGCGATGCTAGGCGGAAGCTGCCGTCTCCGCGCGTCCGGCACGCCACTTGGACCAGCCGTACAGGCACAGGACCCCCAGCAGGACGGTGACGACGATGCCGTCCTGTGCAAAGAGGACCTGCGGGTTTGCGCCCGCTGCCACTGCGGCCAAACCCATCAGCGAGAGGGTGACGCCGAGCCACCAGGCTTCGATAACGCCGCGCGCGAGCCCGAGGTACAGCAGCGGTGTCAGGAGGCTGGCGACCACTACTTCAGCAATGTCCCCCGGGCTGGCCATGTGGGTCAGCATCATGGGCAGCACCTCGATACCGAAGAACACCAGGACCAGCACCGTCAGGAGGGCCGCGGCTAGCCAATCGGGCCGCTGGACCGGATGGACCGGAACCCCGCCCGCCGCTAACCGCCGGCGCCACCGCCACCATCCGTAGGCGGCCACCGCGGGCAACACCAGGACGGCAAGGCTGAAAGCGCCCGCCACGCCCATCAACACCATGGACAGAACCGGTTCCACCAGCAGCACCAGCCAGCCGGGCTGCTTCCGCAGCGCCAAGAGCAGGACGGCCACCACTTGCAGCAGCGGAAAGAGCATTGACATCCACAGGACCAACCCGAAGCCGTGCACCACGTCCGCCAGATCCATGCTCTCCCCCGTTGGTGAATGGTTCGGCCCAGACTAGCGAGCATCGGTTTCCCAACGCGTCGGCTCGCGCCGGGCCGTCGGTGATCGACGCCTCAACCCCGGTCGCTAGGATAGTTGCTGCGGTACACGAAGCCTCCGAACCACTGCGATGAATCGACCACATGACTGAGTTATCCCTCTGGCGCTCGATCGCCCGGCTCAAACACTATGTCCGGCCCATCCTCCCCCGGCTGATCCTGGGATTCTTCAGTGCCCTCGGTGCCAGCCTGGTGGCGCTGGCCATCCCCCAGGTCTTGCGCGGCCTGGTGGATACCATCCATACCGGCGGCCACCCCTCGGAAGTCTGGGGCCCCGCCGTCGTCATTGCCGTTCTGGGTTTGGCCGAGGCCGCCCTGGTGTACCTGCGGCGCGTGTTCGCGATCGCCCCCGCCACGGACGTGGAGATGGGCATGCGCACCAGCTTCTACCGGCACGTGCAGCATCTGCCGGCCGCCTTCCATGACCGGTGGGGTTCGGGCCAACTGCTCTCCCGCGCCATGGCCGACTTGGGCCTAATCCGCCGGTGGCTGGCGTTCGGGTCGCTCATGCTGGTGGTCTCCTTCGTGACGGTGGTTGCGGGGCTGGCGCTGATGTTCGCGTTGAACCAGCTGTTGGGATTGATCTTCCTGGTCGCCGCCGTACCCCTTGTCTGGCAGGGGTTCCGCTTCCGCACCGCGTTCGGCGCTTCCTCCCGGCTGAGCCAGGACCAGGCCGGGGACCTCGCCACCACGGTGGAAGAATCGGTGCACGGCATCCGGGTGCTCAAGGCCTTCGGCCGCGGCAAGTACGCGCTGGAGAACTTCCACGGCCAGGCCGAAGAACTGCGCCAGACCGAACTGGCCAAGGCCCGCACGCTGTCCAAGTTCCTGGCCACCGTTGTTTCGCTGCCCGATCTGGTGCTCGGCGCCGCGTTGGTCATCGGCATCATGCAGGTCTCCGGCGGACACATGACCGTGGGCGACCTGGTCGCCTTTTTTGCCACCGCCGCCGTGGTGGCCGGGCCGGTGGAAGCGATCGGTTCCCTGATGGGCATGACCCTGACGGCGAAGACCGCCCTGGACCGGCACTTCGACGTGATGGATACGAAGAACACCATCACCGACCCGGACGTACCGGCGCCGCCCGGCTCCGTGCGCGGGGAACTGCGCCTGTCCGACGTCGTCTTCCGCTATCCCGACGCCGCCGCGGACGCGCCCCCGGTCCTCAAAGGCGTGGACCTGCACGTGCGTGCGGGGGAAACTTTGGCGTTGGTCGGGGTCACCGGCTCGGGCAAGAGCACCCTGCTGCAGCTGATCCCCCGGCTGTACGAGGTCACCTCCGGCGCCGTGCACCTGGACGGTACGGATATCCGTCGTTTCCCGCTGGCCGAGCTGCGCGGCCATGTGTCGGTGGCCTTCGAGGATTCCACGCTGTTCTCCACCTCGGTCCGGGACAACGTGCTGCTGGGGGCCCATCGGAACGGCGAAGATCCAGAAAAACTGCTCTCCCGGGCGCTCGAGGTGGCGCAGGCCCGGTTCGCCTACGACCTGCCGCAAGGCGTGGATACGCGGATCGGCGAGGAAGGGCTGAGCCTGTCCGGCGGGCAGCGGCAGCGGATCGCGCTGGCCCGGGCCATCGCGGCCCGCCCGGCCGTGCTGGTGCTGGACGACCCGCTCTCGGCCCTGGATGTGCGGACCGAAGAAGCGGTGACGCAGCGGCTGCGGGAAGAGCTGCGCGGCACCACCACCGTGATCGTGGCGCACCGGCCCTCCACCGTGGCGCTGGCCGACCGGGTGGCGTTGCTGCAGGACGGCCGGATTGCCGCCCTCGGCAGCCACTCGGAACTGCTGCGCAGCAGCACACACTACCGGTACGTGATCGCCTCGCTGGCGGCCGAGCCCACCGTCGAAGACGTCCTGGACGCGAAGGAAGCCCGATGAGTTCCATGACCGGAGTCGCCGGCGAAGACAACATCAACCTGGACCAGGCCGACCGCAAAGCCGTCAGGCGGCGCTCGTTGCGCCTGCTCGGCGAACTTGTGTCTCCGCACAAGCGGCTGTTCGCGCTCTCGATTGTGCTGGTGGTGGCCAGCAATGCCGCCCGGGCAGCCGGTCCGGTGCTGGTGGCCTTCGGCATCAACAATGCGCTGCCGGCCTTCACCGGCGGCGACGCCACTCCCCTGGTGTTGGTCGGCGCTGCCTACGCCGCCATCGCAATTGCCGGCGGATCCCTGCTGGCGGCCTACATCTACGTCACCGCCCGGCTCAGCCAGGCCATGCTGCTGGCCCTGCGGGTCCGGGTCTTCCGGCACACCCAGCGGCTGAGCCTGGAGTTCCACGAAACCTACACGTCCGGCCGGATCATCTCCCGGCAGACCTCGGACCTGGAGGCGCTGCGGGAACTGCTGGACAACGGCGTCACCCAGCTGACCTCCGGCGTGATGTTCATGCTCTTCACGGCCGTCAGCATCGTGGGACTGGACTGGAAGAGCGGGCTGATCATCCTGGTCGCCGCCATCCCCATTGCCTTCGTCACCCGGTGGTACCAAAAGGGCTCCGAGCTGGCCAACCGGGCCTCCCGGGTGGTGTCCGCCCGGTTGATCGTGCACTTTGTGGAAACCATGACCGGCATCCGGGCGGTCAAGGCCTTCCGCCGCGAGCAGGAGAACTCCGAGCGCTACAACGAGCTGGCCGCCGACTACCGCGGCGCGACCCTGAGGAACATCAAGTACTTCGGCGTGCTCCAGCCGGTGTTGAACGGCGTCGGCAACCTGACCGTGGCCGTGGTGCTGCTGATCGGCGGCTTCCGGGTGCTCGACGGCGACCTTGCCATCGGCACCCTGGTCGCGGTGCTGCTGGCCACCAAGCAGGTCTTCCGCCCCACCGAACAGATCGCCATGTTCTACAGCTCCTTCCAGTCCGCGGCCTCCGCGCTGGAGAAGGTCTCCGGGCTGCTGGAAGAAGAGCCGACCATCGTCCCCCCGGCCCGGCCGGTTCCGCTCAAGGACGCCCGCGGCGCGATCCGGTTCCGTGATGCCGTCTTCGGCTACGGGGACGGCCGGGTGGTGCTGCCCAGGCTGAACCTGGACATTCCCGCCGGCCAGACGGTCGCCGTCGTCGGGCAAACCGGAGCCGGCAAGTCCACCGTGGCCAAACTGATCGCCCGCTTCTACGACCTGACGTCCGGATCGCTCACCCTGGACGGCATCGAGCTGCGGCAGCTGTCCAACGAAGACCTGCGCCGCGCCGTCGTGATGGTCACGCAGGAAGCGTTCCTGTTCAGCGGCAGCGTCGCGGAGAACATCGCCCTGGGCAACCCGGAGGCCAGCCGCGCACAGATCGAAGACGCGGCCCGCGCCGTCGGCGCCCACGAGTTCATCCTGTCGCTGCCCGAGGGTTACGACACCGACGTGAACAAGCGCGGCGGCCGCGTCTCGGCCGGCCAGCGGCAGCTCATCTCCTTCGCGCGCGCGTTCCTGGCCGACCCGGCCGTGCTGATCCTGGACGAAGCCACCGCGTCGCTGGACATCCCCAGCGAGCGCCAGGTCCAGGAAGGCCTGCAGACGCTGCTGGGCAACCGCACGGCGCTGATCATCGCGCACCGGCTCTCCACCGTTGAGATCGCCGACCGGGTGCTGGTCATCCACGAGGGGCGGGTAGTCGAGGATGGCTCGCCGGCGGAACTGATCGCCGGCGACGGCCGCTTCGCCCAACTGCACGCCGCGTGGAAGGACTCACTCGTCTGACACCGGCCGGGCCGCCGTCGATTTCTCCTTTGGGGGCTGTCTCCGCTATCCTTGAACAGTTGCTTTCGCGGCCGTCACGACGACGGCGGGGCAACGGTATCGGGGTGTGGCGCAGCTTGGTAGCGCGCGTCGTTCGGGACGACGAGGTCGCAGGTTCAAATCCTGTCACCCCGACCAATCACTGAGAACTCCCGCTGCTCATCGGAGCAGCGGGAGTTCTTGCTTTTCCGCTCCCGGAACCGGTTTGTACCGGAGGAAAGTTGTGAACCCGGCCCTAGAGCGGGAAGTATGGTCCCATGGGGTCATTGCAGCGCTCGGCGCTCATCGTAGGGGCCGGAATCGGCGGGCTCGCCACTGCGCGGGCCTTGCAACGAACCGGCTGGAAAGTCCACGTGGTCGAACGCGCCGGAACGCTGCAGCAGCTGGGCACCGGGTTGACGATCTGGGCCAACGGGACGCGCGCCCTGCAGCGCCTCGGCGTACTGGACGCGTTTGAAGGGGCCTCCCTCCCCGTCGGCGGCAGCTCGCACGACCAGTTCGGCAACGTGCTGTCCACTTTCAGCAGCGAAGACCTGCGGCAGCGCTACGGCCACCCGCTGCGTTCCATCCACCGCTCCGACCTCACCACGCTGCTGAACGACTCGCTCTACGTCAACACGGTGCACCTGGGTCTGCAGGCGGTGAAGTTCCGCCGCGATCCGCACGGCGGGACGGTCACGCTGAACAACGGCGGCTCCCTCCACGCCGACCTGGTGATCGGCGCGGACGGCTTGCGCTCGCTGGTCCGCCACGACCTGGTCGGAGACGGCGCCCCGCGCGCCTCCGGCATCACCGCCATGCGGGCGGTCTGCCCGATCGGCGACCTGGATCCCGACTGGCTGCCGTGGGGCGAGTCCTGGGGCAACGGGGAAGTCTTCGGCATGGTCCCGCTGCCCGGTGGCCTCATCTACTGGTACGCCACCATGCCCAATGACGCGTTGGCGCAGGACGACGAAGTCCTCTGGCGCACCCTGGCCCTGCAGCGCTTCGAGGGCTGGCACCCGGCCGTCCGGGCGGTCATCGGCGCCACGAAGAGCCAGGACATCATGGCGCACGAACTGTTCGACCGGAAACCCGCGGCTGTCTGGTCCGGCAGCCACGCCACTCTGGTGGGCGACGCCGCGCACCCCATGTTGCCGTTCCTGGGCCAAGGTGCGGGCCAGGCCCTCGAGGACGCCGTCGCGCTGGCCGACGCGCTGGCCGCCGACTGGGACATCACCACGGCCCTGCGCAACTACGAACGGGCCCGGGCCCCGCATGCCGCCAAGGTCGTCGAGCGCTCGCGCAAGATGGCAGGCATGGCACGGCAGCGGAAACCGTGGAAGCAAAAGCTCCAGCGGACGTTGATGAGCAAGGCGCCGCAGGCCCTGGTCTTCAAGCAGTTGGACGACGTCGTCGGCCGCGTCGACAAGTGACCCGGGGCGGCGCCGCAGCGCCCTCACCATTGACTCCGCCCGCGCCACGTACTGGAATGGAAGATAACTCCGTCAGCAGGGGTGTCGATGTTCCTCGCAGAGTTTGCGCAGCTGGCCGTGGCAACGGTCCTGCTTGCCGCCGTGGTTTTCCTAACCTCCTACGCGGTTGAACGCGGCCTGCGCCGCCGTCCCGATCCGGACACGGCCTTCTGGTACTGCTTCTCCGGGCTGTGCTGCGCCCTGGCCGTAGTACTCGCCGCCGCGGTCGCCTTCCCGGCCGCCGTGCCGCTCTGGCTGCTGCTCGCCGCCGGCTGCGCCGCGCCCGCCGTCTGGCGGATTAGCCGTTCAGCCGCCGCCGCCATCCGCTACCAGGACACGCGGGACTGGCATGGCGCCGCGGCGCAACACGACGCCCTCCGGGCCCGCTGGCTGGCGTACGAACTGGATCCGGCGCTGGCCATCGACTACCCGGACATGTCGGACGTCTCGCGCCCGGAAACCGCTGCCATGCTGCGTGCCCTGAAACGTGCGGACGCGCTGCGTTCCCTGGGTCCCGCTAACGACGGCGGTGCCAACGCCTATCCCGCGGCCGTCGCCGAGGCCGAGGTTCGGCTGGCGGAAGCCCAACGTGCCTCTGGCCACAGAAGGTAGCCGGAAAGCCCGTTCACCACGGTCGCCCGCACCGACAGGCGCAGTGCCATCTTTGGGTATGATCTCGCGCATGGCTTTTCGCGCGGGTCGGCAGGTTAACCAATGAGGCGCCCCCACCACCGCGCCGGTTCGCGCGGTTGGACCGGCGTCCGGCGGGGAAATCCGCCCAAACAACCGGTGGTGCCGGTAGCGCTGCGGACCAGGCCCTTCAAATGGGCATTCCTTGCCAGCCTCGGTGTCGGGGCCGGCGCAGCCGTGCTGAGCGCCCTCATGTCCTTAGGGTCTGTGTTGGTGTACATAGGACTGGCATTTTTCATTGCGCTGGCCTTCGAGCCCGTTATCCGCTGGGCCACATCGAAAGGTTTTCCCCGGTGGGCTGCTGTCCTCGGCATCATTACACTCAGCATCGCCGCCGTGATTGCGCTGTTCCTCATCATCGTCCCGGCGCTGTCCAGTCAGATCCTTTTGCTCATCAACTCGGCCCCGTCGATCGTCGACGGCTTCCTTGCCCAGCCGTGGGTTCAGGACGGCATTGAGTGGGTCGGGTCGAGCGTCGATGTGGAAGGCCTACTGGACCAAGCTGTCACGTTCATTTCCGATCCAGGCAACCTGTCTGCGCTCGGCAGCGGCCTGCTGTCCATCGGATCCACTGTGGTGAACGGCGTGACGGCGGTGATCGTGGTCACCATTCTCAGTCTGTACTTCACATCCACCCTCCCGGCGACCTTACACAAGGCATACCAGGCTGTTCCTCGGTCCAGAAGGAAGCGGACCGCCGAGCTCGCGGATGAAGTCTTTCTGACGGTGGGGCGCTACGTCGCAGGTCAGCTGGTATTGGCCCTTGTCAATGGGCTGTTCGTGTTCACCGTCCTTAGCCTCATTGGCGCGTCATTCCCGCTGTTCCTGGCCCTGTTGGCCTTCGTGGGTGCTTTGATTCCGGTGGTCGGCACCATAGCGGCCTATGCCATCATCGCGCTCTTTACGCTGATGGTTTCACCTGCCACGGCTCTCGGCGTTGGGCTCGTCCTGCTGGTCTATGCACAGATCGAGGCTTATGTTTTCACCCCTCGCGTGATGGCCCGTGCTGTTGCGGTCCCCGGCGCCTTGGTGATTATCGCCGCGATCGCGGGCGCCACGCTCGGCGGAATCCTCGGCGCTCTCGTCGCTGTCCCGGTCGCCACCGCCGCGGTGCTGATCTACGAACGGGTCCTCGTTCCCCATCAGCAACAAGCGTAGGCGGCTCCGCTGCCGGTTAGGCGAACGTCCGGCCGGTGAGCCGTTCGTAGGCCTCGACGTAGCGGGCCCGCGTCTTCTGCACGATCTCCTCCGGCAGGGCCGGCGGCGGGGTGTCAGAGTTCTTGTCCCAGCCGGAGGCCGGCGAAGTCAGCCAGTCGCGCACGAACTGCTTGTCGAACGACGGCTGCGTCTGGCCCGGCTCATAGGTTTCCGCATCCCAGAAGCGCGAGGAGTCAGGGGTCAGCACCTCGTCGCCCAAGGTGATCTCCCCCGTCGTCGGGTCGACGCCAAACTCAACCTTGGTGTCCGCCAGGATGATTCCCCGCTCCCGTGCGATGGCTTCGGCCCGCGTGTAGATCTGCAGGGTCTTCTCGCGCAGCCGGGCGGCGGTCTCCGCGCCGACGGTCTGGACCACGGCGTCGTAGGTGATGTTCTCGTCATGCTCGCCTACTTCGGCCTTGGCCGAGGGGGTGAAGATGGCGGGCTCCAGCCGGGAGCCGTCCACCAGGCCGGCGGGCAGGGGCAACCCGCACACGGTCCGGGATTGGCGGTACTCGGCCAGTCCCGACCCGGTGAGGTAGCCGCGGGCGATGCATTCCACCGGGTACATGTCCAGTTTCTTGCAGACCATGGCCCGGCCGGCCACCGCATCGGGCACCTCGGTGGACACCACGTGGTGCGCCACCGGGTTGTCCCCCTGGGCGAGCTGTTCAAACCACCACAGGCTCAGCTGGGTGAGGATCCGGCCCTTGTCCGGGATCTCGCTGGACAGCACGTGGTCGTAGGCGCTGATCCGGTCGCTCGCCACCACCAGCACGGTGTCGTTGCGCCGGTCCAACAGGCCTTCGGCGGCAATATCGTCGCTGGCCGTCTCCACCTGCTGCGGGGCGGCCGGGAAGTACAGGTCGCGGACCTTGCCGGAATAGACGTGCTTCCAGCCGGGCAGTTCGAGTACTTCGGGGGCAAAAGCCATGGTTTGACGGTCCTCAGTCTCTCTGTGCGCCGGCCCGGGAGTTCGTGCCGGCCGCGGGCACCTTGATCTTGCCCTCGGCGGCCAACAAGGCAATGTCGTTGCGGTACTGCGACCCCTCCAGGCTGATGGCTTCGATGCCTTCGTAGGCACGTTCGCGGGCTTCCACCAGGTCTTCACCCAGCGCGACGACGGCGAGCACGCGCCCGCCGGCGCTGACCACCTTGCCGTTCTCGTCCAGGGCGGTCCCGGCGTGGATCACGTGCACGTCGGTCAAGGCGTTGGCTTTCTTCAGGCCGCGGATCCGGTCCCCGGTGCGCGGAGTTCCCGGGTAATTCTCCGAGGCCAACACCACCGTTACGGCAGACCGCTTGGACCAGACCAACTGTTCGGCGTCGTCCAGTTCCCCCTTGGCGGCGGCCAGCAGCAGCCCGCCCAGCGGAGTGCGCAGCCGGGCCAGTACCGCCTGGGTTTCCGGGTCCCCGAAGCGGGCGTTGAATTCGATCACCCGCACGCCGCGGCCGGTGACGGCCAGCCCGCAGAACAGCACACCCACGAACGGGGTGCCGCGGTGAGCCATCTCGCGGATGGTCGGCAGCGCCACGCGGTCCATGACCTCGTCGACGAAGCCGGGCGGCAGCCAGGTCAGCGGGGTGTAGGCGCCCATGCCGCCGGTGTTCGGGCCCTCGTCGCCGTCGTATATCCGCTTGAAATCCTGCGCCGGTACCAGCGGAATGGCGCGTTCGCCGTCGGAAATCACAAACAGGGAGACCTCCGGGCCGTCGAGGAATTCCTCGATGACCACGGAACCGCCGGCATCGAAGCAGGCCTGGGCGTGCGCCAGAGCGGCGTCGCGGTCTTCGGTCACCACCACGCCCTTGCCGGCCGCCAGCCCGTCGTCCTTGACCACATAGGGGGCCCCGAACGAATCCAGGGCTTCGGCCGCTTCCTCGGCGTTGGTGGCCACGTGCGCCATGGCGGTGGGCACGTTCGCGGCGGCCATGACCTGCTTGGCGAAGGCCTTGGAGCCTTCGAGCCTGGCCGCTTCCTTGCTGGGGCCGAACACCGGGATCCCGGCCGCGCGCAGGGGGTCGGCCACGCCGGCGGCCAGCGGGGCCTCCGGGCCCACTACCACCAGGTCGGACTCCAGCCGCCGGGCCAGCTCGGTCACCGCCACCGGGTCGCTCGCATCCACCGGGTGCGTGGGCACGATCTGCGCGATGCCGGCGTTGCCTGGGGCTGCATGCACCTCGGTGACAAAGGGATCGGCCAGCAGGGAACGGATTATTGCGTGCTCGCGGCCGCCGGGGCCGATCACAAGTACCTTCACAAGGAACTAGCCTACTGGGCGCGGGGCGGAGCCTCGAAGTTGTTGCACCGGCCCCTAAACTAAGTCCATGCCCGAGACATTCAAAGCCGCGGACGCCGTGGAACTGGCCGTCGTTGAACGCAACGGTTTCATCGAGTCCCGCCACCTGGGCTCCGCGGTGGTCATGGCCGCGGACGGCACCGTGGTGACCGAACTCGGCGACATCACCGCACCGATCTTTCCGCGCTCAACCCTCAAGCCCTTCCAGGCCCTGGCGGCCATGCAGTCCGGCGTCCCGCTGCGCGGCGACCAGGTGGCCCTGGCCTGCGCCAGCCACGTGGGATCGCTGGAGCACATGGACGTGGTGGAGGGCATGCTCAAGGCCGCCGGCCTGACCGAAGCCGATCTTCGCTGCCCGCCGGCGTGGCCCCAGGACGAGCAGGCGCGCGGCTGGCTGGTCCGCACCGAACGCGGCCAGCAGCGGCTGTCCTTTAACTGCTCCGGCAAGCACGCCGCCTTCCTCTGGGCCTGCGTGGAGAACGGCTGGAACACCCACACCTACCTGGAACCGAACCACCCCCTCCAGCGCCGCGTGATGGAAGTGATCGAGGAGTACGCCGAGGAAAAGATCGAGCACATCGCCGTCGACGGCTGCGGCGCCCCGGCACCCGCGGTGTCGTTGACCGGCCTGGCCCGGGCCGTCGGGAAGCTGGCGAAGGCGCCGGCGGACAAGAACGCCGATGCCCGCGCCGCCACCATCGCCACCGCCATGCTGGACTACCCGTGGGCGGTGCACGGCTGGGGCCAGGAAAACACCGTAGTGATGGAGGAGTTGGGGGTCGTTGCCAAGTCCGGCGCCGAGGGCGTGATCGTGATGGGCACACCCCGCGGCGTCTCGGTGGCGGTGAAGATCCTGGACGGCAGCGGCCGTGCCGCGTCGCTGATCGCGCTGACCCTGCTGGCCGCCTGCGGCGCCGTCGACGTGGACAAGGTCGGCCCGGTGCTGGAGGACGTGGTCAAGCCGGTGCTGGGCGGCGGCCAGCCCGTCGGGCGGTTGCGGCTGGCACCGCCCATGGTCGCGCTGCTGGACTGAGCGCGGAAGGACCTTTTGATGGGAGTACGACGCCGGATCCCGGCTCAGGAGGGCACCGCCGCCCTGGGTGCGTGGCGGGGCGGGGCCACGGACCGGAAGACCACTGCCACGGCGGTGCGGTACGCCTTGGAGGAACTGGCCGAGCGTGCCCCCGGCAACAGCGTCGAGGTGCGGGTGCCGCCGTTCGGCGTCGCCCAGTGCATCGAGGGCCCCCGGCACACCCGGGGCACACCGCCGAACGTGGTGGAAACCGACCCCGCCACCTGGTTGGCCCTCGTGACGGGCGCGCTCGGGTGGGACGCCGCCGTCGCCGAGGGCAAGGTGGCGGCCTCCGGGCTGCGGGCCGAACTGGCGGACAGGCTGCCGCTCTTCGCCCGGTAGGCTGGAATGTATGACTTCTGAGCAAGAACCGGCTCGCGACCGCAGACCCATCGAGCCGGAGCGCCGCGACGTCACCGTTCGCCGGGCGCCGAAGTTTGCGCCCTTCATCTTTGTCTGGGCCGTGCTGGGCGTCGTGCTGGCCGCCGTGTCCGCTTACACCGGGCCGGAGAACGAGGAGTTCACCCGCGGCACCGTTTTCGCCTTCCTGGCCGTGCTGTTTGCCTTGGGCGGCATCCTGGTGGGATCGCTGCTGTTCCTGCTGATCGACCGTGCCAGCGTCAAGCGCGCGAAGCACGTGACGGCGGTTGCCGAACCGGGGCAGGAAGATTCGGCGGACCCCGCAGCGGATCCCTCGGGCCCCGCTGACCTTCCGGAGACGCCCGGTGACCGGGCCGGAAGCACCGCCATCACCCGCGAACGGGACGGCGAAACCGACGGCGACGCCGAGGGCGAACGCACGGCGTAGCCTGCCGGCGGGCGCCCGTAATGCCCGTCACCTCGGTGAGGCCGCGCGCCGGGCGCATGAGAGAATAGGCGGGTGGCACGCGGTGACGGAAAACTCTCCCATGAACTTCTCCCCGGCGAAAAGGGACCCCAGGACGCCTGCGGCGTTTTCGGCGTCTGGGCACCCGGAGAAGAAGTTGCAAAACTGACCTACTACGGCCTGTACGCCCTGCAACACCGCGGACAGGAGTCCGCCGGTATTGCCACCAGCGACGGCAAACGCATCAATGTCTACAAGGACATGGGCCTGGTCTCCCAGGTCTTCGACGAAACCACACTGAACACGCTGAGCGGGCACATCGCCGTCGGCCATTGCCGCTACTCCACCACCGGCGGCTCCACCTGGGCGAACGCGCAGCCGACGCTGGGCGCCACCGCCACCGGCACCGTGGCGCTGGCCCACAACGGCAACCTGACCAACTCCGCGGAACTGTACGAGAAGGTTTTGGAGAAGTTCGGCAAGCCCGACCGCGGCGAACTGGCCCAAGGCAACACCACGGACACCGCGCTGGTCACCGCGCTCATGGCCGGCGAGGAGGGACAGACCCTCGAGGAGCGTTCCCTGGAGCTGCTGCCCAAGCTGCGCGGCGCTTTCTGCTTCACCTTCATGGACGAAGGCACGCTGTACGCCGCCCGCGACCCGGCCGGGGTCCGCCCGCTGGTGCTGGGCCGGCTGGAGCGCGGCTGGGTGGTCGCTTCCGAGACTGCTGCGCTGGACATCGTGGGCGCATCCTTCGTCCGCGAAGTCGAACCCGGCGAATTCATCGCCATCGACGAGAACGGCCTGCGCTCCCAGCGCTTTGCCGAGAAAAAGCCTGCCGGGTGCGTCTTTGAATACGTCTACCTGGCCCGCCCGGACACCTCCATCAACGGCCGCAGCATCCACGCGGCCCGCGTGGAGATGGGCCGGAAGCTCGCCAAGGAGCACCCGGCCGAGGCCGACCTGGTGATTCCGACGCCGGAATCCGGAACACCGGCTGCCATCGGCTACGCCGAGGCGTCGGGCATTCCCTATGGCCAGGGGCTGGTCAAGAACGCCTATGTGGGCCGGACCTTCATCCAGCCCAGCCAGACCATCCGCAAGCTCGGCATCCGGTTGAAGCTGAACCCGCTGCGGTCAGTGGTGCAGGGCAAGCGGCTGGTGGTGATCGACGATTCGATCGTCCGCGGCAACACCCAGCGGGCCCTGGTCCGGATGCTGCGGGAAGCCGGGGCCGCCGAGGTGCATGTGCGCATCTCGTCCCCGCCCATCAAGTGGCCGTGCTTTTACGGCATCGACTTCGCCAACCGGGCCGAGCTGATCGCCAACGGCATCGGGGTCGAAGATGTCAGGGCGTCACTCGGCGCCGACAGCCTGGGGTACATCTCCGAAGAGGGCATGATCGAGGCGACCGAACAGCCCCGCGAGCGGCTGTGCACCGCGTGTTTCACCGGCGAGTACCCGATCGAGCTGCCGTCCGCGGACCGCTTGGGCAAGAACCTGCTGGAACGCAGCGACGCAGAACAGGAACACGGCTCGTGCGACCCCGGGCCGGATTCGGAACTGGAGAAGCTCCTGACCGCCGACGACAAGAAAGAGCGAGTATGACCTCCCCCGAACAGGGCCAGATCACCTACGCCAGCGCCGGCGTCGACGTAGAGGCAGGCGACAAGGCCGTCGAACTGATGAAGGGGGCCATCAAGGCCACTCACAACGCCAATGTCATCGGCGGGGTCGGCGGTTTCGCCGGCCTGTACGACGTTTCGGCACTGCTGAAGTACCGCAAGCCCCTGCTGGCCACCTCCACAGACGGGGTGGGCACCAAGGTGGCCATCGCCCAGGCCATGGACATCCACGACACCATCGGTTTCGACCTGGTCGGCATGGTGGTGGACGACATCGTGGTGGTCGGGGCAGAGCCGCTGTTCATGACCGACTACATCGCCTGCGGCAAGGTAGTTCCGGAGCGGATCGCAGACATCGTGCGCGGCATCGCCGCCGCCTGCGAGGTGGCAGGCACCGCACTGGTGGGCGGGGAGACCGCCGAGCACCCGGGCCTGCTGGGCGAACACGAGTACGACGTTGCCGGCGCCGCTACCGGCCTGGTCGAAGCCGACGACCTGCTGGGCCCGGAGCGGGTCAAGGACGGGGACGTCGTCATCGGCATGGCCTCCTCCGGCATCCATTCCAACGGGTATTCCCTGGTTCGCCGCGTGATCAACCATGCCGGCTGGGCGCTGGACCGGCAGGTCAGCGAGTTCGGCCGGACGCTGGGCGAGGAACTCCTGGAGCCCACCCGCGTCTACGCGGCGGACTGCCTGGATCTGGCCCGCTACGAAGCTGCCGGCGTCCACGGCTTCAGCCACGTTACCGGCGGCGGCCTGGCCGCGAACCTCGCGCGCGTGCTGCCGCAGGGACTCATGGCCACGGTAGACCGTTCCACCTGGGAGCTGCCGGCCATCTTCAAGCTCATCGGCGAGCTGGGCAACGTCCCGCAGGCCGACCTGGAACGGACGCTGAACCTCGGCGTCGGCATGGTTGCCATTGTGGACGGCGCCAGTGCCGATGCCGCCGTGCAGCGCCTGAACGAGCGCGGCGTGCCCGCGTGGGTGATGGGACAGGTGGGTCCCGCTGACCCGGCCCTGGGCGGCATCGACTTTGTCCAGGGCGCCAAGGGCGTCGACGGCGGTGCCGTCCACTTGGTGAACTCCTACGCCTAGGCCCGCCCGGACACCGGACCGCCCCTGCACCGCGAACGCGCCGGTGCAGGGGCGGCTTTGTTTCCCGCATACCCACCCGCCGGTCCCGGTGGCACACTGGGCGGATGGGTGCGTATGTAGTGGTGGCGTTCGTGAGGCCGGTCAGCGCCGGCTACCTGTTCCCGCGCAGCCAGTGGCCGCTGCACATCACGCTGGCCCGCTTCGATACCCGGGAGCCGGCCGAGGCCGTCGGCGGGCTCGTTGGCCCGGCGCTCTCCGGCTGCCTGGGGTTTGACGTGCGCATCGGCGCCGACGCGTTCTTCGGGCGGGGCGGATCCGTGCCGGTCTCGCTGGTAGAGCCGGAACCACGGCTGCAGTTGCTGCACGACAGCCTGCTCGACGCGTTGGGTGATGAGGTCCACCTGCTGAGTCCGCACCACCTGCGGGAGAACTTCCGCCCGCACGTCAGCCATCAGGCAGAAGGCCGCCTCCACGCCGGCGACACAGTCCACGTTGGCCAGGCGGCCCTGGTGGACATGCGCCCCGATGGAGATCCGAAGAACCGGAGGGTCGTCGCCGTTTGGGACGGACACGCTAGGCCGGCGGCCTGACACCGAGTCGGAGCAAACGCAGGATGGATCAGGGCGGTTGCGGCGCCGGACCAATACGCGCCGGCCCCGGCTCCGAATACGAGGTGTGAAGACTCTCAAACTGTTGCCCCGATCCATCCCGGCGGCCACCGCGGGAATCGTTGCCGCCAGCATCCTGCTGGGCACCGCACAGCTGGTGGGCACGTGGTTCCGCCCCGCTGCTTCTCCCTTGGTCGCCGTGGGAGCAGCGTTTATCGATTTCACGCCAACGTGGCTAAAGAATTTCGCTGTGGACACCTTTGGCACGGCTGACAAGACCGTCCTGATCGTGGCGATGGCTACCGTGATGGCCGTCCTGGCCGCCGCGGTCGGGCTGCTCGCCCGGCGCCGCTGGCGGGACGGCGCCGCCGCCGTGCTGCTGCTGGGCGGCGTGATCTCGCTGGCAGTGATCACCCGTTCGGGCGCCGAACTCCCCGATCTGCTGCCGACGGCGGCAGGAACCGTGGCCGGGCTGGCCGCGCTCCGACTGCTGGTGCACCGGCTTTCACCGCAATCCTCCGTGACTGGTCCGGGTAGCGGACTGCCGCCCTCCCGGCGCTCCTTTTTTGCCGCCGCCGCCGTCCTCAGCGTGGGCGCTGCCGTCATGGCAGCCGGCGGCGCGGCGCTCAAGGGAGTGCGCGGGGGCGTCCAGGAGATCCGCCGTGCCTTGCGCCTGCCGGCCCCTGCGCTCCCCGCGGAAGCCCTGCCGCCGGGAGTGCAGGCACCGGTGCAGGGCGTCGTCCCCTTCGTGACGCCGAACGCTGATTTCTATCGGATCGACACCGCGCTGGCGGTACCGGAAGTGGACCCGGCGGCCTGGCAGCTGCGGGTCCATGGCATGGTGGAAGAGGAGTTCACCCTGTCCTTCGCCGAACTGCTGGCCTCCCGCCTCGTCGAATCGCGGGTGACGTTGACCTGCGTCTCCAACGCGGTGGGCGGCGAGCTGGCCGGCAACGCCACGTGGCTCGGCTACCCCCTGGCTCAGCTACTGGACCGGGCACGTCCGCTGCCCGGCGCCGATATGGTGCTCTCGACCAGCGCCGATGGCTTCAGCGCCTCCACTCCGCTGGAAGCGCTGACGGACGGCCGCGATGCCCTGCTGGCCGTCGGCATGAACGGCGAGCCGCTGCCTTTGGAGCACGGTTTTCCGGTGCGCATGGTGGTCCCGGGTCTCTACGGTTTCGTGTCGGCCACCAAATGGGTTGTGGATCTGGAGGTCACCCGGTTCCAGGACAAGACCGCCTACTGGACGGACCGCGGGTGGTCCGAGCGCGCGCCGATCAAGACGGCGTCACGGATCGAGGCACCGCGGCCGTTCGCCCGTGTGCCGGCCGGCAAGGTGGCAGTGGGCGGAACGGCCTGGGCCCAACAGCGGGGCATTGACCGCGTTGAAATCCAGGTGGATGACGGACCCTGGCGGAAGGCCGTCCTCGCCGCCGAAGCCACCGTCGACACGTGGCGTCAGTGGTCCTTTAACTGGGAGGCGGTGTCCGGCCAGCATTACCTGCGGGTGCGTGCCTACGATTCCGCCGAGGGGCTGCAGACCCCGGAACGGGCAGACCCCATCCCGAACGGCGCCTCCGGCTGGCATTCCATCTCCGTCACCGTCGAGCCCTGAGCCCTGCCCTGCCGAAAACTTTTCCTCAATATCCAATCCGGCCCCGGTCCCGTTCCGAATACTTGACGACAGCCCGGAGGGTTTCACCGCCGGGACAGGGCGGCAGCTGCCGCCGACCCGGTAAGGAGAAAAGCGATGTTGAAGAACACCAACAGGACGTTTGCAGCACTGGGACTCGTAGCGGTTGCAGGCTTGGGACTGGCCGCCTGCGGCGGTTCCGGTGAGACGGATGCTCCCGGCGCCGCCAGCGAAGAGACCAACGGCCCCGACTCCATGACAACCGAGTCGATGGCGCCGGAGGATTCCGGCACCGACACGGGAGACCCGATGGCGAACCTGGTCGGACCCGGCTGCGCCGACTACGCAGCACAGGTTCCCGACGGCGCCGGCTCGGTGGAAGGAATGGCCGCCGATCCCGTCGCAGTCGCCGCCTCCAACAATCCAATCCTGACCCAACTCACGGCTGCCGTCTCCGGCAAGCTTAATCCCGACGTGGATCTGGTGGACACGCTGAACAGCGGTGAATTCACCGTCTTCGCGCCGGTGGACGCCGCCTTCGAGGAGATTCCCGCCGAAACGGTGGACACGCTCAAGGCGGATGCGGACATGTTGACCAGCATCCTGACCTACCACGTGGTGGAAGGCCAGCTGGCGCCGGAAGACATCGCCGGCGAGCACGCCACCGTGCAGGGCGGTTCCTTGGAGGTGACCGGCAGCGGCGATGAACTGATGGTCAACGACGCCATGGTGGTTTGCGGCGGCGTACAGACCGCGAACGCCACCGTCTACTTGATCGACTCGGTGCTGATGCCGCCGGCCAAGTAGGCCGATGCCCTCCCCTTAGGGGAGTGATGGGGAAGGTACGACGGCGGCCCGAAGCCGCCGTCGTACCTTGGCCAGGCAACAGCAGGCGGCTGCAGCAGGGCATAATCTGCCGAAACCAGGAGTCAGGAGGTGCACCGTGGCGGGCGGACGTGAGAACCTTGACCCCATGCGATTGCCATGGCTGCGGTCGGTGGAGTCGGCCGGACCAGCGACGGAGGAGGAACTCATCCGCCGCGTGGCACTGGGCGATGAAGCCGCTTTCGAGGCACTCTACGATGCCGTGGCGCCCACGATCTTCGGCCTGGTGCGGCGCGTGGTCCGCGACCCCGCCCAAAGCGAGGAGGTTGCCCAGGAAGTCTTCGTGGAGGTCTGGCAGCAGGCCGGACGATTCGATGCCGATCGGGGCAAGGCCCTCTCGTGGATATTGGTGATCGCACACCGGCGGGCCGTGGATCGGGTCCGCTCCAGCCAGGCCAGCGCAGACCGGGACCTGCGGCAAGGGGTCAAGGAATACCAGGCGAGCTACGATGACGTCGCCAGTACGGTGGAACTTCGGCTCGAGTCTGAACGTGTAGCCAAGGCGCTTGATGCGCTGACGGACAACCAGCGCGAAGCCATCAAGCTGGCTTACTACGGCGGCCATACGCACCGGGAGGTGGCCACCATGCTGCATATTCCGGTGGGAACAGTGAAGACGCGGATCCGGGACGGAATGATCCGCTTACGGGACAAGTTGGGAGTGGCGTGATGGACGAGCAGTTGCATCTGTTGACCGGCGCGTACGCCCTCAACGCCTTGGACGACGACGAGCGCGCGGCCTTCGAACGCCACGCGCTGTTCAACGAGGACAGCCGCGAGGAGGTGCGCGGCCTCAGCGAGACCGCGGCCCTGCTGGCCTACGGCACTCCGGCCGTGGCCCCACCGCCGGAGCTCAAGGACAAGGTCATGTCCTCCATCCGGAACACCCGGCAGCTGCCGGTAAATGAGGTCGTGACGGACCTCGGTGACCGACGGAAGGCCGGGGAAACCGGCGCCGGCCGCGAAAAGGCTGCGCCCGGGAGTACGACGGCGGTGCTCTGGCTGGGCGCAGCGGCGGGCATCCTGCTGGTCACCGCGGCTGCCCTGGGCGGCTGGGCCGTGGGCCTGGCGAATGACCAGGCACGGACCGAGCAGCACCTGCAGGCTCTCGCCGACCAGCAGGCTGAAGTCCTGTCCGTCCTGATGGCCCGGGATGCAAAGGTGATACCGGGCCGCTTGCCGGATGGTGCGGTGGTCAACATCGCGGTCTCGGCCCAGAGCGGCAAAGCAGCGGTGATCACCGAAGGCCTGCCTGCGCTGGCGGAGGACCGCACCTACGAACTGTGGCTGATTTCCGCCGAGGGGGCCATACCTGCAGGTCTTATCCAAGCCACGGGGCAAACCAGCATGAACATGCTGGAGGACATTTCAGGCGCGACCCACGTGGGCCTCACGGTAGAACCAGCCGGGGGCTCGCCCCAGCCGACCACCGATCCCATCCTGCTGCAGGAACTCTAAGGCCTGTCACCGCCAGGGTGGAAGGCTTGTCCGCCGCGCGGGCATGAGCGTGTTCCCCGTCATGGTGGAAGCATGACGGGGCGGCTTGCCATGCCGCTGTGCGGTCAACAAGGATCGGCGCACGGGACGTGCTGCAGGCGGAAGACTCCCGTTCGGGAGGAAATGACCGAAGCCGGCTAACCTACGCTGCGGCTGCCGCGACCTTCGTCGTCGTCGTATTGATCTGCGTACTTGTCCTCGTAGTCCGAGTAGTCCGGCTCATATGGCTCCTCGGAAAACGTGTCGGAGTTATGGCGTTTCGCAGCGCCGAGTTCGCGCTGGAGAGCAGTCAGGTCAGTGGCCGGGCTGAAATACTTCATGTCCCGGGCCTGCCTGGTTGCTTTTGCCTTCTGACGGCCGCGCCCCATGGCGTGACCCCCTTTGTACGTCGATCCGGAAGTGGTCGCACGACTAGCGCACGAGGCCCCGGAATAATTGATCAATTCTGTCGTACCTATAGGGTACATGGTTTTCCCGACCGCTCGTGGCAGGCGAACAGTGGCCGCGAGGCGGCCTCCCGGTCGCCGATACGACGAAATCGTGCGGCGACGCGGGATTGTTGGCTAAAGTCATCGTGGACCGGTTCTCCCCTCCCGCCGGAGGACAACACGCACGGAAGGCAAGTTTCCCCATGAGCGAACAGGACAAACGGCCTGACGACGACGGGAGGCCCCCGCTGGAGCGCCCCGAGGACCTCGAGGTATCCGATCCCAGCCTGCGCGTCAGCGCCGACGAGGTAGAGCTGGCCGAGCCGACACTGGGCCCGGCCCGCATCAGTGAGGATGCCGCGGCCGAGGCCGACCTGGCCAAGGCTGCCGCCGAAGCCGAAGAGGTGGAGAAGGAAGCCGACGCCGCCGGCCAACTGGTGGGCGGCACCCGCGAGGACCCTGCCATCAAGGCCCGCGGCACCGCGCCTGCGGGAGCACCCGCGGGCGATCACGTCCCGGCGGACAGTGCAGCAGCCGGCGACCGAGACGCGGCGTGCGGTGCGCCGGCCACCCCTGTCACCGGCCCGGCGGACACCTCGCAGCCCGACACCTCCTCGACCCCTGCCCACGACGCCGGCGCACCGAAAACCTCGGAGCCAGCGGCGCCTCGGACCCCTGCCCATGGGGCCGCCGCCGGAGCGGGGGCACCGGCGTCGCCGGCTCCAGCTGTCCCGCCGTCGGATTGGGACTCCGCGCGGCCCGGCACCGACGGCTCCGCGCCGGAGAAGAAGTGGTATACCACCGCGGCCAACGGCCTGCGCCGCAACGGCGCCGGTGGCGACGACGCCGGCGATCCCGCCGCGGGCCCGGCGCGGAAAATGGACTGGAAGCCGCTGGTCATCATCGGCGCGGTCGTCATCGTGGCCATCGTGATTATCGCCATGATCGTTTCCAGCCTGACCAGCGGCTCGCCCGCCGGCGGGGCGGCCAGTCCCGCGTCGTCGCAAACCGCCGCACAGACGCCCAACGGGGACGGCGTCGTGGCGGAGAACGTCTCGCCGTTCGATTTCCAGCAGGGCCAATGCTTCACCGAATTCGAAGCCGTGATGCGAGAAGCGACGGTCGTCACCTGCGACACGCCGCATACGGCGCAGCTGGTCGGCACCTTCTCCTACGGGGACGACGAAGAGTTCCCGGGCGCCGACGAACTGAACATCAAGGCGCAGGAGGTCTGCACCGCCGTCGCCCTGAACGACTCCGCGGCGGACCAGCCGGATCTCAAGGACTCCTACGGCATGCCTTCGAAGGAGACGTGGGCGCAGGGCGACCGCAGGATCGACTGCTTCAAGATCGCCGAGGAGGGCCAGGACATCACCGGATCGCTCGTCGACCAGTGACCCGGGGATGAAATAGTCCGGCGGCCGCCGCTGTGCGGGGCCGCCGGACTTCCTTTGGGGGACTCGGCCGAGGCTCGGGGTCAGCTGCCCCGGACCGCGCCAACCTTCGACTGGACGGTGAGGCCGCCGGCCCCGCCGTCGACGTCGATCTCCGGTACATCCACCAGCACGGTGTCGCCGTCGCTGATCGCGCCCGCGAGCAGGCCGCGGGCCAGCTTGTCGCCGATCTCGCGCTGGACCAGCCGCCGCAGCGGCCGGGCCCCGTAGGCGGGATCGAAGCCGGTCAGGGCCAGCCATTCGCGGGCCGCGTCCGTGACCTCGAGGGTCAACCGGCGTTCGGCCAGCCGCGCAGCCAGCGACGCCACCTGCAGATCCACGATGCGGGACAGTTCTTCGATGCTCAGCGGGTCGAAGACGATCACGTCATCCAGCCGGTTGAGGAACTCCGGTTTGAAGCTGGCGTTCACCACGTTCAGCACTGCTTCGCGCTTCTTGTCCGCGTCCATCGTCTGGTCCACGAGGAACTGCGAGCCGAGGTTGGAGGTCAGCACCAGGATCACATTGCGGAAGTCCACGGTGCGGCCCTGCCCGTCGGTGAGGCGTCCGTCGTCGAGCACCTGCAGGAGGATGTCGAAGGCCTCGGGATGGGCCTTTTCCACCTCGTCCAGCAGCACCACGGAGTACGGGCGGCGGCGGACGGCCTCGGTCAGCTGCCCGCCTTCTTCGTAGCCCACGTAGCCCGGAGGGGCACCGACCAGGCGCGAAACGGAATGCTTTTCCGAATACTCGCTCATGTCGATCCGGACCATGGCCCGTTCGTCGTCGAACAGGAAGTCCGCCAGCGCCTTGGCGAGCTCGGTCTTGCCCACGCCGGTGGGGCCCAGGAAGAGGAACGAGCCGGTGGGCCGGTCCGGGTCGCTGATGCCCGCCCGGGCGCGCCGTACCGCGTCGGAGACCGAGGCAACGGCTTTGGACTGGCCGACCAGCCGCGAGCCGATGAACTCCTCCATCTGCAGCAGCTTCTGGCTTTCGCCCTGCAGCATGCGGCCGGCGGGGATGCCGGTCCACGCGGAGATGACCTCGGCAATGTCGTCGGCGGTCACCTCTTCGGAAACCATCTGGTCCCGGCCGGCGCCGCCCTGCTCCTCGGCTGCCTGTGCCTGGGCCAGCTCCTTTTCCAGCGTCGGGATCTCCCCGTAGAGGATCCGGGAGGCCTCGGCCAGGTCGCCCTCGCGCTGGGACTTGTCCGCCTGCGAGCGCAGCTCGTCCAGCTTGGCCTTCAGGTCGCCCACCTTGTTCAGCCCGGCCTTCTCCGCCTCCCACCGGGTGTTCAGGGCCGCCAGCTGCTCCTTCTTGTCTGCCATGTCCGCCCGCAGCGCCTCGAGCCGTTCCCGGGAGGCTGCGTCCGTCTCGTTGGCCAGCGCCAGTTCTTCCATGGTGAGGCGGTCGACGGCGCGGCGCAGCTGGTCGATCTCCTCGGGCGCCGAATCGATCTCCATCCGCAGCCGGGAGGCGGCCTCGTCCACCAGGTCGATGGCCTTGTCCGGCAGCTGCCGGCCGGAGATGTAGCGGTTGGACAGCGTGGCGGCGGCCACCAGGGCAGAGTCCCCGATCGACACCTTGTGGTGCGCTTCGTAGCGCTCCTTGAGTCCGCGCAGGATGCCGATGGTGTCCTCGACGCTCGGCTCCCCCACATAAACCTGCTGAAAGCGCCGTTCCAGCGCCGGATCCTTTTCGATGTTCTCGCGGTACTCGTCCAGCGTGGTGGCGCCAATCAGCCGCAACTCGCCGCGGGCCAGCATCGGCTTGAGCATGTTGCCGGCATCCATCGACCCTTCGGAGGCGCCCGCGCCGACGACGGTATGCAGCTCGTCGATGAAGGTGACGATCTGCCCGTCCGAGTTCTTGATCTCTTCCAGCACGGCCTTCAGCCGTTCCTCGAACTCGCCCCGGTACTTGGCGCCGGCAACCATGGCCGCGAGGTCCAGCGACATCAGCGTCTTGCCGCGCAGCGATTCGGGCACATCGCCGGCCACCATCCGCTGGGCCAGGCCCTCCACGACGGCGGTCTTGCCGACCCCGGGTTCGCCGATCAGCACGGGGTTGTTCTTGGTGCGGCGCGAGAGCACCTGTACCACGCGGCGGATTTCCGCGTCCCGGCCGATCACCGGATCCAGCTTCCCGGCACGCGCGATGGCGGTCAGGTCGGTGCCGAACTTCTCCAGCGCCTGGAACGTGTTCTCCGGATCGGCGCTGGTGACCTTCCGGTCGCCGCGCACGCCCGGCAGGGCAGCGAGGAGCGCCTCATGGGAGGCGCCGGCGTCGCGCAAAATCTTTCCGACGGCGGCGCTGTCCGCCGCGAGGCCCAGCAGCAGAAATTCGGTGGACACATAGGTATCCCCCCACTTCTCCGACTCCTGCCGAGCGATCTGGACCGCCTTGAGGAGTCCCCGGGAGTACTGCGCCTGCGCCACGGAGGAGCCCGATGACGCCGGCAGCGCCTTGATCGCGGTGCTCGCCTGGACACTCACCGAGTCCGGATCGGCCCCGGCGGACTTCAGCACGGCAACGGCCACGCCGTCGCGCTGGTCCATCAGGGCCTTGAGCAGGTGGGCGGGCTCGATCTGCGGATTGCCCGCCGTCGAGGCGTTCATGGCCGCAGCGGACAGCGCTTCCTGGCTCTTGGTGGTGAATTTAGCGTCCAATTCTTGTCTCCGTTCGCTCCGGAATGGTTCTGGCCAGCCCCTCAGTGCTGGCCTGAAAACTAAGTTGAGTCTACCTCACTCAAGTTTGGAAGTAAAGTTATCCACAGGTTGCGGAGCCTGCTTGCCCACGAACCATCTTGTCGCTCCGGCGGCCTGCCCGGAAGGGCGTCCGGCGAATAGGCTGTATCGGGGACGTGCGGGAAGCAGGACGGAGGTGGCCACGACGGAAACCATGCTGGAGACCGCCCGGTTGCTACTGAACCAGCCGACGCCGGAGGACATCAGCGCCATGTTCCGGATCCTCTCCGACCGGCGCACCACGCGGTTCAATCCTTCCGACGCGCTGATCTGGAACGAGGAGGCCGAGGGCCTTTTCCAGCGTTGGGAAGCGCAGTGGGAGGACCACGGGGTTGGCTACTTCGCCGTCCGCCTGCCCGGCCGCGAAGACCCCATCGGCTTTGCCGGGGTCAAGCACGTGGCGCTGTACGGCCGCCCGGTGCTCAGTCTCTACTACCGTTTCGACCCCGCCTTGTGGCACCGCGGTTACGGGCGCGAGGCGGTGGCCGCCGTCGTCGCCCATGTCAACGAGTTCTTGGAACTGCCGCCGATCCTGGCGCTGGTCCATCCGGCCAACACCGCGTCGCTGCGCATCGTCCAGTCGCTGGGCTTCGAACGGAACGCGGCCGCGGCGGTCAGCGGCGCGGACGGTTACCAGGACGCTTATGTGTTGAACTGGGACCGGCAGCTTTAACATCCGGTCAAGGAGTCCCATGGAGATCATTCGCGCAGCCGCGCTGAAGGAACAGCGGTGGCGGAACGGCGGCGGCGTGACCAGGGATCTGGCGGCCGGTGACGTCGGCCCGGACGGGTTCCCCGGCTGGCGGTTGAGCCTGGCCGACATCACGTCGGACGGCAGCTTCTCCGAATACCCGGGCGTGGACCGGATATTCACCGTCGTGGACGGCGACGTCGCCTTCCTGACCGTAGACGGCAGCCAGCACCGGATGGAACGCTACCGCCCCTTCCGCTTCGACGGCGGGAGCAGCACGGACTGCAGCCTGCCCACGGGACCGTGCCGCGCGCTGAACGTCATGACCCGCCGCGGGGCCTGGGGCGCCGGCCTGCTGATCGTCGAGCTGTCCAAGAAACAGCCGCTGCAGCTGGCCGACGGACAGTTCCTGGTGCTGCTGCAGGGCCAGGCACAGGCGACGGCGGACGGCACGGCCCGGCCACTGGATACCTACGACACCGTGGTCGGCTCAGGGACTGCCGAGGTCAGCGGGCGCGGTTTCGCGGCACTGGTGTCGGTCTACCAGGCCGGGAACTGAGTGCGGGCGGATTATCCGATCGCGCCGGTTGCTTACTGCGCGGCTGTGTCCTCGACCTTGACGGCTGAGACCTCGAACTCCAGCATCACGCGGTCCGAGACCAGCATGCCGCCCGAGTCCAGTGCCGTGTTCCATTTGACGCCGAACTCCTGCCGGTCGATGCGCCGGGAGCCTTCAAAGCCGGCCCGGAGCTGCCCGCCCGGGTCCCGCTCCACGCCGATGAAGTCAATCGGAACCGCTACCTGCTTGGTGATGCCCCGGATGGTCAGGTCGCCGTTCACAATGAAGTTTGCGCTTTCCACCTGGTCGATGCGGGTGCTGACGAATGTGATCTCCGGGTAGTTCGGCGCATCGAAGAAGTCGTTGGTGCGCAGATGCTCGTCGCGTTGCGGGCTGCGGGTATCGATGCTGGCAACCTTGATCGTGACCTTGACCGACGAATTGGCCGGGTTGTCCACGTCGGCCTGGATGATGCCTTCCACGTCGTTGAACGCACCCCGGACTTTGGTCACCATGGCATGGCGGGTGGAAAATCCAATCCGCGTATGCGCCGGATCGAACCGCCACTCGCCGGATAGATCAGGAGATAGTTCGGACATGGCAGCGCTCCTCCTCTGGCACAGGCACTGCCCTCCCCAAAAGCCAGATGGATGCGCCTGGCCGTCCCCTTCAGCCGCGTGCGGCTCGTGTGGTAATTGCAACACATAATGGGACGCATTGCACCACATCGGCGCGTGTATTTCGGGCCGCTGCAGCGGCCCGCAGCGGCGCGTGGCGGGCGCGATGCGCACCCTATCCCCGCCGCTGCGGCATCAATAGACTGAAACCATGACCGCCGCGAACGAGCTGCCTTCATCGACGACACAGCTGCCTGTGGCCGATTGCTGGAAATTGTTCCGCAGCGCCGACTTCGGCCGGCTCGGGGTCGTCGTCGATTCCCACCCGGAGATCTTTCCGGTCAATTACGTCGTGGACAACGGCAGCATCGTGTTCCGCTCCGCCCCGGGCACCAAGCTCGATGCCGCCCTTGCCGGCGAAGTGGTTCTGGAGGTGGACGGCTTTGATCCGACCACGGGCGTCGCCTGGAGCGCAGTGGCGCGCGGCAGCGCCGAGCGGATGGACACCATTGAGGAAGTCCTGGAATCGGCCATGCTGCCGCTGTTCCCGTGGCAGTCGGGCGAAAAGAACAACTTCGTCCGCATCGTTCCCACGGTGGTCACCGGACGGCGTTTTGTGGTGCCGGCTTCAGCCCGCCGCATTCCGGGGCTCAGTGACAGCCGCCGCCTGCAGATCGAGTAGCCCGCCCTGGGACCGCCGGCCAACAAGCTCGGCCGGTCAACATCCTCGGCCGGTCAGCGCCACGTAACGGCGCCCGGCTGATAGCCGGGAACATACCCCGGGAACGCGCGGTCGGTGGACACGATCTCCTTGCCCAGCGGCGTCAGCGACACCGGAATCATCTTGAGGTTCGCGATCGCCAGCGGAATACCGATGATGGTGATTGCCTGCGCCACGGCGGTCAGCACATGCCCGATCGCGATCCAGATGCCGGCGACCAGCAACCAGATGATGTTCCCCACGGTGGACATGAAGTAGGTGCGCCCGCCGCGGTCCACCACCATGCGGCCGAACGGCCACAACGCGTAGCCCGCGATCCGGAACGAGGCGATGCCAAAGGGGATCGTCACGATCAGCAGGCAGCAGACGATGCCGGCCAGGAAGTAGCCCAGCGCCAGCCAGATGCCGCCGAACAGGAGCCAGATAACGTTCAGAAGTGCCTTCATCCCACCATTCTGGCCAGTGAGGCGGTCGGCCGCCATACGGGATCCCCCTGAGTGTCCCCCTGTTTGTCGTTTGGACGGAAACCGTGGACCTCGCGACCGGGGGGGGAAGGATCGCGGCAGCAGCACTACGGGACCTCGCCCTCTCCGGACGCAAAAAGGCCGCAGGGCGGCCCCTTCCGTACGGAGGGGGCCGCCCTGCGGCGTTCGGCTGTGCGCCCGGCTTAGCTTGTCCGGCGCTTTTCCTGCGAAGCCGGTGCAGTGGCGCGGCGCGGGCCACGGCGGGCCGGACGCTCGGCCGCCGGAGTCTCCGACCGGAAGACCGGCCGGGTGCCGGCCGCGGAGCGCTGCGGACCGCCGGCGGTGCGCTGTGCGCCGCCCGCTCGGGCCGGGCCGCCGGAACGTGCCGGCCCCGAGCCGCGGCCGCCTGCTGCGGTGCCCGACTGGCCGCGGCGTCCGGCGGACTCCGAACCTGCGGCGCTGCGGTGGCTGCCGTGGCTGCGGGCGGCAACGTCCCGGCCGGCCTGGCCGCGGTTTTCGCCGCGGGCCGGCTGGCGCTGGCCGTTCTCCGGGCCGCCGGCGCGGGCGGCGCCGGAGGCCTGGCGGGCCTCACCGGAACGGGCTTCACCGGAACGGGTCCGTCCGCCGCGGCCGCCGGACCGCATGGCCCGCTTGCGCTGGGCGTTGGCGCCGGTCGAGGTGCCGCCGCCGCGCTGGGGCAGGTTCGCTGCCTGCTGCTGGGCCCGCAACTGCGGATCCACGGGGGCGGCCACCTCACCCACCAGGTTCGCCAGCAGCTCAGAGGAAGCCGTGACGCTTTCGAAGGCTACGTCCACACCGGCGGCCTTCATCAGCTTGCCGACTTCCAGCCGCTGTTCCGGCAGCGCCAGGGTCACGACGGTACCGTCGGAACCGGCGCGGGCGGTACGGCCGGAACGGTGCAGATACGCCTTGTGCTCGGTGGGCGGATCCACGTGGATCACCAGTTCCACGTCGTCCACGTGCACGCCGCGGGCGGCCACGTCCGTGGCGACCAGCACGCGCACATTTCCGGAGGAGAACTCTGCGAGGTTGCGGTCGCGGGCGTTCTGCGACAGGTTGCCGTGCAGGTCCACCGCCGGGATGCCGGCGTCGGTGAGGGCCTTGGCCAGCTTGCGGGCGTGGTGCTTGGTGCGCGTGAACAGCACGCGGCGCCCGGCACCGGCGGCCAGCCGGTTGAGCACCTGCTTCTTTTCGGAGGCATCGCGGGTCACCAGCACGTGGTGTTCCATGGTGGTGACCGCGGCCTGCGGGTCGTCCACAGAGTGGGTCAGGGGGCTGGACAGGTAACGCTGCACGAGCTTGTCCACGCCGTTGTCCAAGGTCGCGGAGAACAGCATGCGCTGGCCGCCGGCCGGCGTGGTGTCCAGCAGCTTCTTCACCACGGGCAGGAAGCCCAAGTCGGCCATGTGGTCGGCCTCGTCGAGGACGGTGATTTCCACCGATTCCAGCGTGATGATCTTCTGCTTCATCAGGTCTTCGAGCCGGCCCGGGCAGGCAATCACAATGTCGACGCCGGCGCGCAGCGCCTTTTCCTGGCGTTGCTGCGACACGCCGCCGTAGATCACCGTGGTGTTCAGGCCCAGCTCGGTCGCCAGGGGCTCAATGGTGTTGTTGAGCTGGGTGGCCAGTTCGCGGGTCGGCGCCAAGACCAGGCCCAGCGGGCGTCCGGGTTTGCGGAAATGGGCGGCTTCGCGCTCGGCGAGCCTGGCCACCAGCGGCAGCGCGAACGCCAGCGTCTTGCCGGAGCCGGTGCGGCCGCGGCCCAGCACGTCCCGGCCTGCCAGCGTATCGGGCAGGGTCTCGGTCTGGATGGGGAACGGAGCTTCAATGCCATCGGCAGCGAGTTTCGAAGCAAGGGACTTGGGCACGCCAAGGGCAACAAAAGTAGTCATAAGAAAGTGCGAATGTCTTCCGGTCAGTGTCCCCGCGGCAGGTTAGCCCAGGGTCGCCGAAGAAAAATCAGACAGTGCCAACCGCCCGGATCTGTCCGGTCACGTCGTTAGACGGATAGCGGCGGTGCAATTGAAAGCGTTCATCGACGCAGGGAAACGCGTCAAACTGCGCCTCCGAGTGGTACCAGTCTAACAGCACGTCCGGGCCGCCCGCGCACGGGCGATACGCTGGTGGGGATGACCAGCGACTCCCCCACCCCTGATTTTTCCGTGAACGACGACGGTGCGCGCCTCACGCAGCCCACCCACCTCGCCCGTCCGGTCAGCTTTGTGCGCCGCGGCTCACGGCTGCAGGGCCGCCGCCAGCAGGCCTGGGACGAATACGGCCCGAAGTTCGCCGTGGACCTCCCGCGACACGGCGGCGACACCACCGTGGACCCCAACTATGTCTTTGATGCGGCGGCAGCTTACGGACGCGAGGCACCCCTGGTCGTGGAGATCGGCTCCGGCCTGGGCGAGGCCGTCTGCCATGCCGCGGAGCAGCACCCGGAGTGGAACTTCCTGGCCCTGGAGGTCTACCGGCCGGGGCTGGCGCAGACCCTGCTGCGGATCGGACAGCACGGCCTGTCCAACGTGCGTGTGGCGCAGGTCAACGCCCCGGACGCCCTCGCGACCATGCTGCCCGAGTCCTCGGTGGCCGAACTCTGGGTGTTCTTTCCCGACCCGTGGCACAAGACCCGCCACCACAAACGCCGGCTGGTGCAGGAGAGCTTCGCGGGCCTTGCCGCCCGCGTCCTGCAGCCGGGCGGGATCTGGCGGCTGGCCACCGACTGGTCCGACTACGCGATCCAGATGCGCCGCGTCGCGGATGCCTCGCCGGACTTCCGCAACCTGCATGCCGGCGAGCGCACCGGCAAGGACAGCCCGTTGACCCAGGTCTGGGAAAGCGGCGTGGAAGGCGTGGTGGGCGGCGCCCCGGTGCGTGAAGGTAAGATCCCGGTCAGTACCGGCAATGCCAGCACCGGTGAAGGCATGGACGAGCACGGCGGCTGGGCACCCCGCTTCGACGGCCGCACCATGACCAGCTTCGAGCAGAAGGCCCACGACGCAGGCCGGATGATCTTCGACCTCGCCTACCGCCGGAACTGATCCGCAGGGACCGGGTTTTCGGGCCTGCTCTGCTCAGTCCGTGGCCACGGCCGCCAGCGTTGCGTCCGCCCCGTTGCGCAGTTCCACCTGGACGATCTCGTCGGTGTCCATGGCGCAGGCTGCGGTGAGCGTGGCGCGGCCCGCCGGCGTCGCCTGCCAGGAGGCCACCTGGTAGGTGTAGCCGGTGTCTCCGGTCACCCACAGCGTGAGCAGGCCGTCCCGGGGCAGCTGCTCCCCCGCTACCTGCATCTCGGTGCCCCAGGCCTTGTGTACCAGCGCCAGCTCCAGTTGCAGGCCGCCGTCGGCAGTCATCACATAACTCTCGGTCGGCTGCTGCTGCTGCTGCTGGGTCAGCAACGGTCCGATGGCCGCCCCGGCGACCAGGCAGACGCCCGCCACGGCCGCCACCAACCCGGCCCACCGCCGTCGTTCCTTCCGCCGCCGGTTGGCCAGTTCATCCACCAGTTCCCGGGTGCGTTCCTCGACTTCATGCTGCGACGGCGCCGCCAGCTCCAACGCTGCGTCGCGCGGCAGCGCGTCCAGCAGGTCGGGCAGCGATTCCAGTTCGGCGGCTTCCCTGCGGCACGCCGCGCAGGAGGCCAGGTGTTCTTCGAAGCCCGCCCGTTCGCGGCGGTCCAGCCCACCCAGGATGTAAAGGCCGAGCAGTTGGTGCTGTTCCTCGTTGGTGTTCACGGCTGCCCCACCCCCATCTCGTCCAGTACGGCCCGCAGGGCCTTGGCCGCGTAGAACGCCCGCGACTTCACCGTGCCCAGCGGAATGCCCAGCGACCGGGCGGCTTCGGACGAGGTGAGCCGCTGGTAGTGCAGGGCGAGGATGATGTTGCGGTGGTCGGGGCTGATCCGTGCCAGGGCTTCCTCCACGACCACACGGAGCAGGAGCCGCTCCACCTGGTCTTCTTCGATGGCCGGCTCGTCCTCGCCCAGTCCGGTCTCGCCCGGCCGCCGGGTGCGGCGCCGGTAGCCGTCGATAATGACGTGCCGGGCGGTTTGGTACAGGTAGCCGCGCATGTTGTCGGTGTCCGGGCCGCGCTTCCACACCCGCAGGATCGTCTCCTGCACCACGTCCTCTACCTGGTCCGCGTCGGAGGTCGCGGCGCGCACGAACCGTCGCAGCGCCGTGGCATGGTCGCGGTAGAGGCGGGCCACGGCCTCGTCGTCCAATGCCACGGCCGCCTCCTCCCTGCCGGCGCCCCTGCCGCCTCACCGGCGGTCGGAACGTCGGCCTCCTCCCTGCCGGCGCCCCTGCCGCCTCACCGGCGGTCGGAACGTCCCCGCGCGGCTTTCTACCGGGTACGACGACGGCGGCGGCGTTCCGGTTCATCCAGCCCACGGGATTTCCTCGCCCAACGTTGAACCATTGTGGGCGCGGCCGGCGTCTTTGCCAATAGCGGGCCGCGCCCCGCGGCACCACGCTCCGGGCAGCGCCCGGGAGACGGCAAAGGAAGCCCCATGAAAATCACACAGACAGCAGCGACAGCCCTGCTGGGCGCTGCCATGCTGGGCCTCGCCGGTTGCGGAGGCGGTTCGGGTACGGAAACGCCCGCCGGCCCGGAGGCACCGCCGGCAGCCGGGACGCCGACGGCCGGCACCCCCGGAATGACCACGCCGGCGGCGCCGGAGACAGACGGCGGGCAGACCGGCGGCGCACAGGCACCCGGAGCTGCCTCCACCTTGACCACGGCCGATTCCGACCTGGGCGAAATCGTGGTGGACGGCGAAGGCATGACTGTTTACTACTTCACCAAGGACGTCCCGGACTCCGGCGAAAGCGCCTGCACGGGCGACTGCCTGGCCGCGTGGCCACCCGTACTGGCCGAGGAAGAGCCGGAACTCGACGGTGTCACCGCCGAGGTGGGCCTCATCGACACCCCCGACGGGCAGCAGCAGGTGACCCTCAACGGCATGCCCATCTACTACTGGGCCCAAGACAAGGCCCCGGGAGACACCACCGGCCAGGGCGTTAACGACGTCTGGTACGTGGTCGCCCCGGACGGCGACATGATCAAGTAGCTCAACGCCGCCATCCTGCCCGCAGCCGCCTGCTTGGGACCGGCAGCTGCGGGCGTTCGATCACGGGCGCCGGCCGAACGGATCAGCGCTGCGGACGCCAGACCATCAGCGCCTGGCTGCGCGGACGCGGCCGCTGGCCGCGGGCCAACGTCACCACGTCCCCGGCCAGGCCTGCGGCGAACACCCGGCTGGAGTCGGTGCCCCGGCGCTGCCTGGCCATCAGCTCCTCGGAGAGGTCCCGGACCTGGGCCTTGAGGGCGGCGACCTCGTTTTCCAGCTGGAGGATGCGCTTGATCCCTTCCAGCGAGACGCCTTCCTGGGAGAGCCGCTGAACCTCGCGCAGGGTGTTCACGTCCTTCTGCGAATAGCGGCGCTGCCTGCCCCGCTGGCGCGACGGAGAGACCAGGCCGAGACGGTCATACTGGCGCAGGGTCTGCGGGTGCATGTCCGCCAGTTCGGCCGCAACCGAAATCACGAAGATCGGCGCATTCATATCGATGCTCATGGTGCTCTCCCTCCTGCGCTTCGCGCGTTTCCCGTCCGGCCTGTCCCGGCCGGTTGCAACTTCCGCCCGCTACAACCTGGCCTTGGCGGCAAGATTCCCGCGCGGGTCGGACCCGGCAGTCGCCGCCGCGAAGGCGTTGACTGCTTCTTGGGCCTCTTTCCCAAGGTTCTGCGGGACCACCACGTCGATGGTCACGAGCAAATCGCCGGTGTTCTTCGAGGTCTTCACCCCGCGTCCCTTCACGCGGAGCGTCCGGCCGGAGGGTGTTCCTGCCGGCACCTTGACCTTGACGAATTCACCGGTCAGGGTCGGCACGTCGATCTGCGCGCCCAGCGCGGCCTCCGGGAACGTGACCGGGACGTGGATCCGGATGTTGTCGCCGTCGCGCTGGAAAAACGGGTGGGGCTTGACGTTAACGGTCACCATCAGGTCTCCCGCGCCGGCGGGGCCGGGCTGGCCCTTGCCGCGGACGCGGACCTTCTGGCCGTCTTTGATCCCGGCCGGGATCCGCACGTCGATCACCTCGCCGCTGGGCTCGCGCAACCCGATGGTGGTTCCATTAATGGAACCGGCGAAGGAAATGCTGGTGGTCGCGGTGCGGTCTGCTCCCCTGCGCGGCGGCTGCTGCTGCTGCGGGAAACCGCCGAACCCGCCGAACAGATCGGCGAACTCCGGCGGCACGGTGCCCCCGGAGCCGGCGCGGGTGCGAGTACTTTGGCCGAACAGGTTGCCGAAGATGTCCTCGAAGCCGCCCGCGCCCGGCCCGCCGGCGCTGCCGGGTCCCCCGGCGCTGAAGCGCGCACCGCTGCCCATGGCGCGGATCGCGTCGTACTGCTCGCGCTCCCCCGGGTCCGAGAGGACCGAGTAGGCCTCGGAGATGTCCTTGAACTTCTTTTCCGAACCTTCATCCCCCCGGTTGGTATCCGGATGGTGGGTCCGCGCGAGCTTGCGGTACGCCTTCTTGATGTCCGCATCGGATGCGTCCTTGGAGACACCGAGGATCTTGTAGAAGTCCTTCTCGACCCAGTCCTGGCTAGCCATGCAGGCGCCTCCTTTCAGTTGTCACAAAGTCTATGGGTACTGACGCCCGGACGATGACGGGTTGGCCTCCGGCGGTCCGGAGGCCAACCCGTCATCATCTGCGGCTGGGCGCCGGGGCGCCCCCTGCCGGTGTCATTCCGCCGGTACGGCTACCACTACCTGGGCCGCGCGCAGCACGCGGTCGCCGGCCTTGTAGCCCAGGCGCAGGACCTGGCTGACGGTGTCCATTTCCACCTCGGCGTCGGGCTGCTGCATCAAGGCCTCGTGGATGTTCGGGTCGAATTCGACGCCGGTCTCCTCGATGCGGGCCAGGCCGTAGGTCTTGAGCACGCCGTCCAGCTTGGCGGCAATGGCCGCGAACGGTCCGTCCGCGAGATCGCCGTGCTGGCGCGCCGCGTCGATGTCGTCCAGGACGGGCAGCAGCGAGTTCAGCACACCGATGACGGCCATCTCGCCGGCCACGGCGCGGTCGCGTTCCACCCGCTTGCGGTAGTTCACGTACTCCGCCTGCAGCCGGAGCAGATCGTTCTTCAGTTCCTCGGCTTCCTGCGACGTGGTCCCCTGGGCAACAGATTCCCCCGCCGGGACCTCGGCCCCGTTCAGGATCTGCTCCGCCTGTGCCAGCGCGTCGGCGTCGGCGCCCGGGCCGGCCGCGGAGGTTCCTCCAGCGGCCTGCCCGGCGTTCCCAGTGGCTCCAGCGGCGCCGCGGACCTGTCCGGTTTCCGGATCGATCTTGCGGTTGTCGCGGAAGTTCACCGGCTCTGCTTGGTGTTCTTCTTCGTTACCCTTTTCGGCCATGGTTACTTCTTCTCGTCTTCGTCGACCACTTCGGCGTCCACGATGTCCTCGTCGGCCGCGCCGGAGCCGGCCTCGGAGGAACCGTCACCGGCGGCTGCACCGTCACCGGCCGCGCCGGAGGCCTGCGCCTGCGAGTAGATGGCCTCGCCCAGCTTGGTCTGGGATGCCTGCAGCTTCTCGAACGCGGCCTTGACCTCGTCGTCGTTGTCCTGCTTTTCCAGTGCGGATTTCAGGGCGTCGACGTCGGCCTTGACCTCGGTCTTGACCTCTTCGGGCAGCTTGTCGTCGTTGTCGGCGAGCAGCTTGTCCACGGAGTAGGCCAGCTGCTCGGCCGAGTTGCGGACGTCGGCGGCCTCGCGGCGCTTCTTGTCCTCGGCGGCGTGCTCTTCGGCCTCCCGCACCATGCGGTCAATGTCGTCCTTGGACAGCGCGGTGCCGCCGGTGATGGTCATCGACTGCTCGGCGCCGGTGCCCTTGTCCTTGGCGGACACGTGCACGATGCCGTTGGCGTCGATGTCGAAGGTGACCTCGACCTGCGGCACGCCGCGCGGCGCCGGCGCGATGCCGGTCAGCTCGAAGGTGCCCAGCGGCTTGTTGTCGCGGGTGAACTCGCGCTCGCCCTGGAAGACCTGGATGGCCACCGACGGCTGGTTGTCATCGGCGGTGGTGAAGGTCTCGGACCGCTTGGTCGGGATCGCGGTGTTGCGCTCGATCAGCTTGGTCATCACGCCGCCCTTGGTCTCAATGCCCAGCGACAGCGGGGTGACGTCGATCAGCAGCACGTCCTTGCGCTCGCCCTTCAGGACGCCGGCCTGCAGGGCAGCACCCACGGCCACGACCTCGTCCGGGTTCACGCCCTTGTTCGGCTCCTTGCCGCCGGCCATTTCCTTGACCAGTTCGACGACGGCGGGCATGCGGGTGGAACCGCCGACCAGCACGATGTGGTCGATGTCGGAGACCTTGATGCCGGCTTCCGTGATGACGTCGTGGAACGGCTTCTTGGTGCGCTCGAGCAGGTCCGCGGTCAGTTCCTGGAACTTGGCCCGGCTCAGGTGCTCGTCCAGGTGCACCGGTCCCTCCGGCGTGACGGAGAGGTACTGCAGGGAGATGTTGGTGGAGGAAGCCGAGGACAGTTCCTTCTTGGCCTGCTCGGCCGCTTCCTTCAGTCGCTGCAGGGCGATCTTGTCCTTGGACAGGTCGGCGCCCTTGGACTTGGCCTGCTTCAGCAGGAAGTCGACCACCCGCTGGTCCCAGTCGTCGCCGCCCAGGCGGTTGTCGCCGGAGGTGGCGCGGACCTGGATGGTGGAAAATTCGTCCTCGTCCTTGCCGACTTCCAGCAGGGACACGTCGAAGGTGCCGCCGCCGAGGTCGAAGACCAGGATCAGTTCGTCTTCCTTGCCCTTGTCCAGGCCGTAGGCCAAGGCGGCTGCGGTCGGCTCGTTGACGATGCGCAGCACGTTCAGGCCAGCAATTTCGCCGGCTTCCTTGGTGGACTGGCGCTCGGCGTCGTTGAAGTAGGCCGGAACGGTGATGACCGCGTCGGTGACCTTCTCGCCCAGGTAGGACTCGGCGTCGTGCTTGAGTTTCTGCAGGATGCGGGCGGAGATTTCCTGCGCGGTGTAGTTCTTCCCGTCGATCTCGGTCTTCCAGTCGGTGCCCATGTGGCGCTTGACCGAGGCGATGGTGCGCTCGATGTTGTTGACGGCCTGGCGCTTGGCGATCTCGCCGACCAGCACCTCGCCGGACTTCGAGAACGCGACGACGGACGGCGTGGTGCGGCCACCCTCGGCGTTGGCGATGACGGTGGGTTCGCCACCCTCCAGAACAGAAACAACGGAGTTGGTGGTTCCGAGGTCGATACCTACTGCACGAGACATACGCGTGTCCTTCCTTTGCGGCCGCTTTCGCGGCCTTGATTACTGTGGCGGCCCGACACCCGGGCGTACCCGGGCGGCGCCGCATGAGCGGCAGCCGATGTGAGCCTTCTGCACTCAAGTTTACCCGCGCCTCCCGCTTTGTCAATCAAGTTGAGCGAACCGGACTCAAGTTTTGCTCGATTGGTTCCCTGGGCCCGCGGCGGGGCGGCAGCGGCGGGCGGAGATTTTGCCGGACATCATCGCCGCCACCGAAGCCGCCTGTTCCGAGGTCACCGCGGCCGACAAATAGCGCAACATTCCGGCACGGCAGCTACATGGCCGCGGGGGCGCGGAGTAGTCTCCCACTATGAAGGACGAGGTCTACTCCCACGGACACCACAAGAGCGTGGTCAAAGCCCATGCGATCCGGACCGCCGAGGACTGCGCGGCGTACCTGCTGCCGGAGCTCAAGCCCGGGATGATGCTGCTGGACGTGGGCTGCGGCCCGGGCAGCATCACCGTGGATCTGGCAGAACGGGTGGCCCCGGGACAGGTGACCGGATTGGACCGGTCCGACGACGTCCTGACCCAGGCGGCCGAACTCGCCGCCCTGCGCGGGATCGAGAACGCCACCTTCGTGGCCGGCAACATCTACGACCTCGAGTTCGACGACGACACCTTCGACGTGGTGCACGCCCACCAGGTCCTCCAGCACCTGACCGACCCGGTCGCCGCGCTCTACGAGATGCGGCGTGTGGTCAAGCCCGGCGGCATCGTGGCCGTCCGGGACGCCGACTTCCACGGCATGAGCTGGTACCCGGAACTACCCGAACTCGACGACTGGATGGACACCTACCAGCAGCTCGCCCGCGGCAACCGTGCGGAACCGGATGCCGGCCGGCGCCTCATCTCCTGGGCGCAGGCGGCAGGCTTCCACGACATCACTCCGTCGTCGTCCAACTGGCTGTACGCCACCGAGGAGCAGCGCCGCTGGCAGGGCGACGTGTGGTCCGAACGGGTCCTGCACTCCGGCTACGCGGAACAGTCGCTGGAGCGGGGGCTGATCGACCGGGCCGGGCTGGAACGGATTGCCCGCGGCTGGCTGACGTGGGCAGCTGCCCCGGATGCGTGGTTCCTGATTCCCAACGGCGAGATCCTGGCCCGCAAACCCTGATCCCGCCGGCGGGACGGAAGGACTGACATGCCCGGGCACTACGACGTGATCATCGCCGGCGGCGGCCACAACGGCCTGGTAGCGGCCGCCTACCTTGCGCGCGCCGGGCGGCGCGTGCTCGTGCTCGAACGCGAAGACCAGGTCGGCGGAGCCGCGGTTTCGGCGGAAGTCTTTCCCGGCACCGGCGCCCGCATCTCGCGCTATTCGTACCTGGTCAGCCTGCTGCCGCGGCGCATCATCGAGGATCTGCAGCTGGACCTGCGGCTGCTGCGCCGGCGCTTTTCGTCCTACACACCCCTGCCCGGGGCCGCGACAGGCCTGCTGGTGGACAACCAGGACCCGGACGCCACCCGCTCGTCCTTCGCCGCGGTGGGCGCGGCAACCGATTTCGAGCCCTTCATCGGGTTCTATCAGCGCACCAACCGGCTGGCCCGGGCCCTCTGGCCCTCGGTCACCGAACCGCTGCTGCGCCGCTCCGAGGTGCGCAGCCGGGTCGGCGACGACGAGGCCTGGCACGACTTCATCGACCGGCCGATCGGCGAGGTGGTCGAGCGCAGTTTCGGCTCGGACCTGGTCCGCGGGGTGGTGCTCACCGACGCCCTGATCAGCACCTTTGCCGGCGCCCACGACGCCTCCCTGCAGCAAAACAAATGCTTCCTCTACCACGTGATCGGCGGCGGTACCGGTGACTGGGACGTGCCCGAAGGCGGCATGGGGGCAGTCACCGCGGCGCTGGAAAAGGCGGCCCGCAGCGCCGGCGCCGAGCTGCGGACCCGGGCGCGGGTCACCTCCGTCTCCCCCGAGGGAGAGGTGAGGTACGACGACGGCGGTGCGGGCGGCGTCGTCGTCTCGGCGGAACGGGTGCTCGCCAACGTCTCCCCCGCCGTGCTCAACGGGCTGCTGGCCGCCGGCGGCGCCGGCCCGGCCACCCGGCCGGAGGCGGCGCCGGAAGGCGCGCAGGCGAAGGTGAACCTGCTGCTGTCCCGGCTGCCGAAGCTGCGGGAGGGCTCGGTGGCGCCGGAGGCGGCCTTCGGCGGCACCTTCCATATCAACGAGTTGTACTCACAGCTGGAAATGGCCGCTGCCGCAGCGGCCGCGGGCCGGGTGCCGGACCCGCTGCCCGCCGAGATCTACTGCCACTCCCTGACCGACCCGTCCATCCTCTCGCCGGAACTGCAGGCGGCCGGCGCCCACACACTCACCGTGTTCACGCTGCAGACCCCGCACCGGCTGATCACCGAGGAGAACAACGACGCGATGCGGCAGCGGCTGCAGGACGCGGTGCTGGCCTCCCTCAATTCCGTGCTCGCCGAACCGATCGAGGACTGCATCCTGCGCGATCAACGCGGCGAGCCGTGCATCGAAACCAAGACCACCCAGGACCTGCAGCAGGCGTTGAACATGACCGGCGGCAGCATCTTCCACGGCCCCCTGGACTGGCCGTTCGCCGAAGACGACGAACCGCTCGACACGCCGGCGCGGCGCTGGGGCGTGGCCACGGCGCACGAGCGGATCCTGCTGTGCGGGGCCGGTGCGCGGCGCGGCGGCGGAGTCAGCGGCCTGGGCGGCCACAACGCGGCCATGGCCGTGCTCGAGGCCCGCTGACCGAAACCGGCCGGGCCGCGCCGTAGGATCATCTGGTGCAAATCTCGTTATGGCTGGCGCTGCTCGGCGCCACCGTGGTCATCAGCTTCACCCCCGGCGCCGGTGCCATCAACACCATGAGCAACTCGCTCAATGCCGGCTTCCGCCGCTCCATCTGGGGAATCCTGGGCCAGCAGGCCGCCCTGGTCGTCCACGTGGTGATCGTGGCGCTGGGCCTGGGTTTGCTGGTCTCCAATTCGCCGATGCTGTTCGCCGCCATCAAGTACGCGGGTGCGGCGTACCTGATCTACCTGGGCCTGCGCCAGTTCTTTGCCAAGCCGACGGGCGGCGCGGAAATCGAAGAGTCGCGCCGCAACGAGCCCGGCTTCTCCATGTTCCGGCGCGGCCTCTGGGTCAACCTGCTCAACCCGAAGGCGATCGTCTTCTTCCTGGCGTTCATGCCCGGCTTCATCCGGCTGGACCAGCCCCAGCTGCCGCAATACTTGATCCTGATCGCCACCGTGGTGGTGGTGGACATCCTGGTGATGTGGTTCTTCTTCGCCGCCGCGGCCCGGTCCTTCCAGCGCTTCACCCGGACCGTGCGCGGGCTGATGTTGATGAACCGGGTCTTCGGCACGTTGTTCATCGCCGTCGGCCTCATGCTGGCGTTCCTGTAGCCGGGTTCTCATAGACTCAAGGACATGTACCGCATCATCGCCGCCAGCGCCGGCAGCCCCTGCCGCCGCGATACGGTCCGGGGGCATCTCCCGGTCCGGGCCGCCACCGTGTCCGGCCGCTGGGAAACCCGTGCGCACTAAGCCCGTCCTGATTGCCGTCGACGGGCGCTCGGGTGCCGGCAAGACCACGCTGGCGGTGGAACTGGCAGCGATGCTGCGGGTCCACCGCACGGTGTCGCTGTTCCATCTGGAGGACATCTACCCGGGCTGGCACGGCCTGGCCGGCGGGCAGCAACGGTACCTGGAGACCGTGCTGCGGCCCCTGGCCGCCGGGGATACCGCGCACTGGACCGCCTGGGACTGGGACAGGAACGACGACGGCGCCTCCCGCACCACGGAGCCGGCCGACGTGGTGGTGTTCGAGGGCGTCGGTGCCGCCCATGCCGCCGCCCGCGGGCTCCTCGACGCCGTGATCTGGCTGCAGGCACCCTCCGCCGACCGGCGCACCCGCGCCCTGTCCCGGGACGGCGCGACGTATGAACCGTTCTGGGACGTCTGGGCGGAGCAGGAAGAGGCCTGGCTGGCCGGCGACGACGTCGCGGCGGCCGCGGACGTCGTCGTCGAATCCGGTCCCTCCGGCACCGATCCCCGGCACGTGCTCCACGCGCTGGCCTCGGTGCCCGCCCTCGAACACGCCCTGGCCCCGGAGCGGGCGGCCCGCGAGGGCGTCCGCCTGGTCGCCGAACGCCTGGCAGCCTACCCGGACGCCGAAGACATCTACCGGCGCCTGTACGCCGGCTCCGGGCGCAGCGTCTGGCTGGACAGTTCCAACACCCGTGAGTCCGCCGACCGGAACCGGATCAGCGTCCTGGCCGACGACGGCGGCGGCTTCGGCGCCTGGGCGGAACACCGCGACGGCACCACCGTGGTTGGCCAGGGCAACGCCACCGCTCGGATCCGTGGCGGCTTCTTCCGCTGGCTGGACACCGTGTGGGGACGCCGCATCGTCACCCTGCCGGGCGAGGTCCCCGGAGACTTCGCCCTGGGCTGGATGGGCTACCTGGGATACGAGCTCAAGCGCGAGACCGGGGGCGCGGACATCGGCGCTGCGCCGGACGGGGCGCCGGACGCCGCACTGCTGTTCGCCGGCCGCGCCATCGTGCTGGACCACGAGCGGCGGTGCACCTGGCTGCTCGCCCTTGCCGGCCCTTCCGCGGGGGACGACGCCGCCGACTGGATCGCGGCGACCGCGGCGGTGATCCGCGGCCTGTCCGCAGCCACCGGCCCTGCTCCGGATCCCGCTGCGCGGCCAACGGCCTTGAGCTTCCGGTGCCGCGACACGCGCGAAGCCTACCTGGCCAAGATTCGGGAAGCGCAGGCCGAAATCGCCGAGGGCAACACCTACGAGGTCTGCCTGACCACCCGGCTGCACGCGACCGCGGCGGAACCGCTGGATCCGCTGGACACCTACCTGACCCTCCGCCACCGCAACCCCGCGCCCTTCGCCAGCCTCCTGCGGTTCGGGCGGCTCACGGTGGCCAGCACGTCGCCCGAGCGGTTCCTGGGCCTCGATGCCGGTGGCCGGCTGCGGGCCGAACCGATCAAGGGCACCCGGCGCCGGCTTGCCGATCCCGACGCCGATGCCGCCGTCGTCGAGGAGCTGGCCGGCAGCGCGAAGGACCGCGCCGAGAACATCATGATCGTGGACCTGCTGCGCAACGACCTGAGCCACTTTGCCGTGCCGGGCTCGCTGCAGGTCAGCAGGCTGTGCGCCATCGAGTCCTACGCGACGGTGCACCAGATGGTGTCCACGATCGACGCGCAGCTGTTGCCCGGGGCGGTGCGGGCCGAAGCCGTGGCGGCGGCGTTTCCCGCCGGGTCGATGACGGGCGCACCGAAGATCAGCACCATGGACATCTTGGACCGGCTGGAGACCGGACCGCGCGGCGTCTACTCCGGAGCCGTGGGCTACTTTTCGCTGGACGGGGCGGCAGACCTGTCCGTGGTGATCCGCACCCTCGTGATGGACGGCAACCGGCTGAGCCTGGGCGTAGGCGGCGCGATCACGGCGGACTCGGTTCCCGAGGACGAATGGGACGAGGTCCGGGCCAAGGCCTACGGGGTGCTCTCGGCGCTCGGGGCAACGTTCCCGGAGTAGCGCATACACTGTGCCGGTAGACATGGACGGCTCGTGGAACCAGTGACCAGAATCGAGGAATCGTGGCAGGAGCCGGTCGCGACATGACCGCCCGGGTGGGCATTTTGGTCTTCGACGGGGTAAAGCTGCTCGATGTCGCCGGCCCTGCGGAGGCTTTCGCCGAGGCAAACCGCCTCGGCGGCTCCTACGAGCTTATTTTCCTGTCACCGGACGGGAACGACGTCGCCTCGTCGGTGGGACTGCGGGTATCGGTGGATGCCGCGGCGGCCGGTGCCGGAAACTTCCACACGGTCCTGGTAGCCGGCGGGGATGCCCTGCCCGGGAGCCAACTTCCCGCCGGGCTGGTTGCCGCCGCCGGACATCTTGCCGACAACACCCGGCGGATGTCTTCGATCTGCACCGGCGCCTTCGTTCTGGCTGCGGCGGGACTGCTGGACGGGCGCCGTGCCACGACGCACTGGAAACACACCCGCGAGCTGGCCCGGCGTTATCCGGCAACGGAGGTGGAGCCGGACGCCATCTTCGTCAGCGACGGCCGGATCCACACCTCGGCCGGCGTCACGGCCGGCATCGACCTGGCCCTTGCGCTGATCGAAGAGGACCGCGGCCCGGATCTGGCCCGCGAGGTGGCCCGCTCCCTCGTGGTGTACATGCAGCGCTCCGGGGGACAGTCGCAGTTCTCTGCACCGCTCCAGGGGGATCCGCCCAAGTCCTCGCCCCTGCGGCCGGCGCTCGACGCCGTGCGCGCCGATCCGGCTGCGGTGCTCTCCGTTCCGGCACTCGCCCGGGACGCCAACCTGAGCGTGCGGCACCTGACGCGGCTCTTCCGTGAAGAACTGCAGACGACGCCTGCGAAGTATGTGGAGCTCGTCCGCTTCGACACCGCCAAGGCGCTGCTGGACTCGGGGTACAGCGTCACCGAGGCAGCCGAACGCTCGGGGTTCGGCAACTCCGAAGCGCTGCGGCGGACGTTCGTGGCACGGATCGGCGTGCCGCCATCGAAATACCAGCAGCGTTTCCGGTCCACGGCGAAGTACGGCTGAGCGGCAACCCCGTTGGCCGAATCCGAGGGATTGTCGTCCTTAGTGACGGTGCCCCGCTCACGGCGGCCGGGCAGTATGGGAAGCAAGGCACATTCCCATGCCTCTGGAGAAAAGGAGACAACCATGGCAGAAGTCATCGCCGGCATTACCATTCCGGACACGGAACTCGTACGGAAGGCGACCGAGTTGGTCCGCGATACCACCGACGACCTGTTGTTCGACCATTCCCGGCGGGTGTACCTCTTCGGCGCCCTTCAGGGCCGGCGGCTCGGCCTCGACGTCGACCACGAACTGCTCTACGTCGGCGCGCTGTTCCACGATCTTGGCCTCACCGACACCTACGGCACCGACACCCTGCGCTTCGAGGTCGACGGCGCCAATGCCGCGAAGTCGTTCCTGCTGGAGCAGGGGCGCCCGGAGGCAGACGCGGCCAAGGTGTGGACTGCCATCGCGCTCCACACCACGCCGGGGGTGCCCGAATTCATGGATCCGGAAATCGCGCTGGTGACTGCCGGCGTGGAGACCGATGTCCTGGGGATCGGCTACCAGGACCTGACGCGGGACGACATCGACGCGGTCACCGCGGCGCACCCGCGCCCGGACTTCAAGCGGCGGATCCTGGCCGCCTTCACGGACGGCAACAAGCACCGCCCGGAAACTACCTTCGGCAATGTCAACGCCGACGTACTCGAGCACTTCAGCCCCGGCTTCCGCCGCATCGACTTCGTGGACATCATCCAGAACTCCGCCTGGCCGGAATAGGCCCTTGCCGGATACCGGCGGTCGTGACACCCGGCGTGCCGGCGGAGCGCCTGGCCGGCACGCCGTCTCGTCGGGGCGGTGGAGCGCGGCTACTGCAGCGTGGCCGTCAGCCTGGCCACGTTGTCCACGTAGCGCTGCCAGCGGGGCCGCTGCCTCCACTCCTCCAACGTGAGCTCCCGGGAAACCACCCGATAGCTGTCCTGGATCTCCGACACACGCTCGACGATGTGGTCCCCGAGCATCATCACGGAGACTTCCATGTTCAGGGAGAAGGACCGCATGTCCATGTTGCTGGAGCCGATGACCGCGACCTCATTGTCCACGGTGAAGTGCTTGGCGTGCAGCACCAGGGGCTTCGGGTAGCGGTAGATCCGCACGCCGGCCTCCAGCAGCGCCTGATAGTAGGACTGCTGGGCGTGATGGACCAGCAGCTGGTCGCCGCGTTCGGACACGAACAATTCGACCTCGACGCCGCGCTGGGCCGCCGTCGTAATGGCATAGAGCAGCGAGTCATCCGGAACGAAGTACGGGCTGCAAATGGACAGCCGGTCCACCGCCGCATAAATGAGCGTGTTAAACAGGCGCAGGTTGTTCTCGGTTGCGAAGCCGGGGCCGCTGGGCAGGGCCTGGCAGGTCATGGGGCCGGGCTCGCGGAACGGGGCCGGGGTGAACAGTTCGCCTTCGAGCGTGTCGTCGGTTTCGCTGGACCAGTCGGTGGCGAACACAACGTTCAGCGCGGTGACGATGGGGCCTTCGTAGCGCGCCATCAGTTCCACCCATTTGCGGCCGATCTTATGGCTGGAGGTGCGGCGGTAGCCGGGCTCGATCAGGTTCTGCGATCCGGTGAACGCCACACGGCCGTCCACCACCAGGATCTTGCGGTGGTTGCGCAGGTCGATCCGGCGCCACTGGCCGCGGACCGGCAATACGGGCAGCATCCGGCGCCAGTCGATGTCGGTGGTCTCCAGCCAGCGGCGGAACTTGCGGTAGCCGGCGACGCGGAGGGTGCCGATGTGGTCGAACAACAGGCGCACGCGGACCCCCCGGGCGGCGGCTTCTTCCAGCGCCGTAAAGAGCTTGCCGGTGCTTTCGTCGCGGCTCATGATGTAGAACTCGATGTTCACGAACTCGCGCGCCTCGCGCACGGCCTCGGTCATCGCGGCAATGGACTCGTCGTAGTCCGCGTACAGCTCCGCGTGGTTGCCGTCCACCATGGGGAAGGCGCCGAGCCGCCGGTTCAACTCTGCCGCCGAATGCACCCAGGCCGGAGCTTCCTGTTCGCTGCTGGGCTCCTTGAGGTTCCGGGTGGCGGCCCACACCCGGCTGTTGATCTCCGACTGCTTGGCGATCCGGCGCTCCGAGAGGCGGTACCTGCCGAACATGAAAAAGAGCAACAGGCCGATCAGCGGGATGAAGAAGATGGCCAGCAGCCAGGCCATGGCGGTGTTGGGGCGGCGGTTCCCCGGGATCACGCCCAAGGCAATGATGCGGATGGCCATATCGACCACGCCCAGAATGGCGACGGCCCAGTCGGGGAACGTGCCCAGCCCCGCAAACGACCACAGCACGCGGCTGTTCCTCCCCTCCCGCCGTGTGCCGGCGCAATCCTCCCAGCCTACCCGGCCTTTGGGGGCAAACTAACTAAGCTGTAGCCATGACAGTTCTGGTGTTTTTGGACCCTGCCCACGAGGCGGGCCGCGTCGCAGATGCTTCCCGGCCTCAGCTGATGGCCACCGATCTCGGCGCCACCCGCGGGGACGGCATCTTCGAGTCCCTGCTGGCAGTCAACGGGGTCCCGCGCAAGCTGCAGGCGCACTTGGAGCGGCTGGCCAGCTCGGCCCGGATCATGGACCTGCAGCTTCCCGCCCCGGACGCCTGGGAGCGTGCCATCGCGACGGCGATCGCCGAGCATCCGCCCGTCGAAGAACTGGTGATCAAGCTGCTGGTGACCCGCGGCGTGGAAGGCGCTTCCGCGCCCACGGCCTGGGTCCAGGCTTCCCGGCCGCCGGCCGCCGGACGGCGCCAGCGCACCGACGGCATTTCCGTGCTGCTGCTCGACCGCGGGTACGACAGCTCGCTGGCCGAACGCGCCCCGTGGCTGCTCATGGGGGCCAAGACGCTCTCCTACGCGGTCAACATGGCCGCACTGCGTTATGCGCACAAGAACGGCGCCGACGATGCCATCTTCACGTCCAGCGACGGCCGCGTGCTCGAAGGGCCCACCTCCACCGTGCTGATGGCGCGGGTGCGCGACGGCGTGAAGACGTTGGTGACGCCGCTGCTGGAGAGCGGCATCCTGCCGGGCACGTCCCAGTCGGTGCTGTTCAAGGAGGCGGAAGCTGCCGGCTGGCAGTTGGGCTACGGTCCGCTGGAGCCGCACGATCTCTACGAAGCCGACGCCGTCTGGCTGGTTTCGAGTATCCGCCTGCTCGCCCCGGTCAAGAGCATCGACGGCAAGGAAATCCCCGTCTCGCCCGACCTGACGGAGGAGCTGACAGCGCTGCTGGCCCAGGGCAGCCAGAAGGAGTAGCCGGCCGGAGTCATCCCGCCGGAGGTTCTGCCCGCCGGGCCCCGGTCCACACGAAGATGAAGTCCAGGTCCCTGCGGCCACGGCGGCAGCGGCGGCTGCTCCGGCGACGACAGCGCCGCTTCGACCACCGCGCTACTGCGGTGTTAGGGTCGATTGGACCGAAAGATCAGCATGCTGTCGTTCCGTCCGGGGCGGCAGCCCTGAGAAGGAGGGCAATGAAGGCTCTGACATGGCAGGGGAAGCGCTCGGTCAGCGTGGAGGAGGTCCCGGATCCGCGGATCCAGGAGCCCACGGACGCGATCGTGCGGATCACCTCGACCGGCATCTGCGGCTCGGACCTGCACCTTTACGAGGTGCTCACTCCGTTCATGGACAAGGGCGACATCATCGGACACGAGCCCATGGGGATAGTGGAGGAGGTCGGCTCGGCCGTCACCCACATCAAGGCCGGGGACCGGGTGGTCATCCCGTTCAACGTCTCCTGCGGCCACTGCTTCATGTGCCGCAACGGTTTGCAGTCCCAGTGCGAGACCACCCAGGTCCGCGAGTACAACAACAATGCCCAGTTCCTGGGCTACTCGCGGCTCTACGGCTCCGTGCCCGGCGGGCAGGCCGAGTACCTGCGTGTCCCGCACGCCGACTACGGGCCCATCAAGGTGCCCCAGACCGGTGAGGACGAGCGCTATCTGTACCTCTCCGATGTGGTGCCCACCGCGTGGCAGGCCGTGCAGTACGCGGCCCCACCGGAAGGCGGTTCCCTGGCTGTGCTGGGCCTTGGCCCTATCGGCCAGATGTCCGCTCGGATCGGCCGGCACCTCGGCTACCGCGTGCTCGCGGTGGACCCCGTCGCGGAGCGGCGGGCCATGGCGGAGCGTCACGGCATCGAGACGCTGGACCTGAACGGCGACGTCGCGGACGAGCTGCGGGAGCGCACGGACGGCCGCGGGCCGGACTCGGTGGTGGATGCGGTGGGCATGGAGGCGCACGGCTCGCCCGTGGCAGGCGCGGTCCACCAGGCGGTGGGGCTGCTGCCGTCCGCTCTGGGCCGCAAGGCGATGGAGACAGCCGGGGTGGACAGGCTCGACGCGCTCTACACCGCGATCGACGCCGTCCGGCGCGGCGGCACGATCTCGATCAGTGGCGTGTACGGCGGGATGAAGGACCCCCTGCCGATGTTGACCATGTTCGACAAGCAGCTCCAGCTGCGGATGGGCCAGTGCAACGTGAAGCGGTGGACCGACGATCTGCTGCCGCTGGTCGACGAACCGTCGGACCCGCTGGGCGTGCTCGACCTGGCGACCCACCAGGTTCCGCTGGAGCAGGCGCCGGAGATGTACGAGAAGTTCCAGAAGAAGGAGGACGGCTGCATCAAGGTGGTGCTCAAGCCGTAGCCCCGAACGGGACGGCGGACCCCGGCTTTCATGGGACGGCCGGGGCCCGCCGGGCCCCGGTTCACACGAAGATGAAGTTCCAGGTCCCGGCGGCCACGGCGGCGGCGGCTGCTGCTCCGGCGATGACGGCGCCGCCCAGCAACACCCAAACATCCACCACGCTGTAGGTGGATTCCCGCGCCCAGGTCCTGGGCCCGGCGCCGAAGCCGCGGGCCTCCATGGCGACGGCCAGCCGGGTGGCACGGCGGATGGCCTGCACGATCAGGCCGAACGCCTGGCCCACGAACGCACCCGCCTTGGCCAGCGGCCGGTTCTCCGCTCCGACACCTCGGGCGCGGCGCGCCAAACCGAGAATCCGCCATTCCTCCACGAGCAGCCCCACCAACCGCATGGCGGCCAGCGCTCCCAGCACGAACCGGTGGGGCAGCTTCAGCTTCTGCGCCAGGGCGTCCGCCAGATCCGTGGGGTCGGTCGTCAGGAGCAGGAAAATGCCCGGCAGCGCCACGGCGAGCGAACGCAGGCCGATGGCAACGCCTCCGGCCACCGAGTCCTCGGTGAAGATCAGCGGACCGAACTGGAACAGCACGGCCCCGGTCTTCTCGGCCAGCAAGGCCGTTGCCCAAGCCCCGACGGCTGCCGCCGCCAGCAGTGGCCAGCCGCGCTTGAGCAGCAGCCACGGGCTGACGCCCAGCACGGGCATCAGCAACAGTTCGGCGGCCAGCACCACGGAAGCGCTGACCCAGTCCACACTGAGCATGACCACTACGGTGATCAGGGTGGCGGCGGCCAGCTTCGATACCGGGTTGGCGCGGCTGAACGGGGAGGCTGCCAACCGGGGGGTCATCAGGTCCATGCTCACGCTGCCCTCCGAAGCGGTTGGGCCGGGCGCACGCCGCCGTCTGCCACCCGTATGCCGGCACCGCCGAGCGCGGCGGTGAAGTCGGCGTCGTGCGTCACCGAGACCACGCTCCTGCCATCGGCCACAAGCTCGGCCAGCAGTGTGACCAGCTCGGCCCAGGTGTTGGCGTCCTGCCCGAACGTCGGCTCGTCCAGCAGCAGGATGTCCGGGCTGGTGGCCAGCATGGTGGCTACCGAGAGCCTGCGTTTTTCGCCGCCGGAGAGGGTGAACGGGTTGGCCTGCAGCAGGCGGGTCAGCCGGAGCCGCTCGGCGATCGTGTCCACGCGCTGCCGGACCGTCGCCTCGGGCAGCTTGGCCACGCGGCGCGGGCCGAACTCGAGTTCGTCGAGCACCGTGCCGGTGAGGAACTGGTGTTCCGGTTCCTGGAAGACGCTGCCGATGCGGGTCACCAGCTGCGCGGACTTCCATTTTGCCGGTGACAGGCCGGCGCCGCGGTGCAAGGCCGGTGTCGCTGACAGTTCCCCTCCCGCTGGCGGCACCAGCCCGGCGAGGGTGAGTGCCAGCGTGGATTTGCCGGCGCCGTTCGCGCCGGTGATGCTGAGCGCCTGCCCGGCCAACAGGTCCAGGTCCACCCCGCGCAGCACCGGTGCGGCTCTCCGGTTCCGCGACACGTCCAGCGCCGCCGCCCGCAGCAACGGCCCGCCCGGGGCCGGTGCCGCGGGCAGGTCCAGCCGCGGGGTGTGTCCGGGAACCCAGACGCCGGCCTCGATCAACCGGGCGCGGGTGGCGCTCTCGGCGAGCACCGTGCCCGGCGGCCCGTCGGCCAGCACGCCGCCGCCGGCCGCGAGCACGATCACGCGGTCCACCACGTCCGCCCAGACAGCCACCCGGTGCTCGACCACCACCAGGGTGGCGCCGGTGCGGTCCAGCACCCGGGCCACGGCGTCGCGTACTTCCTGCACGCCGTCCGGGTCCAGGTTCGCGGTCGGCTCGTCCAGCAGCAGCAGCCCCGGCCGCATGGCCAGGACGGAGGCCAGCGCCAGCCGCTGCTTCTGACCCCCGGACAGCGCCGAGGTAGGGTGATCCAGCGGTACCGCCAGGCCGACATCGGCCAGGGATTCGCGGACCCTGTCCCAGATCTGCGCGCGCGGCAGCGACAGGTTCTCCGCGCCGAAGGCCACCTCGTCGCCAACCCGGGCCAGCACCAGCTGGCTCTCCGGATCCTGCAGCACGAGGCCGGCCCGGCCGCGGGCCTCGGAGGGACGCACACCCGCCACGGTGAGCCGGCCGGTCTCCTCGCCCTCGCCCTCGTCGCCGAGCACGCCCGCCAGGGCGTGCAGCAGCGTGGACTTGCCGGCCCCGGAGGCGCCCAGCAGCAGTACCCGTTCGCCCGGGGCGATGCTGAAACTGGCCCCGCGCACCGCCGGGTCCTTGCGGCCAGCGTGCCGCCAGCCCCACCCTTCGGCGAGGACCGGCACAGGTCCGGGCACCGCCGTCGTACTCTGCTCTCCCATGGAACGGCTCAGACGTCGGCCGAGCGTCCCGCGGCGAAGGAGGACAGCACGCCCGTCTTCGCCAGCCCCCTGACCGCCAGCCACGGCAGCAGCCCGGCAATCACGACGCCGGACACGGCCGCGAAGCCCACGTAGGCCAGTTGCCACTCGGCGGCCCACAGCATGTTGTAGAGGATGTTCTCGCTGATGGACAGCGCCAGGCCTGCGCCCAGGCCGGCCAGCAGCGCCACGCCGAGGTTGAACTTGCGGTACAGGAAGAGCAGGAAGACGATCTCGGCCCCCAGCCCCTGGATCAGGCCGGAGACCAGGACGGTCATGCCGAAGCTCGTGCCCAGCAGCGCGGAGACAATGGCGGCCAGCATCTCGCAGTAGATGGCGGCGCCGGGCTTGCGGATGATCAGCCCGCCCAGCACGCCGGCCATCAGCCAGCCGCCGGTGTACAGTCCGGCCGAAGGCGGGAAGGCAAGGGTCAGGCCCTCGATCAGCGGCCAGCCCGCCGACCAGGCCCAGAAGATGACGCCGACGGCCACGGCGACCACCGAGGCCACGACGATGTCCACCACCCGCCAGCCGTAGCGCGGCTTCCGGGCAGGGGTGGGCGTGGCGGGTGCATTCGAAACGGTACTCACTGGGATCCTCCTGGTTGCAGGAGGGGAGGGCGGCCATGCGGCGCGCCCCGAGAACTCGACTCCCTTCGCCGGTACTAACCGGAGCAGGTTCGAGGGTCTGCGGTTCTTCCGCACTCTCAGCGTCCCTCCCGGTCTCCGGTGTGTACCGGCCGGTCGGACGCTCCCCTGTCGTCATAGGTGCTGTCTAGCAGCACGCACCAGTCTACACTTGCCCGCAGCGGCGGGCGATTCGGGCTTCAGACCCTTGGAAAATGCACGACGGCTTACGGCCCGGGCGGGTGCCGGGCAGTAGGCTGGGAAGCGGAACAGCAGTTGAGACGGGGCCGCGGCCCCGGAAGGGAGCGGGCATGAACGTTGTGTTGAGGCTCTTGGGCACACTGGTGAGTATCGGCGCGGGCCTGGCAGCCAGCCAGCTGCTGGGGTTCGTCTGGAAGCGAGTCACCGGAAAAGATGCGCCGAAGAGCGACGATGACCTGGAGAACAGCCTGCGGGCGGCGGTCGCCTTCGCCGTGGTGTCCGGCACCGTGGCGCGCGTGATCCAGGTGCTGACCAAACGCGCCACCGCCAAGGCGGTCATCCGCTACGACAAGACGCGGGAAATGGTCTAAGCGGTCCCTTGAGGGAGTCCGATGGGGGACGGGGCCGCGGTCCCGTCCCCCATCGCGCTTCTGGTCCCGGTCCGCCGGCAGCCGCCGCCGGACCGGCATTTTTTTGTTCGCGGGTTATTTTTTGTCCGCGGGTTATCTTTTGTCCGCGGGTTATTTTTGGTCCGCCGGCCCGGCGTCGTCCTGGTCGTTCCGCCCGGGACCAGCGGCCGCCGCCGCGGTACGCCGCTCCCCCGGCTCGCCGGCGTGCTGGCCGCCGGGAACATCACTGCTGCCGGCGTCGGCGCTGGAAGGCGCGACGTCGTCGGATGCCACCTCGGAATCCTCCTCGGCCGCTGCCTCCACCACCGCGTCGAGGTCGTCCACGCTGAGGATTTCCTTGCGCAGGTGCTTGGTTCGGTATCCGGCCCGGCCCACCATGTGGGCGGAAACCGGCACGGTAAGCAACTGGAACAGCCAGCCTATGAGGAGCAAGGGCACCGCCGTCCAGCTGCGCAACTGCAGGGCCATTGCCGTCAGCAGCAGCAGCAGGCCGAAGACCTGCGGCTTCGTGGCGGCGTGCATCCGGGATAGCAGGTCCGGAAACCGCAGCAGGCCGATGGCCGCGGCCAGGGACATCCCCGCGCCGGCGATCAGGCAGACGGCGGTCGCGATGTCGAGTATCAGGTCAGTGTTCACGGGGCCGCCCGTCCGTCACGAAACGGGCCACGGCGACCGAGCCGATGAAACCGACAAGGCAAATGACAACGACCAGCGTCAGGTTGTTCATGTGGCCGCCGGCGGCCATGTCCACGATGAGTCCGGCGCAGACAATCGCCAGCAGCACGTCAATGGCCAACAGCCGGTCCAGCAGCGAGGGGCCGCGGGCGAGGCGGATCAGCGACAGCACCGCGGCCACGCCCAGCACTGCGCTCACGACGACTTGGGCAACCGGAATGACTTCCCCGTTCACACTGCACCTCCCCTGCCGGTACCTTCGGCCTTGACCATTGCCAGTTCTTCCTTCGTGCCCATCATCCGGATCAGTCCCGCCTCGATCCGCCGCACGTCTGCCCGGAAACGTTCGGCGGCCTCCTCGGTGGCCACGTCGATCACGTGCAGGTAAAGAGTGGACGTCGAGCGGTCCACATCCACCACGAAGCTGCCGGGGATCAGCGAAATGGCATGCCCGGTGGCAGTCACCAGCAGGTCGGAATGGCTTCGCAGCCGGACCGCCACCACCGCGTTGCGCAGCGTCGGGCCGCGGGTCAGGGCCAGCCACAGGACTTCGACGCTCGCCACCGCCACCTGCCACACGAACGTGACGGCGAACACCAGCGCCGCCAGCGGATTGAAGCGTCCGCTGAGTTCGACCGGCGGCAGGTAGAACAGGTTCACGATGACCAGCGCGATCAGCAGGCCGAAAATCAGGTTGCCGGGACTGAAATCCTGCCACAGGGAGCCCCAGAGGATGACCAGCCAAGCCAGCAGCGGCAGCTCGACCCAGATGGAGATGCGCGGTTTCCTCATTGGCCCCCCTCCTGCAGGGCGCCCTCACCCAGGACGGCCTCGATGTAGGGGGTGCGCTGCAGCATCTCCCGCGCCGCCTGGTCGCTGAGCTCGAACAGGGGCCCGGCGAACAGCGTCAGGGCAAGGCCCATCGCCACCAGCCCGACCGTCGGCCAGACCATGGGCAGCGGCAGCAGTTGAACGATGCCCCGTCCAGTGAAACGCCCGTGCGGGTGGTCCTCCACATGACGGGTGGTCCGCACGGCGGATCCGTCAGGCTTGGTGGCCACCAGCACCGGGTCCGGGTGCTCGGCATCTTCGGGGCGCCGCCAGAACACGCGGTTCCAGACCCGCGCCATGGCCAGCAGGGTCAGCAGGGACGTAACCATGCTGCCCGCCACCAGTACCCAGGCGACCGGGGTGCCCAGCTCCACGCCGCCCTGCACGAGCCCGATCTTGCCCAGGAAACCGGAGAACGGCGGGATGCCGGCCAGGTTCATGGCCGGCACGAAGAACAGGATGGCCAGCAGCGGCGACAGCTTGGCCATGCCTCCCAGCCGGTCCATGTTGGTAGTTCCGCCGCGGCGTTCGATCAGGCCGGCGACCAGGAACAGGCTGGTCTGCACCGTAATATGGTGCGCCACATAATAGACCGCCGCGCCCAGGCCCACCACCGAGGACATGGCCAGGCCGAAGACCATGTAGCCGATGTGGCTGACCAGCGTGAACGAGAGCATGCGCTTGATGTCGATCTGCGCCACGGCCCCGAGGATGCCTACCACCATGGTCAGGACCGCCACGACCATCAGGAACGTGTTGAGCCGGTCGCCCGGGAACAGCAGCGTCTCGGTGCGGATCATGGCATAGACGCCGACCTTGGTGAGCAGGCCGGCAAACACCGCGGTGACCGGCGCCGGCGCCGTCGGATACGAGTCGGGCAACCAGAAGGACAGCGGGAAGACCGCCGCCTTGATGCCGAAGGCCACCAGCAGCATCAAATGCAGCGTCATCTGCGTTGCCGGATCCAGTTCGCCGAGCTTGATCGCCAGGTCGGCCATGTTAATGGTCCCGGTGGCCGCGTAGATCATCGCGATGGAGACCAGGAACAGCACCGAGGAGATGACGCTGACGACGACGTAGGTCACCCCGGCACGGATCCGCGGGCTGGTGCCGCCAAGAGTCATCAGCACGTAACTGGCCGTGAGCAGCATTTCGAACCCGACATACAGGTTGAACAGGTCGCCGGTCAGGAACGCGTTGGAAACCCCGGCCACCAGGATCAGGTACGTCGGGTGGAAGATCGAGACCGGGCCTTCCTCGTCGCTGTTCGTCATGCCCTGGCCCGAGGCATACAGCAGCACCGCCAGGCTGACGGCCGAGGAGACCACCAGCATCAGTGCGGATAGCTCATCCACCACCAGTGTGATGCCGAAGGGAGGAAGCCAGCCGCCGAGGTTCACCGCCTGCGCCCCGTTGGTCCAAGCCGAGGCCAGCATCACGGTCTCCAGTGCCAGCGTCACCGTGAGCGTGATGGCACCGGTCCGGCGCTGCGCGTTTGGGTGGCGGATCAGCACGAACGCCAGGGCAGCACCCAGCAGCGGCAGGACTACTGCCAGCGGCGCGATGGTGGCGGCGTTCACTGCTTTCTCTCCATCCGGGACCTGGTGGTGGCTGGCGTTTCTTCGGCTTCGTCCGGCGGGACGAACTCGGTGGTCTCGGCCGGGATCTCCGCGTCGTCCTCTGCATCGAAGGTGGGCTGGTTGGCCACCCGGCGGTCCTCGATATCGTCCTGGACCTCGTCCTGCCGTCCCAGCACCCAGGAGCGGTAGATGATGGCCAGCATGAAAGCGGTAACGGCGAAGGAAATCACGATGGAGGTAAGGATCAACGCCTGCGGCAACGGATCGCTGTAGGCGTCCGCGGGGATGTCGCTGCCGAAGATGGGCGCCAGGCCCGCGGGCCCGCCGGTGCTGAGCAGCAACAGGTTGGCGCCGTTGGTGATGAGCATCAGGCCGAGCATCACCCGGGTCAGGCTGCGCTCGAGGATCAGGTAAACGCCCACGGCGAACAGTACGCCCATCACCAGGAGCAGCGTCAGGTTAACAGTCACCGGGACACCTCCTCCTCGATCGCTGCGGGTACTTGCAGTTCGGCACTCTTGCGGCGGCCATGCGTGCGTTCCTCGGTGCGTTCGTCGATCTCGGCGCCGAAGCTGCGCAGCACGTCGAGCACCAGGCCCACCACCACCAGGTAGACCCCGATGTCGAAGATCGTCGACGTGACGAACTTGTGTTCGCCGAAGACCGGGAGGCTGAACTCCAGAATCGCGCTCTGGAAGACCTGGCCGCCCAGGAAGATCGGGACGACGGCGGTCAGTGCCGCGGCGCCAAGCCCCAGGCCGAGCAGCAGGCCTGCACTGATGGGCGTGGCTTCGGCCAGCTCGATCCGTCCGCCGGCCAAGTAGCGGACGGTCAGCGCGATGCCGGCCAGCAGGCCGCCCGCGAATCCGCCGCCGGGAAGGTTGTGGCCGGTCAACAGCAGGTAGACGGAGAAGATCATCACCGAGTGGAAGAGCAGGCGGGTGATCACCTCGAAGATGATGGAGCGGCGTTCCGGGGCCAGGGTCCGGCCGGCCACCAGCCAGGCGTCGCGCGGGACGACGGCGAACTTGCGGGCAGTCGCCAAGGCCGCCGCCTCGCGGTCCGAATGGGCCACCGTCTCGTAACCTCGTCCCACCGATCCGCTGGCCACGGCGTCCACGGGCTCCGGACGCTTCTCCCCGCGGCTCCGGATGAAGATCAGGCTGGCTACGCCGGTAGCTGCCAGTGCCAGCACCGCGATCTCGCCGAACGTGTCCCAGGCCCGTATGTCCACCAGGATGACGTTGACGATGTTCTCGCCGCCGCCGCCCTCATAGGCCAGCTGCGGCATGGCCAGGGACACCGGAGCTGCCGTGCGTGCCGCCATCGCCGTCATCGCGATCACGATCATCGTGAGGCCGAAAGCGGCTCCGATGACGGCGCGCAACAGTTTAAACCGTCCGGGCGTGCGCAGCCACAGCCGGGCCGGCAGCGAACGAAGTGCCAGCACGATGGCCACCAGGGAGATCGTTTCCACCAGCAGTTGGGTCAGTGCAATGTCCGGCGCCCCGTGCATGGCGAAGATGAAGGCCAACCCGTAGCCGGCTACCGAGACCATCAGCACCGCCATGAAGCGCTTGTTCGCGCGGATGGCCCCCAACGCGCCTGCCGCCACGATCAGCCCCGCGATGGCCTGCGCCGGGGTGTCGAACCACACCACGCTCTCCGGCAGCGGGGCATCCATCAGCACGATGGCGCTCAGTGGAGTCACGATCGCCACGATCAGGATCACGCACAGGTAGAAGACCAGCGAGCCTCGCTGGGTCCGTCCGGTGACCCAGATGGCCACCTCGTCCAGGACGCCGATCACGCCGCGGTAGATCCGGTCGGCGTCCGGGATGAAGCGGATCCTGGCCTGGAAGGCGGCAATCGGGGTGCGCAGCAGGAACAGGGCGACGCCGGCGGCGATGGTGATGACGGTCAGGCCGAGAGCCGGCGTGAATCCGTGCCACAGCGCCAGATGGGTGGCCGCGGTGTCCAGCGTGAAGAGGCCGGCATAGGGCGCGACGGCGGCTTCGACCGGAGCCGGCCAGAGACCGAACAACACGGTGGCCACGGCCAGCACGGCGGGTGCCGCCAGGAAGGCCCACGGAACGGCCTTGAATTCGATGGCCTCGCGGCCGGGTTTGGCCGCGAAGCCGCCCCAGACAAAGCGGGCGCTGTAGGCGAAGGTCAGGATGGAACCGGCCACGACGCCGGCTAGGAGCAGGCCCCCCACCCAGCCGGAGACGCCGGCCCGGTGGACGAAGGCTTCGTAGACCGACTCCTTGGCGACGAAACCCAGCAACGGCGGCAGGCCGGCCATGGACGCGGCACCGATCAGGGCGACCGCGAACAGTTTCGGGGCCTTGCGATACAGGTGCGACAGTTCGCGGATGTCACGCGTTCCGGCCTGATGGTCGATGATGCCCACCACCAGAAACAGGGTCGCCTTGAAGAAACCGTGGGCCAGCAGCAGGCCCATACCGGCCAGCGCGGCTTCCTGCGAGCCGAGCCCGACCACCAGGGTCAGGAACCCCAGTTGGCTGACCGTGCCGTAGGCCAGGATCAACTTCAGGTCGTTCTGGCGCATGGCCTGCCAGCCGCCCACCAGCATGGTCAGCAGCCCGAGCCCCAGCACGACGCCGTGCCAGTAGTCGGTACTGGAGAATCCGGGCGACAGCCGCGCTACCAGGTAGATGCCGGCCTTCACCATGGCGGCGGCATGCAGGTAGGCGCTGACCGGCGTCGGGGCCGCCATGGCCGCCGGGAGCCAGAAGTGGAAGGGCACCAGCGCGGACTTGCTGATGGCCCCGATGAGTACCAGCAGGATGGCTATGTCGATGATCTGCCCGTGGGCCATCAGCGTTCCGGCTGCTGCGAGGATCTCGGAGATCCGGTAGGTGCCGGCCGTTTGACCGATCATCAGCAGGCCAACCAGCATGGTCAATCCGCCGAAGGTGGTGACCATCAGGGCCTGCAGCGCGGACCGGCGCGCGGACAGGCGGTGCCTGGCGTACCCGATCAGCAGGTAGGACAGGACGGTGGTAAGTTCCCAAAAAATGTAGAGCAGGATCAGGTCGTCGGCGGTGACCAGGCCGAACATGGCGCCGCTAAAGGCCAGCAACTGCGCGCCGAAAGGACCGATGTCCGGATCGTCGGCCTTAAAGTAGCGGGCGCAGTAGAACAGCACCAGGGCGCCGACACCCAGGATCAGGATGCACAGCACCGCCGCGAGGGTGTCCATCCGAAAGGCCAGTTCCAGCTGCAGGCCCGGGACCCAGGCGAAGACCTCCGACGGCGGAGCGTTGGGAGCGCCGTCGAGCGCCTTCTGGTTCGCGCCGGTGTAGTTGTCGAACGTGGCGATCAGCCAGACAAATCCGGCGGCGGGAACCGCGGCCAGGATATAGAACGTTGACCGTCCGAGCTTCCGGAAAATTAAGGGCGCTATAAAGGCCACCGCAAATAGCAGGGTGAGCACAATCAGCACGGGATACTCCGGAACTTCCTTCAGGTTTACAAGGATTAGACGGACATGGCCAAGGTCCATTCTACCCATGGCATAAACGGTGCGGCGCCCGTGGAGAGTCACAAACAGCCGTCGGGAAGCCCCCCGCAAGCGGGCGATCTGCCTGTTCGCCAAAGATTCACGCGGTCTCCCGGCGCTGCTCAAAGTTCGCAGCAGGCGAAACGGATAGCATCGCGGTATGACTGACTCGGCCGGCATTCCGGCAACCCAAGATGCGGGCGGCGTCGCCGCGGAGCGGTTGAATAAAAAGCACGTCCTGGCCTGGGCCTCCTGGGACTGGGGCTCGGCGGCCTTCAACGCGGTCATGACAACGTTTGTGTTCACCGTTTACCTGACCAGCGATGCGTTCGGCGGCGAAGCCTTCGCGTCCGAAATCCTCGGTTACGGACTGGCCATCGCCGGGCTGGCCATCGCACTGCTGGCCCCGGTCACCGGGCAGCGTTCCGACACCGGGGGCCGCCGCAGGCTTTGGCTCGGGCTTAACAGCGTGGCTGTCGCAGTATTGACCGGCCTGTGCTTCTTCGTCTTCCCCTCCCCCGGCTTCCTCTTCCTGGGCGTGGGACTGATCGCGCTGGCCAACATTTTTTTCGAGTTCGCGAATGTGAACTACTACGCGATGCTCACCCAGATCTCCACGCCGTCGACCATTGGCAAGGTCAGCGGCTTCGGCTGGGCCATGGGTTACGTCGGCGGAGTCGTGGCCCTTGCCCTGGTGCTGATCGGGTTTGTCCTGCCGGAAACCGGATGGTTCGGGGCGACTGCGGAGAACGGACTGAACATCCGCCTGGTGGCGGTGTTCTGCGCCGTGTGGTTCATGGCCTTCGCGCTGCCGGTACTTTTCGCCGTCCCGGAGATCCCGCGCCAGCCTGCGGCCGCGTCCCTCAGTTTCTTTGCGTCCTACGGGCTGCTCTTCCGCCGCATCAAGGCAATCTTCACTTCCAGCCCGCACACGATTTTCTTCCTGATCGCCAGCGCCATTTTCCGCGACGGGCTCGCGGCGGTATTTACCTTTGGCGGGGTGATCGCCGCGGGCACCTTCGGTTTCTCGCTCAGCCAGGTGATTGTCTTCGCCATCGCCGGAAACGTTGTCGCCGCGTTCGGTGCCGTGGCGGGCGGAGTGCTGGACGACCGCATCGGCCCGAAGAACGTCATTGTGGGTTCGTTGATCGGGCTAATCGTCGCCGCCGTCGCCATTTTCGCGTTGGGCCCGGGGAACCACGTGTTCTTGGGCAACGCGTGGTCCGGTGATACCACGTTCTGGGTCTTCGGCCTGCTGCTGTGCCTGTTCGTTGGGCCGGCCCAATCGTCGTCGCGCGCCTACTTGGCCCGGCTGGCACCGCGCGGCGAGGAGGGCGAGTTCTTCGGCCTCTACGCCACCACCGGGCGCGCCGTCAGCTTCCTGGCCCCGTCCCTGTTTGCCCTGTCCATCACCGTCTTCGGCGAACAGCGTCACGGCATCCTGGGCATTTTGGTGGTGCTGCTGGCCGGCCTGCTGGCACTGCTGCCGGTCAAGACGCCGGCCCGGATCCAGCGCGCCAGCACCCCCAGCGCCTGAGCCGCCCGGCCCGGCCCGGCCCGGATCAGCGTTCGATGACCGTGCGGTGGAAGTTCTGGTAGCTGCGCGAAGCCGTGGGGCCGCGCTGGCCCTGGTAACGGTTGCCGTATTCGCCGGAACCGTACGGATGCTGCGCCGGCGAGGACAACCGGAAGAAGCACAGCTGGCCGATCTTGGAGCCCGGCCAGAGCATGATCGGCAGCGTCGCCATGTTGGAGAGCTCCAGCGTTACGTGCCCGGAGAAACCGGGATCGATAAACCCTGCCGTCGAGTGGGTCAGCAGGCCCAGCCGGCCCAGCGAGGACTTGCCCTCCAGCCGGGCTGCTATGTCATCGGGCAGCGTCACCGTCTCGTAGGTGGAGCCGAGCACGAATTCGCCGGGATGCAGGACGAACGGTTCCTCGGGGTCCACCTCCACCAGCCGGGTCAGCTCCGGCTGCTCCAGCTCCGGGTCGATGTGGGCATACTTGTGGTTGTCGAACAGCCGGAAGAACCGGTCAAGCCGCACGTCGACGCTTGAGGGCTGGATCATGTCCGGTTGGAACGGATCCAGGACGATGCGTTGGGAGTCCAGTTCGGCACGAATATCGCGGTCGGAGATCAGCACCCTTCAAAAATACACGGGACCGGCCCTCTCCCCTGACGCATGACGCGGCCGCCCCGCGGGCTCTTGAATCTGGCCCCTGTCCCGATCGATGCCGGGGTGCGACCATTGAACCAGGCGGGCCGCAGCACCTCGTTGGCCGGCCGCCGGGCCGCTGTCGGCGGGGGAACGAACGGCCTCCGCCGGCAGCTTCGAAGCCGCCGGTCAGGCCTTGCCGATTTCCGTGCGCACCGCGTACAGTTCGGGGAAGAAGGTGAGCTCCAGCGCCCGGCGAAGGAAGCCGGCGCCGGAGGATCCGCCGGTGCCATGCTTCATCCCGATGGTCCGCTCCACCGTCTTCAGGTGCCGGAAACGCCAGAGCTGGAAGTTGTCCTCCAGGTCCACCAGTTCTTCGCAGGCCTCATAGACGTCCCAGTTCGCGCGGGCGTTCTCGTAGACGGCCTTGAACGTCCCCACCAGTTGCCGGTTGAACTCGTGCGCCTCGGTCACGTCGCGGTCCAGCAGTTCCGCCGGAACCGGGTAGCCGTGCCGGTGCAGGTAGGCCAGGAATTCGTCGTACACGCTGCTTTGTTCCAGCAGCTCGCCGAGCATGGCCTGAGCGGCGGGATCGTCCGCAAAGACGGCCAGCATGCCCTTGTTCTTGTTGCCCAGCAGGAACTCCACGGCCCGGTACTGGTAGGACTGGAAGCCCGACGCCGCGCCCAAATCGCCGCGGAATTCGGCGTATTCGGACGGCGTCAGCGTGGCCAGCACCGACCATTGCTCGGTCAGCGAGCGCTGGATGTGCTTGATCCGGGCGATGCCTTTCATGGCGAACCGCAGGTCGTCGTCGCGCAGCTTCTGCCGCACGGTGCGCAGCTCGTGCAGCACCAGCTTCAACCACAGCTCGGACGTCTGGTGCTGAATGATGAACAGCATCTCGTCGTGGTGCTCCGGACTGCTGACCGGGTGCTGGGCAGAGAGCAACTGGTCCAAGGACAGATAGGAGCCGTAACTCATCTTGTCCGAGAAATCGGTCTCGATGTCTTCCTCGAGGCGTCGGGTGTTCTTGTCTACGGTCATGGCGGCTTCCGTCGGTTCTCCTGCCTCGTTGCAGGCCTGCTACCAGCCTACGGCCCCGACGCCGCGAATGCCCCGGCCGCCGCGCTGGGCGCCCTCAGCCACGGACCGAGGAGTCCCACCGCCACTTCCGGCCGCGGGTTTCGGGCGTCCTGCCGCTGGCGCCGAGCAGATCCTGCCAGGGATCGTCCGTGCGCTGCGCCGCCGGGAAGATGCGGTTCAGGACCCGCCCTATGACAGCTTCGTCGGGCCGGTATCCGACCCCGTGGACGGCCAGGATGTCGAATCCATGCAGCACGGCCTCGGCGATGCCCATCGCCGCGAAACCGGAGGCGTCCGAGGTCCCGGCCGGATGGTAGCCGCGGTGGGTGTCGGGGGCAGCGGCCGTCACCGCGTACAGCAATCCAGCGGCGGCATCGAAACAACTGGCGATGCCGGCCGTTCCCGTGGCAGGGTCGGGCCAGAACAGGATGGGCGGCCCGCCCGGGCGCCACGGCGGCGGGTCCAGCAGCACCACGTAGCCGTCCTGCGGCGGTTTCCGGCCTGAGAGCTGCAGGGCGTAGAACGCGAAGTCGTCCATGACGTGGGCCGCCGTCTCGCGGCAGCTCCACTCCAGCTCCAGCGCGGGCTTGTCCCAGGCATCGTCGGGGAGCTCCGCCAAGCGGCTGGTCAGGTCATCGGTGATGGTGCGGAAATCTTCCGCCGTTGGTTCCATCCGATGATGATGCCGTAGACCTGCCGTCGGCGCCACCGTTCCCAGCGAATGTCAGCTCACGCGGCGCTCCCCGGCTTCCACCGGTGCCGCGATGATGTTGCCCTCCACCGGCATCGGGCAGATGCCGAAGTCGGTGAAGGCGCTGGGAAAGTTGGTGGCCCGGTTGAAGTCGATCAGTACCGTGCCGTCGGGGCCGGGACGGCGGGTAACCACGGAGCGCCAGCCGGCGGTGCTGTCTCCGTTGGTTTCGTCGTGGAAGTTCAACGACAAGGCGCCCAGTTTCTCCGGTTCCGCCACCAAGGTGTGGACGGTGCCGCCCAATTCGAAGCTGACGGTCCCGACCGCGGTGGCGATCCCGCCCACGTCCGGGTTTGACGTGGCAATCTGCAGGGTGACGGGCTCCGGATACGCTTCGAACCGGCCGGATACCACCAGGTCCGGGTTGTACTCGAAAACCGGGACGCCGTCGAAATCCTGCCGGTTGGGCGAGTCATTGTCCCGGGTCCGGACCGCGTACCGGTCGCCCCGGACGGCCAATTCGACGGCGATGCTGCCGCGGCGCACCCAGAGCAGCGATTCCTCATTTCCCAGGGTTGCCGTCAAGGTGCCTATTGCCGGCTCCCCGCTTTCTGCCCGGTACAAGCCATCGTCGGCGGTCGCCGTCAACGAGGCGTGGCCGCCGCCGGATGCCGGACCGTTGGCGCTCCACAGGCCGGTGACCTGCTCCAGCCGCGCCGGTTCGGCCGGCAGCCACTGCAGCGAAGTGAGCGTGAGCCAGCCGTGCTCCGCCGCCAGCGCCTGGTTGCGGTTGTCCCTGAACCGGAGCCAGCTTTCCCGCCTGCGCGTCTCATCACGTGGATTGGTCATGCCCGCCTTCCCAAAATCATCGCCGGGCAATTGCCTGGCGTACGGGCACAACGTGCCGCCCGCCGCGCGGTATTCCCCCCGGGCCGGCAGGACGCTTGGCGTCCGGAACCATGGCGCATTCGCCTGCATGCGCATACGCTCTATTGCACAAGGCTGCGTGGCACAAAGCGCAACGGAAGCCGGGCGGCCAGTGCGTCTACCAGAATGGGAGGCTCATGCCGATGCCCAGAGACGGAATCCGGCGGCGCCGCCGGCGCGCAACAGCCCGCCTGGGGGCAGCAGTGACGCTGGCACTGGGCGCCACGCTGTTGGCTGGCTGCGGCTCCGGGGAGGGGCCCCCCACGCTGACCTGGTATATCAATCCCGACGACGGCGGGCAGGCCGCCATCGCGCAGCTGTGCACCGAGCAGGCGGGCGGCGAGTACCGGATCGAAACCTCGCTGCTGCCCAATGAAGCCGCGTCGCAGCGCGAGCAGCTGGCCCGGCGCCTGGCGGCCGGCGACGCGTCGCTGGACATCATGAGCCTGGATCCGCCGTTCATCCCGGAACTGGCCGAACCCGGCTTCCTGGCGCCGGTCCCGGACGAGGTGGCCCAGCGCACCACGCAGAATGTCGTGGAGGGCGCACTGGCAGGGGCAACCTGGAAAGACCGGTTGGTCGCCGTCCCGTTCTGGGCCAACACGCAGCTGCTGTGGTACCGGAAGTCCGTGGCCGAGGCAGCGGGGCTGGACATGACGCAGCCGGTCACCTGGCAGCAGCTGATGGATGCCGCGGCCGAGCAGGAGAAGTTTTTGGGCGTCCAGGGCCAGCGCGGAGAGTCCATGACCGTCTGGCTGAACGCGTTGGTCGAATCGGCCGGCGGCCAAATCCTGGAGAACCCCGAGGCGGACGCGGACCAGATTCAACTGGGCCTGGCCAGCGAGGCCGGTACGGAAGCGGCAGAGGTCATTTCCACCATCGGCAGGGAGGGACTGGGCGGCCCTGGCCTGCCGACCCAGGACGAGAACAATTCCATGATCCTGTTCCAGGGCGACGAGGGCTCGTTCATGGTCAACTGGCCGTTCGTCTGGCCGGCGACGAACACCGCCGCTGAAGACGGCACGGTGGATGCCTCGCTGATCGAGGACATCGGCTGGACGCTCTACCCGCAGATGAACGAAACCGACCCCACCGCTCCGCCCCTCGGCGGCATCAACCTGGGCGTCGGGGCGGCCAGCGAACACCCGGATTTGGCCTATGCGGCCATTGAATGCATCGTCGCCCCGGAGAACCAAGCCGAGTACTTCATCACCAACGGCAATCCGCCCTCGAACACCGAGGCCTACGAGGATCCGCGGATCGAGGAAGCCTTCCCGATGGCCGACGCCATCCGGGAGTCGCTGGAGATGTCCGCACCGCGGCCGCAAACCGTGTTCTACAACGAAGTTTCCACCAGCCTGCAGCAGAACTTCGCCCCGCCGTCCCAAGTGGATCCGGCCACCACGCCGCAGGAGACTTCCGACTTCATCGTCTCCGTCTTACGGGGGGAGAACCTGCTGTGAGCACCTCGACCGAAATTCCAACCCTGCCGAACGGCCGGACGGGACGGGCCGGCCGGCGCCGGGCGGTCCAGCAGTACAGCGACCGGGCCAAGGCGGAGCGGCGGCTCGGCTGGCTGCTGGCCGGGCCGGCGTTCTTCCTCATGCTGGCCGTGACGGCCTACCCGATCCTGCAGGCGCTGTTCGACTCGCTCTTCAGCTACCGGCTCACCGCGCCCGACGAACGCGAGTTCCTCGGGCTGGGCAACTACGCGGTGATCCTCACCGATATCGTGTGGTGGCGGGACCTCGGTGTGACGCTGCTGATCACTGTGGTGACCGTCGTCGTCGAACTCATCCTGGGCTTCGCCCTGGCGTTGGTCATGCACAAGGCGCTCAAGGCGGTGCGCGGCTGGCTGCGGACCGCGATCCTGGTCCCGTACGGGATTATCACCGTTGTCTCCGCGTTTGCCTGGTTCTACATGTTCGACATCAACTCCGGCTTCGTGAATGCCTGGTTCAACTGGGTGCCCGGGATCGATGAGGACCTCAACTGGTTCGCCGGCACCTGGACCTCGCTGTCCGTGATCATGGCCAGCGAAATCTGGAAGACCACCCCGTTCATCTCGCTGCTGCTGCTGGCCGGCCTCGCCCAGGTCCCCGACGAATTGACCGAGGCGGCCGAGGTTGACGGCGCTACCTGGTGGCAGCGGATGCGCCGGGTGGTCCTACCGAACATGAAGGCCGCGATCATGGTGGCCGTGCTCTTCCGGGCGCTTGACGCGTTCCGTATCTTCGACAACGTGTTCATCATGACCAACGGTGCGTTCAACACCGAGGTGCTCTCGCTGCTGGCCTACCGCACGTCCATCGGGCGGCTGGAGATCGGGCTTGGCTCGGCCGTTTCCGTGCTGCTCTTCGTGTGCGTACTGCTGATCTGTTTCATTGCCGTCAAGCTGTTCAAGGTCGACCTTGCCGGCCAGAGAGGAGGCAAGTGATGCGAGCGTTGCGGACCAAGGAGCGGGTTACGTGGACCATCATCTCCGTGCTGGTGGTGCTGTATGCCCTGTTCCCGGTGGCCTCCATCCTGGCCACCTCGTTCAAGCTGCCCAGCGACCTGACGTCCGGCAAGTTCCTCCCGGGCACGTGGACGGGCGCCAATTACGAGCAGATCCTGGTCGGCTCGGCGCAGGGGCTGTTCCTCAGCTCCCTGTGGAACTCGATCGGCATCGCGCTGATCGCTACCTTCATCGCCGTCGTGCTGGCCACGCTGTGCGCCTACGCGATCGCGCGGCTGGATTTTCCGGGCAAGAAGGTCATCCTGACCACCGCGCTGGCGGTGTCCATCTTCCCGGTCATCTCCATCGTCACCCCGCTGTTCAATGTCTGGCGGACCATCGGCCTCTATGACACCTGGCCCGGGCTGATCATCCCCTACCTCTCCCTGACCCTGCCCATCTCCATCTGGACCCTGGCCGCGTTCTTCCGCCAGATCCCGTGGGAGCTGGAACAGGCCGCACAGGTTGACGGGGCCACCACCTGGCAGGCGTTCCGCAAGGCCATCGTGCCGCTGGCCGCACCGGGCGTCTTCACGACGGCGATCATCGCCTTCTTCATCGCGTGGAACGACTTCGTCTACGGCATCTCGCTGACGTCCACCGAAGCGGCGCGGCCGGTTCCCGCGGCGCTGGCGTTTTTCACCGGCGCCTCCCAGTTCGAATCCCCCGTCGGCGCCATTTCCGCGGCGGCCATTATCGTCACCATTCCCATCGTGCTGCTGGTCCTGCTGTTCCAGCGCCAAATCGTCTCCGGCCTGACCCAAGGCGCCGTCAAGGGCTGAGCCCGCGGCAGGAAAGGAAATCCCATGGCATCGATCACGCTGCAGAACCTCGTCAAGGAGTACGGCGACGGTTTCGCGGCCGTCAACGACGTCAGCATCGACATCGCCGACGGCGAGTTCATCATCCTGGTGGGTCCGTCCGGCTGCGGCAAGTCGACCCTGCTGCGCATGATCGTGGGGCTCGAGGACATCACCTCCGGCGACCTGTTGATCGACGGCGAGCGCGTCAACGAGAAAGCCCCCCGGGACCGGAACCTGGCCATGGTTTTCCAGAATTATGCCCTCTACCCGCACCTGACCGTGTTCGAGAACATCGCGTTCCCGCTGCGCCTGGCCAAGGGTAAGTTCACCGAGGACGACATCCGGAAGCGTGTCACCGGTGCCGCGAAGACCTTGGAACTGACCGACCATCTGGAGCGCAAGCCGGGGAACCTGTCCGGCGGCCAGCGGCAGCGTGTTGCCATGGGCCGGGCGATCGTGCGCCAGGCCGATGCTTTCCTCTTCGACGAGCCGCTATCCAACCTGGACGCGAAGCTGCGGGGCCAGATGCGTTCCGAGATCTCGCAGATGCAGCGGCGGCTGGGAGTCACCAGCGTCTACGTCACGCACGACCAGACCGAGGCGATGACCCTTGGCGACCGGGTGGCGGTGCTGAAAAAGGGCTTGCTGCAGCAGATCGCTTCCCCACGGGAACTCTACGAGCAGCCCGTCAACCTGTTCGTGGCAGGCTTCATCGGATCGCCGTCCATGAACTTCCTGCCGGCCACCCTGGAGGGCAGCGTCCTGAAGACGCCGATCGGCGACATCCCCGTAGCCGGTGACAGGGCCAGGGCGGCCGAAGGCAGGAAGGTCGTGCTCGCGGGTCTGCGGCCCGAGTTCTTTGAGGACGCCTCGCTGGTGGAAGAACACAAGAAGGACCGGGGATCCACGTTCACGGCCGAACTGACCCACACCGAGTGGCTGGGGAACGAGCAGTACGGCTACATCAACTTCGACCCGGATCCCGCCGTGCGGGAGCTGCTGAATTCGCTGGCCAGCGACATGGACGCCGAAGAACTGCGGCCGCAGATCGTGGTCACGCTGGATGCCGCCAGCCGGATTCGCGGCGGACGCTCCGCCGAACTGTGGCTGGACACGCGGAAGATGCATCTGTTCGACCCCGAGACCGGTGAAAACCTGACCCGTGATGCCTCGGCCGGCGCGGCGCTGACGGAGGAGGCCAACCGTGCCCGGGCAGAGGAAATCGCCGAAGCCCGCGAACGTGAAGCCTCCACGGCCGGCCAGCCGGCCTGAATTCCGGACAGCCGCCGAACTGGGGTAAACTCGGTTTCGTTGTTGACGGATCCGGCTTCCACGGCGGATCCTGTGCGGGCGTAGCTCAATGGTAGAGCGCTAGCTTCCCAAGCTCGATACGCGGGTTCGATTCCCGTCGCCCGCTCCACTCGCACTGCGCACCCCGGCCCCTCGGACCGGGGTGCCTTTGTTTGTCCTCTGCCGGCAGGAAGCCGCCGCCCTACTCGTCGTCGTCCGGCACGAAGCCCGCACGGTCGATGGCCCGGTGGTAGTGCATACCCGCGGCACCGCCGAGGAGCGACCCGGCGAGGCTCGCTAGCAGCACCACAGCCAGCGCAATCAGGCCCGGCATCGCCAGCTGCCCGACGGGGCGGTCGATCACCGGCGCCGGTCCCGTCAGCATGCCAAGTCCACCGGCGGACAGCCCGATCACACCCGCGATGACCGCCATGACCAGGCCCCAAAGCCAGACCGCGAAGCCCTGCCGGACGCCGTCGAACCGCGCCATCCGTCCGGCCACGTAGCCCCCGCCGAAATAGGCGATCAGGATGATGGCCCCCACCGCCGCCCCGGCAATCCCGGCTGCCTGCCCGTCGCCGCCGGCGATGCTGTCCAGCCAGCCGCGCACTTCGGTATTGCTGGCGACGCCGATAGCCGCGGCAACACCGGCGGCGGCAGCCGTGAGCAACACGATCATGGCCGTGGCGGTCAGCCAGCCGAAAAACGCAGACCCCAGCCTCAGCCCGCCGTAGGCATTGTGCTGCCGCTGGTACAGCAATTCCTCGTCGAGGGTTGCCTCGGGGCGGTAGGCGCTGGTGTCCCGATAGCTCCGCTCGGCGTAGATCCCATCATCCGGGCTGCCGCCGACGGCATCCGGGTCCATGTCGTCCGCCGTGGCCTGGCTGCCGAAAACCGCCGTTTCCGGCTGGTCGCTGCGCGTGCGGTCCTGGTTTGCCACGGGCATCGCCTCGGTCGGCAGAGGTTCCGCCTGCGCGGGCTCCGTTCCAACGTCCCGCGGTTCCCGGGCAGTTGCCGGAACATCGTCTCCCGGCCGCACGCCGCCGTCGTCGCGCCTGCTGCTGCCGATTTCCGAACTCATCGCATGCCTCCTGCTTCGATCGCTCTCGCTCAGCAGGTTGTTGCCCCCTGTGGCTCCACCCTAGACCTGCCGCCGCCGCCGGGCCAGATCGGGAACCCTTTCATGGGCGGCCGGGGTGGAGACTAAACTGGTAGGCGATGATGCGCAAAATGTTCAAGTCCAAAATCCACCGCGCGACGGTCACGCATGCGGATCTGCATTATGTCGGGTCCGTGACCGTGGACCTCGACCTGCTGGACGCCGCCGACATCCTCCCCGGCGAGCTGGTTTCCATTGTGGACGTCACGAACGGCGCCCGGCTGGAGACGTACGCCATCGCTGGCGAACGCGGCTCAGGCGTGCTTGGCATCAACGGTGCGGCCGCCCACCTGATGCACGAAGGCGATCTCGTCATCCTGATCACCTACGCCGACATGACCGATGACGAGGCCAGGTCCTTCGTGCCGTCCGTGGTGCACGTGGACGCCGGCAACAGGATCGTTGAGCTGGGCTCCGATCCGGCGGAGTCAGTGGACGACGGGCTGATGCGCCCGCCGTTCGCGGTTCAGCAGTAGTCCCTGAGCTTAGAGCCGGTGGAACTGCCGGTGCAGCTCGCGGACCTCGTCCGCCAGCTCGTCGGATGGCCCGCCGACCGGGATTCCCGGCGCGACCACCTGAATCGGCAACGCGGCGACGGGCGCCGGCGCTATGCCCCACTCCGCCAGCCACCGGCCCAACTGATCCGATGACACAGCGTAGATAATCCGTCCCAGACCAACCCAGGCGTGCGCTGCCGAACACATCGGACAGTGCTCGCCCGAGGTGTAGACGGTCGCCGCACGGCGCTCCTCGGGTGGAAGGTTCCTGGCGGCCCAACGGGCAATCTCGAACTCCGGATGCCGGGTATGGTCCCCGTCCTTGACCCGGTTGCGGTCTTCGAACAGCACGTCGCCGCCGGCATCGACCAACACCGAGCCGAACGGCTCATCGCCGTCGTCCAATGCTTCGCGGGCCAGTTCGACGCAGCGCCGCAGATGCGTGAGGTCCTCCGCTGCCGTTTCCATGAGCCGATTATGGCAGAGCGGCACATTTTCCGGCGTGTTACACAGCCCACGCTGATACCTTGGAACCGCGCCGCCAACAGGTAACGCGCCCCGCCAGCAGGTAACGTAGGGCGGGTGGGAAATTCGACAGTGCTCAGGACCGTAGCCACGTGGCTGCTGTGCCTGATGCTTGCCGTGGCCGCTGCTGCCTTGACGATCATGCTGGTCAATGCGTTCGTGTTCAGCCCGCAGCACCAGGTGAAGGCGTACTTCAAGGCGCTGGAAGACGGCGACGGCGGTGCGGCGCTGGGTTTGCTCCACGCGACCGTGCCGGACGCCAACGCCGCCATGCTCGACGGCGCCGCGCTCAAGGCCTCGGTAGAGGATCTCGAAGACCTGGAAATCGGGGACCCGGTGCCGGCGGGCGAGGACAAGGTGGACCTGCCCGTCCATTACACGGTTGGCGGTGACGCGCACACCTCGACGTTCACCTTGGAAAAGACCGGCACGACGTGGCTCTTTTTCAACCAGTGGTCCTTCGTGCCCAGCACCCTTCCCACCATCAGCGTGGACGTGGTCAACGAGAACGAAGCCTCCCTCAACGGCACCCGGGTGGCCCTGCCGGATGGCAAGAATTCCTTTGCGGTGTTCTATCCCGGAACCTTCGAGGCCCACTACGCCAGCGACTACTTCGCCGCCCCGGTCGTCGAATCCGTGCTGACCGGCCCGCAAAACGCACAGGACGCCCGGCTCTCGCTGGCGACGGCAGCCACGCCCAAGCTCGTTGCGGACCTGGGCGCCCAGGTCAACGCCTTCCTTGACTCGTGCGCGGAGCAGCGCGTGCTGCAGCCCTCCGGCTGCCCGTTCAGCGCAGCGATGGACCGCGTCCAGGACAGCACCATCAACTGGTCGATCGTGAAATATCCGGACGTCAAGATAGAGCCGTTCAAGGGCAGTTGGGTCCTCAGCCCGCTGACCGGCATCGCCAAGCTGAACGTCGTGGAGATCGATTTGTTCACCGGCGCAGCCGTCGAGCGGGAAATCGAGCAGGAGTTCGGCTTCACCGGCCGGCTGTCCGTCAATGGCGGCAACGTGACCCTGACCCCCGTCGTGGAGTACTGAGTCGGCTCCACATGGGGCACCGGAGGCGGACAGGCTGTCCTGTCCGCCGCCGGCGCCGGCAGTCCTGCCCCGCGGCCGGCCTAGTTCAGTCCGCGCAGGTCCAGGGTCATCTCGCCGGTTCCGGAGCCAATGACCACGGGGATGCCCCAGTCCTGCTGGTACAGGTGGCAGGCGGCATGGTCCGGGATCTCGCCGCCGGGTTCGCCGTCGCAGGCCGCCGCCCGTGCGGTGATGTGCAGGACGCCCTCGCCGACCTCGTCGGACAGCACCAGTTCGCGCACCAGCCCCACGGAGGTGCCGGCGCCGGAAACCAGCAGGTTCTCCGGTGAAGAAGAAATTTTCAGCTGGGTCGGGTCTCCCCAGCGGTCATCCAGCTTCTGGCCGGTGGGGGCTGCGAAGCGGACAGTCAGCGCCAGCGGCCCGGCCGAGACCTCGGTCTTGGGCCGCTGCGTCTGCGAGGCCCCCTCGTCCACCTTCAGGGCTTCCTTGGGGAGTGGAAGCCGGACGAGCTGGTGCTTGTTCGTTTCCACCACCAGCAGCAGCGGCTCGCCGCCGCCGGCCACTGCAGAGGTGTCCAACAGAACGTCGGACGGCTCGGCCAAGCCGCGCGCCAGGGTGGAGACGGTCCCGCCGACCGGGTCGTAACGGCGTACCGCCCCGTTGTAGGTATCCGCCACGGCCACCGAGCCGTCCGGCAGGACTGCCACGCCCAACGGATGCTGCAGCCGCGCCTCGGCTGCCTCCCCGTCGCGGAATCCGAAGTCGAAGAGGCCAGTGCCGACGGCGGTGGAAACCTGCGCCCGGTGCCCGCCCTTGACCTCCACGAAGGAGATCTTGCGCAGGGCCGACGTTTCCGAGTCCGCAACCCAAATCGCGCCCGCCGCGTCCTCGGCCAGGCCGGACGACTGGGCGAACCAGGCCGCGGCGGCCTCGCCGTCCTGCAGGCCCTCCAGCCCGGTACCGGCAAGGATGTCGACCGCACCGGACGCCGGATCGAAGGTGAAAATCTGGTGCACGCCGGCCATGGCGATCACCACGGCCTCCAAGCGGGTCGACCACAGGACGTCCCACGGCGAACTGAGCGAGACGGCGAGCGGGTCGGCGGGAAGCTGCTCCCGGCCCGATGCGATGGCTTCTGCCAGCTCCTCCCCCAGCGCTTCCCCGGAAGCCGCTTCGTCGGCCACGGATCCGGGACCGGCTTCGGCTAGCCCGGGGGCGGTGCGCTGGGAGTCGGCATCGAGCAGCCGCTGCACTCCGCTGCCGGCAACCGTGGTCACCTCGCCGGTGGCCAGGGACAGGCCGCGGAGGCGGTGGTTCACGGAGTCCGCAACAACGACGTCGTAGCCCGCCTTTTCGCGGATCCCTTCCGGAAGCAGGGCCACTCCCTGGGGCTCGTTGAACTGCGCGGCGTCGGCCGGCCCGTCCTGCCAGCCCTTCGTGCCCGAACCGTAGGTCTTGAGCACGGTCGACAGGTCCGCGGCAAGTTCCACCAGCCGGTGGTGACCGGTGTCGCTGACCAGGAAGGACCCGCCGGCTGAGCCGACGCCGTCCGGCAGCGGAATGACCTTGCCCGGGAAGCGCAGGTCGCCGGCGGTGGTTTCTGCCGGCACGTACGGGCCGTCGCCGCGGTGCAGCGTGCCCTTGGCTTCGTGTTCGGCCACCAGTTCCTCCACCAGCGACGCCAAGCCGCCGGAGTGGCCTTCGCCGGACAGGTGCGCCACGATGTAGCCCTCGGGGTCCACGACCACCAGCGTCGGCCAGGCCCGGGCGGCGTAGGCCTGCCAGGTGTCCAGCTCCGGATCATCGAGCACCGGGTGGTGGATTTCGTACCGCTCCACGGCAGCGGCCAGCGCCACGGGGTCGGCCTCGTGCTCGAACTTCGGGGAGTGCACGCCGACGGTGACCAGCACGTCCTTGTACTTTTCCTCCAACGGCCTCAGTTCGTCCAGCACGTGCAGGCAGTTAATGCAGCAGAAGGTCCAGAAGTCCAGCAGCACGATCTTGCCGCGCAGGTCTTCCAACCCCAGCTGTTTGCCGCCGGTATTGAGCCAGTTGCGGCCCACCAGGTCGGAGGCGCGGACCCGGTAGTTGCTGCGGATGGTGTCGGCTGCCTCAGTCATCTGGTTTCTCCTTGTGCCCGGCCGGCATCATCCGGTTCCGGAACGGGCGGCTGCCCGGTGGTGGTTGTCGGAAGTTCATGGTCGCCGGAGTCCGTGCCCGGCCCGGCGGCAGGCCTTGCTGCCCCCGGCGGGACCACGCGTGCATCCTGCCGGGCCATCTTGGCAAACATATCGTTATAAGCCGCCAGTTCGGCGTCGTTATTCCTATCGGCCGAACGATCTTTACGCTTTGTTTCCCGCGCGTCGGACCGCGACCACGCAATTGCCACTCCGATGGCGATGCAGAGGGTGGGTATTTCCCCGATGCCCCACATGATGGCCCCGCCGAGTTGCTGGTCGTCCATGGCCGGCAGTCCCCACTCCCGTCCCATGCTGCCGAACCAGGAGGCCTGGATCAGGGCCGTGGAGCTGGTGAGGGCGACGCCGAAGAAAGCGTGGAAGGCCATCGTCGCGAACAGCAGCAACAGCCGCAACGGATAGGGCGCGCGCCGCGGCAGCGGATCCTGGCCGATCATCGAGAGGATGAACAGGTAGCCGGTGAGCAGGAAGTGCAGGTTCATCAGCTCGTGCCCCACGTGCTCGCGCAGGGCGAAGCCGAACAGCGGCGAGTAGTAGAAGATGATGATCGAGCCGGCGAAGTTCGCTGCCGTGAAGAGCGGATGGGTGATGACCGCGGAATACTTCGAATGCACCAGCCAGAGGATCCATTCGCGCAGGCCCTTGCTGCCGTCGCGGCGCGACGGCAGCGCCTTCAGCGCCAGGGTGACCGGCGAGCCCAGCACGAGGAACAGCGGCACCACCATGGTCAGGGCCATGTGGTCCAGCATGTGCGCGCTGAACAGCACCATCCCGTAGACCGCCGGCGCTCCCGACGTGACATAGGTGAGCAACAGGAGGCCGACAATCCAGCTAATGGTCCGCGCCACCGGCCAGCCATCGCCGCGCCGGCGCAGCCTGGCGGCTGCCACCAGGTAGGCGATGCCGGTGACCAAGGCGAACGTCACCCACAGCCAGTCCCACCGCCAGACGGTCAGCCAACTGCTCCCGACCAGTTCCGGCGGCAACTCGTAGCCGGTCAGGATGCGTGCCGGGGACGCGTCCGGCGGCAGTTCCTCGGGCGTGGGCGGCGCGGTGCGGGCCAACGCCGTGGCCACGCCGAAGACCGCCGCCATGATGAGGAGTTCCACGGTGATCAGCTGCCAGAGGACGCGCTTGCCGGACTTCGTTCCGAGTTCGGGGATGATCCACTGCCGGTGCATGAAGCCGATCGCCCCCAGCAGCAGCGTGGCGAGGGCTTTGATCACCACGAGCACCCCGTATGGGCTGGAGAGCTGGTCCAGCGAGGTGATCCGAATGGACGCGTTGATGATGCCGGAGAAGAAAACCAGGCCGAAGCTGATCAGCGCCAGCGATGAGTAGCGGCGCAGCACCTGCCCGGTGAGGTCCTTGCTGCCCAGCGTCCCGGAGATGACCGCGAGCACGATGATTCCGCCCACCCAGAGGCAGGCACCCAGCAGGTGCAGTCCGATGGAGTTCACGGCCCCGTAGTGGTCGTCGCCGCCGGCCGAGTGCCCGATCAGGGCCATCGGCAGCAGCCCGCCGATGGTGGCCAGCGCCAGGGTGGCTCCCAGCCCGGGGAGGGAGCGGAGTCCGAAGATCAGCGTGGCCACGACGGCGGCCACGATGGTGATGGACAGCCAAGCCTGGCCGGTCCCGATGTCCGTCATGAAGCCGATGAAGCCGGCGGTGTAACTGGCGTCCCCGCTCACGGGCAGCCCGGCGACGTCGGAGAAACTGAAGACCAGCACGGCCATGGCCGCCAGCGTCCAGACGACGGCGGCGCCCCCGGCCAGCCGCAGTGCGGCCGTGAAGGCGGGATGCTCGGGGCCCTCGTCGCCGTTGCCCGGCCTGCGGCCGGGACGCAACTGCTTGGGCAGGATTCCGACGGCGAAGAGCAGCGCCGCAATGACTGTCGCCAGGGCGGTGTTGTTGGCGGCCTTGGCCACCGGCAGCGCCCATCGGGTCAAGGCGCCGGGGTCTGAGAGCTGGCGGGTAGCGGCCGCCCCGGAGTAGAGCAGGGCGGCCGCCAGCGCCAGGACGAGGACAACCACACCGGCCAGGAGCCATCCCCTGCCGATCCCGTCGGCGGTGATGGCCGCAGGACGCCGGTCAGCTGCAGGGGTCAGCTTCTCAGCCACGACCGCCAGCGCCTCCGCCCCGCTTGCTCATCACGAAGGCGGCCAGCCCGGCCAGGATGGCCAGCGTGCCGGCGCCCAGCGCGAGGAACAGTCCGGCGCCGCTGGGCCCGTCCTCTTCCCCGGCCGCCTCGGCGGTGTCGCCGGATCCGCCGGCCGCGGACACGGACGCCGCGGGCGAGGCGGTGCCACCGGCCGCAAGGGAGAATTTCGTGGTTCCTTCGATCGGATGGCCGTCGCTGGAGACAACCCGCCAGCCCAGCTGGTAGTCGCCGTCGGGCATGCCGTCCTGCAGGGGAATGGTGACCTCGCGGCCGCCGAGCACCGGTGCGCCGGCGGCCCAGTCGGTGCCGGCGGTGTCCAGGACCTGGGTGGTGGTGCCGATATCCATCACATTCGCGCTGAACTCCAGCACGATGCTCTCGGGCTGGACGTCGAGGACGGCGCCGTTTTCCGGGATGGATCCGATCAGTTCGTCGTGGGCCGACGCCGGACGTGCCAGCGCCAGCGCCGCCGACAGCCACAGCAGCATGGCAACCAAGGCGGCCACGAGCAGCCGGCGCAGGGCAGCCTGCTGGGCAGTGCGTCGGGCGTCCTCGCGGCGCTGCCTGGCGGCCGAAGACCCGGAGGTGGCAACGCGGACGGGTGCAGGGGTGTTCGTTTGGGGGTTCATCACGTTCTTTCGTTGAGGGATGCGCACGTGCGCCGGTCAGAAAGCGTGATGCAGGGGTGGTCCCCGGTGGCGCAGGGAAAGCAGCGGTGCGCCAAGCGCCGCGAGTGTGCGGACAGCCCGTACCCCCGGGACGGCGAGCCTGGCCCGCGGTACCGGATGCCAGCTGTACAGCCGGCGCGGAATTGCCAGCGACATGGTTCCGGCCAGGGCCGCGGCCGCTTGCTCACCGCGGCGCAGCAACAGGACCGTGGCAACGGCTGCAGCAAGGTGGGCTGCCAGCATCGCCGGATCCTCGGCCGCAGCCGGCGGGGCTGGCACGGCCGCCACCGATTCGCCGGGAGGCAACGAGATGCCGTGTCCGGCATGGGCTCCCGGGCCCGGGGTAATTCCCGCAGGGGCGCCGTGGCCCATCCGGAAGAGCAGGTGGTAGATGGCCTGGCTGCCCCCCACCGCGGCCAACAGGCGCGGCCAGGACAGGGACTTGCCGGCCAGGCCCACGCAAACGAGCCCGGAGAGGGCGAGGGACAGTGTCCAGACGGCTAGGGCCGGCGCATGTCCTCCACCGGCAAAGTGCGACAGCGCAGCCGCGGAGGTGGCCACGGCAGCGCCGAGCCACCCGCGCAGCAGCCGCGCTTCCCGCTGGACCATGCCCTGAGTCCTCCGTCCCGATGCTTCCGGGCGTGCTCATGGCGCACGCCCCGCCCGGCTATTTTACCGCCGGTAGAAGTTAACGCGTTAAAGAGCAGGACCGCCACCGGTTGCCGGTGACGGTCCTGCGGAAGTCTGGTGGGAAAACTACTTCTTAGCGACAGCAGCCTTCAGCTTGGAACCAGCGGTCAGCTTCACGCTGTGGCCTGCCGGAATCTGGATGGATTCGCCGGTCTGCGGGTTGCGGCCGGTGCGGGCCGCACGGTCGGTGCGCTCGACGGCGAGCCAGCCCGGGATGGTGATCTTCTCGCCCTTGGAAACGGAGTTTGCGAAGATGTCGAACACGGCGTCCAGGACACCGTTCACTGCGGTCTGGCTGGTGCCGGCCTTCTCTGCAACAGCTGCAACGAGTTCACTGCGATTGATAGCCAATTTTTGTCCTCCTGGACTGCTTCGGTTTGGTCAGAGCCTCCGCAGGCTGCGGAAAAGCTACTGAGCGAAAACTTACCAGCTTGGCCGCCCGGATCCGGCAAAATCCGCGGAATCTGGCGGAATTTTTAGCGAAATACCCTGATTTTGGACCGATTTCGCCCCGCGGGGTCCGCTTTTTGCGCCGAGAGCATATGATGGGCCGTTTCCGCGCGCCCCCGGCTGCCCGGTTCCGTGTTGCACCGCCGTCGTTCTTCCCGCCGCCTGCCCGATGCATCCCGGACATGGCAAAGGGCGGCGGTCCCGAATGGACCGCCGCCCTTTGAAGCAGCTTCACCAGGAAGCCAGCCGGCTTCCTACCAGCTGGACTTCTTGATGCCCGGCAGTTCGCCGTTGTGCGCCATCGTGCGGAAACGCACGCGCGAGATCCCGAACTTCTGGAGCGTGCCGCGGGGACGGCCGTCGATCTGGTCACGGTTGCGGACGCGGACCGGGGACGCGTTGCGGGGCAGCTTCTGCAGGCCCAGCCGAGCCTCTTCGCGGGCCTCGTCGGTCGCGTTGACGTCGACCAGGGTCTTCTTCAGCTCGGCACGCTTCGCGGCGTAACGCTCGACAACGACCTTGCGCTGCTCGTTGCGAGCAATCTTGGACTTCTTGGCCATGTTTAGCGCTCCTCTCGGAATTCGACGTGCTTGCGGATAACCGGGTCGTACTTCTTCAGGACAATGCGGTCCGGGTCGTTACGACGGTTCTTCCGGGTCACGTAGGTGAAGCCGGTGCCGGCGGTGGACTTCAGCTTGATGATGGGACGTACGTCCTTGTCCTTTGCCATTAGAGCTTCACACCCTTCGCGAGGAGCTCGGCAACGACTGCGTCGATGCCGCGGACGTCGATGGTCTTGATGCCGCGGGCGGAAACCTGCAGCGTAACGTTGCGGCGCAGGGACGGAACCCAGTAGCGCTTCTTCTGAATGTTCGGATCGAACCGGCGCTTGTTGCGGCGGTGCGAGTGCGAAATGCTGTGGCCAAAGCCGGGCTCGGCTCCGGTCACCTGGCAATGTGCTGCCATGATCTCTCCTCCAGTTGTAGTAAATATTGACGGACCTGACGCAGAGACGTAAGTAAAGCGGCCTGCGAATCTGCGTGTAAGAGCGCCCGCCACCAGTTGTGACACCGTTATTACTGCGACTTTCCGGAGGTGAACCTGGCGGGGTGAGATCCAGCCGAAGTGCCTCGCCGCGGGGAAGACGGTGAAGTCAGGTGCGATAAACCGCGTACTTCCCGGGGGAAGCACGGCCTATCCGCGACCCTCAATTCTAGGTAAACACGGACGCCACGCCACGTCGCCATCCTCTGCCTGGGCAAGGGGGTGCCAAAGTTGCGTGACTTAACGCCTCTCCATCTTAGGGGCAGCGGCGGTTTGGATCAAACCAACTGCCAGCCAACGACGGCGGCGGCGAGCCGCGGTGCCGGGCGCGCGGCTCAGCTGTTCAGCCGCGGTTCGCGCAGCACCCAGCTGCTGGGCTCCAACTGCTGCACGATCTTCTTGCCGATGCGCTCCAGATCCCGGACATCCTTGCGGTCCAGTCCGTCGAAAACCGCCTGGCGCACGGTTTCGACATGTCCCGGCGCGAGGGCCACGATCGCAGCCATCCCCGCATCCGTGAGCAACGCCATGGTCACCCGGGCGTCCTCGGCGCACTGCGTCCGGGAGACCCAGCCGCGGCCCTGGAGCTTCTTGACCACGTGCGAGAGCCGGGACAGCGAGGAATAGGTGCGGGAGGCCAGCTCGCTCATGGGCAGCGACCGGTCCGGCGCCTCGGACAACATGGCCAGCACGTTGTAGTCGAAGAGCGTCAGCTTTCCTTCCCGGTACAGCGGGGCGTCAAGGTTGCCCGGCAACAGGGTGGACACCGCCAGCAAGGCCAGCCAGGCCTGGCGTTCTTCGGGGTCGAGCCAGCGTGCAGAAGTCATACCCCTATTCTGCCATAAAACTTGAGGCTTCAAGTGTTCTTGGCGGCAGGGGCGCCGGGACAAGGACCGGCCACCGGTCGCCCCCGCGACGGGCCCGCGCCGATCCGCTTCTGTGCGGCCCTTACCCCGCTCGGCCGGTGGCGTGGAGCCCCGTTAACTGCGGGTACTTCGCGGTGAGCGAGTCCCCCGAAGACGTGCCGCGCAGCCGGCGCCCCATCCACGGGCCCAGGTACTCCCGGGCCCACCGGACATTGGCGGCCATCGCGCGGCGGCGGGTCAGTGCCGCCAGGTCAGGCAGCGCCGGCAAGTCGATGATGTCCTCGGCTTGCAGCACTTCCAAAACCTTCTTGGCCATCAAGGTGTGTCCGGCGGTGGACATGTGCAGGCGGTCGTCGTCCCAGTAGCGCCAGTCACGGAACTCGCGCATCCGCCAGTAGTCAACGATTTTGGCTCCGTGCAGGTCGGCGATCTCCCGCACCCATTCGTTGTAGATGGCGGTGCGGCCGCGGGTCTTGCCGAAGACCGCCGAGGCCACCGTGTCAAAGCCGGTAAACAGCACGACGTCGGCCCCGGTGGCGGCCAGCTTGGCCACCCCGGCTTCGTACCCGGCCATCAGGGCGTCGATGTCTACCCGCGGGCGCAGGATATCGTTGCCGCCGGCATAGAGGGTCACCACGGTCGGCCGGAGCGCTACGGCGGCGTCGACCTGGTCGTTGAGAACCTGGGAGATCTTCTTGCCCCGGATGGCCAGGTTCGCGTAGCCCCAGCCGGTATCGGCGAGCATCAGCTGCTCGGCAACCCGGTCGGCCCAACCGCGCACGCCATTGGGCAGGTTGGGGTCCTTGTCCCCTACCCCTTCGGTGAACGAATCCCCCAAGGCCACAAAACGCTTCGCAAAAGTCACCGGACCAGATTAACAAAGAACCGTTCCGGCAGCGGCCCGCGCGTCGGCGGCCGTGGGCTGGCGGTCGGCAGCAGGGGCGCGGACCACGGCCGCCGCTTAGCCGCTGCGCGGTGCGTACATGATGACAGCGACCCCGGCGAGCGCGAGCCCGGCGCCGATGTAATCCCAGCGGTCCGGCTGGAATCCGTCCAGCAGCATCCCCCAGGCCAGTGACCCGGCGATGAACACTCCGCCGTACGCGGCCAGCACCCGGCCGAAGTTCGCATCCGGCTGCTGGGCGGCGATGAAACCGTACAGGCCCAGGGCCATCACGCCCAGGCCGGCGAACCACCAGTCCCGGCCTTCGCGGACTGCCTGCCAGACCAGCCAAGCGCCGCCGATCTCCGCGATGGCGGCGAGGACAAAAAGGATGGCGGATTTGGCGATCGTCATCCAGCCAGTATCCCAAGCCGACGGCCCAGCGCGGCCGCCTCAGCGGCCCGTCAGCTCCCGGACGGCTTCTTCGAAGACCTCGTGGTGCCGTTCGACGTCGGCGCTGGTGGTTTGCGGGCACATCAGGGCCATGTTGTGGAACGGAGTGAGCAGGATGCCGCGATTGGCCAGGTACAAATGCAGGAAGTCTTCCAACCCGCCGTCGTGGCTGGCCGCCGACTCCGTGCCGTTCCGGGGGGCCGGGTTGGCGAAACGGTATTCGGCACGCGCACCCAACCGGGACACCGACCACGGCAGCGAATACGTATCGATCACCCGCTGCACGCCGTCGGCGAACTCCGTGGCACGCGCGGTCATGGTGGCGAAGGCCTCATCCGTCAGCACATGTTCGAGCGTGGCCCGCATGGCGGCGACGGACAGCGGGTTTCCGGCCAGGGTGCCGCCCACACCGCCCATGTCCACCAGATCCAGGTCGGTCCGGCCCAGTGCCCGCTCGGCCAGTTCGGCGCTGAGCCCGTAGGCACCGCAGGGGATGCCGCCGCCGATCGATTTGCCGATCACCACCACGTCCGGCTCGAGCCCCCACGCCGCGGTCGCCCCGCCCGGGCCGGCGGAGAAGGTGTGCGTTTCGTCGATGATCAGCAGCGTGCCGTGCCGGCGGGTCAGTTCCCGCACGCCGTCCAGGTAGCCCGGTTCGGGCAGCACGATGCCGATGTTGGTCAGCGCCGGTTCCATCAGCACCGCCGCCACGTCTCCGTGGGCCAACTGGCGCTCCAGAGCCTCAAGATCGTTGAACTCCGCCACCCTGCTGGTCTCCGTGACGTCCACCGGCGCCCCGACGTTGCCCGGGCGGTTCATCCCCTCGCCGTCGGGTCCGGCCAGGATCAGCGATTCGTCGACCGACCCGTGGTAGCAGTACGGATTGAACAAGATCTTGCTCCGGCCGGTCAGGGCGCGGACCAGCCGGATGGCCCACCTGTTGGCATCGGTGGCGGTGAGCGAGAAGCTCCAGCGCTCCACCCCGAACCGGCGGGCGAGCTCAGCCCCCACCCACTCCGCGTCCGCGGTGGGCAGCATGGTGGCCAGTCCGCCGTCGTCGGCGGCACGCCGGATCATCGCCTCGACGGTGGGCTCCGGGGAGTGCCCGGCCATGGCGCCGGTGTCGCCCAGCGCGAAGTCCACGTATTCGAGACCGTCCACGTCCCACACCCGGCAGCCGCGGGCCCGCGCCAGATAGAGGGGGAAGCCGCCCGGCTTCTTGTTCATCCACGTCATCGGCACTTTCCCGAAAAGGTGGGAGGCGCCGTCGTACAGTGCCTTGGACTGGGGATGCTTCGCCTCAAAGTCCTGCAGTTCGCGGGCGAAGAGCACTGCCAGCCGGTTCCGGTCGATCATGAAGTACTCCTGGTCAGCAAGCCGGGCGGCGGTCAGCGTGCCGCCAACATCTTGGCGCGGCGGTGGGCGAGGAGCTGCCCGCCGATGACGATCAGCAGCGCAATGATGAACATCGCCGAGCCGATCACATTGGCCTGGGCGGGAATGCCGCGGGTGGCGGCCACGTAGATGAACTTCGGGAAGGTATCCACGTTGCCGGAGTTGAAGTTGGTAATGATGAAGTCGTCGAAGCTGATCGCGAAGCTCAGCAGGGCTGCAGCCACGATCCCCGGCAGCAGCAGCGGGAAGGTGACCCGCCAGAAAGCCTGCATCGGGGAGGCATAGAGGTCCGCCGCTGCCTCCTCCAGCTTCGGGTCGAGGCTGGACACCCGGGCCTTAACCGTGACCACGACGAACGAGATGCAGAAAACGGTGTGGGCGATGATGATGGTGCCCTTGCCCAGTTCCGCGCCCACGTTCAGAAACTGCGCCAGCAGCGAGGCGCCGAGGACCACTTCCGGAGTGGCCAGCGGGAGGAAAATCAGCATGTTGGCGGTGGAATTGAAGCGGAACCGGTAGCGGACCAGCCCGATGGCAATGGCCGTGCCCAGCAGGACGGCGATCAACGTGGCGACCGCGCCGATCTGGAGGCTGTTGCCCAGCGCCTGGCAGACTGCCGGGGCGCCGCACGGGTTGGCCCAGTTGTCCCAGGTAAAGGCGCGCCAGGTGAGGTTGGTGCGCCCGGCGTCGTTAAAGGAGAACACGAAGACGTAGGCGATCGGGACCAGCAGGAAGACGAATGCCAGTCCGCCGAACACAGGGACCAGCCAGCGGCCGAAGGAGTTTTTCACGTCAGAGCCCCCTACAGGAGTTCTTTGGTGCCGAAACGGCGGACGTAGATGAAGACCAGGGCGAGGATGGCGAGCATCAGCACAAAGGACAGTGCCGAAGCGCCCGGATAGTCGACGACGCGGAAGAACCGGGAGTCGACGACCTGGCCGATCATGGTGGTGTTCTGGTTGTTGCCCAGCAGCGAGGCATTGATGTAGTCGCCGGCAGCCGGAATGAACGTGAGCAACGTTCCGGCCATCACCCCGGGCATCGACAGCGGCAGCGTGACCGTCCTGAACGTGGTGAAGCCGTTCGCGTAGAGGTCATTGCCGGCCTCGATCAGCCGGGTGTCCAGCCGTTCCAGGTTCGCGTAGATGGGCAGCGTCATGAAGGGCAGGAAGTTGTAGGTCAGGCCGCAGACCACGGCGAAGGCGGTGGCCGTGAGCCGCCCGTCCTCCGGGAGCAAGGCAAACGTCCTGAGCACGGCGACTACCGGGCCCTCGTCGGCAAGGATCTGTTTCCAGGCCTGGGTGCGCAGGATGAAGCTGGTGAAGAACGGCGCGATGATCAGCACCAGCAGGATGCCCCGCAGCAGGCCGCGACCGCGCAGCCTGACCGCAATGAGATAGGCCATCGGATAGCCGATCAGCAGTGCAGCGGCAGTGGCGACCAGTGCGAAGCCGAAGGAACGCAGCAGCTCCGGCCAGTAACTGCCCAGCGTCCGCACGTAGTTGTTGAATTCCAGCGCCGGGACGAATTGGCCGATGTCGGCCCCCGGCGGCTTCGTGTAGAGCGAGGTCGCCAGCAGCGAGAACACCGGGAGCACGAAGAACAGCAGCAGGAAGAAGAAACCCGGCAGGATCAGCCAGTAGCCCATCCGCCCCCGGCGGCGTTCCTCCTTGAGCTCGTCGCTGCCGCGTCCCTTATCCGGAGCGGGTGGCTTGTCCGCGGTGGCCAGGGAACTCATCAGTCACCGTCCTCGGGCGCCCCGTATTGCGGTTCCTCGTCGCCGTCCAGGCCGAAGGCGTGTTCCGTGTCCCAGCTGAGCACCACGGCGTCGCCCGGCTGCGCCAGCTGCTGGCCGTGGTTTTGGCTGAAGACGCCTACCGTGCCGACCCCGGCGACCTCAACCAGGTACTCGGTGCTGACCCCGGTGAACGAGGTGTCCAGCACCGTGCCGCGCAGGATGTTGGCTGCCTCGGCCGGCGCATCGTTCGGCCACATCATCTTCAGCTTCTCCGGGCGGATGCCGATCAGCGCCTTGCCCCGGTGCACCGTCGCGCGCTCCTTGAGCACGGCCAGCCGGTTGCCATTGGCATTGACGACGACGGCGTCGCCCCGGTCCTCGATAATCTCACCGGCGACCAGGTTGGATTTGCCCAGGAAGTTGGCCACGAAGACGGTGCGCGGCAACTCATACAGTTCCCGGGGCGCACCCATCTGCTCCACCCTGCCGGCGTTCATGACGGCCACGGTGTCCGCCATGGTCATGGCTTCCTCCTGGTCGTGGGTGACGTGGACAAAGGTCAGTCCCACCTCGGTCTGGATTTTCTTCAGTTCCACCTGCATCTGCCGACGCAGCTTCATGTCCAGTGCGCCCAGCGGTTCATCCAGCAGCAGGACCGCCGGCTGGTTGACGATCGCCCGCGCCAGCGCCACCCGCTGCTGCTGCCCGCCGGAGAGCTGGGCCGGCCGGCGTGTGGCCAGGTGCGCCAGCTCCACCAGCTCCAGCGCCTTCTTCGCCTGCTCCTGGGCGTCGCGGACCTTGCGCCGGCGCAGCCCGAACGCCACATTGTCCAGCACGCTCATGTGCGGAAACAGGGCATAGTTCTGGAACACCGTGTTAACCGGCCGCTGATGCGGGCTGGTGTTGCTGATGGCCTTGCCGCCAATGCTGATGCTCCCCGACGTCGGCTGTTCCAGCCCGGCTACCATCCGCAGGGTGGTGGTTTTGCCGCAGCCGGAGGGGCCGAGCAGGGCGAAGAACTGGCCCGCCGGAATGGTCAGGTCCAGGGCATCGACGGCCACGAAGTCGCCGAACCGCTTGGTCACGGACGCCAGTACCAGATCCGCGCCGCTGTCTGCGCCGATGGCGTTGGCGTGCTCTGTCCTCAGTGGTGCCTGGGTCATCAGTTGCCGATCGCCTGCTGGAAACGGTTGCCGAAATCGGTTTCCTCATCGGCCTCCAGGCTGCGGAAGACCTTGACCTTGGCCAGGTCTTCGTCCGTCGGGAAGATCAGCGGATTGTCGACCAGTTCCGGATCGATCTTCTCCATGGCTTCCTTGGCCCCCTGCACCGGGCAGATGTAGTTCACGTAGGCCGCGACGGTCGCCGCGTTTTCCGGATCGTAGTAGAAGTCCATCAGCGCCTCCGCGTTCTTCTTGTGCGGCGAGCCGATCGGCACCAGCAGGTTGTCCGACCACAGGGTTCCGCCGGCTTCCGGGAGCGCGAATTGCCACTTGTCGCCCTCTTCGAAATTCAGCTGCGTGATGTCGCCCGACCAGCAGATCACTGCCAGCGCGTCGCCGGAGATCAGGTCTTCCTTGTAGGAGTTGCCCTTGACCTGGCGGATCTGGCCGTCGGCGATCCGCTTTTGCAGGACCTCCAGCGCAGCGTCGTATTCGCTCGTGCCCCAGTCGCCGGAAATGTCCACGCCGTTCTCCAGCATGAGCAAGCCCATGGTGTCGCGCATCTCGTCGAGCACTTCCACGCGTCCCTTGAGCTCGGGCTTCCACAAGTCGGATACCGTCCGCAGCCCGCCCGGGACCGCTTCCTTGTTCCAGGCAATGCCCGCGTATCCGGACTGCCAGGTCAGGGAGTTCTTCCGGTCCGGATCGAAGTCCACGTTCTTCAGGGTTTCCAACAGGTTGGCCGCGTTGGGTATGTTCGCGTGGTCGAGTTCCTGCGTGTAGCCGAGCCGGATCAGGCGTGCCGCCATCCAGTCGGTGAGCGTGATGATGTCCTGTCCGATGTCCTGCCCGGCGGCGAGTTGGCCCTGGATTTTCCCGAAGTACGTGTCGTTTCCGTCGATGTCCTCGGAATAGTTGGCCTGGATCCCGGTTTGCTTCGTGAAGGCCTCCAGCGACGGGTAGGTCTGGGTGGAGTCGTCATAGTCCAGGTACAGGGTCCAGTTGGCCCAGTTCACTTCCTTTTCCTGGTCAGACAGGTCTTCCGCCGGGGACAGCGCGCCTGCCGAGCCGGTGTTCGACGAGCCGCCCGTGCCGCCCGTGCCACACGCAGCGAGCAGGCCGGCCAAAGTCAGTCCGCCGGCGCCCATGAGGACGTTGCGGCGGGACATTTGCGCAGCGACCAGGCGTCGCAGGCGTGGGTCTTCAGGTAGTCGTTTCGGCATCTGGTGCTCCTGTTGACGGATCGGACCTCGCTGGTGCGTCGATAATTGCAGACGGCGGAGACCCCGACAATAGTTTCAGTTGTAAATTTTTGGTTACACGACGAAATCCGAAGCAAGCCCGCTTCCTGAACGCCGATTGCCCCCTCGCAAACGGGCACACCCGCGAAGTATGCACCCGGCGGACGAAACGGCCGCGCCAAAAAGCTGCTGTGAGCTGCTTCACAACAGATAGTAGCCTCAAGGTCTTCGTATATCGATAGCCGCTGCGGCTAATCTTTTCGAAATCAGCACTTGCGCTCTTCCCCGACAACGGATTCAATAGTCAGCAATCCTGCCGGTGGCGGGTATTCGCTTAGGAGGTGGATACGCTTGACCTTGCTGCCCAGCGCCGGCCACGGCCCCATCGGCAACGGGCACAGCCCTGCGGTTGACCAGGTCTCCAAGGCCATCATCGAGCAACTGCAGGAAGACGGCCGGCGCTCCTACGCCGCGATCGGCAAGGCTGTCGGGCTCTCCGAAGCAGCCGTCAGGCAGCGCGTGCAGAAGCTGATCGACTCCGGCATCGTACAGATCGTCGCGGTGACCGATCCATTGCAGCTGGGCTTTGCGCGGCAGGCCATGCTGGGCATCAAGACCGCTGCCGACCTGCTGGAAGTGTCGGACAAGATCGCCGAACTGGACCAGGTGGACTACTGCCTGGTCACCGCGGGCTCGTTCGACATTCTGGCCGAAGTCATTTGCGAAAACGACCAGGATTTGTTGCGGCTGGTGAACCAGATCCGCGGCATTCCCGGTGTCCTGAGCACCGAAACATTCATGTACCTCTCTCTGCGCAAGCAGGAATACAACTGGGGAACCCGATGACACAGACATCCGCATCGCCAAGCACCAGCATCCCGGGCCAAGGCACGCCCGCCGGCACGACGACCGTCGCCCCGATGCGCCGGACCTACACCACTCCGATGGGAACGGACCGCCAGCAGGCGGCCCGCGACCACCTCTGGATGCACATGGCCCGCCACTCACCGCTGGTTGCCGGCGGCAACGTACCGGTGATTACCCGCGGCGAAGGCCATCTCATCTACGACGACCAGGGCCGCGAATACATCGACGGTCTCGCGGGGCTCTTCGTGGTCCAGGTGGGCCACGGCCGCGAGGAACTCGCGCAGGCCGCCGCACGGCAGGCCAGGGAACTGGCCTTCATGCCGCTGTGGTCCTATGCCCACCCGGCGGCCATCGAGCTGGCCGAACGCCTGGCCCACCATGCCCCGGGCGATCTGAACCGGGTCTTCTTCACCACCGGCGGTGGCGAAGCCGTGGAATCTGCGTGGAAGCTGGCCAAGCAGTACTTCAAGCTGCAGGGCAAGCCCAACAAGACCAAGGTGATTTCCCGCGCCGTCGCCTATCACGGCACCCCGCAGGGAGCGCTGTCGATCACCGGCATCCCGGACATGAAGGCACCCTTCGAACCGCTGGTGCCGGGCGCTTTCCGCGTTCCCAACACCAACCAGTACCGCGCCCCGGCGGGCTTGGAAGACCCGAAGGCCTTCGGCCGCTGGGCGGCGGACCGGATCGGCGAAGCCATCGAGTTCGAGGGCCCGGACACCGTTGCCGCCGTGTTCCTGGAACCGGTGCAGAACTCCGGCGGCTGTTTCCCGCCGCCGCCCGGGTACTTCGAGCGGGTGCGCGAAATCTGCGACGAGTACGACGTTCTGCTGGTCTCCGACGAAGTCATCTGCGCGTTCGGCCGGATCGGTTCGATGTTCGCCTCCACCGACTTCGACTACGTGCCGGACATGATCACCTGCGCCAAGGGCATGACCAGCGGCTACTCACCGATCGGCGCGATGATCGCTTCCGACCGCCTGTTCGAACCGTTCAAGCACGGCGACACGACGTTCTACCACGGCTACACCTTCGGCGGGCACCCGGTCTCGGCCGCCGTTGCCATGGCCAACCTGGACATCTTCGAACGCGAGGGCCTGAACAACCACGTGAAGGAGAACGCCCCGGCCTTCCGCAAGACGCTGGAAAAGCTGCTGGACCTGCCGATCGTCGGCGATGTCCGCGGCGAGGGCTATTTCTACGGGATCGAACTGGTCAAGGACAAGGCCACCAAGGAGACGTTCAACGACGAGGAGTCGGAGCACCTGCTGCGCGGCTACCTGTCCAACGCGCTGTTCGACGCCGGCTTGTACTGCCGCGCCGACGACCGGGGCGATCCCGTGGTCCAACTGGCTCCGCCGCTGACCATCGGCCGGCGCGAATTCGACCAGATCGAGCAGATCCTGCGCTCCGTCCTCATGGAGGGGATGAACCACCTCTGACCGGCAGGACCCCCGGTGGAGGGAGCTTATCCCCGGGACGGCAAGGCGGCGGGTGGCCGGGCAGGGCACCCGCCGCCTTCATCCGGCTTCGCCGCGGACCTGCCGCAGCCACGCGCGCCGTTCGGCCAGTGGCGACCAACGGGCACGTTCACCGACTCTCATGTCCCCGGCAGCCAAGTGCGCCGCGATGGAGGACGGGCCGGTACGGAACCCCTACAGTTCGGCCTTACCGGCACGCCAATAGCCCATGAACGCCACCTGTTTGCGGTCCACTCCCACGTCCCGCACCAGGTAGCGGCGCAGCCCGCGGATGACCGCCGCCTCCCCGGCAATCCACGCATAGAAGGGCCGGGTGGAACCTGCGGTGGTTTCCCACAGGATCACCTGGTCGATATCCACGTCTTCGGGGTCCTCCCCCGTGGCCGGGGCCAGGCCTGCTCCGGGCACAACGACGGCGGCGCGCACCGCCTCGTCCAGCAACTCGCCGTGGGGGCGGCCGGCCCGCGCCAGCCAGGAGATCTGCACGTCCGCCGCAGTCCGGATGTCCTGGAAATCCGCCGGGTCGGGAACCTCGAGCACGGCGTGGCCCGTCATGTGCTCCGGGAGGCTTTCCAGAATGGCCGCGATGGCGGGAACGGCGGTTTCGTCGCCGGCGAGCAGCACGTGCGAAGCCAGCCCGGGACGCCACTCAATGCCGCCGTAGCTCTTGGCCGTCGCGCAATTGGCCGCGGCGGCGTTCGGCCCAATGATGGTGACCTCGTCGCCCGGGGCGGCAGCGGCCGCCCAGCACGACGCCGGGCCGCCCTTTCCCTCGGCGTCGAAATGCAGCACAAAGTCCACGTCCAGTTCCGCGCCCCGGCCGCCTTCCGCCGGCCGGAATCCGCGGACGGTATAGGTGCGCATGGAGCCGCGTCGGGCCGGGTCCATGGCCAGCCATTGCTGGTACCAGCCGCCGCCCAGTTCCACCGCGGTGCCGGTGGTGACCGCCGTGGCTCCCTGGGTGGCCGTGGATCCGGGGTTGGCCGCGGGCACGGGGCCGCCGAATGCCGGCAGCGGCAGCGTATGTCCGTCGGGGCCGGTGGACGGGATCATCACCTTGATCCGCAGATCCAGCGTGGGCCCGTCCACGCCGAAACGGCGGAGTGACTCCCCGGAAAACGTGACCCGCCGGTAGCTCGGCGAGAGGTCCTCTACCCGGGCGACGGCGACGCCGAAGGCCAGCACGGGCACTACGGCGGATGTCTCAGTTGCTACGGCGGTCATCGTGCTCCGTTCTCCATGTTGTTCCATCGGCTGCGCCGGCGGGTCCCTTCAGCGCAGCAGGGGCCTGTGCGGGCAGTCGGTGACGCCGTCCGGCGCCGCTCACGCCGCGGGTTCTTTGTGCTCGAGGTCCGCCGTGGAGAGGACCGGCGCGGCGGCTGGTTCTCCAGCCGGGGCGGAGGCCTCGCAGTGGTGGCGGCCCACCGGAACCACCATCGGCGTTCCGGACACCGGGTCCGGGATCACCCGTGATTCCAGTCCGAACACCGTCTGCACCAGCTCCTCGGTGACCACGTCGGCCGGTGCGCCCTCGGCCACCACCTGGCCCCCCTTCATCGCCACGAGTTGGTCGGCGTAACGGGCGGCCAGGTTCAGGTCGTGCAGCACGATGGCCACCGAGGTGCCACGGCGCCGATTCAAGTCAGTGATCAGGTCCAGCACCTCCACCTGGTGCGACACGTCCAGGAAAGTGGTCGGCTCATCCAGCAGCAGCACATCGGTCTCCTGCGCGAGCGCCATCGCAATCCACACCCGCTGGCGCTGGCCACCGGAGAGTTCGTCCACGTTCCGGTCGCCCAGCTCCAAGGTGTCGGTGGCCGTCAGAGCCGCGTCCACGGCGTCGTCGTCCTCGCGGGTCCACTGCCGGAACCAGCCCTGGTGCGGGTACCGGCCGCGGCCCACCAGTTCCGCCACCGTGATGCCGTCCGGGGCCGCCGGGCTTTGCGGGAGCAGGCCCAGCACCTTCGCGACCTCGCGGGTGGACTGCCAGTGGATGTCCTTGCCGTCCAGCAGCACGGACCCGGCAACCGGCTTGAGCAGCCGAGCCAGTCCACGCAGCAGCGTCGACTTGCCGCAGGCGTTCGCCCCGACAATGATCGTCACCTTGCCCTCAGGCAGCCGGACGGTGAGATCCTGCACCACGGTGCGCTGGTCGTATGCCAGCGTGAGGTCGCGGGATTCGAGCGTTCGCACTTAGCCTCCTTGGCCTCGGCGGTTGGTATTGACCAGCAGCCAGAGCAGGAACGGCGCGCCCAGCGCACCCGTCACTACCCCGACCGGCAGCGAGGCGCCGTCGGTCAGATACATCGGAATGAGGTTCGCCGCGGCGAAGTCGGCGGCCAGCACGATCAGGGCGCCCACCAGCGCGGCCGCCGGCAGCGATGCCGCACCGCCCAGCAACCGGCGGGCGATCGGCCCGGACAGGAACGCGATGAACGCCACCGGGCCTGCGGCCGCGGTGGCGGCGGCCGCCAACAACACGCCCACAGCCATCAGGCCCAAGCGGGCCGGCCCCACCCGGACCCCCAGCGCCGTAGCGGCGTCGTCGCCCATCTCCAGGCCGCGCAGGCTGCGCGCCAACAGCGCCACGGCGACGAACAGCGCGGCCAGGCCGGCCACCAGCACCCCCGCCCGGTCCCAATTGCTGGAGTTCAGCGACCCGTTCAGCCAGACCAGCGCGTCCTGGGCGGTGCGGATGTCCGTGCGGGTCAGCAGGTAGCTGACCAAGGCCTGCATCACGGCCGCGAAGCCGATGCCCACCAGGATCAGCCGCGAGCCGGCCGCCCCGGACACCGTGGTGGAGCGGTACGAAATCGCGTAGATTCCCCCCGCCACCACCAGCGCACCGGCCATGGCTGCGGCCGAGACCGCCGCCCCGGCCGCGCCGAACACGACGATCGCGGTCACGGCGGAGGCGCTCGCCCCGTAGCTGATGCCGATGATGTCCGGGCTGGCCAGCGGGTTCCGCAGCATGGTCTGGAAGATGCTGCCGGCCAGGCCGAACGCGAGCCCGACCAGCACGCCGATCACGGCCCGCGGCAGCTTGTGCTCCATCACGATGAAGCTGGCCCCGGGGATCTGTTCCCCTCCCAGCAGCCGGAGGAAGTCCGGAATGGTCACGGTATAGCTGCCCAGCAGGACGTCGACAAAAAACAGTACGACGACGATGCCCGCCAGAATGCCGACGGTTACCGCGCGCCGCCGGCTGCGTCGTCCGGCCCTGCCCGAAGCGGCGGCTCGCTTGTCGCTGCCTTCGCGAGGGCGGGGTATGTCTTCGAGGGCACCCTCTATAGACCCTGCCCTCGACGACAAACCCTGCCCTGGGCGATCCGGGGCCTGGGGCAGAGCGGAGTCGGCCGCCTGCTGCGCCAATTCCGGGCGATTTCCGCGCGGGGTATGCAGCCGGCTCACAGCCCGGCCGCCTTCCGCCGCCGGACCAGCCAGATGAACACGGGGGCGCCGATGACCGCGGTGGTGATGCCGGCTTCGATCTCGCCCGGCGGCGCAACGAAGCGGCCCGCCACGTCGGCACCGACCAGCAGCACGGGGGCCAGCACCATGGAGTAGGGCAGGATCCAGCGGTAGTCGGGTCCGGTCAGCGCGCGGACCATGTGCGGAATGATCAGGCCCACGAAGGCGATCGGGCCGGCGATGGCCGTGGCCGCGCCGCACAGGACCACCACCCCTAGCGCTGTCAGGGCGCGGGACAGGCCCACCTTTTGGCCCAGGCCGCGGGCAACGTCGTCACCCAGGGACAGGTTGTTCAGTATCCTTCCGGTGAACAGCGTGACGACCAGTCCGACGGCGATGAACGGGGCCACCTGCCCGATCAAGTCCCAGCCGCGGCCGGCCACCGATCCCACCTGCCAGTAGCGGAAGCCCTCCAGGGTGTCCTGGTTGGTTACCAGCACCGAGTACATCAGTGAGCTCAGCCCTGCGGACAGCGCGGCGCCGGCCAGCGCCAGCTTGATCGGCGTGGCGCCTTCCCGACCCATGCTGGCCACCCCGTAGACCAGCACGGCGGCGAGCGCGGCACCGGCGAACGCGAACCAGACGTAGCCGGACAGTTGGGTCACGCCGAACAGGAAGATGCCCGCCACCACCGCGAGCGCGGCGCCGGCGTTAACGCCCAGGATGCCCGGATCGCCCAGCGGGTTGCGCGCCACGCCCTGCATCGCGGCGCCGGCGACGCCCAAGGCCGCTCCCACCAGCAGTCCGGTGACGGTCCGAGGGATGCGCGAGTGGACCACGGCGTGGTCTCCGTTGGCGGGGTCGAAGGCGGTGAAGGCCTGGATGAACGTCTCCACGCTGATGGGGCGCGCCCCGAGGGACAGCGAGGCAAAGCAGATCAGGGCCAGCACCACCAGGGCGGCCGGGATGCCCACCAGCGCCCTGCGCGGGAGCCGCGTACCGGGAGCGGTGGAGGACGGCTTGCCGGTTCCGTTGGCGCTGCCCGACGCGCGGCCGGCGGGATGTCCGGACGCCGGATGGGAAGGCGCCGTTGCCGCCAGATCAGCTGGCATGCGCATACCCCCTCGGGCCCGAAAAAGCGACTCAAGTAAGGCTAACCTATCTTCGCTGGGAATAAGAAACGATTTCTTGCCCTATTTGCCCCCGTGCCGCACCCACGGCTCCGGGACGGCCCGCGACCTCCGCGGCATCGGCGAACGCCCGGCCCGCCGGGCATAATCGAGCCATGACGCCTCCGATCGTCCTGCTGCACGGCTGGGCCTGCTCCGCCGGCTACTGGAAGCCGCTGGCCGCCCGGCTCTCCGCCGGCGGCCGCGACGTCGCGGCCCCGGACCTTCCCGGTTACGGCGGCGGCCTGCCCGCCGGCTTCGACTGGACCGTCGAGAACGCCGCCGCGGCCCTGGTCGACCGCTTCGGCAGCGGGCCGGTGCACTGGGTCGGGCACTCCCTGGGCGGGAACATCGCCGCCACCATCGCGGCACGCTTCCCGCGGACGACGACGTCGCTGACCTTGGTGGGGATGGTTCCGGTGGCGCCGTCGGCGGCAACCGTCGACAGGCTCAGCCGCCTGTTCGGTCGGAAGCCGGCCCGCCCCGAGGAGGACCTTGCTGCGGCCGATGAGCTCATCGGGGCCTGGTTCCGAGGCGGCAGCGAACCGCAGGGTGCGGACCGCGAAACATTCCGGGCCCCCTTCAGGCGGCACCCCGACGTCGTGCGCCGGAGCCTTCCCGCGGGGCTGGCCGGCGCCGCACCCGGGGTCGCGGAGCTGGTGGCCGCGCCCACCCTGGTACTGACCGGCACGCGGGATCCCACCCGGCCGCCCGCCGCGGTCGCGGACTTCCTGGCCCGGCACCCGCACTGGCACCACGAAGCCGTGCAGGATGCCGGGCACATGGTGCACTGGGAGCAGCCTGCCGCCTGCGCCGCCGCGCTCCTGCGGCACGCGGCGTCCGCCGAGCACCGCGCCTGACCCAAGCCGCCGCGCCCAAGGTCGTCAACCCCCGGGCGCGTTACACCCCGGGCCAGGGCGCGCTAGGGCTGCTTGGCCGGATGGGTTTCCCGCTGGATCACCGGCATGATTTCGGTGGCCAGGAGTTCGATGGACCGGGCGGTGTCCGCGAACGGCAGCCCGCCCAGGCCCACCTGCGCCATGTAGCGGTCGTGGCCGAACAGCTGGTACTGCTCCATGATCTTGTCGATCACTTCCTGCGGACTGCCGGCCAGCAGGCCCCCGCCCGGGCCGGCCCAGGCTTCGAAGGTCTCGCGGGGAAAATGCCCGGCAGGCCGCGGCATGTTCTGCTCGAAGTACGCGCGGTAGTACGGGTAGAACGTGTCGCGCGCCTGCTGCGAGGTCGGAGCGACGAAAAAATGGCCGCCCGTTCCCACCGGCAGCGTGGCCGGATCGTGCCCGTGGGCTGCGGCGGATTCACGGTAGTACTCAATGTGCCGGACGAAGTGCTGCGGACCGGAGAGCAGCGCCAGGTACAGCGGCAACCCCAGGCGTCCGGCCCGCTCAAAGGAAGAAGGCGTGCCGCCCACGCCCACCCAGACCGGAAGGCTTTCCTGCAGCGGCCGCGGCGCCACGTCCATGCCCCGAATGCTGTGGTGGTACGTGCCGTTCCAGCTCAGGTTTTCCTGTCCGCGGGCGGCCAGCAACAACTGGAGCTTTTCTTCGAACAGTCCGTCGTAATCGGCCGTGTCGTACCCGAAGAGCGGATAGGACTCGGTGAAGGCGCCGCGGCCGGCAATGATCTCGGCGCGTCCTCCGGAGAGCAGGTCCAGCGTGGCAAACTGCTCGAACAAGCGCACCGGGTCCTGCGTGGACAGCACGGTCACCGCCGTGGCCAGACGCAGGTTGGTGGTCTCACGGGCAATGGCAGCCAAAACGATTTCCGGTGCCGAAATTGCGAAGTCCTTGCGGTGGTGCTCGCCGAGCCCCAAGAACGAGATGCCGGCCTGGTCGGCAATCTTGGCCAGTTGAACCAGCTCCTCCAGGCGCCGGCGGGGCGACAGCGCCTCGCCGCCCGGGCCTCGCGTCAGCTCGCCGAAGGTAAAGATGCCAAAGTCCATGGTGCTCCCGGGGTAGCGTGCAATAACTGATTACTTGAAGCTTCAGTTATTCACGGATATTCCCGGGATCCCGACTCCCCCCTCGGCAAAAGGGCTACCGGGCAGTAACATGAGGGAACAGCACAGGGCCTGGAGCCCGCAGGCCCGCGTCGAAGGGGACTGCCATGAGCGCCGAGACCGACCAGACAACTGCCGCCCGCGCCGCCGGTGCCGGAGCGAAGGCCGGGCAAGCCGGCACGGCGCCCGACGCGGGACCGTTGCCGGCCGAAGCAGGGACAGCCGGACCGGCCGAGACCGGCGAGCGGGAGGCGAGGGAACTCGCCGAGGCAGCCCGCGAAACCGAATGGAACCGGCCGAGTTTCGCGAAGGGCCTGTACATGGGCCGCTTCGAACTGGAACTGATCCATCCCCATCCGCTGCCGAAACCGTCCGAGCGCGAGGCCGGCGAGTCGTTCCTGGCAAAGCTGGAGGAGTATGCCCGCACCATGGACGGTGCGCGGATCGAGCGCGACGCGAAGATCCCGGATGAGTACCTTGCCGGCCTGGCCAAGCTCGGCGCGTTCGGCATCAAGATCCCGGTCGAATACGGCGGCCTCGGACTGTCGTTGCTCTATTACGGCCGCGCCCTGATGCTGCTGGGCTCCGTGCACCCCTCGGTCGGTGCGCTGCTCTCGGCCCACCAGTCCATTGGCGTTCCCGAACCGGTGAAGGTCTTCGGCACCGAGGAGCAGAAGCGGGAATACCTGCCCCGCTGCGCGGCCGGCGCCGTGACGGCGTTCCTGCTCACCGAGCCCGACGTCGGATCCGACCCCGCCCGGCTCGGCACCACCGCCACGCCCACCGAAGACGGCGAAGCGTACCTGCTCAACGGCAGCAAGCTGTGGACCACCAACGGGGTGATAGCGGAACTGGTAGTGGTGATGGCCAAGGTCCCGGAGCATGACGGACAGCGCGGCGGCATCTCCGCCTTTGTGGTGGAAGCGGATTCCCCCGGCATCACGGTGGAAAACCGCAACGCCTTCATGGGCCTGAGGGGCATCGAAAACGGCGTGACCCGGTTCGACAACGTCCGCGTCCCCGTGGCCAACCGCCTGGGCCGCGAAGGCCAGGGCCTGAAGATCGCCTTGACCACGCTGAATACGGGCCGCCTGTCCATCCCCGCGCTCTGCGCCGCGAACGGCAAGTGGTCCCTGAAGATCGCCCGCGAATGGTCCAATGCCCGGGTGCAGTGGGGCAAACCCGTGGGCAAGCACGAGGCGGTCGGCAAAAAGATCGCCTTCATCGCCGCAAGCTCCTTCGCCCTCAACGCCGTCTTTGAGCTGTCCGCCGGACTCGCCGATGCCGGGATGAAGGACATCCGGATTGAAGCGGCACTGGCCAAGCTGTGGTCCAGCGAATTCGCCTGCAGGATAGCCGACGAGCTGGTCCAGATCCGCGGCGGCCGCGGCTACGAGACCGCCGCATCACTCGCTGCCCGCGGCGAGCGCGCCGTTCCGGCGGAACAAGCGTTCCGCGACATGCGGATCAACCGGATCTTCGAAGGCTCTACCGAAATCATGCACCTGTTGATTGCCCGCGAGGCCGTCGACGCCCACCTGGCAGCGGCCGGAGACCTCGCCTCGCCCGACGCCGGCGCCCAAGCCAAGGCGAAGGCGGCCCTGGGCGCCAGCAGCTTCTACGCCAGATGGCTCCCCCAACTGCTCGCCGGCCGAGGCATGGACCCGCGGTCGTACAACGATTTCGGCCTGCTGGCCCGGCACCTGCGGTTCATCGAACGGTCCTCCCGCCGGCTGGCCCGGCAGACGTTCCTCGGGATGGGCCGGTGGCAGGCCGGGTTGGAGAAGCGGCAGGCCTTCTTGGGCAGGATCGTGGACATCGGTGCCGAACTCTTTGCCATGGCGGCCTGCTGCAGCCACGCCGAATTGCTGCGCAGCCAGGACGCCGCCCAGGGCAAGTCGGCCTACCAGCTGGCCGACGCCTTCTGCCTGCAGTCCAGGGAGCGGATCGGCCGGCTCTTCGGCGAACTCTGGCGTAATTCCGACTCCAGCGACGCCAGGCTGGCCTCGCATGTGCTGGCGGGCGACTACGCCTGGCTGGAAACCGGCGTGCTGGACCCATCCGAGGGCACCGGACCGTGGATTTCCGAGCACCCGGGCGGCGCCTCCGCCAAGGAAAACCTGCACCGCTCCTACCGCTGATTCCTCCCGAGGCTCAGAGCAAGGGCCACACCCGGCGTTGCGCATCGAAAACGTCCCAAGCGCGCGGCACCAGGCCCAGCGACACCTCGCACATCCGCTGCAATTGCTGCATGCTCCCGGGCCGGAACTCCTCGGTGCCGGATTCGCTGAACGGATCCGGATACCGGGATCCCTTCGCGGAGGCCCACTCCAGCCCGTGTGAATGCCCGCTGCAGAACTGCCAGACATACATCAACGACGGCGGCAGATCCTCCTCCCGCAGGTCCTTCAGGATGGAGGTTTGCGTACGGTTCTTGGTGGCGTAACCCCAGGAACCGTCGGCCTTGCGGGCGAAGACCGGCGGCAGCTGCAGCGACTCCGCGGCCTCGTTGACCGCACGGCGCCGCCCGTTGAAGTAATCCATTGCCCGGGCATGCCGTTCCGGCCGAAGATCGGCCAGATACGCATCCCAGAACGACGCGGCATTGAAGACGTCGCGGGCAATGAGTACCAGGCTGCGCCGCGCCCGCTCAGTGCCGTCGTCGGGCAGGAGCGCCCACAGCACGGTGGAGGTGCATTCGATGACCGTTCGCACCAGCGAGTACGGCGAGTGCGTGTGCACGCGGTAGGCCGCGGTCCCGTGCTGCCCCGGTGGCCCGGGCTTCCCGGGCTTCCCGGGCTTCCCGGGCTTCTCCTGCTCCGGGTGCTGCCCGTGCTCCTCTTGCTCCTGCTCCCCCTGTTCCTCGAACAGCAGCCGGCGCAGCGCCAACACATTGTCGGTCGCCGCGGCCAGGGACTGGCGCAGCAGGCTGCTCACGCTTTGGACCGTGGCGAATCGATCGTCCAGCAGCGCCAGCGGGGACCCCCGCTCGACGACGGCGTCGTCCCGCAGCAGCCATGGCTCCAGTTCGCGCAACATGTGCAGGACGGCCAGCGCCGCGCGGCTCTCCGGATCCGCGCCGAAGACCGAGCGCATCGGGCCCATCGAGGCACCGCCGTCGTCCATTGGGCCATGGTAGCGCCGCACGCCCGCCCGCCGATCTTCGGCGCTCAGCCTGCCTGCCGTGCGCGGCCGGGACGGCGGGACCGGCCGGAACGGGCAGCAATCAGCAGCCCCGCGCCCGTCAACCCGATGCCCACCAGTGTTTGCGGACCGACCGCGCTCCCCACGGACGGCCAGAAAAGATCCAACACCAGTGCACCCACCAGCTGCCCGCCGATCACCGTCAAGGTCGTCAACAGCACGCCGGTGCTGGCCACCGCGACGGTGGCGGCGGCCAGGATCAAGGTTCCGAGCGGCCCGCCCAGGTACAACCACCAGTCCCCGGTCACCAGGTCGGCCCGCCCGGTAAACACCGCCTGGACCGCCCAGACCGCCAGCAGCGCGACGGTCCCTACCCCGAAGTTCAGCAGCGTGGAAATCACCGGGCTGCCGTGTGCCGCGCCGATCTGGCCCAAGACGCCTTGCTGCACGCTCTGCATCAACCCGGCCGCCAGCGGGATCAGCATGAACAGTACGAGCAGCCCCGCGGAACTGGATGAACCCAGGTGGGCGCTGGCGGCAATGAGCGAGGCCAGGAAAGCCAGGGCGGCGCCGGCAAACCTGGCACCGCTGACCTCGATTTTCCGTCCGGCCCCGATTCCCCAGCGGTCCATCAGGAGGCCGGAAGCCATTTGTCCGGACACGATGGCGATGGTGAACAGCGACAACCCGATCGGCCCGACGGTGGCTGCTTGTGCGAACACATAGAAGGCGCCGACAACGCCGGCCGCCAAGTACCAGCGGGGGTAGGCACGCTGCTGCAGGAGCCCGGGAACGGCACGCAACTTTGCCCGCACCGACGGGTGCACCAGCGTGAAGAGCAGAACGGCCGCGAACCCGGTACCGAAACTCACCAGGGCCGCTCCCACGTGGTCCCGAAGCTCGATGCCCAACTGGCTGTTGAGGCGGCTCTGCATGGCCAGCCCGACTCCCGCGACCATCGCCAGGAACAACGCGAGCGGCCCGGCCATCCGGATGCTTTGGCGGCGCGCCGCGCTCTGCCCGCCGGGTGGGTAGGCACCGCCGCCGGTGTCGCGGGGAGAATCTGCGGGCCGGTCGGAGTGCACGTGCCGATGCTATCCCGGACGGCAAGAATCCCGTCTCTTTGACCCACTTGACCTTGCCGTTACGTCAACCTCCATAGTGGTTGTCATGGGAACAGCACCGCAGCTCGATCGGGCCGAATACTCCATCCAGGAGGTCGCCAAGGCGGCAGGAACAACCAGCAGGACCCTGCGGCATTACCAAGACATGGGCCTGCTCGAACCGAGCCGCATCGGCCACAACGGCTACCGCTACTACGACGACGGAGCCCTGCTGCGGTTGCAACGCATCCTGCTGCTGCGCCAACTCGGATTGGGGCTGCCGGAGATCACCAAAGTGTTCGAGGGCGCCCGGGACGCGTCAGCGGCCCTGCGCGGCCATCTGGAACTTCTGATGCAGGAGCGTGATCGGCTGGAAAGGCAGATTGCCTCCGTCAAGACCACCATCGACAAGACAGAAAGGGGCGAAGATCTCGTGGCCAGTGAGATGTTCGACGGATTCGACCACACGCAGTACAAGGAGGAGGTCGAAGCGCGCTGGGGCAAGGACGCCTATGCCAGGGGCGACAGGTGGTGGCGCGGCATGTCCGGCGCGGAGCGGAAGGCCTGGACGGAACGGTCCGGCCAGCTGATCGCCGACTGGGTCGCCGCCAGCCAAGCCGGGGTCGCCGCCGACAGCGCGGAGGCGCAGGCGTTGGCGCAGCGCCAGTTCGACTGGCTTTCCAGCGCCAACGGCGGCCAGCAGGTCTCCTACGGTTACTTCACCGGCCTTGGCGAGATGTACGTGGCCGACCCGCGGTTCGGCGCCAATTACGGCGGCAACGCCGGCGCGTCCTTCGTGCGGGATGCCATGAAGGCCTACGCCGAGAAGCATTTGGCTTAGGCCCCCCAGCCTCAGCGGGACGGGCTCAACTGCCGGGTTCCCACCCCGGAGCCTGTGGAGGCAAAGTCCGCAACCGCTCCGGGCCACCGCTCCGCCAACCGGCTCCGCAGCCCGCCCTGGTCAGCCCAGTCCTGCGGTCGTCTTCCGGCACGCCTCGACGAACGGCTCGAGCAATGCCCGGAACTGCCCTTCGGGTGATCCGGGTTCTTCGGGGTGCCACTGGACCGCCAGCAGCCAGCCTTCATCGGGGCGGGCGAGTTCCACGGCTTCCACCACCCCGTCGGCCGCAGTTGCCACGACGCGAAGCCGGTCACCCAACCGGCGCACCGCCTGATGATGGCCGGACTGGACCGCCACTTCTCCGGTGCCGAGCGCCGCCGCCAGCAGGCTGTCGGGGGCGATCCGCACCGGATGGCTGGCCATGGGCGGCTGAGGCCGATGGATTTTGTGGAACGATTCCGGGCCCAGGTCTTCGAAGAGGGTGCCGGCGAAAGCAACGTTGATCAGCTGGAGTCCGCGGCAGATGCCGAGGACCGGCCGGCCGTTCGCGATAGCCCCCTTGACCAGGTCAATCTCGGTCTCGTCGGCGGCGGTGTCCACGCCGTGGACGGTTTTTTCGTCGCTGTCGCCACCGTAGCGGGCGGGATCCACGTCCCCGCCGCCCAGGATGACCACGCCGTCATAGTCGAGGGCGCTGAAGACGTGGCCCGACGCCGAATTCACGACGACGGGATCCGCGCCCGCGGCTTTCAGGCCTGCGGCCGCATGCCCCGCCAGCCCGGCCAGCACGTCCGAGAACCAGGCGGGATGGGACGGGGCGTTCTGGGCGTAGCTGACGGCAATACGGGGATGGCCGGTGCGGGGGCCGGGACGCCCGACGGCGGTGCGTGGCTCGGCGCGGGCACCGCCGTCGTCATCCAGCCGGAGGGACACAGCGGCTACGCGGGGTAGAGCGGGTTGTGGCCGGCGGTGACACGTTCGGATTCGCGTACCGGGCCCGGCGCGGTGCCGTCCCCGAAGGGGCTGCCGCCGAGGGCCTCGCGGCCGTGATCGGTCAGCCAGCCGGAGAGGTCGGGGCCCTGCGGGACGATCCGGGTGGGATTGATGTCCTCGTGCACGATGTAATAGTGCTGCTTGATCTGCACGAAGTCGACGGTGTCCCCGAAGCCCGGGGTCTGGAACAGGTCTCGGGCGTAACCCCACAGCGCCGGCATTTCGTCCAGTTTGTTCCGGTTGCATTTGAAGTGGCCGTGGTAGACGGCGTCGAAGCGGACCAGCGTGGTGAAGAGGCGGACGTCTGCCTCGGTGATGGTGTCGCCCATGAGGTAGCGCCGGCTGGTCAGGCGCTCCTCCAGCCAGTCCATGGCCACCCAGAGCCGGTCGTAGGCCGCGTTGTAGGCTTCCTGCGATCCGGCGAACCCGCAGCGGTACACGCCGTTGTTGACCTCGGTGTAGATCCGCTTGATGACCGGCTGCATTTCGTCGAGCTTGTCGGCGGGCAGCAGGTCCGGCGCGCCGTCGCGGTGGTGCTCCTTCCACTCGGTGGAGAAGTCCAGCGTCATCTGCGGGTAGTCGTTGGTGACGACGGCGCCGCTCGCCTCGTCCACGACGGCCGGCACGGTAATGCCGCGCGGGTAGTCCGGGAAGCGCTTGAAGTAGTTCTCCTGCAGGCGCTCGGTGCCGAGGACCGGGTCGCGGCCGCCGGGGTCCAGGTCGAAGGTCCAGGAGCGGGCATCATGGGTGGGACCGGGCAGTCCGAGCGAGATGGCGTCCTCCAGCCCGAGCAGGCGCCGGACAATGATGGCGCGGTTGGCCCAGGGGCAGGCACGGGCCGCGACCAGCCGATATCGGCCGGCCTCCACCGGCCAGGCCGTGGCCCCGTCGCCGAGGCCGCCGTTCGGGTTGCCGATCGTGCCGCCGGTGGGACCGTTCGAGGCCCGGACTGCTTCGGGATCGGCGACAATCCGGTCCTCGATGTAGTTGGTGTCCCGGTCGAATTCCCCGCCGCCCTGGATGTAGGCGCCCTTGGTGCTGAACTCTGCCGTGTCACTGCTCTGGCTCATGCCTCCACCATATCGGCCCGTCGGCGTCCGGTGGCAAGGGGCCTGAGCCGGCGCAAGGGGCCGGGGCTCATCCTCGCCGCCCTGCGTCTGCTGCGTCGGGTTAGCTGCGCATCCTGTGCAGCAGCAGGGCCACGTGCAGCGAAGCCCGCGACTCGGCGTCGTCGAGCGGGACGCCGAGCTGCTCCTGCAGGCGGGCCAGCCTGGCATAAAGAGTTGGGCGGCTGAGGTAACCGTCGCGCGCCAGCCGGGCCTTGTTGCCGCCGGCCTCCAGGTACCGCTGCAGGAGGTCCAGCGCGTCGCGGTCGTTGGCGATGGCGGCGAGTTCGGCGTCCGCGAAGGCGGCCACGCGCGGATCGTCGCGCAGCAGGGAGAGCAGGCCGCGCATCCGGACGTCGGAAGAGCGGTAGAACCGTTTTCCGGTGCCCAGCCCGGCCGCGGATTCGGCCACATGCGCCGCTTCATCCATCCCCGCCGCAGCGGCCAGCAGCTCCGGCCGGCCGCGGCCGACCCCCACGGTCCAGTCGGGGTCGGTCTGCTCGGCCAACTGGCCGCACAGCCGTTCCAGCACCGGGTCTTCCAGCTGCCTGGCCGGCACCGAGACCAGCAGCCCGATGGAGCCGGCCTGCAGGCTCGCTGCCAGCGCCGACACCCGGGCGGCCGCGGCCACACTGTTCAGCAGGTCCAGCAGCGCCCGTTCCCGCCGCTGGAGTTCGATCGGTTCTTCGGCGGCAGGCCGGGCCAACTGGAACACCACCGGCAGGTAGACCGGGGCGGACGCCAGCCCCAGGGCTGCCGCCCTGGCCAGGGCTTCGCTCTCTTCCAGTGCACCGGGCCGGCGGAGTTCGTGCAGCAGGCCGGAGCGGGCCTGGTGGGAAAGTTCGCGCTGGTCCCGTTCCGCCATGCGGTTGATGGTCAGGGCCTGGCCCGCCCGCTCCAGCACCATGGCGGCGTCGGCGTCGGCAGTTGCGGCGGTTCCGGCATTTCCTGCCGCCCGCCCGCCGGCCGAAGGGTCCCCCGACGAGGGACCGCCGACCGAGGGTTCGCCGGCTGCCGGTCCGCCCTCTGATTCGCCAGCCACCGGCACCACCAGCCGGCCCCAGCGCTGGCCGCGCAGTCCTACCGGCGCCTGCAGCCAACCCGCCGAACCGGCCCGGACCGTCTCCTCACGATAGTGCACCAGGCGCGACCGTTCGGCCCAGCCGTCGAGCAGTTCCGAAGCGGGCACGCCGGCCGTGGCGAAGGCCAGCACCAGATGCGCCACGTCTTCGAGCACCACGGGGGCGCCGATCAGTTCGGCGGCCCGGGCCACGATCTCCTCCGGCGGGGCGTTCTCCAAGCTGAGCATGGTGAATACCTCGTGCACCTGGCGCGACCGCTCCAGCTGCGCCAGCTGCCCGGCCACCAGCATGCGGTGCACCACCTCGGTGACCTCCACGAAGCGGATGCGGCGGGTCACCAGGATGACCGGCAGGCCTGCGGTGCGGCCGGCCTCGCGCAGTGCCGCGGCGGCCTGCGGTCTCTGGGCAGTAATTTCGACGATGACGGCGGCGGCCCCTGCCGCTGCCAGCTCGGCGAGGTAGCGGGTCGCTTCGGTGGCTGAGTCCTCGAACGCCAGGCCGGTGGTCAGGACCAACTCGCCGCCCTCCAGCAGGCCGGCAAGGCTCCTCAGCTCGGCCACATGGACCCAGCGGACAGGCGTGGCCAAGGCGTCTGCGCCCGAGAGGACTTCGGGGCCGCCGGCCCGCACTACCTCGAGGTCGAGGACATCCCGCACGTTCAGCTGCATTGACACAGTGTAAGTCGCAAAGCTCTTAAACCGACAGAGTGTCAGTGGTGCCACCGCCCGAGTCGCCGGACGATAGGGGAAGACCCACGCACACCTCCTCGGTTCGCCGCAGGCTGTGTGCGTGCAATCACGAGAAGCCGCGAAGAAGGAGCATCATGCAGACCATCCAACACTGGATCGAGGGGACCTACACGGCCCCGCAGGCCGACAGCCGGCTCGGCGACGTGGCCAACCCGGCCACCGGCAAAGTTTCCTCCCGCGTCGCCCTGGCCAGCACCGCCGTCGTAGATCAAGCGGTGCAGGCGGCAGCGGCAGCGTTCCCGGCCTGGCGCGATACGTCGCTGGCCCGCCGCATGCAGATCCTGTTCAACTTCCGCGAGCTGCTGAACGCGCGCAAGGGCGAGCTGGCCGCCATCATCACCGCCGAACACGGCAAGGTGTTGGACGACGCGCTCGGCGAGGTGTCGCGCGGGCAGGAGGTCGTGGAGTTCGCCTGCGGCATCCCGCACCTGCTCAAGGGCGGCTACACCGAGAACGCCTCCACCAAGGTGGACGTGCACTCGGTCCGGCAGCCGGTGGGGCCGGCGGCGATCATCTCGCCCTTCAACTTCCCCGCGATGGTACCCATGTGGTTCTTCCCGGTGGCGATCGCCAGCGGCAACACCGTGGTGCTGAAGCCCAGCGAAAAGGACCCCACGGCCGCCAACTGGATGGCCGAGCTGTGGAAGGAAGCCGGGCTGCCCGACGGCGTGTTCAACGTGGTCCACGGCGACAAGGAAGCCGTGGATGCCCTGCTGGAGCACCCGGAGATCAAGTCCGTTTCCTTCGTCGGTTCGACGCCGATCGCCCGCTACGTGTACGAGCGCGGCACGGCCTCCGGCAAGCGGGTGCAGGCGCTGGGCGGGGCCAAGAACCACATGCTGGTGCTTCCCGATGCCGACCTGGACCTTGCCGCGGATGCGGCGGTCAACGCCGGCTACGGCGCGGCCGGCGAGCGCTGCATGGCGATCTCCGCGGTGGTGGCCGTGGAGTCGGTCGCGGACGAACTGGTGGCCAAGATCGCCGAGCGGACCGCGAAGCTGCGCGTGGGCGACGGCCTGCGCGGCACGGACATGGGGCCCCTGATCACGGCGGCTCACCGCGACAAGGTGGCCGGCTACATCGCGGCAGGTGCCGAAGCCGGCGCCGAACTGGTGCTCGACGGGCGCACGGTGGAGCCGGATGCCGAGGGCGACGGCTTCTTCCTGGCCCCGACCCTGTTCGACCGGGTGACGCCGGAGATGTCCATCTACACGGACGAGATCTTCGGACCGGTCCTGTCAGTGGTGCGGGTGCCGGGCTACGACGAAGGACTGGCGCTGATCAACGACAATCCGTACGGCAATGGCACCGCGATTTTCACCAACGACGGCGGTGCCGCCCGGCGCTTCGAGAACGAGGTGCAGGTGGGTATGGTGGGGATCAACGTGCCGATCCCGGTGCCCATGGCGTACTACTCATTCGGCGGCTGGAAGAACTCGCTGTTCGGTGACAGCCATGCACACGGTTCCGAGGGCGTGCACTTCTTCACCCGCGGCAAGGTCGTGACCACGCGCTGGCTGGATCCGAGCCACGGCGGCATCAACCTGGGCTTCCCGCAGAACATCTAAGAGGAGAGAGCGATGACCACCACCACAGGCACCCCGTTGAGCCCGGCGGAGCTGGAAGCCGGCCGCCGCGCCTATCAACTGGACCGGCAGCATGTGTTCCACTCCTGGTCCGCCCAGGAACAGATCACGCCCATGGTTATCACCCGGGCGGAAGGTTCCTGGGTCTGGGACGGCGAGGGCAACAGGCTGCTGGACTTCTCCTCGCAGCTGGTCAACACGAATATCGGCCACCAGCATCCCAAGGTGGTCTCGGCCATCCAGGAGCAGGCCGGGCTGCTGTGCACGGTGGCGCCCCAGCATGCGAACGCCGCCCGGTCCGAGGCGGCGCGGTTGATCGCCGAACTGACCCCGGGCGACCTGGACCGGATCTTCTTCACGAACGGCGGCGCGGATGCCGTGGAGCATGCGGTCCGGATGGCCCGGCTCCACACCGGTCGCTACAAGGTGCTCTCCGCCTACCGCTCCTACCACGGCGGAACGGCGTTGGCGGTCAATATCACCGGCGACCCGCGGCGGGTGGCGAACGACTACGGCAACGCCGGCACGGTCCACTTCCACGCCCCGTTCCTGTACCGCAGCCAGTTCCACTCCGCCGACGAGGCGCAGGAATGCCAACGCGCGCTGGAGCACCTGGAAACCACGATCCAGCTGGAGGGAGCGGCCAACATTGCGGCCATCGTGCTGGAATCGATTCCCGGCACCGCGGGCATCATGGTGCCCCCGCCCGGCTACCTCCGGGGCGTCCGCGAGCTGGCCACCCGGTACGGGATCGTGTTCATCGCGGACGAGGTGATGGCCGGGTTCGGCCGTGCCGGCAAGTGGTTCGCCATCCAGCACGCCGACGTGGTGCCGGACCTGCTGACCTTCGCCAAGGGCGTCAACTCCGGCTACGTGCCGCTGGGCGGCGTGGCGATCTCCGAGGAGATCTACGCGACCTTCGCCCAACGCGCCTACCCCGGCGGGCTGACCTACTCCGGGCACCCGCTGGCCTGCGCCGCGGCAGTGGCGACGATCAACGCCATGCGGGACGAAAAGATGGTCGAGCATGCGGCGGAGCTGGGCACCACGGTGTTCGGCCCGGGGCTTGCGGAGCTGGCGGCAAACCACCCGTCGGTCGGCGAGGTTCGCGGCGTCGGGGCCTTCTGGGCAGTGGAACTGGTGCGCAACCGGGCCACGCGCGAGCCCCTGGCGCCGTACGGTTCCTCCAGCCCGGAAATGAACGAGGTGGTTGCGGCCTGCCGGCAGCGGGGTCTGCTGCCGTTCGCCAACTTCAACCGGATCCACGTGGTGCCGCCGCTGAACATCAGCCCGGAGGATGCACGCACCGGCCTGGCCATCCTGGACGAGGTGCTGGAGGTGGCGGACACGCACGCCGCGGGCTGAGTGCGCGGGGCTGCGCGCGTTCGGCGCTGGCCCGCAGTTCGCTCCCTGCCTCCTGCGGATACGTTCCGCGACCGCTGTTTTGGTAGGTTGTTCATTTACCGCACGAACCTACCGCAGGAGAGCCAGGCGCGCATGGGCATTCATTGGGACCGGTTGGACGAGCGGTTGCGTGCACAGGTGGAGGCCAACACCGCGCAGTACGAGCGGGTGCGCCCGGCGCTGGCAACCGTCACGTCCCAATTGCAGTCTGGCATCCGGGACATCTTCCGCACTGCCGAACTGACGCCTCTGTTCATCACCGCCCGGACCAAAAGCGTTGAATCGTTCCGGGATAAAGCGTCGCGGATGCTGCAGCCTGCCGAACCGGGCGGTGCCCCGGCGCTGGAGTTTCCGGATCCCTTGCGAGAGATCCACGATCTGGTCGGCGTCCGGGTGATCGTGAGCCTGCCTCACGAAATCCGGGAGGCCGCAGCATTGATCAAGCGGCAGCGCAGCGACTTCGACTGCCGTGCCGACCGCGAGAAGGACATCGGCTCGATCGAGTCCGGCACCTATGGCTACGCCAGCCGCCACCTGATCATGCGCACGCTGCAGAACAACACGGTAAAGGCTTACCAGCAGGCCCTGGGCGAACCGGCCCGCGCCACCGGCAGCTACCTCTTCGAGGTCCAGATCCGTACGATCCTTTCGCACGCGTGGTCGGAACTGGAGCACGATATCCGCTTCAAGTCCTCTGACCCGCGGGCCTGGAGCCCCTACTTCGACCGGCAGTTCACGGCTACGGCCGCCATGCTGGAGGCAGTCGAATCGGCCTTCGCCGAACTCCACGAGCGCTACGAAACCGTTACCGGCTACTGGGACGAAGAGGGCGAAGGTGCGGCGCCGCTGACCCCTCGCCGGGTCCGCGAGGTCTGGCAGACCCTGCTGCCGCACGTGGACCGCAAGTCCGACGACGACTGGGGCTGGGCGGCGGAGTTGCTGGCGGCGCACGGCCTGAAAACCACGACCGAGTTGGCTGCTTTGCTGAACCCGGAAACGATCACGGATGTCCGCGCCGCCCTGGAACACCGCTACTCCCCCGGACCGGACCGTCTGCTGGACGACCTGCTGCTGTGGCGCTTCGGCCGCCGCCACATCGAGCTCACCGCGGGCGAGGACGTGCACCGGCGCGAATCGCTGCAGCGCCGGTTCCGGCAGCTGGAGACCTACCGCCAAGGCATGTAGGCGGCCCGCCGGGCTCCCGGGGGCTCACCCGGCCGGCGCTGCCGGGCTCACCGGTGCGAAGGCGAAGCGATCCCGTCCAACCAGCAGCCCGATGGCCGCCTGCCCCACGGCGATGAGGCATAGCATCGCCAGGGAGGTCTCCCAGGCGCCGGTGGCGGCGAAGAGCCCGCCGAAGATCGGCGGGCCGGCGGCGGCCAGCAGGTAGCCGATCGACTGAGCCATGCCGGAGAGGGCGCCGGCTTCGCGGTGGGTGCGGGTGCGCAGGCCGAAGAGCGAGAGCGCGGTGACCAGGGAGCTGCCGCAGCCGAAGCCCGCCACCAGCACCCAGAACAGCATGACCTGCGGCATCAGCATGATGCCCAGGCCGCCGGCCACCACCAGCAGGGGCGGCAGAGAAGCGGCCAGGCGCTGGGTCGACCCGCGCAAGGCAACGGGGGTCAGCAGGCTGGATACCACCCCGATCAGCTGGAACAGCATGAGGTCCCAGCCGGAGGCCAGGTCGCCGCGGCCGTGGAAGCGTTCCAGGGTGGGCAGCCACGTGATGAGAATGTAGAAGGTCATCGACTGCAGGCCCATGTACACCGTCACGTGCCAGGCGAGGCCGGACCTCCACACCGAACCGCGGACCAGAGCCGGCGCGGCGGCGGCGCCACGGGCCCGCTCTGCGGCCGCGTCGCTGCGCCGCAGGCGGGGCAGCCACAGCAGCACGGCCGGCACCGCCAGCACCACGAAGGCCGTCAGGGCGAAGCGCCAACCGGCCGGTCCGCCGCCGAACGGAACGAGCGCCAGCGGCACCGCGAGGCCTGCCCCGAGGGAGGCGCAGCCGCCCAGCACGGCCGAATAGGCGCCGGTGAGCGAAGCCATCCGTTCCGGAAAGTCGCGCTTGAGCAGCGCGGGCAGCATCACGTTGCAGACGGCGATGGCCGCACCGACCAGGAAGGTGCCGATCCACAGATTCGCGATGGTACCGGGAACCGGCCGCAGGAACGTCCCGGCGACCAACAGCATCAGGGCACCGAAGACCGTGCGCTCGACGCCGAACTTTTCGCTCAGTCCGTGCGCCAGCGGGGACACCGCGCCGAAGGCCAGCAGCGGGATTGCGGCCAGCACACCCAGGGCGGTGGTTCCCAGTCCGGTGTCCGCGCCGATCTGGTCCAGCAGCGGGCCGACGCTGGTCAGCACCGGGCGCAGGTTGGCTGCCACCAGCAGGATGCCGGCAATCAGCAGCCCGGCCGACATCGCCCGGCTGGACCCGCGGGTCTTCACCACCCCCACCCCTTCCGCGATAGGCAATCTCCGGCAACCTTATGCGACTGGACAGGCAGAGGGGCACCCTGCCCGCGCCGGCACTGCTCAATCCGCGCGGAGGGTGCCCCTCGCCGTCGTACCGGGGCGGCGGCCGCAGGCTACTTGGCGGCGTCGGCCGCGTCGGCGGCCTCGGCGAGCATGGGCAGGAAGGTATCCAGCGCCCACGGCAGGCTCAGCGGCGACGCGGCGGAAATGGACAGCGTCAGCGTATTGTCCGAGTCCGCCACCAGCGCACCGTCTTCGATCGCCGGGATCTGGCTCAACAGCGGGTCCGTAGTGATTTGCTCGGCGGTCTTGTCATCCGGCACCCAGGTCACGAAGACATCGGATTCCAGCTCGTTGGCCTTCTCGGCCGACCACGGAATGAAGAACTCGTCGGAGCCGGCGGTGGCCTCGGTGACCACGTCCGCCTGGACCATGCCGATGCTGGTGAGGAACTTCGGCCGGTTGTCGTTGGCAGTGTAGACGTTCACGCCGTCGCCCTTGGCCGGTTCGAGGTTGCCGTAGATGAAGCTCTTGCCAGCCAGCTGCGGGTACTCCGAGGCCTTGGCCACGATGGCCTGCTCGGTCTCGGCCACCAGGTCCTCGGCGGCCGCACTGCGGCCCAGCGCCCGACCGATCAGCCGGGTGGAATCCTGCCAGTCGGTGCCGTACGGAGTCTCCGGGTACGCGACGACCGGGGCGATCTTGCTGAGCGTGTCGTAGTCTTCCTGGGTCAGCCCGGAGTAGGCGGCCAGGATGACGTCGGGGGCCAGCTCGGCAATCTCGTCGAAGGCGATGCCGTCCGCCTCGGAATACAGCGTGGGCGCGTTCTCGCTGCCGATCGCGGCGCCCAACTCCTCCAGCTTGGCGTCCCGCCACGGGGTGGACCCGTTCTCGTTTCCGCCCCAGTCCTCCTTGGGCATGCCGACCGGAACCACGCCCAGCGCCAGCGACACGTCGGAGTTGACCCAGGACACGGTGGCCACGCGTTCGGGCTGTTCTTCGATCACGGTCTCGCCGAAGGCGTGTTCAACCGTCACCGGGAACTGATCCGACGCCGCGGCCGACGGGCCGCCCACGGAACCTCCGCCGGCGGGACCGGTGGAGCAGGCGGTCAGGGACATCAGGACGACGGCGGCGGCAGCAGCCAGCCCGCGCATGCGTGAAAGGGCCACCGGGGCCTCCTCGAATCAAGGGAAACGAACAAAAGTAAGGGTAGCCTACGCTCACACGGATTCAGCAACTACTTCGTTGCGTATTCCGACGCCGAGGCCCGGCGGGCCGGGCCGAGCGAGGCCGGGGGCCGCACCTTCCCGGGGAACTCCGGCAAAACCGTTGACAAAGGGACCGGCCGGCTGTGTCATAAGTGAAACCCATTCATTTCCGGCACCGGCCGGGTCAGAGGAGCGGCCATGGCGGCAGACTGGATATTCCACTCCGGCAGGATCTTCGATGGGCTGCGCCTGCTGCCCGGAGCCACGGCGGTTGCCGTCACGGGCGGGGTGGTCACCGCCATCGGAACCGACGCCGAAGCCCGGACAGCGGCGGGGCCGCATGCCACCGTCGTGGACCTGCGCGGAAGGCTGCTGGCGCCCGGCTTCACCGACGCCCATGTGCACGCCGTGATGGCCGGGATGGAACGGTTGGGCTGCGACCTGTCCCTCTGCACCGGGGCCGACCAAGTGCTGGCCCGGATAGCCGCGTTCGCCTCGTCCAGCACCAGCGGGTGGATCACCGGCGGCGGCTGGCACAAGTCGGACTTCCCGGGCGGCTACCCGACCCGGCAGGCGCTGGATGCGGTGGTCCCGGACCGCCCGGTCTACCTGGTCAACGCGGACCACCACAGCGCCTGGGTCAACAGCCGTGCGTTGGAGTTGGCCGGCATCGATGCCGCCACCCCCGACCCGAAGGACGGCCTGCTGGAGCGCGATGCTGCCGGAAGCCCGGACGGAACCCTGCACGAAGGCGCCATGGATCTGGTCAACCGGGTCATCCCGCGCGCGACCGCCGAGGACATGCGGGCCGGCTTGCTGGAGGCCCAGCGCTACCTCCACTCGGTAGGCGTAACCGGGTGGCAGGAGGCGATCCTGGGCGACTATGCCGGCTATCCGGAGGCCAGCGCCGCGTACCGGACGTTGTGGGACGAGGGCCTGCTGACCGGCCGCGCCGCCGGAGCCCTTTGGGTGCCGCGGAGCACCAGCCTGGCGTCGGTCCCCGACCTGGTCGCGGAGTTCATCGCCCGCCGGGAACAAAATGCGGCGGCCGGTTTCCGCACCACCAGCGCCAAGATCATGGTGGACGGGGTGCCGGAGAACAGGACCGCGGCCATGTTGGAGCCGTACCTGCAACCCTGTGCCTGTGCCGGCGCGGCAGGACACGAAAACCCTGCGGCCCGCGGCGACGCGGCGGCCAGTCCGGCGGCGAGCCGCGGGCTGACCTATCTGCCCAAGGACGTTCTGGGGGCAGTGGTGACGGCACTGGATGCCGCCGGATTCGACCTGCACCTGCACGTGATCGGCGACCGTGCCGTGCGGGAGGGACTCGACGCCGTCGAGCGGGCCAGGCACGCGAACGGCCCCGGCAGCGGCCGGCACCACATGGCGCATCTGCAGATCATCCACCCCGCCGACATCGCCCGTTTCGGCGAACTGGGCATCACCGCGAACCTGCAGGCGCTCTGGGCCTGCAACGACGCACAGATGCGCGAGCTGACGGTGCCGCTGATCGGCGAGGAACGGGCCGGCTGGCAGTACCCCTTCGCGTCCCTGGCCGCCTCCGGCGCCCGGCTCGCGATGGGCTCGGACTGGCCGGTGTCCACGCCGGATCCCTGGCAGGCCATCCACGTGGCGGTGAACCGGTGGCACCCGGACGACGGCTCGGACGGGCCGCTGCTTCCCGGCGAGGCGTTGTCCCTGCAGACGGCGCTGGCCGCCTACACCTCCGGCTCTGCGTGGCTGAACCGCCATGACGACGGCGGCCGGATTGTTCCCGGAGCGCCGGCCGACCTGGCGGTGCTGACCGCCGACCCGTTCAGCCTGCCGCCGGCGGAGCTGCACACCGTCGGCACCGACATGACCCTGGTGGCCGGCCAGCCGGTCTTCGAACGACAGGGGGTGCCGGCGTGAAAACGTTCTACGACCGTGCCGAAGAACAGATCCCGGCCGCCCGCCTCGACGCCGCCTTGGCCGGGGCGTCCCCGACGGCGTACTGGCTGGATGATCCCTCGCGCCCCGAACCGCTGCCGGCGTTGCGCGGCCCGGTGACGGCGGATTTGGCGGTGGTCGGCGGCGGCTACACCGGCTTGTGGACCGCGCTGCTGGCCAAGGAGCGGGACCCGGACCGCTCGGTGGTGCTCCTGGAGGGCAACCGCATCGGCTGGGCCGCGTCCGGGCGCAACGGCGGCTTCTGCGAGGCCAGCCTGACCCACGGGAGCGCGAACGGGCAGAGACACCTCCCCGGCGAAAACGAACTGCTGGACAAGCTGGGTCTGCAGAACCTGGACGAGATCGAAGAGAGCCTGGCCCGGTACGGGATCGACGCCGGCTTTGAACGCACCGGCACGCTGTCCGTGGCCACCGAAGAGCACCACGTCACCTGGCTGGCCGAGGAGGCCGCCGAGGACCCCGCGCTGGAGTTCCTGGACCAGGTTGCCGTCCAACAGCAGGTGGCCTCCCCCGCCTACCGGGCGGGGTTGCGGGACCGGCGGGGAACGGCGATGGTGCACCCCGCGAAACTCGCCTGGGGACTGCGCGACGCCTGCCTGGGCGCCGGCGTCGAGATCTTTGAACACACGCCGGCACGCTCCCTGTCCCAACGGGCGGGATCCATCCTGCTGCGCACCGACGCCGGCTCCGTGGCCGCCGGACGCGTCGCGCTGGCGACCAATGCCTTCCCGTCGCTGCTGGCGCGCACCCGGCTGCATACCGTCCCGGTGTACGACTACGCGCTAATGACCGAACCCCTGACGGGCGGGCAACGGGAATCGCTGGGTTGGTCGGAGCGGTTTGGCATTTCCGACAACGACAACCGGTTCCATTACTACCGGCTGACCACCGATGCCGACGGGCAGGACCGGATGCTGTTCGGCGGCTACGACGCGGTCTACCACTACGGCAGGTCGCTCCGGCACGGCCACGAACAGCGCCCGGAAACCTACCGCCGCCTCGCCGCACACTTCGCCGCCACCTTCCCGCAGCTGGCCGACGTGCGCTTCAGCCACGCCTGGGGCGGCGCCATCGATACCTGCAGCCGCTTCTTCTCCTTCTTCGACACCGCCTGCGCCGGCCGGGTGGCCTATTGCGCCGGCTTTACCGGCCTCGGCGTGGGAGCGTCGCGTTTCGGCGCCAACGTGATGCTGGACCTGCTGTCCGGCCGGCCGACCGAACGGACGGAGCTGGAGCTGGTGCGGCGGAAGCCGCTGCCGTTCCCGCCCGAGCCGCTCGCCTGGCTCGGCATCAAGCTCACCACCGCTGCCCTGATCCGCGCCGACCGCAACCGGGGACGACGCGGCCCCTGGCTGAAAGCCATGGACGCGGCCGGCATGGGCTTCGACTCGTAAAGGAGACAAGAATGCACCAGTACATCGACGGCGGACTCCGCGAAGGCCGCGGAGAGCGTGCCACACGCGTCAACCCGGCCACCGGAGAGGCCGCGGAGACCATCCGCTATGCTTCCGGGGCCGACGTGGACGACGCCGTGGCGGCCGCGAAAACCGCCTTTCCGTCCTGGGCGGGCGCGACGCCTGCCGAACGTTCCGAGGCCCTGCTAAAACTGGCGGCCGAACTGGAGCGCAGGGCGGCGGAGTTGGCGGCGGTCGAAACCGCGCAAACCGGCAAGAGCATCCGCCTGGCCACCGGGTTCGACGTTCCCGGGACCGTCGACAACGCGGCCTTCTTCGCGGGCGCGGCCCGCCAGTTGCAAGGAGTGGCGGCCGGCGAATACGGCACCGGCGGCACCTCGATGATCCGGCGCGAGCCGATCGGCGTGGTGGGCTCCGTGGCGCCGTGGAACTACCCGCTGCAAATGGCCGCGTGGAAGATCCTGCCGGCGATCGCCGCCGGCAACACCATTGTGCTCAAGCCCTCCGAACTCACGCCGGGCACCAGCCTGATTTTCGCCGAAGCAGCGGCCGCGGCGGGCATACCGGACGGCGTGGTCAACATCGTCACCGGCAGCGGCCGGGAAGCGGGCGAGGCCCTGGTGACCCACCCGGATGTGGCCATGACGTCCTTCACCGGCTCCACCGCCGTCGGACGCCGCATCATGGCGCTGGCGGCGGCGCGGGGGAACCGCGTGCACCTAGAGCTGGGCGGCAAGGCACCGTTCGTGGTGTTCGACGACGCGGACCTGGACGCCGCCGCGCACGGAGCGGTGGCCGGCTGCACCATCAACGGCGGCCAGGACTGCACCGCCGCCACGCGCGCGTACATCCAGCGGCCGCTGTTCGACGCTTTCACCGCACGGGTGGCCGAGCTGATGGAACTGGTGGTGGTGGGCGACCCGACCGACGAAGCCACCGACATGGGCTCCCTGATCAGCCGCGGGCACCGGGACAAGGTGGCGGGTTTCGTGGACCGGGCCAGGGACGCGGGGGCGAAGGTCCTGGCCGGCGGCGCGGCTCCCGGCGCCGAACTGGCGGACGGTGCGTACTACCGGCCCACGCTGGTCACCGGCATCGGGCAGGATGCGGAAATAGTCCGCGACGAGGTCTTCGGCCCGGTACTGACCGCGATTCCGTTCGACACCGACGGCGAGGGCATCGCGCTGGCCAATGACACCCAGTACGGGCTGGCTGCCTCCGCGTGGACCAGCAGCCTGGCCCGTTCCCTGCGCGCATCGGCCGACATCCAGGCCGGCTGCGTCTGGATCAACGACCACATCCCGATCGTCTCCGAAATGCCGCACGGCGGGTACAAGGCCTCCGGTTTCGGCAAGGACATGTCCGCGTATTCACTGGAGGACTACACGAACATCAAGCACGTGAGCATGGGCAGCGACCCGGCCGCGCACAAGGAATGGCAGGACACGGTGTTCCGTTACCGCGGCTGACCGGGACCCCCCGCCCCGCCACGCTGCCCCGCCCGGAGGACGTCGGAACGGTAGCGCGGGACTCACCTTAACGCGCGCCGGAACGTCTGCACAGGAGAGAATGAAAGCGGACGAAGGAGCGCCATGACCCGCATGCACACCCTCATCGACACCCCGGTCGGGGAGCTGACGGCCGTCGCCGAGGACGGGTCGCTGACCGCGCTCTACTTCCCCGGCCACAAGCGGATGCCGGCCCCCGCCACCTTCGGCGACCGCACCGCCGTCGGCTTCGACGCGGTCTTTGCAGCAGTCGCTGAGCAACTGGACGAGTTTTTCACCGGCCGGCGTACCGAGTTCGACCTGCCGTTGGCGCCGAAGGGCGACCCCCTCAAGCTGAAAGTATGGGCGCTGCTGCGGCAGATCCCCTACGGCCAGACCCGCTCCTACGGACAGGTGGCAGCCTCGCTGGGCGACCCGCATCTGGCCCAGGCCGTGGGCCACGCCAACGGCCAAAACCCGCTGTCCATCGTGGTGCCGTGCCACCGGGTGCTCGGAGCGGACGGCTCGCTGGTGGGTTATGCCGGAGGGCTGGAACGGAAGCGCTTCCTGCTGGAGCTGGAAGAGCCGGCGGACGTGAAAGCGGGCAAGCTTTTCTGATGCGCCCACCTCACGGAATGCGCCCGGCGAGCGTCTACAAGGCGTGCAGATGAAGCCCTTCGAGCAACTGGTCAGCGACCACGGCCCCACCGTGCTGCGCATCTGCCGGGTGGTGCTGGGTCCCGGGCCGGACGCCGAGGATGCCTGGTCCGAGACCTTCTTGTCTGCGCTCAGGGCCTATCCGGGGCTGCCCGCCGCCGCAAACCATGAGGCCTGGCTGGTCACCATCGCCCACCGCAAGGCCATCGACGTCGTCCGGCGGCGGGCGCGCACTCCGGTGCCGGCAGAGTACCTGCCCGAGTCACCGTCAACGCTGGGTATCCCCGGGAATGACGACGACGAACTGCGCCAGGCCGTCGCGGCCCTGCCCCTGAGGCAACGCGAAGCGGTCGCGTTGCATTACCTGGCCGGCTTGCCGTATGCCGAAGCCGCCGAAATCACCGGATCCACGACCGGAGCCGTCCGGCGCGCAGCCGCCGACGGCATCGCCAGGCTTCGGGCGTTGTACCGCAGTGGCCGGGAGCAGGCCGTGGGGGCTGCCACACATCACGCGAGTGAAGGAGTTATGCGATGACCACCGCACAATCGGCGGCCCGGGACGCCACGCCGGGCCCCGGGCTGGACGTGCTGACCCGCCTGGATCCGGCGCTGCTGGAGCGGCTGCACGCCAGGCTGGAACGCGAGGCCGCTGCCGCAGGAACCCTCGACCTGGCCTACGCTACCGCCGACACGCCGCTCGGGCAGCTGTTGCTGGCCGCGACGGACGAAGGACTGGTCCGCGTGGCCTTCGAGGGCGAAAACCACGATGCTGTGCTGGCCGGCCTGGCTGCCAGGGTCAGCCCCAGGATCCTGCATGCTCCGGCCCGGCTTGAGGCCGCCGCGCGGCAATTGGATGAATACTTCGCCGGCCTGCGGCGCTCCTTCGACCTTCGGCTGGACCGCCGGCTGTCCAAGGGATTCCGGGCGGACGTGCTCAGGCACTTGCCCGAAATCCCCTACGGCCGGACAGAAAGCTACGCGCAGGTGGCCGCCGCCGTCGGAAATCCCAAGGCGGTGCGCGCCGTGGGCAGCGCCTGCGCCACCAACCCGCTGCCCGTCGTCGTGCCCTGCCACCGTGTGCTGCGCTCGGACGGCGCCTTCGGCGGTTACCTCGGCGGGCCGGAGGCGAAGGCCTACCTGCTGGGCCTGGAGGCGGCGGCGTGAGCACGCTGTTCGACGACGCTCCAGCCGGCCCCCGCGAGATCGCTCCGGGCGCGGTGCATGTGCCGGGCTGGCTGACCGTGGCGCAGCAGCGCGAACTGGTCGAAGCCTGCCGGGAGTTCGGCCGTGGACCGGTCCCCTACCGCGCGGCCAAGCTGCCGGGCGGCCACGAGATGAGCGTGCGGACGCTGTGCCTGGGCTGGCACTGGGCACCGTACAAGTACACCCGCACCGCCGACGACGTGAACGGCGCTCGCGTGCTGGAGTTCCCCGGCTGGCTCGCCGAGTGGGGCAGGCTGGCCTTGGCCGACGCTTCGGGGGATCCCGCCGCGGGGCAAGGCTACGAGCCGGATACGGCCCTGATCAACTTCTACGACGACACCGCCAAGATGGGCATGCACCAGGACAAGGACGAACAGGCGGACTTCCCGGTGGTATCGCTCAGCGTCGGTGACGACTGCTTGTTCCGCTTCGGCAACACCGAGACGCAAACCAAACCGTATACCGACCTCCGGCTGCGCTCCGGGGATCTGTTCGTATTCGGCGGACCGGCCCGGTTTGCCTACCACGGCGTGCCCAGGATCTACCCGGGCACCGCCGATCCCGCCTGCGGGCTGACCGGCGGCCGGTTGAACCTGACCATGCGGGTGACCGGACTGGGGTGAGGGTTCGCGGTTTTCCACAGCGTGTCAGGAGCGACTGCGGGCGGCGCCACGGTAGGAGAGAATCGAACCATGGAGACAACCGCTTCCGGCGTAGTCCTCTGCGAGGACGGCCTGGCCCGGCCGGCGTGGGCCGCCACGGATCCGATGCTGCGCGAATACTACGACACCGAATGGGGCATGCCGGTCCGGGGCGAGCAAGGCGTCTATGAGCGCATCACGCTGGAAGGCTTCCAGGCCGGGCTCTCGTGGGCCACGATCCTGCGCAAACGCCCGGCCTTCCGAGAAGCGTTCCATGGCTTCCACGTGGACACCGTCGCCGCGTTCACCGAAGACGACGTCGAGGCGCTGATGCAGGACGCCGGAATCGTGCGGAACCGGGCCAAGATCCGCGCCGCCATCACCAATGCGAACGCCACCATTGAACTGCGCGCAGAAGGCGGCCTGAGCGACTTCGTCTGGTCGTTCCAGCCGGAGGAAACACCGGCCCCGCGGCACATCCAGGACGTGCCCACCACATCGCCGGAGTCCGTCGCCCTGTCCAAGGCGCTGCGCAAGCGCGGCTTCGCCTTCGTCGGCCCCACCACCATGTTCGCCCTGATGGAAGCCATCGGCATGATCGACACCCACCTGGTGGACAGCCACCGCCGCGGCTCGTCCGGCGTCTGGAACTAACGCCCGCTCGCTTTCACAATCACTTCACGCATCCGCCGCACCGTGAGATGCGTGCCACAATGAAGTGCACCCGCTGGCTTCGGGGGAACCGGACGTGCATGTTCGACCGGATGCCGGCGCCGCAGGAGTTATCCGGTAAGGAGAGCACGTTGACGATTCTTGTTGCCTACGCCCCGCGTCCCGAGGGCCGTGCCGCCCTGAGCAAGGGCATTCAGATGGCCACCCAGACCAATGAGAAGCTGGTGGTCGTCAACGCCAGCCCGGGCGGGACGCAGAAGGACGAGTCGTTCGCTGACCCCCACGACGCGGCCTGGGTGCAGCAAGAACTGTACAACTCCGGCCTGGAAGCAGAGTTCAAGCAGTTCGTCCGCGGCAAGGACGCCGTGGCCGAAATCGTGGAACTGGTCGAAGAACTCTCGGTCTCACTGCTCGTCATCGGCCTGCGCCGGCGCTCGCCGGTGGGCAAGCTGATCATGGGCAGCACCGCCCAGGAGATCCTGCTGACCGTCGACTGCCCGGTCCTGGCGGTCAAGGCCCGCTGACCCATGCAGGTTGGCCTGCCGCTGCTTCCGCCGTTCGACTCCTCCGCCGCTCTGGCTGCCCTGGCCGCCCATGCGGTCCCCGGCATCGAAACCGTCGATATGGCGGCGGGCACCTGCACCCGCCTGTTCGGTACCAGCGCCGGCCCGGTGCCGGTCACCGCCACCCTGTCGCCCGACGCCGTCGGCCTGGACATCGGCAGCGATTCCCCCGCCGCCTTGAGCGAAATCACGACGGCGGTGCGCGGCTGGCTCGACCTGGACCTGGAACCGGAGCGGGTGGCGGCGGCGTTGGGCGCCGATCCGGTCCTCGGGCCGCTGCTCGCTGACCGTCCCGGGCTGCGGATCCTGGGTTACCCGGACGGCTTCGAGGGTGCCGTCTCCACCGTGATCGGCCAGCAGGTCTCGCTGGCCGCGGCCCGCACCTTCACGGCCCGGCTGGTCTCTGCCTTCGGCTCCCGGTCCGGCACCGGCCTGGTGCTCTTCCCCACACCGGTTGCCCTGGCCGCCGCCGGCCCCGACGCCGTCCGCGATGCCGTCGGCTTGACCGGTGCCCGCGCCCGGACCGTCCAAATCCTGGCCGAAGCCTGCGCGGACGGGCTGGACCTGTCTCCGGACACGGATCACGCCGACACCCGCCGCCGCCTGCTGGCGCTGCCCGGCATCGGCCCGTGGACGGTCGAGTACCTTGCCATGCGGGCGTTGCACGACCGCGATGCCTATCCTGAGGGCGATCTGGTGCTGCGGCGGGCCCTCGGAGTGGAGACCGCCACCGAGGCCCGCGCGCTCGGCCGGTCGTGGTCTCCGGTGCGGGCGTACGCCGTCTTCCACCTCTGGACCGCCTCGGCCTACTTGCCTTAGGAAAACCGCCCTGTCCCGGCTGCCCGGCGCGGGGCGGGAGCGGTGTGCCGGTTTTCGGTCCTCCCCGCCGGGCGCCCACCCTTCATCTCCGGGCTGCAGAACCTGCCTGCTCGATCCGCTCCAACAGCTCCGCGGGCAACCGGACCTCCGGCGCCTTGAGGTTGGAGCGCAGGTGTTCCGGCTTCACGGTGCCGATCACCGCGCTGGAGACTCCGGGGTTGCCGAGCACGAAGGCCAGCGCGATCTCACTCGCGGAGAGGCCGTCGACGTCGTTGATGAACCGGTACTTCCGGCCCTGCACAAATTTGTGCCGGTGGTTCTTCAGCGCCCGCAACAGGTACCAGACGTCGCTGGGGCCGGTGATCTTGAAGATGTCGCGCGAGTAGAGGGTCTGGGCGAGCGGCGACTTGAGCTTGACGCCCACGCCGGCGTCCCGCGCCTCGGAGATCACCGCCGCCAGCGACCGGTCCACGATGTTGTATTCCACCATCAGGGCGTCGAAGATGCCCAGCTTCAGCGCTTTCCCGGCTCCGCCGCGGCCGGTGGAGACGCCGAGCGCCCCGACCTTCCCCTGTTCCTTCAGCTTCAGGACCGTGTCCATCGCGGGACCGGCCGGCTGGGGGAAACCATGGAAGTGCAGCAAGGGCAGGTGGTCCAACTGGAGCCGCCGCAGGCTGCCATGCACGCTGTTTTCGATGGCCCGGGCCGAGTAATCCTTCACATTCCGGTTGTTGATCCAGTGGGACCCGACCTTCGTGGAAATCACCAGATTCTCCGTGCGGCCTTTGAGGATCCGGCCCAACCGCTCCTCGGCATTCCCGCGGCTGTAATTCGGGCCGGTGTCAAAGGCCGTGATGCCGCCGTCGAGCGCTTGGTCGATCAGGTGCGCCGCCTGCCGCTCGGGGAAAGCCTTCATGCCCCAGTACCCGCCGGCCCCGAAACTCAATTCTGAGACGTGCAATCCCGACCGTCCGAGTGCGCGTTGTTTCACCGTGTGCCTTCCTGCAGTCCCAACATCTAACCATTCACCAAGCTACCGGAGGCGGGATCAGCGCACGACGCCGGCGCGGTTGCCGTAGGCGCGGAGGGCGACGGCGAGCAGCGAGCACAGCAGGTATCCGGCGCCAACCAGCAGCCAGCCGGTATCGAAGCTGCCGGTGGCCTCGAGCAGCAGACCCATGAGCAGCGGCCCGGCGGCGAAACCGGCATACATTCCCATCGAGACAATGCCGGAGGCTGCTCCGACCCGTTCGGCCGAAACCACGCGCATCACGCCGGCGATCACCACCACATTGGTGCCCAACACGGTGGCACCGTGCAGGACGACGCCCAGCCAGAGCAACGCGGGAATTCCGAGCGAGCCCGCGGCCAGGAACGCTCCCGCTCCGCCGAGCGCCCCGATTCCCAGCAGGATGAGCAGCGTGGAGGCCCGCACCCCCTTGGCCATCCGCCGCCCCCACAGCACCCGGGAGGTCACGCCGACGACGCCGGAGACGCCGGCTGCCACGCCGCCCATGACCAGGCTGAAGTCCAGTTCCCGGACGGTGAACAGCGGCAGGTAGACGTTGGTGGCCTGCATGCCCAGGCCCGATAGCAGTGCGTAGCCGGCGAACAGCCAGACCGAGAGCGGGAACCGGGCCGGTGCACCGGCGCCCCTGGTTCGCGCCGCGCCACCCGGCTGCGCGGCCGGGGCGCCGGCAGGAGGTGCGGCCGGGGCATCAGCCGGCGGAGTGGTGGAAGGCGCCGCGTGGGCGGGAGGCGCTTTCGCCGCCGTCGTTGCGGTGCCGGGTTCCGGGAGTTGGCGCAGTCCGTAGAGCAACAGCCCGACGGCGACGACGGCCGCCAGGGCGGTGGCGCCCTGCCAGCCGACCCACAGAGCGGCAACGGGGAAGAACAAGCCCGAGAACAGCTGGCTGCCTTGGACGCCGGACTGCTTGACACCGATCCAGCCCGGGCGCTTGGGCGCAGGAACCTGCGTCATGATGATCCGGTTTGTGGTCGGGTTGGAAATGGCCTGCGCGGGGCCGGCCAGCAGCGCTGCCATCACCAGGACCAGATAGTGCTGGGACAGGGCGGCGACCACCAGGGCCACCGCCGTGCCGGCGAAGATCAGGACGAGCTGGGCGCGGTTGGAAATCCGGTCGCTGAGTTTGCCCAGCCACATGCTGGAGACCGCGGCGCTGGCGAAAATGGCCGTGGCCAGCAGGCCGAATTGGCCCTCGCTGATGCCCAGGTCGTCGATCACCAGCGGGCTGACGGTGCTCAGGCCGTAGTTCAGCAGCGGGCCGACGCCCATGGCGCAGGTCAGGACGAAAAGCAGTGCGCCGCTGGGGTGTTTGGACATACTGCCCTCCTCGCTGCCCGGATCGGGCTCCGTCCAGCAGGCTACTCCCGGGCACAGCCTTCCGGCGGCAGGCTTCGCAGCAGAAGAGTCTCCCACCGTAACAATGGAGAGCTGGCTCACGTTCGGCGCCGCCGCGGAGCCTCCAGCCGCCATGATGGTGCCCGGGCGGGCGCGAAAGGGCGCGAATCAGGGGCGCCGGCGATGGCCGGGTGGAAGCCGCCGTGTTACCCGGACGGCCGCGGCGCCAATGTAGCCGGCCGTTCCGGGCCAGGGGCCTGCTTGCGGGTCCTGCCTGTTTGCCCGGGGCCTGCCTGGGGCGCCTTCCTGTTCGCCCTAGGGCCTACTTCCGGCCCTTCTGCGTGTCGGCATGGGCCTCGACGAAGGCGCGCCGCGGATGCTGGGTGGCCCCCATCGACGTGATGTCCCGGCCGCCAAACACCAGCGGGCTCCAGCCTGCCAGCAGGCGCCATTTGTGGATCCAGGTGGGCAGCGCCAAGCCGTGGTAACCCATGGCCACGTACCAGGCGGGCTTGCCCTTCAACTCGTAGCCAAAGACCTTCGCGGCGCCCCGGCCCACGCCGTAGGTCGCGACCGTGCCCAGCGATTTGTGCCGGTACTCGGCCGGCGGCTGGCCTTGCACGGCGTTGACCACGTTTTGGGCGAGCAGCTTGGCCTGGCGGACCGCATGCTGGGCGTTCGGCGGGCAGTAGGCCGGCTGCTTCTCCGCCTCCAGATCGGGTACCTGGGCGCAGTCGCCTGCGGCCCAGGCGCCCTGCACCACCTGACCGGCATCGTCGATCACCTGCAGCCGGGCGTTCGCGTTCACGTGCCCCTTCGGGCCGCGGGGCACGTTCGTGTCGTCCAAGACGGGGTTGGGTTTCATGCCGGCCGTCCAAATAATGAGGCCGGCCGGGATGCGCTCGCCGGTGCTGAGCTCGGCCACGGAGTCCTCGCAGGAGGGCATGGTGGTGTTCAGCCGCACATCGATACCGCGCTGGCGCAGCTGGCCCAAGGTCCACTCCGAGAGATTCGGTCCGACCTCGGGGGCTACCCGGTCCAGGGCCTCGACCAGCACCCAGCGCAGTTGCGAGCGGTCCAACTCCGGATGCGCGTCCACGGCCAGCTTGGACAAGTCGCTCAACTCGGTCAGGGCCTCGACGCCGGTATAGCCGCCGCCGACCACCACGAACGTGAGTGCCCTGGCCCGTTCCTCCGGGTCGCTGGTGCCGGCGGCCAGCGCCACGTTGTCGAGCACCTTGTCACGGCAGTAGATAGCCTCCTCCACGGTCTTGAACCCGATGCCGTGCTGTTCCAGCCCCGGCGTGGGGAAGGTCCTGGTGACCGCGCCGACGGCGAACACCACGTGGTCGTAGGCCACCGAAAATTCGTCACCGCCGAGCTCGCGCACCTGGGCGTTCCTGGCCTGGACGTCCAGCGACACCAGCTTGCCGCGGACGATGTCTACCTTCTTCAGCGCGCTGCGCAGGTTAACCGTGACGATTCTCGGTTCGATTTCCCCGCCGCCTACCTCCGGCAGCAGCGGCTGGTACGTCATGTACGAGTTGGGCTCAACAACGGTGATTCGTGCATCCGACGGTCCCAGCCGCTTGCGTATTCCCCAGGCAGTGTAGAGGCCGACGTAGCCGCCGCCCAGGATGAGTATGTGAGGCGTCGCTGAAGTGGTCATAATCCAGGTTTCCTCCCTGTTTGTCGACAGTGATTGAGTGGTCCTGGTGCATTCCTCGCCGGCAGTTTCAGGGCCAGCCTGCGGCCAGACTAGCATCGCCCCAGACGCAGCTGAACCCTCGGTCCGGCCCGGCTTCCGGCAGGGCCGCATTCACCGGCCCGTTCCTCCGGCGTGCCCTCCGCGCCCGGGGCAGGCGGCGGCCTAGAATGTGCTCAGGTGCCCCGATTCGTGGGGCTGTCGTTGGGGAGTAGGAAGCGTGGAGGCGGCTAAGCACACCGTGCGCGGGCGGTCGCTCCGTACCTATCGTCAGGCCCGCACCACGCTCTGTGGCGTCATGGTTTTCTGGCTCTGGCTGCTGCTGGGAGCCGCGGCCTTCCTCGCCGGCATGTTTGATTCCCCCGCCAAGGTCTTCCTGGCCATGTATGCCGGCGCCGTTGCCGTGCTGGTCTCCATCCCGGTCGCCTTGCTCGCCGCCATCCTGATGGTGCTCAACCGGCCCGAGGCGGATGGCCGGCGCCCGGCCGCCCAGCGGCTTTTAGCCGCGGCACGCGCGGCCGGCGCGGTGATCTCCGGGCTGCCATGGGGTGCGGCCGCCGGTCGTGCCACGGTCTTGGCCAGTCAAATCGCCCCGGCCGCCCGCCGGATTGGCGCTGCCGCCAAGTCCGGCGCCGGACAGCTGGGCGCCGGTGCCGGACAGTGGCGCGACGCCGTGGGGCGCCGGCCGGGGACGCCGCATCGGCCGCTGGCCGCACCTGCCCGGTCGCAGACCCCTGAACGTCCTGCCTCGGTCTTGTCCGGCGCCCGAAAGCCGGTCGCCACGCGCCGGCCGCCGATGCCGCCGCGGCGTCCCGCTGGCCCGCCCGCCGTCGACCGGTCGGGACAGGACCTGGAGGACGTGGCTTCCTAGCACTCCACGACGTTGACGGCGAGACCGCCGGTGGCGGTTTCCTTGTACTTGTCGCTCATGTCGCGCCCGGTCTCGCGCATGGTCACGATGACCTGGTCCAGCGACACCCGGTGCGTGCCGTCACCCATCAGCGCCATCTTGGCCGCGTTCACGGCCTTGGCCGCGCCGATGGCGTTCCGTTCGATGCACGGGATCTGCACCAGCCCCCCGATCGGATCGCAGGTGAGCCCCAGGTTGTGCTCCATCGCGATTTCGGCCGCGTTTTCCACCTGGGCCGGGGTTCCGCCGAGGATTTCGGCCAGTCCCGCGGCAGCCATCGACGACGCGGAGCCGACTTCGCCCTGGCAGCCGACCTCGGCACCGGAAATGGATGCCTGCTCCTTGTAGAGGACCCCGACGGCGGCGGCGGTCAACAGGAACTTCACGACCACCTGCTCCTTGTCCTCGCGGGTGGCCTGTTCCATGCCGGGTGCATAGTGCGTGGCGTAGAACAGCACGGCGGGGATGATGCCGGCGGCCCCATTGGTGGGCGCGGTGACCACACGCCCGCCCGAGGCGTTTTCCTCGTTAACGGCCAGCGCCACCAGGTTGACCCATTCCTGCCAGTACTTGTGGTCGCGGTCCGGGTCTTCCTTGCGCAGCCGCTCGTGCCAGGCGGGGGCCCGACGGCGGACGTTGAGTCCGCCGGGCAGGTCGCCTTCCCGCCGGATGGCCGAGTCCTTGCACTCTTCCATGACGTTGTAGATGTGCAGCAGCCCGGCCTCGATCTCCTCGCGCGGGCGTGAGGCCTCTTCGTTGAGCATCATGATGTCGCTGATGGCCAGGCCGGTGTTGCGGCAGTGCTCCAACAGCCCTGCCGCGGTGCGGAACGGATAGGGCAGCTGCTGCTTGGAGGACTCCAGTTCCTCGCGGGCGGCTTCCTCCTCGCCGCCGCGGACAATGAAGCCGCCGCCCACCGAGAAGAAGGTGGCTTCGTGCAGGAGGCGGGCATCGCCGTCGTCGGCCGATTCCAGCACTTGGAACGTCATGCCGTTGGTGTGCCTGGGCAGCACGGTCAGCGGGTGCAGCACCATGTCCTGCACGCCGTAGTCAAGCGACCGGCCGGCGGTGCCGGGCAGTTCCGCGCCCAGCCGCAGCCGGCCGGACGCGGCGATGTCCGCCAGCCGCTCTTCCACCTGGGCGGGCAGGATCTGCTCCGGGGCGAAGCCCTCGAGCCCCAGCAGCACGGCGGTGAACGTCCCGTGTCCGCGTCCGGTGGCAGCGAGCGAGCCGTACAGGTCCACGCGCAGTCCGTCCACCCTGTCGAGCAGGCCGGCCTCGGCCACCTCCCGCACGAACACGGAGGCGGCCCGCATCGGGCCCACCGTGTGCGAACTGGAGGGACCGATGCCCACCGAGAAAAGGTCGAAAACGCCTACAGCCATGTCATCCCTTTCCTTATTCACGCAGTGCTCAGGCACAACGGGTCCGCAGTGCCGCGGCTACTTGTCCGCCGGGATGCGGTTACTTGTCCCGCCGGTAGAAGGGCAGCTCGACGACGTCGAACGGCTCCGGTTTGCCGCGCAGGTCCACCTCCACCCGGGTCCCGGGCACGGCGTACTCGGCGTCCACATAGGCCAACGCGATCGGGTAGCCGAGCGTGGGGCTGGGTTGGCCGGAGGTGACTTCGCCAACGGTCCGGCCGTCTTTCAGCACCGGGTAGTGGGAGCGGCCGGCGCGCCGTCCGGCCCCCTTGAGCCCCACGAGCTTGCGGGCCGAGCCCTTCTCGTTCTGCGCCTCGAGGGCCTCTCGGCCCACGAAGTCGCCGTCCTTCTTCAGCGCCACCACGCCGCCCAGGCCGGCGTCGAACGGGCTGGTCTGGAGGTTGAGCTCGTTGCCGTAGAGCGGCATGCCCGCTTCCAGCCGGAGCGAGTCGCGGCAGGCCAGCCCGGCGGGCAGCAGGTCGGCGCCCCGCCCGGCTTCCAGCAGGGCGTTCCAGAGCGCGGCCGCGTTGGTGTTGGGAACGTAGATCTCGAAGCCGTCCTCGCCGGTGTACCCGGTCCGGGCCAGCAGAAGCTTGAGCGGCGCCCCGGACACGGTGAATTCCACCTCGTCGGCGGCGTAGTACTTCATCTCCCGCACCGTGACGTGCTGGTTGGCGGGCACCAGCTGGAGCAGGATCTCCACGGACTTCGGTCCCTGCACTGCCACCAGCGACGTCTCGGCCGTAGCGTCCTCCACCGTGGCGTCGAAGCCCCGGACCCGGGCGGCGAGTTCCGCGGCGACGGTGCGGGCGTTGCCGGCGTTGGGCACCACCAGGTAGCGGTCCCCGTTCTGGTCGGCGGGACGCCGGTAGATGATCAGGTCGTCGATGATCCCGCCGTCCGCGTTGCAGATCAGCGAATACTTGGCCCGGCCCTCGGTGACGGCGGAGAGCTTGCCGACAAGTGCAAAGTCCAGGAACTTCCCGGCTTCCGGGCCGGTGACCCAGACTTCGCCCATGTGCGAGAGGTCGAACAGGCCGGCGCTGTTGCGCACGGCGCGGTGCTCGGCCAACTCGCTGCTGTACTTCAGCGGCATCATCCAGCCGCCGAAGTCCGTGAAGGAAGCACCCAGCCGCTCGTGTTCCTCGTAGAGGGCGGTGTGACGGGGCATGGTGGTGGTCTCGGTAGTCATGCGGTGCGGACCTCTCTAGTTCTCGAAGGCTTCGGGCGGCGGGCAGCTGCAGATCAGGTTGCGGTCGCCGCCGGCGCCGTCGATCCGTCCGACCGGGGCGAAGTATTTGTCCACTTGCAGGCCCGGTACCGGGAAGGCGGCCTGTTCGCGGGTGTACGGGCGGTCCCAGTCGGAGCTGACCACGGCCGCGGCGGTGTGCGGCGCCAGACGCAGCGGGCTGGCGTCGAGCGGGAAGTCGCCGTCGATCACCTGGTCTATTTCGCCCTTGATCGCGATCATCGCGTCGATAAACCGCTCAATCTCCCCCAGGTCCTCGGACTCGGTCGGCTCCACCATCAGGGTGCCGGCCACCGGGAAGGACAGCGTGGGTGCGTGGAAGCCATAGTCGATCAGGCGCTTGGCCACGTCCTCGGCGGTCACCCCCGACTTGGCGGTGAGTTCGCGCAGGTCCAGGATGCACTCGTGCGCGACCAGCCCGTCGTTGCCGGTGTAGAGCACCGGGAAGTGCTCGTTCAGCCGGGCGGCGACGTAGTTGGCGGCCAGCAGGGCGCTCTTCGTGGCCTCGGTCAGGCCCTCGGCGCCCATCATGGCCACGTAGGCCCAGGAGATCGGCAGCACGCCGGCCGAGCCGTACTCGGTGGCCGAGACCGGCACGCCCTTGCCTTCGTGTTCGGCCAGCGCGGCGTTGCCCGGCAGGAACGGCACCAGGTGTTCGGCCACCGCGACCGGCCCGACGCCGGGGCCGCCGCCGCCGTGCGGGATGCAGAAGGTCTTGTGCAGGTTCAGGTGGGAGACGTCGCCGCCGAACTTGCCCGGCTGGGCGAGTCCGACCAGCGCGTTGAGGTTGGCCCCGTCGATGTAGACCTGGCCGCCGGCTGCGTGGACCGCCTCGCAGACGTCGCGCACGTCGGCGTCGTACACACCGTGCGTCGACGGGTAGGTGATCATGATGGCCGAAAGCGCGTCCGCGTGCTGGTCGATCTTCGCGCGCAGGTCGGCGTGGTCGATGGTGCCGTCCGGTGCCGTGGCGACCACTACAACCTTCATGCCGGCCAGCACGGCCGAGGCCGCGTTGGTGCCGTGCGCTGAGGCGGGGATCAGGCAGACGTCGCGCTTGTCGTCGCCGTTGGCCAGGTGGTAGCGGCGGATGGCGAGCAGCCCGGCGTATTCGCCCTGCGAACCGGCGTTGGGCTGGATGGAGACGCCGGCATAGCCGGTGATGGCCGCGAGGCGTTCCTCCAGATCGGTAATCAGTTCGCGCCAGCCGGCGGTCTGGCTGGCCGGGGCGAACGGGTGGATGGAGGCGAATCCCGGCCAGGTCATCGCTTCCATTTCCGCGGTCGCGTTCAGCTTCATGGTGCACGAACCCAGCGGGATCATGGTCCGGTCCAGCGCCAGGTCGCGGTCGGACAGCCGGCGCAGGTAGCGCAGCATCTGGGTCTCGGAGCGGTGGCTGTGGAACACCGGATGGTCCAGGTAGGACGAGCTGCGCAGCAGGTCCTCCGGCAGTTCGAAGCCGGCGTTCCCGGCCGTTTCCGCCGTCTTGCCGGCGGCGTCCTCCACACCGAAGGCCTCCGCGACCAGGGCGAGGTGCTCCGCCGTCGTGGTTTCGTCGGCGGAAATCCCCACGTGGTCCGCGTCAATGCGGCGCAGGTTCACGCCCTTGGCCTCGGCGGCGGCGGCGATCTCCGCGGCCTTGCCGGGAGCCTTCACCGTGAGGGTGTCGAAGAACTGGTCGGCCACCAGCGAGTAGCCGGCGCCGGTGAGCACGCCGGCCAGGGTGCGGGCGGCCTCGTTGGCGTGCTGCGCAATTGCCTTCAGCCCCTCGGGGCCGTGGTAGACGGCGTACATGCTGGCAACGACGGCCAGCAGGGCCTGCGCGGTGCAGATGTTGGAGGTGGCCTTCTCGCGGCGGATGTGCTGCTCGCGGGTCTGCAGGGCCAGGCGGTAGGCGGGCCGGCCGGCGTCGTCCTTGGACACGCCCACCAGGCGGCCGGGCAGCGAGCGCTCCAGCCCCTTGCGCACGGCCATGTAGGCGGCGTGCGGTCCGCCGAAGAAGAGCGGCACGCCGAAACGCTGGGTGTTGCCGACCGCGATGTCCGCGCCCTGCTCGCCCGGCGGGGTGATCAGGGTCAGGGCCAGCAGGTCGGCGGCCACGGTGACCAGGGCGCCGCGCTCCTTGGCCTGCGCGATCACCGGAGCGTGGTCGAACACGCGGCCGGAGGCTCCCGGCTGCTGCAGCACGATGCCCGAGATGTCGCCGTCGGGCAGGCCGGCGGAGAGGTCGGCAACCACTACGTCGAAGTCCAGCGCCTTGGCCCGGCCCTTGACGACGGCGATGGTCTGCGGCAGCAGGTCCGCGTCCAGCACGGTCTTGCCGGCGGACTTGGACTTGTTGGACCGACGCATCAGCAGCACGGCTTCGGCCACTGCGGTGGCTTCGTCCAGCAGCGAGGCGTTGGCGATCGGGAGCGCCGTGAGGTCCTGGACCATGGTCTGGAAGTTCAGCAGCGCCTCCAACCGGCCCTGCGAGATTTCCGGCTGGTACGGGGTGTAGGCGGTGTACCAGGCCGGGTCCTCCACCACATTGCGGCGGATCACCGGCGGAGTGATGGTGTCGTAGTAGCCCTGGCCGATCATTTGCACGGCCGTCACGTTCTTCGCGGCGAGGGCGCGCAGGTCCGCCAGGACCTGGGACTCGCTGCGGGCGGCGGGCAGGGCCAGCGGTTCCTGCTGGCGGATGTCGGCGGGTACGGCCGCGTCCACCAGGTCGTCGATACTGCCGTAGCCCAACTGCTTGAGCATGGTTTCCGCGTCGTTACGGCGCGGACCGATGTGGCGGTCGGTGAAGGTGGCGCTGCCGGGCCGGGTAGCGAGGTTGGACTTAGCCGTCATTTGAGGAACTCCAGTAATCCCCGGCAGGGCGGACCATGCCGGTAGTGAAGGGTTCCTCCCCGCTCTGTGACTGAACCTGAGAGATTCCGCAGTCGTCGGCCCGTGGGGCCGCCTCCTGCTTGCACCGTCGGTGAGCCGGTCCTGAACGGTCCGGCTGCTTTCCAGAGTTGCCTCTCCGCGGCGGTACAGGGGCCTGAGAGATTCCTGGGGAGGTATTGCTCCTACGGCGCCTGCTGACTGGTACCCAGCAGGACTCTCCCGCCGCATGTCGAAGGCTGTATGCAGTTGTTTCTGACTCCTTGAATGGTAGTCCAGCGGCTGGCGGGCAACAAGGCGGCGACGGCCAAGGGCCCGGTTTAGCGGCCGCGGCCGCTAGGTTTTCCCGCGCGAAAGCATGCCCTTCACGTACGCGGCCTGCCCGACGTGCTCTAGGCAGTCGTCCAGGACGCTGACCAGCCGGACCCCCAGGCTGACGTGCGGGTCCCACCGGGTGTCCACGATCCGGTCCAGGTCATCCTCGGTCAATCCGGCCAGGTACTTCAGGGTGCCCGCATGGACGTCGTCGTAATAGCCGCGCAGCAGGTCGGCCGATTCGACCCGGACGGCCGCTACCTGCTCGGACGTGTGGCCGTAGCCATGGTCTTTCCGGGGCAGCGGCAGGTCGAACTGCTCCGCCCAACCGGTCAGCCAGTACTGGTCCGTGCCGGCGACATCGGCAATGTGGTCGTCCTGGATGCGCGTCAGATGCCAGAGGAGCCAGGCGATCGAGTTGCTGTCGCCGCCTGGCCGGGCGGCCAACTGTCCGGCGTCCAGCCCGTCCAGCACGGTGTGGACGCGTTCCTGGATCCTGCCGTAGGCATCGGCGAGCAGGTCATTGAACTTCATGGCGCCTCCTCGTAGTCGACTGGGCGCCAGCCTACCGCCTGGTGCCGCAGCGAGGAATGCGTGCCACGCGTGAGGCGTGGGGCCGTGCGTCGGCAGCCGCTACCGGTCCCGGGCCGAATCCTCCAGATAGCGGGGCCGCCCCACGATGACCAGGCCCACCGCCAGGATGAGCAACGCAGCTCCCAGCAGGCCGAAGGAAGCACCCCAGCCGCCGCTGACGTCGCGCAGCAGCCCAAACATCAGCGGACCGGCGCAGGCGACGGCGTATCCGATCCCCTGCGCGAACCCGGAGAGCGCCCCCGCACCGGCCGTGGTGCGGGTCCGGAGGTTAACCAGCAGCAGCGCCATGGCGTAGGTGCCCTGGCCGAGCCCGGCCAAGGTGATCCACAGCCACGTGCCAAACGAGGGCGACAGCAGCAGCCCGGCGTATCCGGCCACATAAAAGCCGATAAACAGCAGGCCCAGGCCCAGCGGATTGCGCAGCCGCGCCGCGATCAGCGGCACCAACAGGCTGGTCGGCAGGCCCAAGATGGCGTAGTAGGCCAGCATGGTGCCGGCCGTCGGGGGCAGCATCCCGCTGTCCACCAACAACGGCGGCAACCATGTGAACATGGCAAACGTGTTGGACGAGGTCCCGGCGAACACCAGGGCCAGCCCCCAGGCGACCGGCGAGCGCCAGACGCGTACCGCCGTCGTTTCGGCCGAACCGGCCGCGGCTCCCGCCGCGGTGCCCGAGGCGTCCGCAGCGGGCGGTCCGCCGGTCCCCCCGGGGCCGGCCCCCATCCCGGAGCGGGGATCGGCGGGGCCACCTGCCGTCGCGGGACCAATGGCAGGCCCGGGCCCGGCCGCGTGCCGGGCGCTGCCGTCCTCCGGCGGGAGGATGTCCAACCCACCGGGGCGGTAGGGCTGCAGCACCAGGCGCGCGGTCCGACGGCGCCAATGTTCCGTCCATGCGGTCATCAGCCACGGCACGAGCGCGGCCACGCTCACGGCCGCCCACACTCCGATCGAGAACCGCCAGCCGGCAGCCTGCTCAAGCGGCACGGCAAGCAGCGGGCTGAACGCCGTGCTGACCGCCAGCAATGTCACGTAAAGCGCGGTGATCAGGCCGATCCGGTCCGGGAAATAGCGCTTCACCAGCGGCGGCAGCAGGATGTTGCCGATCCCGTAGCCCACCATGGTGAGGCCGGACAGGACCAGGAACGACGGCACATCGGAGACCATCGCACGGCCAAGTTGGCCGATCGCGGCCAGGCCCAGTGCCACGAGCAGCAGCGCTTCCAAGCCGATCCGGCGAATCAGCACCGGAACGGCGAACCCGGCGGCGGCGAAGGCTGCCGTGGGCAGCATGCCCAGCACACCGGTGGAGGCCGTGCCGAACGGCACATCCGCGGCAATATCCGCCAGCACCGGCGACACACCGGAGACGGCCAGCCGCAGGCTGAACGCGAGCAGCAGGACGCCGGCGAATACAGTCAGCCGGCCGGCAAACGGGGCGGGGCGCCGCTGGGCGGGGCGTGGCCCGGAGCGGGTCTCGGGACGCGGCGGGGAATCGGGGCTCGGTCGGGTATCGGCAGTCAGTCGTGCGGGCGAGGGCAAGGGTGGTCCATGGGTCGAAAGGCCGGGCGGGCGGCCGGGATCAAAACCGGCCGGGAATCACTTTATCCCGTCGCGGCCCGGCTGCCCGGCAGGCGGGCCAGGAACCTCCTGAGCCAGCCCTTCGGCGAGGATCCAGAATGTTTGCCGCAGCCGCTCCACTGCGGCCTCGGGCTGACCCCGCTGGAGATACTGCACGGTCTCGCACCAGCCGTCGGTCCAGAGAGGATAGGCGACGGCGTGTTGGACGAGGTGCAACCGGCCGAGCGAGCGGTCGAGCACATGCGTGTTCACGGCCCTCAGTTCCTGATGATCCGCCGCCCCCAGGATGACGGCCACCAGCCTGCCGATGGCGCGGTAGGAGGCCAGCATGTCCTCCCGGTTGATCGCCGCCCGCAGGTCCTCCGCCAGCGTGGCCATGGTGTCAATCTCGGCGGGCGACAACCGCGGGGCAGCCCGCTCGAACAGCGCGACCAGCACCACGCCCATCACATCCAGGAGCTGGATGGCCTGCTGTGGACCGGGATTGGCAATCCGGTGTTCGTGCCCGGTGGCCTCAACCAGGCCTTCTTCCGTGAGGACGCCGACGGCGTCCCGCACCAGGGCTTCCTCCGCATCGATGCGCCCGGCGAGCCCGGCAACGGTCACCCTGGAGCCTGGCTTCAGGCCGCCGGCCAGGATGTCCTCCCGCAGTTTCCGGACCGCCTCGTCGCGGCCCGCGCGCCCGGGCCCGCTGCCCCTCATCATGACCTCCTGCCGGATTATGACTGGCGTCACATACGAGTAATGTACGCGAAAAGGTAGATCGGGGTCACGGGGCTGGCTACTCTGATGGGACCTGCGGCACAGCGTCGTGCGGCAGGTTCTAAACGTGCAGTCAGGACGTGCGCAGCATGAACGCCACCTATACCGCCACCGCAACCGCGAACAGCAAGAACCACCAGGACTGGGGCCGGGCGATGGCCGCCGCCTTGGCCGATCTGGTGCAGCAGAGCGAAAGCGGCCCCGCAGGTCCCCGGGAACTCTATGGCGATGAGCTGCGCCTGGTCATCGAAGAGACGACGGACGGGGTCCTGATCCACCTGTCCTGGACACCCGGCGGTGGGGACGCCTCCGGCACCGTCGGCTGAATTCGTCCGGCCAATGGCCGGCCAGCCGGAGATTGTTCCGGGACTGCCGATGCTGCCAAGATTGAATCCATGGTCTACCGCGAGCCGTATCTGCACGATCTCACGGGGGTCTTTGCGGCACCCGTCCAAGCCTGGAGCGAGCCCCACGGGCAGATCAGGGGTACCGGAGCCCAGGGGGTCTACTGCGGGGACGACCGCGTGTTGGCCCGCTGCCTGCTGGCGGTGAACGGCCAGGAACCGGAGTGGATCTCCACCCAGTCGCGCTCGGCCGGACGCGCCGACTTCTTCGCCTTCATCCGGACCGCGGCGGACGGGACGGATCCGCTGGTGACGCTGAACCGCTCGCGTGCGGTGGAAGCCGGCCGGCTGGCCGAGGCGCTCACGTTTACGTCGGCCCTCGAGGAGGAGTTGGAGCTCCAGGTCCGCGTCGACCTGGTGGCCGACGCCATTCCGCTGGAACAGGTGCGCGCCGGGGCCGCGGGCGAGGCCGGCTCGGTGGCCCCCGGCGCAGCCGCCTGGAACTGGCGGGACAATACACGCGCCGCGCTGACGGCCGAAGGTGCCCGGATCAGTTTTGACGGCAGCCTGGTCCGGCTGGAGTGGACGGAGCTGCTCAAGCCGGGCGCCGTCGTCGTCCTCTCCTGGAGTCTTGAGCTTGACGACGACGATGCTCCCCTGACTGCCGCGGCCGCGCCCCCGCTGCGCACGCCGTCGCTGGCGGGGGATCCCCGGCTGCAGCGGCTGATGAGCCGATCCATGACCGACCTCAACAGCTTGCGGATGGCCGGGCGCCAGACCCCTGGCGATGTCTTCCTGGCGGCGGGTGCCCCGTGGTTCCTGACGCTGTACGGCCGGGAGGCGCTGGTTGCCGCCCGGCTGCTGCTGCCGGTCGACGCGGCGGTTGCGGAAGGGACGCTGCGGGCGGTGGCAGCGTGGCAGGGCACGGCCGAGTCGGCCGAATCGGGCGAACGGCCCGGCCTGATGGTCCAGGAGGTGCGGCAGCGCCGCCTGGCGATGCCCGCCGATGCCGTGGTCCGGCAGCTTCCCCCGGTCCTGTACGGGTCGCCCGACGCCACGCTGCTGTGGATCGTGCTGCTGCACGACGCCTGGCACTCGGGGATGCCCGAGGACGCCGTCCGGGACCTGCTGCCCCATCTGGAGGCTGCGCTGGACTGGCTGCGCTTTGACGGCGACCCCGACGGCGACGGCTTCCTGGAGACGCCGGTTCCCGCCCTTCAGGGGCCGGGGCACCAGGGGTCCGGCGACACGCGCGCCGCCTATCGCTATCTGGACGGCAGGCCGGCGACAGGTACGGTCGCGTCGGCCGAACTGCAGGCCTACGCCTACGAGGCGGCGCGTGCCGGAGCCGTGCTGCTGGACTACTTCGGCGAATCGAACGCCGGCGCCGAGTGGCGGGACTACGCGTCCCGGCTGGCGGAAAACTTCCGCAGCCGGTTCTGGTGCACCGACGACGCCGGCCCGTACCCGGCGATGGCCCTCGACGACCGGAAGCAGCGGGTGGACGGTGTCGGGTCCGGCATGGGACACCTGCTGGGCACGGGGCTGCTTAACCCCGAGGAAACCCGGACGGTGGTTGCGCGGCTGATGGACCGGACCTTGTTCTCCGGCTACGGCGTCCGGACCCTGTCCACCGCGAACCCCGGGTTCTGGCCCACCCGCCGCCGCTCAGGGGCGGTCTGGACGCAGGAGACCGCGTGGGTTGTGATGGGGCTGCTGCGCACCGGCTTCCAGGAACAGGCCGCACAGTTGGCGGCAGGGCTGCTCGACGCGGCCGAGGGATTCGACTACCGGTTGCCGGAGCTCTTCAGCGGGCAGGCCGCGGTGGAGGTCCGCCCGGCGCTGCCGTATCCGTCCGCCTGCCGGCCGCATGCCGGGGCGGCCGCGGCAGCGGTGCCCGTGGCGCTGGCACTGGGCGGTTTCAGCGCCACGGCCGTTTAGCCACCCGCCGCCGGGCAGGCGGTCCGTCCCGCCGGGCGTCAGGCGTTTGATCGCCGCGCGACGCCCGGGCGCTCCGGCACCCTCGGCACCCGGATTACCTTAGCCCCGCGGCACGTCGGGGCCCGTGGGCCAGCGGAGCAGCGCCGCTATGCTCTTCCCTCCCGGCAGGGCCCCTTCGGGGACCATGGTCACCCGGGCGTCGGTCAGCGCCGCGGCGCGGACCAGCGCCGCCGGGGCGGGAACCTTGGCCAGCAGGTCGCCGTTGACGGCTTGCTCGCCGGCCGTGGCGATCCACGGTTCGGCCGTCAGGGCATGCACCTGATGATCGGCGAGGGCGTCGTCGTTCATGAGCAGCGTGCCAACCTGCGCCTGCTGCAGCGCCCGGACGCACTCGCCCAGGCCCGCCGTCCACTCCGGATGGGCCTGCCCTGTTTGGTTGGCCAGGCGGTCCAGGATGGCCTTGCGCTGCTCGGTCCACACATGGGCCACCCGGGCGGCTATTTCCGCGCGGAGCGCGTCCTTGTCCGCTCCGCCGGTGCGGGTGTGCGAGTCGATGGTGGATTCGATCGCACGGCTGGCTTCGGAAAGCTGGTCGACCACCAGCTCCCGGGCCCGGATATCCCCCGCCACAATCAGCAGCCGCGCCTTGCTGGCCTGCACCACGCGATCGATCTCGGCGGCTATTTCATCGGCGTTCTTGCGCCAAATCTCCTCGGTGCGGTGCTGGTAGCGGCCCTGGGACCAACCGCCGCCGGGGACCTTCGTGAGGTTCTCCCGCTCGCCCTCCACCGTCCTCGTTTCCACCACGCCGTTCCGGCGCGCGTACTGCAGGTGGACCTCGCCGCCGTCCCGGCCCACTTCGGCCACCACGTACGGGAAGTCGTCGCCGCGGGCCTTCAACAGGGGCACCAGGTCCGGAATCGGGCCGGCCTGAACCACCTCCGGACCGGACAGCTCGCCCGGGAGCACCTCGTTGATCTCGGCCTCACCGCCGCGCACCAGTACGAAGCGGCCGACCGGAGACGGAACGCCGGTGGCCGGGGAAACGGCGTCGATCACGGCCTCTATGTCCGCCTTCGCGGCGCCCTGTTTCTCGAGCGATTCCCGCAGCCTGTCCGGCAGCACGTCGCCGGCCCGCAGGGAATTTACGGTGCCCGTACTGGCGTCCACGTAGACCGTGATCCAAGGTCCCGGCTTCTTGTACAGTTCGGCGTACTTCTTGTTGGCTGCGTGGGTCGTGTTGACCTGCTCGGTCATCGTGATCACCTTCCCTGCGATTGGAACTGCGGGTTTTCTTGATCAGTAGCCCTCACCGTAGCACCGGACGTTTTGCCCTTGAAGAGGCGTCCGGTCCTGTCCTGACCGGCCCGGAGAAGCAGTCCGCCAGGCCGGTTTGCCGCCGTCGCCCGCGGTCCGCTTGGGCGCGGGAACGGCGGTCCGGGCCTGCCGGCGCCCCCGGTGGGACGTCCTTTTGGGGTCCCGATTTCTGGGGCCCGGCCGGGCCGGGCCGCCTCTAGCTCTTCTGGTATTCCGCGTGCTGGCGGTGGGCCTCGGCCACCTGTTCGCGGATGATGTCCACGTCCTTGGCCTTGTTGCGGTACTTCGGTTCCATTTGCAGGATCTGGCGTTCTTCTTCCACGAGCAGCCGGTAAATCCGTTCGCGTTCTGCCGGGTCAGCGGTGTAGGAGAGATCCATGTAGTTGACCGCGTGCCGGCGTGCGTTGTTGATGGCGTTCTGTGCCTTGCCGGCCTTGCTCAGCAGCGAGCCGACGACGGTGACCACCAGGATGCCGATGATGACGGTAAGCGAGAGTCCGGTGGTGATCTCGACCACGGGAACCGGGTTGCCGTCGTTGACGAAGGGCAGGTTGTTCTCGTGCAGTGCGTGCAGGATCAGCTTCACGCCGATGAAGGCCAGGATCGCTGCCAGGCCGTAGGACAGGTAGATCAAGCGGTCCAGCAGCCCGTCGATCAGGAAGTACAGCTGGCGCAGGCCCATCAGCGAGAAGGCCGTGGCGGTGAAGACGATGAAGACGTTTTGCGTCAGGCCGAAGATCGCGGGAATGGAGTCGAGCGCGAACAGGATGTCCGTGCCGCCGATGGCCACCATGACCAGCAGCATCGGCGTCATCGCCTTCTTGCCGTCCTTGAGGGTGAACAGTTTGTCGCCGTCGTAGTAATCGGTGGTGTGGAAGAAGCGCTTGGCCAACCGGATGACGAAGTTGTCCGCCTCGCCGCCGTCGTGTCCGGGCTTGAGCAGGTTGCCTGCCGTGATAATCAGGATCAGTCCGAAGGCGTAGAACACCCAGGCGAAGGTGTTGATCAGCGCCGCGCCCAGGAAGATGAAACCTGTGCGGGCGATCAGCGAGAACACGATACCGAACAGCAGCACTTTCTGCTGGTCTTCGCGCGGCACCTTAAAACTGGCGATGATGATGAGGAAGACAAACAGGTTGTCCACCGAGAGCGCCTTCTCGGTGATGTAGCCGGCGAAGTACTCGGAGCCCATGTCCACGCCGCCGTAGATCAGCACCAGGATCCCGAAGACGATGGCGATGCCCACGTACAAGGCGGACCAGATGGCGGCTTCCTTCAGCGACGGCACGTGCGCCTTGCGGATGTGGAAGAAATAGTCGAAGGCGAGCAACGCGAGGATGACGGCGATCGTGATGCCCCAAATCAGGGGAGAAACGCTCATGTGTTTCCTTTCGTAAGCGGGTAGCGGTGAGCCCGCAAGTCTCTCCTCCGGCACGGCCGGCCACTGCAACCGGCCGGGCGTCGGTGCCCTACGTGTTGACGGCTGCAGCGCATCTGGATACTCCCTTACGCACCTGCCAGTCTAACGACGACGACGGTGCACGGCTAACGGGCCGCGGGCGGATCGGGGGCGGCCGGGGCCGGAACGCCCCAACGGAGGGGGCTGAACTCCTGCGGCCTATGCACCGCATTTCGGCTGTGACAGGCTGGGGGCCCGGGCCGCCGCCCTCGATCGACCGGCGGCCGACCAGCGCCGAAAGGAGCACCGCCATGTCCTATTACCTGGAGTACACCATCCCGGCCGGGCCGGACGAGGGAAGCTTCGAGTTCCCGATCAGCGAAGAACACCGCGGCTATACGGTCCCGCTGAGCGAAACGGATGCGGAAATCGTCCGCACGGACCAGTTGCCCGCCCGCAGCGAGGTGTTCGGGGCGTCGCTGGCGGAGGCCAAGGAAGCGGCGGAGTCCATCCTGTCCAACAGCAAGGCGGACACGGCGCAGCTCTACGACGACCCCGACGACTCGATGCAGCCCGGCGCGGGCACGCTGGTCGCCAGCTATACGGTCGGCGGCGGGTGGGAGGACGCCGGGCAGGTGGCTGGCGGGTGATTAATCCCGCAGCACGACGTCCGCGGCTTCGATGGAGCGATCGGTGACGGTGGTCGGCGATTCCAAGTGCACGGCACCGGAGGGCAGGATGCCGGCACCGCCGTAGCGTTCCATGACCCTTAGCTGCGCCACCACATCTTCGCCGGCGTGGGCTGGTGGCAGCTCCTCCCAGAACCCGAAGCCGCCGCAGTCCAGCAGCGCGCTCCTCCGGTACAGCACGCAGCCGCCGGCCCACGCGATCTTGTACAGCCGCCAGCCGCCGTCCGGAATTCCCAGCTCGGCGGCGATATGCGTCAGATTTGCCGCGTTGTGCAGCTGCCAGCGGCCGAACCGGTCGTCCGCACGGCGGATGCGCTCGGGGCGCACCGGACCGTCCCACAGTTCGAAGGGTTCCTGCTCCCCCGGCCTTACGTCGTCCAGGTAGGACATGCCCTGCACCGCGGCACCGATGAACCCGCAGCACGCCTCCCGAATGGCCGCTGTCATCCGGGCCAGCATGCCCGGTTCCAGCCACACGTCGTTGTCCAGAAACAGCACCAGTTCAGCCGTGGCAAGCCCGAGCAGGAAGTCGCGCTGCTCGGCCAGCCCGCGCCGGGGCAGATTCCGTTCCAGCCGGACCGGGCGCCCTTGCGCTTCCAACACCCTGATCATGGCGCCAACGGCCGGGTGCTCCCAGGCGGCGGCGCCGTCGGTCTGGTCGCTGATGATGACCGAGAACGCCGGACCGTCCTGTGCCGCCAGCCCGGCGAGCGTTACCGCCAGCTCCGCTTCCCGGCCGTAGCTGGGCACCAACACGTCCAGCTCAGGCCCTGATTCCGCTGAAGCCAGGGCCCAGCTGGCTGAACTCCTGCGGCTCACGCAGAATCGGCTCCCGAGGCGGGCGCCGGATCCGCTCCCGCCTCCGGCGCGGTACCTGTCTCGGCCGCGGGCGCGGAGCCGCGGATCCGGCGGACCACCGCCGTGGTGGAGTGGTCGGAGACATAGTCCAGGATGCAGACCTCGCCTCCGCAGGCCTCCACCACCGCCGCTTCCTCGAGCATCTCCGGGGAGTAGTCCCCGCCCTTGGCGTAGATGTCGGGGCGGATCGCTTCGATCAGCGGGATGGGCGTGTCCGTGTCGAAGACGGTCACGTAGTCCACGCAGCTGAGGGCTGCAATGATGCCGGCCCGGTCGGCGGCCGGGTTGATCGGCCGGTCCGGTCCCTTCAGCCGCCGGGCGGATGCGTCGCTGTTCAGCGCCACGACCAGCACGTCGCCCAGTTGCTTGGCCTGGTTCAGGTAGCGGGTGTGCCCGCGGTGCAGCACGTCGAAACACCCGTTCGTCAGCACGATGCGCTTGCCCGAGGCCCGCTCGGCGGCGACCGCTTGCCCGAGCGCCTCCGCATCCAGCGCGGCGTCGGAGAAGCTGCCCAGGTGCGCGGCGAGGTCCGTGGTGCCGCAGACCGACGTGCCGCGCCGGCGCACCACTACATCCGCGGCGGCCTGGGCCAGGTCCAGGCTCGTGCTGAGCTGCAGTCCCGCGGCCCGCGCCAGGGTCAGACAGGCCACGTACGTGTCGCCGGCGCCCGAAGCCTGCTTCTCGGTGACGGGGCTGGCCCAGGTGCGGTGGGTTCCGCCGTCGGGCGTCAGCAGGAAAGAACCGTCCTTGTCCAGCGTGACGACGGCGGCGCCCGCCCCGGTCGCCTGCAGCAGCTCCCCGGCATGGTCGGCTATGGCGGCGGCCCGGTCCGTGTCGGGATCCAGCGTCACGCCCAGCAGCGCGGCAGCTTCCGCGGCATTCGGAGTGACCAGGTCCGGCGCGATCGCCGACCAGGGCCGCGGGTCGTGGGCGTCGACCACCAGCAGCCGGCCGTCGCGGTGACGCGCCAGCACGCTGCGCAAGGCGTCGCCCAACGCGCCGGATCCGTAGTCGCAGACCACCACGGCGTCGCTGCCGGCGAGCGCGTCCGGCACTGCTGCGGCCAGCCGCTCCTGCGCCGCTTCCGGTACCCGCTCCGTGCGCTCGTCCAGCCGCAGCATGATCTGGTCGCCGCCGATAATGCGGTACTTCGTGGTGGTCAGGACGTCCTCGTGTTCCACCAGCCCCGAGATGTCCACCCCCGCACCCTGAAGGAGGGCACCCAGCCGGCGGCCGGCGTCGTCCCCGCCGATCAGGCCGACAATGCGCACCCGCGCCCCGAGGGCGGCGAGGTTCATGGCCGTGTTGGCGGCGCCGCCCGGGGCGTACTCCCGCTTGGTCATGTCCACTACCGGGGCGGGGGCTTCCCGGCAGAACCGTTCGATCCGGCCGCTGAACCAGCCGTCCAGCATCACGTCGCCCACCACGGTGACCTGCGGTGCGGCCTCAGCCAGCCGGGCCGGCAACCAGCCGGCCAGCCCCGAAACGTCCGACAGGGGCGTGCTCATGGCCGCACCCCACCGGGCAGGCCGACGTGGACCACCTTCACCGCGCTGAACTCGTCCAGCAGTTCGGGGCCGTAGCCGAACCCGTCGCCGCTGTCCCGGCGGGGCTGGGCGGAACCGCCCGGCGCGCCGCCGAAGACGGCGTTGATCTTAACCGTGCCGACCTGGAGCGCCGCTACGGCCCGGTGCGCATGCTCCAGGTCCGCGGTCAGCACCGTGGCGGCCAAACCGTACCGGCCCTCCGCCGCCAGCTGCAGCCCGTCGTCAAAGCTGTCCACCACCCGGACCGGGGCCACCGGGCCAAAGGTCTCCTCCTGCATCACGGTCATTCGGTCCGTGCAGTCCAGCAGCACGGTGGCCGGATAATGGGCACCCGGCCCCCCGGGCACCGAGCCGCCCTCGGCAGCCGTCGCACCGAGCGAAAGCGCCTCTGCCACCTGGGCGTTGACGCTATCCCGCAGCCTGCGGTCCACCAGCGGTGCCATCAGTCCGGCGTCGTTGCGGGTGCGGGCCTCGGCGACGAGCGCTTCACAGAACGGGCCGGCGACGTCGCGGTGCACGTAGATCCGCTCCACCGACGTGCAGATCTGCCCGCTGTTGGCGAACGCCCCGATGGCTGCCTGCTCCGCCGCCCACGCCGGATCGACGCCGGCGTCGACGATCAGCGGATCGTTTCCGCCGTTCTCGCGGATCACATGGGCGCCGGTGAGCGCCGCCGCCCGGGCAATCCGGGCGCCGGTGAGGCTCGATCCGACGTGCGCGATCACATCGACATCAGGATGGCCGGCCAGCGCCGCTCCGACGGCGGGCCCGCCGGTCAGCGTCGTGAAGACCTGCGGCGGCAGCACGTCCGCGAGAATCCGGCCGAGCAGCTCGCCCAGATGCGGGCAGCGTTCGCTTGGTTTGTGCAGGACGGTGTTTCCCGTGGCCAGGGCGGCACCCAGCAGCCCGGCTGCCACGGCCACCGGATCGTTCCAGGGCGTGAGCACAGCCGCCACGCCCCGCGGTTCGTTCACCGTGTAGTCGGCGGCGAGCGAACCGCCGCGCAGGCTGCGGCCGCGGTGCACGGGGCCCAGCTGGGCGTACTGCCGCAGGGTCCCGGCGCCGGCCAGCACGCCCTCCAGGGCTTCATGTTCCGGCCGGCCGGTTTCCCGCGCGTTCATCTCGGCCAGTTCCTGCGAGTGCTCCTGCAAGGCCGCCGCGGCCGCCTCCAGCAGTTCGCCGCGGGCGGCAGCGTCGGTGGCCGCCCAGCCGGGCTGGGCAGCCTTGGCGGCGGCGACGGCGTCCCGCACCTCGTCGGGGCTCGTTTCCTCAAGCCTGCCCACCAGGCTGCCGTCCCTCGGGTCGTGCACCTGAAACAAGGCAAAATCCCGGGCAGTATCGGAATCGGTGGTCATATTGCTCCTCCCCTCCACGGCGGCCTGGGCCCGCCCGTTGGTGTCTGGCCAAAGTCCACGGTCACGCAGCCGCAGTGCAGTGCCCGCCACGGGCACGCAACACCGGCAACAATGCGTGGTACTGGTTCCCTACCCCGCATCGCGCGGTTTCAGACACACCGCGCGGTTTCAGGCATCGGTGTGGAGCCGGTTCCTGCTGGCCGGTTTGTGCCTCCGGGCCCGATTCGGGCTCTGGCCAGCGGGTCGAAAGCACCCTAGGGTGAAGTTCACGAGGGGCTCGCGGGGGCGGGTTCGCAGGGTTGCGGCAGGCCTGAAACCCGCGCGCCGGGTGGATGCGCGGCGGCGCGGGACGTTGATTCAGGAGGTGGAGATGGCTGATTCCCCCACAGGCGGCGCCGCTTTCGGTGACCAAAGGCTCAGTACCGAGGCCAGGCATGGCCGGGGCATCGGACCAGTGTTGGAGCCCTTCGAGGGTGTGCGGAAGATTGCGGTGCTCCGGGGCGGAGGACTGGGCGACGTGCTTTTTTCGGTTCCGGCACTGGAGTCGCTGGCTGCCGCCTATCCGGAGGCCAGCCTGACCCTGCTGGGCACCGAGGCCCACGCCGCACTGTTTCGCGGCAGGCCCGGCCCGGTGCACCGGGTGGAACCGCTGCCGTTCGCCCACGGGGTTCGCCCGGGACCGGAGGAGCCGCAGGCCACCGCCCGGTTCCAGCAGCGGATGCGCGCCGAGCAGTTCGACCTGGCCGTGCAGTTGCACGGCGGCGGCCGGAACTCGAACCCGTTCCTGCTGGAACTGGCCGCGCGGCACACTGTGGGCACCCGGACCGACGACGCGGCCGCGCTCGAGCGGTCCATCCCGTATCTGTACTACCAGCACGAGGTGTTGCGCGCGTTGGAGGTGGTGGGCCTGGCCGGCGCTGCTCCGGCCGCGCTGCAGCCGGAACTGCAGCCCCTGGCCGACGAAGAGGCGTTGCTGGCCGGGCTGCTCGAAGAAGGCAGGCCATCGCTGGTGACCATCCACCCGGGCGCCACCGACCCGCGGCGTCGGTGGCCGGCGTCGGAGTTTGCCCAGGTGGCTGCATGGGCGGCCGACGACGGGTGCCAGGTCCTGGTCGTAGGCGACCAATCCGACGTGGCGCTGGCCGAGGAAGTGGTTCGCCTGGGCCGCGCGGCGGCCGGAACCGGCAGCGGCGGCAGCATCGACGCCGTGGCCGGCCGGCTGGAGCTGGATGAGTTGTCCGCCGTGCTGCGCGCCAGCGACGTGATGGTCGGCAATGACAGCGGGCCGCGGCACCTGGCGCAGGCGGTGGGAACGCCCACGGTGGGCATCTACTGGGCCGGCAACATGATCATGGCCGGGGCACTGGGCCGGACCATGCACCGGATCCACATGTCCTGGATGACGCAGTGCCCGGCCTGCGGCTCCGACCTGAGGCAAGTGGGCTGGACTGCCGAACGCTGCAGCCACGAATTCTCCCTGACGGATCAGGTCCGCGCAGAGGATGTCTACGCGGACCTGCGCCAGCTTAAGGCCACGAGTCTTCTTCTTCGTGGCAAATGACCATCTCGCGCACCTCGCAGCCCTTCGGCTGTGACAGGGCGAAGATGATGGCATCGGCCACCCGTTCCGGATCGTTAAGCCGGGAGTCGTCCTGCGGCTTGTACTGCTCGGTGCGGTCGTCGAAGAACCTGGTCTTCATGCCGGCCGGAATCATGGTGGTCACTCCGACCTGGCCGCGGGTTTCGGCCGCCAGCGCCCGGCTGAAACCGACCACACCGAACTTGGAGGCGCAGTAGGCGGTGGCGTCGGAGACGGCCTTGATCCCCAGCGACGAGGCGACCGTGATCACGCGCCCGTGGGAGGACATCAGGTGCGGCAGGGCCGCGCGCACCACGGAGACGGTGCCCATCAGGTTGACGCCGATGACCTTCTCCCATTCTTCGGCCGGTACATCTTCCAGGCGTCCGCAGCGGTCAATCCCGGCCGCCGTCACGACGGCGTCCAGCCCGCCGAGGGTATCGGCGGCCTGCTGCACTGCCGCTTCGACGGCGGCGCGGTCGGCGACGTCCACCTCGATGCTCTTCGCCTGGCCCACCCGGCTGACGTCACGGTCCAGCACGACCGGCGTGCCGCCGGCGGCAAGGACCGCCTCCACGACGGCGGCTCCCAGTCCGGACCCTCCGCCGGTGACCAGGACGCGCCCGGGGTTCGTTGGTGCAATGCTCATGTTTTTCCTCCTCAGGTTCGGGGATGGTTCTTTGGTCCGGCCCGCCCGCCGGGTGCGCGGAGCAGGGTCGCGTTTCAGCCGACTTTCGCCAGGGCGGCGGCCAGGCCGGTAGTGGAACGCGCCGGGTAGTAGGGCACGGTGACGGTTTGCCCGCCCCAGGACTGCAGCAGCCGCGCTTCGGGCAGTTGGTCCGCGGTGTAGTCGCCGCCCTTGACCCAGATGTCCGGGCGCAGCCGTTCCAGCGCCGCTTCGGGGGTGGCCTCGTCGAAGACCAGCACCGCATCCACGCACTCCAGCGCCAGCAGCAGCTCGGTCCGGTCCTCCTGGTTCATGATCGGACGCTCTTCGCCTTTGAGGCGGCGGACCGAATCGTCCGAGTTAAGGCAGACGATCAGGCAGTCGCCCAGCTTCCGGGCGGCGGCCAGGGTCCTGGCGTGGCCGGCGTGCAGCAAGTCGAAGCAGCCTCCGGTGGCTACCACCGTGCCACCGGCTTCGCGGGTCTGCGCGGCAACGCGCATGGCGCCTACCCCCGGCCCGCGCAGCGGGACCGGGGCGGTTTCCCGCCGAAGCGATGCCACCCCGCCCGCGGCGAGGAAAGCCGCCGCCTGTCCGACGGCCTCTTCCACCGCGGCGGTCAGCGGCTGCCCGGAGGCCAGCGCCACCGCCAGGGAGGCGGCGAACCGGTCCCCCGCGCCGCAGGTGTCGGCCGGCTCCAGCGTCGGGGCGGGAACGGCCTGCGGCAGGTCGCCGTCCGACTGGATCAGGGCTCCTTCCGCGCCGAGCGTGACGACGACGGCGCTGCTGTTCCACCGTGAACGCAGTTCCGCCGCGGCCAGTGCCGCTTCCCGGGTGCCGTTGTCCCGCTGGCCGGCGATGCGCAGGGCTTCGGGCAGGTTCGGCGTTGCGGCGGCCACGCCCTCGACCGGGGCCGGGCCTGCCGGGTGCGGATCCCACACCACGGGGATCCGGTGCACCAGCGAGGCCAGGGCGTCGCGCAGCGCGGGTGCGGCCGCCAAGCCGCGGCCGTAGTCCGCCACGATGATGGCGTCGGCCGTCCCGAGCGCGTCGAGCATGTCCGGTGTCGGTACCGGCACAGGTGCCGGGGCGCAGCCTTCGTCCACCCTGACCACCGACTGCCCGCCGGCCCGGATCCGGGTTTTCACCGGCGTTGGGGCGCCGGATGGTCCGGCGACCACGCGGACGCCGTCCAGGGCGTCGTGCAGCCGGGAGGAAGCGCCGTCGTCGGAGATCGCCGTGACCAGGAGGACGTCCCGGCCGTCGCGGGCCAACATCCGGGCCACGAGCCCGGCTCCCCCGGCGCGGTAGGTCGTTTCGGCGGCATCAACCACCGGCACCGGTCCGTCCGGACTCAGCCGGGTTGCCGCACCCTCCACATCGGCATCGAGCAGTACGTCGCCCACCACTACGATCCTCATGGCCGGCCTCCCTGCCCGCGCCCGCCGGCGGTGCCTGCCTCAAGGCGTGCCACCTCGGCGTCGAAGGCCCGGCAGAGGGCGTGGAGCGCCATGAGGTGGCCTTCCTGCACATTGGCCGGCGCAGCCTCCACGGCTACGTAGTCGTCGCACAGCAGGGTCAGCGGGTTCGGTGCCTGGCCGGTCAGCGCCCAACAGGTCACGCCGATGCTGCGGGCAGCTTCGGCCGCACGCAGCAGGTTCCCGCTCTTGCCGCTGGTAGTCAGCAGGAGCAGCACGTCGCCGGCCCGGCCGTGGCCCAGGACCTGCCGGGCAAACAGCTGGTCGAAGCCGTAGTCGTTGGAGATGGCCGTGACCGCCGATGTCTCCGCATGCAGCGAGATGGCGGAGAAGGCCCGGCGTTCGCCGTCGAACCGGCCCACCAGTTCGGCGGTGAGGTGCTGGGCTTCCGCCGCGGAGCCGCCGTTGCCGGCCGCCAGCAGGCGTGCGCCGTCCATCAGGCGCCGGGCCAGCTCGGTTCCCCAACCGGCCAGCTGGCCGGCCTGGGCGCGCAGCGACTCCACCGCCGGCGCCACCGCCTGCAGGTGCGCCAGGACCGCGTCCACCGCTTCGGTCCCGGCCTGCTTCGGGCCGGTCGCCGGCACCGGAACCAGGGCGGGTCCCGCGGGCCCCGGCCCGGGCGGCCGCACGTAAGCCTCCGTGCGGGCAGGGGCGGCGGGGGCGGCCGCGGCCAGCGCCGTGGTCCGTGCTGCCGTCTTGGCGATGCCGGTCGGGCGCTTCACAGTGCCTCCCCTTCCAGCTGCCGGACGCCGGCGGCGACCGCGCCCGAGCCCCTGCTGACCGCCAGGTGATAGGCCTTCTCGGTGTCGGCGGCCACCCGGTCCCAGGAGTAGCGGTTCCGCACGCGCTGCTGGCCGGCGCGGCCGAGCTCGCGGCGCAGCTGGGGATTCGCCAGCAGCTCGGCCACCGCTTCGGCCACCGCCGCCGGATCGCGCGGCGGTACGTGCAGGCCGGTCTTGCGGTCCACCACGGTATCGATCAGCCCGCCGACCGAGGCCGCGACCACCGGGACGCCGCAGGCCATCGCTTCCAGCGGGACAATCCCGAACGGTTCGTACCACGGCGCGCAGACGACGACGTCGGCGCTGCGCAGCACCGCCGGGATTTCTTCCCGCGGCAGCTGGCCGCGCAGCACCAGCTGGTCTTCCACGCCGAGCCCGCGGGCGAGGCCGCGCAGCCGTTGCGCTTCCGGATCGGACGCCAGCCCGGTGGCACCGGAGGCGCCGCCGACCACGATCAGTTCGACGTCGTCCAGTCCCTGGTCCTTGAGCAACCGCAGGGCCTGCACGGCCAGGTCGATGCCCTTGCGCGGAACCAACCGGCCCAGCGCGACGATGCGGTGGGCGCGGCCGCGCGGCTCGGCCTCGCCGTCGGCCTTGAAGAGTCCCAGGTCCACGCCGCAGGGGGCAATGGAGATATTGCCGCGCGGGATGTCCATGGCCGCCAACTCGAACACTTCGTCCGAACACGTCGCGATGACGCGGTCCACGCTGCGGCCGACGGACGGTTCCAGCCAGGCCCGCTCGGCCGGGCTGGTGTCCTGCGCGCCCTGGTGCCGCCGTTTCACGGTGCCGAGCGCGTGGAAGGTCTGCAGCACCGGCACCGGCGGGCTCCCCGGGCGGCGGGCGGCGTCGAGGGCCGCCACCCCTGACATCCAGAAGTGCGCGTGCACCAGATCCGGCGGTGTGTCCGCCCAGTCCGCGCTGATCCCGTCGGCCAACTGGCCCATGAAGGGCAGCAGTTCATCCTTGGCGACCGGCTCGGGCGGTCCGGCGTTGAGGTGGACCACTTCCACTCCCGGCCGCATGGTCACGCGGGCGGGAAGCATCGGGTCATCGCGGCGGGTGTAGACGCGCACGCTGTGCCCGCGCCGGGCCAGTGCGGCGGAGAGGGCCGCCACGTGCACGTTCTGGCCGCCGGCGTCCACACCACCCAGCGCGGCCAGCGGGCTGGCGTGTTCGGAAACCATCGATATCCTCACGGCTCTCTCCTCTCGTTGGCGGCAATGGCCCGTCCGGTGCGCGTCGTGGTCTCTGCCAGCAGGGCGTCCCAGTTGTCCAGGAAGGCCTGCAGCCCGTAGTTCCGCAGTGCCGCCTCGCGCGCCACGGCGCCGCGGGCTGCGGCCTCCTCCGGGTCCCGCAGCAGCCGGGCCGCCTCGCGGCGCAGCTGGTCCACATCCGTTGAGATGGCGCCGGCTTCCGGCGGCACGGCCCGGGCCGCTTCCGTGCTGGCCAGCACCAGAACCGGCATGCCCAGATGCATGGCTTCCAGCAGCGCCAGGCCCAGCGAGGTCCAGCGCAGCGGGTGCAGATAGAGGCGGCAACGGGCCAGTTCCGCGTGCAGCAGCGGGCCGGGCAGGTCGCCGTGCACCCGCAGCCGGTCCGGGCCCAGCCCGGTGGCGGCGCCCAGCTGGTCGGCGCCCATGCCGAAGACTTCCAGCGGTCCTGCCTCGGCGAAGGCCGGCAGCAGATCCGTTCCGGTCACGCGCCAGCGGCGGACCGGCTCGTTGACCACCACGCCCTGGCGTTCCAGTTCCCCGGTGTAGAGCGGGCCGGGATCCACGATGCCGTGTTCGATCACCGTGGTCCGCGCCGTTCCGCAGTCCCAGAACAACCGGTTGAAGTGGGTGACATGCACGACGGTCATGTCCTGCTGGTCGGCCAGCGGGTGCAGCGAGTTGGGCACGTCCCCCTTGGGAGTGTTGTGCTCCAGGAACACCGCCGGGATGTCCCGTCCCGGCCGGCGGCCGAGCAGCCGCTCGCATTCCTCGATCTCCTCAGGCCGCTGCAGGACCACGACGTCGGGGGCTTCGTCTCGCAGCCGGTCCGGGTGCACGTCCCGGACCGAGGACGGCCAGTCGCGACCGGCGCGGCCCAGGCCCCACGGCCCGCCCTCGGCGGTGGCGGGCAGCAGGTATTCGTGGCGGCCGCGCACAAAAGCGTCGGTCCAGCCGCCGTGGACATGCCAAAGCAGGATCTTCATGCGTTCCTCGTCTTTCTCCGGGCGGACAGGTACGTCACGCCGCGGGTCAGCCGCTGTACAGCCTCGAGCACTTCTTCGGGTGCCACCTGGGCCAGGCAGGGATGTCCGGGAACCGGGCAGGTGCGTGCCCGGCTGAGCCGGCAGGGCGCATTCTGGTCGCCGAGCAGCTCCAGCGGTACCTTGTACGGTGCCCAGCGGACCGCCGGAACCACCGGCGCGAACAGGGACACCACCGGGGTGCCCACGGCCGCCGCCAGGTGGGCCGGCCCGGTATTTCCGGTCACGACGGCGGACGCGCCGGCCAGGACCCCCGCCAGGTTCCGCAGGTCGGTCTTCCCGCCCAGGTCCAGCGCGCCGGGGACGGCGACGGTCGCCGTCAGCTCCTGTTCCTGCGGGCCGCCGGTGACCACCACGCGGTAGCCGGCGCCGATCAGCAGTTCGACGGCGGCGGCGTGGTGCAGCGGCGGCCACGCCCGCGCCGGAACGGAGGCGCCGGGGTGAACGACGATGTAAGGCTCGCCGCCGGTCAGGTCCGAGGTATCCGGAATACCGCGCACCTGCAGCCGGCCGTCGTCGGCGGCTGGAAGCCGGTACCCGGCGGCAGCGGCGATCTGCAGCGCCCGTTCGGCCTCCGGCTGGTCCTCCGGGAAGTCCTCGCCGGGCCGGAGCCGCTGATCCAGCAGCGACCCGGCGTAATCGACGGAAGCGCCGGTGATGCGGCCGACGCCGGCCAACCGCAGCAGCAGTGCCAGCGGCAACGGCGACTGGTGGAAGGACGTGAGGATGACGGCCTCGGAGATCTCCGAGGCCCGCACCCAGTCCGCCAGCGCGGCGACATGTTCCCGGGTTGCCGGCGGCGCGGGGTCGACGATCCACGGGCTGGCCCAGCTGAAAACGCCCGCGACGCCGGGCAGCAATTCCGCGGCGGCTTTGCCCTGCGGGCCGCACAGCATCATGACGTCGCGGGGACTGCCACCGTGGCCTGCCGCGACTGCCCGCACCGCCGGACCCGCCAGCAGTACGTCTCCGACGCTGTCCAGCCGCGCCACCAACACACGGCTCACCGCCGGCCCTCCAGCAGCAGCGACACCGCGGCGGCGAGGTCTTCGGCAACCACGGCGGCGGCCTCGACCTCTTCGCGCCGGGTCACCGGGGTCGGTACCAGGACGCCGGTGGCGCCGGCGGCGGCAGCGGCCTCGACATCGGCCCCAATGTCCCCGACGTAGGCCACCTCCGCGGGATCGAGCCCGAGCCGGCGGCAGGCCGCCAGGATCATGCCGGGCTGCGGTTTCCGGCAGGGGCATCCGTCGTCCGGGTTGTGCGGGCAGATCTCCCAGACGTCAAACGGTCCCAGCAGCTCTTCCACCCGCAGGTTGACGGCGTCGACCTGTTCCCGGCTCAGCAGGCCGCGGCCGATGCCTGACTGGTTGGTGAGCACCCCGCACGGCAACCCGGCGGTGCGGACCGCATCGACGGCCGCCCGGGCGCCGGCCACCGGCCGGACTTTCGCGGGGTCCGGGTTGTAGGGCACGTCCGTGACCAGCGTGCCGTCCCGGTCGAACAGGATGGCCCGCGGCGGGCATGCGGCAGTTGTGCTCATACCAGCACTGTTCCCAGCACGGCTGCGACCTAAACACTTCTCCTGCTACTACTTTTGTGTCGCACACTTCCCGCCGCGGCAACCGCTGCCGCTGGAAGCGTGAGGTGCGGGCATCTGGGAGGATGGGCACAGCCGGAAGGAAGGACGGGTGAAGTGGCAGAACCTGAAGGACTTGAACGGGACGGACGCCCGGAATTGCTGGTACTCCGGGCGCTCAAGCTGGGCGATCTTTTGGTCGCGGTTCCGGCGTTGCGGGCACTGCGCGCGGCCTACCCCGAACACCGGATCATCTACGCCGCCCAAGCCTGGCTGCGGCCCATCCTCGGACTTACCGGCTCGGTGGACGACCTGCTGGCCACCCATGGACTCGATGTCCCGCTGGCACTGGCTCCCGGCCGGGTGGAGATCGCCGTGAACCTGCACGGCAACGGGCCGGAGAGCCGCGGCCGGCTGGAAGCCCTGCAGCCCGCGGTGCGCATCGGCCACCAGGCCCACGGATGGGACGGCCCCCAATGGCCGGAAGGCGTGCACGAACGCGAGCGCTGGGCCCGGCTGCTGCAGTGGCACGGTATCGACGCGGATCCGCTCGACTACCGGCTGGACAAACCCGCCGTCCAGAGCCCCTGCCCGGGAGCGGCGGTGCTTCATGTCGGTGCCGCCTACGGCAGCCGGCTGTGGCCCGCCGAGCGCTTTGCCGCGGTCGCTCGGGAACTGGCAGCCCAGGGACACCGCATCCTGTTCACCGGCAGCACGGCGGAACGGCCTCGGGCAGAGGCGGTGGCCGAATTGGCCGGGCTGGGTCCGGACACCGTGGTCGCCGGAACCCTCCCACTGGCGGAGTTTGCCGCGGTGATCGCCGAGGCCGCCGTCGTGATTTCCGCCGATACCGGCGCCGCCCACCTGGCCGCGGCCTATGCCCGGCCGTCGGTGGTCATTTTCGGGCCGGCACCTGTCAGCGTCTGGGGTCCGCCGCCCGGACCCCATACGGTCCTGACCGACGAGAGCCTGCGGGTGGGCGACACGTTCTCCGCGGACCCGGACCCCGCCCTGCTGGCCGTCAGCCGGGACGACGTCCTGGCCGCCGTCGCGCAATTGCCGGTAGCTACGCCGTCCGCATCCGCTGCCGGGCCGGGGCCTGCCGTTCCCCCAGCACCCGGTGCTGGAGCTTGACCAGGATCCTGGCCAGCGCGCGGGAGACCTGCATCTGCGTCATGCCGATACGTTCCCCGATGCGGCGCTGGGACTCCTCCTGGAAGTAGCGGTAGAAGAGCAGCTGCCGTTCCTGCGGCTCCAGCTCGCGGATGGCGCCCCGAAGCATCAACAGTTCCTCGGTCCGTTCGGTCCCGCCGTCGGAGGCAGCCAGCGTCTCGGCCAGGCCCTGTCCCTCGGGGGTCCCCTCCAGTGATTCCGGCCGCAGGCTGCCGTGGCAGTTGAGGGCTTCGGCGACCGTTTCCGGGCTTTCGGCGAGCGCGTCGGCCAGCTCCTGCAGCCCGGGTTCGCGGCCCAGCCGCTGGGCGAGTTCGGACGTCATTTTGATCGCCGCCGTCCGCAGGTCCTGGAGGTGGCGCGGTGGGCGGATCATCCACGAGCTGTCCCGCAGATAGCGCTTCAGTTCGCCGTGGACCGTGGGGGCTGCGTAGGCGCGGAAGTCCGCGCCGTGGTCGGGGTCAAAGCCGCGGACCGCCTTGAGCAGCCCCAGCCGCGCAACCTGGTTTAGGTCATCGAGCTCCCGGCCGGGGCCGGAATAGTTGCGGGCTATCCCCTCGGCAATGCCCAGGTGCCCCAGCACCAGCTCCTCTTCCAGGGCGGCGCGCAGGGACCCCCTGGCGCGTCTCGCCTTGCGGAATAAAACCTGTATGTCTTTCTCGTTGTGTTGCATCAGAAGCCCACCCTCTGTTGGAAGTGCGCGACCAGAACCGCTTCTCCCCCAAGAGAACATAAGCATGCTGATTATGCAACAGGTCGCCGCCGAAAAAATGCGCAAAAGTCTTTTCTTCTCCGCGGAGAAGAAGGTATAAGCAGCAGAAGCAGGCCGGTGGCCGCTCAGGCGTTTCGTCAGCGGATCAGGACCAGGGCGTGTCCGGCTTCTCCTGCGCCTGGCCGTCGACCACCAGGTCCACCTTTTCGTTGTAGAAGCAGAAAAGGTCTCGGATCTTGGGGTTTTCCGGGATCGGCTCCGGATAGCTCCACACCACATCGTGAACGATGTTCTCACCGACGCGAACCGACCAGTACCTGGCCTGGCCTTTGTACGGGCAGCTGGTCACCGCGTCGCTGGCTTCCAAAAGGTCAGTGCGCACGTCGTCGGCGGGCAGGTAGTAGCGGACGGGCAGGTGGGTCTCAAAGAGCATCAGCGGCCGGATGCTGTCAGCTATTTTCTCGCCCTCAAGATAGACCTGGACCCGGCGCGAACTGCGCAGCGTGTCCACCCGCTTGTAGGGATCGCGGGCGTGTACCAGCGCGCGTTCGTCTTCCTCGTACCATTCCAATTGGCGCCACGAGAACGTCACATGCCCGGCCAGGGCGCCGCCCAGTTCGCCCGACGGGTCGGGATGCTCCCACGCCCCGGCTTCGGCCCTCTTGCTGCCGATGGCCACGTCCCACACCTGCTGCCCCGCCCGCCCGGTGTGCGGATTGGACAACGCGCCTTCCGCCACGTCCTCCCGCGGCACGTAGTAGGTGGGCAGGCTGCCGGTGTCGTACTGGACCAGCAGCCTGGCCCGGGTGCTGTCCGCCACCAGGCTCCCGCCCAGCCGCACCCGGATGCGCCGCGCGGTCGGTTCCGTGAAGGGCCTTTCGAATTCCATGTGGCACACGCTACTCCGATCGTGCCGCCGCGGGCAGTGCTGTCAGAATGGAGGTCACCCCCAGCAACAAGGAGGCTTTGAGTGAGCACCGAGGAACGTCCGGCCAGGTTTTACATCGACAAGCAGACACCGACGGCCCACCGCGCCTTGAACGGGGTCGCGCTCAAGGTCGCCGACGCCGCCGAGGCAGCCGGCCTGGACCGGAAACTGGTGGAACTGCTGAACCTGCGCATCTCGCAGATCAACGGCTGTGCCTACTGCCTGAACATGCACACCCGGCTTGCCCTGGGCGAAGGCGAGACCGCGCAACGCCTCTCCGTGCTTCCGTCCTGGCGGGACACCGAGGTCTTCACCGACAAGGAACGCGCCGCGCTGGCCTTGGCCGAGGCGCTGACCGAACTGGCGGACCACCACAGCCAGGAGCGCGCCTACTCCGCAGCCCGCGAGGAACTTACCGACGACGAGTTCTCCGCGGTCAGCTGGATCACCGTCGCAATGAACGCTTTCAACCGCGTCTCCATCGTCAGCAAGCATCCGGTCCGGCCGCAGTAGCCAGCCCCGGCGGCACACGCCGGCACACCGCGCTGCGCGGCTCACGACGGCGGCGCGGCCTGGCGCCGCACGAGGGCAGCGGCTATTCAGGCCGCAGCGGGACCTGGGCGAGCGCGTCGATCTCGACCAGCACGCCTGGCCGGGCAGAGCCCACTTGCAGGACGGTGATCGCCGTCGGCACCCGGCCCCACACCTCCGCGGCCGCGGCGTACCCCTCGTTCGCGTCCTGCCCGGCGGCGAGGTAGATGTTCAGCTTGGCCACGTCCTGCTGCGTTGCACCGGCCTCCTCGAGGACCGCCAGCACGTTGCGCATCGCCTGTTTGGTCTGGCCGGCAAGATCATCGCTGACCAACTCGCCGTCCGCGTTGATCCCGTTCTGGCCACCGACGATCAGCAGCCGGCCGGGGCCGTCCACGAGCACGCCCTGGGAAAAGGCCGGACTGCGGAACATGCCCGCCGGATTTATGTGCGTGAGGGTCATGGCTTTCCTCCATCTTCCGGTTCCGGTGCGCTGGACGGGCACCGCGTGCGGCGCCCGTGCGGGAGCGTAACCACGGTAGGCGGTTGCAGCAGCGGGCACCAGACCCGCGCAGTGGTGAAGCCCACATGAACGCCCGATGCACTGTGTGAAAAAATGGGGCATGCGTCCGATGCAACATTCCAGCAAACTTCAGAACGTCCGATACGAACTTCGCGGCCCTATTTTGCACGCCGCCAAGAAGATGGAGGCGGAGGGCCACCGCATCCTGCGGATGAACCTCGGCGACCCGGCGCCGTTCGGGCTGGAGGCGCCGGAGTCGATTGTGGTGGACATGATCCACCACCTGCGCGACGCCCAGGGCTACAGCGATTCGAAGGGAATCTTCTCCGCCCGCACGGCCATTTCGCAGTACTACCAGACCAAGGGCCTGATGCAGATCGGCGTGGAGGACATCTTCATCGGCAACGGGGTGTCCGAGCTGATCTCCATGACGCTGCAGGCGTTCCTGGAAAACGGCGACGAGGTGCTGATCCCCGCGCCCGACTACCCCCTGTGGACGGCTTCGGTCACGCTCTCCGGCGGCAAGGCCGTGCACTACCTCTGCGATGAGGACAACCACTGGTGGCCGGACATGGCGGACGTCGAAGCCAAAATCACCGACCGGACGCGGGCGATCGTGCTGATCAACCCCAACAATCCCACCGGCGCCGTGTACCCGCGGCACGTGCTGGAACAGTTCGCGGCCCTGGCGCGCAAGCACGATCTGGTGCTGTTCTCCGACGAAATTTACGAGAAGATCACCTACGACGACGCCGTCCACATCCACACCGCCTCCGTGGCCCCCGACCTGCCGGTGCTGACCTTCAGCGGGCTGTCCAAGGCGTACCGGATGCCCGGCTACCGCGCCGGCTGGGTGGCCATCAGCGGGCCGCGCGCGGAGACCGCGGCCTACCGCGAATCACTGGAGCTGCTGGCCTCGCTCCGGCTGTGCTCGAACGTCCCGGCGCAGCACGCCATCCAGACGTCCTTGGGTGGCTACCAGTCCATCGGCGACCTGGTGAAGCCCGGGGGCCGGCTGCACGAACAGCGCGACCTGGCCTGCCGGCTGCTCAACCAGATTCCGGGGGTCAGCTGTGTCCCCGCGGCCGGGGCGATGTACCTGTTCCCCAAGCTCGATCCTGCGGTCTACCCCTTCGAGGACGACGAGAAGTTTGTGCTGGACCTGCTCGAGGAGGAGAAAATCCTGGTCTCGCACGGCACCGCCTTCCACTGGCCCACGCCGGACCACTTCCGGTTCGTGATCCTGCCGTCGGTGGAGGATATCGAAGAGGCGGTGCGCAGAATTTCTTCCTTCCTGGCCATCCACCGGAAGAAGACGGCCGACGCCGCTGCCGCCGTCTAGAGCCGGCCCGGCCCGCCGGGTGAAGCAAACATGCCGGCGCGGCCTAAGCCGCGCGCCCGGTCGGCCGCGTCCAGCGCGTGGACCTGTGAGCAGAGCGTGCCCCGGACCGACCGCACTTGCCTGCTAGGCTGCTGACAATTTCAGCCGCCGGTCGGGCGGCTGTAGTGCCGGGCATCGGGGGAACATGCAGACCAGGCCGACGGCCGCCCTTATTGCGCTATGCGCGCTGCTGCTCACGGGTTGCTCGGAACCGGCGGCGGAGGCAGGAGCCGCAGCGGCAGGGACGGCGAGTCCGACCGCGGCAGCGTCCGACGGCGAGCACACCGCCGGTTCGGCCGGCGGTACATCCCACAGCTCCATCCGGCTGGCCTCTCCCCGGCCGGGCCGCCCGACCGTGACACCCGCGGAAACTGTCGGAGCAGAAGATCCAGAGGGCACGAAGGCCTACATCGACGAGTTCCTGGCGACCCAATGGTCTTCCGGTGTCGGGCCCTCGGCCTTGGGTGAGGCGTCCGTCGGCGACTGCGTGTTTTTCGATTGGGAGTATTCCTCCGGCCCTACGACCACCGCGTTGTTTCAGGTGCCCTGCCAGGAGCCGCATGAAGGCGAGATTTTCGGGACCGTCACACACGCCGGCGAACTGTTTCCGGGTCAGTCAGCGCTGGAACGCCAGGCCGGGCCACTGTGCGGCGACGTGATTTTGCAGTTTCTCGAAGCGCGGTTGATTCCGGACGGTACCCACCGGATCTTGTTCCCCACGCAAGCGGACTGGGATTCCGGTGAGCGCACCTCCGCTTGCCTGTACTACCCCGGCTCCCTGTTGGAGCGCGGCTATTTCGGGAATTAGCCGGCCTCGCCGGCTGCCAGGTGCGTGAATTCATCGTGAACATGCGGCTGGATCCCTTGTGGCCGCCCTCGCCCGCCCGGATGGTGGAGGAGAGATGCGCGGCCGATAACCCGATCCGAGGAGCACCACCATGCCTGAGACCCCGCTCGAAAACTGGGACCTCGTTCCCGGCACGCTGGTGGAGGTGTACAGGGACGGAACGCTGCTGCGCACCGGAAGAGTCGATGCGGTGACACTTGATGCGGACATCGTCTGGCTGGCCAACAGTGGCTTACAACCACGCCGTCTGTTCGAAAAGTCCGAGGGGTACCGGCTCCATCTGGTTGCGGACAGGGCCTGACCGCAGTCCCACGCCGATCCCTACCGCCGAGTGCCCTGCCGGCGCTAGCGTGTCCGTCATGGAAATGAAACTCGAGCTAGTGGCCGTGCCGGTCACCGACGTCGACCGGGCCAAGAAGTTTTACGTGGAGCAGGTCGGCTTCAACGCCGACCACGACCACCAGGTAAGCCAAGGCCTGCGCTTCGTGCAGCTCACGCCGCCCGGCTCGGCCTGTTCCATCGTGATCGGCGAGGGCATCACGGAGATGGCGCCCGGCTCGCAGCAGGGGCTGCAGATGGTCGTTGCCGATGCCGAAGCGGCCCGGGAAGAACTGCTCAGCCGCGACGTCGCGGCGAGCGCCGTGGACGTACAGCCGTGGGGGAATTTCGTCTACTTCAGCGACCCGGACGGCAACACCTGGGCGCTGCAGCAGATGCCGCCCACGAACTGAACGTGCCGTTCGCACACTCACCCCGCGACCAGGCTTCCAGGCGGGCCGTACCGCCCCGCCGCGGTGTGAGGTCGTCCTTCATCTGCCGTGGCCGGAGCCTGGTTGCGCCCGCGCCGTCGACGGAAGGCCGGAGAAACTTTTCTTCCTCCCGGAATAAACCGGCCCGCGGGGCGTGTTCCATAAACTGAGACTGCCAACGGACAGCTGAGGGACCACCGAGTTTGCAGCAGGAGCTCAGCGGAGACGCTCTTTCCCGCGCCCTGCCGGGTCGATGCCCGCCCTTACTGTTAGCGCTCACCGGCACCCGGCATGAGCCGACGCCTTTTCGCCTGCCAAGCAGTCCCCGAACTTTGCCACGGCAGGGTCAGCCGCACGGCTGGTCCGCCGGGTACAGCACGCCCTTACCGTCACGACACAGGAGGTCACGCATGACACCATCCGCACCCGGTCAGTCCCCGCTGGTCAATTCCACCCCCACCCGGATCCGCAATCTCGGGCATCTGCGCCGCGGCGATTCGGTCGAGGCCCGGATGGACAACGCCGTCCAGTACCGGGGCCGCGTGGACCGCACCGCCCCCGGCGTCGGCCTGGTGTGGATCCGCGATGACGCGGACGGCTCACGCCGCGCCATCAGCACGCAGGACTGCACCGTCTGGCGGCTGCCACAGAAGAGCTGACACCACCACGGGGCGGCACAGCTCCGCCCACGGAGCGGACGGCTTCGGCACTCACCACAGCGCCGGCGTCGTCCGTTGCTTCGTTAACCTGACCCTTCCGGGTTCACGCGCTTGTCCCGGCGGCCCGGGCGGAGTTGAATGGGTGCCAGCATTCCGGCCGGCCACCGCCCCGGCCACCGCCTTCGGAGCAGCCATGGCCGTCTCGTTCAACCACACCATCGTCTACGGCGCTGACAAGAAAGCGTCGGCGGAATTCTTCGCGGAGATCTTCGGCCTCGATCCGCCGCAGCCGATGTTCGGGCACTTCATGACGGTCCTGCTGGAGGGCGGTGTGGCACTCGACTACGCGGACGCAGGCGGGAAGGTTCAGCCCCAGCATTACGCCTTCCTGGTCACCGAGGACGACTTCGACGGGATCCTCACCCGCATAGGGTCGGCCGGAATCGACTACTGGGCGGACCCTGGCCGCAGCCGGCCCCAACAAATCAACCGCAACGACGGCGGCCGCGGCGTCTACTTCACTGACCCGAACGGCCACTTCCTGGAAGCCATAACACGCCCCTACGGTTCCGGCACCGCATGAGGCGAGGCAGCGCCGTCGTACGCCGGACGGGGGTCCCGAACAGGAGCAAAGCATGCACCAACAACAGGAACCCACCGGGAACGTCCGCCTGATCGCGACGGTGAGCGGCCGTGTCCAGGGAGTGGGCTTCCGGTACTGGGCACGGGAACGCGCCGAACGCCTGGGACTGGTGGGCTCGGCCGTGAACCAGGCAGACGGCACCGTAGGTGTGGTGGCAGAGGGCCCCCTGGATGCAGTGAGGCAGTTCGCGGCTGCGTTTGAGTCCGGCGCGGCGCCGGGGCGGGTGGACGCGGTCGAAGCGACGTACGCCCCGCCGACGGGCGGCTTCACCGGCTTTGAAGTGGGCTGATTTCCCACCGGCCCGGAGGCGTGCCGGGGATCTTCCGCCGCTGGTCGTGGTGTGACGTTTAAGTCGAGCCGGCCCCGCGGCATGTTCACGCGGGACCGGCTCTTGGGGGTTCGCCGGCCCGGCAAAAAAGTGGGGGTCCGAACCGGCTAATGCTGGAATTATGCCACTGGCCGCCCGTTGAATATCAGCGATGTAATTTATGTTACGAGATCACGTAACACTTCCTCATCACGGTCTTTGATCACGGGCGGAGCGCGTTTCCGGTTACCGAAGGATCAAGAAATGCATGCCGGGGCCGCGGGCCGTAACGGTTTTGGCGTTATCGCGAAGGTGCCGGGTCCCTTCGCGGAAAACGCCCCTATTCTGAGTGCATCTGTCACCCCCCTGAAAGGCGGTGTGCCATGCGCAAGCTCCCCACATGGCTGTCCGTAATCCTGCTGGTTCTCGGTCTGGGACTGGTGGCGCCCGGCCCCGCCACGGCAGCGCCCTACTGCGGCATTACCTGGGGCTCAACGCCGGAGTCGGCGCCGGGGACCACCACCGCCCCCATAACGAACGTCCGCACCGGCCGGCACGCCTGCTTCGACCGCATGGTCGTTGACCTTCGCGGCGATGTGGCCGGCTACTCGGTGAGGTACGGGACGGTGCGGGCCCAAGGCTCCGGCCATGCGATCCCCTTGCGCGGCGGCGCCGATCTGGCGGTGGTCGTGAAAGCTCCGGCGTACGACTCCAACGGGCACGCCACCTACCGGCCAGCCAACCCGAGGGAACTGGTTAACGTCACCGGCTACACCACGTTCCGCCAGCTCTCCTGGGGCGGCAGTTTCGAGGGGTACACCACCATCGGCCTCGGCGTCCGCGCCCGCTTGCCGTTCCGGGTCTTCACCCTGGATGGCCCGGGCAGCATGTCCCGGTTGGTGATTGACGTGGCCCACCGCTGGTAGCCCTGAAGCGCTACAGGCAGGCCGGTGTCCGGCCCCGGCCCTCCGCTGACGACGGCGGTGCCCGCGTTCGGTGCATTCACGCACCTCGGGCGGGCACCGCCGTCGTTGTGTATTGCCTAGCCGGCAGCGGCTTCCAGGAACGCCTCGGCCAGCGGGCCGGCGGTTTCGGAGCCGAGCTCGCCGTCCTCCACGAACACCGCAATGGCCAGGTCCCCGTGGCCGGCGATGACCCAGGAGTGGGTCTGCGGCGGGTCCTGCGAGCCGTACTCTGCGGTGCCGGTCTTGCCAATGGCGGGTTTTCCGGGCAGGTCGGCCAAGTTCGTCAGGTAGCCGTCCACCACTGCCGAGCGCATCATGGTGCGCAACTGCTTGGCCTCCTCGGCGGTCAGCTCCGGTGCCTCCGGGAGCTCGGCCTTGGGGTCGTGCCCGTCCACCAGCGTGGGCACGACCGATCCGCCTTCCACCACGGCGGCCATTAACGTGGCCAGCGCCAGCGGGGACGTCTGCACCCGTGACTGGCCGATCAGCGAGGCCGCGTGCGCGGTCCCCTTGGTATCCTCGCGCGGCACGTGGCCCATGAAGGCCTCGATGCCGGGGTTTGCCTTCATGCCTATGCCCAGGGCGCCGGCGGCGTCCGCCAGCTGGTCCTGGGAGAGTTCTTGGTGCTCGGCGATGAACGCCGTGTTGCAGGAGTGGGCGATGGCCTCGGTCAAGGTGATCTCGCCGGTGAACGCCGCGGGATAGCTGTCCGCGTTCTCGAAGCTGCGGCCGTCCACCACGAGTTCCGGATCACAGGTGACGGCGGAGTCGGGTGTCATGCCGTTGCGCAGCAGGCCCAGTGCGGTGGCGATCTTAAAGGCGGAACCCGGGGCATACTGGCCCAGGAACGCCGTGTTGTAGCCTTCGCTGTCCGGTCCGTTCGCGGCCGCCAGGACGGCACCGGTCGACGGCCGCAGCGCGACGATCGAACTCGGCGAGTCGATGTCGGCCAGGATGTCTTCGGCCGCCGACTGCAGGTCCGGCACCAGCGTGGTTTTCACGTCCTCGCCGCCAACCGGATCTTGGCGGAACAGCTGGCGGGACGGAGCTTCGCCGCCTTCTTCGGCAGGCTGCCCGACCGCGGAGACCGTGACCCCCGGCGTGCCGGAGAGCTCGGTGTTGAAGGCTGCCTGCAAGCCGGACGAGCCGACGGTCTCGCCCGCCACCACCGTGCCTTTGGACTTCTCGATGTCCTCAGCCGTGGCCTCCCGCACCGATCCCAACACCGGCGCGGCGAACGTGCGGCTGGGCGCCAACGGGATCTGGTCATCCACCGACAGGAAACCGTCGATGTCCTTCAGCTTCTTCTGGTCCAGGTCGTCGAAGGCGTCCTCGCGCAGCGTGATGGCATCCACGAAAGCCTTCGGCCCGTAGGCGGCAACCTTTTCCACGTAACCGGCGGCGTCGATGTCCACCAGCTTGGCCAGCTCCCGCGCGGAGTCCTCGACGGCCGATTTGTCCAGGCCTGTCTTGTCGATGCCGACGATTTTGACCGGACGGTTCTTGACGATCGCCTTCCCCTCGGCGTCGAGGATCTGGCCGCGCTGCGGCTCCTCGGTAGACAGCACCAGCCGCTCGCCCTCGGCAAGCGAGGGCTCCAGGATTTGGGGCGTCCACCGGACCTGCCAGGCGTCCTCGGCGTAGTGCAGGTCCGCCCTCGTGGTGTAGCTCCAGCCCTGCTCCGCATCCGGCACCGGCCAGTCATAGGAAAGGGTGGCCCGGAAGAGGTTGGATTCGACCTCTTCGACGCCGGTCACGGTGACGTCGGGCTCCCACGGGCCCATGCCCTCGGTCAGCCCGGCCAGTTGTTCCTGCACCTGGGCGCCGGTGGCATCGGCGAAGGGTACCTTCGACACGTCGTTGGCCGCCAGCGCTTCCGCCAGCGCCTGGGCGGTCGGATCCGGCGACTCCCGCTCCGGAGCGCAGGCAGCCACCGCTACCGTCAGCAGCAGGGCCATGATGAGTGCAAGTGCGCGCCGAAGCAATTCTTCTCCCGGATCCGAGGGTGTCCTGTTAGAACCTATAAGCGGCCAGCAGCGATGTCGAGCCGGGCGGCGCGGGCCGGATGGTGCTTGAATGGGTTCGTCGGGACGTCGGCCCTGGAGCCGGCAAACAGGACAGTAAGGACACCATGACCGCATCCGCTCCCCCAGGTTCCCGCCGTGCCGCGGTGATCTGGAACCCGTCCAAAAAGTTCAACTTTGACCTGGTGGCGCTGGTCGAGGGCCTGTGCGCCGAAACCGGCTGGCAGCCGCCGCTCTGGCTCGAGACCACGCTCGAGGATCCGGGCGCCGGCCAGGCACACCAGGCGATGGAAGCAGGGGTCGACCTGGTGATCGCCGCCGGTGGCGACGGGACGGTGCGCCGGGTGGCCGGCCGCCTGGCGGCAACGGACATGCCGCTGGGCGTGATCCCTTTGGGCACCGGCAACCTGCTGGCCCGCAACCTGGACCTGCCTGTTGACGACCCGGAGACCGCTGCCGGCATCGCCCTGGCCGGCCGGGACCGGCGGATCGACGTCGTCCGGGCCACCGTGGACAAATCGGGCGGCGATTCCGTGTTCCTGGTCATGGCCGGTCTCGGCTTTGACGCTGCCGTCATCGGCGGCACCGACGACGGCCTCAAGGACCGTATTGGGTGGCTGGCGTACGTGGAAGCCGGCCTGCGCAACCTTCCGGGCAAGCCGGTCCGTGCCACGCTCACCATAGACGGCGGGAAGCCCATGACCTTGCGAATGCGCAGCGTGATGGGCGGCAACTGCGGCAAGATCCAGGGCGGATTCGAGATGTTCCCCGGCGCGCAGCTCGACGACGGCCTGCTGGACATCATGACCATCTCCCCGCGCGGCCGGCTGGGCTGGCTCGGCGTGCTGGCCGGGCTCGCCAAACGCGGCCGGAGCGTGGATCCCTCGGTTGACTACTATCAGTGCAAGCACGTGGAGATCCACGCCGGCAGGCCCCAGGAGATGCAGCTGGACGGCGACCATATCGGCATGGGTTCCCGTTTGATGATGCGCGTCGATCCCGGCGCACTCGTGGTGCGGGTGGCTGCGGAATAGAAGCATAACGACGCCGGTGCACGCTTCGGGGGTGCGGCTGCTCACATTGCCGACACAGTTCGGAACATATCTTGAGGTGCCCGTTGTTGTACGTGCTAGCGTTCAGCGTTTGCCGGTCACCCGCCGGTTGGCTTTTCGTCCCACACCACAAGGGGTTTTCCACCATGATTCGTCGTCGTTTGTCCGTCCTCGGTGCCGCCGCAGCAGCCGCTTTGGTGCTGGCCGGCTGCAGCACGTCCTCGCCGTCGGAGTCGGAGCCGGCGACCTCTGCCGCCGCGACCACGCTGCAGGAGATCCAGGACGCAGGCGTGATCACCGTGGGGACCGAGGGGACCTACCGTCCGTTCAGCTTCCACGAGAACGGCACCGGCGACCTGACCGGTTACGACGTCGAGATCGTCACCGCGGTGGCGGAAAAGCTCGGCGTCGACGTCCAGTTTGAAGAGACCCAGTGGGACGCCATCTTCGCAGGGCTGGAGGCGGGGCGTTTCGACGTGATCGCCAACCAGGTTTCGATCAACGAAGACCGCCTGGCCACCTACGACTTCTCGGATCCGTACACGGTCAGCACCGGCGTCGTCGTCGTGAAGTCGGACAACAACGACATTTCCTCGCTGGCGGATCTGGAGGGCAAAACCTCCGCCCAGTCGCTGACCAGCAACTTCTACAAACTGGCCAAGTCCGCCGGCGCCAAAGTTGAGGCCGTGGAGGGCTGGGCGCAGGCGGTTTCGCTGCTGGAGCAGGGCCGCGTGGACGCCACCGTCAACGACAAGCTGACCTACCTGGATTACCAGGCCACCAACAACAACCAGAACATCAAGGTAGCCGCCGAAACGGACGAGGAGACGCAGAGCGCCTTCGCCTTCCAGAAGGGCAGCGACGACCTGGTGGAGGCCTTTAACACGGCGCTGGAGGAGCTGCGCGCCGACGGCACGCTGGCGGAGATCTCCGAGAAGTACTTCGGCGCGGACGTCACCAAGTAGAGGGGTCTGGGTCTAAAGGGAGACGCTAACGTAACCGTATGGACATCGACTGGGAGCTCGTCGGCAATTCGCTCTGGCCTATCGTCCAGGGCGGGCTGACCGGCACCATCCCCCTCACTCTGGCCAGTTTCGCCATCGGCCTGGCGCTGGCGCTTGTCGTTGCCCTCATGCGGTTGAGCCGCAACCGGCTCCTGTCCGGCATTGCCCGCGCCTACGTGTCGGTGATCCGCGGCACCCCGCTGCTGGTCCAGCTGTTTGTGATCTTCTACGGCCTCCCGTCGATCGGCGTGGTGCTCGACCCGTGGCCGAGCGCGATCATCGCGTTCTCCCTGAACGTGGGCGGTTATGCGGCCGAAATCATCCGCGCCGCGATCCTGTCCGTTCCCAAGGGTCAGTGGGAAGCCGGCCACACCATCGGCATGGCCGGCACCACCACCCTGCGCAGGATCATCCTGCCGCAGGCTGCGCGCGTGTCGGTACCGCCGCTGTCCAATACCTTCATCTCGCTGGTCAAGGACACGTCCCTCGCCTCGCTGATCCTGGTGACCGAGGCGTTCCGTGCGGCGCAGGAGATTGCGGCGTTCAGCCAGGAGTTCATGCTGCTCTACATAGAGGCCGCGGTTGTCTACTGGGTGTTCTGCCTGGTCCTGTCAGCCGGGCAGTCCCGACTGGAGAAGAGGTTGGAACGCTATGTCGCCCACTGACGTCCCTGCCGCCCCCGCGCCGCAGCCCGGCGCCGCAGCCGGGCCCGTGCTCTCCGTGGAGGGGCTGCGCAAGTCCTTCGGCAGCAACCAGGTGCTCAAGTCCATCGACCTGTCCGTCCAGACGGGCGGGGTGCTGGCCCTGATCGGACCCTCCGGATCGGGCAAAACCACCGTGCTGCGGTGCCTGAACGGCTTGGAAACCCCCGACGGCGGCAGGGTCGCCTTTTCCGGCGGCCCAGCCGTGGACTTCGGTTCGCCGGTGAACCGGAAACAGATTGCCGCCCTGCGTGACCGCAGCGCCATGGTGTTCCAGCACTACAACCTGTTTCCGCACATGACCGTGCTGCAGAACATCATCGAGGGCCCGGTCCAGGTCCAGAAGCGGCCCAAGGCCGAAGCCGTGCGCGAGGCCAGGTCGTTGCTGGACCGCGTCGGGCTGTCCGGCAAGGAAGACCAGTACCCGCATCAGCTCTCCGGCGGGCAGCAGCAGCGGGTCGGCATTGTCCGGGCCCTGGCGCTCAAACCCTCGCTGCTGTTGTTCGACGAACCCACGTCGGCGCTGGATCCCGAGCTGGTGGGCGATGTGCTGCACGTCATCAAGGAACTGGCCGACGAAGGCTGGACCATGGCCCTGGTGACCCACGAGCTGGCCTTCGCCCGTGAGGTGGCCAGCGAAGTGGTGTTCATGGACGGCGGCGTGGTGGTGGAACGCGGGCACCCCGAACAGGTGCTGCGCGAACCGAAGGAAGAGCGCACCCGGCAGTTCGTCCACCGGCTGCTGAACCCGTTCTAACGCCACGCCCCATCCAAAATTCATCTGATGTCCATTGGGATGGCAGAATGTAAACTTCCATGCACCGTTCCGCATGGCAGGCTCGTTCCGGCCGGAAGCTTCCAACCCGCGTTTTCTCCTCTGCGGAAACCTCCGGCCACGAAAGGCAGAACCATGGCCACTTCCTTGGCTACCAAGTCCTTGACGGCACAGACGGCTTCCGAGGCGCACGATCTTCTCAATGCCGCGGTCGAAGAGTTGCAAGAGATCGCGGCCCTCGACGGCGACTGCGGCATCTTGGTCACGCGCACCGGCCCCGGACAGTTCACCGTGGAGTTGAGCGACGACGTGCCCTACGGCATCACCCAGGAATCCCATCTGTACTAAGCCGCTGGCGGGCCGGCCTTGTTTTGTGACGCCGGCAGGACCTCCGAAATGAAGCAACGGCCGGCCCCGGTGGGATAATTTCGCCCATGGCTCCAGCAATTGCGTACCAAGGTGAACCCGGCTCGAACTCCCATATGGCCTGCCTGGAAGTGCGCCCCGGTTGGGAAGCGGTGCCCTGTGCCAGCTTCGAGGACGCCTTCGCCGCCGTCACGGGCGGCGAGGCGGAACTGGCCATGATTCCCATCGACAATTCGATCGCCGGCCGGGTGGCGGACATCCACGCGCTGTTGCCCAAGACCACCCTGCAGATCGTCGAAGAGTTTTTCCTGCCCATCCGCTTCAGCCTGCTGGGCATACGCGGGGCCACGGTGGAGCAGGCCCGCGAAGTGCACAGCCACATCCACGCGCTGGGCCAGTGCCGTAAACTCATCCGCCGGCTCGGCCTGATTCCGGTGATCGCCGGCGACACCGCCGGCTCCGCACGCGAGGTCGCGGAGTGGAACGACCCGACCAAGGTCTCGCTGGCGCCGCCGATGGCCGCCGAGCTCTACGGCCTGGAAGTGTTCGCGGAAAAGGTCGAAGACGATCCGACGAACACCACCCGGTTCGTGGTGCTGGCCGACCGCCGGCCGGTCCCGTCCCGCGAGGAGCTGCCCGGTCCGGCCGTGACCAGCTTCGTCTTCCGGGTGCGGAACGTGCCGTCGGCGCTGTACAAGGCGCTGGGCGGATTCGCCACCAACGGCATCAACATGACCCGGCTGGAGAGCTACATGGTGGGCGGCGAGTTTGCCGCCACCATGTTCATGGTGGACGTCGAAGGCCACCCGGACGACCAGGCCATGGTCCACGCCTTCGAGGAACTGGACTTCTTCACCACGGAGATCCGCCTTCTGGGCGTCTATCCGGCGCATCCGTTCCGCCAACAGACCGTGCGCCCGGACGGCGTCGCCCGGTAGCAGTGGGGCAACAGCCGTCGGGCAGCCTCGAGTAAACCGCGGCATTTGACGAACTGTTACCGGCGTTTGACCCAGGCCCTTCCCCGCTCTTAGCGTGGAGACGAATCAAGAGCGCCAACTACACAGCCCTGGCTGGTTGGCCGGCAACCCTCTACCGTAGCGGGGTGCTCCAGGTGATGATTCGGCCCGCCGGGTATGTCGGCAGGCAAGTACGCGTATCCTCCCGCAGCAGCTCGGCAGCAGCGGATGCGCCCAAGCCCCAAGGACGCCATGTCGCTACACAATGACCTGACACCAAACACGTTGCGCTCCGCCTTCGGCCGCTTCCCCTCAGGAATCGCGGCGCTATGCGCGATCGTCGACGGCGAGCCCCAGGGCATCGTCGCCTCCTCGTTCACCGTCGGCGTCTCCCTCGAGCCGCCGCTGGTGATGTTCGCCGTGCAAAACACCTCCCGGACCTGGCCGGTGGTCCGCCGGGCCGACCGGATCGGCGTCTCGGTGCTCGGCACCGGGCACGACGGCGTCTGCCGCCAGATCGCGTCCAAGAACGGTGACCGCTTTGCCGGCCTCGGCCTGCACGGCACAGACGACGGCGCGCTGTTCCTGCACGACGCGGCGCTGTGGCTGGACTGCTCGGTGCACCAGGAGGTCCCGGCCGGGGACCACCACGTCGTGCTGCTGCAGGTGCACGGCCTGTCCACGCACGACGGCACCCACGAGCCCCTGGTCTTCCACGATTCCGGGTTCCGCCGGCTGGAACAGCCGGCCTTCGTCTAGGACGAACGTTACCGCGACGGCGGCAGCGGCCAGCTAGGGCAGAGGCCTGCCTCGGGCAGCCACCCACAGGGAGTACCACTCCTGGCGGGTCATCGCCGTTCCGACCGCCTCCGCCTGGGCACAGGCCCGGATCCGGTCCGGGCTGCTGGTACCGACGACCGGCCGGATGCCTGAGGGATGCCGCAGCAGCCAGCCCAGCACCACGGCTTCCGGCGGGCAGCCCTTGTCCCGGGCAAGTTCCGTGACCAGGGCAGTGGCCGAATGATCCGCCGGGAGTGAGGCGTCCGCCCGTGAGGAAGCATCCGTTGTCGCAGCCCCCTCTGCCGCCCGGACGTGATTCTGCGCGATCCCGTCGGCGGGCGTTCCCGCGCCGGCCGCCGCCCCGGCCAGGCCTGCCGCACGCCCGCTGTAGCGGCCCTGGGCCAGCGCGCCCCAGGCCTGCAGTTCCACCCCGTTGGCGGCGCAGTATTCCAAGGTGCCGTGCGGGAAGTTGGTGCCCGTCCCGTCCGGGTGGTTCACCAGCACGCCGGACTCCAGCCAGTCGCGTCGGTACAGGCTCATTTCCAGCTGGTTTACCGCCAGCGGCTCATCCAGCGCCGACTGCAGCCAGCGCATCTGGTCGCCGGACATGTTCGAGACACCAAGACGGCGGACCTTCCCGGCCATCCGGAGCTCGTTGAACGCCGCGGCGATCTCTTCGGCCGGCGCCAGCGGATCCGGCCGGTGGATCAGCAGCGTGTCCAGGTGATCGGTGTGCAGCCGGCGCAGGCTTTCGTCGGTGCGGGCCAGGATGGCTTCGCGCGAGGAGTCGTATTGCCCGACCAGGCCGGGTATCGGCAGCCGGATACCGTATTTGCCCTGCAACCTGATCGAATCGCGCAGCTCGGGACGTTCCGCCAGCACCCGCCCGAACGCAGCCTCGGCCTTGCCGTGGGCGTAGATGTCGGCGTGGTCGAACGTCGTGATCCCTGCCTCCAGTGCCGCAGCGACGGCCGCGTGCGCGGCCGCAACGTCAGCCGCTTCCAGCGGCCCGCTCCCCCAGCCGCCGCCCAAACCCATGCACCCGAAAATGAGCCGGGATCCGGCGTCGTCCATTGGTAGTTCCCCCTTCGCTGGGCAGGTTCCCAGCGTACGACGGCGGTGCCCCGGAAGCAGCGGGAGGGTGCCGCCACACGTTGCCCGTGCCCCAGGAGCATTCCGATCTGGACGAAGCAACGGCGCCTACCAATGCGCCGTACCCACCCCGAACCGCCTTGCGAGGCTGTCTCCTACGAGGGATGCGCGGTGCCGATGACCTGATCGTTTCGTTCCAAATTGTTTAATGTGCTCCTTCGGGTTAGGTTAGCCTCACCTTTTTACACGCGGCCTCGCCGCTTCCTCCAGGAGTACCTTTTATGCACCGACCCAAGCTTCTTGCTGGCTGCGTCGCCTTCGCCGTGCCCATGTTGGCCATCTCCGGCTGCGGCGTATTGGGAATAGGTAAAGCGCCCGCCGATCTGCAGATCTATTCCGCGCGGCACTATGACCTGGAGGGGGCTTTCGCCCAGTTCACCGATGAAACCGGAATCTCCGTTGAGTTCATCACCGGTGACGACGCGGAGCTGCTTGAGCGGGTTAAGGCTGAGGGAAGCGATACCCCGGCTGACGTGTTCATGACCGTGGACGCCGGAAACCTCTGGAATGCAGCGCGTCAGGACGTGCTGGCGCCGATCCGCTCGGAAAAGCTGGAGGAGGCGGTCCCGAAGGACCTGCGCGACCCCGAGGGGCAGTGGTTCGGACTGGCCATGAGAGCCAGAACCATCACCTACAACCCGGAAAATGTCGATCCCTCGGAATTTGACGCGCAGGACAGCTACGCGGGCTTGGCCGATCCACAGTGGAAGGGCCGGCTCTGCATGCGCGATGCGACCTCGTCCTACACCCAGTCCCTGGTCGCCAGCCTCATCGATCTTCACGGGCGGGCCAAGGCCCTGGAAATCGTCCAGGGTTGGGTGGCCAACGACGTGGAGATCATGAGCAACGACGTCCTCCTGCTCGAAGCCATCGACGCCGGGGCCTGCGACGTGGGAATCAACAACCACTACTACCTGGCCCGCACCCTGGAGAAGGACCCCGATCTGTCCGTCGACCTGTTCTGGGCCAGCCAGGAGGGGGCGGGCGCGCACGTAAACATTTCCGGTGCCGGGGTCGTGGCTGATTCAGATAATGCGGCGGAGGCCCAGCGGCTCATTGAGTGGCTGGCCACCACGGGACAGAACGCGTTCGTGGACGCCAACCACGAGTTTCCCGTCAACCCGTCGGTCAAACCTGAGCCGGTGATAGCTGCCTTCGGAGACTTCAACCGCATGCCGTTGAACGCCGAAGCCTACGGTGATCTCAACGCCGAGGCTACCGCGGTACTTGCCGAGGCCGGCTACAAGTGAGTGAATCAGCCGTTCTGGCTGATGCAGGGGTTCCCGGACAGCACCGGCGCCCTTTGACCGGACACGGCCGCCGGCTGTGGTCGGCGGTCGTGTTGGTCACTGCGGCGCTGGTGGCTACGCCCGTCGTCGCCGTGGTCCTGGACGGACTGGGGGGCCTGACCAACGGCACCCTGCCGCGCGACCTGGGCGGGATGGTCCTGACCACCCTTTTGCTGATGGCAGGAGTCGGGGCGGGCACGCTGCTGATCGGCGGGGGGCTGGCGTGGCTGGTCACCGCCTACGATTTTCCGCTCCGAAACGTGCTTCTGTGGGCCCTGGTGCTGCCGCTGGCCATGCCTGCCTACATCCTGGGCTTTGTGTTCCTCTCCACCTTCGACGTCGGCGGCCCGGTGCAAGAGATGCTGCGGGCAGTACTCGGCCCGGGTGCATGGCTGCCCCAGGTGCGGTCCCTGCCCGGGGCCGTCATTGTCATGTCCCTGACTCTCTACCCGTACGTCTACCTCCTGGCGCGGGCCGCGCTCGTTGAACAGAGCGCGGCCACATACGATGCCGCCCGCACCCTGGGTGCCAGCCGCACCCGCACGTTTTGGCGGGTGCTGGCGCCGATGGCCAGGCCATCGCTTGCCGCCGCCCTGGCACTGGTGATGATGGAAACCCTGACGGACTTTGCAACCGTTCAGTACTTCAATGTGCAGACCGTGTCCGTGGGCGTCTACCTTGTCTGGAAGGGCAGCTTCGACTTCCATGCGGCCACCCAACTCTCGGTGTTGGTGCTGCTGTTCGCAGTCGCGGTGCTTGCCGGGGAACGCCTGCTTCGGGGACGCTCGCGTTTCCACCAGAAAGGCGGACGGGGCGAGGGCCTGCAGGCCCGGCGGCTCACCGGCTGGGCCGGATGGCTGGCGGCGCTCGGGGGCTTGGGCGTGCTGGGGGCCGGCTTCATCCTTCCGGTTGCCCAACTGCTCGTATGGGCCGCCGGGGAGACCCTCGGCCGTGCCGGGCCCTTGCTGGACCCCCGGTTCCTGGAGTACCTGTTGAACAGCATGGCCGTCGCCGCGATCGCCGCACTGCTGTGCGCCGCACTGGCCCTTACCATCGGGCACAGTTTGCGCCTCGGCGGAGGTGCCGTGGTGGCCGGGGCCGCGCAGGTGACTACGTTCGGCTACGCGGTCCCCGGTGCGGTGATCGGAATCGGCGTGCTGATCGCGTTCGCACGGTTCGATGAGATGCTCGAGTGGGCCGGTGTTCCAGGTGGCACGGGGCTGCTGGTTACCGGTTCGGTGGCGGGCATCCTCTTCGCTTATGTAGTGCGTTTCCTGGCGCCCGCCCATCAGGCGGTAGACGCGAGCTTCTCCAAAATCCCGCCCGCGTTGACTTCCTCTGCGATGAGTCTTGGAGCCACGCCGACAAGGCTATTGGCCCGCGTGCATCTGCCCCTGGCCCGCCGGGGCGCAGCTGTAGCGATGGTCCTGGTGGCAATCGACGCTGTTAAGGAGCTGCCCATCGTGCTTCTCTTGCGGCCGTTCGGGTTCACCACGGTTTCTGTTTGGGTATACGAGCTGGCCCGGGAGAACTTCTGGGAGAAGGCTGCGCTGCCCGCACTGGGTATTGTTGCGGTGGCCGTTATCCCGGTCTATTTGCTGTTTCGCCGGACAGCCGGCTTCCGGACGGGGGCGGTGGGCCATGACCGGTGATCCAAGGAACAAGCCGCGCACCCCGGCCTTGGAACTCAGCGGCGTAGGCCGGCGCTACGGCTCCGTCGCAGCAGCCGCGGGGCTCGACCTTCGGGTTGGCGCCGGGGAGCTGGTGACCGTTGTCGGCCCATCGGGATGCGGAAAGTCGACCATGCTCAGGCTCATCGCCGGACTGGAGCGTCCCGACACCGGAACGATCAGCATCGCAGGCGAGATCGTCGCGGACCGCCGACGGTTCCAGGAACCGGAACGCCGCCGGGTGGGGCTGGTGTTCCAAGACCATGCTCTGTTCCCGAACCTGACCGTGCAGAAGAACGTCGCCTTCGGACTGGGCCGGTTGCCTGCTGTGGAACGGCAGAAGCGGGTCGCCGAGGTGCTTGAACTGGTGCACCTTGGCCATTTGGCCGCCCGCTATCCGCACGAGTTGTCCGGAGGAGAACAGCAGCGGGTCTCGCTGGCCCGTGCTCTGGCCCCCCGCCCCGCCGTCGTCCTGCTGGACGAACCGTTCTCCAGCCTGGATGAGACTCTTCGAGGGCGGGTACGAACGGATATTGTCGCGGTGCTTCAGGAGACCGGAACCACGGGACTGCTGGTGACCCACGACCAGACAGAAGCACTTTCGGTAGGCAACAGGGTAGTGGTCATGCGGGACGGGGCCATTGAACAGATCGACACACCGGAGAACGTCTTCGAACAGCCGGCCACACGCTTTGTGGCCTCCTTCATGGGCGACGCGGATTTTCTTCCCGCGAATGTCCACGACGGGTTGCTCACCTGCGAAATCGGGGTTGTCTCCACGGTGCCGGGGTGGGCGAACTGCGATGTAGACGTTGACGTGGTGCTGCGGCCGCATGAAGTGGCGCTCTCGCCGGACCCTGGCGCGCAGGCCAAGGTGGTCTCCCTGGAGTACAGGGGAGCTTTTGTGCTCCACCACATCCGCCTGCCCTCCGGCCGCATGCTGCGGTCCTGGCAGCCGCACCAGGTGCGCTATGGGCCAGGCACCCCCGTCAGCGTGACCGTCACAGCCGGGACCTCACCGACCCTGTTGGTTGGCGACGAGGCCGTCACCGCGCCGCCCCCTGGTACTGCCGGTACCGTCCCGATAGCCACCACATCGAGGTAATTCCCTTGCCCAATGCAATGCCAACCATGCCGCTGGAGACGGCACCGTCTGTCGACTTCGCCGCGGAACTCGCGCGCTTCGCCGACAGTCCTGCCGTGGTGTCGGATGACGCTACGCTCAGCTACCGGCAGCTGGCGGACCGCGTGGAGGCGGTCGCTGGCCGGCTTGGTCCGGAACGGCGGCTGGTGCTGCTGGCGGCGTCCAACGACGTCGATTCCCTCGTGGCCTACCTGGCTGCGCTGTCCGGGGGGCATCCGCTGATTCTGGTGCCGGGAGACAAGCCCTCCGCCGTGGGATCTATCAGGGACGCGTTCGATCCAGACGTCGTCATGGAAGCCGGCGCCGGGAACGGGGAACCGAGGATACTGGAGATGCGTCCGGTCACCAGACACCAGCTGCATCCGGACCTTGCCCTCCTGCTGAGCACATCCGGTTCCACCGGTTCCCCAAAGCTCGTGCGGCTCTCGCATTCGAACCTGCAGGCCAACGCGGAAGCCATTGCAGAATACCTGGGCATAGGCCCCATGGACCGGGCCGTCACGACCCTGCCGATGTCGTACTGCTACGGGCTCTCAGTGATCAACAGCCACCTGCTCACCGGCGCTTCAGTAGTGCTCACCGACCTCTCCGTAGTGGACCCCTGCTTTTGGGACCTGTTCAGCAGCAACGAGGCAACGACGTTCGCCGCTGTGCCGTACACCTTCGAGCTCCTGGAACGCGTGGGGTTCTCCGACATGGAGCTGCCGCACCTGCGCTACGTGACGCAGGCGGGGGGACGCTTGGCCCCCGAGCTAGTCCGGCGGTACGCCGAGCTAGGCCGGGAACAGGGCTGGGAACTGTTCGTCATGTACGGCCAGACCGAAGCCACGGCAAGGATGGCCTATCTCCCTCCGCGGCTGGCCGCAGAAAACCCTTCCCGCATCGGGGTACCTGTGCCCGGGGGCAGTTTTCGGATTGACCCGGTGGACGGACTCGATGACGGCGAACTGGTATACACGGGTCCCAACGTCATGCTCGGTTACGCCGAAAACCCGGCTGATCTGGCAGCAGGCCGCACAGTTAGCGAGCTGCGCACCGGCGATCTTGCGCGCAGGCATCCCGACGGACTGTATGAGGTTGTGGGACGGCGGAGCAGATTCATCAAGATCGCCGGGCTGCGCATCGACCTTGGCAGGGTGGAACAGGTCCTGGCAGACCTGGGTGTGCAGGCCACGAGTGCCGGCACCGATGAGCACCTTGTGGTCGCCGTCCAAGGCGACCACGACCCCGGCCTCCTCAGAAAGGTGCTGGCCCGGGACATGGGTATTCCGCGCTCCGCCCTGAAGATATATGCCATGGACCAGCTTCCACGGCTAGGCAACGGAAAGCCGGATTATCGGGCCGTGCTGGCCCTCGCCGAGCCCGCCCCGATCCCGCGGAAACATGCGCCTTCACGTGCGGAAGGACCGCAGGACGTGCGCACGATTCTGGCCGAGCAGCTGGAGGTCCCTGCCGTCGAAGACACAAGCACCTTCGTGTCACTCGGTGGCGACTCGCTGTCCTATGTGGCTACGTCGGTCCGTCTGGAGAACGCGCTCGGCTCGCTGCCGGACGACTGGCATCTACGGCCCGTCGCCGAGCTGGAGCGGGGTGCACTACCGGTTCGACGGCGGAAGCTGCTTGCACCGATCGAGTCCAGCATTGTGCTGCGCGCCATAGCGATCGTCTTCATCGTCAGCACGCACATCGGGCTGTTCCATTGGGAGGGCACTGCCCACGTGCTCCTGGCAGTCGCCGGGTACAACTTCGCGCGCTTCCAGCTGCGGGGCGAACGCACCAAGCGGCTGCGCCGCCAACTGACCAGCCTCGCGCGGATAGTTGTCCCGAGCGTCGCCTTCATTGCCATGGCCTACGCCATCACCGACGATTACAGCGTTGCCAACATTTTCCTGCTGAACGCACTCGTCGGCCCCCAGGAGGTAACGACCGAATGGCACTTCTGGTTTGTGGAGGTTCTGACCTACCTCCTTGTCTGCATGATCGTGTTGCTCGCTATTCCTTCGCTGACGCGGCTGGAACGGCGGTTTCCCCTTGGTTTCCCGCTCGGGCTCACCGCCGTCGGCTTGGTCGGCCGCTTCGAAATCGTTGATCTTGGAGTGCCCAACACAGGTCCCGCCCTGTGGTTGTTCGCCCTCGGGTGGGCCGTGGCCCAAGCCCGTACCGGTGCCCATCGCTGGCTGGTTACCGCCCTCGCACTGATCAGCGTTCCGGGCTTTTTCAATGACCCGCCCCGGGAGGCAACGCTGTTGGCCGGGATTGTGGTGCTCGTCTGGCTGCCGTCCCTGCCAGTACCCCGCGGTCTGCAGCGCATAACAGTCCTGCTGGCCAGCGCGTCGCTGTACATCTACCTCACCCATTGGCTCGTCTTTCCGCCCCTCCTCTCCATTCATCCGGCGGTGGCTGTAGCCGCCTCACTCGTCTCGGGAGTGGTCTACTGGGCCCTCGTCATGCGTCTGGCAGGCCTGAAGCGTCGCTGGGCGAAGCAGCACCGGCACAGAAAACATGCAGAACCCTAGATGACGGTGCCCCGCCCGGGGCCGGTGGTCTGGGAGTTTCCCCGTGGCAGCGTAGTCGGCGCCGGCGGGTTCACCAGTGGCGGCTCAGCGTATCCGGAGCTTCACCCGGTGTGGCGGCGGAGGAACGCCACGCTGCGCTCCAGCACCTGCCACGCCGCTTCCAGCTCCAGGTTGAACTGGAACTCGTGCCCCAGCCCGGCGTCCGTTTGGGGGAAGAATTCCTCCACCACCGCGCCCTTGGCCCGCAGCGCTTCGACCAGCCCGAGCGAGTGCGGCAGCAACGGGTCGGTGTTGCCTGCAGAAACGAAAGCCGGCGGGTAGTTGGCGCCCACATGCCGGGCCACGGAGGCCAGGGCGATGTACGGCCGCTCCAGGTAGTCCTTGGCCCCGGTGTAGGACCACAGCACCGTCCGCAGGTAGTTCTGGTTCCCGGCTTGGTCCGCCCCGGCGAGCGAGAGGTCGTACGCCCCGCAGTGCAACAGCACGGCGCGCAGCCGGTCCGGCCTGGTGTGCGAGGCAATGCCCAGCCTCTTGGCATAGTCCGGGTCGGCGATGACCAGCGCCAGTTGCGCAGCGATCTGCGCGCCCGCCGAGTCCCCGGCCAGCACGATCCGCTCGGTATCGATGTGCAGCCGGTCGGCATTGTGCTCCAGGTAGCGCAGCGCGGCGGCTGTTTGGCGCACCGGAGCCGGGTAGCGGCGCACATGGGCCAGCGAATAGTCCACCCCCACGGCGGTGAAGCCGTAGGAGGCGAGGATCCGAAGGTAATTGGCGACGTCGTTCTTGGTGCCGGAAATCCAGGCCCCGCCGTGAATCCAGACGATCGTGGGAAGGCGCAGCGAATCCTCGGCCGCCTTGTCCGGGAAGAACACGTCCAGGTGGGTATGCCCGTGGTTGCTGAGGTACTCCTGATCCAGCACTTCGCTGATGCCGTCCGGCACATGCCTTGCCATGGCGCGGGCCGTGCGCCGGCCGTCCCGCTCGGACAGCACCCGCAGCAGCACCGCCAGCGGCCGGGGGCTGAAGCGCAGCCAGAAGACCAGGCCGCCGGCAAGAGCCGCCGGGACGGTGACGAGGACGGCGATGGCTGCCAGTGCGCGGCGGAAACGGACCCGCATTGCTTCCTCCCGATCGGCCGGTAGTGAACCAATCGTGAGGCCGCCCCGCCCGCAGGGCAAGTCCCTCCCCCGCCTCCCGCCAACGGCCGGCAAGCCCCGCCGGCCAAAGGGCCGGAATGCCCGTCAGCCGAGGGCAACCACCAGGCTCAGGCCGGCCAGCGCCAACGCGACCGGCGTCATGGTCCACCGCTCGGGCTTGCTGCGCGAGATGGCGTTCATGAGGACGCCGACGAACAGGTACGCCGTCAGGATCCAGATCAAGACGAGCGACGCGGTCTCCGGCAGCGTGGCGAGAAGCTGCGCCCGGTCCATGATGATGAAAGCGAAGAACGCATACAGGACTACCGAGACCGCGCTTCCAAGGCGCAGCTTCGCCGGCAGGGTGCGGTGGCTTCCTCCCCAGGCGAACCGGCCCAGCGGCAGGCCCGCGGCAAGCAGGATCTGGAAGACGGCCAACAGCGCGAAGACAATGCACGCGGCGATGGCCGCAACGGTGATCATGGGGAGCAGTGTAGCGGTGCTCCCTCCGGCAGCGGTCAGGCCGCGACGCCGTCAGCGGCTGGCGGCCCTGCCCGTCAGCGGCTGGCGGCCCTGCCCGTCAGCGGCTGACGGCCCTGCCCGTCAGCGGCTGGCGGCCCTGCCCGTCAGCGGCTGGTGACCTTGCCCGTGAGCGAGGCGATCGGCCGCAGGAAGATCGGCCGGGCCAGGAACCAGGCCGCCACCGTCACCGCGATGGAGGCCGCGAAGATCCAGAAGCCGGTCCATCCGCCGTCGTCCGTAGCCGCGTACATGTGGTTGAGGTTGCGCAGGGCGCCGGTGGCCAGCACCAGGGTCACGTGCACGATGATGAACAGCACGAAGTACACCATCACCGGGAAGTGGATGGCCCGGGCCGCCTCAATCGGGAAGTACTTGTTGACCGCCGCCCGCTTGGGCCAGGCGGCGGAGGTGCGCAGGCCGGAGACGATGGCCAGCGGGGCGGCGATGAAGACGGTCGCGAAGTAGGTCAGCAGCTGCAGCGCGTTGTAGTTCACCCAGCCGTTCTCCAGTGGCCAGTCCAGCGATGCGTACTGCAGCACGGCGGAGAGCGCGTTCGGGAAAATGTCCCAGCTGGTGGGCACGATCCGCATCCAGTGCCCGGTGGCGAAGATCAGCACCATGAAGACGATGCCGTTCAGCACCCACAACGCATCCAGGGTCAGGTGGAACCACAGATTCAGGGTGATCTTTGTCGGCGGGTTCTTGGTCTTCACCAGGCCCTTGTTGTTGCGGGTCCAGTACGCCGGCGAGCGCGTTTCGGCGCGCACCTGCAGGCCGGTGCGGATGATCAAGACGATCAGGAAGAAGTTGAGGAAGTGCTGCCAGCCCAGCCAGGCGGGCAACCCGACGGGCGCGGACTCGGGCAGTTCGGAGCGGCCCGGGTAGGCGGCCAGGAAGTCCTGGACGCCCGGCATGGTCCGCAGCCATTTGGCCAGCAACACCAACAGCAGAAGCACGACGACGGCGGCGGCCACTGCCGCGGTGATCTTCAGCCACGTCTTCCGGGTGCTTCCGGACGGTTTCGTCGAAGTGGACATCGCCAGCTTTCCTCGTTTCCTGCTTCCCGACAGTCCGGGCTCCGTGATTCAAGGTACCCCGCCTGCGCGGCATCGTGCCACAAGCCCGGCCGTGGCGGCCAAAGCCGCGCCGCCACCCGGCGTTGGCACGCGCTATTGGCCTTTCTGCGGCATCCATTTCAGGCAGTAGCGCAGGTTGGCCGTGACGGTCCGCACCGCGGCTTCTTCGTCTCCGGCCGCGATGGCATCCGCGAGGTCCTCGTGTCCGGCGCGCAGGCATCCGTCGAAGCCGTCCCGCAATCGCTGGGCCATCTTTGCCCCGTGGAACACGTCGCCAAAGCTGCCGTACAGCTCGTGCAGCAACTGGTTGCCGGAGGCCTCGGCCACGGCCAGGTGGAAGTCCCAGTCCGCAGCGATCCAGCCCTCCAGGTCCTGCTCCGCCCAGGCGCGCCGGCGCCGGGCCAGCATTTCCCGCAGCGCCCCCACGGCGCCGCCATCGGCTGACGGCTCCGACCGCGCCGACTGTGCGGCCAGCCGCGCGGCCTGGGTGTCCAGCGCAAAGCGCACCTGCAGCACGTCCTCGTCGTCGTACTCGCGGTAGGCGCGGCGTGCGGTGCCGCTGATTTCGCTGGTGGCCCGCACGTAAGTGCCGTCGCCGCGGCGCACCTCGAGCATCCCGGCGTGGGCCAGCGCCTTGACCGCCTCGCGCAGCGTGCCGCGGGAGACGCCCAGGCTTGCCATCAGTTCCGGCTCCGAAGGGATCCGGGCATCCAGCTGCCACTGCCCCGCCGCGATGGACTCCCGCAGCCTCGACGTGACTTCCTCCGCCAGCGCCGGCCGCTGGAGCGGGCCGGACCTCACGCCCGCGCCTTCCGCACCAGGCCGCTGACCGCGTGGGCCAGCAGCAGTTGCAGCGCCGCGCCGGCCACCAGGAGCACCAGCGGTATGGTCCAGTCGGCGAGTGCATTGTGCAGCAGGCCGAGGCCGAACGGGCCCAAGGCGGCGAAGAGGTAGCCCACCGATTGGGCCAGCGTGGACAGCGCCGTGGTTTCGGCCGCATCGGAACCGCTGCGGCTGATCACCAGCATCAGCAGCGGGAAAACGCCAAACCCCAGGCCGATCAGAACCGCGGGCAGCACGGCGAGTTCGGCGGGCAGCACGAGCAAGGCGAGATAGCCTGCCAGCGACGCCGCGCAGGTGATCATGAAGGCCGGCCGCAGCAGGCCCGGGCGCGCCGCCATCGCCAGCAGCAGGACGACGGCGGGGATGGACACCAGTTGGACCAGCGCGAGCAGCTGCCCCGCCGCCGCGGCATCCACCCCGCGCGAGATCAGGATGTACGGCAGCCAGCCCATCACGGTATAGACGAGCAGTGCCTGGATGGTGAACAGGCCGGTGAGCAGCGCGCCTTTGCGCGTGAGCAGCAGCGGCCACGGCGACGAGTGGCCCCGGGTCCGCGTGCCTGACTCGCGCCTGCCGGCCAAAGCCATGGGCAGGAACACTGCCAGCCCGACGACGGCCAGCAGCGCCCAGGCGGCCAGGGCGAGCGACGGCGAGTCCAACTGCGCGGCCAGTGGGACGCTGACTGCGGCGGCCACGGTGGCGCCGACGGACATGGAGATGGTGTAGGCACCGGTCATCGTCGACGGCCGGTGAGCGAAGTACTTGCGGATGAACGCCGGCAGCGCCACGTTGCAGACCGCGAGTCCGGACATGGACACCACCGTGCCGGCCAGCAGCATCCCGACGGATTCGATCCCCCGCAGGCCCAGTCCGGCAATCAACAGTGTCAGCGCGAGCGCGATGGCCCGTTCCAGTCCCACGCGGTTGCTCAGCCAGGCGGTCGCGGCTCCGGCCACCGCGAAGCACAGTACGGGAACGGTTGGCAGCAGCGCGGCGACCAGCGGCCCGTACCCCAGCAGCTGCTGCAGGTCGTGGAAGAGCGCGGCCGCGCTGGCAATGCCGGCCCGCAGGTTCAGCCCGATGAGTATCACGGCGGCCACGGCCGCGGCGATGAACCACCGGCGGCGCGCGGCCGGGGCCGGGGCGGGCTCCTGCACGTCCAGCTCAGGTACCAGAGCCTCGGCGAACTCCACCGCCGGAACGTCCTCCCCGCCCGGCTCCTGTCCGCTGCTGGCGCCGTTGGATGGAAGTCGGTTCGATCTCACCCCTAAACGTTAGACGTTTGATGTCTGTGCGGCAAAATGATCCGCTCCTTGGCTGGCGTCCGTTTGGGTATCGGGACTGCGGCGGCGGGAGCACCGCCCTCGTAACCCTCGGGCGGCTGCAGAAAACGACGCCGGCCCCTCGGGCGGGGTGGAAGCCTGTCCGAGGTGCCGGCGTCGTCGTACAGACGGTTGCCGGTTAGTTGGCGAAGACGTCCTGCAGCGTGCCCTGCGGGGTCCACAGCGCCATGGAGTCCCCGCCGTTGTTCAGCAGTGACGCGGTGCCATTGTTGTAGTAGGCCTCGGCGCTGTTGGTGCCGGGACCGGTGTAGACCCGCAACTCCGCGCCGGGGGCAAGCACGTAGCCCTCGCCCACAGCCAGGATATTGTTCGCCGCGTCGCGGATGATGTAACCGCTGGCGTCGATGCTGTGGTTGGCGGTGTTGCGCAGCACCACGTGCTCGCCGGTTTCCGGCTGGACGTCGCTGCCGGCCGGGTCATTCACCGCGCCCGAGATTTCCAAGCCGGTGCCCGCAGGGAAGGGCTTCCGCCCGTCCAGGTAGCGCATGGTCTGGATCGGGAAGTCACCGGTGACGGCATCGACGCCGAGGTCAATGGAGTGCTGGACGGCCTCGGGCGAGTTGGCGGTGTAGACGCCGACGACCAGCCCGGCGGCCTTGGCGTCGGCAACATTTTGCGCCGTCAGGGTGCGGTAGTTGGTGCCGATCGAATCGGCAAAGGCCGCCCAGGATTCCAGCGTGGCCGGACCCGGGACGGTGCTCGAGAGCTGCTGCAGCGCGATCTCGGGGGCCACCTCGGCGAAGGTGCGGTTGGACGCCTCGTCGAAGCCGAGGACTTGGACCTTGTCGGCGGCAACAAGCTTCTTCCAGGTGGCATCGGTGCGGAGCTCGTCGGCGACGAGCTGCTCGATGCCCGGGGAGTTCTTCGGCGACTTGATTTCGATGTACACGCCGGTCTTCACCGTGGCAATCTTCGCGGCGTCATCCAGGTGCGGGATCCGCTCCCCTTGGTACTTGGCGCCGAAGTAGGATCCGGCGTCGAGCTGTTGCAGTTCATCCCAGGTGAAGGACGTGATGGGGTCGCCGGCACGCTCGGGGAAGACCTCCTCCACGTTGGTGGTCCGGGCGGGAGTGTCGTCGTGGAACAGGAACGGCACGCCGTCGGCGCTGAGCTGGACATCGATTTCGAAGAAGTCGGCGCCGGAGGCGCGCCCGTCCTTGAAGGCCGCGACCGTATTTTCGGGCGCGGTGCCGGCGGCCCCGCGGTGGCCGATCAGCAGCGGGGCTTCATCCTGCCCGCCGGGGTTGATCTGCGCGCCGGGGTTGATCTGCGCGCCGGCCGCCGGGGCGGCCACGAGGGTAGCGCCGACGGCGACGGCCGCGGCGGATGTGGTCAATGTTCTGAGCAGGCGAGATGCCATGGGATATGACGCCCTTCGTAGTGGTTTTCCGGGTTTCCCCGCCATCGAGCTTCACAGCGCCAGTGAACCTGCCGGCTAACCGGCTGTGAACAAGGGGTGAAAGGAAACACCACTGCGAGTGGGAGGGACGTGACCGTGACGGCGGCGGCGTGATCCGCCCGGCCGGGGCCCCCAACCGCGGCGGCGCTAGACTCGGAGGGGCATGAATACTTCCGCCAATACCCCGAGCTCGGTGCGCGTCGATGCGTGGCTGTGGGCCATCCGCGCCTACAAGACCCGTTCCGCGGCTACCGCCGCCTGCCGCGCGGGACACGTCCGGTTAAACGGCAACCCGGTCAAGGCCTCCCAGCCGGTGGTACCGGGCGACACCCTGCGGGTGCGACAGCCCGGCTACGAGCGGATCCTGGAGGTGCGCCGGCTGATCGCCAAGCGGGTGGGTGCCGAGGCGGCCTCGCATTGCTTCACCGACCACACGCCGCCGCGCCCGGCCATGCCGTCGCTCGGCATTCCGCAGCGCGACCGGGGCACCGGCCGGCCGACCAAGAAGGACCGGCGGGAGATGGACAGGCTGCGCGGCCCGCGCTAGGTACGGGAGCCCGGAAGCGGTTCGCCGGATACTTCAGGGCGTGCGGACGGTGCGGGGCTGGACCGCACCGTGCCCGGGCTGCCGGTCAAATCTGGCGGTGCCGGGCTTCTTCGCCTCATGCCGTGAGCGTAACTCACTTCACATAACCGGCCGGACGGTACAAGATGGGAAGCGGAGACGGCCGCGCCGCCGTCCCGCTGCTATGTCATCATCTGAAGGAGATCAGGGCTGTGACCACCACTTCCCACGCCGCTTCATCCACCCAGCCGGGCTACCGGGTCCAAAACCCGTCCACCGGCGAGGTGGTCGAGGAGTTCCCCACCGCCACCGACGCCGAGGTCAAGGACGCCCTCGCCAGGTCCCAGGCCGCCTACACAGCATGGAAGGCCACGCCGATCACGGACCGCGCCAAGGTGGTGTCCCGCATCGCGGAACTGTTCACCGAACGGGCCGACGAGCTCGCCGCGATCATCACCGAGGAAATGGGCAAGCCGTTGTCCGAGTCCAAGGGCGAGGCCGAGTTCTGCACCGACATCTTCAGCTACTTCGCCACTGAAGGTCCCGAGCTGGTGGCGGACCAGGAAATCAAGGCCATCGGCGGCGGCCGCGCCATGATCCAGAAGCTGCCGGTCGGCCCGTTGCTGGGCATCATGCCGTGGAACTACCCCTACTACCAGGTGGCCCGCTTCGCCGCGCCGAACCTGATGCTGGGCAACACCATCATCCTCAAGCACGCCGAGACCTGCCCCCGCTCGGCCCTGGCCATCCAGAAGATCATGGACGACGCCGGTGTGCCCGACGGCGTGTACATCAACCTCTTCGCCAGCCACGAGCAGATCGCGGACATCATCGCCGACCCGCGCGTGCAGGGTGTCTCGCTGACCGGCTCCGAACGGGCCGGCGCCATCATCGGCGAGCTGGCCGGCAAGAACCTGAAGAAGGCCGTGCTGGAACTGGGCGGTTCCGACCCCTACGTAGTGCTGGACACCGACGACGTGAAGGCGGCTGCCGCCCAAGCGTGGGCCACCCGCATCGAGAACACCGGGCAGGCCTGCAACTCCAACAAGCGCATGATCGTCATGGAGGACATCTTCGACGACTTCGTGGCGGAGCTGACCAACCTGGCGAAGGATCTCAAGCCCGGCAACCCGGCCGAAGAAGCCGAGGGCACCTTCGCTCCGCTCTCCTCCCGGGCCGCCGCCGAAGGGCTGGCCGAGCAGCTCAAGGACGCCGTCAACAAGGGCGCCACCCTGCACGCCGGCGGCACCCTGCACGATGGCCCCGGTGCATACCTGGCCCCGGCCGTCCTGACCGGCGTCACTCCGGAAATGCGCGCTTACCGCGAAGAGCTCTTCGGCCCGGTGGCCGTGGTCTACAAGGTCAGCAGCGACGAGGAAGCCTTGGAACTGGCCAACGACACCGACTACGGCCTGGGCGGCGCCGTCTTCTCCACCGACGAGGAGCGCGCCCGCAAGATCGCCCAGCAGTTGGAGGTTGGCATGGCCAACGTCAACGGAGTCGGTGAAGGCGCCGACATTCCGTTCGGCGGCGTGAAGCGCTCCGGCTTCGGACGCGAGCTCGGCCCGCTGGGCATGGACGAGTTCGTCAACAAGCGCCTGTTCTACATCGCCGACTAAACGGTCCGGCATCGAACGATCAGCGGGCTCCTTCCCACGCGTGGGAAGGGGCCCGCTGATCTGTGATCGCCTAAAGTCCATCTACGCTCGCGACAGCGCCTCGAAAAGCGCAGCAGCGGTCGCTTGCGGCGAAGGAACAAAAAAATGGCCCCGGATGGTGGCCCGGACGGCACTCAGCGGTGACAACCTGGCGCAGCGGCGGTAAGTTCACAAGACTGGTGCTGAAGCTTTACGGCCGGCTGCACCGACTTTATCAACCCGCCGGACGCAAGGCATGTCATGGACTTTCAGCCCAAGCCCCAGACCAATACGGCTCCCCAGCCCAATTTCGCTCGCGAACCAGCTCCGTCCCGCGCACCCAACAGTATTGCTGCCGGGTACTTGGCACTCATGGTCCGCATGAAGTCCGCCGGCTTGCTGACCCGCCGCAGGGGCTACTACATCACCCTTTTCGCAGTGCTCACGATGCTGCTGGCCGCGGCCTGGACGGGATTCTCGTTGCTCGGGAGCAGCTGGTTCCAGCTTCTGATCGCGGCCGGCATGGGCATCCTGTTCACGCAGTTCGCCTTTCTCGCCCATGAAGCTGCCCATTGGCAGGTCTTCAAGACCAAGCGGGTCAACGAGTGGGCTGCCCGCCTGGTTGGCACCTGCCTGGTGGGCATCAGCTACGCCATGTGGATGCGCAAACACACCAAGCACCATGGATTTCCCAACACCGTGGACAAGGACCCGGACATCAGGACGGGTTCTATCGCCTTCCATCCGGATGCTGCGGCCGGCCGCCGCGGCGCCATGGTCCGTGTCACGCGGCTCCAGGGCTACCTGTTGTTCCCGCTGCTGCCGTTCCTGGGCTTCAGCCTCTATGCAGATTCCTTCAAGTACCTGATCCGGCAGGGCAAGGTGGAGCACCGCTGGCTGGAGCTGGGCATCCTCGTGGCCCGCGCCGCGGTGCTGCTAACGGTTGTCTTCTGGTTGCTCCCGTTAGGGCAGGCGTTCGCGTTCATCGGCGTGCAGATGGCGGTTTTCGGCTTCTACATGGGCGCGTCGTTCGCGCCGAACCACAAGGGCATGCCGATCTATTCCAAATCCAGCCGGCCGGACTTCGTCACCCGCCAGGTGACGGCCTCCCGCAACATCCGCGGCGGCTGGATCATGGACCTGCTGATGGGCGGCCTGAACCGTCAGGTCGAACACCACCTATTCCCTGACATGCCCCGTCCCTGCTTGGGCAAGGCGGCGCCGCTGGTTCGCCAATACTGCCGCGAGCACTCGATCCCCTACACGGAGACCAGCCTGCTGGCATCCTACGCGGCCATAGTCCGCTACTTGGGCGCCGTAGGAATAGCCGCTTCCGATCCCTTCCAGTGTCCGGTGGCGGACATCTATCGCCGGGGTTAAGGCCTCCACAGGTAGGTCTCCCGCCGGGTCTGCAGCCTTCAGGACACCCATCGCCGGCCAGCGGCCTGCAGACGGGTAAAGCAGCCAAAGTTCCGCATGCCGACAGGGTTTCCTTCCCGTTCCGGCGTCGTCCGTGTCCGCGAGGTCATGGACACTGGCTGGGACAGCACCGAGAATGGGCCCATGGACCTGCCCGTAATGCCGCCCGTTCCGCCCATGCTGGCCAAAAGCGTGGCCAAGATACCCGACGGCGGAATGACGTACGAGCCGAAGTGGGACGGCTTCCGTTCGATCATCTTCCGCGACGGCGACGAAGTGGAGATCGGCAGCCGGAACGAAAAGCCCATGACGCGTTACTTCCCCGAACTGGTGGACGCAGTCCGCGAGCAGTTGCCCGAGCGTTGCGTGGTGGACGGCGAAATCATCCTGGTGGGCGAAAGCGGCGACCGGCTGGACTTCGAGATGCTGCAGCAGCGCATCCATCCGGCGGCCAGCCGGGTCAAGCTCCTCGCGGCGGAAACACCGGCCCGGTTCGTGGCCTTCGACCTGCTGGCCCTCGGCGACGACGATCTGACCTCCCGTCCCTTCGAGGAAAGGCGGGCCGCGCTGGAGAAGGCGCTCTCCGCCGTCGTCAAGCCCATCCACCTGACCCGGGCCACCACGGACCCGGCGGTGGCCGAACGGTGGTTCGGTGAGTTCGAGGGCGCCGGGCTGGACGGCGTGGTGGCCAAGCCGCTGGACGGAAAATACCAGCCGGACAAGCGGAGCATGTTCAAGATCAAGCACGAGCGCACCGCCGACTGCGTGGTCGCGGGCTACCGGGTGCACAAGAGCGGGCCCGGCCTGGTGGGGTCGCTGCTGCTGGGCCTGTACAACGACGGCGGAACCCTGGTGCACGTGGGAGTGGCTGGGGCGTTCAGCATGAAACGCCGCCAGGAGCTGTTCGAGGAGCTGCAGCCGCTGATTGCCGATTCGGACGGCCACCCCTGGAACCGTGAGCAGCACGAGGCCGGCAAGCGGACTCCCCTGACGACCGAAGGCAGCCGCTGGAGCGGCGGCAAGGACCTGTCCTTCGTGCCGCTGCGGCCGGAGAGGGTGCTCGAGGTCAAGTACGACCACATGGAGGGCGAGCGCTTCCGGCACACCGCGCAGTTCGTCCGCTGGCGGCCGGACCGCGAGCCGGAGTCGTGCACCTACGAGCAACTGGACGAGCCGGTCTCCTACGACCTGAACGACGTGCTGCTGTAGTGCTTCGACCGGGTCCCGGCGCCCGCCGGCCCGGATGACGTCGCCCGGGTCTCAGCGCCAGCCGGCGGCCGGTGCCACGTGCCGCACGATGTTGTCCAACAACTTGGCGTTGTACGCCACGCCCAGGTAGTTCGGCACCGTCAACAGCACCGTATCCGCCGCCCGCACGGCCTGGTCCACGGCCAGGTCGGCGCCGATCTTGTCCGGCTCGCCGATGTAGCTCTTGCCGAACCTTGAGCGGGCGCCGTCCAGCATGCCGACCTGGTCGTGCTGGTCGGCCTGGCCGCGCAGCCCGAAGTAACGGCGGTCCTCGTCGTCGACAATTGGCATCACGCTGCGGCTGACCGACACCCGCGGAGCATGCGCGTGGCCGGCCTTCTGCCACGCCTCGTGGAACAGGTGGATCTGCTCGGCCTGCAGTTGGTCGAAGGGCACGCCGGTGTCCTCGATCAGCAGGGTGGAGCTCATCAGGTTCATGCCCTGCTCCGCGGTCCACACGGCGGTGGCGCGGGAGCCCGCACCCCACCAGATCCGCTCCGGCAAAGCTGACGACGTTGTCGCCCTTTCTTATCCACTCGGCGTCTTGTGCCCTCCCTGTCCGTGCCACGCCCCTCACAGAATGAGTAGGGAAAATCAC